>NZ_BAABIS010000001.1:7313474-8570212 GCF_039542905.1 Kitasatospora terrestris
CCAGGCGGTCGCCGGCGTGGTCCTGGTCGGTGCCGTCGGCGTCGCCATCGGCTTCCGCTCGGTCGGCGCCACGCCGCTGGAGTGGCTCGCCGCGTTCGGGCTGCTCGTCCTGTTCGCCCTGGCACTGACCTGGATCGCCGTCGGCATGGGACTGATCAGCCCCAACGCGGAGGCCGCGAGCAACACCGCCATGCCGCTGATCTTCCTGCCGCTGATCTCCAGCACCTTCGTCCCGGTCCACTCCATGCCGGGCTGGTTCCAGCCGGTCGCCCAGTACCAGCCGTTCACCCCGGCCATCGAGACCCTGCGCGGCCTGCTGCTCGGCACGGAGATCGGCAACAACTGGTGGATCGCCCTGCTGTGGTGCCTGGGCCTGACCGTCCTCGGCTACCGCTGGTCGCAGGCGGTGTTCAACCGCGATCCCCAGTGACCGGCCCCCGCCCCGCCCACGGCGGCGTACCCCGACCCCGCGTCGGCGTGCGCCGCCGGCGTCGTTGCCGGGGTCCCCTGTTCGGCTTCGACCCGGGCGAGGACTGCGACGAGGCAGAAGTGGTCGTAGGAGCGCGACATAGGCTGAACCGCCGTGCGTGCTGCGCACGCCGGCATCCGGTCTGATCAACAGGGGTGGGACGTCGGACGAGACGATCTTCGGTGCGGACGGGCGCGGCACCCCGTTCGAGGAGCGCGTGGACCGCGCCGTGACCGCCTGGACGGGCAGCGGACGCGGCCAGGACCGGCTGGCGTCCGGCGCCGCCTTCTTCGCCCTCCACCTGTGGTGGCTCGACGCCCGCCACCACGACCGGGCCGACGACGACCTCACCCGTGCGTACGTGGACGCCTGCTACGCGGCCATCGGCGGCCCCCGGGGCTGGGACGCCCTGCTCCGCACCCGGGTGCGCTGCCGCTGCCACGGCGTGACCTGGCGGACGGAGAACATCACCATCTGTCTCGGCTGCCTGCGGTACCAGTGCCCGGACACGGACGGGAGGACATGTACGGCCTGCTCCGGCCGCCTCGTCGGGTAGCCACCCGCCGCGCACTCCGATCGGTTGCTCCCGCAGCCGGGGAGACGACGTGCCGGAGGTCCGGCTCCGGGAAGCGCCGTGGGCCGGTGCCGACTGTCACGGCGCTTCGGTGATCTGTCCCGCCCGGCTCCGCGAGCCGCGGGCACGGTCAGCCGTTGAGCCAGTCCCGGTAGCGGGTCGGTGCGATGCGGGCGCCGGGCCCGGGGGTCAGGACGTCTCCGGGGACGGCGGCGAACAGGCCGGCCCGGTCGTCGACGACGACGGGGCGGCGGTCGCCCCGGGCGGCCAGTGTCATGCGGCCGATCTCGTCGAGCGGGAAGGTGTCGGGGCCGGCGACCTCGAGGACCCCGCCGAGCGGTGCACCGGTGGCCACGTCCGCCAGGGCGTCGACGACGTCGCGGCTGGCGATCGGTCGCAGCGGAGTCGCGGGCAGCCGCACCGCGCTCTCGTCCGAGGTCCACGCCATGGTCGGCTCCATGAACTCGAAGAACTGGGTGGCGCGCACGATCGAGTACGGCGTCGGACCGCCGCGCAGCAGCTCCTCCTGGAGCACCTTCGCCCGGTAGTAGTCCAGGTCGGGGACCCGGTCCACGCCGACGATGGACAGGACCACCTGGTGGCGCACCCCGGCCCGCTCGCCCGCGGCGAGCAGGTTGCCGACGGTGGTCCGGAAGAACGCGATCGACTGCTCGTCGAAGGTGGGGGAGTTGGTCGCGTTGACCACGACCTCGGCGCCGGCGAGTGCCGTGTCGAGGCCGGCTCCGGTGAGCAGGTCGACACCGGAGGACAGCGAGGCCGAGGTCACCGCGTGGCCTCGTGCGGTCAGCTCGGCGGCGAGCTGCGAGCCGATGAGTCCGGTGCCGATGACGGTGATCTTCATGGTGCGCCTCCTGGGTGGGTCGAGCCCCCAAACTCGGACATCTGATATCCGGGATTCTACTCGGATACTCTTTATCCGAGTCAAATGGAGGAGACATGAAGCTGTCGGGTGGCGTGGAGTGGGCGCTGCACTGCTGCGTGGTGCTGACCGCGGCCGACGAGCCGGTGCCGGCGGCCCGGCTGGCCGCGCTGCACGACGTGTCCCCCAGCTATCTGGCCAAGCAGATGCAGGCGCTGTCCCGAGCGGGACTGGTGCGCTCGGTCCAGGGCAAGACAGGCGGCTACGTGCTCACCAAGAAGCCCGCGGAGGTCAGCCTGCTGGACGTGGTGCAGGCCGTCGACGGGGCGAGCCCGGCCTTCGTCTGCACCGAGATACGCCAGCGCGGGCCGATGGGAACGCCGCCGGAGCAGTGCACGAAGCCGTGCCCCGTCGCCCGGGCGATGGGTGCGGCCGACGCCGCGTGGCGCGCGTCGCTGGCGGCCGTCACGATCGCCGACCTCGCCGCGTCGGTCGAGAGCGACAGCGGTCCCGAGGCCCTGCCGCGGATCGGCGCCTGGCTCAACGCGGAGCCGGGAGACCGGCCGCACTGACCGGCCCGGGGGCGCCGTCTCTCGCGCCCGGACAGGGCTCGCCTCCCGTCCGGGCCGGGAACTGTGCGGGCCGGGTCAGTGCGCGAGCGCGTCCGCGCCGCGGTAGCCGGACGGCACGCCCTCGACGAGGACGATGTCGGCGGCCATGTGCCGGGTGCGCAGCGGCAGGATCTGCCGGTAGGCGGGCGAGTCCCACCAGGCGCGGGCCCGCTCGTAGTTCGGGAACTCGATGACGATCGAGCCGCCCTGCGGCCCGGCGCCCTCCACGGTCTCCGAGGTGCCGCAGTGGACGAGGAACCGGCCGTCGAAGGGTTCGAGGGTGGCGTCGATGCGCTCCAGGTACTCGACGATGTCGGGGCCGAACTCGACCGAGTGGACCTGGGCCAGCGCGTAGGCGGTCATGTGGTGCTCCCGGGGTGTCGTGGGGTGTTCCGTCCGATGCCTCCGACCGTAGGCGGCGGGGGCGTCGGGCGAATCAGTCACGTATCGGCACACCTGCGGGCGGGGCCCCGCCGGTACTGCGGAGGAGCGGCGGTGGCCGGGCCCTGCCCCATCGGCCGCCCTCCGCGGTACCCGCAGGTCAGTGACGGTTGCCGCGGGGCTTGAGGGCGAGGTTGGGGAGGTCGGGGGCGGGGAGGCGGTCGCCCGGGTAGCCGTGGACCTCGCCGAAGCGGTCGCTCTGCTGCTGCCACTCGTCGCGGGCGCGGGCGATGTCCTCGTGGGTGCGGCCGATGAAGTTCCACCACATGACGATCTGCTCGCTGAACGGCGGGCCGCCGAGCAGGACGGCGCGGGCCGGGGTGGTGCCGGTGTTGGTGAGGGCGAGGGTGGCGGCGCCGGGAGCGAGGTAGCCGAGGTCGGCGGGGTGGAGCGGGGTGCCGGCGAGGGTGAGGGTGCCGTGGTCGACGAGGAGGCCGTGTTCGAAGGCGGGGTCGACGGCGAGGGTGACGGTGGCGCCCGGGTCGAGGGTGAGTTCGGCGCCGAGCAGCGGGGTGAAGGTGGGGACGGGCGAGGTGTCGCCGGCGAGGGTGCCGAGGAAGACGCGGGCTTCGCCGCCGTCGAGCGGGACGGGCGCGGGCGCGTGGTGGTGGAAGTCGCGTGCGGTGTGCCGGTGCTGCTCGGGGAGGGCGACCCAGAGCTGGACGCCGTGCAGGACGGTGGTGGCGGCGGTGGAGGTCTCGGAGTGGCAGATGCCGTGGCCGCCGGTCATCAGGTTGAGCTCGCCGGGGCGGACGAAGGCGTGGACGCCGAGGCTGTCGCGGTGTTCGATCTCGCCGCTGAACAGCCAGCTCACGGTCTGCAGGCCGGTGTGCGGGTGCGGGGCGACGTCCATGCCGCCGGTCGCGGCGACGTCGTCGGGGCCGTAGTGGTCGACGAAGCACCAGGCGCCGATGAGGGTGCGGTCGCGTTGCGGCAGGGTGCGGCGGACGGTCATCGCGCGCGGTCCGCCGAGCGGGACGTCGCGGGCGGGGAGGACCTCGACCTGCGGGCCGGTCCCGGTGGTCTCGACGGTCTCGACGGTGGTCACGGCGGCCTCCAGACTCACAGAATGGTTTCAGATTAAACTATCATGGAGCAGGAAGCGCACCGCCGACCCGAGGAGCCCAGGTTGACCGACCGGACCACCGCCACCGCCACCGCGCAGCACCGCGTCTACGTCGACAAGCAGAGCCCCCGGGCCTACCAAGCGATGCTGGCGACCGCCGAGGCGGTGCGGGCGACGGCCGCCGACGCCGGCCTCGACCGCCGTCTGGTGGAGCTGGTCAACCTGCGGGTCTCGCAGATCAACGGCTGCGCGTACTGCCTCCACCTGCACACCCGCGCCGCGATCCAGGCGGGCGAGACCACCCAGCGCCTGGGCGTGCTCGCCGCCTGGCGCGACACCGAGCTGTTCACGCCGCAGGAGCGCGCCGCGCTCGGCCTCGCCGAGGCCACCACCAGCCCGGCCGACGCCGCACTCCAGGAGGACGCCTACGCCGTCGCCCGAGAGGTGCTGACGGACGACCAGCTCTCGGCGGTGATCTGGGTGGCCGTGGCCATCAACGCCTTCAACCGGGTGTCCATCCTGAGCAAGCACCCGGTCCGCGCCGTCCCCGGCCGGTAACGGCCCTCAGATCGCCAGGTCGGCGAGGACCTCCGCGCGGGGGAGCCGGGCGACCGCCCAGCCGGGGAGGATGAGCTTGCCGCGCCGCTGCCCGCTGCCGATCAGGACGTGCGGCAGCGCGGTCACCGCCTCGTCGACGAGCAGCGGCCACCCGGCCGGCAGGCCGATCGCGGTGATGCCGCCGTACTCCATGCCGGAGTCGGCGACCGCGACGTCCGTCGGCGCGAACGACGCCTTGCGCGCGCCCAGGTGCTTGCGCACCGCCGTGTTGACGTCCAGCCGCCGGTCGGCGCGGACCAGGCCTGCGGCGAGGGTGACCTCGCCGCCGCGCTTGGCGGCGACGACCACGCAGTTCGCGGAGAGCTCCGGCGGCACGGCGTACGTCTCGCAGAAGACCGCGGTGTCGGCATTCGCCGGGTCGGTGTCCACGTACAGGACGGACTCCGCCGCCTCGCGGTCGTCCCAGTTCTTCAACGCGTCGGCCACCGGCGCGGCGAGGTCGTCGCAGACCTCCAACGCCTTACGGACCACCTGGAATTCGCCGAACGGTGCACGCACGATCTCGCTCATGGCGCCGACAGTACCGCAGGCCCGCCCCCGGACGGGCCGCTCACCCGACCGGGTCGAGCAGACCCAGGCGCGGGCCGCCCCGGTCGCGCAGCCGCCGGAAGAAGGCGAGGACCCCGGCCGAGCCGCCCGCCCAGCCGGCGCTCGCCCGGACGAGGTCCGCGTCCGGGAGGACGGGACGGGCCCGGGTACCGCCGCTGCGGCTCAGGGCGAGGGCGGCGACCGTCCGGGCCGCTTCCCAGAACTCCTCGTCGTCGGTGGCCGTCGCGACGTCCACCATCAGCTCGCCGACGCCAGCCAGCCCGCAGCACTGGGTCACCAGCGGCATCCGCGGTGCGACGCCCGCGCAGGCGCGGGCGGTGTCCCGGGCGAGCTCCAGGTACCGGGGCTCCTCCAGCCGGTCGGCCGCCCGGACCAGGACCGTCCCGATCCCGGCCAGGCCGCGGCACCACGAGCCGTAGCGGCGCGTCGCTTCGGGCCGGGCGGCGGCAGCGAGGACGCGCGGCGTCACCCCGGCCAGCTGCGCGCACGCCTCCCGGGCCCGCCGGACGGCCGCCGGGTCGCCGGTGGCGGCCGCGTACTCGAGCAGGAAGTAGGCGACTCCCGCCCGGCCGTGGGCCATGCCCTCGGCCAGTGCGGCGCTGCCGGTGGTCGTGGCACCGGCCGGGGTCAGCCGGGCCCCGCCGGTCGCCAGCATCCGCTCGCACGCGGCGGCCACGTCCAGGTGCCGGGCGGCGAGCGCGTCGTCACCGGCCGCGCGGGCGTGCCGGGCGAGCAGCAGCCGGCCGACGCCGATCCCGGCGACGCCCTCGATCAGGTCCGCCTCCGGCGGCCCGCCGCCCGGCCCCCGCTCGGGCAGTGCGGGGCCGCCGCCGGCCCGGGGCAGGTGGTCGGCGGGCGCGTTCTCCCCGGGACGGGGGCCTTGCCGCAGCCCGCCGTCGGGTCCCCGTTCCGGCTGTGCGGGGTGGCCGCCCCCGGGCGGGGCGCCGGAGGGCCTGTTCTCTTCGGGCCGGGCGCCTCGGTACCGGCCGGGGCCTTTGGCCAGGTCCGCCTCGCGGCGTCGGCCGTCCGGCAGGTTGCCGCCGGGGTGGGGCGCAGGGGCTGCCGCCGTGAGGAACAGTTCGACGCCGGTGCGGCCCGACCAGAAGCCGGGCGACAGGTTGCGCCGCTGCCCGGCGGTCCACCGGGCCAGGGCGTCGACGGTCTCGCGCACCCCGGACTGCCCGGTGTGGTGCAGGAGTTCCAGCCCGGTGCCGGACGTGCCGCCGTAGACGTCCACCGCGGTCGGGGCGCCGGCGCGGGCGGAGCTCGCCGGGTCGATGATCCGCCGGGCCTCCTCGACACAGTACGCGAGGGTGTGCTCGGCGATCTCGGCGAGCAGCGCGTCGTCCGGCAGCGGTGGCCGGGACACCCGTGACCGGACCGGTGCCGCCGCGGGGGCGCCGGAGCGCAGCCGGGCGGCGCCGGCGCTGCGCACCGCCGGATCGAGGCTCATCAAGTCATCGATCAGGGAGCGGAGTTGCCAATCCTTCTCGCCGGGGAGGGCCCAGGCCAGGCATTCGAGGGTGCGGTCCCGCTGGAGCGTGGTGTCGGTGCCCACGACCACCGGGTCGAGTCCGGTCGCGGCGAAGTGCAGGGTGGCGCCGAGCGCGTAGTGGTCGTCCGCGGGCCCGGCCGGTCCGTCCGGCCGCCGGACCGGCTCGCTGTAGCCGGGGGTGGCGCCGTCCGGGGCGGTGCCGCCGAGCGCGCCGATCCCGAAATCGACGAGGTGGCAGCGGCCTTCGGCGTCGAGGACCACGTTGTCCGGTTTCAGGTCGCGGACCACCACGCCCCGCGCGTGGATGTCGTCGAGCAGTCGCAGGAGCCCCCGCGCCAGTGCGGGGAGCGTCCGGGCCGAACCGCTGTCGTCGTTGCGGAACGGCCCGCGCTCCTGGACCTCCCGGCGCAGGTCCCGGTCGCCGCAGTCGGTCATCACCAGGTACGCGTCCGCGTCCGTGTCCGCGTCGTGCCGGAACCAGTCGAGCACGCGCGGAACGCCGGGGACGCCGTCGAGTGCGGTCAGGACCGCCCGCTCGTGGCGCAGCCGGTCGCGGGCGTCCGAGCCGGACGCGTCCTCGGCGACGAAGGCCCTGGCCTGCTTGATCACGACCGGTCGGCCGTCGGTCAGGTCCACGGCGCGGTAGAGGTTGCCCTGCGGCTTGCGGGCGATGCCGCCGGTGACGCGGTAGCGCCCGCCGGTGACGCGGTGATGCCCGCCGGTCGGCCCGGACGTGGGCGCCGCGGACCGTCCGGTGTCCGGATCCCGTTCCGCGAAGGGGTCGCGGGCCCAGGGCGGGCACCGGTACGCGGCGGTGGCGAGGCCGTCGAAGGCCCGGCCGTCGGGGCCGGTCATCACCGATTCCAGCCGGCCGCCGCGGCCGGTCCGGTAGTCGCCGGTGAAGGGTCCGTACCGGTAGTAGACCGGCGCTCCGGGGTCGATCCGCCGGTCGCTGACGATCCGCGGTCCCTCGCAGCCGCGCAGCGCCGCCACCAGCTCGTCGGCGATCGCCGTGACGGTCCCCGGCGCGGGGTAGACCGTGACCGCCTTGCCGACGGCGCCCGCGCCGGACGCACCGGAGTTGAGCGTCCGCAGGGTCTCCGGGCCGACGGCCCACTTGGCGTGGCAGACGTGCCGGAGCAGCACCGGCAGGACGAGCTCCGTCACCCGGTCGAGGTCGCCGGGGCGGGCCGAGACGTGCAGTTTCCAGCCGTGGTCCACCGCCGGCATCCGCGGATCGTTCAGGTACGACCAGGTGTCGTCGGACCAGGCGCGGCGGCCGGCGATGGACCCCGCCACCGCTAGGAGTTGTTCTCGCAGGCGAACCGCGTGGTGGCGGTCACCCAGGGGTCGGCGAGGCACGCCGTGCACTCGCGGTCGGTGCGGTCGTCGTCCTCGAACGCGAGGGCCTCGTCGTCGATCAGAAACGGCGGTTCGAGCAGGGCTGCGGGCATGTGACGCCTCCAAGTGGTGGACGGGGCGGGCCTGGTGGGCCCGCTTCCGGCACACGACGGTAGGTTCCGAAGGGCGACATGACAAGGCGTCAGACACGCAGACTTCACAGCCCGGCCACATGTGTGGAGGTCTGGAATCCGGGAACGCGGGAAGCGGTGCGGTGACCCGGTGGTAACATCCGCGCGATGTCGAGCGGTGGTCCCGAACGGGCCGCCGTCACCGAGCCGGGAGGCCGCATGACCATCCACCACCTGGACTGCGCCACCATGTGCCCGTTCGGTGGGCGGGCCCTGCTCGGCAGCGGCGGCGCCCTGGTCGGGCGGCTGGTCGGCCACTGCCTGCTGATCGAGAGCGGCGACGGACTGATCCTGGTCGACACCGGCTTCGGGACGGGCGACGTCGCCGACCCCGCGCGGCTCGGGGCGCCGTTCCGGGCCGCCGTCCGGCCCCGGCTGGACCTCGCCGGGACCGCCCTGCACCAGGTCCGGGCGCTCGGTCACCGGCCGGAGGACGTCCGGCACATCGTGCTCACCCACCTCGACCTGGACCACGCCGGCGGCCTCGGTGACTTCCCGCAGGCCCAGGTGCACGTCCTCGCCGAGGAGTTGGCCGCCGCACGGAACCCGGCGAACCGGAACGAGCGCGACCGCTACCGCGCCGCGCAGTGGGCGCACGGGCCGCGCTGGGTCGAGCACAAGGCCGGAGGCGAGAGCTGGCACGGCTTCGAGGCGGCCCGGCCGCTGCCCGGCGTCACCCCGGAGATCCTGCTGGTGCCGCTGATCGGCCACACCCGCGGGCACTGCGGCGTCGCCGTCCGGCGCGAGGACGGCGGCTGGCTGCTGCACGGCGGCGACGCCTGGTTCTCCCGCGGAGACGTCGACCCCGCGGCGCGGCGGCCCCCGGCGCTGGTCGCCTTCCAGCGGCTCATGGCGGCCGACAACCGGGCCCGCCTGCACAACCTGGAGCGCCTGCGCGACCTCCAGCGCACCGCGGACCCGGGTCTCGACCTCATCTGCGCCCACGACCCCGCCGACCTCGCCCGCCTCGCGGCCCCGCGCAGCGGCTGACGCCGGGTCCGCGGCGCCACGCCCGCACCGCGACCGCCTCCGGCGGGACGGCGCAGCGCGCTCCAGGGGCGGTGCAGTGCGTCGCGGTCAGCCGGTCGGGACCGGAGCCGGTCGGCGCTGTCGCGCCGGCGGCGGGACGGGCGCCGGGGCGATGCTCCGCAGGATCGCCCGGGCCGCGGCATCGTTCTGGCGGAAGGCCGGGGCGTCGGTGCGGGGGCGGGCGAAGGCGGCTTGCGCGCGGGCGTCGGTGTGCGGGCCGAGGGCGCGGCGGCGGGGGTGCGGGGCGCCGCCGAGGGTGGGGTCGAGGATCCGGCCGTCGGTCGGGGAGACGGCGATCAGGCCGGAGCGGTACGTCCCGGTGGCGTCGGTGAGGGTGCGTTCGGTGATCTCGCCGGCGCGGTGGAGGCCGCGCAGCAGGGGGTCGTCGGTGCGGGTCACGGTCGGCCGGGGCAGGTGGCCGTCGACGAGTGCGGTGGCGGTGACGTGGTGGCCGGGCACGGTGGGGCTGGTGGCGTGGAAGGTGCCGGTGGTCTCGTCGGTGGTGACGCGCAGGTCGGCGCCGAGGAAGCGGACCACGCCGGCCTCGGAGAGCGCGTGCAGCTGCCGCAGGCGGAAGCCGGGCGGCCCGGAGGCGACGGAGTTGAAGAACCCCGACCACCAGCCGTCGAGTTCCTCGGCGGTGGAGCGGGCGGTGAGCCGGCCGCCGGCGGCGATCCGGGGGAGTTGGCCGTAGAGCGAGAGCAGGGCGAGGAAGGCGCCGAGGTCGGCGCTGTGGGCCGGGTCGGCGCGCCGGTCCGCGTCGTGGGCGAGGTGGTCGCGCAGGTGCCGTTGGAGCTGCTCGGAGGTGTCGAAGGTGCGGCCGCCGAGCGGGCGGTCGAGGGCTTCCAGGTCGAGCCGGTCGGCGGGGTCGGGGACGGCGGCGGCGACGAGCTCGGTGAGGGCGGGGGAGTACCAGTCGAGGCGGTCGTACGCGGCGAGGAAGTCCGGCCAGGGCAGGGCGGTCCGCCCCGGGTGGGCGTGGAACAGCTCGTGGTAGTGGCCGAAGCCGATCTCCTTGGCCATCAACGGCCAGAGGTCGCGCCGCAGTTCGAGCGGCCCGTCGCCGCCGGGCAGGGCGTCGACGGCGGCGGCGTCGAAGTAGCGGGGGAGCGGCGCCGGCGGCCCTTGCAGGCGGTAGCCGGTCTTGGAGTGGTAGGGGACGCCGCGGCGCGAGCCGACGTGGAGGACGGGTTCGCGGCCGGAGGGCCGGTAGACGGGGCCGGTGGGGGTGCGTTCGTACCGTCCGCCGCGGCCTTCGGTGAGCAGGGCGACCAGGTCGACGAAGGCGAGGCCGAGGCCGCGGACGAGGACGTGCTCGCCGGGGGCGACGGCGCTGAGGTCGGTGTCTGAGGTGAAGGCGGGAGGGAGGTAGCAGCGGCCGTGCCGGTGGGCGAAGTCGGCGAGCGCCTCGTGTTCGGCGGCGGGGGCGGAGCCCAGGTGGCCGAGGGTGAGGACGACGTGGTCGGCGCGCAGGGTGGTGTTGGTGAGCCGGACCTCCTGGGGTCCGTCGGGCGGTCCGGTCAGCTCCAGGGCGGTGGCCCGGTGGACGGTGACGGTGAGGTGCCCGGGACGCTGGGCGAGCACCCGGCGGAACACCCAGTCCAGGTAGGCGCTCTGGGCGCGCCGGGTGGGGAAGTCGGTGGGGGCGAGGGCGCGCAGTTCGGCGGCGACCGCGGGGTCGTCCTGCTCCCGGTAGGGCTCGAACTCGTGCTGGGCGGCGGCCCATTCGGCGAGCGAGGGGCCGGGGCGGACCGGCCCCTCGACGGTCGAGGAGGCGTCGGTGAACATGGTGACGTCCTCGGCCATCGAGTTCATCCGCAGCAGCGGGGACTGCTCGTGCCGCCAGATCCGGCCCGGGCCCGGCGGATGCGGGTCGACCAGGTGGACGTGCAACGGGCGTTCGGGCGGCAGGAGTTCGGCCGCGTTGGCGACGATCCGCTCCAGCAGCCCGGTGGCGCGCGGCCCCGCGCCGACGATCACCAGGGTGGTCATCGCGCACCGCCGGTCCGGAAGCCGCGGCCGAAGTGCCGCTCCAGGTAGTACTGGCCGACCGCGAGCACGGCGGTGACCGCGAGGTACCAGAGCGTGGCCACCGTCAGCAGCGGGATGATCTCGTACGTCTGGTTGTAGACCAGCTGCACCGAGTAGAGCAGGTCGTGGACGGCCAGCACGCTGACGATGCTGGTGCCCTTGAGGGCGCCGATCAGCATGTTGCCGGCGGCGGGGACGATCGCGCGCATCGCCTGCGGGACGACGATCCGCCGCAGCACCCGGACGCGGCCGAGCCCGAGCGAGCGGGCGGCCTCCAACTGGCCGCGGTCGACCGACAGGACGCCGCCGCGCACCACCTCGGCGGCGAACGCGGCCTCCAGCAGGGTGAGGCCGATGACCGCGGTGAGGGTCGGGCCGAGCAGGTTCACCGTCCGCGCGTGCAGCAGCTCGGGTCCGCCGAACGGCACGCGCAGGCTGACGGTCGGGTAGAGCGCGCCGATGTTGAAGAAGAACAGCAGCTGGACCAGCGGCGGGGTGGAGCGGAACAGCCAGGTGTAGCCCCAGCTCACGGCCCGCAGCACCGGGTTGTCGGAGAGCCGCATGACGGCCAGCACCGTGCCGAGGGCGAAGCCGGCGGCCACCGTGAGGGCGGTCAGCCACAGGGTCAGCGCCAGCCCGTCGAGCACCGCCTCGGAGCCGAAGTACTGCGCCACCACGTCCCATTGGAAGGCGCGGTTGCGGGCGACGGAGGCCACCGCCGCCAGGGCGAGCAGGGCGACCAGCAGGCCGGAGGCGGCCCGGCCGAGCCGGCGGCGGGGGACGATCGGGGTGTCGGCGGGGACCGCGCCCGGTGGGGCGGCGGCGGAGGCGGGCAGGAGGTGCTGCGAGGTGGCCATGGCGGAGGGACTCCCGTGCGGCAGGGCGGATGGAGGTACTGCCGTCGCGCACTCCGCGTCCCTCAACGCGGCCGGGCCCCGGGCCCGTTGCTCACTCGCTCCGTCCGCGATCGTACGGGGGTGCGGATGTGCGTTGTCAACCGCGGTCCGGGCTCCGGACGCCGGGAGGGTGGTTGACGGATCGGGACGATCACTGTTCAACTAGCGCCATGTACGCCGTGCCGCCCCTGGTCACCCGCGACCACATCGACTTCGGTCGGGTGTGGTCCGCGGCGTGTCGCGGCTGATCCGGCGGCGGGCCTGACGACCGGCCCGTTCTTCCCCGCAGTGGCCTCCCTCGGTCACCGCCGCGGGCCGATGCCCCGTCCGGCCGCTCCGCGTCGCGGAGCCGGTGTCCGCGGACGGTCGTCGGCCGCACCCCGCCGCCCCTCCCGCGCCGTTCGCTCCAGCTGACCGGCCGCCGCCGCGCGTCCCCGCGCCGTTCCGTCCTGCCCCGCGCGTCCCCGCGCCGTTCCGTCCTGCCCCGCGCCGTCCCGCCCCGTTCGCTCCGTCCTGCCCCGCGCGCCGCCGCCCGATCCCGGGCGGGCCGGCCGGCGGAGCCCGCCCTCCGCCCGAAAGCCTCCCTTACCCAGCGCCTCCTCCCGAAAGGCCGCCCCGCCATGCCCGTCGAGTTCCTCGGGATCGCCGCCACCGGCGACGGTTCGGAGACCACCGCCCGCACCACGGCCTCCTTCGACCGCGACTACACCCTGCGGCTGGGCCGCGCCCACGAGGACAACGGCTGGGACCGGGTGCTGTTCGCCTACGGCGCCGGCTCGCCCGACCCGGCCCCGGCCGCGGCCTTCCTCGCCGCCAAGCTGGACCGGCTGCAGATCCTGCTCGCCCACCGCCCGAACGTCTCGTACCCCACCTTCGCCGCCAAGACCTTCGCCACCCTCGACCGGATCAGCGACGGCCGGCTGACCGTGCACTTCATCACCGGCGGCAACGACCACGAACAGCAGCGCGAGGGCGACTTCCTGACCAAGGACCAGCGCTACGACCGGACCGGCGAGTACATCCGGATCGTCAAGCGGGCCTGGACCAGCACCGAGCCCTTCGACCACGAGGGCGAGCACTACCGCTTCCGCGACTTCGTCTCGGACGTCTTCCCGGTGCAGCAGCCGCGGCCCGGCATCTCCTTCGGCGGCTCCTCGCCCGCGGCGTACGCGGTGGGCGGCGCCGAGGCCGACGTCTACTGCCTGTGGGGCGAGCCGCTGGCCCGGACGGCCGAGCAGATCGAGGCGGTGAAGACGGCCGCAGCGGCGGCCGGCCGCACCGACGTGCCGCGGATCCAGGTGGCGTTCCGGCCGATCATCGCGCCGACCGAGGAGCTGGCCTGGGAGAAGGCGCACCGCACCGTGGCAGCCATCCACGCCCGCCGGGCGGGTGGCGGCGGCCCGCTCCGGCGGGGCGGGCCGGGCTCGGACGGCGCCTTCCGCCCGGAGAACACCGGCTCGCAGCGGCTGCTGGAGATCGCGGCGGCCGGCGAGCGCTACGACCGCGCGCTGTGGACGCCGACCGCCGCCGCCACCGGCGGGGCCGGCAACTCCAACGCCCTGGTGGGCACGCCCGAGACGGTCGCCCAGGCGCTGCTGGACTACTACGACCTGGGCGTCGACATCCTCTCCGCGCGCGGCTACCACCTGCTGGACGACGCGATCGACTTCGGCCGGTACGTCATCCCGATCGTCCGCGAGGAGGTCGCCAAGCGCGACGCCGAGAAGGCCGCCCGCGCCGAGCGCGACCGCCACCAGCCGATCGCCGTGCAGGCATGACCGCGACGCACCCCAGGAGGAACACCCCCGTGAGACGCGCACCCCTGGCCGCCGTGGCGACCGTCCTGCTGGCCGCCGGCTGCGGCTCCACCGCCCCGGCCCCGGCCGGCCCGCCCGGCCCAGGCGAGGACGTGGTCGCGGCGGAGCGGAAGGTGGACGCGGTGGCCGCGCTGCTGCCCGAGGCCGTCCGTGCGGCGGGCGTGGTGAAGGTCGGCGCCTCGGTCGGCGCCCCGCCGTCCTCGTACTACCCGGACCCGGCGAAGAAGGAGGCGGCGGGCGTCGACATCGACATCACCGACGCCGTCGCCAAGGTCCTGGGCATCACCGTGGAGCGGCAGGAGGCGTCCTTCGAGTCGATCCTGCCCGCGCTCGGCAGCGGCAAGTACGACGTGGGCACCGGCAACTTCGGCGTCACCACGGCACGGCTGAAGACCATCGACTTCGTCACCTACATCGACGACGGCCAGGGCTTCGCGGTCCGCAAGGACGACACCTCGCTGAAGCCGGTCACCGACCTGCTCCAGCTGTGCGGGCTGACCATCGGCACCGGCGCCGGGACGACCTTCGAGTCCACGCTGAACGCCCGCAAGGACGTCTGCGCCGCCGCCGGCCGCAAGCCGTACGAGGTGAAGGTGTTCTCCGACAGCGCCGCCGTCCTGACCAGCCTGCAGCAGGGCCGGGTGGACACCGTGATGTCCACCATCAACGGCCTGCGGTACCAGGAGAGCCGGCCCGCGGCCAACACCCGCTTCCTCGGCGAGTTCCACCGGCTCGACGTCGGCTTCGCCTTCGCCAAGGGCTCGCCGCTCACCCCGGCCTTCCAGGCGGCCGTCAACCAGCTGATCAAGGACGGCAGTTACGAGCGCATCCTGCGCAAGTGGGGCATCGCCGACTCCGCGATCAAGGAGTCCCTGATCAGCCCGCCGGAGCACCCGTGAGCGCCGCCGTGATGGTCGACGTCCGGGGCGTGCACAAGAGCTTCGGGCGGCTGGACGTGCTGCGCGGGGTGGACCTCCAGGTCGCGGCCGGTTCGGTCACCGTGATCCTCGGCCCGTCCGGCTCGGGCAAGTCCACCCTGTTGCGGGCGGTCAACCACCTGGAGAAGCCCGACCGGGGACACGTCGCCATCGACGGCGAACCGATCGGCTACCGCTACACCGGCGGGAAGCTGCGCGAGCGGCCCGAGCGCGAGGTGCTGCGCCGGCGCACCGGCATCGGCTTCGTGTTCCAGAACTTCCACCTCTTCCCGCACCTCACGGTCCTGGAGAACATCGTCGAGGCGCCGGTCCACGTACTCAAACGCCCCCGGGCGAAGGCCCGTTCGTCGGCCTTGGAACTGCTCGCCCGGGTCGGCCTCGCCGAGCACGCGGACGCCTACCCCGGCCGGTTGTCCGGCGGCCAGCAGCAGCGGGTGGCGATCGCCCGTGCGCTGGCGCTCGAACCCAAGGTGCTGCTGCTCGACGAGCCGACCTCCGCCCTCGACCCCGAACTGGTCGGCGAGGTCCTGGACGTGATCCGGGACCTCGCCCGCACCGGCACCACCATGATCGTCGTCACCCACGAGATCGGGTTCGCCCGCGAGGTCGCGGACACCGTGGTCTTCATGGACGGCGGCGTGGTCGTCGAACAGGGCCCGCCCGCCGAGATCCTGGACCGACCCCGGCACGAACGCACCCGGGCCTTCCTGTCCAAGGTCCTCTGAACCGCCCGCCCCCGTCGCACCGGAGCAACGCCATGTCCCAGCCCACCTCCCCGCGGCCGTTGCGCCGTCTCGGGTTCCTGACCATCGGACTGTTCGACCCGGCCGACCCGGGCCGGGGCCACGAGTCGACGCTGCGGCTGATCGAACTCGGCGAGCAGCTCGGCTTCGACAGCGCCTGGGTGCGCCACCGCCACCTGCAGTACGGGATCTCCTCACCGGTCGCCGTGCTGGCGGCCGCCACCCAGCGCACCAGCCGGATCCGGCTGGGCACCGCGGTCATCCCGCTCGGCTGGGAGAACCCGCTGCGGCTGGCCGAGGACCTGGCGACCGTCGACCTGCTCTCCGGCGGCCGCCTCCAGCCCGGCATCAGCGTCGGCCGGCCCCACCACTACGACCGGATCGCGCCGGCGCTCCACCCGGACACCGCCGGGGCCGAGGAGTTCGGCCACCGCCGGGCGGAGCGGCTGCTGTCCTTCCTCCGCGGCGAGCCGGCCACCGACTTCAGCGGCGTCGAGGGCATCGAGGTCTACTCCGACCGGGTGCAGCCCGTCGCCCCCGGCCTGGCCGAGCGGGTCTGGTACGGCGCCGGCAGCCTCGGCTCGGCCCGCTGGGCGGGCGGGCAGGGACTCAACCTGCTCACCAGCAACGTGGTCCGGGCCGAGGAGTCGGAGGACTTCGCCGAGATCCAGCGCTCGCAGATCCTCGCCTTCCGGGCCGAGCACCCCGAGGGCGCCAAGGCCCGGGTCTCGCAGGGGCTGGTGGTCATCCCGACCGACGGCGCCACGGCGGCGCAGCGCGCCAAGTACGTGGAGTACGTCCGCGGCCGGACCTCGCGCACCACCGCCCCGCAGGGCCCGGGTCGGATCATGTACGCCGAGGACCTGGTCGGGACGTCCGCCGAGATCGCCGAACGGCTGTCCGGGCACGCCGCGTACCGCGAGGTCGAGGAGGTGGCCTTCGCCCTGCCGTTCAGCTTCGGCCACGAGGACTACGTGCAGATCCTCACCGACATCGCCACCGGGCTGGCCCCCGCTCTGGGGTGGCGACCGATCGGCTGACGCGTCGTCAATCGCCGTCTCGCCCTGCGGGCACCCTTGACGGGGCGCGCCCGCGGGGCGACACTCCGGAGCGAGAAATCCTCGGACCTGGGCGGGAGTGTCGTGAGGCGTACGGAGTCGGTGGGCGAGGGCGCGGCCTGTGCGGTCCGGACGCTCCCGATGCTGACCAGCCGTCGCCACATCGACCTGCAGCGGGTGTGCAGCAGCATGGCAGAGGCGTGAGTTCTCCCGTCTCTCCGCACACCCCCTCGCCGTGCGCGCTTCCGCGTGCCTCCACCCCGGGAGACCCATGTCCGCCTCGTTCCCCTCCGCCCTGCCCTCCCTCCGCGGCCGGATCGGCCACGACGCCCGCAGCGGCTACTACCCGGTGCCGCACCGCTACCGCCTCCACCTGGCGCTCTCCTGTCCGAGTTCCCTGCGGATCGCCGTGGTCCACAGCCTGCTCGGGCTCGACGACACCCTCCCGATCACCGTCCTCCCCGCCCTGCCGGACGCCGGAGCCGACGGCTACACCGCGCTGCGTCCGCTGTACGAGGCCAGTTCGCACCGGTACACCGGGCCGGCCCAGGCGCCCGTGCTCAGCGACGGCTGGAGCGGGCGCATCGTCAGCACCGACGCCGTCGAGATCCTCACCGACCTGGCCCGCCGCTTCCCCGGACCGGACGAGCTCCGCCCGCGCGGCGCCGCCGGGGCGATCGAGGCGGTCCGGCAGCTGTGCGAGCGCGGCATCGACGCCCCGGCCCAGCTGGCCGGCCGGGTCGACGCCGACCCGGCCGAGCGCGCCGAGGCGCTGGGCGCCCTCCTCGACGGCCTGGACGCCGTCGAGCGCCGGCTCGCCGCCCACGACCACGTGCTCGGCGACGACCTCACCCTCGCCGACGTCCAGCTCTGGACCACCCTGGTCCAGCTGGACACCGTGCACCGCTGGCACCTCGACGCCGACGCCGTCGACCGGATCGCCGACCACCCGCACCTCTGGTCCTACGCCGGGCGGCTGGCCGGCCACCCCGCCTTCGGCCGCCACCTCGACCTGGACGGGATCGCCCGCCGCCACCACGCCCACTGCCGCGGCGAGGAGGCCGCCGGCGCCGCCATCCAGATCGTCGACTGGGAGCAGCACGCCCGGCCGCGGCTCCGGACGGCCGGCTGACCGGAAAACCGGTGCCGCCCCCGCCCGGGGCCGGGGCAGAATCGCCGCCATGGCGGACATGCAGCGGTTCCGGGAGGCGGCCACCGGCTGGGTGATGCGCGGAGCGGCCCCGCCGGACACGGCCGGTGTCCGGACGGCGGTCCTGGTGGAAGGGCTGAGCGACCTGGCGGCCGTCGAGGCGCTGGCCGCCGGCCGCGGCCGGGACCTGGCCGCCGAAGGGGTGTGCGTCCTGCCCATGGGCGGCGCCACCAACATCGCCCGCTACGCCGAGCTGCTCGGGCCGCCGGGGCTGGGCCTGCGCCTCGCCGGGCTGTCCGACGAGGGCGAGCAGGGCTTCTACGTGCGCGGCCTGGAGCGGGCCGGTGCGCCGAGCGACGGCTTCTTCGTCTGCGCGGCGGACCTGGAGGACGAGCTGGTCCGCGCGCTGGGCGTCCCCGCGGTCGAGGAGATCCTGGCGGCCGGGGGCGACCTGCCGGCCTGGCGGACCTTCGTGCGCCAGCCCGCCCAGCAGGGCCGGCCCGCGCAGCGGCAGCTGCGGCGCTTCCTCGGCACCAGGAAGGGCCGCAAGATCCGCTACGGCCGGCTGCTGGCCGAGGCGCTCACCGCCGAGCGGACCCCCGCCCCGCTCCGGGACCTGCTCGCGCACCTGTGACCGGGCGCGCCCGCACTGCGCGGCAACCCGAACGGCCGCCGCCCGTTTGACGGGCCCGGTCGGCGGTCCGACGGTGGCAGGAAGTGCCTTCGGACCCGAGAGGACCTGGTGCCGGCGATGGTGGACAGACGGGCGGCTCAACGGATCACGGAGTTCATCGAGCCCCTCCGGGTGGAGCCGGGCTCGAAGGTCGATCTCGGCCGGGACTTCGACCCCCGGTACAAGGGCGGGCTGAAGAAGCGCGACGGCCAGGAGCTGCTCCGCGCCGGGGTGGAGATGCTGGCCGACCTCCAGGGGAAGCTGGCCGCCCAGAACAGCTACGGCGTCCTGTTCTGCCTGCAGGCGATCGACGCGGGCGGCAAGGACGGGACGATCCGCCACGTGATGAGCGGGGTCAACCCGCAGGGCGTCCACGTGAGCAGCTTCAAGGTGCCCTCCGCGGAGGAGCTCGACCACGACTACCTCTGGCGGTACGCCCAGCGCCTCCCGGCGCGCGGCGACATCGCGATCTTCAACCGCTCGCACTACGAGGAGGTCCTGGTGGTGCGGGTGCACCCGGAGAACCTCGACCGGCAGCGGCTGCCCGAGGAGGCGCAGGGCCCGGGCCTGTGGAAGCGCCGCTACCGGGAGATCAACGACTGGGAGCGCTACCTCACCGACAACGGCTTCAAGGTGGTGAAGGTCTTCCTCAACCTCTCCGAGGAGGAGCAGCGCCAGCGCTTCCTCAAGCGGATCGACCTGCCCGAGAAGAACTGGAAGTTCTCCGCCGCCGACATCCGCGAGCGCGACCGCTGGGACGACTACCAGCGGGCCTTCTCCAAGATGCTCTCCGCCACCAGCACCCCCTGGGCGCCCTGGTACGTGGTGCCCGCGGACCGCAAGTGGTTCGCGCGGATCTGCGCCGCGGCGGTGCTGATCAACACCCTCCTGGAGATCGACCCGCAGTACCCCGAGCTCGACGACGAGGCCAAGGCCCAGCTGGGCGACGCCAGGCGCCGTTTGGAGGAGCAGGCATGACGGAGCGCACGGAGGGGAGCCCGTGGTACGCGCGGCCGGGCGAGGAGGCGCTGGCCGCGTTCGGCGTGGACCCGGCAGTGGGGCTCGGCGCGGGACGGGCGGCGCAGCTGCTCGCCGCGAACGGGCCGAACGCGCTGCCCGAGGAGAAGCCGACGCCCGGCTGGCTGCGGCTGCTCGCCCAGTACCGCAGTTACATGCAGATCATCCTGGTGGCGGCGGCGGTGGTCTCGCTCGCCATCCAGGAGTGGTCCACCGCGATCCTGCTGCTGGTGCTGACCGTGTTCAACGCGGTGGTGGGCCTGCGGCAGGAGGGCAAGGCGGAGAGCGCGATGAACGCGCTGAAGCAGATGATGGAGGCGACCGCCCGGGTCCGCCGGGACGGCAGCGAGGCGGAGGTCCCGGCCGAGCAGCTGGTGGTCGGCGACATCGTCCACCTGGCCTCCGGCGACGAGGTGCCCGCCGACGGACGGATCTTCACGGCCAGTTCGCTGCAGATCGACGAGTCGGCGCTGACCGGCGAGAGCGTCCCCGCGGTGAAGGACGTCGCCACCCTCACCGGCGACCGGCTGTCGCCGGGCGACCAGACCAACATGGCGTTCATGAACACCCCGGTGACCCACGGCAGCGGCCTGATGGTGGTCACCGCGACCGGCGCCGACACCGAGCTCGGCAAGATCTCCGGCATGCTGTCGGCGACCGAGAAGGAGGAGTCGCCGCTCACCCGGGAACTCAACACCCTGACGCTGTGGATCGCCGCGGCGGCCGGCCTGACGATGATCGTGATGTTCGCGCTCGGCCGCAGCCGCGACCAGGCCTGGGACGTCCTGTTCGTCAGCGCGGTGTCGCTGGCGATCGCCGCGATCCCGGAGGCGCTGCCCACGGTCAGCCAGGTGATCCTCTCGGTCGGCAGCCTCAACCTGGCGAAGCGGAACGCCATCGTCAAGGAACTGCCCTCGGTCGAGACGCTCGGCTTCACCTCGGCGATCAACTCCGACAAGACCGGCACCCTGACGATGAACCAGATGACGGTCGTCGAGGTGCTCAGCCCCACCGACCGGTACACCGTCTCCGGCACCGGCTACGCGCTGGAGGGCCGGATCACCCACGCGGCGGGCTCCGCGCCGACCATCGAGGACGCGGTGCTGCCGTACCTGCTCGCCAACGACGCCAAGCTGGTGGACGGCGAGGTGGTCGGCGACCCCACCGAGGGGGCGCTGCTGGTGCTCGGCCACAAGGCCGGGCTCGACATCGAGGCCACCCGGGACCGCTACCCGCGCCTGGCCACCCTGCCCTTCGACCCCGGCTACAAACTGATGGCCACCTTCAACGAGGCGAAGGACGCCGACGGCCGCCCGGTGGTGCGC
Source organism: Kitasatospora terrestris (assembly GCF_039542905.1). Lineage (NCBI taxonomy): Bacteria > Bacillati > Actinomycetota > Actinomycetes > Kitasatosporales > Streptomycetaceae > Kitasatospora > Kitasatospora terrestris. The sequence continues at coordinate 7,334,387 of NZ_BAABIS010000001.1, forward strand.
TGCTTCGTCAAGGGTGCCGCGCCCGCGGTGATGGCGCGGGCGACATCGGCGCTCGCGGCCGGGGCGGGCGTCCCGTGGGACGCCGACCTGAGCGGCCGCGCCGAGGCGCAGAACGAGCGGATGGGCGGCGAGGGCCGCCGGGTGATGGCCGCCGCCGTCCGCGACCTGGACCCGGCCGACTTCGACCCGGACGGCGACCTGCTCGGCCTGGTCACCGACCTGAGGATGACCAGCCTGGTCGGCATGGTCGACCCGCCGCGCGAGGAGTCCAAGGCCGCGGTCGCCGCCGCGCAGGCCGCCCACATCAGGGTCCGGATGGTGACCGGCGACGACGTCACCACCGGCGAGGCGATCGCCCGGCAGCTCGGCATCGAGGGCGAGGCCATGCTCGGCGCCGACTTCGCCGCGCTGACCGAGCAGGAGCGGCTGGCGAGGATCGACGGCATCGGCGTGGTCGGCCGGGTCGCCCCGGAGCACAAGGTGCTGCTCGCCGACACGCTCAAGAAGAAGGGCGACGTGGTCGCGATGACCGGCGACGGCGTCAACGACGCCCCGGCCATCAAGGCCGCCGACATCGGCATCGCGATGGGCAGCGGCACCGACGTCGCCAAGAACGCCAGCCGGATGGTCCTCGCCGACGACAACTTCGCCACCATCGTCTACGCGGTGGAGGAGGGCCGGAAGCTCTACGACAACCTCACCAAGTACATCCGGTTCGTCCTGCTGCTGCTGGTCACCTTCGTGCTGACCTTCCTCGGCGCGACCGTCCTCAACATCGCCGCGGGCGAGCCGTTCACCCCGCCCCAGGTGCTGTGGATCCACTTCGTGGTCAACGCGCCGTTCGGCTTCGCGCTCGGCTTCGACCGGGAGAGCCCGGGGCTGATGCGGCGCCGGCCGCGCCCGCGGGGGGAGACCGTGCTCACCCCGCCCGTGATGGTCACCGTCGGACTCGCCGGGCTCGCCGTCACCGTCGCCCTGCTCGGCCTGATCAAGCTCGGCGAGCACCTCTACGACAGCGCCGCCGTCGGCAACTCGATCGCCTTCACCGCCTTCGCGCTCTGCCTGATCGTGGCCGCCTTCGAGTGCCGCAGCGAGCGCGGCTCGGTGCTGCGCACCGACACCTTCGACAGCAAGCAGATGAACCTGGCGGCCCTCGGCGAGTTCGTCCTCGCGGTGGCGGTCACCCAGATGGACCTCTTCCACCGGATCCTCGGCACCACCGACCTGAACGCCCGGCAGTTCGGCTGGGCGCTGCTGGCCGCCGTCGCCTTCCTCCTGCTCTGGGAGCTCGGCAAGCTGCTCGCCCGCCGCGCCCGGCCCCAGGCCGTCGAGGCGTCCTAGCCCGGGCCGTTGCCTGCCGCGTGGAAGGCGGCCACCGCGGTGGCGAGGGTCGGGAAGATCCGCTCCTCGCCGACCGTTCCGCTCAGCCCGTACGCGTCCAGGGAGTCGCGCAGGTCCTGCTTGACCCGGGCGAGGGCGAGCACGATGCCGCGGTCGGCGAGCTCGCGGCGCAGCGCGTCCAGCGCGTCGAGCGCGGTGATGTCGACCTCGACGTTGGCCTCGGTGTTGAGGACGAACCAGCGCACCGGCTCCGGCTGGCCGTCGAGGGTGGCCAGGGCCCGGTGGTGGAAGTCCTCGGCGTTGGCGAAGAACAGCGGCGAGTCGTAGCGGTAGATCACCAGGCCGGGGATGGTGCGCGCCTGCGGGTAGTCGTCCACGTCGTGCATCCCGGCGAGGCCCGGGACCTCGCCGAGGATCGCGTCGTGCGGGCGGGCGACCCGGCTGAGCAGTTCCACCACCGACAGGCCCACGGCCACCAGCACGCCGTACAGGATGTCCAGGGCGAGCACGCCGACCAGGCAGCCGAGCGCCAGCAGCAGCTCGCGGCTGCGGAAGGACGCCAGGCGGCGGAAGCCCGCGACGTCGATCATCCGGATCGCGGCGTACACCACCAGGGCGCCGAGCACCGCGTCCGGGGTGTCGTGCAGCAGCGGGCTGAGGAAGAGCAGGACGGCGACCACGCCCGCCCCGGCCGCGAGCGCGTACACCTGGGTGCGGCCGCCCGCGGACTCGGCCAGCGCGGTGCGGCTGGCGCTGCTGCTGACCGGGAAGCCCTGGAAGAAGCCGGCGCCGAGGTTGGCCGCGCCGAGGCCCAGCAGCTCCTGGTTGGCGTCGAGCTTCTCGCCCTCGCCGCGTGCCTCGAAGGCGCGCGCGGTGAGGATGAAGTCGGTGTAGCCGACCAGCAGGATGCCGAGTGCCGGCAGCAGCAGGTGGTTGAGTTCGCCGAGGTCCGGCAGCTTCGGACGGGGCAGCCCGGCCGGGATGTCGCCGATCACCGCGAGGCCGTGGTCCTGCAGCGAGAACGCGGCGGAGACGGCCGTGCCGAGCACCACCGCCAGCAGCGGACCGGGGATCTTCGGCAGGAAGCGGGCCACCAGGAAGAGGAACAGCAGGGTCGCCGCGGAGAACACCACGGTGGCCACGTGCGCGCCCGAGAGGTTCGAGGCGAACGAGACCAGCTGGGGGAAGAAGCCCTCGCCCTCGACGTCGATCCCGGTGAGCTTGGAGAGCTGGTCCACCATCATGATCAGTGCCACACCGGCCAGGTAGCCGACCAGCACCGGCCGCGAGAGCAGGTCGGCGACGAAGCCCAGCCGGGCGACCCACGCCAGGACGCACAGGATGCCGACCACCATGGCCAGGCTCGCCGCCAGCACCGCGTAGCGGGCGGGATCACCGCCCGCCAGCGGTGCCACCACGGTCGCCGTCATCAGCGCGGTGGTCGACTCCGGGCCGACCGAAAGGCGCCGCGAGGAGCCCACGACGGCGTACAGCACGATCGCCGGCAGGATCGCCCACAGGCCGGTGACCGGCGGCAGGCCCGCCACGCTGCCGTACGCCATGACCTGCGGCACCAGGTAGGCCGCCACCGTGACGCCCGCCAGCAGGTCGCCGCGCAGCCAGGCGCGCCGGTAGCGGCGCAGCACCGCCAGGCCGGGCAGCCCCGGGACCACCCGGCGCCACCAGGGGTCGGGGACATCCACGGACATGGGCCTCCTCCCGTCGCACAGGCACACATGATGCCGCGCGCCGGGCCGGAAACCCGGATGGCCGCGCCGATGAGCCGATCATCGGATTGACGGCGGACGGGCCCCGGCCGGTCGTCGGACCCGCCGGACGCCCGCCCGCGGCGGTCCTCACCTGACGCCGAGCTGGTCCTTGATCGCCTTGTTCGCCGCGGCGACGGCGGGCGGCACCGGATCGCCCTTCACCGCCTGGTGGATCAGGGTGTTGAACGGTCCCCAGATCGCGGACATCTGGGGGATGGAGGGCAGCGGCACCCCCGCGGCGGCCGCCTGCTCGAACGCGCCGACGTCGGGATCGCCCTGCCGGGCGTGGTCGAGCGCCTCCTTGAGCGCGGGCATCCGCGGCTCGGCCTTGAACAGGGCGTCGGCCAGTTCGAGGTTGCCGAGGGTGGAGAGCACGAACTCCTGCCCGAGGTCCTTGTTCTTCCCCTTGCTGGCGACGAAGAAGGACTGGACCCCGACGAAGGAGCGCGCGGGCTCCTTGCCGGCGAAGCCCGGCACCGGGGAGATCGCGTACTTCATGCCCGCGGACCGCACGTCGGACAGCCGCCACGGGCCGGACACCAGGAACGGCGTCTTCCCGGACAGGAACGCGGCCGCCGAGCTGTCGGAGCTGTAGGAGTTGCGGAGCACGCCCGAGCCCTTCTCGCCGAGCGCCGCGATCTTCTCGAAGGCCGCGACCGAGCCGGGCTTGCCCACGCCCAGGTCCGACGGGTCGGAGTCGCCCCGGGAGTCGGAGCCGAACAGGTAGCCGCCGGCCGAGCTGAACAGCGGGTACATGTGGTAGGTGTCGCCGGCCTGTCCGTCCGGGGAGCTGACGGTGTACCCGAGCGCCTGGGAGACCTTCCCCGCCTTGCGCAGGGTCTCGCCGGTGGCGACCAGGTCGTCGAAGGTGCGCGGCGCCTCCGGCACGAGGGCGGTGTTGCGGAACAGCACCAGGCTCTCCACCGCGTACGGGATCGCGTAGTACTTGCCCTGGTACGTCACCGCGCGGCGGGCCACGTCGACGTAGTCGCCGAGGCGGTTGTCGAGGACCTCGACCGGGTCGATCAGGTCGTTCTGCACCAGGTTGCCGATCCAGTCGTGGGCGCCGACCATCACGTCCGGCGCCCGGCCCGCCTTGGAGGCGTCGACGAACTCCTGCTGCTGGTTCTGCGGGATGCCGACGACCTCGGCCCGCACGCCCTTCTTGGCGGCGAAGGCCTCGGCGAACGGCCGCAGCACGTCGGCGCGCTTCTCGTCGGCCCAGATCGTCAGGGTGCGGTCCTTGGCGGCCGCGTCGCCCGCGCCGGCGCCCGTCGAACCGCAGGCGGACAGGCCGAGGGACAGGCAGACGGCTCCGGCGAGGAGTGCGAGGTGTCTTCGCACGTGTTGGCTCCAAACACGAGGGTGGGTGCCGCAGAAGCTAGCAACGGCCCCACCTCATGGCAACGCCTTGCTGAAAATTACAGCAATATTTCGAGCTGCTCTCCCGGCGCTAGGGTGCTGCCATGACGATTCCCGCCACCGGCCGCCGCGTCCTGGTCAGCGGCGCCTCGCGGGGCCTCGGCCGCGCCGTCGCCCAGGCGTTCGCCGCCAACGGCGACCGGGTCGCCGTCCACTACGGCACCCGCGCCGACGAGGCCCGCGCCACCCTCGACTCGCTCGCCGGCGACGGCCACGCGCTCACCGGCGGCGACCTCACCGACCCGGCCGGCGCGGCCGCCGTCGCCGACGCGGCCGCCGCGGCGCTCGGCGGGATCGACGTCCTGGTGAACAACGCGGCGGTGAACGTCCGCCACCCGCTCCCCGAGACGCCGTACGAGGAGTGGGTGGCCCTCTGGCGGCAGCACGTCGACGTCAACCTGCTCGCCACCGCCAACCTCAGCCACCTCGCCGCCCGCCGCATGATCGACCAGGGCACCGGCGGACGGATCGTCAACGTCGGCTCCCGCGGCGCCTTCCGCGGCGAACCCGACCACCCCGCCTACGGCGCCACCAAGGCGGCCGTCCACGCGCTCGGCCAGTCGCTCGCCGTCTCCCTCGCCCCGCACGGCATCGCCGTCGCCTCGGTCGCACCCGGCTTCTTCGCCACCGAACGGGTCGCCCCGCGCCTGGAGGGGCCCGAGGGCGCCGCGATCCGCGCCCAGAGCCCCTTCGACCGCGTCGCCACCGCGGAGGAGATCGCCGCCGCCGTGCTGTGGCTCGCCTCACCCGCCGCCGAATGGTCCTCCGGCGCCGTCCTCGACCTCAACGGCGCCTCCCACCTGCGCACCTGACCGGCTGCGCGGCACCGCGCGGCGACCCCACCCGGCCTCGGCCGAGGTGCCGCGGCCGCGCACCAGCCGATCGACGGTCCCGGTCAGCCGGATGTGCGGTGCGAGCAGGCGCAGCCGCCGCGCGACGTCCCCGGTGGACGGGCCGCGGCCAGGGCTTTTCGCCTGCGGTGGTCGGCCGCCCCGCCCGTCGGTCGGGGCGGTCCCCGGGCGCGCGGGGGCGGGTCCGATCGGGTGAAGCGACAATGGGACACGTGCGGCGGGAGGGCAGCGACCGCCGACCGTCAGCCGACGCAGTGCTGGAGCCGCCCGTGAGCCGTCGCCGTCCCTCACATCCTGCGAGCGCGCACGAGCTGCTGGGCCGGCTCGGCAGGCTCACCGCGCAGGCGCTGGAGCACGTCGAGATGCAGCGCGCCCGGGTCGAGCTCGCCATGGCGCTGCAGCGCGAGCTGCTCCCCGCCGCGCTGCCGAGCCTGCCCGGGCTGCGGACCGCCGCCCGGTACGCGCCCGCGCGCCACGGCCTGGACATCGGCGGCGACTGGTACGACGGCTTCCGGCTCCCGGACGGGACGCTCGGGCTGACCATCGGCGACGTGCAGGGCCACGACGTCGAGGCGGCCGTGTTCATGGGCCAGGTCCGGATCGGCCTGCGGGCGCTGGCCACCGCCGCGAGCGACCCCGGCGAGGTGCTGAGCCGGACCAACGAACTGCTGCTGTCGCTGTCCGACGGCCTCTTCGCCACCTGCTGCTACCTGCGGTTCGACCCCGCCACCCGGGAGCTGTCGGCCGCCCGGGCCGGCCACGTCCCGGCGATCTGGGCCACCGCCGACGGCCGCTCCGGCGTGGAGGACGTCGAGGAGGCCGAGGAGGTGGGGCTGCCGCTCGGCATCGAGCCCGGCGAGGAGTACCCGGTGACCCGGCGCCGCCTGACGGGGACCGAAGCGGTCGTCCTGGTCACCGACGGTGTGGTCGAGGGGCCCTCGTTCCCGCTCGACGAGGGGTTGGACCAGGTCCTGCGGCGGGTGCGCGCCGGGGTCGGCACCGAGCCGGGAGAGCTGGCCGCCCGGGTGATCGAGGTCGCCGACCTCACCGGGCACTCCGACGACGCCGCCGTCCTGGTGATCTGCCACGACGAACCGTGACGCCGCCGGCCCGGTGCGCCGCCGTGACGAAGCGTGACGCCGCCGCCGGAGGGTGATCGTGCGGGCCCCGGCGGGCCCGGCGGGCGTGTCACGGCCGGGTCCGGGCGGCGGCGTGCGGTCTGATGGCTGCTGTGCTGCGCAACGCGAAGGCCCGGAGGACCGCGGTCACCGGCCTGTCGATCCTCGGCGTCGCGCTCGCGTACTGGGCGGGGGGCAAGCTCGGCCTGCTCGCGCAGGTCGTGGTCGGCGGCATCCACGTCACCCCGCTGTGGCCGCCCACCGGCGTCGCCGTGGCCGGTCTGCTGCTGTTCGGCCTGCGAGTGTGGCCCGGGATCGCGCTCGGCGCCCTTCTGGTCATCTCGGGATTCGGGGCGCTCACCCCCGCCTCCTTCGGCATCGCGGCGGGCAGCACGCTCGCCCCGGTCGTCGCCGCCCTGCTGCTCACCCGGGTGGACTTCCGGGTCGAGCTCGACCGGCTGCGGGACGGCGTGGCGCTGGTCTTCCTGGGGGCGCTCGCCTCCACGCTCGTCAGCGCGACCGTCGCCTGCCTCGTCCTGGTGGCCGACGACGCGCTGGCCGTCGACCAGTTCTGGCCGGCCTGGACGGCCTGGTGGACCGGGGACGCGATGGGCGTGCTGGTCGTCGCACCGCTGCTGCTCGCGCTGTACGGCGCCCGGATGCCCCGCGACGTGCCGCTGCTCCGCTGGGTCGAGGGCCTCGCGCTCCTGGTGATCACCGGGGGTGTGGTCGTCGTCGTCACCCACAGTCCGCTCTCGCTGCTCTTCCTGGTCTTCCCGGTGGTGATGTGGGCGGCGCTGCGCTTCCAACTGCTCGGCGCGGCGCCGTGCGCCCTGGTGGTGTCCGTCTTCGCCGTCCCCGCGGCCATCCACCACACCGGCCCGTTCGCCGGCCACAGCGTCCTCGCCACCATGGTCGTCCTGCAGGCGCTCAACGGCGTCGCCGCCCTGACCGGCCTGCTGCTCGCCGCCGTCACCACCGAACGCGACAACACCCTGCGCACCATCGAGCAGGCCTGCGTCGCCCTCGCCGAGGTGGTGAACCGCCTCGCCCCGGGCGAGGCCAACCACTCCTGGCCACCCCCGGACGGCGACGGCCGGCACGGCGACTGACCGCACCCCGTCCTCGGCGGCGGGAACCGACCCGGGCCGGCCCGTCGTGTCCGACAATGACGGGTGAGAACCGCGATGTCGGCGGCCCGGACCCACCCGACGCACACCCGCCCCGCTCCGCCGACGGAGAGGGAACACCGGTGAACATCCGCAGCACGGCCCACGCATCGGCAGCCCGCCGCCGCACCCCTCACCGGCTCGCCCCGATACTCGCGGCGGTCATCGCGCTCGCCGCCGTCCAGGGGTGCGCAGGCGCCCCGTCCGAACCACCGGCGCAGCCGTCCGCACCGTCCGGGAACCCGCTCGACAACGTCGGCACGGCCGGCAACCTGCTCGCCGTGAAGATCGACAACGTCGGCGCGCACATCCAGGCGATCCACCAGGGGCTCGCCCAGGCCGACATCGTCTACTGGATCGAGGTGGAGGGCGGCCAGTCCCGGTTCCTCGCCGTGTACGACGCCAACCACCTGCCCGCCCTGATCGGCCCCGTACGCTCCGCCCGGGAGACCGACATCCCGCTCCTCCAGCAGTACGGACGCGTCGACTTCGCCTACAGCGGCGCCATCGGCGGACTCCTCCCGCTCCTAGCCCGCGCCGACCTGCGGAACGTCACCCCGGCCACCGACCCCGGCGTCTTCAGCAACAACGGGGTCGACCCCACCTTCGTCGACCCGCACCGCATCCTGGCCGAACACCCGTCCGTACCGGCCCGCTCCCCGGGCTTCGTCTTCGGCCCCGCGCCGGACGGCGGCAGCCCGCTCACCGCCATGACCTGGCGGCTGCCGGCCGCCTCCATCGGCGCCCACCACAACGGCAGCACGTACGACGTCACCGTCGACGGCCGCCACGGCTGGACCGGCACCGCGACCGTCGTCGTCCAGCACGTCAGCATCGTCCCCGGGGCGTTCACCGACTTCAACGCCGGACACCCCGACAACGAGGTGTTCACCCGGACCGTCGGGTCCGGCGACGCCCAGGTGCTGCGCGACGGCAAGGTCTGGAACACCCACTGGGACCGGCCCGACGCCGCCGCGGGCACCGCCTTCACCCTGCCCGACGGCAGCGCCATGACCTTCGCCACCGGCCCGGTGCTCGTGGTGCTGGTGCCGTAGCGCCCCGTGGCAGGAACCACCCGCCCCGCCCGTCCGTCATCTCCACCGGGACCACACAGAACTGACGTCCAGTCCGCTCACCGGCCCGTCCGGCGCCCGAGGAGATCCATGGCCCGCACCACCGTCGACTCGCTGGCCGGCAGCTACCACGAACTGCTGGTCACGCTGCTGACCCACGGTCCCGCCGGCCGCCAGGGCACCGCCGCCGCCGCGGGCATCCAGGAGGTCATACCGCTCGCCGCCGCACTCGGCCCGGACGCCGACTGGCTCGCCGCCGCGAGCCACGGCACCCTCGCCGGCCTGGCCCTCGTCCGCGGGCAGGCGGACCTGGCGATCCAGCACCTCGACATCGCCGTGACGGCCGGTTTCAACGACTGCGTCGCACTGCACACCCCCCCACGTGCGACCACTGCACCACGACCCCCGCTTCCAGGCCCTGTACCGGCGCATGCGCATCACCCAGGCCGACCTCGACGAGTTCCACTGGCTGCACCACGAGATGCAGACCATGGCGCGCGCCGCCCAGGACATGGCCGTCGACAACATCGGCCGCCTCGACAGCGGCGTCTCCTCGCTCCCGAAGGCCCCCCTGCCCACCCACGAACCCCACACCGCCGGCGTCCTCGCCACCCGCATCGAGCTCGCCGCCACCCAGACCGCACTCCAACAGGCCGTCATGAAGGCGGAGTTCCAGCGCAGCGCCGGCAACACCAGCCTCCACCTCATCGACGGCGACTGGGACCACCCCCGCGCCCGCTACGACGCCTGGCACGCCGACGACCACGACACCCGCTCGTGGCTGGCCGCCCAGGCCCGCGCCTACGTCCCCCGCCCCGGTGCCGACACCACCCTCGTCCCCTGCCCGCCCCTCGGCTCCATCCGCTACCCCGCCTGATCCGGGGGCGCAAGCCCCTGACGCGGAGCCGGCGAGGCGTGCGAGGATGCCGCGCCACGGGCGGGAGAACGGACAGCGACGAGGACCGGGTGGTCGGGGCGTTCCGCTACTGACCTGCTCCTCGCCCGGGGTGCGGCGGGCACGTCCAGGCGCTGCCGGGCCCTCTGGGCCGGTGGGCACCCTCGTGGCGGACCGTTGGCCCGTACCGGTGACGTGACCGGAGGGCGGCGGCCGGCTGGCGTGCCGAACCGGGGGCCGACCGCGCACCGTGCTTATGGTCGTACGTCCGCCGTTCCCCTCAGCCCCGCCCTGTGCGGGGCGAACCGTCGAGGCGTCCATGCTCAGCATCGCCGTCCAGCTGGCGAGCACACCCCCACAGCTCCTGCCGGCCCGTGAGCAGATGGCCTTCACCCTGGCCACGCACATCCTGCTGGTGCCGTTCGGGGTCGCGCTGCCGTTCATCACGGTGCTGATGCACTACCGCGGGCTGCGCCGCAACGACCCCGTCGCCCTGCTGCTGGCCCGGCGCTGGTCGGCGGTGATGGCGGTGCAGTTCGCCATCGGCATCGTCACCGGCACGGTGCTGTCCTTGGAGTTCGGTCTGCTGTGGCCGGGGATGATGGGGCGCTGGGGGGACGTCTTCGGCGTGGGCTTCGGCGTGGAGGCGTGGGCGTTCTTCCTCGAGGCCGTCCTGATCGCGATCTACCTGTACGGCTGGCGGCGGCTCAAGCCGTGGACGCACTGGTGGCTGGCCGTGCCGCTGCCGCTGACCGCCGCCCTGGGGGCGTTCGGCATCATCGCGGCCAACTCCTGGATGAACACCCCGCAGGGCTTCACCCTGGACGCCCAGGGCAACCCCGTCGACGTCGACGTGCGCCAGGCGATCTTCACCCCGATGTTCGGGCCGCAGTACTGGCACTTCCTGGTCGCGATGTTCATGACCGCCGGTTACGTGGTCGCCGGCGTGTACGCGACCGGCTGGCTGCGCGGCAGACGCGACCGCTACCACAAGCTCGGGTTCACCGTGCCGTTCACCGTCGCCGCGATCCTCACCCCCGTCCAGTTCTTCCTCGGCGACTCCGCCGCCCGCGCGGTCTTCAACAAACAGCCGGTCAAGTTCGCCGCCATGGAACTCGTCTGGGACACAGACACGCACGTGCCCGAGTACGTCTTCGGCCGGCTGAACGAGGACGGGACGGTCTCCGGAGGGATCAAGATCCCGCAACTGGACTCGATCCTCGCCGGGTTCAAGCCCAGCACCGAGGTCACCGGGCTGACCTCGGTGGCCGCGTCCGACCGCCCCACGGCCACGCAGGCGACCATCGCGCACTGGGCGTTCGACATCATGGCCACCATCGGCAGCGTGCTGATCCTGCTCGCCCTCTGGTACGCCTGGATCTGGTGGCGGCACCGGGACCTGCCCCCGAACCGGTGGTTCTTCCGCTGCGCCGCGCTGGCGGGTGCCGCGTGCCTGATCACCGTGGAGTGCGGATGGATCACCACGGAGGTCGGCCGCCAGCCGTGGATCGTGTACTTCGACATGCGGGTGTCCGAGGCCGTCACCTCTACCCGGGCCCCGGGGATCTGGACCATGCTCGGCATCGTCGTGGTGCTGTACGCGGCCGTGTTCGCGGCCTTCCTGGCCGTCCTGTTGAAGATGCGCACCCGTTGGCGACTTGCCGACGCGGGCGAGGCGGTCCGCGGGACGCTCGATCCGGAGACCGACACCCCCTACGGCCCCAGGGGCCAGCGTCCGCCCGACCGGGTGGGGGCGGCGCCCGACGGACCCGACACGACGTCGGGCGGTGACCGGTGATGGCCGACCTCGTCGCCTGGCTGATCGTGCTCGCCATCGCCGCCTACGCCTGCGCCGGCGGTACCGACTACGGCGCCGGATTCTGGGACCTGCTGGCCGGTGGCGCCGAGCGCGGGAAGCGGCCCCGCTGGCTGATCGACCACGCGATGGCGCCGGTGTGGGAGGTCAACAACGTCTGGTTGATCTTCGTCCTGATCCTGATGTGGACCGGCTTCCCCTCGATGTTCCAGGCGGTCTTCGAGGCGCTGTGGCTGCCGCTGGCCCTCGCGGCGCTCGGGCAGGTGCTCCGCGGCGCCGGCTTCGCGCTGCGCAAGCCGACCCGGCGGCTCGCCCAACGGCGGGTCTACGGGGCCGCGTTCGCGATCTCCTCGCTCCTGACACCGTTCTTCCTCGGAGCGGTGCTGGGCGGCATCGCCTCCGGGCGGGTGGCGGTCGGCACCACGGCGTCCGCGGACGCCTGGGCCAACCCGACCTCGCTCATGGCGGGTCTGCTCGCCATCGCCTCCACCGCCTTCCTCGGAGCGGTGTTCCTGAGCTCGGACGCCCGACGCTTCGGAGCGGACGACCTGGTCGACTACTTCCGGCTGCGGGCCTGGGCCGCCTTCGCGGCCCTCGTCGTGCTGGCGCTGGTCGCCCTGCCGGTCACCCGGGACGACGCGCGGTACGTGTGGGACGGCCTCACCGGCGGCCTCGGACTGCTGATGGTCGTCCTGTCCGGGGTCTGCGGTCTGGCCACCGTCCTGCTCCTGCTGCGCCGGCTCCACGGCCCGTCCCGCTGGTCCGCGGTGGCGACCGTCGCGCTGGCCGTCCTGGCCTGGGGATTCGCCCAGCGGCCCTACCTCCTGCCGACCTCGCTGACCGTCGACCAGGCGGCCGGGGCCGCCCAGAGCCTGCGCTGGCTGGGGATCGTGACGCTCATCGCGGTCGTCCTGGTCGGCCCGGCCCTGGTGCTGGTCTACCGGCTCGACACGCAGGGCCGGTTGGAACCGCTCACCGACGCCGACACCGCGGCGGCGGGAACGCCCGGGGACGACGGGTAGCGGCGGACCGGCCGTCCGGGGGCGGACCGGCCGACGTCGCGCAGTGGAACGGACCGGGCGGGGGAGGGCCCCGGCCGGCGTCAGGAGGGGGGTTGGATCTCGAGTTCGGAGTGTGTTGATGGACCGCTACCCGCCGATCGCCGACCACGGCCTGGTGGGAGACCTCCAGACCGTCGCGCTGGTCTCCGCCAAGGGCGTGATGGACTGGTTCGCCGCGCCCAGGGTCGACTCGCCGAGCATCTTCGCCGCGCTGCTGGACCACGACCGGGGCGGGCACTTCCGGATCGGCCCCGAGGCCGACGACGTGACCTACCGCCAGCTCTACTACCCGGACACCGCCGTCCTGGTCACCCGGTTCATGTCACCCGAGGGCGTCGGCGAGCTGATCGACTGGATGCCGCCCAACACCTCCGGCAGCCCGTCCGACCGGCACACCGTGATCCGGGCGATCCGCGTGGTCCGCGGCACCGTCACGTTCTCCCTGGACTGCCGTCCGCGCTTCGACTACGGCCGGGCGAAGCACGAGCTGCACCTCGACGACCGGTACGCCGCCTTCCACACCCCCGGCATGGCCCTGCACCTGCGCACCACCTTCCCGGTGGAGCGCAGCGGGGACGACGTGGCCGCCACGGTCACGCTCAGCGCCGGCGAGACGGCCGGGGCCGTGCTCACCGTCTGCGCGGCGGACGGCGCCGCGCCGCCCCGGGCGGACGAGGCCGCGATCACCGAGCAGCTCTGGGACGCCGTCAACTTCTGGCAGGACTGGGTCCGCACGGCGAACTACCGCGGCCGCTGGCCCGACATGGTCCGGCGGTCCGCGATCACCCTCAAACTGCTCACCTACCACCCGACGGGTGCGCCGATCGCCGCCGCCACCATGGGCCTGCCCGAGCAGGTCGGCGGCGAGCGCAACTGGGACTACCGCTTCACCTGGGTCCGGGACGCGTCGCTGTCGGTGCGCGCGCTGCTCGACCTCGGTTTCACCGAGGAGGCCGGCGCGTACACCCACTGGCTCAGCGACCGGCTCCACGAACGGCTGGAGATGCCCGGCGAGCGGCTGCAGATCATGTACCGGGTGGACGGCGACCCGCAGCTGACCGAGGAGGTCCTGGAGCACTTCGAGGGGTACCGCGGCTCCTACCCCGTGCGCGCGGGCAACGCCGCGATGGACCAACTGCAGCTGGACATCTACGGCGAGGCGCTCTACGCGCTCGCCGAGGGGCGCGAGATCGGCGTCCAGGCCGGCTACCGCGGCTGGCAGGCGACCGCACGGATGCTCGACTGGCTCACCGACAACTGGGACCGTCCCGACGAGGGCATCTGGGAGACCCGCGGCGGCCGCAAGGACTTCACCTACAGCCGGGTGATGACCTGGGTCGCCTTCGACCGGGGCATCAAGCTGGCCGAGCACTTCAGCCGCCCCGCCGACATCGCGCGCTGGCGCGACACCCGCAACGCGATCCTGGACCAGATCATGACCCGGGGCTGGAGCGAGAAGGAGCAGGCCCTCGTCCAGCACTACGACGGCGACGTCCTGGACGCCTCCCTGCTGCTGATCCCGCGCGTGGGCCTGCTCGCACCGCGCGACCCGGCCTGGCTGTCCACCCTCGACGCGATGGACCGCAAGCTCGTCTCCGACAGCCTGGTCTACCGCTACGACCCCGCCGCCTCGCCCGACGGACTGCGCGGCTCGGAGGGCACCTTCAGCCTCTGCACCTTCCTGCACGTCGACGCGCTCGCCCGCGCCGGGCGCCTGCGGCAGGCCCGCTACGCCTTCGAGAAGATGCTCACCTACGCCAACCACGTCGGCCTGTTCGCCGAGGAGATCGGCCCGTCCGGCGAGCAACTCGGCAACTTCCCGCAGGCGTTCACCCACCTCTCGCTGATCATGGCGGCCAACACCCTGGACGCGGCGCTGGACGGGAAGCGGGGCTCCTGAGTGGCGGTCGACCCGACGGCCGCACCGGTCACCGCCGCCGAGTTCCGCGCGCTGTACCGGCGGCTGCGCCGCGACCGGCCGGACGGCGCCCTCGCCGAGCTCACCCCGCAGCGCGTGGCGGCCGCCGCCCGTGAGGTGCGGGCGGGGCTGCGGGTCTCGCTGGCGGCGCCGGTGGAGACCGGCGAGGGACCGGACAATCCCGAGCCGGCCGTCCACCGGATGACCGGAGCGGTGGCCGGCCACCTGCCCGACGAGGGACTGGACTTCGCCCGGGACCGGATCGCCATGAACGTGCACGGCGACGCCGACAGCCACCTGGACGCGCTGTGCCACGTGGTCTACGACGGAACGCTGTACGGCGGCGTCGACGCGGACACCCTCACCCCCCACGGGGCCGACGCCCTCTCGGTGGACCTGCTCCGGGACGGGATCGTCGGCCGGGGCGTCCTGCTGGACGTCCCGCGGCTGCGCGGGGTGCCCTGGCTGGAACCCGGCGACCAGGTGGGGGCCGAGGAACTGGCCGCGGCGGAGGCCGCCCAAGGGGTCCGGGTCGGCCCGGGCGACCTGCTGTTCGTCCGGGTCGGCCACCGCCGCCGCAGGGCCGAACAGGGCCCCTGGGACGCTTCGGCGGCCCGTGCCGGGCTCCACCCCCGCGCGATGGAGTTCCTCGCCGAACGGCGGGTGGTGGCCCTGGGCAGCGACGGCAACAACGACGCCGCACCGTCCCGGACCGAGGGCGTGGACTACCCCGTCCACGTGCTCGCCGTGCACGCGATGGGCGTCCACCTGCTCGACTACCTGCAGTTCGAGGACCTCGTGCCGCTGTGCGGACGGGAGCGGCGCTGGTCCTTCCTGTGCGTGGTCGCGCCGCTGCGGCTGCTGCGGGCCACCGGCTCGCCGGTGAACCCGATCGCGATCCTCTGACAGGTCATCACTCCTGGTTCGCCGTCGGGTCCACCACGTTGGCCAGTGGCTCGCCGGAGGCGTACCGGGCCAGCTGGGCCCGGACGAGGGCCAGCGCGCGCGGGCGGAAGGCCGAGGTGGTCGCGGCCACGTGCGGGGTGATCAGCGTGTTCGGTGCCGTCCACAGGGCGTGCCCCGGCGGGAGCGGCTCCGGGTCCGTGACGTCCAGCGCCGCTGCCAGGCGCCCGGTCCGCAGTTCCGCGAGCAGCGCCGCGGTGTCCACGACCGCGCCGCGGCCGACGTTCACCAGCACTGCGCCGTCCCCCAGTCGGGCCAGGAACGCGGCGTCGACCAGGCCCCGGGTCCGGTCGGTGAGCGGCAGGGTCAGCACCACCGCGTCGGCGCGCGGCAGCAGCGACGGCAGCTCGTCCAGCCCGTGCACCGGCCCGCGCGGCGCGCTGCGGGCGGTCCGGGCGACCCGCAGGACCTCGCACTCGAACGGGGCGAGCCGGGCCTCCACGGCGCTGCCGATCGCCCCGTAGCCCAGGACCAGGACGGTCCGGTCGGCCAGCGCCGGACGGAACCCCGACGACCACCGCCCCGCCTCCTGGGCCCGGACGAGCCCGGGGATCCCGCGCAGCGCGGCCAGCAGCAGCGTCACCGCGTGCTCGGCCGTACTCGTGTCGTGCACCCCCCGGGCATTGCAGAGCGTGACCCCCGCGGGTACGTGCGGCAGCAGGTTCTCCACCCCCGCGCTCAGGGACTGCACCACCCGCAGGGCCGGCAGTCGACCCAGCAGCGGCAGCGCCGCGCCGGTACGGGTGTACGGGACGACGAGGAACTCGACGTCGCCCAGCACCCCGTCGGCCGGAGCGGGGCCGTCACCGTCCCAGACGAGGGCCCGCCAGCCCTCGGGCAGGCCGCCGAGCTCCGACGGCGGATACGGGAGCATCACCCCGGCCCCGGTGGAACCGCCGGTCGCAGCAGCCATGCGGGGACCTCCCGTGCCCGGCGGTCCGGAGAACCGCCCCCGGTGCGCCCGGCGGCGGCCGGGCCCCCGCTGGACGACAGTGGATACGGCACCCATGGTCCCGCAACCGGCGCAGGGAGGCCCGCGCACCATGGCCAGGAACCGGCTCGGCAACCGCGTGGTGATCGTGACGGGCGTCTCCGCCAGCGGGAAGACGACGGTCGGCCGCCTGCTCGCCGACCGGCTCGACGTGCCGTTCGCCGACGCCGACGACCTCCACCCGGCCGCGAACCGCGCCAAGATGGCCTCCGGACGGCCCCTCGACGACGCCGACCGCCGCCCCTGGCTGGCGGCCGTCGCCGCGTGGATCCGCACCACCGCCGAGCAGGGCGGCGGCGTCATCGCGTGCTCGGCACTGCGGCGCGACTACCGCGACCGGCTGCGGCCGCCGGGCGCCGAGGTGTGGTTCCTCCACCTGTCTCTCGATCCCGCCGTGGCGCTGGAACGGATCACCGCCCGGCACGGGCACTTCATGCCACCTCAGTTGCTCGACTCGCAGTACCGGCTCCTGGAACCGCTCCGGCCCGACGAGCCCGGCGCCACCGTGGACGCCTCCGGCAGCGCGGAGCGGACCGTGGAGACGGCCCTCCGGGCCCTGACAGCGGACTCCCGCGGCCGGGCCGCGCCGAAGGGCCCGGACCGGCCCTGAGGTGCCGCCGGGCCGTGCCGGTTGTAGCTTGCAGAGGACGGCACCTGTCCTGCCGGACGGCGGAGCGGTGATGACACCCCCGCCGCGGCGGTCACCGCGGGGGCGGACACCCGACCCGGGGCAGGCAACGACTCCAGATCGGAACTCTCCGTGGCCGGTGACCAGCACTACGACGTCGTCGTCATCGGCACCGGCGCCGGCGGCGGCACCCTCGCCCATCGGCTGGCGCCGACCGGCAAACGGATCCTCGTCCTCGAACGCGGCGACTACCTGCCCCGCGAACGGGACAACTGGGACTCCACAGCGGTCTTCGTCAAAGGCAAGTACCGCGCCCCCGAGTACTGGTACGACAAGGACGGCAACGCCTTCCCGCCCGAGGTCAACTACTACGTCGGCGGCAACACCAAGTTCTACGGCGCCGCCCTGTTCCGGCTGCGCCCCGAGGACTTCGGCGAACTCCGCCACCACGGCGGCGTCTCACCGGCCTGGCCGATCGACTACCAGGATCTGGAGCCGTACTACACCCAGGCCGAGCAGCTCTACCGGGTGCACGGCCGCCACGGCGAGGACCCGACCGCCGGCCCGGCGAGCGCCGACTACCCCTTCCCACCCGTCGAACACGAGCCGCGCATCCAGCAGCTCAGCGACGACCTGGAGAAGCACGGCCTGCACCCCTTCCACCTGCCGATCGGCGTCAACCTCATCCAGGACGACCAGGGCCGGGCGGTCCACGGCAGTGCCTGCATCCGCTGCGACCGGGTCGACGGCTTCCCGTGCCTGCTCGGTGCCAAGTCCGACGCCCAGGTGATCTGCGTCGACCCGGCCCTGGAGCACGACAACGTCACCATGGTCACCCGGGCGGACGTGCGCCGGCTCGAGACCGACCCCACCGGCCGGAGCGTCACCGGCGTGGTCGCCGAACTCGGGGACGGCAGCACCGCCACCTTCGCCGCGGACGTCGTCGTGGTCGCCTGCGGCGCCGTCAACTCCGCCGTCCTGCTGCTGAGGTCCGCCAACGACAAGCACCCGGGCGGACTGGCCAACAGCTCCGGCACCGTCGGCCGCCACTACATGCGGCACAACAACCTGGCGCTGATGGCGGTGTCGAAGGAGCCGAACCCCACCCTGTTCCAGAAGACGCTCGCCGTGAACGACTGGTACCTCGGCGCCGACGACTGGGACTACCCGCTCGGCGGCATCCAGATGCTCGGCAAGTCCGACGCCGAGCAGATCCACGGCGAGGCCCCGCGCTGGGCCGGCGCCGTCTCGCCCGACATGCCGTTCGAGGTGCTCGCCCACCACGCCGTCGACTTCTGGCTCTGCGGCGAGGACCTGCCCCACCCGGACAACCGGGTGACCCTGGACGCCGACGGCGGCATCCACCTCGCCCTGGACGAGAAGAACAACACCGCCGGGCTCAAGCGGCTGCGCCACAAGCTCCAGGGGATGCTGGGCCAACTCGGCATGCACCCGCACCACTTGCTCTCGCACAGCATCTACCTGCACAAGGGCATGCCGATCGGCGCCACCGCCCACCAGGCGGGCACCGTGCGGTTCGGCACCGACCCGGCCGCGTCCGCCCTCGACGTCAACTGCCGGGCCCACGACGTGGACAACCTCTACGTCGTCGACACCTCCTTCTTCCCGAGCATCGGCGCCGTGAACCCCTCGCTCACCGCCATCGCCAACGCGCTCCGGGTCGGCGACCACATCGCCGACCGGCTGCGCTGACCACCGGATCACCCGCATCACCCGGACCCCACAGGAGAGTTCGCGATGACGACACGACAGATGGACGCGCTGGTGATCTTCGGGGCCACCGGCGACCTCGCCAAGCTGGAGACCTTCCCCGCCCTGGTCGGCCTGGTCGACCGCGGTGTCCTCGACGTACCGATCGTCGGCGTGGCCAAGGCCGGCTGGGACCTGCAGCAGTTCCGCGGCTACGCCGAGGCCTCGCTCACCCTCAACGGCATGGACCCCAAGAGCCCCGCCGCGACCAAGATGCTCGGCCTGCTGCGCTACGTCGACGGTGACCTCGACGACGACGCCACCTACACGGCGATGTCCGAGGCCATGGGCGCCGGCGGGCGGGCCCTGTACTACCTGGAAGTACCGCCGCCGCTCTTCGGCCGGATCGCCCGGGGCATCGCCACCGCCGGCCGGGCGAAGGACGCCCGCATCATGGTCGAGAAGCCCTTCGGCACCGACCTGGCCAGCGCCCGCGAGCTCAACGCCACCATGCACGAGCACTTCCCCGAGGACGCCGTCTACCGCGTCGACCACTGGCTCGGACTCGACCCCGTCGAGAACGTGCTGTTCGCACGCTTCGCCAACTCCGTGATCGAGCCGCTGCTCAACCGCACGCACGTCGAGAGCATCCAGATCACCATGGCCGAGGCGTTCGACGTCTCCGACCGCGGCCGCTTCTACGACCGCACCGGCGCCGTCCGGGACGTGATCCAGAACCACATGCTCCAGGTCCTCGCCACCGTCCTGGCCGACCCGCCCTCCGGACAGGGCCTGAGTGCCTGGCGGGACTCCAAGGCCCTCGCCGTCACCTCGCTGCAACCGCTCGACGCCGACCACATCGTGCGCGGCCAGTACGACGGCTACCTGGACGTGGCCGGCGTCGACCCGAAGTCCACCGTCGAGACCTACGCCGCGATCCGGCTGGCCGCCGATTCCTGGCGCTGGGCCGACGTGCCGATCGTCATCCGCGCCGGGAAGTGCCTGCCGGTGACCGCCACCGAGGTCAGCATCCGCTTCCGCCGCGCCCCGCACGACGTCTTCGGGCTGCGCCCGGTGCCCGCGACCAACATGCTCCGCTTCCGGATCTGGCCCGAGACCCAGGTGGCGTTCACCCTCGCCGGCAAGCAGCCCGGCGGCGGCTGGCAGGCCAAGCACGAGGAACTGGCCTTCAGCGAGATCCCCGGATCGGACATGCGCCCCTACGACCGCCTGATCGGCGCCGCGCTGGACGGCGACCGCTGGCTGTTCGCCCGGCAGGACACGGTCGAGGCAGCCTGGCGCATCGTCGACCCCGTGCTCGGCGACGCCGTCCCGGTGCACCCCTACGCCAGGGGCACCTGGGGGCCCAAGGAGGCCGACGCCCTCCTCGCCGGCGACGACACCTGGTACGACCCGGCCGGCTGAGGCGGCCGGCCGGGCTGCGGCGGGGAGCCGCTCAGGCGGTGGCCGGTGCGACGGGCCCGGCGCCGCCCGGGGCCGCCGGGGTGAGGACGGCCTTCAGGAGGGCGGCGTCGTGGTCGCGGAGCCAGTAGGTGTCCTGGCCGAACTGCAGGGCCGTGCGGTAGCCGAGGCGGGCCTGGGTGGCGTTCTGCTGGTTCCGGCCCGCGTGGAGGACCGGGGTGGGCGGGACGATCGGGTGGATGCCCACGTCCTTGCCGCGGCCGCGCCAGGCGAGGGCCGTCGTGCCGTCGGGGGTGCGCTGGAGCAGCAGGTTGCCGAGGGTCTGGCTGCCGTCGCGCACGCCGAAGGAGAGCGTGCACAGCCGGGTGCCGGCCGCGAGGCGGGCGGCGTCGCCCTCCACCGTCCGGGTCCGGCCCAGGGCGGTGCCGGCGACGAGCTTGGCCGCCCAGCCCCGGTACACGGCCGAGGTCGGCTGGGCGCCCTCGACGCCGGGGTGGAAGGAGTGCGGGAGCAGCGCCTTGATCACTGCCTCCACCAGGAACCAGAGGACGAAGCCCAGCAGGGCGAGGCCGGGGCCGCCGAGCGCCAGCCCGGTGAAGACCAGTGCCAGTGCCAGCGCTGTCGACGCGATCAGGTGCACTGCCAGACGGACGTTCACGTGTGTTCCTCGCGGGGTTTGATCGAATGCGGATCGGTCGCGCAGACTGTAGCGCCCGGGGCCGGACTTGGCCGAACTGCTTGTCGAGAGGCGTTGCCCGCATGGCCAGGAACTCCACCCCACCCGCCGCCCGCGCGCGCGGAGCCCTGCTCCGGCTGACCGGGGTGAGCCGCTCGTACGGCGACCGGGAGGTGCTGCACCCCGTCGACCTCGACCTGGCGGCCGGTGAGTGCGTGGCGCTGCTCGGGCACAACGGCTCCGGGAAGTCGACGCTGCTGCGGGTCGCGGCGGGCCGCGACCTGCCGACCAGGGGGACGGTGCGGTTCGACGGTCTGGCGATGGACGAGAACGACCCCCGGATCCGGGCCCGGGTCGCGGTGGTCGGCGACACCGTCGCCTGCTACCCCGACCTGACCGTGCGTGAGCACCTGCTGCTGGTCGCCGTCGCGCACGGGGTCGCGGACGCCGCCGACTGGGTCGCGCAGGTGCTGGAGATGCGGGCGCTCACCGAGCGGGCCGACGCGCTGCCGTCGGCGCTCTCGTCGGGACAGATGCAGGCCCTGCTGCTGGCGTGCGCGCTGGTCCGGCCCCGCGACCTGCTGCTGCTGGACGAGCCCGAGCAGCGGCTCGACCCCGAGGCGCGTCGGCGGCTCGCCGAACTGCTGACGGCGGAGCTCGCCGACGGGGTGGCGGTGCTGCTGGTCACCCACCACACCGACCTGGCCCTGGAGGTCGCCGACCGGGTGGTGGTGCTGGAGGAGGGGCGGATCGTCAGGCAGGGTGCGCCCGCCGAGGTCCTCGCCGACACCGCGCCGGCCGGTGCCGCGTCGGCGGGTGCCCGGTGAGCCGGATCGACGCGGGGCCCGAAGCGGTGTCCGCGGAAGCGGAGGACTGGACGGCGGACGACGACTGGACCGACGAGGCCCTCGCGCTGCTGCGCGCCCTGCGCGCACCGCACCGGCGCAACCGGTTCAAGCAGATCGCGTTCGCGCTCTACTGCACCGTGCTCATCCTGGTGATCTGGGGCGGCATCCCCAGTTTCGGCCTCTTCCTCCAGGCGTCGATGGGTGCCGACTACACCGGGCACGGCCCCGAGCTGCTGGCCGCCCTGCCCAGCGGTGTCGCCGCGGTCGGGCTGGCGACCGTGCTGCTGGCGGTCCGTGACGGGCTGTGGCGGGGGCCGGTGGTGCCGCCGAGGGCCACCACCGACTGGCTGCTGGCGCACCCGGTCCGGCCGCGCCCGGTGCTGCGGCCCTGGTTCTGGCTGTCCTGCGGACTGGCCGCCTTCCCCGGACTGCTGATCGCGGTCGGCGGCATGGTGGCGCTCGGCCTGACCGTGCGGGTCGGCCTGCCCGCGGCCCTCGGCTGGTGCCTGGCCGGCGCGGTCTGCCTGCCGCTGCTGGGCGTCTGCGCGGGGCTGCTGGTGCAGCGCAGCCGGGCGGCCGCCCGCTGGGTGCGCCGGCTCACCCCGTACGCGACCGTGGTGATCCTGCTGCTCGCGGTGCAGAGCGCACTGGCGGTCGCCGGGCACCCCGTCCACTGGCTGGAGCGGGTGGAGCTGTGGTCGGGCCCGTGGGGCTGGGCGGGGATCGCCGCGCTGGCCCCGACGCCCGCGGCCGTTCCCGGCGGTGCGGTCGCGGCCGTCCTGCTGGTCGTCCCGACCGCGGTCTGCCTGGTGCTCGCGGACCGGTCCGTCGCCGCGGTGTCGCTGCCCCTGCTGCGCGAGCGGGCCAGGACGGCGGCGGGGGTGCTGGCCGCGCTGCGGACGGTCGAGCTGCGCGCCGCGCGGCTGGCCGTGGCCGGCGCCCAGGGCGGCGGCAGACAGGTGCGGCTCCGGCTGCCGGTGCCCCGGCGGTCCTGGCTGGTGCTGTACTGGCGGGACACGCTCTCGCTGCTCCGCGCGCCCGCGCGGCTCGGGCGTGCCGTGCTGCTGACCGTACCGGCCCTGCTCTGCGCGGTGCTGGCGCACGGCACCCGGGGCCCGGTCTCCTGGGGCGTCACGGCGGTCGCCCTGGTCTTCGGCTACCTGGCCGTCGCCCAGCTGCTGGAGCCCGCCCGGATCGAGACCGACGACGTGCGCCGCGCGTCCTGGTCCCCGTACCCGTTCGCCGGGCTGATGCTGCGTCACGCGGTGGTGCCCACCGTGCTCGGCCTGGTCCTGGCGGCGGCGGGGTCGGTCGTGGTGCTCGCGTCCGGGGGAGGGGCGGCGGCCTGGGTCGCGCCGCTCGCCGTGCCGGCCCTGGTCGCGGCCGGGCTGGTGAACGCCTGCCGCGGGGCGGCCCGCCGCGATCTGCTGTACCGCTCGCAGGGGGCCGGCGGGAGCACCGGGCCGCTGATGTTCGCCGCCTGGTACGCGGCCGGTCCGGCCGTCGCGGTGACGGTGCTGGCCGTGCCGTTCTCGGCGGCGCTGCGCAGCGGGTCGGCGAGCGCCCTGGGCAGGGCTGCGGCGGTCGGGGCGGCCCTGGCGGTCGTGCTGCTCCAGTGGGCGCTGATGAGGGCGGGCAAGCTGCCCGCGCAGGCGCGGCCCGGCACGGTGGGCCGGGCGTAGCGTCCGGGGAGGCGGTGGGGGAGTCTCAGCAGACGGCCGTGAGGGAGTCGACGAGGATGCCGAGCCCCTCCGTCGCCTCGTCCTCGGTGAGGGTGAGCGGGGGAGCCATCCGCAGGGTGTGGCCGTGCAGGCCGCCCTTGCCGATGAGCAGGCCGCGCCGCTTCGCCTCCTCCAGCACCCGGGCGGCCAGGGCCGGACTCGGCGCGCCGCCGTCCGGGTCCACCAGGTCCACGGCGAGCATCAGGCCCCTGCCGCGGACGTCCCCCACCACCGGGAGCTTCTCGACCGCGGTCCGCAGGCCGTCGACCAGCAGGCGGCCGAGCCGGCGCGCGTTGGCCTGGAGGTCGTGGGCGAGCAGGTAGTCCAGGGTGGCCTTCGCCGCCGCGGTCGCGACCGGGTTGCCGCCGAAGGTGGAGATGCCGTTGGCCGGGAGGGCGTCCATCAGCGCGCCGTCCGCGACGACGCCGCCGATCGCGAAGCCGTTCCCGAGCCCCTTCGCGAAGGTCATCACGTCGGGCGTCACGCCGTGCGCCTGGATGCCCCAGAAGTGCTCGCCGGTGCGGCCCCAGCCGGTCTGCACCTCGTCGGAGACCAGCAGGATCCCGTGCTCGTCGAGGATCTCCCGGTACCGCGCGAGCAGCCCGTCGGGTGCGACGGTGAAGCCGCCCACGCCCTGGACCGGCTCCGCGATCAGGCACGCGACGTCGGTGGCGGTGGCGGTGGCGAGGACCTGCCGCAGGTCGTCCGCGCAGAAGGCCAGGAACTCCTCGTCCGACAGGTGCGGGAAGCGGTCGCGGTCGGTGCCGTGCAGGTAGTGCACGTTGACCGGCGACAGCGAGGAGTTCTTCCACCCCCGGTTGCCGGTGACGGCCATCGCCCCGTACGAGCGCCCGTGGTAGCTGTTGCGCAGCGCGAGCACCTGGTCGGAGCGGCGGGCGTTGGTGGCCAGCAGCAGCGCCGTCTCGTTGGCCTCCGTCCCGGAGTTGGTGAAGAACACCTTGGCGTCCGCGATGCCCGACAGCGCGGCGATCTGCTCGGCCAATTCCACCTGGGAGCGGATCAGGTACAGCGTCGAGGTGTGCGCGACCCCGGTGCGCAGCTGCCGCTCCACGGCCTCGCGGACCTCGGGCACGTCGTAGCCGAGCATGGTGGTGAGGATGCCGGCGAAGAAATCGAGGTACGTGCGCCCGTCGGAGTCCGTGACGCGGCGGCCCCGGCCGCTCACGATCTCGATCGGCTGCTCGTAGTAGAGCGACAGCCAGGACGGCATGACCGCACGGTGGCGGCCGAGCAGGTTCGACATGCGGGGCACTCACTTCCGCGCGGACGCTTTCCGGCACGCTACCCCGGACCGGCCCGCACACCCGCGAGGCGCGGCCGACATCGCGCCTCCCCAGTCGGGCGGCCGCCGGGCGGCCCGAGGCCTGCACGTGCGGCCCGACCACCCTGTCGTCGTAGTGCAGGGCGCGCAGGGCGATCCGTTCGCGGAACCGTCCCTGGGTTCTAGCGGGCGTCGTCCTGCCGGCCGGGCGCGGGGCCGGGCGGATCGGTGTCGAGCGGTTCGAGCGGGCGGGTGGCGGGCCCCTGCACCACCGTGCCGTCGAGTGCGAAGCGCGAGCCGTGGCACGGACAGTCCCAACTCTGCTCGGCCTCGTTGAAGTGCACCGTGCAGCCCAGGTGCGTGCACCGCGCGCCCACCGTGTGCAACCGGCCCTCCCGGTCACGGCAGACCGCGACCCGGCGGCCGTGGAACCGTACCACCGCGCCCTCGCCCGCTCCGAGGTCCTGGTCGTCCGGCATGGACGGCACTCCGATCCAGTCACCCACCAGGTGTCGGGCCACCTCGGCCTGGAACTTCACCAGGGCGGGGGCCTCGCGCAGCGGTCTCAGCCGCCGGGGGTCGTACAGCGGCGCCCAGCGCGGCTCGTCGCCGATGATCACACCGGCCAGCAGCCGGCCGGCCATCACGCCACCACTCATGCCCCAGCCGTCGAAGCCGGCGGCGACGTGCACGTGCTGGGTGCCGACGTGGAAGCGGCCGACGTACGGAACACCGTCGGTGGTGGAGTTGTCCTGCGCCGCCCAACGGTAGCCGGGCCGCAGGCTCGGGAACCGCTCGCAGGCCCAGTCCGCCAGCCGGTCGTGGCGGCGGCGCACCCCGCTGCTGCCCGGGGTGAACTTCTCGCCGGTGACGATCAGCAGCCGCCTCCCGTCCCCGTAGGGCGCTGTGCGCACCGAGCGGGTGCGGTGTTCCGGCGTCACGTACATCCCCTGCGGGTCGGCGTCCTCCGGCACGGCGCCGGCGACGACCAGTTCCCGTACCGGCCGCAGACGGGCGAACAGCAGCGCCCGGTCGAAGACCGGGTAGTGGGTGGCGACCACGACCTCGGCGGCGCTCACCACCGCCCCGCCTTCGGTGGTGACCCGGCAGGGGCGACCCTCGGTCAGACCGGTCGCCCGGGTGTGCTCGAAGACCAGCCCGCCGCGGGCCACCAGGTCCTCGGCCAGCGCCAGCAGGTACCGGCGCGGGTGGAACTGCGCCTGGTCCGCCACCCGCACCGCGCCCGCCACCCGGAACGGCAGGCCGGTCTCCTCCGTGAACACCGCGGCCAGCCCGGCGTCCGCAGCCGCGCGGGCCTCCGCCCGGACGTCCTCCAGCGCGTCCTCCGTCTCGGTGTAGACGTAGCCGGGCACCCGTTCCAACTGGCAATCGACGCCGAGTTCGGCGGCCGTGCGGACGACGTGCTCGACCGCCTCCTGCTGGGACTGCGCGTACCACCGGGCCCGGTCGGTGCCCTGCTCTCGGGCCAGCCGCGCGTACCGGAGGCCGTGCAGGGCGGAGAGCTTCGCCGTGGTGTGGCCGGTGACCCCGGACGCGATCCGGTCGGCCTCGACCAAGGCGACCCGGCAGCCCGCCCGGGCGAGCTCCCCCGCGGTGCACAGCCCGGCGACCCCGCCGCCGACCACCACCGCGTCCACCTCCAGCGACTCGGTCAGCCGCGGGTACTCCGGTCCCGGCGCGGTGGCCATCCAGTACGACTCGTACGAGTCGGCTGCGGAGCCCATGTCGTCCTCCGTGCGGTGCTGCCGTACCGGGCCGCCGACCGGCCCTCCCGCTGCGCGTCTGCCCGGAAGGACGGCGTCCATCCCAGAGCCAGAGGCCCTGCCCGTGTCATTCGGCGACACCGCGACCCGGGACCGGGAGAATCGGCCCGATGGCCGGAGCGGGGACGCCGAAGAACGACCTGGACGGGCCCGGTGTACGGCCCGCCCGGGTGGACCTCGGCGGGCCCGGAGCAGGTGCCCGCCTTCTTCGCGCGCGCCCGACGGGACGGTGGTGCCGGTGGAGCGGACGCCGCCCCGTGCACCCCGGACGGTGCCGGTGCGCGGATGACGGTGGTCTTCCACGAGGCGGAGCCCGAGGAGCCCGGGGAGCCCGCAGGCCGGTGCGCTGACGGAGTCCACCCGGTCCTCGTTGATCGTCCCCTCCCGGAGTGGCGAGGAGTTCGACCCGGGCGACCGGCTGCCCCGGCTCATCGGCCGTTCGCCGCAGAACGTCCCGGGTGGTCCGGCTTGTAGGCTGGCGTGGGAAGGGTCCTGACTCTTGAAGGGGGAGCCGGGTGCGCGCCGGTCGATGGATGGCCGTGGCGGTCGGAGCCGTCGCGCTGAGCAGCCCGTCCGTCGCGCAGGCCCGCGGCGGGGGCGGTAGCCACGGGTTCAGCGGGGGCGGGGGCAGCCGTGGTGGCGGCTCCCGCGGGTCGAAGGGCAGCGGCTACGGCCATGGTTCCAGCGGCGGCTTCGGCTACGCAGCCGGAGTCGGTGTGCTCCTGACCCTGTTGGTCATCGTGGTCGTGCTCCTCCTGGTCCTGTGGCTCAGGTCCCGTCGCCGGAAGGCGGAACGGGCCGACGGCTTGAACACGGTGTCGGACCGGGCGGCGCACCGCGCGGACGCACAGGCGGGCGAACGCGCCGCCCTGGTCGAGGCCCGGGTCGACGCGCTCGCCGACACGGACGCGACCTTCGACCGCGCGGCGCTCGAGCGCCGCGCGGCATGGCTGTACGTGACTGCCCAACGCGCGTGGACGGAACACGACCACGCCACTCTGCAGGACATCCTCTCCCCGGTGCTCTACGGCAAGTGGGCCGACCAGCTGCGCGACTACAAGTCGCGTGGCGAGGTCAACGTCGTGGAAATCGTCTCCGGCCCGGAGGTCGAGTTGGTCGATGTCGCGAATCGCGCGGGCGAGCTGAACGACACCGTCACGTTCCGCATCACCGCGACGCTCGATGACTACGTGCGCCGCGAGCACGGCCGGGATGCCGTGCGGAAGGACGGATCGACGCGCCCGGTCGAGTACTGGACGCTGCGCAAGAGCTCGGCCGGAGAGTGGATCGCGTCGTCGGTGGAGCAGGCGGCCGAGGGGGCGCACCACCTGTCCAACGCCATCGAGACGGACGGCTGGGACCAGAAGGAGGTCGCCCGGGAGGCAGTGCTCGAGGTGGCCGGGAAGACCGCGGCGGCCCGGGGCGTGAGCGACGTCCTGTCGCTCACCAACGTCTCCTGGAGCACGGACGCCGACGCCGCCGCCGGCGATCTGAGTGTGCTCGACGGCCGGTTCGACAAGTCGGTGCTCGAGGTCGCCGTGGAGCGGTTCCTCGAGGAGTGGGTCATGAACGACGGCAGCCTGGACTTCACGTCCGTGCGCACCGTCGATCGAACCGTCATGCGTGACGCCCTCGTCGCATCGGTCACGGTGCGCTCGCTGGTCTCGCGCGACCCGATCGTCTTCCGTGTCGCAGTCGACGCGGAGGGCGTCTACTACGAAGTCGACCGGCGAACCGAGCAGGTGCTCCATGGTGACGCGCACGAGCGCAGGCCGATCACCCTCGCGTTCGATCTGCGGTTGGACGGCACGTCGAACGGAACGTGGACCGTGACCGCCGCACACGTGGAGTAGGCGGAGCCCGCGCAGCGCCGTGAGGCCCCTGCCGTGAGCGGCCCCTGCAACAGGGTCCGGACGGTCCGGTCGGAACTTGTGGTCGAAGACCGCCGCGACGCCTCGGTGGCGCCTCCTGAAACGGTCCACCCGTTCGAGCACGGGTGGCTCGGATGCGTCTGCTCGCCTCGGCGGAGGGGGTCACTCGTGGCAGTACGACGGCTCTGGTGCCGGTCCGGGCGGTGGTCGGCGCGGGGCCGGGCGCGTCACTCGATGGGGGTCTCACACCAGGCGGCGGCGGCCGCGGTGACGGAGGCTGGCGTGGACGTTGACTGCGTGTCGTGAGGATGGTGCCCGGGTGAGGGTGGTCGTTGATCTCAATCGTTGTCAGGGGTACGCGCAGTGCGCCTTCCTCGCGCCGGACGTCTTCAGGATGCACGGGGAGGAGGCGCTGCTCTACGCCCCCCGGGCGGGGGCCGAGCAGCGCGAGCGTCTCGCGCGGGCGGTCGCGGCGTGTCCGGTACAGGCGATCCTCGTCGACGCCGGGGACGAGGAGCGGAGCGCGCCGGTCGACGGTGAGGGCACCGCCGGAGGTGGTGGGCGGTGAACGGAGACGGGTGGCTGGAGCAGCTGCGACGCGAGGGGCGCATCGTGATCGTGGGTGCCTCCCTCGCCGGGCTGAGGGCAGCGGAGACCCTGCGGGACGAGGGCTTCACGGGTTCGCTCACACTGATCGGCGACGAGCCGTGCGGCCCGTACGACCGGCCGCCGCTGTCGAAGCAGGTACTGCTGGGCATGGCGTCCGCCGAGCACACCGCGCTGCCGCGACGGCGGGAGCTGGATGCGCACTGGCGGCTCGGCAGCGCGGCGACCGGGCTGGACATGGCCGCTCGGCGGGTGAAGCTGGCCGACGGCGACGAGGTGGAGTACGACCGGCTGCTGATCACGACCGGGGTGCGGGCCCGCCCCTGGCCGCACCCGGCCGAGGCCGCCCTGGACGGCGTGTTCGTGCTGCGCGGCCGCGACGACTCCGCGGCGCTGGAGCGCCGCCTGGCGGCGGGCCCGCGCCGGGTGCTGGTGATCGGGGCCGGGTTCACGGGTTCGGAGATCGCCTCGGCGTGCCGGGAACGCGGTCTGGCCGTCACCGTCGCCGAGCGCGGGTCCGCGCCGCTGGTGGGCGCGTTGGGCGGGGTGATCGGCGAGGTGGCGACGCAGATGCACCTCGACGCCGGGGTCGACCTGCGGTGCTCGGTGACCGTCACCGCCCTGCAGGGCGACGCGGCGGGCCGGGTCCGCTCGGTCGCCCTGTCGGACGGTTCGACGGTCGACGCCGACGTCGTCGTCGTCTCGCTCGGCGCGATCCGCAACACCGACTGGCTCGCCGGTTCGGGGCTGGGCGCCGGTCCGCGCGGGATCGCCTGCGACGCCGGCTGCCGGGCGTTCGACGTGCGCGGCATCGTCACCGACGACGTGTTCGTGGCCGGCGACGTGGCGCGCGCGCCGCACCCGCTGTTCGGCTACCAGTTCCTCTCCCTGGAGCACTGGGGCAACGCCGTCGAGCAGGCACAGATCGCCGCGCACAACATGATCAGTGCCGCCCACGACCGGCGACCCCACCTGTGGGTGCCGGCCTTCTGGTCGTCCCAGTTCGGGGTGAACATCAAGTCGGTCGGGGTGCCGTCGATGGGTGAGGAGATCATGGTCACCCAGGGCTCCCTCACCGGGCGCCGCTTCACCGCGGTGTACGGGCACCAGGGGCGGGTGATCGGCGCGGTCACCTTCGACCACGGCCGCTGGCTCCCGTTCTACGAGGACCTGATCCAGCGCACCGCTCCCTTCCCGCCGCCGTTCCCGACCATGGACCCGCCCAAGGAGGGCGCAGGGCCGCGCCCGGCCGGGTTCCCCGACCCGTCCGTGCCCACGCACGGCCCCACGGTCACCGTCAGCGGCTACTCCCCGGCCGACCGGACCGTCGCCTTCACCCCCGGCCGGGCCTGACCGGCGCCCGCCTGCCTGCCCCTGCCCCTGCCCCTGCGCCTGCCGCCTGCCGCGTGCCGCCCGCCGCGTACCGCACGACGTGCGTGGTGCCCCACCGATCCGAGGACCGCCGTGACCGACCTCTCGCTGTTGCAACAGATCACCGACTACTCGAACCGCCACGACCCGTACCCGCTGTACGCCCGCCTGCGGGAGAAGCCGGTCCACCACGACGCGACCGGCCCGTACGCGGTCGGCGGCTACCACCTGGTGCGCGCCCTGCTCCACGATCCGCGGATCAGTTCCGAGCGCCGCTACCGGACAGTGCCGGACACGGCCGTGTCCGGGGAGCAGGGGGACGACACCGGCGGCGTGCTGCCGCCGAACTTCCTGCGGCTGGACCCGCCCGAGCACGACCGGCTGCGGGCCATCACCAACCGCCCCTTCGGCCCGCCGCACAGCCCGCACCGCGTCGACGGCATGCGCGGCGAACTGAAGACCATCGTCACCGACCTCGTCGACGCCCTGGACGGCGACGAGATCGACCTGGTCGAGCGCTTCTCCTACCCGTTCCCGGTGACCGTGATCTGCCGCCTCCTGGGCATCCCGCGCGAGGACGAGAGCCGCTTCCACGGCTGGGCCGACACCCTCGTCGCCACCCTCGACCCTCTGCCGGGCCAGGACGCCACCGAGCGCGACCGCTCAGCCCAGCAGGCCCGGATCGAACTCGGTCTCTACCTGAACGGGCTGATCGAAGAACGCCGCAAGACGCCCGGCGACGACATGCTCTCCCAACTCGCCGTCGGCGACGGCCCCGAGGGGCGGATGAGCAGCATGGAGGTGCTCAGCACCGCCGCCCTCCTGCTCATCGCCGGGCACGAGACCACCGTCAACCTGATCACCAACGGCATGCTCACCCTGCTGCGCCACCCGGAGGTGCTGGAGCGGCTGCGCGCCGACGAGCGGCTGGCGGTGCCTCTGGTGGAGGAGCTGCTGCGGTACGAGCCGCCGGTGCAGATGATCCCCAGCCGTACGCCGATCACCGACATCGAGGTGGCCGGCACGACCATCCCCAAGGGGGCGCCGCTCTGGCTGGTGGTGGCCGCGGGCAACCGCGACCCGAAGCGGTTCGCGGACCCGGACCGCTTCGACCCCGACCGGGTGGACATCCAGCACCTCGGCCTCGGCAGCGGCATCCACAGCTGCTTCGGCGCGCCGCTCGCCCGCCTGGAGGCGCAGTTGGCGCTGGCTGAGCTCGCCCGCCGGCTGGAGCGGCCGAGGCTGGTGGAGGACCCGCCGCCGTACCGCACCAACGCGGTGCTGCGCGGGCCCCGGCAGCTGCGGCTCGCGATCGACGGCGTGCGGCGCTGACGGGGTGTCGGGCCCGACCGACTGCTCGTGGACGTCCTTCCGGCCTGTCGTCGCCGGGACTCCGCGGTCACCTCGGGTCGCTCCCCGCCGCGGGTCTAGGGTGGTGAGCGTGCCCGATGCCGATGACGTCCGCCGTATCGCCCTGCGCCTCCCGGAGACCGTGGAGAAGGAGGCATGGGGCATGCCGACCTTCAGGTTCGCCGGGAAGATGTTCATCACGGTCCCGGACGATCAGACCTCGTTCGCGGTGCGGTGCCCGAAGCACGAACGGGCGGAGTTGATCGCTGCCGAGCCGGAGAAGTTCTGGGTTCCCGCCCACGAGGCGTCCTCCGCCTGGGTGCGCGTGCGGCTCGGAGCCCTGGAGGACGTGAACGAGTTGTACGACATCCTCGTGGACTCCTGGAAGCAGGCCGCGCCGGACGGCCTCCTGGAGACCTCCCCCGGGCTGGGAGCGGCGTCGGAAGGCCCGGACGAGCGAAGCCGGTGACCCGGCCGGACGGCCCACGCCGACGTCCGCTGCGCCAACGCCAAGGAGGACTGCGCCGAGACCGTCCGGCGCGGGCGGCGTCCCCCGACCAACTGGCCGACGTACTCCAGCAGCCCTCCGCAGCGCGGAGAGCCGCCGGATGCCGAACGTCGACCTCAGAGCTTGGGGTCGAAGACCGCCGTGACGGGCGCGTGGTCGGACCAGCGCTCGGCGTGGGTGGCGGCGCGCTCGACGAAGGCCTCGGTGGCGCGGGCGGCGAGGCCGGGGCTGGCCATGAGGTAGTCGATGCGCCAGCCGGCGTCGTTGTCGAAGGCGCGGCCGCGGTAGGACCACCAGGAGTAGGGGCCCTCCTGGTCGGGGTTGAGCTGTCGGACGACGTCGACGTAGCCGGCCTCGTCGAGGACGCGGCCGAACCAGGCGCGCTCCTCGGGGAGGAAGCCGGCCTTCTTCTGGTTGGCCTTCCAGTTCTTGAGGTCGGCCTCGCGGTGGGCGATGTTCCAGTCGCCGCAGACCACGACCTCGCGGCCCTCCTCGGCCGACCGGGTGCGCAGCTCGGCGAGGTGGACGAGGAATTCCGCCATGAAGCGTTCCTTCTCGTCCTGGCGTTCGGTGCCGACCTCGCCGGAGGGGAGGTACAGGCTGGCCACGGTCAGACCGGGGAGGTCGATTTCGGCATATCTGCCCGAATTGTCGAATTCGGCGGACCCGAAGCCGATCTGCCGGCGCTCCGGCTCGCGGCGGGAGAGCACGGCCACGCCGGCCCGCCCCTTCGCGGCGGCGGGCGCCCAGACCGCGTGCCAGCCCTCCATCCCCGCCAGCACCTCGGCGAACTGCCCGACCTCCGCCCGTACCTCCTGGAGGCACACCACCTCGGACTTGGTGGCGGCGAGCCACTCGAGGAAGCCCTTCTTGGCGGCCGCACGGATGCCGTTCACGTTCACGCTGGTAACCCTGGTCACCCAGCGAGGGTACCCGGCGTTCGCCGCGAGTCCGGCCACTGGTCTTGACGTCATTGGTCTTGACCATCTCCGCCGCCACCCCCTAGGGTCACTTACTGCAAAGACCTTTAATAAAGAAGGACGGATAAAGCCCGCCCTCCCCACCTGCCGAAACGGGGGAGCCGGGCGGCCGCCTTTCAGGGTGGAGGACACGGTGGGGCAAGGACAGCTCACGGCAGTACCGGAGCCGAAGTACTGGCACCTGCGTACGGTGCTGGTGCGCACCATCGACTCGGAGTTCTCCACCGGCCAGGTCCTGCCGAACGAGCGTGAGCTCGCCGCCCGCTTCGGCGTGGCCCGGGCCACCCTGCGCCAGGCCCTCGACCAGCTGGAGCTGGAGGGCCGGCTGGTCCGCCGCCGCGGCATCGGCACGCTGATCGCCGCCCCGCGGGTCGGCGTCCCCGTCAACGGGCGGGAGGCGAGCTGGCCGGGCTCGGCGCGCAGCCAGGCCTGGCGGATCGTCGACTGCGTGACCTCCCCCGCCTCCGCGCAGCTGGCCCGCGCGCTCGGCGTGGCCGAGGGCGCGCCGGTGCACACCCTGCGCCGCCTGCGCCTGGTCCAGGGCGTCACCATGGCCACCGAGTCGCTGCACGTGCCGGCCGCCGCGCTGCCGCACCTCGCCGAGTTCGCCGCCGAGAGCGACCGGGCCCGCGCGATGCTGCGCCAGCTGGAGCGGCTCGGCATCGACGGCGAGTCCCGCTCGGTCGAGCTGGGCGTCGCCGAGGCCGACTCGGCCGCGCTGCTGGAGCGCCCCCCGGGCACCCCGGTGCTGGTGGTCACCACTCAGTACGCCGCGAGTGGCAGGCTCGCCGCGCTGGCCGTCTCCACCTACCGCGCCGACACCTGCAAGCTGACCTTCGGTGAGACCGGCCTGGTCGAGGTCACCCCGGTCCAGTCCGACGTCCCGGTCCGCTCCGCCTCCTGAGCGCGGCCGAAGGACGACAGGCAGAGCGGAGGGCCCGTGCGCACCCGGTGCGCACGGGCCCTCCGGCGTTCCCGGGTGCCGCTACCGCGCCGGTGGGGGGTCGACGGCGAAGAGCTGTTCCTCGACGTGGTCGAGGGCGACGCGCAGGGCGCCCATCGCGACGACCTCGGAGCCGAGGGCGGCGAGGGCGACCTCGGGGGCGCGCAGGGTGTAGAGCGAGAGCTGCTCGCGCAGCGGTTCGAGGACGCCGTCGAGGCCGGCGGCCCAGCCGCCGACGACGACCAGTTCGGGGTCGAGGGCGAGGACCAGCGCGGTCACGTCGTGCACCAGGCGGCGCAGGAAGCGGTCGGTGGCGACCTGGGCGAC
Organism: Kitasatospora terrestris; assembly: GCF_039542905.1. Classification (NCBI taxonomy): domain Bacteria; kingdom Bacillati; phylum Actinomycetota; class Actinomycetes; order Kitasatosporales; family Streptomycetaceae; genus Kitasatospora; species Kitasatospora terrestris. The sequence continues at coordinate 7,368,801 of NZ_BAABIS010000001.1, forward strand.
CTCGTCGCCCTCGCGGGCGAGCCGCAGCACCCGGGCGACGGCGGCCTCGTCCAGCGGGTCGAGCGGCTTGCCGGTGGTGGAGAGCAGCCGCTCCGGGGTGGCCTCCTGGCCCAGCAGGTGCAGCGCGCCGATCTCGCCGGCCGCGCCGCCGAAGCCGCGGTGCAGCCGCCCGCCGATCAGCGAACCGGCGCCGGGGCTGAGTCCGGCCATGACGAAGACGATGTCGTCCTTGCCGACCGCCGCGCCCTTCCACTGTTCGGCGATGGCGGCGAGGTTGGCGTCGTTCTCGATCACCACGGGGCAGCGGAAGGAGCGGCGCAGCCGGGCGCCGAGGTCCAGGCCGGTCCAGCCGGGGATCGCGGTGCCGAGCTTGACGGTGCCGTCCCGGTCGACGATGCCGGGGGTGCCGACGGCGACCGACCAGAGGTTGTCGCGCGAGACGCCGGCCTTGCGCAGCACCTCGACGACGGTGGTGCGGACCAGGCCGAGCCGCTCCTCGGCGTCGAGGGTCTCGTCGACCTGCTTGGCGTGGCTGCCGAGCAGCTCGCCGGTGAGGTCGGCGAGGATGACCCGGATGTCGTGGACCCCTATTTCGATGCCGAGCACGTGCCCGGCCTCGGCCCGGAAGCGGAACCAGCGGGCCGGCCGTCCGCGCTGACGCCCCGACTCCTGCGCCTGGTCCACCTCGGCGACCAGACCGGACTGCACCAGGCCCTCGATCACACCCTCGACCGTGGGGCGGGACAGCCCGGTGTCGCCGACCAGCTGGGTGAGGGTGAGCGACTGCCCGTCGCGCAGCGCCCGCAGGGTGACCGCCGCGTTGATCCGCCGCAGCAGCGAGGAGTCCCCTCCGGTGAGCCGATCCGCCAAGTCGCTGCCCTTCCGCGTTCGCGCGACTGCCCTGGCGCGCGGTGCCGAGTACGCGGGCCACCGGTACGGCGGATCGCCGCCGCCGGCCGCCCGGGAGTGCTGAGCCGCCCGACGGCACGGCGCGGTGGCGCGCCGCGACCGGGGGACACCTGGCGGATGCTACTCGCGCGTCTGCGCGGCCGCGAGCATTTCCGCAGCTCATAACGGCTTCGGTATCGAAACGGTACGTGATCCGTGACCGTGAGCTGCGAGGCGCGACGTCATGGCCGCCGGGCGCTGTCCGCTACCTCTATGCTGCGGGCATGCCGAACGCGACGAGGGTCCGTCAGCCGTCCGACACCGCCGCGGATGCGGCGTTCGTCCGGGCCCACACCCAGGTCCAGCCGGTGCCGTTCGTGCCGGAGGTCCGCCTGCACATGGCCGAGGACGCCATCGCGCTGTGGGAGACCACCGAGACCGCGCGGGGCGAGATCGGCATGCCGCCGCCGTTCTGGGCGTTCGCCTGGGCCGGCGGGGTCGGGGTCGCCCGGTACGTGCTGGACCATCCCGAACTGGTCGCCGGCCGTACGGTCCTGGACCTGGCGGCGGGCTCCGGCCTGGTCGGGGTCGCGGCGGCGCTGCGCGGGGCGAGCTCGGTGCGGGCCGCCGAGATCGACGCGTACGCGGTGACCGCGATCGGCATCAACGCGGAGCTGAACGGCGTCCGGATCTCGGCCGCCGTGGAGGACCTGCTGGACGGTGACGGCGGCCCGGCCGAGGTGGTGCTCGCCGGGGACGTCTTCTACGAGCGCGCGATGGCCGCCCGCTTCCTCCCCTTCCTGGAGCGGGCCCGCGCCCGCGGCGCCGAGGTCGTCGTCGGCGATCCGGGCCGCCGCTACCTCCCGCGCGAGCGCTTCACCGCCCTCGCCGCCTACGACGTCCCCGTGGTCGCCGACCTGGAGGACGCCGCCCGCAAGACGACCACCGTCTGGCGTCTCGCCGGCTGACCACGAGGAGGTCCCGCCCGATGGCGGCGTACGACGTCAAGCGCGAGCAGAAGGAGCTCTACGCGCCCGGGAACACCGCCTGGGCCGTGATCGACGTGCCCGAGCAGCAGTTCCTCGCGGTCGACGGCACCGGCAACCCGAACACCGCGCCCGCGTACACCGCGGCGGTCGAGGCGCTCTACGCGGTCGCGTACACCGTGAAGTTCGCGGCGAAGCGCACCGGGGGCGGCGACTTCGTGGTCCCCCCGCTGGAGGGCCTGTGGTGGGCGGAGCGGTACGAGGCGTTCACCACCGGTGCCAAGGACAGCTGGAACTGGACCATGCTCATCTGCATGCCGCCCTGGATCGACGAACGGACGATCGAGGACGCCCGGGAGACCGCGCTGGCCAGGAAGAAGAACCCGGCGATCGCCCTGGTCCGGCACCTCACCCTGCACGAGGGCCCCAGCGCGCAGGTGCTGCACACCGGCTCGTACGACGACGAGGCGCCGCTGCTGCACGAACTCCACCACCGCTACCTCGCCGCCAACGGCCTGCGGCCGACCGGCCGGCACCACGAGATCTACCTCGGCGACCCCCGCCGCACCGCGCCCGAGAAGCTGCGGACCGTGCTGCGCCAGCCCGTCGAGCCCCTCGGGTAGACCGAGCCGGGTGTCTCGCGGAGCGGAATTGCGCGCGGGCCCGGCCGGCCGGGTGTTTGGCTGCCGGTCATGAGCGAACCGCGGATCAGGACCGCCACCCTCGACGACGTGCACCCCGTCCTCGCCTTCTGGAAGGAGGCGGCCGAGGGCACGTCCATCACCGACGACGTGGACGGCGTGACCCGGCTGATCGAGCGCGACCCGCAGGCGCTGATCCTCGCCGAGCTCGACGGCCTGCTGGTCGGCTCGGTGATCGCCGGGTACGACGGCTGGCGCTGCTCGCTCTACCGGCTGGCCGTCCTGCCCGCGCACCGGCGGCAGGGCCTCGCGGGCGCGCTGCTGCGGGCGGCGGAGGACCGCTTCGCGGCGGTGGGCGGGCGCCGCGCCGACGCGATGGTGCTGGAGTCGAACGAGCGCGCGCAGCACGCCTGGACCTCGGCCGGCTACGTCCGCGAGACCCGCTGGCGCCGCTGGGTGAAGTCCTTCCGCTGACGGCCGGGCCGGCCGGGCGCCCGCCGGGGGCGCCCGGTCAGCGGCCGGGGGCGCCGGTGGGCGGGGCGGGGAGCACGGTGAAGCGCAGCCCGGCCGCGGTGAGCCGCTCGATCAGCGCCGGACCCATCGCGGTGGCGGTGGTCACCTGGCCGGCGGTGGGCGGGAGTTCGTCGAAGGCCAGGCAGAGCGCGGACTCGGCGAGCATCTTCGCCGTCTCGCCGTAGCCCGGGTCGCCGCCGGACACCTCGGTCCACACCCGCTGCCCGTCGCTCTCGCCGACGAACCGGACGGTGAACCAGGAACGGGCCCGCCGCCGCTCGTCCGGGCCCTGGCCCGGCCGGTGCAGCACGCTCACCGCCCGCCGCAGGGCCGGGAGTTGGGCGGCCAGGGCGAGCAGGACCACGCCGAGGGCGCCGACCACCGCGACCGGCAGGTGCTTGACGGCGGCGAAGTGCCCGTAGCGGAAGTCCGGGCCGTACGCGGGCAGCGCGGCCGCGGAACGGGCCACCACCTGCGGGTCGATCGCGGGCATCGGCACGATCCACGCCCGGGCGTCGCGGGAGCGGCGCGGCAGCCCGTACTCGATCCGCACCCGGCGCTCCAGCGGCTGCGGCTCGACCGCGCGCCGGCGCCGCGCGGCCTCCAGCATGCCGCGCGGCCGGACATCGCGGCCAGCGCGGAGGCCAGCGTCCCGCCGGACGGCGAGCCGCCGGCGCGCACGAAGCCCTGGAGCGAGATCGGCGAACCCTTCGGCAGGTGCCCGACGGTGAACAGCGCGCCCAGGTCGTGGGGCACCGAGTCGAAGCCGCACGCGTGCACCAGCCGGGCGCCGGACTCCACCGCCCGCGCGTGGTGCTTCACGTACATCAGGTCGACGAACTCCGGCTCGCCGGTGAGGTCCACGTAGTCGGTGCCGGCCTCCGCGCACGCGGCGACCAGCGGCTCGCCGTACCGGATGTACGGACCGACCGTGGAGATCACCACCCGGGCCTGCCCGGCGACCTCGCGCAGCGACGCCGGATCGGACGCGTCCGCCGTCAGCAGCGGCAGATCGGCGCACGCCGGGTCGATCGCCGCCAGCCGCCCGCGCACCGCCGCCAGCTTGGCCGGGTTGCGGCCCGCCAGCGCCCACCGGCAGCCGGCCGGCGCGTGCCGCGCCAGGTACTCGGCGGTCAGCCCGCCGGTGAAGCCGGTCGCGCCGAACAGGACGAGGTCGTACGGGCGCTGCGCGGGCATGCCGATCCCTACTGGCCGGTAATGGGTGAAGGCCACGCTAGAGAGCCGGTGGCGGGGTGTCAACGGCCCTGCCGGACGGGCGGCGGTGACGGCGGCTCGGCTCCGATCGGCTCGGCTGGGCTCAGGCGACGGTGAGGGTGCCCTTCATCGTCGGGTGGATGCTGCACGTGTACGGGTAGTCGCCCGGCTGCGTCGGCGCGGTGATCTCCACGGACTTGCCGGTGGTGAGGATCCCGGTGTCGAAGCCACCTCCCCCGGACGCCGTCGCGGTGAGCGTGTGGGACTCCGAGTCCTGGTTGGTCACCACGATCCGGGTGCCCGGGGCGACGATCAGCGGGGTCGGGCTGAAGGCGAAGTCCTTGATCGTGACGGTGACGGTGCCGGTGGTCACCGTGGGGGACGGCGACCCGGACGCCGCCGTGGTGGCCGACGGCGACGGAGCGTTCGAGTCGCCGCTGGAGCAGGCGGCGAGCACGGCGGCCGCGAGAGCGCCGCCGGCGCCGAACAGGACACCGCGCCGGGTCGGGCCGACGGCGGTCCGGGCGGCGGCGGACGGGGCGGCAAGCGGAGGGCGGGAGTTCATCCCGCCAGGATCCGCCGCGCCCGGCCGGTGCGGCCGGTGCACACGCGGTGCCCGCCGCGGACTCACCCGACCGGGTGAGCACCCGGGGCGTGCCGGGCGGCGAACGCCGCCGCGTCCCACGCGCCGCCGAGCGCGGGCGCGAGCGAGGCCCGGGCCACCGCGTGGAACGGCGCCCCGCCCTCGGCCGCCGAACCGGCCGGCAGCGCCCCGAGCAGCGGCACCTCCGCCGCCGCGGGCAGATCGGCCAGGTTGCAGCGGGCCGCCAGATCGGCGTCCTCGGGCCAGCTGCCGATCACCACGCCGCGGGTGCGCAGTCCGCGGGCGCGCAGTGCCTCCAGGGTCAGCGCGGTCGAGTTCAGGGTGCCCAGGCCCGCGGCGACCACCACCAGGAACTCGACGTCCACGCCGAGCGCGAGGGTCGCCGCCGCCATCTCGGCCAGCCCCCGGCCCTGTTCGTCGTAGCGGACCAGCAGGCCGCCGGCGCCCTCCACCAGGACGGTGGCGTGCTCGGCGGCGAGGCCGGCGACCGCCTTCGCGACCGCGTCCGGGCCTAGCGTGGGCAGGCCGGAACGGCGGGCGGCCGTGTCGGGGGCCAGCGGCTCGGGGTAGCGGGCGAGTTCGGCGGTCGCCACGTGCGGGCCGGCCAGCCGGACCACCTCGGCGGCGTCGCCCGGCTCGCCGACCGCGACGCCGGTCTGCCCCGGCTTCAGCACGGCCACCGACGGCCCCGCCAGCGCGGCCACCGCCGCGGTCACCACGGTCTTCCCGACCTCGGTCCCGGTCCCGGTGATGAAGAGGACGGACACAGGGGGTTCCTTTCGAACGGCGGGAGATGTCATCGGGGGCTCGGGGAACCGCGACGCCGACCACGGGGTTGGCCAACAGCGCTGGTGCGGCCAACCCCGGGGTTGCCTCCGGCCGGGAGGTACCCCCACGCGCCCCCGAAAAGCTAGCCTGCGGCTGCCGCCGCACGCACCGCCGCCGTGATGCGGCCCAGGTCGGTGTCGTCCGTGACGTACGGCGGCATGGTGTAGATCAGGTCGCGGAACGGCCGCAGCCACACGCCCTCGGCCGCCGCCGCGGCGGTCGCGGCCCGCATGTCGACCGGGTGGTCGAGCTGGACGACGCCGATCGCGCCGAGCACCCGGACGTCGTGGACGCCGGGTACGGACGCCGCGTCGGCGAGCCCGGCCCGCAGGCCGGTCTCGATCCGCTTGACCTCCACCTGCCAGTCCTGGCCGAGCAGCAGGTCGATGGAGGCGTTGGCGACCGCGGCGGCCAGCGGGTTGCCCATGAACGTCGGGCCGTGCGCGAGCACGGGGACCTCGCCGCGGCTGATGCCGTCGGCGATCCGCGAGGTGCACAGGGTGGCGGCCATGGTGAGGTAGCCGCCGGTCAGCGCCTTGCCGAGGCACATCACGTCGGGGGAGACCCGGGCGTGGTCGGCGGCGAAGAGTTCGCCGGTGCGGCCGAAGCCGGTGGCGATCTCGTCGAAGACCAGCAGGACGTCGTGCCGGTCGCAGAGTTCGCGCAGCAGCCGCAGGTACGCGGGGGAGTGGAAGCGCATCCCGCCCGCGCCCTGGACGACCGGTTCGACGATCACGGCGGCGAGCTCGCCGGCGTGACGCTCGATCAGTTCGGCGAGGTGCGCGGCGTACGCCCCGTCGAGCGGGGCGTCGTACCCGCCGGGCGGCTCCTCGGCGAAGACCTGGTGCGGGAGGACGCCGCCCCACAGGGCGTGCATGCCGCCCTCGGGGTCGCAGACCGACATCGGGTGGAAGGTGTCGCCGTGGTAGCCGCCGCGCCAGGTGAGCAGGCGGCGCTTGGCGGGTCGGCCGACGGACACCCAGTACTGGAGGCACATCTTCATCGCGACCTCGACCGCGACCGAGCCGGAGTCGCCGAGGAAGACGTGCTGCAGCGGTTCGGGGGTGATCTCCACCAGCCGGGCGGCGAGCCGGACGGCGGGCTCGTGGGTGAGCCCGCCGAACATCACGTGGCTCATCCGGCCGAGCTGCGCGCGGACCGCCTCGTCCAGGACCGGGTGGCCGTAGCCGTGGATGGCGGCCCACCAGGAGGACATGCCGTCGACGAGTTCGTCCCGGCCGGCGACCGGCTGCGCGAGGCGCAGCCGGACTCCGGAGGCGGACTCGACGACGTACGGGTCGACGGTGCCCGGCATCGGCGCGTACGGGTGCCAGACGTGGGCCCGGTCGAGGTCGAGGAGGTGGCGCGGGTCCATCAGGCGTTCGGGGCCAGCTCGGTGCCGGCGCCGCGGCGGCGGACCTTCACCAGGTCGGTGCGGGCCTCGTCGTCGGCGTCCTGCTCGTCGACGGCCGCCGCTGCCGCGGCGAGCTCCTCGTGCCCGCCGCAGCCGCCGCAGGCGTCGCCGCAGCCGTGGGCCTCGGCGGGGGCGGCGGAGGAGCCGCAGACCGAGCCGCAGCCGCCGCCCGTGCCGGCCTCCACCCGGTGGCGGGGCAGGGTGGTCTGCTCGGCGCCCTCGACCTCGAAGCCGGCGTCCTTGATCATGTCGAGGTCGGCCTGGCCGGCCTGGCCCTCGCTGGTGAGGTAGTCGCCGAGGAAGATCGAGTTGGCGATGTGCAGGCCGAGCGGCTGCATCGAGCGCAGGTGGACCTCGCGGCCGCCGGCGATCCGGACCTCGATGTCGGGGCAGACGAAGCGGACCATCGCCAGGATGCGCAGGCAGCGCTGCGGGGTGAGGTTCCACTCCTTGGCGAGCGGGGTGCCCTCGAACGGGATGAGGAAGTTGACCGGCACCGAGTCGGGGTCGAGCTCGCGCAGCGCGAACACCACGTCGACCAGGTCCTCGTCGGTCTCGCCCATGCCGGCGATCAGGCCGGAGCAGGCGGACAGGCCCGCGCCGTGCGCCTTGGTGACGGTGTCGACCCGGTCGGCGTAGGTGTGCGTGGTGGTGATCTCGCCGTACGTGGCCTCGGAGGTGTTGAGGTTGTGGTTGTAGGCGTCGGCGCCGGCCGCCTTCAGGCGCTCGGCCTGGTTGTCGGAGAGCAGGCCGAGGCAGGCGCACACCTCGACGTTCTCGTCGGCGTCCTTGATCGCGGCGATGGTGTCGGCGACCCGGTCGATGTCACGGTCCGTCGGGCCGCGGCCGGAGGCGACCAGGCAGACCCGCTTGGCGCCGCCGGCGACGCCGGCCCGGGCCGCGTCGGCCGCCTGCTCGGGCTTGAGCCAGGTGTACTTGAGGATCTCCGCCTTGGAGCCGAGCCGCTGGGAGCAGTAGTTGCAGTCCTCCGGGCAGAGGCCGCTCTTCAGGTTGACCAGGTAGTTGAGCTTGACCCGGCGGCCGAACCATTGCCGGCGGACCCGCCCGGCGGCCGCGACGACGTCCATCAGCTCGTCGTCGGTGGTGGCGAGAACGGCCAGGGCTTCCTCGCGGGTGGGGAGTTCCCGGCGCAGGCCCTTGGCGGTGAGGGTGTCGAGCAGATCCATGCGCCTGATCCTGCCTGGCGGGGCTCGCGTTCCGCCAGAGGGAACCCGCCAGAAGATCGCCGCCGGGGTGTGCGAGTTGTCACAGTGTCGGAGCACTCGGTAGTGGCACAGGTCACGTACGCCCTACCCGCAGGTACGTGCGCCCCTGCCGGTCGGATTGGTCGTATCGGATGTCTACAATCTGCGCCATGACGACACCTCGCCGCCCCCGGCGCAACCGCATAGTGCTCTGGTGCGCGCTGGCCGGAGTGGCCGCGGGCGGGGTGTGGGTGGTGTCGCGACCGCACCCGGGCGACCTGCTGCCCGGCCTCGGGCCCACCAGCAGCAAGGCGCCGGCCGCCGTGCCGCCGCCGGGCGCGCAGGCGGCCCAGGCGCCGACGGAGGCTCAGGCGTTCACCGCCGAACGCTACTTCCCGGCGCAGCGGATCGTCGACCAGGACGGCTACCGGGCCCGGCGGACGGCCGCGCGGCAGGGCACCGACTGCGTGGAGACCCAGGCCGACCGGGCGCACGACGCGCTGAAGGACCTCGACTGCCAGGCGTACGTGGCGGTCGCGTTCAGCCGCGCCGACCAGCCGGTGGTCACCAGCGTGACGGTGCTGCGCTTCAACGACGCGGGCGCGGCGGCGAAGGCCGCGCAGGCGCTCGGCGACAAGGCGGCGGCGTTCGCCTTCACCCTGCCCGACGGCACGCCGCCCCCGGCGGTGAACGGCACCGCGAAGCCGATGACCGCCGCCAGGGTGGCCACGGCGGGCCACTACCTGACCGTCACCGTCTCCCGGTACGCCGACCAGCGGGCCGGCAACACCCCGGACCAGGCGCTGCAGGAGTCCACCCGGGCGGCGGCGTACGTCGCCCGGGCCCCCTTCAGCTGGATGTAGCCGCCCCGGCCGGCGGGGGCGGATTCAGCGGACCGGCCCCACGGCGGTCACCTTCAGGACCGCCCGGCCCTCCTCGTCGGAGCCGTAGAGGTCGACCTCGGCGCTGATGCCCCAGTCCTGGTCGCCGTTCGGGTCGTCGAAGATCTGCCGGACCCGCCACAGGCCCTCGTCCTCGACCTCCTCGATGAGCAGCATCTTCGGGCCGCGCGCGTCCGGGCCGGTGCCGAGGTCGTCGTACTCGTCCCAGTAGCCGTCCATCGCGTCCGCCCAGCGGTCGGCGTCCCAGCCGTACTCGCCGTCCAGCTCGGCCAGCACGTCGTAGTGCTCCAGCGCGGCGAGCTCGACCCGGCGGAACATCTCGTTGCGCACCAGCACCCGGAAGGCCCGCGCGTTGGCGGTGACCGGCGCCGGCTTGTCGTCGAGGCGGACCTCGCCCGCCTCCGGCTCGGTCGGGTTGGCCAGCGCCTCCCACTCGTCGAGCAGCGAGGAGTCGACCTGGCGGACGAGCTCGCCGAGCCAGGCGATGATGTCCTTGAGGTCGTCGGTCTTCAGGTCGTCCGGGACGGTCTGCTCCAGCGCCTTGTACGCGCCCGCGAGGTAGCGCAGCACGATGCCCTCGGTCCGGGCGAGCTCGTAGAAGCCGACGTAGTCCGAGAAGGTCATGGCCCGCTCGTACAGGTCGCGCACCACCGCCTTGGGCCGCAGCGGGTGGTCGCCGATCCACGGGTGCGCCCGGCGGTAGACCTCGTACGCGTGGCCGAGGAGCTCCTCCAGCGGCCGCGGGTAGGTGATCTCCTGGAGCCGCTCCATCCGCTCCTCGTACTCGATGCCGTCGCGCTTCATCTCGGCGACGGCCTCGCCGCGGGCCTTGTTCTCCTGCGCGGCGAGGATCTGCCGCGGGTCGTCCAAGGTGGCCTCGACCACCGAGACCACGTCGAGCGCGTACGAGGGGGACTCCGGGTCCAGGACGTCGAAGGCGGCCAGCGCGAAGGTGGACAGCGGCTGGTTGAGCGCGAAGTTCTCCTGCAGGTCGAGGGTGAGGCGCACGGTGCGGCCCTCGGCGTCCGGCTGGTCCAGCTTCTCGACGATGCCGCCCTCGACCAGCGAGCGGTAGATCTGGATCGCCGAGCGGATGTGGCGGCGCTGCGCCGGGCGCTCCTCGTGGTTGTCGGTGAGCAGGTGGCGCATGGCGTCGAACGGGTCGCCGGGGCGGCCGATCACCGACAGCAGCATGGCGTGGCTGACCTTGAAGCGGGAGACCAGCGGTTCCGGGTCGGCGGCGATCAGGCGCTCGAAGGTCTCCTCCGACCAGCTGACGAAGCCGTCGGGGGCCTTCTTGCGGACGACCTTCTTCTTCTTCTTGGGGTCGTCGCCGGCCTTGGCCAGCGCCTTCTCGTTCTCCACCACGTGCTCGGGCGCCTGGGCGACCACCTGGCCGACGGTGTCGAACCCGGCCCGGCCGGCCCGGCCGGCGATCTGGTGGAACTCGCGGGCGCGCAGGATCCGCACCCGCTGGCCGTCGTACTTGGAGAGCGCGGTGAACAGCACGGTGCGGATCGGCACGTTGACGCCGACGCCGAGGGTGTCGGTGCCGCAGATGACCTTCAGCAGGCCGGCCTGGGCGAGGCGCTCGACCAGCCGGCGGTACTTGGGCAGCATGCCGGCGTGGTGCACGCCGATGCCGTGCCGCACGAACCGGGAGAGGTTGCGGCCGAACTTGGTGGTGAAGCGGAAGTTGCCGATCAGGTCGGCGATGGCGTCCTTCTCCGCCTTGGAGCACATGTTGATGCTCATCAGCGACTGGGCCCGCTCGACGGCTTCCTTCTGGGTGAAGTGCACGACGTAGACCGGCGCCTGACCGGTCTTCAGCAGCTCCTCCAGGGTGTCGTGCAGGTTGGTGCGCCGGTACTCGTAGAACAGCGGGACCGGGCGGGTCGCCGAGCGGACCGCGGTGGTCGGGCGGCCGGTGCGCCGGGTCAGGTCCTCCTCGAAGCGGCGGACGTCGCCGAGGGTCGCGGACATCAGCAGGAACTGCACCTGCGGCAGCTCGATGATCGGGATCTGCCAGGCCCAGCCGCGGTCCGGCTCGGCGTAGAAGTGGAACTCGTCCATCACGACCTGGCCGATGTCGGCCCGGTCGCCGTCGTGCAGGGCGATCTGGGCGAGCACCTCGGCGGTGCAGCAGATGATCGGCGCGGTCGGGTTGACCGAGGCGTCGCCGGTCATCATGCCGACCTGCTCGGTGCCGAAGATCTTGCACAGGTCGAAGAACTTCTCCGACACCAGCGCCTTGATCGGCGCGGTGTAGAAGGTGCGCTTGCCCTCGGCCAGGGCCGCGAAGTGCGCACCCGCCGCGACCAGCGACTTCCCGGAGCCGGTCGGGGTCGCCAGGATCACGTTGTTCCCGGAGACCAGCTCGATCAGCGCCTCCTCCTGGGCCGGGTAGAGGGTGATGCCGCGCTCCGTCGCCCACTCGGCGAAGGTCTCGAACAGCGAGTCGGGCGTGGCGGGCTTCGGCATCAGGTCCAGGAGGGTCACCGGCCTATCTTGCCTGTTCGGCCGGGGCCGGGGCAAAGGAGATGGCGGGCACCGGGCCGCCCGGCGGGCACCGGCCCGTCACTCGCGGAAGGTGCGCCGGTAGGTGCCCGGGGAGACGCCGATCGCCGTGTGCAGGTGCTGGCGCAGGGTCACGTCGGTGCCGAAGCCGACCCGCTCGGCGATCCGGGTCACCGCCAGGTCGGTGGTCTCCAGCAGGTGGCGGGCCAGGTCCAGGCGCTGCTGGGTGAGCCACTGGCCGGGGCTGAGGCCGGTCTCGGCGCGGAAGCGCCGGGTGAAGGTGCGGCGGCTCATCCGCGCGTGGTCCGCGAGGTCGGCGAGCTGCAGCGGCTCGTGCAGGCGGTCGAGGGCCCAGGCGCGGGTGACCGAGGTGCCGGCGTCGGTGCGCTCCGGCACCGGCCGCTCCACGTACTGGGCCTGCCCGCCCTCGCGCTGCGGCGGGACCACACAGCGGCGGGCGACCTGGTTGGCGACGCCGCTGCCGTGGTCGAGCCGGATCAGGTGCAGCAGCAGGTCGATCCCGGCCGCGGCGCCCGCCGAGGTGTGGATCCGGCCGGCGTCCACGTAGAGCACGTCCGGCGCCAGGTCGACCCGCGGGTAGTGGCGGCGGAAGTGCTCGGCGTGGTGCCAGTGGGTGGCGGCGGGCAGGCCGTCCAGCAGCCCGGCGGCGGCCAGCGGGAAGGCGGAGATGCAGATGGCCGCGATCCGGGCGTCCGGGGGGATCAGGGCGAGCGCCTCGGCGGCGGGCGCCGGGAGGGAGGACCGGTCGGTGATCCGGACGAACTCCTCGGAGGCCGGGACCACCACGGTGTCCGCCCCGGCGAGGGCGGTGGCGTCGTGCTCCACGGTGATCGAGAAGTCGGCGTCGGTGCGCACCGGACGCCCGTCCGGCGAGCAGGTCACCACCTCGTACAGCGGCCGCCCGGCGGCGTCGGTGGCCGCCCCGAACAGGCGGGAGGCCAGGCTCAGCTCGAAGGGGATGACCCCGTCCAGGGCGAGGACGACAACACGGTGCATGGCCCAATTCTTGCACATCATGGCCATCGGGCCACTGTTTCCGCAGGTCGACCCGGCGCAGGCTGGACGCATGACGACGATGAAGGCGATCAGCCAGAACAGCTACGGCACCCCCGAGGTCCTCGCGGAGATCGAGGTGGAGCGCCCGGTCCCCGGCCCCTCCGAGGTGCTGGTCCGGGTCCGCGCGGCCGGCATGAACCCCACCGACTGGAAGCACCGGCAGTTCCCCGGCTTCCTCGACCGCCTCCCGCTGGTGCTCGGCTGGGACCTCTCCGGCACCGTCGAGGCCGTCGGCACCGGCGTGACCCTGCACGCGCCGGGCGACGAGGTCTTCGGCATGCTGCCCTACCCGTACGGCGTCGGCTCCTTCGCCGAGTACGCGGTCGCCCCGGCCCGCGCCCTGGTCCGCAAGCCCGCCGCCCTCGACCACGTGCAGGCCGGCGCCGCGCCGCTGGCCGCGCTCACCGCCTGGCAGGCCCTGGTGGACGCGGCCGACGTCCGGCCCGGCGAGCGGGTCCTGGTGCACGCCGCCGCCGGCGGGGTCGGGCACCTGGCGGTGCAGATCGCCAAGGAGCGCGGCGCGTACGTGATCGGCACCGCCAGCGCCGCCAAGCACGAGGTGGTGCGCGGGCTCGGCGCCGACGAGATGGTCGACTACCGCACCGAGGACTTCACCGCGGTCGACAAGGTCGACGTGGTGCTCGACACCATCGGCGGGGACACCGCGCTGCGCTCGCTGGAGGTGCTGAAGCCCGGCGGGCGGCTGGTCACCATCGCGCTGATGGACGTGCCCGGCAACCTCGCCGAACGGGCCGCCGAGCTCGGCGTGAGCGCGGTGCCGCTGCTGGTCGAGGCGGACCAGCAGGGCATGCGGGAGATCGCCGGCCTGCTCGCGGCAGGGCGGCTGCGCCCGGTGGTGGAGGCGGTCCTCCCGCTGGCGGACGCGGCGAAGGGCCACGCCCTCGGCGACACCGGCCGGGTCACCGGCAAGGTCGTGCTGACGGTGGAGTGACCCCGGAGCGGGCGTACGGAGCCCCGGGCGGCCGCGGCGGCGGCCGCCCGGGGAGTCGGTGGTGCGTCAGGAGAAGACGAACCAGTTGAGGTTGACGAAGTCGGCCGGCTGGCCGGAGCTGAACGTCAGGTAGACGTCCTTGACTCCGGTGGTGCGGGTGATGTCCGCGGGCACCGTCCGCCAGGTCTGCCAGCCGCCCGTGTTGGCCAGCGCGAAGCTGCCGATCGGCGTCGCCGTGGGGCTGCCGAGGCGGACCTGCACCAGGCCGCTGACCCCGGCCGCGGCGCCGGAGGCGACCCGGGCGTCGAACCGGGTGGCGCCGGTGGAGCCGAAGTCCAGCGTGTAGCGGAGCCAGTCGCCGTTGGCGAGCCAGCCGACGTCCGAGCCGCCGCCGGTGTCGGAGCAGGCCTCGGTCTGCGAGCCGGACTGGGCGCGGTAGGACTCGGCCTGGACGGTGGCGAAGGCGCTCACCGCACCGCCGGTGGCGCTGGCGCTCGGCGAGGGCGAGGGGGTGGACCCGGACAGGCCGCCGACCGTGACCACGAACCGGCTCGGGCTGCCGTGCTGCACCTTGCCCTCGAAGTCCACCCCGGCCGGGTGGACGTCGTCGTACGGGAAGGCGTAGCCGAGCCCGTCGGGCGTGGTGGAGTGCAGGATCCGGGCGTAGTGGTTGGTGCGCGCCTTGGTGTAGAACGCGGCCGGGTTCTCGCCGGTCGGCTGGTTGGCGTTGTCCAGCAGGGTGGTGCGGTTGAACGCGGCGGCCAGCCGGGCGCTGATGTTGCCCATCAGGTCGTTGCCGGTGGTGAACGGCGCGTCGCTGCAGGAGAAGATCGCCGCCGTGGAGGGCTTGCTGAAGCTGCCCACCCCGGGGAAGGCCAGGGTGCCGCCGCTGACCCGGCCGGTCACCACGCCCCAGGTGTACTGGGTGTCGATCTTCAGGTCGGTGCCGGCGTACTTGGACCACACCTGGTCGACGTAGGAGTCGAAGTACCCGGGGAACAGCGCGCCGTTGCCGCGGATCGCCAGGTTCGGGCTGAGCACCCGCAGGTCCGAGCCGTTGCGGTTGACGATCAGCTTGCTCCAGTCGCTGCCGTCCGAGGCGGACTGCGCGCGCAGCGCGGACGCCACCCGGGCCAGGCCGTCGGCCGGCAGGCCGCGCACGGTCTGGGTGCCCTGCGGGGTCTCCAGCTGGAAGGCGATCGGCAGGCAGACCATGTCGACGAAGGTGATGTTCGCGAACAACTGGTCGTTGTTGAACGTGAATTCGCAGAAGTCGTGGCGGACGTTCGCGTTCGGGTCGCTCGGGTTGAGCACCGAGGGCATGGCCAGGCCGCCGCCCCGGTTCATCAGGAAGGTGAGCTTCGCGCCGACCGAGAAGTAGATCCGGCCGCTGTCCAGGTGCGGCAGGGTGACCCGGCGCGGGGCGGCGCCCGAGGCGTTCAGCGCGATGGCGCAGTCCACGCCCAGCGGCGTCTGGTCGTTGGCCGGGTTCGGCGGGTGGTAGAGGCTCGCGCCGTCGGCCTGGACGAAGGCCCAGCTGCCGCCCGCGGACGGGTCGCGGCCGACCACGTAGGCGTAGACGGTGTTGCTGCCGGTGGTGTTGGCCAGGTCCATCGCCAGGGTGGCGGGCGTCTGGGCCTCGGCGCCGGCGCTCAGCCAGGTGGCGGTGAGCGGCACGGCGAGCGCGGCGCCGGCCGCGGCGAGCAGCTTCCGGCGGGAGAGGGGCGCGCGGTGGGACGGGGTCATGTGGGGGTGTCCGTTCCTTGCGGGGGTGGAGCTGTCAAGGGGTGGTGGGGGTGCGCGGCCGGCCGGGGGGAGGGCCGGCCGCGCGGGAAGGGGCCGGGGTCAGCCCAGGATCCACTTCTGGGCGGCGGTGCCGTTGCAGGTCCACAGCTGGAGCCGGGTGCCGTCCGCCGAGGAACCGTTCGGCGAGTCCAGGCACTTGCCGGAGCCGGGGTTCAGGAAGTCGTTGCCGGAGCGGTGGTTCCACTGCTGGGCGCTGGTGCCGTTGCAGGTGTACAGCTGGATGACCGCGCCGTCGTTGTGCGAGGCGGCCGCGACGTCCAGGCACTTGCCGAGCGCGCGGACCGTGCCGTCGGTGCCCACGGTCCACTGCTGCGCCGCGCTGCCGGTGCAGTTGTGCAGCTGGATCGGCGTGCTGTCGGCGCTGGAGCCGCCGGCCACGTCCATGCACATCCCGCCCGGGCCGGTGATCCGCCCGGTGTACGAGCCGCCGGTGCTGCCGCCCCAGGTGGTGGTGTGCACGTAGTCGACGACCATGGTCTGCGGGTAGGTCGAGGAGCCGTCCGGGCTGCCCGGCCAGTCACCGCCGACCGCCAGGTTGAGGATCACGAAGAACGGGTGGTCGAAGACCCAGCGGTTGCCGCCCAGGTCGGCGGGGGTGCGGGTCTGGTAGACGTTGCCGTCGACCGACCACTTGATCGCGGTGGGGCTCCAGTCGACCGCGAAGGTGTGGAAGGCGTCCGCGAAGGACTGCCCGGCCGGCAGGCTGTACGGCGCGCCGATGCCGCCGGCGCCCGAGTAGCCCGGGCCGTGGATGGTGCCGTGCACGGTGCCCGGCTCGCGACCGATGTTCTCCATGATGTCGATCTCGCCGCTGTTGGGCCAGCCCACCGAGCCGAGGTCGTTGCCCAGCATCCAGAAGGCCGGCCAGATGCCCTGGCCGCGCGGGATCTTGATCCGCGACTCGAAGTGCCCGTACGCCTGGGAGAAGGTCTGGGCGGTGTTCAGCCGGGCCGAGGTGTACTGACAGGTGCCGTACCAGCAGCTGAGGCCGCCGCTGCTCCGCTTGGCGGTGATGACCAGGTGGCCCTGGCCGTCCAGGGCGGCGTTCTGGGCGCCCGGCGTGTAGTACTGCAGCTCGTGGTTGCCGTTGCCGGAACCGCCGGTCTCCATCGTCCACTTGGACGGGTCGGCGGCCGCACCGGCGGGCCCGTCGAAGTCGTCGTTCCAGGTCGACGCGGCGACCGGTGCGACGGAGGCGGGGGTCGCGGCGCCGGTGGCGGTGGTGGGGGAGGTGATCAGCGCGGCCGCGAGCAGGCCGGCGCCGAGGGCTGGCAGCAGGCCGCCGAAGAGTCGGCGGCGGGTGGGGGTTGCCATGAGGTGTCACCCTTCTCGTTGAGAGCGCTCTCTGGCGGGATCCTAGGGGCGGCTTTCAAGTCATGGCAATGTCAAAGAGCCAAGTTCTTTCCCCGTGCGGGCGAAGGGCCCTGACGGAACCTCATCGTTCGCATCCGGCGTTCAGGTGTCGAACAAGGGTTGAGAGCGCTCTCCAATCCGAGAGAGAACTTCCGGACACCCGGCGCGTGACGCGGGTCACAACGGGGCAGTACTCCTAGTCTCACGGTCACACCGCTGCTGCGAGGGAGTCCGCCATGAGTCGAGTCGTACGTGCCGCTCTGTTCCAGACCGCGTGGACGGGGGACAAGGAGACGATGATCGCGGCGCACGAGCGGGCGGCGCGCGAGGCCGCCGCCCAGGGTGCCCGGGTGATCGGCTTCCAGGAGGTCTTCAACGCGCCGTACTTCTGCCAGGTCCAGGAGCCCGAGCACTACGGCTGGGCCGAGCCGGTGCCGGACGGCCCGACCGTCCGGCGGATGAGCGCGCTCGCCAAGGAGCTGGGCCTGGTGATCGTGGTGCCGGTGTACGAGGTCGAGCAGTCCGGCTTCTACTACAACACCGCGGCCGTGATCGACGCCGACGGCAGCTACCTCGGCAAGTACCGCAAGCACCACATCCCGCAGGTCAAGGGCTTCTGGGAGAAGTACTACTTCAAGCCCGGCAACCTGGGCTGGCCGGTGTTCGACACCGCGGTCGGCAAGGTCGGCGTGTACATCTGCTACGACCGGCACTTCCCGGAGGGCTGGCGGGCGCTCGGCATGGCCGGCGCCGAGATCGTCTACAACCCCTCGGCGACCAGCCGCGGCCTGTCCGCGTACCTGTGGCAGCTGGAGCAGCCGGCCGCCGCCGTCGCCAACGAGTACTACGTGGCGGCGATCAACCGGGTCGGCGTCGAGGAGTACGGCGACAACGACTTCTACGGCACCAGCTACTTCGTCGACCCGCGCGGCCAGTTCGTCGGCGAGGTCGCCTCCGACAAGGACGAGGAGCTGGTCGTCCGCGACCTCGACCTGGACCTGATCGACCAGGTCCGCCGGCAGTGGGCCTTCTACCGCGACCGCCGGCCGGACGCCTACGGTCCGCTGACCGAGGCGTGAGGGGAGCAGCCGTGACCCGTACCGTGATCCGCGGCGGCCTGGTGGTCACCGCGGCCGAGGAGATGCACGCCGACGTCCTGATCGAGGGCGAGCGGGTGGTGGCGCTGGCGGCCTTCGGGACGTCCGCGGCCGAGGGCTGGACGGCGGACCGCGAGATCGACGCCCGCGGGCTGTACGTGATCCCCGGCGGCGTCGACGCGCACACCCACATGGAGCTGCCGTTCGGCGGCACCTCCGCCTCCGACACCTTCGAGACCGGCACCCGGGCCGCCGCCTGGGGCGGCACCACCACGATCGTGGACTTCGCCGTGCAGGGCGTCGGCGCCACCCTGCGGGCCGGGCTGGACGCCTGGCACGCGAAGGCCGACGGCAACTGCGCGATCGACTACGGCTTCCACATGATCCTGGCCGACGTCAACGAGCACAGCCTGAAGGAGATGGACCTGCTGGTCGCGGAGGGGGTGAGCTCCTTCAAGCTGTTCATGGCCTACCCGGGCGTGTTCTACAGCGACGACGGGCGGATCCTGCGGGCCATGCAGCGCGGCGCCGACAACGGCGGCCTGGTCATGATGCACGCCGAGAACGGCCTGGCCATCGACGTGCTGGTCGAGCAGGCGCTGGCCGCCGGGCACACCGACCCGCGCTACCACGGCGAGGTCCGCCGGGAGCTGCTGGAGGCCGAGGCGGTCCACCGCGCGATCAAGCTCTCCCAGGTGGCCGGCTCCCCGCTGTACGTGGTGCACGTCTCCGCCGCCTCCGCGGTCGCCGAGCTCGCCGCCGCCCGCGACCAGGGCCTCAACGTCTTCGGCGAGACCTGCCCGCAGTACCTGTACCTGTCGACCGACAACCTCGCCGAGCCCGGCTTCGAGGGCGCCAAGTACGTCTGCTCCACCCCGCTGCGGCCCAAGGAGCACCAGGCGGCGCTCTGGAGGGGCCTGCGGACCAACGACCTTCAGGTGGTCTCCACCGACCACTGCCCGTTCTGCTTCGTCGGGCAGAAGGAGCTCGGCCGCGGCGACTTTTCGAAGATCCCCAACGGCCTGCCGGGCGTCGAGAACCGGATGGACCTGCTGCACCAGGCCGTCGTCGACGGCCACCTCTCGCGCCGCCGCTGGATCGAGATCGCCTGCGCCACCCCCGCCCGGATGTTCGGCCTCTACCCGCGCAAGGGCACCATCGCCCCCGGCGCCGACGCCGACATCGTGCTGTACGACCCCTCCGCCACCCAGACGCTGTCCGCCCGGACCCACCACATGAACGTCGACTACTCGGCGTACGAGGGCCGGCAGCTCACCGGCCGGGTCCGCACCGTGCTCTCCCGCGGCACCGTGGTGGTCGACGGCGACCGCTGGCTCGGCCGGGCCGGCCACGGCCGCTTCCAGCCGCGCGCCACCTGCCAGTACCTCATCTGACCCACCCCGCAAGGAGATCAGTGGACATCGGACTCGTCCTCCAGGCCGACCCGCCCGCACGACTGCTCATCGACCGGATGAAACGGGCGGAGGCGGCCGGCTTCAGCCACGGCTGGACCTTCGACTCGGTGGTGCTCTGGCAGGAGCCCTTCGTCATCTACAGCCGGATCCTCGCCGAGACCACCCGGCTCACCGTCGGCCCCATGGTCACCAACCCCGCCACCCGCACCTGGGAGGTCACCGCCTCCCTGTTCGCGACCCTCAACGACATGTACGGCAACCGGACGGTCTGCGGCATCGGCCGCGGCGACTCCGCGCAGCGCGTGGCGGGCCGCAAGCCCGCCTCGCTGGACCGGCTCTCCCAGGCCATGCGCGCCGTCAAGGCGCTCGCCGAGGGGCGCAGCGTCGAGATCGACGGCACCGAGCTGCACATCCCCTGGGTGCAGCCGGGCGCCGAACTGCCGATCTGGATGGGCGCGTACGGCCCGAAGGCGCTCGCCCTGTGCGGCCGCGAGGCGGACGGGTTCATCCTGCAGCTCGCCGACCCGTACCTCACCGAGTGGATGGTGAAGGCCGTCCGGGCGGCCGCCGTCGAGGCCGGGCGCGACCCCGCCTCGGTCACCGTCTGCGTGGCCGCGCCGGCGTACGTCACCGCCGACGACTCGCCGGAGGCGATGGCGCACGCCCGCGAGCAGTGCCGCTGGTTCGGCGGCATGGTCGGCAACCACGTCGCCGACCTGGTCGCCCGCTACGGCGAGCATTCCGGCCTGGTGCCGGACGCCCTCACCGCCTACATCAAGGACCGGCAGGGCTACGACTACAGCCACCACGGCCGGGTCGACAACCCCGACACCGCGTTCGTCCCCGACGAGATCGTCGACCGCTTCTGCCTGATCGGCCCGGTGGAGACGCACCTGGAGCGGCTGGAGGAGCTGCGGGCCCTGGGCGTCGACCAGTTCGCGGTCTACGCGATGCACGACGCCGTCGAGTCCACCATCGACGCGTACGGCGCGAGCGTCGTCCCGGCGTTCCGCTGACCGGCCGCCCGGTCGGGTCCGTGCGCCACGGACCCGACCGGGGGTCACTCCGACCCGAGCGGCCCGTCCAGGATCCGCCCGTCCAGGATCCGCCCGTCCGTCGTGCCGACCAGCAGCCTTCCGCCACCCGGCGCGGCCAGCGACAGCGGCACCACCGGAAGGCCGTCGACCGTCAGCCGCCCGCGGTGGCGCACCGAGCCGTCGTGGCGGTCCAGGACCACCAACTCGCCGTCGGCGATGCCCGCGTACACGTGCTCCGGGTCGGCGGCGACGGCCAGGACGTGGCGGTCGGCGGTGAACACCCACGTCGCCTCGCCGTCGGGGAGCCGGCGGCGGACCACGAAGGCGTTGCCGGGCAGCAGTCCGGCCCCGTCGTGCACCGCTCCGGCGTGCACCAGCGCCGCCCCGCCGCCGTCCTCGTCGAGGTGGACGCCCGGCCCGCCGAACAGGTGGCCACGACGTGTCCGGTCCCACTCCAGGGGGAAGAGCAGGCGCATCCGCCGCCGCTCGGGATCCAGCGCGGCGACCTCCTTGCCCGCGACGCCGTGCCGCCCGCCGCCCACCAGGAACAGCAGCTCCGGGCAGTCGCGGACGTCGAACCAGTGGTTGAACAGGTCGTACCGGCCCACGCCGAGCGAGTCGAGCTCGGCGCCGGAGTCCGGCGCGAGCAGCCGCACCCGGGGGCTCTTCTCCCCGTGGTCGGAGTCCCGGGCCGCCAGGCGCCCGTCGCGGCTCGCGGCCAGCACCGCCGGAGCGGCCGGCTCCACGGCGGCCAGCGTCCGCCCGTCCTCCAGCGACAGCCGCTCCACCAGTGCCGGGCGCGCCCGCCATCCCTCGCCCGGGAGCCACCGGGCCCGGCGCGGGGTGGTCACCCACGCCGACCGGCGGTCGGGTGCCAGGAGCAGCTGGCGGCCGCCGTCCGGATCGGGCAGCGACCACTGCACCTCGCCCGACGGCAGTCGGCACTCGGCCCGCACTCCGTCCAGCACGGCGACGGTCCGGCCGTCCGGCAGGACCTCCACCGCCCAGACCTGGCGGCGCGGTGTCCATTCCTCGCCGTGCGCCGAACACAGCGCGGCGAGCAGCGCCTCGGCGGCCGGGCCCTCCTCGGGCCGGGCGCACGGCACCCGCGGACCGGTCTGCCGACCCGGCGGGACCATCCGCGGTCGGGCGGCGGTCCAGTCCTCGCACGCGATCGCGACCGCGTGGCCCACCCGGTGCGCGGCGTCGTCCTCGTAGTCGTCGTACGGCGCCAGCACGGCCTCCAGGACCCGCGCGTCGCGCCAGCGCACCGAGCGGACCTCCCGGCAGCCCTCCAGCAGCGGCACGCTCTCCCCGGTCGCCAGGTCGACCAGCAGCAGCTCGCCCTCGAAGGAGTAGCCGCCGTCGTAGCACCCGGTGCCGACGGCGGCGAGCGGGAGCTCGGGGTGGAGCGCGACCGCGTTGACCGGCCACCGGGAGTCGGCCAGGGCCCGGCAGCGCAGACCGACCAGGTCGAACACGCCGATCCGGTAGCGGCGCACCGCGCCGGCGTCGCGGCCCTGCCACTGGAGGGCGCCGAGACTGCCGCCGACCACGACCACGCCGTGGTCGTCGCTGCGCTCGGCCACGCTCGGCCGCCCGATCTGCGCGAACGGACGGTCACCGAGCACCCGGTCGACGGAGTACCGGGCCATCAGTCGGCCACCAGGCGGTCGGCGCCGAACGCGGTGGTGGTGCGGCCGCGTTCGCGCTGGCGGCGGACGACGTAGCGGCCCGGGGCGATGCCGGTGCCGCCGTGCTCGGGGTGGATCAGGTAGGCGACGGCGGTGGTCTCCAGCAGGCCGAGGGCGAGCCGCAGCGGGTCGCGGACGGAGGTGGTCCAGCGGCAGGTGCCGGGGTCGGCGACCAGGGTGTGCGGGTTGCCGCCGCCGGCGCCGCGCAGCAGCTCGACGCCGTCCGGTGGGACGTCCTGCCAGACGGTCCACGAGGTGTCGGTGACGGTGGGCACCAGGTGGTGCGGGACGACGATCAGGTCGCCCTGCGCCTGGAGCCCGTCCACCACCGGGACGGTCAGTTCCCGTTCCAGGTGGTCGAGGACGTCGAGGCCGGTGCGGGCGGTGAGCTGGGCCAGGGTCATGGTCATGGGGTTCACCTCTCGGTCGGGGTTCAGGTGCGGCGGACGAGCGTGGCGTACTGCGCCCCGCTCAGCCCGTACGACCAGCCGGCCGCCGCCAGCGCGTCGTCGAAGTGCGGTGGTACGGCCAGGCCGTAGCGTCTGCGCCGGCCGTCCGGCTCGGCGGAGCCGTTGACGGCGAGCAGCAGCCGGGCGGGCACCGGCGCCGCCTCCCGGGGGAGGTCGTACAGGCGCAGGCGGAAGCCCGGGTTGCCCGGGTCGGGGGCCTCGGCCAGCAGCCGCAGCCCGGCCAGCCCGATGTACGCGTCCCAGCCGAGCCGCTCGATCGCGCAGCGACGGACCTCGACGTTCGGTTCGGCGTGGATCAGTTCCACCGTCGGCCCGGTCACCACCCACTCCGGCACCGGCGTGCCGTGCACGACGTACAGCGCCGCGCCGTCCGCGAAGCGCACGGCCGGGCCGTCGGCCCGGTGCAGCCGCCGCTCGCCGTGGTGGGCGTGGGCGAGCGGCTCGGTGTGCACGGCGGCGGGCCGCTCGGCGAGCACGCAGTGGGTCGCGTCGGGCCACCACCAGCCGGTGCTGCGGGCGAGTTCGGCCCACGGGCCGAGCAGCCGGAGGTCGTCGGGGTCGAAGCGGGCCAGTCCGGCGCGGGCGAGGACGTCGTACGGGCCGACCCAGGCGGCGTCGTGCTGCCCGTACCAGGTCGTCCCGGAAGCCGCGGTGCCGAGCAGCGCGGTGCGCAGCGGCCCGCGGACCGCGTCGCCCAGCGTGCCGGACAGCGCTTCGCGCACCGCGACGTCGGCCAGTACGTCCGGGTCGACGCCGGCGGCGAGGGCGGCCCGCGGCGGCTGCGTCCGGGCCAGCTGCCGGGCCGGCGCCGGCGTGCCCCAGGTGGTGGCGGGCCGGCCGCGGACCCGGGCGTCCAGCCGCTCCCGCAGGGCGGACTGGAGTGCGGCGAGCCGGGAGGCGAGCGGCCAGTCGGCGGGGCGCAGCCGGGCGGTCTCGGCGAACCGCGGGGTGCGGGTGCCGGGCAGCAGCGGCCGGGCGGCGGCGGGGGAGTCCACCCAGGTGAACCGGGGTGGTGGCGTGCCGGCGAGGGCGTACAGCTCGCGGACGGCGGCTTCGGCACGCGGCCGGTCGGCGGGGGCGGCGGCCAGTCCGTGCCGCAGCCACTCCTCGCGCAGGGCGAGGGCGGTGGCGAGCCGGTCGGGCAGCGGGGTGCGGGGCGCCCGTCCTGCGGGCGTCCGGCCGGTCATCGGCGGGCGGCGGAGACCGCCTCTCGGTTCGTCATGGGCGGAAGCGTGGCAGGACGTCGACCGGGCGGGCAAGCGGATTTTACTTTCATGATCTTTTCCTGGCGGTCCGGATGCTGATATGACTGCTCGTCGGCTGTTCGGCCGATCATTCGAAAAGATCCACCTCGGGGGAACTCCGGCATGTCCGAAACCACGTCAGAAACCGTCGCCCAGAGCGTTCCAGAGCCCTCGTCGAAGGGTCTGAAGCTGCTCCTCGACTGGGGCCCGACGCTGCTGCTCAACATCCTCGCGCCCATCCTCACCTACAACGCGCTGACCGGCAGCGGCCACTCCGAGCCGACCGCGCTGCTGATCTCCTCCGCCTGGCCGGTCGTCGACCTGGGGCTGTACTTCGCCCTGCACCGCCGACTCGACGAGTTCGGCATCTTCACCCTGGTCACCATGGTGCTCGGCGCGGCCAGTGCGCTGGCGTACAACACCACCGAGCTGATCTTCCTCAAGGACTCGGCGCTCACCGCGCTGATCGGGCTCGGCTTCCTGGCCACCCTGTTCACGGCCCGCCCGGCGATGTTCTACTTCGGCCGCAAGTTCGCCTCCGGCGGCACCCCCGAGGGCGTCGCCCGCTGGAACGGCCTGTGGCAGTACGAGGGCTTCCGGCGCGGGCAGCGCCGGCTGACCGTGATCTGGGGCGTGGCGTTCCTGGTCGAGTCGGTGGTGAAGGCGGCCCTGACCTTCGTGCTGTCCACCGCCACCATGCTGACCGTCAGCAGCATCATGCCGTGGGCGTTCCTCGGCGGACTGATCTACTACACGATCGGCTACGGCCGCCGGGCCCGCGCCCGGATGCAGGCCGCCCTGCCCGACGCGGGGGCCTGAGCCGTACCATCCGGCAGTGACGGGGGAGGTGCGGGCGCGATGCGTGATCCGCTGGAGTGGCGGGGCGGGGACGGTCCGCTGGAGGACTGGCTCGGCGGGATCGAGGAGCAACTGGTCGGCCGGCCGGGCGCGTACGCGCTCTGGGGCCGCCGCACCGAGGAGCACGTCTACGGAGAGCTCCTCGGCAGCGGGCTGGGCCGGGCCGAGCTCGCCCGCCGGCTGGCCGGGCTCGGCGCGGACGGCGTGCACGTGCGCACCAGCGCCGGTCTGCGTCACGGCGAACCCCGGCTGGAGCTCGCCCCGCTCGGCGAGCCCTCCCGGCCGGACCGGGCCTTCGAGTTCGTGTCGCTCGACGGCGCCCCGGCCGGCCCCGTCCCGCTGTACGGCACGGTCCGCACCCCCACCGAGCTGGCCGCCTGGCTGGCGGCCTGGTCGCCGCTGCTGCCCGGCGGCCTGCCGGAGGCGGGCTGGTCGCCCCGGTCGTACACCGAGCCGATGGCGGTGGCCTTCCAGCACCGCCTCGACAGCTCGCAGCTGCTGCTCACCCCGCTCGCCCGGGCGGAGCGGGGCGGCAACGTGAGCATCCGGATGCTCCTCCAGGCCGCCCGCGCCGAGCTGGGACGGGACCTGCTGCTGCTCCGCTCGCCGCGGATGCTGGAGGAGCCCCGGCCGGGCAGCTACCGCGAGTTGCGGGAGTGGCTGGACCGGGTGGGAGCGCTCTGGGGCGCCGCGCCGCTGCCGGTGCCGGGCCTGCGGGAGGAAGCCGGACGGGTCGCGCACCGGCCCACCCTCACCATCAACAAGATCATCGACGGTGCGCCCGAGATGCTGGTCCACCGCCACGGGCTCCCGCTGCTCACCATCGGCGGGCCGGCCGCCGACCTCGGCGGCTGGGGCGCGCTGCTGCAGGAACCGGCGGTGCTGTCGGGCGCGGCGCTCGGCTCCCGCCGTGGGGTGACCCGCTGGCTGGAACAGGTCGAGCACGCACTCTGGGGCCGCCCGGCCGTCTGGACCGTCCGCGGCGAACCGGCCCCGCTCGACACCCCCGCCCTGGCCCACCGGCTCACCGGGCGGGGCGCCGGCGGCGACCTGCACCTCGACCGCGTGCACCGCGGCCGGCCCGGCCCCGATGCCGTCGCCCCCACCACCGCCGCCCTCGGCGGCACCGGCACCACCGGGGTCACCGGCCGCTGATGCCGGGCCCCGGCGGAGCCGGCTGCGGCCGGACGGCGACGCTGCCGTGAGGGCGACGCTGCCGTGAGGGCAACGCCGTTGGGACGGGGGACCCGGGCGGCGCTGCTCCGCTACGGCGGTGACGGCGGGCGGGCGATCGGTAGCAGGACCGGCAGGTCGCGGAGCCCGGGGGCCGGCGGCCAACGGGTGCCGCGTCCGGAGACCGCAGACCGGACTGCGCAGAGCGTCGGGCCGGGCGGCCGTCGGCGACGCCGGCTCAGGCCCCGCCCGTCCGGGCCGCGCCGCCCGGCGGCTGCCGCAGCAGCACCAGTCGCTCGTGCGGCGCAGGGGCCGCACCGGGCCCGGCCAGCACGATCACCGGGCCGGGGAAGCGGTCCAGCAGCCGGTCCAGCCCGTGCAGCGGGTCGGCGGCCAGCAGGATGCCCTTCACCGGCAGGCGCAGCAGCTGCTCGACGTCCAGCCGCCCCTGCGGGGTGGGCGGGATCCGGTAGCGGCGCAGCCCGTACGCCTCGGCGGCGGCGTCCAGCGGCCCGCCCGGTGGTTCGGTGACGGCGACGCGGTGCACGGCCGGCTCGAAGAGCTCGGCCAGGACGGTGCCCAGGGCGTGCGCCGGGCCGATGACGGGCGGCACGTCCTCGCGGACGGGCGCGGCCGGATCCAGGGTCATGGTCTCCTCCGCGGCGATCTTGCCGGTCCCGGTGGGGCGGGTCAACCGGCGCGACACGGACTGTCCAACCGTCCGATGGTCGTACCGCGGCGGCGCGCCGGAGCACGCGCCGAACGCGCCCGGGACGGATGCAGGGCGCGCGCCCGGTGTGCCGCGCCGCACATTGCCCGCAGCGGACGCCGGGTGACAGAGTGCCGAACATGGTCCACTCCGCCCCGCAGCAGTCCGCCGCCCTAGCCCCCGCCGCCGTCTTCGACTGGCTCGACGAGGCGGCCGACCTCCGGGCCGCCGCCGGACTCACCCGGACCCTGCGCAGCCGGCCCGCCGACGACCCGGTCCTCGACCTGGCGAGCAACGACTACCTCGGCCTGGTGCACCACCCCGCCGTCACCGGCGCCGCCGCCGAGGCCGCACTGCGCTGGGGCGGCGGCTCCACCGGCTCCCGCCTGGTCACCGGCACCACCGCCCTGCACACCGAACTCGAGGACGAGCTCGCCGCGTTCTGCGGCTTCGAGGCCGCCCTGGTCTTCTCCTCCGGGTACGCCGCCAACCTCGCCGCGCTCACCGCGCTCACCGACCCGGACACCGTGATCGTCTCCGACGCGTACAACCACGCCTCGCTGATCGACGGCTGCCGGCTCGCCCGCAGCGACGTCCGCCGCGCCCCGCACAGCGACCCCGAGGGCGTCCGGCGGATCCTCGCGGAGCGCACCCACCGGCGGGCCCTGGTGGTCAGCGACTCGGTGTTCTCGGTGGACGGCAACGCCGCGCCGCTGCGCGAACACTCGGCCGTGGCGCGCGAGTTCGGCGCCGCGCTGCTGGTCGACGACGCGCACGGGCTCGGCGTGCTCGGCCCCGGCGGCAGCGGCGCCCCCGCCGCCGGCGGCCTCGCGGGCGAGCCCGACACCGTCGCCACCGTGACCCTCTCCAAGTCCCTCGGCTCGCAGGGCGGGGCCGTCCTCGGGCCGCGCCGGGTGATCCGGCACCTGACCGAGACCGCGCGCACCTTCATCTTCGACACCGGACTCGCCCCCGCGGCGGTCGGCGCCGCCCTCGGCGCGCTGCGCCTGTTGCGCGCCGAGCCCGAACGCGCCGAGCGCGCCCGGTACGTCGCCCGCACCCTCGCCGACCGGCTGCGCGCCGAGGGCCTGCACGCCTCCGAGCCGGACGCCGCGGTGGTCTCCGTCCGCGCCCCGGGCCCGGAGGCCGCCGTCCGGTGGGCCGCCGACTGCCGCACCGCCGGCCTCGCCGTCGGCTGCTTCCGTCCCCCGTCCGTCCCCGACGGCATCTCCCGCCTGCGGCTCACGGCCCGCGCCGACCTGACGGACACCCAGATCGCCGAGGCGGTCCGGGTGATCGCCGCCACCGCGCCGTGACACCGCCCGGCCCGCGCTGCCCGCGCAGTGCGGGCAGGATCGTCTCGGCGACCCGGTAGGACTCCTCCAGCAGGGGGTAGCCGGACAGGATGAAGGTGTCGTCGCCCCGGCCGAGGACGGCCTGGCGCTGACCGCCCACACCGAGCGCACCATCACCGACCCGGCCGCGCTGCGCGCCGAACTCGCCCTGGTCCGCGAGCGCGGCTACGCCCTGAACGAGGGCGAGTCCGCGGTCGGGGTGCGCACCCTCGCGGTGCCGGTGCTGAACGCCAAGGGCGAGGCGCACGCCGCGCTCGCGCTGCGCTCCACGCCCGAGCTGCTCCCCGACGCGGCCCTGCCCCGGCAGCTGGCCCGCGCCCTGGCCTGCGCGAACGCCCTGGAGATCCTGCTGCTGCCCCCGGGGGAGCGGCGGGTCCCGAAGGGGGAGTGAGCCCTCGGCGCACCCCGTGCGGACCCCTCGGCCGCCCCCTTGCGGAACCCTTGCACCCGCCGTGAGGCGTACCGCATGGACATGCCGCCGTCCTAGCGTCCTCCCCGCCGAGCTGTCACCGGCCCCGCCGTTCTCCCCCATGGGCGACGGGTGTCCGTCCCCCTCAACCCCGGCTCGGCGGGAGGAATGTGATGACCCGCAAGACCGCCCTGGCGGCGGCCGTGGCCGCTGCCCTGACCCTGGGCACGGCGACCGTCGCGCTCAGCCAGTCCGCCGCCCTGGCCAGTCCCGCCTCGGCCCGGGCGATCCCCGGTTTCCAGGCCCTGTCCGCCGACGCCCGCGCGCAGGCGCTCTCTGCCGGCGACCGGGAGGCGTCGGCGACGGCCCGCGCGCTCGGCCTCGGCGGCGACGAGCAGCTGGTGGTGAAGGACGTCCTGGTGGACGCCGACGGCGCCCGCCACGTCCGCTACGACCGCACCTTCCGCGGCCTGCCGGTGGTCGGCGGCGACCTGGTGGTGCACCGCGCCGCGGACGGCCGGATCACCGGCTCGGACCAGGCACACAAGGGGGCGATCGTGCTCGCCTCCACCACGCCGAAGCAGGCGGCGAAGGACGCCTCCTCGGCCGCCGTCCGGCACGCCCGGCACGTGAAGAACGCCAAGGCGGACACCGCCGAGGGCCAGCTGGTGGTGTACGCGGTCGGCAAGGTGCCGGTGCTGGCGTACCGGACCACCGTGACCGGCGCCGGCGAGGCCGGCGGGGACACCCGGGAGGCCGTGATCACCGACGCCGCGCAAGGCACGCTGCTGGACAGCTACGAGCTGCACCAGGACGTCTCCGGCACCGGCAACGGCATCCACGACGGCCAGGTGTCGCTGGAGACCACCCAGTCGGGCAGCAGCTACACCCTCACCGACGCGCTGCACGGCAACACCGCGATCTACGACTCCAACAACAGCCCGCAGTCCAACCCGCGGCAGAACGCCCGGCTGTTCACCAAGACCAGCAACTCCTGGGGCAACGGCAGCAACTCCAACCGCGAGTCGGCGGGCGTGGACGCGGCCTTCGGCCTGGCGAAGACCTGGGACTACTACAAGAACACCTTCAACCGCAGCGGCATCCGCAACGACGGCCGCGGCGCGCCCGCGTACGTGCACGTCGACAACAACCTGCTGAACGCCTTCTACGACGACAGCTGCTTCTGCATGTCGTTCGGCGACGGCAGCTCGCAGAACGCCAACACCCCGCTGACCTCGCTCGACGTCGCGGGCCACGAGATGAGCCACGGCGTCACCGCCGCCACCGCGAACCTGAACTACTCCGGCGAGTCCGGCGGCCTCAACGAGGCGACCTCCGACATCTTCGGCACCATGGTGGAGTTCTACGCCGCGAACGCCAACGACCCGGGCGACTACTACATCGGCGAGAAGCTCAACATGTCCAGCGGCTACTTCCGCCGGATGGACAACCCCGCGGCCGACGGCAGCAGCCTCGGCTGCTGGAACTCCAGCGCCGGCTCGGTGGACGTGCACTACTCCTCCGGCATCGGCAACCACTTCTTCTACCTGGCGTCCGAGGGCACCGGGGCGAAGACCATCGGCGGCCGCTCGCACAACGGCACCACCTGCAACAACGACACCTTCGCCGGCATCGGCAAGGACAAGGCCGCCGCCGTCTGGTACCGCGCGCTGAGCGCCTACATGACCTCCACCACCAACTACTCCGGCGCCCGCACGGCGACCCTGCAGGCGGCCGCCGACCTGTACGGCACCAACTCCCAGGAGCGGTACCTGGTCTCCAAGGCGTGGGCGGCCGTCAGCGTCGGCACCGCCCTGCCCGACCCGGGCAACGGCAACCCGTCCCCGAGCCCCACCTCCAGCCCGACGGGCCCGGGCGGGAACGCCCTGGTCAACGGCGGCTTCGAGCAGGGCACCACCGGCTGGACGCAGAGCGCCGAGGACATCACCAACTCCACCCAGCAGGCCGCGCACGGCGGCTCCTGGTACGCCTGGATGATGGGCTACGGCAGCGCCGCCACCGAGTCGGTGTCCCAGGCGAACGTCGCGGTGCCCGCCGCCGGCAGCCCGAAGCTCACCTTCTGGCTGAAGGTCACCACCGCGGAGAGCGGCGCGACCGCGTACGACACGCTCAAGGTGAAGGTCAACGGCGCTACCCTGGCGACGTACTCCAACGCCAACGCGAGTGCCTCGTACGTGCAGCGCACCGTCGACCTGAGCGTCTACAAGGGCCAGAACGTGACGGTGGAGTTCGCCGGGCAGGAGGACGCGTACCTCGCCACCACCTTCCTGGTGGACGACGTCGCGCTGGGCTGAGCCCCGCTCCCCGGGAGTGCTCGGTGGTCTGAACCACTCGGTACCGCCGAGTACTCTCGCGCCCGGGCGCCGGAGGCGGCACACTGGCCGCCATGACCAGCGCCCCCCAGGGCCCCGGCCGCGTCGCCCCACCGGGCGGCGGGCCGGTCCGTGCCCAACTCGTCGACCGGACCGACCTGCTGAACCGGATCCGGTCGGCCCTCGACGGTCAGGGCAGCGTGCTGCTGCACGGCCCGGCGGGCATCGGCAAGACGGCGCTGCTCGACACGCTGGGGAGCGAAGCCGGATCCGCGGGGGAGGCGGTCCTGCGCAGCAGCCCGACCGCCGCCGAAGCCGGACTGCCGCACCTGGCCCTGATCGACCTCCTCGGCGAGGCCCTCCCCGGCCTCGCCGAGGAGCTTCCCGCCCACCTGCGGCACGCCCTGGAGCGGGCCCTGCTGCACAGCGCACCCGAACCCGGCACCGCCACCGACCCGTTGGCGGTCCGGGTCGCCGTGCTGGAGGCCCTGCGCCGGCTCGCCGACCGCGGCCCGGTGCTCGTCCTGCTGGACGACACCCAGTGGCTCGACCAGGCCAGCCGCCAGGTGATCGCCTTCGCCGCCCGCCGGCTCGCCGGCCGCCCGATCCGCTTCGCCGTCACCGAGCGCACCGAACGCGCCGACAGCGAACCGCGGATGACCGAACTCTGCCCCGGACCGGTCACCGAGATACCCGTCGGCCCGCTCGGCGAACTCGCCGTCGGCACCCTGCTGCAGGAGCGCCTGGGCCTGCGCCTGTCCGGCCTGACACTGACCCGGATCCACGCCGCCAGCGCCGGAAACCCCTACTTCGCACTGGAGTTGGGGCGTGCGCTCGGCACCCCCGGCGCCGAGGCCGCGCTCGCCACCGACCCCGGACGGCCGCTCAGCGTCCCGCAGCGGCTGCGCGAACTGATGGCCGAACGCCTCACCGCGCTGCCCGCCGACGCCCGGCAGGCCCTCACCGTGCTCGCCGCCGCCCGCACCGGCACCGGACTGCCCGCCGACACCGCCGCCCCGCTCACCGTCGCCGTCGAGCACGGCGTCCTGGTCCACGGGCCCGGCGGCGCCCTCCAGTTCAGCCACCCACTGCTCGCCGAACTGGTCGCCGCCGACACCCCGGCACCCGCCCGCCGCGCCGCCCACCGGCTGCTCGCCGACCGCACCGCCGACCCCGTCGAACGCGCCCGCCACCGCGCCCTCGCCGCCGCCGAACCCGACCCGGCGCTCGCCGCCGAACTCGACGCGGCCGCCGCCACCGCCCTCACCCGCGGCGCCCCCGCCACCGCCGCCGAACTCCTGCGCCTCGCCGCCGACCTCACCCCCGACGACCCCGACGCCGCCACCCGCCGGCTGCTCGCCGCCGCCCGCAACGCCGCCACCGCCGGCCTGCCCGACCTCGCCCGCGCCTGCGGCGAACGCCTCGCGGACGCCCCCGCCGCCGACGTCCGGGTGCACGCCGCGCTGCTGCTCGCCCGACTGCTGGGCCCCGACCACCCCGGGGCCGACCCGCTGCTCGCCACTGCCGCCGACGACGCGCACGGCACCCCCGCGCTGAGCGCCGCCGTCCACCAGGAGCGGGCCGTCCGCGCCCTGCACCGCGCCGACCACACCGCCGGCTTCGTCGAACTCGCCGCCGCCGAACACGACGCCGCCGCCGCCGGCGACACCGACCTGCTCGTCGAACTCCTCGCCGTCCGCGCCCCGATCGAACTCGTCACCGACCCCGCCCACGGCCTCGCCCTGCTCGAACGCGGCCGCAGCCTCTCCGAGGGCCGCCCGCTCACCGCCGCCGGCGTCTTCGTCCGCCAGGGCCTGGCCGTCGCCCACCTGCGCACCGGCGCCGTCGACCGCGCCCTCGCCGAGGTCGAGGCACTGCGCACCGAGGTCGAACGGGCCGGCCGCACCGAGGACCTGTGCAACGTCCACTACATCGCCGCCTCGGTCTACGAGCGGGCCGGCCGCTGCACCGAGTCCTACGCCGCCGGGCGGGCCGCGTACGAGCTGCGCGAGCGCATCGAACCCAACCCCGGACCGGCCCGCGTCCTCGGCGGCGCCGCCGAGCTCGCCGGCGGAAGCGCCGAACGCGCCGCCGACCTGCTCGACTCCGCGATCCGCGCCGCCGAGAGCGACCGCGACCGCGAATGGCTCGCCTACGCGCACGGCCTGCGCGGCCGGGTCGACCTGCTCACCGGCACCCCCGAAGCCGCCGCCGGGCACTTCCTGGAGGCGAGACGGCTGCTGCGCCGGCTCCAGTTCACCGACCCCTCGCTCTTCCTGCTCGACGCCGACCTGGCCGAGGCCCTCGCCCTCGCCGGCCGGCCCGGCGAGGCCGCCGACGCCCTCGCCGACGCCTCCGTCCGGGTCGACCGGCTCGGCCGCGAGGTCGTCCGGCTCGGCCTGCACCGCGCCGAGGCCGTCCTCGCCGCCGCCACCGGCGACCCGCGCACCGCCGCCGACACCCTCCGCGAGCGGATCCCCGCCGAGCACCCCTACCCGCTCGAACTGGCCCGCGCCCACCTCGTGCTCGGCCAGCTGGAGCGCCGCGCCCGCCGCCGCGCCGCCGCGCGGACCGCCCTGTGCGAGGCCGCCGCCCGCTACGCCCGGGCGGGCTGCACCCCGTGGCTGCGGCACACCGAGGCCGCCCTCGCCGACCTCGACCCCGCCGCCGCCGACCCCACGCCGCTCCAGACCCACCTGGTCAAGCTCGTCCGCGAGGGCGCCACCAACCGCGAGATCGCCGCCGCCCTGCACCTCTCGGTCAAGGCCGTCGAGGCCAACCTGACCCGCCTCTACCGCCGCCACAACGTCCGCACCCGCGCCGAACTCGCCCAACTCGACGACCACTGACCCGCCACCGGCCCCGGGCGGTCAGACGAGGCTGTGCCGCACGAGCAGGACCTCGGCGCCGATCGGGCGGTAGCCCGCGGAGCGGAAGGCGCGGACGCTGCGGGCGTTGCCCGGGGCCTGCTGGGCCCAGACGACGTCGCCGGTCGGGACGAGGTGGCGGGCGGCCAGGGCGAGGGCGCGGCCGAGGCCGGCGTGGCGGGCGTCGGGCTCGACCTCGATCGCGGCCTCCCAGCGGCCGGCGACGCCGCGGCCGAGGGCGAGCACCCCGCCGTCGGCGGTCCAGGCGCGGACGTCGTCGCGGTACTTGAGCGCCCGGACGACCCGGGGGTGCTCCCGGTCGGTGATCTCGGTGAGCGGCAGCGCGGGTGCGCCGGGCAGCCGGTCGGCGACGGTGAGCATGTCGATGTTGCCGAGGTTGCGTCCGGTGCGTTCGGCGAGCGCGATCTGGACGTACGGGGAGAGCGGCGCGGCGAACGGGTCGATCGGTGCCTCGGCGATGATCCGCCGGATCCAGGCGGGGTCCTCGTCGCAGAAGACCACGGCGTGCGCGGTCAGCGAGAGGATCCCGGCCTCCCGGTCGGAGGGTTGCGGGACGACGGTCACCGAGCCGTCGGGCGTGGGGAAGCGGCCGGCCGCCGCCTCGAACAAGATCTTTTCGAACATGTTCAATATCATACGTCCGCAAGATGGGAGAGCAGGACCGTCCGGAACTCCGCGGCGGCCCGGCTGAGCGGCACCTCCCGCCCGTGCGCCACCGAGACGGTGCGGCCCAGTCCGGCGCCCGCGAAGGGCGCCACCGCGAGGCCGGAGCGGGCGGCGACCATCCCCGGCAGGACGGCCGGCCCGATCCCGGCCCGGACGGAGGCGAGCACCGCGTCCATCTCCCCGCCCTCGACCGCGTACCTCGGCTCGAACCCGGCCGCCCGGCACGCGGCGAGCGTCGCCTCGCGCAGGTCGTAGCCCTCGCGGAACATCACCAGCGGCCGCTCGCGCAGGTCCTCGATCCGGGCCCGGCGCCGGGGCAGCGGCTCGGCCGAGACCAGCACCAGCTCCTCGTGCAGCACCGGTGTGACCTGCAGCCCGGCCGGGGCGTCCGCGTCCCGCGGGGTGATCACCAGGGCGAGGTCCAGCTCGCCGGCCTCCAGGCTGCGCACCAGGTCCCGGGAGCCGTCCTCGCGGAGCAGCAGGTCCACCCCGGGGTGGCGGGCGCGGAAGGCGCGCAGCACGTCCGGCACCAGGCTGACGCACAGGCTGGGCGTCGCCCCGAACCGCACCCGGCCGCGCCGCAGCTGCACGGTCTCCTGCACGGCGAGCCGGGCCGACTCGGTGTCGGCGATGATCCGGCGGGCCAGCGGCAGCAGGGCCTCGCCCGCGTCGGTGAGCTCGGCCCCGGCCCGCGCGCGGTGGAACAGCTCGGCGCCGAGCTCCCGTTCGAGCTGCCGGATCTGCTGGGAGAGCGAGGGCTGCGAGACGTGGGTCAGTTCGGCGGCGCGGGTGAAGTGCCGGGCGTCGGCGACGGCCAGGAAGTACCGGAGCTGTTGTAGCTGCACACCTCCCACCATAGGTGCTGCCTATCGAAAGCCCGGGATCCATGTCTTGGACGCGCCCGGGTGCCGCTGCCTAGCGTTGCGACCATGGCACTCCCCACCCGGACGGCCCCGCACCCGTCCACCCTGGTGACCCTCTGGCGCTCCTCCGTCGGCAAGAAGGCGGTCATGGCGGTCAGCGGGCTGCTGATGCTGCTGTACCTGGTCGCCCACATGCTGGGCAACCTCAAGGTCTTCTTCGGCCCGCGGGACATCGACGGCTACGCGCACTGGCTGCGCACCCTGGGCGAGCCCGTCCTGCACTACGGCTGGTTCCTCTGGCTGGCCCGGTTCGTCCTGCTGGCGGCGGTGCTCGCGCACGGCACCGCCGCGTACCAGCTCAGCAGGCGCGACCGGCGGGCCCGCCCGCAGCAGTACGTCCACCGGCGGCAGCGGCCGAGCTACGCGACCCGGACGATGCGCTGGGGCGGGGTGATCCTCGGCCTGTTCATCGTCTGGCACATCCTCGACCTGACCACGCTGACCGTGAACCCGGCCGCCGAGGAGGGCCACCCGTACCGGAACGTCGTGGCGTCCTTCTCCACCTGGTACGGCGGCGGGATCTACGTCGTCGCGATGCTGGCGCTGGGCCTGCACATCCGGCACGGCTTCTGGAGCGCGGCGCAGACCCTGGGTGCCAACAACCCGCGCCGCGACCGGGCGTTGAAGGCCGTCGCCAATGCCACCGCCCTGCTGCTGACCGCCGGGTTCCTGTCCGTCCCCGTCGCCGTGATGACCGGAGTGGTCCGATGAGCTCCTACCTCGACTACACCGTCGGCGCGCCGATCGCCGACACCGCCGCGCCCGCCGGGCCGATCGAACAGCGTTGGGACACCCGGCGGTTCGAGGCCAAGCTGGTCAACCCGGCCAACCGCCGCCGGCACACGGTGATCGTGGTCGGCACCGGCCTGGCCGGCGGCGCGGCCGGCGCCACCCTCGCCGAACAGGGCTACCGCGTCGTGCAGTTCTGCTTCCAGGACTCCCCGCGCCGCGCCCACTCGATCGCCGCCCAGGGCGGCATCAACGCGGCCAAGAACTACCGCAACGACGGCGACTCGATCCGCCGGCTGTTCTACGACACCGTCAAGGGCGGCGACTTCCGCGCCCGCGAGTCCAACGTGCACCGCCTCGCCCAGGTCTCGGTGGAGATCATCGACCAGTGCGTCGCCCAGGGCGTGCCGTTCGCCCGCGAGTACGGCGGGCTGCTCGACACCCGCTCCTTCGGCGGCGTCCAGGTCTCCCGCACCTTCTACGCCCGCGGCCAGACTGGCCAGCAGCTGCTGCTCGGCGCCTACCAGGCGCTCTCCCGGCAGATCGCCGCCGGGAACGTCGAGATGCACGCCCGCACCGAGATGCTCGACCTCCTCGTGGTGGACGGCCGGGCCCGCGGCATCCTCGCCCGCGACCTGGTCACCGGCGAGCTCACCACCCACCTCGCGGACGCGGTGGTGCTGGCCACCGGCGGCTACGGCAACGTCTTCCACCTCTCCACCAACGCCAAGAACTCCAACGCCACCGCGGTCTGGCGGGCCCACCGGCGCGGCGCGTACTTCGCCAACCCCTGCTTCACCCAGATCCACCCGACCTGCATCCCGCGCTCCGGCGACCACCAGTCCAAGCTCACCCTGATGAGCGAGTCGCTGCGCAACGACGGCCGGATCTGGGTGCCCAGGGCGAAGGGCGACACCCGCCCGCCGGGCGAGATCCCCGAGGACGAGCGCGACTACTACCTGGAGCGGATCTACCCGGCCTTCGGCAACCTGGTGCCCCGCGACATCGCCTCCCGCGCCGCCAAGAACGTCTGCGACGAGGGCCGCGGCGTCGGCCCCGGCGGACAGGGCGTGTACCTGGACTTCGCCGACGCCATCGCCCGGATGGGCCGGGCCGCGGTGGAGGCCAAGTACGGCAACCTCTTCGAGATGTACCAGCGGATCACCGCCGAGGACCCGTACACCGTGCCGATGCGGATCTACCCGGCGATCCACTACACCATGGGCGGCCTGTGGGTGGACTACGACCTGCAGACCACGGTCCCGGGCCTGTTCGCGATCGGCGAGGCCAACTTCTCCGACCACGGCGCCAACCGGCTCGGCGCCAGCGCCCTGATGCAGGGCCTGGCCGACGGCTACTTCGTGCTGCCGCCCACCCTCAACCACTACCTGGGCGCCACCCGGCTCGACCCCGTCCCCGCCGACCACCCGGAGATCGCCGAGGTCACCGCGGACGCCGCGGACCGGCTGAACCTGATCCTCGCCGTGGACGGCGACCGCACCCCCGACTCCTTCCACCGCGAACTCGGCGACCTGCTCTGGGACGAGTGCGGGATGGCCCGCGACGACGCCGGCCTGCGCCGCGCGCTCGCCGCGATCCCGGAGCTGCGCGCCGAGTTCTGGCGCCGGATCAAGGTGCCCGGCACCGGCGAGGAGCTCAACCAGGCGCTGGAGAAGGCCAACCGGCTGGTCGACTACTTCGACCTGGCCGAGCTGATGTGCCTGGACGCGCTGCACCGCACCGAGTCCTGCGGCGGCCACTTCCGGGCCGAGTCCGCCACGCCGGAGGGCGAAGCCGCCCGCCGGGACGGCGAGTTCTCCTACGTCGCCGCCTGGGAGCACACCGGCGGCGCGCCCGTCCTGCACCGCGAAGAGCTGGTCTTCGAACACGTCCACCCCACCCAGCGGAGCTACGCGTGAACCTCACCCTGCGGATCTGGCGCCAGGCGGGGCCCGACGCCCCCGGCGCGATGACCGAGTACCGCGTCAGCGGGATCAGCCCGGACATGTCCTTCCTGGAGATGCTCGACACCCTCAACGAGGAGCTGATCCTGCGCGGCGAGCAGCCCGTCGCCTTCGACCACGACTGCCGCGAGGGCATCTGCGGCGCCTGCGGCATGGTCATCAACGGCCGCGCCCACGGCCCCGAGCGCACCACCACCTGCCAGCTGCACATGCGGCACTTCGAGGACGGCGACACCATCGACGTCGAGCCCTGGCGGGCCGGCGCCTTCCCGGTGGTCAAGGACCTGGTGGTCGACCGCACCGCGCTGGACCGGATCATCGGCTCCGGCGGGTACATCACCGCGCCCACCGGCTCCGCCCCCGAGGCGCACGCCACGCCCGTCCCCAGGGACACCGCCGAGCTGGCCTTCGAGCACGCCGAGTGCATCGGCTGCGGCGCCTGCGTGGCCGCCTGCCCGAACGGCTCGGCGATGCTCTTCACCGCCGCCAAGGTGGTCCACCTGAACGTGCTGCCGCAGGGCGCGCCGGAACGCGGCAGCCGGGTGCGGTCCATGGTGGAGACCATGGACGCCGAGGGCTTCGGCGGCTGCACCAACACCGGCGAGTGCGCCACCGCCTGCCCCAAGGGCATCCCGCTGACCGGCATCTCACGCCTCAATCAGGAGTACCTGCGCAGCCTGCGCCGCCCTTAGGCTCGGCGGGACCCGCTTCCGCACCGACCGAAGGACCCCGCCGTGCAGCCGATCACCGACCGTCCGGTCCGCTGGGGCATCCTCGCCACCGGCGGGATCGCCGCCGCCTTCACCGAGGACCTCGCCGCCGTACCCGACGCCCGGGTGGTCGCCGTCGCCTCCCGCTCCGAGGCGTCCGCCCGCGCCTTCGCCGGCCGCCACGGCATACCCCGGGCGTACGGCAGCCGCGCGGAGCTGGCCGCCGACCCCGAGGTCGACGTGGTGTACGTGGCGACCCCGCACAGCGACCACCACGCCTCGACCGCGCTGATGCTGGACGCGGGGAAGGCGGTGCTCTGCGAGAAGCCGTTCACGCTCAACGCCGGGCAGGCCGCCGAGCTGGTCTCGCTCGCCCGCAAGCGGGACGTCCTCCTGATGGAGGCGATGTGGACCTACCTCGACCCGGCGGTCCGCCGGATCACCGAGCTGGTCGCCGACGGCGCGATCGGTGAGGTCCGGTCCGTCCAGGCCGAGTTCGGCTTCCCCGGCCCGGCCGACCCCGGCCACCGGCTGTGGGACCCGGCGGTCGGCGGCGGCGCCCTGCTCGACCTCGGCGTCTACCCGGTGGCCTTCGCCCAACTGCTGCTCGGCGAGCCGGAGTCCGTCCAGGCCTGGGCCCGCCTCACCGAGCGCGGCGTGGACGCCAACACCGCCGTCGTGCTCGGCCACCCGGGCGGCGCCACCGCACTGCTCTCCTGCTCGCTCGACGCCCACTGCGGCCAGCGCGCCTCCGTCCAGGGCACCGAGGGCCGGATCGAACTCGACCGAGACTTCTTCCACCCCGCCGGCTTCACCCTGCACCGCGCCGGCCGCGAGCCCGAGCCGTACGTCGCCCCCGCCCGCACCGGCCACGGCTACGGCCTGGAGGCCGCCGAGGTGATCCGCTGCCTGCGGGCCGGCGAGAGCGAGTCCCCGCTCGTCCCGCTCGACACCACCCTCGCCGTGATGCGCACCCTGGACGCCGTCCGCGACCGGATCGGAGTCCGCTACCCCGGCGAGTGATTCCGGGCGAGGGGCCCGGGGGAGCGATCCCGGGGCGCGCGAGCGGCGCCCCGCGCCGGCACCCGGCCGGTCCGACCCCGACACCCGGCCGGTCCGAGCCCGACACCCCCTCCGAGCAGGTGGAATCGTGCTGCTCCGCGGGCATACTGCCCTGCGGTACCCCCGTGTCCGGGAGGGAGTCGGCATGAGCAACGGCGACAACGGCGACGACGGCGTCCGGTCCTGGTCGGCCGACCAGGACCGGCGGACGGTGATGCGACTGCGCCTCGGCGTCGGCGTGATCGGGCTGCTGCTCCCGATCGCCCTGCCGCTCGGCAACTGGATCTTCGTGCAGCTGGGCCACCCCACCGACATCATGCCCGCCAGCATGAGCGGCTCGTACTACACCAGCACCCGGAACGTCTTCGTCGGCAGCCTGTGCGCGCTCGGCGTGTTCCTGATCGGCTACCGCTACGACCGGCGTGACGACGTGTGGACCAGCGTCGCCGGGTGGTTCGCGATCGGCGTCGCGCTGTTCCCCACCATGCCGAGGGCGGCCACCGCCTTCCAGGAGGTGGTCGGTGTGCTGCACCTGGTGTTCGCCGGAGTGCTGCTCTGCGCGCTGGCGGTCTTCTGCCTGGTCTCGTTCCGGGGCCGGTCCGGCCCGGCGGGCCCGGCCGTCAACCGCTTCTACCTGGCCGCGGGCCTCCTGATCCCCTTCTTCCTGGCC
The DNA here is from genome assembly GCF_039542905.1 of Kitasatospora terrestris. NCBI lineage: Bacteria > Bacillati > Actinomycetota > Actinomycetes > Kitasatosporales > Streptomycetaceae > Kitasatospora > Kitasatospora terrestris. Next base: position 7,409,108 of record NZ_BAABIS010000001.1, read on the forward strand.
GTCGCGGTCGTCGCCGGTCTGACCGGCTGGGGCAGCCGTTGGACCGTCACGCCCCTCTACCTCTGCGAGGCCCTCTCGGTCTGGACGTTCGGGGCCGCCTGGATCGTCGCGGCGGTGCGGCTGGGCGCCTTCTCCCGCACCCGCGAGCTGCTCGGGGAGGTCAGGGCCCCGCTCTCCTTCGGCTGAGCGTCCGGCCGCCGGGAGGCTCAGGCCGCCCGGCGGTACTCCGCGCCGTCGGGGCTGCGCAGCAGCAGGCCGGCGACGACCAGGTAGCGGCGCAGCGCCGCGCAGTCGTCGTGGACGGTGCGCAGCGCGTCGTTGACCTCGGGCTCGGTGTAGGTGCGGCCGGGCTCCAGGAGGGTCTCGACGAGGTGCTCCAGGAGCTGTCGGCGCCGGGCCGGGCGGCGGGGGATCGCGGTCAGCCGGCCGTGCGAGAAGAGCTGGGCCACGTCGGGGGTGCGGGCGGTTTCGGACATGGGGGGAAGGCTCCCAGCGCCGCCCGGCCCGCACAAGCGGATATCCGGGCCGGTCAGCGGAAGCGCCAGCGGGTCGGGGAGCCGGTGAAGTCCCGCTGGACCAGGCCGATCGCCTGCACCGGGTCGACCCGGACCGTGGCGTTGACGCCCGGGTCGAGGAAGTCGATCCGGTACGCCGTCCGGTACTTGGCGTTGAGGGTGTCCAGGAACAGGCCGATGTCGGCGAGGCCGGTGACGATCTCCGCGTGGCCCTCGACGACGACCGGGTCGAGGGCGTTGTCGGTGGCGACGGCGCACATCGGCTGCTCGGCGAGGTTGCGGGCCTTGCGCGAGCGCAGCCCGCTGCTGAACCACAGCGCGTCCTCCAGCCAGACGCCCCAGACCGGCATCAGGTGCGGCCGCCCGTCGGGCCGGGTGGTGGCCACCCAGTACTCGTGCGAGTCGGTCAGCTGCCGCCGCGCCCAGGACCAGGAGAGCAGCCCGCTGCCCTCGGCGGCCGGCCGGATCCCGTACCCGGGCATGTACGGCCGGCCCGCCATCGGTTCGGCGCCGCCCACGGTCAGTGCTTCTTCGCGCGGCTGGGCTGCACCCGGTCCGGCTCGCCGGGCATCTTCGGATGGTCCGGCGGGTACGGCAGGTCGCCGGCGCCCTGGTGCGCGTAGAGCTCCAGCGCGGCCTCCAGCGAGAACGCGTGCTGCTCCATGTCGGCGTGCACGTCGCCGAGTTCGGCGAAGCGCTCGGGCACGGTGCGCAGCGTGAAGTCGGCGGGGGAGACCTCGTCGAGCTCCTCCCAGCGCAGCGGGGTGGAGACGGTGGCCTGCGGCCGGGGGCGCAGCGAGTACGGCGAGGCGATGGTGCGGTCGCGGGCCATCTGGTTGTAGTCGACGAAGATGGCCTCGCCCCGCTCCTCCTTCCACCACTGGGTGGTGACCTCGCCGGGCATCCGGTGCTCCAGTTCGCGGCCGAGGGCGATGACGGCGTGCCGGCAGTCGGTGAAGGTCCAGCGCGGCTCGACGGGCACGTAGACGTGCAGTCCGCGCCCGCCGGACGTCTTCGGCCAGCCGCGCAGCCCGTACGCGTCGAGGACCTCGCGCAGCGCGTGCGCCGCCCGGACGGCGTCGTGGAAGTCGGTGCCGGGCTGCGGGTCGAGGTCGATCCGCAGCTCGTCGGGGTGCTCGGTGTCGTCCCTGCGGACCGGCCACGGGTGGAAGGTGAGGCACCCGAGGTTGGCCGCCCACAGCACGGCGGCCGGTTCGGTGGGGCAGACCTCGTCCGCGGTGCGGCCGCTGGGGAAGGCGATCCGCGCGGTCGGCAGCCACTCGGGCAGGCCCTTGGGCGCGCGCTTCTGGTAGAAGAACTCGCCCTCCACCCCGTCCGGGAAGCGCTGCAGGGTGGTCGGGCGGTTCCGCAGCCCGCGCAGCACGCCGGGCGCGACCGCCAGGTAGTACTCGGCGACGTCCCGCTTGGTGAACCCGGGCTCCGGGAAGTACACCTTGTCGGGGTTGGACAGCCGCACCGCCCGGCCGTCCACCTCCAGCTCCACAGCTCCAGCCATGGCCCCCACGCTAGGCCTGTCCGGCAGTTCCCGCCGGGCGGCCGCGCGTCCAGCGGGCGACCATCGGAGCCATGGACCTCCCCGTGATGCCGCCCGTGGCGCCGATGCTCGCCAAGTCGGTCGCCGAGATCCCGCCCGGCATGCAGTACGAGGCGAAGTGGGACGGCTTCCGCGCGATCGTCTTCCGCGACGGCGACGAGGTCGAGCTGGGCAGTCGCACCGGCAAGACGCTGACCAGGTACTTCCCGGAGCTGGTGGAGGCGGTGAAGGCCGTGCTGCCGCCGCGCTGCGTGGTGGACGGGGAGATCGTGATCGCGCACGACGGCCGGCTGCACTTCGAGGAGCTGCTGGAGCGGATCCACCCCGCCGCCTCCCGGGTGCGCACCCTCGCCGAGCGCACGCCCGCCTCCTTCGTCGCCTTCGACCTGCTCGCGCTGGACGACGCCCCGCTCGCCGAGCAGCCGCTCGCGGACCGCCGCGAGGCGCTGGCCGCCGCGTTCGCCGGCGTCGCCCCGCCGATCCACCTGGCGCCCGCCACCACCGACCTGGACACCGCCCGGACCTGGTTCGCCCAGTACGAGGGCGCCGGGCTGGACGGGGTGGTGGCCAAGCCCCTCGACCAGCCGTACCGCCCGGGCGAGCGCTCGATGTTCAAGGTGAAGCATGTCCGGACCGCGGACTGCGTGCTGGCGGGTTACCGCGAGCACAAGAGCGGCCCGGTCGTCGGCTCGCTGCTGCTCGGCCTGTACGACGAGGGCGGGCAACTGCAGCACGTCGGGGTGAGCGCCTCCTTCCCGATGGCCCGCCGCCGCGAACTGGTCGAGGAGCTGGCACCGCTGCGGCTGGACGACCTGGGCGGCCATCCGTGGGCGGCGTGGGCGGACGAGGAGGCGCAGGCCTCCTCCCGGTTGCCCGGCGCGGTCAGCCGGTGGACCGGGAAGAAGGACCTGTCCTGGGTGCCGCTACGTCCCGAACGGGTGGTGGAGGTCGGGTACGACCACATGGAGGGCACCCGGTTCCGGCACACCACGCAGTTCAAGCGCTGGCGGCCGGACCGGGAGCCGGGGAGCTGCACCTACGTCCAGTTGGAGGAACCGGTCTCCTACGACCTGGGGGAGCTGCTGCGCTGACCGCCGGTCAGGGCCGCCCGCCGGTCACGGCCGCTCGCCGATGAGGACCGCCAGCCCGTCCAGCATCCGGGCGAGGCCGAACTCGAACAGCCCGTCCAGCTGGAAGTCGTACCCCGCGGAGGCCATCGCGGCCAGCCGCGGGAAGCGGGCCGGGTCGAGCAGGACGGACAGCTCGTCCTCCTGGGCGTCCATCCACTCCTCGCTGGTCTGGCCGGTCTGCGCCTCCGCCTCCCGCTCCAGCTCCAGGTTGAGCGCGACGCCGCGGACGTAGTTCAGCAGCACCAGGTGCGCGGTGAAGACGGTCTGGTCGTCCAGCCCGCGGTCCTCCAGCGCGGCCAGCACCCACTCGGTGTACGGCAGGGCGCTCGCCACCGGCTGCGGCCGGGTCAGCGACATCGCGGAGGCCAGCCACGGGTGCCGGCGGAACGCCGCCCAGAGCCGGCGGGCCGCCAGGTCGAGCCGCTCCCGCCAGCCGGGCGGCGGGTCGGCGGGCAGCGGGTGGCCGGCGAAGGCGGCGTCGAGCATCCGGAAGAGCAGGTCCTCCTTGTCGGCCACGTGGCGGTACAGCGACATGGTGGCGGCGCCGAGCTCGGCCGCCACCCGGCGCATGGAGAGTGCGGCGAGCCCTTCCGCGTCGGCCACCGCGACGGCGGCGGCCACGATCCGCTCCGGCGTCAGCGCGGGCTCCCCGGGCTGCGGGCGGGGCGCGGCCGGCGGCGCGGCGGCGCCCCTGCGGGCCGGGGCGGCCGGCGCCGCGGACGGGGCGGCTTCGGAGGGCGGGGCGGCTCCGGCGGGGCGGTCGACGGCGGCCACCACCGTGCCCACGCCCGGCACTGCCCGGACCAGCCCGGCGGTGCGCAGTTCGGTGAGCACCCGGGTTGCGGTGGCCATCGCCACGCCCCACTCGCGGGTGATCTCCCGGGTGGAGGGCACCCGGTCGCCGGGTGCCAGCCGCCCGCTCTCGATCCGACCCCGCAGTTCGGCCACGATCTGGCTGTACCGCTCCACCGACCACCTCCGTGTACTAGTGCACTCACCCTAGCGCCGGGCCTGTGCGAATACCCGCAGCGCGCCCCTTTGACGCCCTGGTGCACTAGTGCGGATGCCACTTGAACTGCCATATCAAGGCTTGCAGTAGTGCACGCGTACACCGTACATTCGAGTCATGGAGAACAACGACATCCTCGTCTCAGGTGCAGGAATCGCCGGACCCGCTCTCGCGTACTGGCTACGCCGAGCCGGCTTCGCCCCCGTCGTCGTCGAGCGCGCCCCCGCGCCGCGACCCGGCGGCCAGGCCGTCGACCTGCGCGGTGCCGGACGGACCGTCATCACCCGGATGGGCCTGATGGAGGCCGCCCGCGCGGTCTCCCTGGAACAGCGCGGCTTCGCCCTGGTCGACTCCCGCGGCCGGATCGACGCCCGGATGCCCGCCGACGCCTTCGGCGGCGAGGGGATCGTCTCGGAGATCGAGATCCTCCGCGGCGACCTCGCCGACCTGCTGTACGACGCGACCCGCCAGGACACCGAGTACCTCTTCGACGACACCGTCACCGCCCTCGACCAGGACGCCGACGGAGTGACCGTCACCTTCGAGAAGGCCGCCCCGCGCCGCTTCGCGCTGGTGGTCGGCGCCGACGGCGTGCACTCCACCGTCCGCCGGCTCGCCTTCGGCCGCGCCGACGGGTGCTTCCGGCCGATCGGCGGCTACACCGCCTGGTTCACCGCCGAGCTCGACCTCGACCTCGACGGCTGGTACCTGATGCACAACACCCCCGGCGGCCTGGTCTCCTCCGCCCGCCCCGGCCGCCGGCCCGGCGAGGTCAAGGCCGGTCTCAGCTTCCGCTCCGGCCCGCTCGCGTACGACCGCCGCGACCTCGGCGCCCAGCGCCGGCTGATCGCCGAGCGCTTCGCGGGCGCCGGCTGGCAGACCCCGCGGCTGATCGAGGCGATGCACCGCGCCGACGACTTCTTCTTCGAGTCGATGGGCCAGGTCCACCTGGACGGCTGGTCGCGCGGCCGGGTCACCCTGGTCGGCGACGCCGGCTACTGCCCCACCCCGCTCACCGGCCTCGGCACCAGCCTCGCCCTGGTCGGCGGCTACCTGCTGGCCGGCGAACTCGCCTCCTCCCGGGGCGACTTCGGCACCGCCCTGGCCCGGTACGAGGAGCTGATGCGCCCGTACGTCACCAAGGCCCAGGAGCTGCCGCCCGGCGGCATGGGCGGCTTCGCGCCCAACAGTGCCCTCGCCATCCGGATGCGGGCCGCCTCGATGCGCTGGATGACCCGCTGGCCGATGCGCCCCCTGATGGCCGCCCAGTTCGCCAAGGCCGCCGACATCGACCTGCCCGACTACGCCGAGCCGGTCCACTGACCCGGCTTCACCAGCTGCCGCGGGCGGACCGCTCGGACCTGCGCGTTGACCCGGCCGGGTTGTCGGCAGCCGGATCACGGTGAGGCGTGCGGAATCCGGTCTTCCGTCTCCCTACGGTGGTGCCTCGGAATGGTCCGAGGAGGTGCGGATGGATCCGATCGTGATGGCCGCAGGCACCACGCTGGTGTCCGCCATGGCCACCAGTGCGTGGGAACAGGCCCGGGACGCGGCCGTCGGGCTGTGGCGCAGGGTGCATCCGGAGCGCGCCGAGCAGGTGGGCGCCGAGCTGGAGACCGTACGGGCGGAAGTCCTGGAGGCCCGCCGGACGGGCGACGCCGAGACCGAGCAGGCGCTGGCCGGCACCTGGCAGGCCGAGCTTCAGCGACTGGTCCGGGAGGACGCGGCGTTGATCGAAGAGGTCCGGCGGATGCTGGAGGAGCGGCTCACCCCGGTGCTGCCGGCCGACGAGCGGACCCGGATCGGGAAGCTGACGATGAAAGCGGAGGCGTCCGGCCACGCACGGGTCTTCCAGGCCGGCCGCGACCAGCACATCACCGACTCGTGAGCGACACAGGGAGCGGCGAGCCCGGCCTCCGGGCCTGGGGTGCCGACCGTAGCCGGATCTTCCAGGCGGCCCGCGACCAGTACATCGCCGAGCGCGACCTGCATGTGCACTACGAGGACGGCGTCCGCCGCACCCGACGGACCGTGCCGATCGCACCGGACGCGGACGCCGGTGAGTGCCCGTACCCCGGGCTCGCCGCGTTCGAGGCCGACCAGGCCCGCTGGTTCTTCGGCCGCGACAGGCTGACCGCCGACCTGCTGCTGCGGCTGGACGAGCGGCTGGTCACCGGCGGGCCGTTGGTGGTGACCGCGCCCTCGGGGGCCGGCAAGTCCTCGCTGCTGCGGGCCGGACTGCTGCCGGCCGTCCGGCGGGGCGCGCTGCCGGTCGCGGGCTCTGCCGACTGGCCGCAGGTGCTGATCACCCCCACGGACTGGCCCATGGCCTCGCTGGAGGCAGGCCTCGCTGAGATCGCCGGACTGACGCTGCAGGAGGTCGAGGACGCCGGCTCCGCGTCGGGAGCTGCGCGGTTGCGCTCGGCGCTCGGCGGAGCCGGTGGCCGGGATGGCAGGCTGGTCGTGGTGGTCGACCAGTTGGAGGAGCTGTTCACCCTCGGGGCCGACGAGCGGGAACAGCACCGGTTCCTCGACGTGCTGGCCGGGCTGGCAGGGACGGGCACCGGCCGGGAAAGCCCGCCGGCCGTTGTCGTGTATGGCCTGCGGTCGGACTTCTACGGTGCCTGCGCCGGCTTCCCCCAGCTGCGCGAAGCCCTTCGGCAAGGCCAGGTGCTGGTCGGGCCGATGACGCAGGACGAACTGCGGGAGGCCGTCCTCTTCCCCGCCAGGGACGTGGGTCTGGAGGTGGAGCCCGGCCTGGTCGAGGTACTGCTGCGCGACCTCGGCGCCGACTCGTACCCGAGCGGCGGTGACCGCGGCGGGGACACCGACGACGCAGCGGCCGGCACCACTGCGGACAACAGCGGCAGCGGTGCGTATGAGGTCGGGAGACTGCCCTACCTGGCCCACGCCCTGCGGGCCACCTGGCAGCAGCGGCAAGGCCGCACCCTGACCGTGGACGGCTACCGGGCCACCGGGGGTATCCACCAGGCCATCGCGAACACCGCCGAGCGCCGGTTCGCCGCACTCGACCCGGCCGGGCAGCGGATCGCACGCGCGCTGCTCCTCCGGCTGGTGAGGATCGGAGACGGGACCCAGGACACCCGCCGCCAGGTGGCGCGTGCCGAGCTCGACGGTATCGGCGACGACCCGGACACCGTCGCGGTGGTCGTCGACGCGTTCACCCGCGGCCGACTGTTGACCCAGCGTCAGAACACCGTCGGGATCACCCACGAGGCCCTGCTCCGGGCCTGGCCGCGGCTCCGCCGGTGAATCGACACCGACCGGAGCGGTCTGATCGTCCGGCAACAGTTGGAACAGGCCGCACAGGAGTGGGCCGACGCCCGCCGCGATCCGAGCCTGCTCTACCGCGGTATCCGTCTGCAGGCCGCCCGGGAGTGGGCCGGACACGCGGACGGTGACCGGCCGAGCACCACTGCCGCAGCCTTCCTCGCAGCGTCCGTCCGTAACGCCCGGCGCTCGGTGCGCAGACGGCGGGCGGTGATCGCGGTCCTGGCCGTGCTGGCCCTGCTCGCTTCCGGCGCCGCCGTCGTAGCCCTCCAGCAGCGCTCCACCGCACAGGAGCAACAGAAGGTCGCCACGGTCCGGCTGCTGATGGCGAAGGCGGATGCAGCGATGAACAGCGACCCGCGGAGCGCGCTGAGGCTCGACATCGCGGCCCATCGGCTGCACGGCGACGCGGACACCTACGGGTCACTGCAACGAGTGGTCAGCACGACTCCGTACGCGGGCCAGCTCACCGGCGTGGACAGCGAGATCCGGTCGGTGGCGTACTCGCCCAGCGGCCGGTACCTGGCGGCCGGCTTCCAGCGGGGCGGCGTCATGCTGTGGGACGTGAACGAGCCCCACCAGGCGCGTCAGCTGGGTGAACCCCTCGCCATCCCCGACGGCGACGGCGCCGAGAAGGTCGTGTTCTCGGTGCGCGACAGCCGACTGGTCGCAGCGGATGCCAAGGGGGCCGTCGCCGTCTGGGACCTGGCCGACCCGCAGCATCCCAGCCTGGCCGGCACACCCCTGGCGGCTGACCGGGCGGCCTCGTCCGGCACCTGGTTCTCACCGGACGGCGCGGTGCTCGCCAGGGCGGTAACGGCCACGCCCGGGCTCCAGCTGTGGGACCTGAAAGACCCCGCCCAGCCACAGCCGATCGGGCCGCCCCTCACCGCCTACCCCGAACCGGTGGACAGACTGGCCTTCTCCCCGGACGGCACCATGATGGCCACGGCCGCCGGCCGGACCGACAAGAACCCGGTGCTGCTGTGGGACGTCCGACAGCGCGAGGCCCCTCGGCAGGTCGGGCGGATCGTCCCCGCCCAGCCGTATAACGTGCACTCGCTCACCTTCTCGGGCGACGGCCGGGCCCTGGTCGTCGCGGGAACGTTCGGGCCGGAGCTGTGGGACATCGGCAATCCCGCCGAGCCACGTGCCGCCGGAGCGGTGGCCCAGAATGCGATCGGTTGGCGGACGGTCTTCTTCGCGCCGACGGGCGCGACGATGGCCACCACCGACGACCAAGGCGTCGGACTGGTCCTGTGGGACGCCACCCAGATCGGCCGGCCCCGGGCCGTCGACCTACTGGCGGGTGGTCAGTCACCCAGCGTCGTGGCATTCTCACCGGACGGCAGGAGGGTTGCCGGCGGAGGCGGCAACGGCCTCGTCACCCTGTGGAACCTGGACCGCGTCGGCCAGCCCCGCACCTTCGGGCCTCCGTTCGGTGGACACCAGGACGAGCTGGGGCTGCTCGAGTCACTCGCCGTGTCCCAGGACGGAAAGCTGCTGGCGACGGGCAGCCAGGACAACACCGTCGACCTCTGGGACACGGCTGATCCGGCCCGACCGCGCCTCCTCGCCACCCTCACCGGACACACCGGGCAGGGGGTCTACTCCGCTGCCTTCTCGCCCGACGGAAGGACCCTGGCCACGAGCGACACCGAGGGGACCGTCATCCTGTGGGACCTCGCCGATCGTGAGCACCCACGACGGTCGGAGTCCTGGTCACTCGGCTCCGCCGGACCGACGCGGATCCTGATGTTCTCCGCCGACGGGAAGACCCTCATGACGGGCGACTGGGGTGTGGTCCTCTGGGAGGTCGGGACTCCGGGCCTGCCCCGACAGATCGGAAAGGCACTGCAGGACATGAGCCTGCTGGGCGTCTGGCGGGTCCGCGACGGTCGCGTCCTGGCGCTGGTCCACGGCTCCGGAGCCCCGGCGACCACGCGCAGTCCGGTACCCCGACCCACCATCACCGTCTCGGACAGCGAAGGAGAGTTGCGGCTCGAACCCGTCGATCCCACAGGAATCCCTCCGTCGCCCGTCCCCGGTGTTCCCGAGGACCCCGGGGACATGAACGCCGTCCGGCTGTGGGACATCACCGATCCCGGCCGTGCGCACCAGGTGGGACCGGTGCTGTTCGGCCAAGGAAGCGAGGTGGGTGGGGTCGCGATGTCCCCGGACGGAGACCTGCTGGCCGGCGTCGACGGCAAGGGGGCCGTCATCCTGTGGGACCTCACGGATCCCGAGCGCGCCCGCCGCATCGGTGATCCGCTCGCCCCCTACGGCACCAGCCTCACCCCACCCGTCGTGGCCGTCTCGCCGTCGGGGGACATCCTGGCGACCGGTGGGCCCGGCGGCGCCGTCCTGCTGTGGGACCTCGGCAACCGCGCCCAGCCCCGTCAACTCAGTGTGCCGCTGACGAGTGGCACTGAGAGTGTCAAGGGCCTGGTCTTCTCGACCGACGGCAGGACGTTGACGGCCGCGGGTGCCAGTGGCGAGCTGGCCCTCTGGGACCTGAGGCCGGCCTACGACCTGCGCGACCACCTCGACCGGACCGCGTGCCTGGTGGCGGGTGGCGGCCTGGACCGCGAGGAGTGGGCACGCTACCTGCCCGGGACCGACTACCGGGACACGTGTGCCGCTTGAGGTGCGGAAGGTGCTACTGGCTGCCGCGGGACGGGAACCGGGCCGCCACCGCGACGGCGAGCAGCAGGGCCAGGACGGCGGCCAGCGCCGCGCGCGGCTCCACGTGGAAGTGCAGCACCCCGCCGGTCAGCGCACCGAGGAACAGGGCGAGGGCGGTCAGCGCCCGCCGGACGGTGGCCGGGCCGAGCGGGTCGGCGGCCAGCCCGGCGAGGCCCCGGGTCACCACCGTGGTCGGCAGGTCCGGCAGGGCCAGGCGGTGGACCACCCCGTTCTGCAGCCCCATCCCGAGCGCCAGCGGCACCAGCACCGGGTACCGGCCCGCGCCCGCCAGCTGCGCGCCCAGCGACACCGCGACCAGCGCCGCCTGCGCCCCCACCACCAGCGACAGCAGGCGGTGCCCGCCCGCCCGGGGCGCCACCCGGCCCGCCACCGCGGCGCCCGCCAGGAACCCGGCCAGCGCGGTCCCGGACGCGGGGGCGGAGAGCTCGTCCACACCCGTGAGCGCGAGCCCGAGGAAGGCCACGTTCCCGGTCATGTTGGCGACGAAGACCTTGCCGAGGTCCAGGAAGCTCACCGCGTCGACCAGCCCGCCCGCGAAGGTCAGCACCAGCAGCAGCGGGCCCAGCCGCGCGTGGGTGTGCCCGCCGGGAAACATCCAGGTGCCCTGAGCCGCCATGGCCCCAGTCCACCACGCCGGCCCCGCCCGGCCGCCCGTCCGTGAGATGCTGCGCCCTCGATTGGTCTGTTCGGATGCGGATGCGGAGGCGGGGGCTGTGCTGACCGGGAGGACCGCGGTGGTGACCGGCGGGTCGCGGGGGATCGGGCGGGCGATCGTCGAGCGGCTGTGCCGCGACGGCGCGCACGTGGTGTTCGGCTACGCGACCGGCGAGGAGGCGGCCGCCGAGGTGGTCCGCGCGGTGGAGGCGGCGGGCGGCCGGGCGACCGCCGTCCGGGCGGACCTGGCGCTGCCGGACGGGGCGGAGCGGCTGATGGCCGCCGCCGACGAGCACCTGGACGGCCTGGACGTCCTGGTCAACAACGCGGCGACCACCTACCGGCCGACCCCGCTCGCCGAGACCGGGGCGGAGGACTTCGACCGGGTGCTGGCGGTCAACCTGCGGTCGGTGTTCCTGACGGTCCGGCACGCCGCGCGGGTCATGCGGGACGGCGGTCGGATCGTCAACATCTCCACCGTGAACACCGTCCGGCCCGCCCCCGGCATCGCCGCGTACGCCGCGAGCAAGGGCGCGGTCGAGCAGCTGACCTCGATCGCCGCCCGGGAGCTCGGGGCGCGCGGCATCACCGTCAACACCGTCTCGCCGGGCGCCACCGACACCGAGCTGCTGCGCGGCGCCAACCCGCCGCAGGCCCTGGAGGCGGTCGCCGCGCTGACCCCGCTGGGGCGCCTCGGGCGCCCCTCGGACGTGGCCGACGTGGTGGCCTTCCTGGTCGGCCCGGACGGCGGCTGGGTCACCGGCCAGAACATCCGCGCCAGCGGTGGCCTGGCCTGACCGGGCGACGCGTCCCGCCGAGCGGTCCCTGGCCGGGAACGGCCTGACGGAGGGCCGGCCGGGCGGTCGATACTGGCGGGCATGACGGGTGTGTGGGAGATCGCCGGGTCGGCGTTCGGGGCGGTCGCGACCCTCGCGGGGGTGGTGGCCGGCGGAAGGCTCGGCAGCCGGGCGCAGGAGCGGCAGTGGGGGCGCGACGCCTGCCGGGACGCGTGCGCCGACGTGCTGCGCGGGTACGTGGAGGTGCACCGGTACTTCAGCCGGTGGGCCAGGACCGGCGTGCAGGAGGAGTTCGACTGGTCGGAGTGGAACCGGGCGCTCGGCCTGGTCCGGCTGGTCGCCCCGCCGGAGGTGGCGGCGGCCGCCGACGCGATGGACGCCGAACTGTGGGTGATCAGCCACGCGTTGCGCGGCGGCCGGCACGGCATGGACGCCTGGCTGCCGCTGCGCGAGCAGTTGGAGGCGCGGCACCTGGCGTTCCTCAACGCGGCCCGGGCCGGCCTGCTGCCCGGCAACCGGCCGCTGGCCCGGGCGGTCGGCCGCCCGCCCGCCGACCACCCGATCTGGCAGCTGCCGGCCCCGCGGCCGGAGTGAGCGCACCCACGGGCTGACGCCCCGCCGGGGGGAACCGGCGGGGCGTCAGGGGTGGTGCGGCGGTGCGTCAGCCGGTGAAGCCGGCGGTGATGGAGGTGAACTGCCAGTCGTTCTGGGCGATGCCGGAGCAGGTTTCCTGCAGGCCGCCGCCGGCGCAGCCGCGGTCGCGGTTGACCGACCAGAACGCCAGGCGGGCGATGTGGTTGGTGTTGGCCCAGTCGCGGATGTCGGTCCAGTTCTGGACGGTGGTGGTCTCGTTGTTGTCGCTGAGACCGTTCATGCCGGAGATGCCGAGGTGGGCGTAGGCGGTGGCGTCGTCCCAGCCGAAGGTGGACTTCAGCTTGTTCTTGAGGCCGGTGGCCGCGCTCACGGTGGCGGTGTACATGTTGGTCGAGGCGTTGCCGAAGTCGAACGGCATGATGGTGAAGACGTCGATGTCGGCGCCGATCGCCTTGGACTGCTCGATCAGGCGGTTGCCGGCCGCGGTCGGGCCGGAGGTCGAGGTGCCGAAGGTGACGATGGTCCTCAGGCCGGGGTTGTTCTGCTTGACGATCTTCAGGGCGCCGAGGATCCGGTCCTGGACGGTGTAGTTCTCGAACTCGTCGGTGTTCTCGATGTCGATGTCGATCGCCTTGAGGTTGTAGGCGCTGATCACCGACTGGTAGGCACCGGCCAGGGCGTTGGCGTCGGCGCAGTTCGGGCCGAGCTTGTTGCCCGACCAGCCGCCGAAGGACGGGACGACGTCGCCGCCGGCCGCCCGCACCGAGTTGATCGTCTGCTGGTCGACGCCGCCGGTCAGCGGGCGCTGCCCGTCCCAGGAGGCGTTGCAGCCGCCCGAGGAGAGGATGAACGCCATGGTGAACCACTTGATGCCGGTCGCGTTCATCACGGTGGTGGCGGCCGGCGGGTTGCCCCAGCCGTTGTACAGGTACGGCGCGGCCTGCTTGAAGCCGGTGCCGCCGGTGCTCGGGTCGGTGGTGACGGTCAGCGCGTTGGAGGCCGCCGAGGTGTTGCCGGCCGCGTCGCGGGCCTTGACCGTGAAGGTGTAGGCGGTGTTCGCGGCCAGGCCGCCGACGGTGGCGCTGGTGCCGGTGACCGTGGTGGCGAGCGTGGAGCCCCGGTAGACGTCGTAGGCGGTGACGCCGACGTTGTCGGTGGAGGCCGTCCAGGAGAGCGAGACCGAGCTGGTGGTCTTGGCGGTGGAGGCCAGCGAGCCGGGCGCGGTGGGCGCCTGGGTGTCGCCACCGGTGGGGTTGGTGGTGACGGTCAGCGCGTTGGAGGCGGCGGAGGCGTTGCCGGCCGCGTCACGGGCCTTGACGGTGAAGGTGTAGGCGGTGTTCGCGGCCAGGCCGCCGACGGTGGCGCTGGTGCCGGTGACCGTGGTGACCAGGGCTCCGCCCTGGTAGACGTCGTAGGCGGTGACGCCGACGTTGTCGGTGGAGGCCGTCCAGGAGAGCGAGACCGAGTTCGCGGTCTTGCCGGTGGAGGCCAGCGAGCCGGGCACGGTCGGCGCCTGGGTGTCGCCGCCCCCGCCGGGGCCGTCCAGGCTGATGTCGTCCGCGTAGTAGGTGCCCTGGCCGTACCAGCCGTTGGTGTAGATCTCGGCGGTGGTCTGCGCGGCGCCGGTGGTGAAGGAGACCGACAGCTGCTGCCAGTTGGCGGCGGACGGCGTCCAGGTGGAGGTGCCGCCGGTGACGCCCAGGTACACGTAGGCGCCGCGGACCCAGCCGGAGAGGCTGTAGGTCGTGTTCGGCTGGACCTGGACGGTCTGGGTGCACTTGGCGTTGTCGCTCGCACTGGCGGCGCCGGCCAGGGCCTTGCTGCCGGAGTGCACGGGGGTGGTGACGACCGAGCCGGTGCCGCCCGAGCAGGACCAGCCGGAGAGCGTGCCGGTCTCGAAGCCGGGGTTGGTCAGGATGTTCGCGGCGTGCGCGGTGCTCGGCACGGTGACGGCGGCGGCCGCCGCCAGCAGGGCGGCCACGCCGGCGGCGGGCAGGCGGGTGCGGCGGGTGCGGGCGTGCACGGGGGACCTCCGGTGGGGGTGTGGGGGTGGAGGTGCGTGGGAGCGCGGACAACAAAATGGACTGGACCAATTGGTCATGTCAAGGCCCGCCCACGGTTCGGGACCGCACTGCTGAACCTCCGTCAGGGTTCCCGGGGCTGCTCCGTACGGGTGGCATTCGCCGCACCGCCGTCCGGGTCGCGGCCCTGGCCGGGCACGATCGTTCAGCCCTGCTGTGGCCCCCGTTAAGAATTCCTCGATGGACCGCACCCCCTCCGACCAGGCAGATTTCAACCTCGGGTCGCACCCGGCCCCTCCCTCCGTGCGTCAGGAGCGCTCGCAGTGAAGGCACTCGTCAAGCAGAACGCCGAACCCGGACTCTGGATGATCGACGTCCCCGAGCCGGAGATCGGCCCCGGCGACGTGCTGATCAAGGTGCTGCGCACCGGCATCTGCGGCACCGACCTGCACATCCGCAAGTGGGACGGCTGGGCCCAGCAGACGATCCGCACGCCGATGACCATCGGCCACGAGTTCGTCGGCGAGGTCGCCGCGATCGGCGCGGCCGTCGCCGACGTCAACGTCGGCGACCTGGTCAGCGGCGAGGGCCACCTGGTCTGCGGCAAGTGCCGCAACTGCCTGGCCGGCCGCCGCCACCTGTGCCGCAACACCGTCGGCCTCGGCGTCAACCGCGACGGCGCCTTCGCCGAGTACGTGGCGCTGCCGGCGAGCAACGTCTGGGTGCACCGGGTGCCGGTCGACCTGGACGTCGCCGCGATCTTCGACCCGTTCGGCAACGCCGTGCACACCGCGCTCTCCTTCCCGCTGGTCGGCGAGGACGTGCTGGTCACCGGCGCCGGCCCGATCGGCATCATGGCCGCCGCCGTCGCCCGGCACGCCGGCGCCCGCAACGTGATGATCACCGACGTCTCCGAGTACCGGCTGGAGCTCGCCCGCCAGGTGGGCGTCTCGCTGGCGCTGGACGTCTCCAAGCACACCATCGAGGAGGGCCAGCAGAAGCTCGGCCTGCGCGAGGGCTTCGACGTCGGCCTGGAGATGTCCGGCCGCCCCGAGGCCATGCAGTCGATGATCGCCAACATGACCCACGGCGGGAAGATCGCCATGCTGGGCCTGCCGGCGAACGACTTCCCGGTCGACTGGGCGCGGATCGTCACCTCGATGATCACCATCAAGGGCATCTACGGCCGCGAGATGTTCGAGACCTGGTACGCGATGTCCGTCCTGCTGGAGGGCGGTCTCGACCTCAGCCCCGTGATCACCGGCCGCTACGCCGCCGCCGACTTCGACGCCGCCTTCGACGAGGCCGCGAGCGGCAACTGCGGCAAGGTCATCCTCGACTGGACCGTCTGAGCACCGCCCGCCCGACCTCCCGTTAGGAGAACCCTCCCCGTGTTCGACAACGTCCGCGACGACCTCGCCGCCACGCTGACCGAGATCCGCGAGGCCGGACTGTTCAAGCCCGAGCGGGTCATCGGCAGCCCGCAGTCCGCCTCCGTGACGGTCACCTCCGGCACCGGCGGCGAGGTGCTGAACTTCTGCGCCAACAACTACCTGGGCCTGGCCGACCACCCCGAGGTGATCGCGGCCGCCAAGGACGCGCTGGACCGCTGGGGCTACGGCATGGCGTCCGTGCGCTTCATCTGCGGCACCCAGGACGTGCACAAGGAGCTGGAGCAGCGGCTGTCGCACTTCCTCGGGCAGGAGGACACGATCCTCTACTCGTCCTGCTTCGACGCCAACGGCGGCGTCTTCGAGACCCTGCTGGACGAGCGCGACGCGGTGATCTCCGACGCGCTCAACCACGCGTCGATCATCGACGGCATCCGGCTCTCCAAGGCCCGCCGCCACCGCTACGCCAACCGCGACCTCGCCGACCTGGAGAAGCAGCTCCAGGCCTCGCAGGACGCCCGCCGCCGCCT
Organism: Kitasatospora terrestris; assembly: GCF_039542905.1. Classification (NCBI taxonomy): domain Bacteria; kingdom Bacillati; phylum Actinomycetota; class Actinomycetes; order Kitasatosporales; family Streptomycetaceae; genus Kitasatospora; species Kitasatospora terrestris. The sequence continues at coordinate 7,425,301 of NZ_BAABIS010000001.1, forward strand.
GATCGTCACCGACGGCGTGTTCTCGATGGACGGCTACATCGCCCCGCTGGCGGAGATCTGCGACCTGGCCGACCGCTACGACGCCATGGTCATGGTCGACGACTCGCACGCCGTCGGCTTCGTCGGCCCCGGCGGGCGCGGCACCCCCGAGCTGCACGGCGTGATGGACCGGGTCGACATCATCACCGGCACCCTGGGCAAGGCCCTCGGCGGGGCCAGCGGCGGCTACGTCGCCGCGCGCCGCGAGATCGTCGCCCTGCTGCGCCAGCGCTCGCGCCCGTACCTGTTCTCCAACTCGCTGGCGCCGGTCATCGCCGCAGCCTCGCTGAAGGTCCTCGACCTGCTGGAGACCTCCGACGACCTGCGCGAGCGGCTCGCGGCCAACACCGCGCTGTTCCGGACGAAGATGACCGAGGCGGGCTTCGAGATCCTGCCCGGCGAGCACGCCATCGCCCCGGTCATGATCGGCGACGCGGCGCGGGCCGGCCGGCTCGCCGAGCTGCTGCTGGAGCGCGGCGTGTACGTGATCGGGTTCTCCTACCCGGTCGTCCCGCACGGCCAGGCCCGGATCCGGGTCCAGCTCTCCGCCGCCCACTCCACCGAGGACGTGGAGCGCGCCGTGGCCGCCTTCATCGACGCCCGCGAGGCGCTCGACGCCTGACCACCCTCCCCCGAGCCGCCGGCCCCCCACCCTCGAACCACCCCGGGGCCGGCGGCTCGCTCCTTTCCCGGTCCGCGTGGTTCGCGGCCGCTTCCCGGGCAGGCGCCCGGGTGGACCCGGCGAGAGGAGAGCGGGATGCGCGACCACCTGTCCGCCGCGACGCCCGAGGCGACCGGCGGCGTGGCCCACGGCCCCCGCGCGCCAAGAGCGCCGTACCCCGGCCGCGCCGTCGGGGGAGCGGACGGCCCGGGGCCCGCGGCCGGCGTCGGGCAGCGCGCGGGGCCTGCCGTCGGGGGAGCGGACGGCCCGGGGCCTGTCGCCGGCGGCGGGCAGCGCGGGGGTTCGACCGCTCGCGGGGTGCCGTACCCGGGCCGCGCCGCCCGCGCGGTGCCCCGGCCGGCCGCCGTGGCGGCCGGCCTCGCGGCCCTCCTCGCGGTCGCGGCGCTCCGAGGCCCGCCCGCGGCCGCCGCCGGCGGGGTCGCGGCCCTCGCGCTGGCGCTCGCCGCCCTCCTGCCCGCCCGGCCGGTGCCGCGTGGCGGCGCCGTGGCCGCAGGCGCGGCGCTCGGCGGAGCCGTCGCGCTCCAGCCCGGCCTGCTGCTCCTCGCCCTGCCGCTGTGGCGGTGCCGGGGCCGGACCGCGGCGCTGACCGCGCTCGCCGTCCCGGCCGCCGTCCTCGCCGCCGACCCCGCCGGCGCGATCGGGCGCTGGTCGCCGGGTGGAGAGGCCGGCCTCGGCGACCAGTCGCTGCTCGGGGTGGGGCACCGGCTCGGCGTCCACGGGCTGCCACTGCTGCTCGGCTGGTCGGCGGTCGCCGCCGTCGCCGTGCTGCTCGCGCTCCGCCGCAGCGCCCGGCTTGCCGCCGACGGGCAGCGGCTGCTCGCGCTCGGTGTGCTCGGCTGCGCCGCCACCGCGCTCGCCCCGACGGCCCGTCCGGCGGACCTGGGCTGGCTGCTGCTCGCGGGCAGCGGACGGCTCGGCCGCCGCCCGGAGGACCGCACGCTCTGGCCGCTCACGGCAGCCGTGCTGGTCCTGCTGCCGAGCAGCGTCCTGGACCCCGGGATCGAACCGTTCACCGGGGTGCTGCTGCGCAACGCCCCCGCCCTGGCCCTGCTCGCGGTGGCCTGCGCGCTGCGCTTCCGCATCCGCCGGGACCCGTGCTGGGAGGTCCGCCGCGCAGCGCCGCCGCCCCGCCCGTCCGGCCGGCGTGGCGTCCCGCTGCTGCCCGCCGCCCTCCGCCCGCTGTCCCGGCCCAACCTGCTCCTGGAACTGCTGCTGATCCAGGTCTGCTACGCGGGGTACACCTGGGTCCGCAACGCCGCGCCCGCCCGCGCCTCCGAGGCCGTGGCCCACGCCCTGGAGGTCGCCCGGGTCGAGCGGCTCCTCGGCCTGGACATCGAGCGGACGGTCAACACCTGGGCACTCCGGGCGACTTGGCTGCTGAAGGCGGCCCACGGCTACTACACCCTGCTGCACTTCGCCGTTCCGCTCACCGTCCTCGCCTGGCTGTACGTGCGCCACCCGGCCCGCTACCGCCCCGCGCGGACGGTGCTGTTCGCGGCGACCGGCCTGGCCCTGGTCGGTTTCTGGGGCTACCCGCTCGCCCCGCCCCGGCTGACCCCCGGCCTCGGCCTGCGGGACACCCCGTACGGCACACCGGACAGTGCGCCGCTCGGCCCGCTGACCGTGCTGACCAACCAGTACGCGGCGATGCCGTCGCTGCACATCGCGTGGGCGGCCTGGTGCGCGCTGGCGGTGGTGACCACCGCGCGCGGCCCGCTGCTGCGGGCCCTGGCGGTCGGGTACCCGCTGGTCACGCTGTTCGTGGTGGTGGCGACCGCGAACCACTGGGTGCTGGACGCGGTGGGCGGGGCGGCCGTGCTGACGGCGGGCGTCGCGGTCCAGTGCCTGCTCACGGGCAGGGCACCTCCACCCGGCTGGCAGAATTGACCGCGTGATCGACGCACGACGGCTGCGGACCCTGCGGGCCGTGGCCGACCACCGGACCGTGACGGCCGCCGCCGCGGCGCTGTACCTGACGCCCTCGGCGGTGTCGCAGCAGCTGGCCGCGCTGGAGCAGGAGACCGGGCACAGCCTGCTGCTGCGGGACGGCCGCGGGGTGCGGCTGACCGCGGCGGGGGAGATCCTGCTCGGCCACGCGGACGCGGTGCTCGCCCAGCTGGAGCGCGCCGAGGCCGACCTCGCGGCGTACAGCGCGGGCGCCGCCGGCGAGGTCACCGTGGCGGCCTTCGCCACCGGCATCGCCCTGGTGCTGGCCCCCGCCATCGCCGCGCTCGCGGAGTCCGCGCCCGGGGTGCGGCTCAAGGTGCTGGACGCCGAGGGCGACGCCAGCCTGCCGATGCTGCTGGACGGCCAGGCGGACCTGGCGGTCGCCGTCGAGTACCGGGGCGCGCCGCGCGCGGACGACCGCCGGCTGACCCGGCTGCCGCTGTACGCGGAGCCCTTCCAGGCGGTGCTGCCGCTGACCCACCCGCTGGCCGGCACCGAAGCGCCGCTCGCGGTCGCCGACCTGGCCGCCGAACCCTGGATCGGACCCTACCCGGGCAACCCCTGCCACGACGTGGTGCTGCTCGCCTGCGAGCACGCCGGTTTCCAGCCGCGCCTGGTGCACTCCTCGGACGACTTCCGGGCGGTCGTCGCGCTCGCCTCGGCGGGGGCCGGGGTCGCGCTGGTGCCCCGCTCGGCACTGCGCGGGAGCGACCTGGCGGGGGTGGCGGTGCGTCCGGTGGACAGCGAACTGGCCACCCGCAAGGTGTTCGCGGCGGTGCGCAGCGGAGCCGAGCAGCACCCCCTGATCCGCCCGGTCCTGGACGCGCTGGCCGGCGCCGCCGCCGGGCTGGACCGAACCGAATCGGCCGATCTCACGACATCCTGACTGCTCAGCGAGGGTTCTGGCATATGCTCCAGGCGGCGCGGGTCGGGTGACGGCACCCGGCCGCCACCCCACCCTCGGCAGGAGCGCAAGCGATGAGCGACCACTCTCTCGACCTCGACGGCGCGACCATCCCGGTGGCGGTGATCGGACTCGGCGACATCGCCCAGAAGGCGTACCTCCCGGTCCTCACCGCCCAACCCGGCCTGGATCTGCGGCTGATGACCCGCGACCGGGCCAAGGTCGAGCGCATCGGCGACGCGTACCGCATCCCGCACCGCTACACCGACCTCGGCGCGGTGATCGACAGCGGCATCCGGGCCGCCTTCGTGCACGCCGCCACCGACCAGCACGTGCCGATCGTCGAACAGCTGCTGCGGGCCGGCGTCGACGTGTACGTGGACAAGCCGCTGGCGTACGACCTGGCGGGCGCCCGGCGGCTGGTCGAGCTCGCCGACACCACCGGCCGGTCGCTGCTGGTCGGCTTCAACCGCCGCTACGCGCCCGGCTACCTGCTCGCCCAGGAACGGCCGCGCGACCTGATCGTCCTGCAGAAGCACCGCGAGGGGCTGCCGGAGGCCGCCCGCACCCTGGTGTACGACGACTTCATCCACGTCGTCGACACCCTGCGCTTCCTCGCCCCCGGCGAGATCGAGCACGTCGACGTCCGCTCCCGGGTGCGCGACGGCCTGGTCGAGCACCTGGTGCTCACCCTGGCCGGTCACGGCTTCACCGCGCTCGGCATCATGAACCGCGTCTCCGGCTCCACCGAGGAGGTGCTGGAGGTCTCCGGCGGCAACGCCAAGCGCGAGGTGCACAACCTCGCCGAGGTGGTCGACCACCACGGCCAGCCCTCGCTGCGCCGCCGCGGCGACTGGGTGCCGGTCGCCCGCCAGCGCGGCATCGAGCAGGTGGTGCTGCACTTCCTGGACGCGGTGCGGCACGGCAAGGTGCTGGACGCCCACGACGCCCTGGCCACCCACGAGTTGTGCGAGACGGTGGTCGAGCGGATCGCCGCCGGCTGAGCCGAGGGGGCGGCGATCGGCCACAATGCCCGATCGACGTGGGCGAGTTCAGGACTTCCGCCGGTGGCGGCCGGGTGGCGCGGGTAGCGTCGCCGACCGGAGCTGCCACCGGCGGAAGGAACGAATTCCGATGCTGCACGAGACCAATGACGTCCCGCCCGCGCACCTGGAGACGGTGCTCACCGGCCTGACGCAGGTCGAGAAGGACTGGCTGCGCGACCAGGGCGCCGCACCCGACGACGACGCCGAGGCGCTGGCCGCGCTGGCGGCCGTCGCCGGCATCGCCAGGCGGGCGATCCGGCAGCTGGACGACGGGCAGACCCTGGACGGCCGCACCCCGGGCGACCAGGCCTACGACCTGAGGATGGTCTGCCGGTACCTCCAGGACCTCACCACCGGCCACGAGGCGCAGGCCGGGCTGGACGCCTACGAGGCGTGGGCCGCCTGGAAGCTCACCGCCGGGGAGTGGGCCTCCTTCAAGGACCTGGCCGACCGGCTGCGCCGCCTCCTGCTGACCAAGGACGCCACCGCACCGCGGGCCGCCGCGCCGAAGGCGGCCGGCAAGAAGAGCAACGCCGACATCCTGGCCGAGGAGCTCACCAAGCGCCTCGGACGGCCCGCCCCGAAGGGGAGGGAGGCACGGGTGAAGGCCGTCCTGGTGCTCGGCGGACGGGCGTACACCGGCGCCAACAGCGGCGGCGGCCTGCTCCACGTCACCTACGACCTGATCCGCCCGCGGGTCACCAGGATGGAGGACTGGAGCGCCACCGGCTGCGCGGAGGCCTACGCCCTCGACCAGTGGGTGTACCAGAACGGCTTCGCCACCGCGGACGCGGCGTACGAGGCGCTGTGCGGGACGCGGGCCACCTTCAAGGACGGCCGGATCGCCGCGATGGACGCCCGCACCGTCCACGGCAGCACCGGCCGGTTCTGGGTCAAGCGGATGCCCTGCGAGAACTGCCAGCAGTGGTTGAAGGCCCTCGGGATCACCGCGGACCGCACCCTGAACTTCAGCTGACCCGTCCCTCCGCGAAGAAAACGCGAACCCCGCTGTAACGTCCGGCCCCCGCCGGTACCTCCTTCCGATGGGAGCGGCCCGCAGGGGCCGCCGCAGCCGAGGGGGAGCGGGCGTACGGGACGGGCCCGGGCACGGGGCGAGGCGGAGCACGGTGACGCGGGGTTCCTGGAACTCACGGCGGGCTCCGCCGCCCAGGTCTACGCCGGCGCTCGCACCCTGCCGGACGGCACCCGGATCGTGGAGAGCCAGGTGGGCCGCAACCCGGCCGCCGGGTGGTCGACGTGCTGCGCCCCGACGGCCTGCGGGTGGTGGCCCTCGCCCACAACAGCGCCGGTCCGCGCGGGCCCGCGAGCCGGCCCACGCCGGTCCTCACCGTCGAGCAGCCGCGCGCCATCGCGCCCAGCCCCGCCCGGCACCTGCCCACCTGAGCGCCGGGCCCACGCCTGACCTGCGTTTTTCCGGCGTCAATCGGATGCTTACTCGCGGACGTCATGCTTAATCCGTCGACGGGAGGTCGACGGATCGAGGGAGACACCATGGCAGGACACGACCACGCCGTCGTCGCCGGAGCGGGAATCGCCGGACTGCTCACCGCGCGGGTACTCAGCGACACCTACCGGACCGTCAGCATCATCGAACGCGACACCCTGCCCGACGAGGCCGGCGCCCGCCGGGGCGTCCCGCAGAGCCACCACGCCCACGGACTGCTCGCCAAGGGATTCGAGATCCTGGAGGACCTCTTCCCCGGGCTGCGCGAGGACCTGCTCGCCCGCGGCGCGATGGTCCGCGACGCCCAGGCCGACGTCCGCTGGATCAACGACGGCCACCGGATGGCCGCCGGCAGCTCCGACCTGCCCTGCCTGCTGATCAGCCGCCCGGCCCTCGAACACTACCTGCGCACCCGGGTCGCCGCGCTGCCGGGCGTCGAGATCCGCCAGCACTGCGAGGTCCTCGAACCCGTCGCCGAACGCCCCGGCGGGCCGGTCACCGCCGTCCGCCTGCTGCGCGTCAACGCCGAACCCGAACTGCTGCCCAGCGACCTGTTCGTGGACGCCACCGGGCGCGGCAACCGCGGGGAGACCTGGCTGGCCGGCCTCGGCTACGGACCTGCCCCCGAGGAGCGGATCGACTCCGGACTCGTCTACTCCTCCCGCGAGTACCGGCACGTCCCCGGCGACCTGGACGCCGACGCCGTCATCATCGGCGCCCAGGGCAGCAACCCGCGCGGCGGCGTCGCCCTGCGCGCCGAGGGCGACCGCTGGCTGGTCACCCTCTTCGGCCTCGGCGGCAACCACCCGGCCGGCGACCCGGACGGCTACCTCGAGTTCGCCCGCACCCTGCCCGCGCCCGACCTGCACGAGCTGCTGCAGCGCCTGGAGCCCCTCGGCCCGCCCCGCCGGATGCGGATCCCGGTCTCCATCCGGCGCCGGTACGAGCGGCTGACCCGCTTCCCCGAGGGCTACCTGGTGATCGGCGACGCGCTCTGCCAGTTCAACCCCAGCTACGGCCAGGGCATGACGGTCGCCGCCCGCGAGGCCGCCGCCCTGCGCGACTGCCTCACGGCCGACCCGGGCCCCGGGCTCGCCCGCCGGTTCTTCCGCCATGCCGCGAAGATCACCGACGTCCCGTGGGACATGTCCGTCGGCGGCGACCTCCGCTTCCCGTCCGTCCAGGGCCGCCGCACCGCCCGGGTCCGCTTCCTGAACGGCTACATCGCCCGGCTGCACCGCGCGGCCGCCGACGATCCCGCCGTGGCCGCCGCCTTCCTCGGCGTCGCCAACCTGCGGCAGCCGCCGCAGGCGCTGTTCGCCCCGTCCGTCCTGCGCAGCGTCCTGCGCCGCCGCCCCCAGCTCCCGCCCCCGCCCGCACCCGAGCACCCCGCCGCGCCACCGCTCCGCCCGGCAGCCTGACCGGCCGGACGGAGCGGCCCGTCGGCGCCACCCGCGCGGTTCCCGCCGGGCGGCTGCCGCCTCGGTCCTCGCGGTTCGGGAGCGCCCCGGATCCCGGGCAGCCGCCCGGCACCGCACCCGCCGTGGGGCCGCTCCGCTCCGCACCGGAACCCGGGGAACCGCCCGTCAGCCCGCCGGTGGCACCCGCGCGGTTCCCGCCGGACGGCTGCCGCCTCGGTCCTCGCGGTTCGGGAGCGCCCCGGAACCCGGGCAGTCGCCCGGCACCGCACCCGCCGTGGGGCCGCTCGGCTACTTCACCTCCACCCCGAACGGGACCGCCGCCGACTGATGGTCCGCCGGCGCCGGCCGTTCCCGCCCGGCCGGGCGGGTGGTGGCGGTGAGGGCGGCGAGGACGGGTGCCGCCGCGAGGAGGAAGCAGAGTGCCGCCGGGAGCCGGTCGGCGGCCAGGCCGATGGCGGCGGTGCCGATCGAACCGCCGGCGTTGAAGGCCGCGTTGACCCAGGCCCCGGCCTGGGTCCGCCGGTCGGGGCCGGCCAGCCCGTCGGTGACCAGGTAGGCGGTGGTCAGCGTGGGGGCGACGGACAGGCCGGCGAGCGCGGCGCACAGGGCGAGCAGCGGGACGTTCGCCGCCGCCGCGGCGAGGGCGAGCGCCCCCGCCAGGGTCAGGGTGAGCACGGTGAGCCGGGTCGTCGCCGGCGCGCGCCAGTCGACCGCGCCGAGCGTCAGCCCGCCGACCGCGCTGCCCGCGGCCAGGGCGGCCTCGACCCAGGCGGCGTCGGCCGCCTGCCCGTGGTGCCCGGCGAAGACCACGACCAGCAGGCCGAACGCACCGAGCCCGGCGCCGGCGCCCGCCGCCACGGCGAGCGGCTGCCGGGTCCGCGCCAGCAGCGCGAGACCGCCGCCGCGCGGGCGCGGGGTGTCGCGCGGTTCGGCGACGCCGCCCCGGACGGACGCGGCGAGGGCGGCCGTTCCGCCGAGCACCAGGACGGCACTCAGCAGCAGCCCGTACTGGGGCCGGACGGTGGCGGCCAGCAGGCCGGCGAGCAACGGGCCACCGACGTAGAGGAGTTCCTCGCAGACGGTGTCCAGACTGTAGGCCCGCTGCCGGAGCGGCCCGTCGCCGAGCAGGTGGCTCCACAGCGCGCGGGTGACCGGCCCGAGCGGCGGGGCGGACACGCCCGCCGCGACGGCGAGTGCGAACAGGACGGCGGCCGGCGTGCCGCCCTGCCAGGTGGCCGCCGCGAAGGCGCACAGCACCAGCGCGTACCCGGCCGCCATCGGCGGCAGCACCCGCCGCGCGCCGTACCGGTCGACCAGGCCGGCCCGCACGGGGGTGAGGAGGACCGAGGAGGTGGCGAAGGCGGCCATCACCAGCCCGGCGCGGGCGTAGGCCCCGCCGCCCGAGACGGCGAGCATCAGCGAGAGCGGGACGGTGCCGTAGGAGAGCCGCCCGACCATGGCGGCGACGAAGACCCGGCGCACGCCGGGGGCACGCAGAACTGCGCGATAGGACACGGGAGTTCCTCGAAAAGAACGGCGCGCGGACGGCGCGCCGGTGGACAGGGACGGCGGAGGACCGCACCGCCGGTGGCGGGTGCGGTCGCGGTGCGCGTCTCTAGTCGCGGACGAGGAACATGGCGCCGACCCTAGCCCCTGCCCGGCCGGTGGCGCCACCGGCCGGGCAGGATCCGGCTCGCGGTCAGGAGGTGAAGGCGACCTGGTCGACGGTCCAGAAGGCGCTGTTGGTGCCGGTGTAGCGGAACTGGAACTGGACGGTGGAGGTGCCGGCCGGGATGGTGACCGGCAGCTTCTCGAAGGAGTTCAGGTCGCTGCGGTAGGACTTGACCGGCTGCGGGGTGCCGTTGTCGAAGACCACGTACACGTCGCCGGTCTGCGGGCCGTCCACCTTGTAGTTGCCGGCGAACGACAGCACGCCCGAACCGGCGCCGGAGACGGCGTACTTGGGGCTGATCAGGGTCGAGTCGAACTGGCCGGTGCCGTGCGCCTTGTCGTCCCACTCGTCGGAGTCGGCGACGGCGAAGACGTTGCGGGCGCGGACGTTGGTCTCGCGGGACTGGCCGAGCTGCGCGGCGGTCCAGAACTCGTCGGTGGCGAAGGCCCAGCCGCGCCACTCGGTGACGCCGCCGCTGGGCATCCGGGAGTTGTCGACGGTCCACCCGGTGGGCGGGGTGTGGGTGAAGCCCTTGACCGTGGTGGCGATGCCGGTCTCGTCGACCCGGGACTGCAGGCTGGGGCGGAGCGCGTCGAAGGCGTCCGGGGTGATCTCGTCGATCGGCTTGCCGTCCAGGCCCCAGGCCGGGTCGATCGCGGCGCCCTCGTGCTTGAGGACGGTCGGCGCGATGTCGACGGGCTTGACGTCCTTGCGGGTCGAACCGGCGGCGTAGCCGGCGCCGTTGGCGACCACGAAGGTCTGCCGCTCGTTGGCGGAGTTGCCGCCGTGACCGCCCGCGTCGGTGTGGCCGTGGTCGGTGGTGACCAGGATCGTCCAGTCCTCGGAGGCGTACGTGGGACGGGACTTGACGGCGTTGACCACCTGGCCGACCAGGCCGTCGACGGAGTGGATGGCGGCCAGGTACTGGGTGGACGCGCCGCCGTAGTTGTGGCCGGCCTCGTCGACCTCGTCGAAGTGCAGGAAGGTGGCGTCCGGGTTGCCGTGGGCGAGGTAGTCGGCGGCGTCGGAGGCGGTCTTGACGTCGTTCTCGCTCTCGGCGATCCGCACGTCCGCGCTGCCGTTGAAGACGTTGGCGGTGATCGGGTTCCAGGAGCCGATGACCAGGGTGGAGGTGGCCGGGTCGGCGCTCTCCAGGCGGCCGGCGAAGTCCGGGTAGAGGTCGAAGCGCGCGCCGGCGAAGGTGTTGTCCACCACCTTGTGCTTGTCGGGCCACACGCCGGTGCCGATGGTGGACCAGCCCGGGCCGGACAGGGTGGGCGCCAGCGGGTTGGCGTACAGGTTGCTGGTGGCGGTCATGCCGCCGGCCATCAGCGCCTTGACGTTGGGCGCGTCGGCGGTGAGCAGCTTGTCGTAGCGGGTGCCGTCGATGCCGATGACCAGCGTCTTCGCCGACTTGGTGCCGTTCGGCAGGCCGTTGTACGGGCCGGTGGCGGCGGACGCGGGGGTGCCGGCGACGGCCGGCAGCAGGGTGGCGGTGACGGCGGCGGCGGCGAGTGCGGTGCGGACGGGACGGGCGATGCGCACGGGGGCTCCCTGGAGGAGTGAACGTCGCGGTGCGGCTTGCACCGGCACCGAGAATGGGCGGCCCGGGCGAGGCCGCCCCCACTCCGAGTCCACGGTTGAGTGAACAACTTCCGAAATTCAGACCAGACCGGTTACCGATTCGTTATCTTCTTCGGGTTGGGTCGGCGCCGCCCAGCGGCCCGGTTCGACCATGAACGCGCCGAGCGCGACGCCCAGCAGCGGCACCGCCGGAAGCAGGGTCAGGACGCCCTGCGGCCCGTACTGCTGGGCGAGCAGCCCGAACAGCGGGGCGACCAGACCGCCGACGCTGACGGCCAGCCCGAGGGTCACGCCGGCCGCCGTGCCGGGGCGGGTGGGCAGGTAGTCCTGGCCGAGCTTGACCAGGACGGCGAACGGCAGGTTGAGCATCGCGCCGGCCACCACCGCGAACAGCAGCGGCGCCCACTGGCCCGGCGCCACCCGCAGCAGCACCAGCGCCGGGACGGTGAGGGCGGTGCCCCACCGGGCGGTCCGGACCATGCCGATCCGGTCGGCGAGCCGGCCGCCGCCGAGGGTCCCGGCGACGCCGCCGAGCAGGAAGCAGGTGAGGGCCGCGCCCGCGAGCAGGTGGGAGGCGTGCAGGTGCCGGAGCCAGTACAGCTCGATGAAGGTGCTGACGCCGAAGAACACCACCGAGCGGACGACCTCCACGCCGGTCAGCACCGCGAACGGGCCCCACCGGTCCTTCCCGGTGCGCCGCGCCCCTCCGTCGGCGTGCGCGTGGGTCCGGTGCCGGGCGCGGAACAGCACGGCCGCCATCAGCAGGGCCGGCAGCACGAAGACCGCGGTGGCCCGCACGCCCCAGCCCGCCAGCAGCGGGGTGGCGAGGACCGGTGCGAGGAAGAACCCGACGCTGCCGCCCGCCGCGAACACGCTCATCGCGCCGGCCGAGTCCCCGGCGGCCTCCCGGGCGGCCCGCCCGGCGGCCGGGTGGAAGAGCGCCACGCCGAGGCCGGAGAGCAGCACCAGCAGCCACACCAGCGGGTACCCGTCGGCGAGTCCGCTCAGCCCCGCGCCGACCCCGGCCAGGGCGAGGCCCGCGGCGGACAGCCAGGGCAGCGGCCGGCGGTCCACCAGCAGTCCGACCAGGGGCTGCGGAACCGCGCTGCCCAGCGTCGCCGCCAGCGTCAGCCCGCCCGCCGCCACGTACCCGTAGCCGCGCTCGAGGACGAAGTACGGGACCACGGCGGGCACCAGGCCCTGGTACAGGTCGTCCACGGCGTGCGCCGCGCCCCACATCCGCATCCGGCGCCAGACGCCGGCCGTTTCGCTCGTCATGGGACCAGCCTGGCCGCCGCATCCCCGTGCGGGCTTCCGGTACTCTGCCAACCCATGTCGCCCACCCGCCAATCCGCCGAGGCCGACCCGGGGGCGGCGCACCTCGAAGAGGTCGCCCCCAGCCGCCGCCCGCTGGCGGACCGCGAACGGATCGACTGGCACTGGCACGACGTCAACCAGCTGATCAGCCCGGGCCGGGGCGTGCTGCGGGTGAGCACGCCGCACGGGCAGTGGGTGGTGCCGCCGCACCGGTCGGTGTGGCTGCCCGCAGGTGTGCCGCACGCCCAGCAGGCGCACGGGCCGAGCGAGTTGAGGTGCCTGGTGTTCCCCGCCGGGACCAATCCGCTGCGCCTGACCTCGCCCGCCGTGCTGGCCGTCACCCCGCTGCTGCGCGAGATCATCGCCCACCTCACCGGACCCGACGCCCCCGCCGGGCGCCCGGCCAGGACCCTGGAGCAGGCGGCGCTGGACCAGCTCGTGCACGCCCCCGAACTCCCGCTGGGACTTCCGCAGCCCGAGGACCCGCGGCTGCGGGACGTCGCGGCGCTGCTGACCGCGGACCCCGCCGACGACCGGTCGCTGGCCGAGCTCGGACGGGCCGTCGGCGCCGCCGAACGCACCCTCAGCCGACTGTTCCGCCGCGACCTCGGACTGGGCTTCCCGCAGTGGCGCACCCAGCTGCGGCTCCAGCACGCCCTGGTGCTGCTCGCCGAGGGCCGCTCCGTCACCGCGACCGCGGCCGCCTGCGGCTTCCGGTCACCCAGCGCCTTCATCGAGGCCTTCCGGCACGCCTTCGGCACCACCCCCGGACGCCACCAGCAGGCGTAGTCCGGACCGGTCGGGCCGGCGCGGCTTCCCCGCTCCGCGGGTCTCGAAATAGGGTGGCGCGGTGAACCACGGCAGCCCCCGGCCACCCGTCGCCCCGGCCCGCTCCGGCGTTCCCGAGCACGGCCGCGTCCCCAAGTACTACCTGGTCAAGACGCAGCTGGAGGACCTGCTCGGCGAGCTCGGCCCCGGCGGCCGGCTGCCCACCGAGATCGAGCTGTCGGCCCGCTACGGGGTGGCCCGGGCGACCCTGCGCCAAGCCCTGCGCGACCTGCTGCTGGAGGGCCGGCTGCGCCGCCTGGGCCGCGGCACCGTGGTCGCCGGAGCCAAGATCGAACAGCCGCTCTCGCTGGCCAGCTACACCGAGGGCGTCACCCGCCAGGGCCTGCGCCCCGGCCGCACCCTGGTCGCCCTGGACCGGCTGCCCGCCGACCCCGGCCTGGCCGGGGCGCTCGGCGTCGAGGAGGACGAGCCGGTCTGGCACCTGGAGCGGGTGCTGTACGCCGACGAGGAGCGGGTCGGCCTGGAGAGCACCTACGTGGCCGTCGCCCGGGTGCCCCGGCTGGACGGCGACTTCGACCCGGCCGGCTCCTTCTACGCCTACCTGCGCGCCCAGGGCCTGGAGCTCGGCGGCGCCCACGAGCGGATCGAGACCGTGCTCGCCACCCCGCGCGAGGCGCTGCTGATCGGCACCCCGCCCGCGCTGCCGATGCTGCTGCTGCACCGCCGCAGCCGGGACGCCGCCGGCGCCCCGTTCGAGCAGGTCCGGACGCTCTACCGGGGCGACCGGTTCAGCTTCACCCTCGACCTCGGCGCGCCCACCGCCCACTGAGCGGGATGACCGGCACGTCTGAGAATTCACTGAGTCCGCAGGTGAGTCGCGTAAGGAAGGTTCCCAGGTCGCGTTGCTAGCTTGCGGACATGATCGACCTGACCCGCCCGGCGCGGCGCACCCGACCGCGCCCGAGCCCCCGCCTGCTGGCCTGGCCGCTCTTCGCCCTCGCACTGCTCTGGTACCTGAACACCTACGGCCTGCCGTACCAGAACGACGTGGTGTTCTGCTGGCTGATCGCCGCCCTGGTCGCCGGCTCCGTGCACAGCGGCGGCCGCACCGGCTGGCTGAGCGTGCTGCGCGACTGGATCCCGGTGATGGCGGCCGTCTGGACGTACTCGCTGCTGCGCGGCTACGGCGCCCACACCCCGTGGGCCCCGCACTGGGCGCCCCAGCTCGCCTTCGACACCTTCGTCGGCGGCGGCGAGACCTGGACGGTGCGCCTGCAGCACTGGCTGTGGACCCCCGGCAGCCCGCACTGGTACGACTACGCCGCGGTCGTCGTCTACATGTCGCACTTCTTCGCGGTCTTCGTGCTGCTCGCCGTCCTGTGGCGGCGCCGCCGCGACCGCTTCAAGGCGCTGCTCGCGCTCTACCTCGCGGTCACCTTCGCCGGCTTCGCCACCTACGTGCTCTACCCGGCCGACCCGCCGTGGCTCACCTCCGCCGAGGGCCACCTGCCCGAGCTCACCCGGATCGTCTCCGCCGTCCTCGACGTCAGCGGACTGCCCCGGGCCGGCTCGGTCTTCGAGAACGGCAGCCGCTTCGCCAACGACGTCGCCGCGATGCCCTCGCTGCACTCCGCGTACCCGATGATGCTGGCCGTGTTCTTCTGGCCGACCGCCACCCGCCCGGTCCGCGTGCTGCTCGCCGCGTACCCGCTCGCCATGGCGTTCACCCTGGTCTACGGCGCCGAACACTTCGTCATCGACATCCTCGCGGGCTGGCTGTACGCCGCGGTGCTCTGCTGGGCGCTGCGCCGGTGGCGGGCCCGCCGGGCCCGCACGCGCCGAGCGGTCGGCGGGGGGACCGGCGGGGCGGTCGGAGCATGACCTGACAGGTAATCGACCCCGTGCCCTCGGCGGCACGGTGGAGCCGTCCCCGGCCGGGCAGCCGCGAAAGGCCCCGGCCGGGGCCACCTGGTACGTGCCGCCCACCACCAGCGCCGGGTACGGCTCCTGGGCGGCGAGCAGCAGCGAGTTCCGCTCCCGCACCGGCACGTCGAGCTGCTCGGCCAGTCCCAGCAGCAACGCGCCTGGCGCAGCGGCGCACCGGCCTCCGGTCGCGGGGGTGTCGCGGTGATCGTCATGCCGTCATTCCCTCCGCCGCCGGTCGGTATCCTCGCCGTACGTCCGTCCTGCGGCCGGGGTCCGGCCGTCCGCCTGTCGGACGTCGGGCGGGCGGGCGTTGCATGGGCATGCTGCATGATGCATACTTTTCCCATGTCCAAGGTTCTCACCTCCCTGCCCACCGGCGAGCGCGTCGGCATCGCCTTCTCCGGCGGACTCGACACCTCCGTCGCGGTCGCCTGGATGCGCGACAAGGGTGCCGTCCCCTGCACCTACACCGCCAACATCGGCCAGTACGACGAGCCCGACATCGACTCGGTGCCCGGCCGCGCGCTGGCGTACGGCGCCGAGGTCGCGCGGCTGGTCGACTGCCGTGCGGCGTTGGTCGAGGAGGGCCTGGCGGCGCTGACCTGCGGCGCGTTCCACATCCGCTCCGGCGGGCGCGCGTACTTCAACACCACGCCGCTCGGCCGCGCGGTGACCGGCACGCTGCTGGTCCGCGCGATGCTCGAGGACGACGTCCAGATCTGGGGCGACGGCTCGACCTTCAAGGGCAACGACATCGAGCGGTTCTACCGCTACGGCCTGCTGGCCAACCCGCACCTGCGGATCTACAAGCCGTGGCTGGACGCCGACTTCGTCACCGAGCTCGGCGGCCGCAAGGAGATGTCGGAGTGGCTGCTCGCCCACGACCTCCCCTACCGCGACAGCACCGAGAAGGCGTACTCCACCGACGCCAACATCTGGGGCGCCACCCACGAGGCGAAGACCCTGGAGCACCTGGACAACGGCGTCGAGATCGTCGACCCGATCATGGGCGTCCGCTTCTGGGACCCGTCGGTCGAGATCGCCGCCGAGGACGTCACCATCGGCTTCCGCCAGGGCCGTCCGGTGACCATCAACGGCCGCGAGTTCGCCACCCCGGTCGACCTGGTCATGGAGGCCAACGCGATCGGCGGCCGGCACGGCCTCGGCATGTCCGACCAGATCGAGAACCGGATCATCGAGGCCAAGAGCCGCGGCATCTACGAGGCGCCCGGCATGGCGCTGCTGTTCGCCGCCTACGAGCGCCTGGTCAACGCGATCCACAACGAGGACACCGTCGCCCAGTACCACAACGAGGGCCGCCGCCTCGGCCGCCTGATGTACGAGGGCCGCTGGCTGGACCCGCAGGCGCTGATGATCCGCGAGTCCCTGCAGCGCTGGGTCGGCTCCGCCGTCACCGGCGAGGTGACGCTGCGCCTGCGTCGCGGCGAGGACTACTCGATCATGGACACCACCGGCCCGGCGTTCAGCTACCACCCGGACAAGCTCTCCATGGAGCGCACCGAGGACGCCGCCTTCGGCCCGGTCGACCGGATCGGCCAGCTGACCATGCGCAACCTCGACATCGCCGACTCCCGGGCCAAGCTCGAGCAGTACGCGGGCCTGGGCATCTTCGGCGACACCCGGGACGCCCTGCAGGGCGCGGCCCAGGCCGCCGCGACCGGCCTGATCGGCGCCATGCCGCAGGGCGGCGCCGAGGCCATCGCGGCCGGCACCGCCACCGGCGAGGAGGGCCAGGCCCTCGACCGCGCCGCCATGGAGCTCGGCACCGACTGACGCCCCGCGCACCGACGGCCCCGCCGACCACCCACCCGGTCGGCGGGGCCGTCCGCCGTCCCGGGGCAGAATGGCGCCATGAACACCGCGCAGCTCGTCCAACGGGCCCTCACCTCCCCACCGGGTGACCGCGACGCACTGCTCCAGGAGGCCGCCGACGACGGCGAGGCCGCCCTGCCCCTGGCGATCGCCCTGACCGCCTCCGCCGACACCGGCGAGCGCGCCACCGGCTGCGACCTCCTCGGCCGCACCGCCGACCTGCACCCCGGGCTGCGCACGGCCGCGTCGGCCGCCCTGCTCGCCGCGGCCGCCGGCGAGTCCGACCCGGAGGTGCTGGCCGACCTGGCCCGCGCCCTGGGCCGCACCGAGGACGCGCGCGCCACCTCCGTCCTCTGCGCCCTCGCCGCCCACCCGGACGCCGGCGTCCGCCAGGAGACCGCCGTCGCGCTCGGCACCTGCCCGCCCGTCGAACCGGTCGTCGCCGCGCTGACCGCCCTGACCGGGGACGAGGTGCCGGACGTCCGCAACTGGGCCGCCTTCACCCTCGGCTTCCAGCTCCCGGTGGACGGCCCGGCCGTCCGTGCGGCCCTCCGCGGCCGCCTCACCGACCCGCACCGGGAGACCCGCGAGGAGGCCGTCCGCGGCCTGGCCCGCCGCCGCGACCCGGACGCCGTCCCGCTCCTCGCCGAGCTGCTGCGGGACGAGGACGGGGCGCACGTCCTCACCTTCACCGCCGCCCGGATCCTCGGCGCCCCCGAACTCCTGCCCGCGCTGCGGCAGTACGACCCCGCCGACCCCGGCGTCACCGAGGCCCTCCGCGCCTGCGACCCGTCCGTCCAGGAGCAGCTCCTGGCCGCCGCCTGGCAACTGCTCACCACCCTCGACCGGATCCGCCCCGACCTGGACATCGGGCTCACCGTGGACCGCTTCGACCAGGGCCTCACCCTCAGCCTTCCCGACGACCTCGCCTGGGACGTCGAAGCCCTGCTCGCCCGCGCCGAGCAGGACCCGGACCGGGCCGCCGGACTGGTCGACGTCGGCCTCCCGAGGAGCTGACCGGCCGTCCGCTTGCTTGTCCGGGCCCGCTGTCGCGGCTAGCGTGACCGGATGGACCACGGCGAACGGTCACGGCACGCATCGTCCTTCGGCGGCGCGGCGGTTGCGTACGCGGAGCACCGCCCGGACTACGCGCGGGCCGCGGTGCGCTGGGCCCTCGAACCCGCGCCCGGCCCGCGCGTCCTCGACCTCGGCGCGGGCACCGGCAAGCTGACCGCCACCCTGCTCGCCGCGGGAGCGGAGGTCGTCGCGGTCGAGCCCGATCCGGCGATGCTCGCCGAACTGCGGGGCGGGCTGCCGGGCGTCCGTGCCCTGCCGGGGAGCGCGGAGAGCGTCCCGCTGCCCGACGGATCCGTCGACGCGGTCCTGGCCGGCAACGCCATGCACTGGTTCGACATGGCGCTCGCCGGGCCCGAGATCGCCCGGGTGCTCGCGCCGGGCGGTGTCCTGGCGGGCCTGTGGAACGTGCTGGACGACGACGTGGAGTGGGTCGCCGGGCTCGCCCGGATCGCCGGCACCGCCGCCATCGGCCCGCGCGACACGCCCGCCGAGTGGCGCGCCGCCACGGCCGGCATGCACCTCCCCGAGGTCGGCGCCGACGTCCGCTTCGGCTCCCCGGAGCGGGCCGAGTTCGCGCACGGCCAGCCGCGCACCGCCGACTCCCTCGCCGCCACCCTCGCGACCCGCGCCGGCATGCTCGTCATGCCGGACGCCGATCGGGAGGCCGCGCTCGACCGGATCCGCGGCTACCTCGCGAGCCGCCCGGAGACCGCCGTCGGCGGGTTCACCCTGCCGATGCGCACCGCCGTCCTCCGGCTCCGCCGGCTCTGACCCCCTCGGCCGCCCCCGTCCGCGTTCCGCCGGCGCGGGTCGGCCGGTCAGTCGACGCCTTCGACGATGCGGAAGTCGCGCTCGAAGCCGTCGGGGAGGGCCACCAGCGCCTCCTGGTACGCCTCGCTCTCGTACGCCGCGACGGCCTGTTCGAAGCTGTCGAACTCGATCAGGACGACGCGTTGGGTGGTTCCGGCCTCGTGGGCGACGACTCGACCGTCACGGGAGAGGGTCCGCCCGCCCGCGGCCCGGACAGCCGGACCCGCCAGCCTGCTGTAGGCAGCCAGCCCCTCCGGGTCGGAAGCGGCGGGGTAGACACTCGCCCAGTAGCCCTTGGCCATGGGAAACCTCCCGTGTTCGGCCGGACACGTCCGGCCTCGGACCGGCACTCGGATCGATCCCGGCATGCGCAGGTTAGGGCTCGATGTGCGGCCGGGGGAAAGACCGGTCCGGGATAGGCTCAGAACGGATCGTTATCAATCGGCGGGGAGGGCGTGTGGCGCCGGATACGGTGAGCCTGCGGTACTTCCTGGTGCTGGCACAGGAGTTGAACTTCACCCGCGCGGCCGCCCGGATCGGTGTCGCACAGCCCGCACTCAGCGCCCGGATGCGCCGATTGGAGGCGGAACTCGGTACGGCCCTGCTGGTCCGCAACACGCGCACCGTCGCGTTGACCACGGCCGGTGCGGCTCTGGCGGAGTCCGCGCCGCCCGCGCTGGCGGCGCTCGACCGGGCGTGGGACGCGGCCCGGAGCGCGGCGGCCGGTGGACCGGTCGCGCTGCGCATCGGACACAGCCTCAGCGCCGGGGCCGAGACGGCACCCGCCCTGGTGGACAGGCTGATGCGCGGCAACCGCGGACTCGAGGTCGGCGCGGCCCCGATGGCGACACCGGAGATCTCCGCCGCGGTCGCCGACGGCCGCATCGATGCCGGGATCACCCGCGGTGAACAGCCGGGCCGCGGCGTGCGCCGGTTCCTGCTGCGCCGTGCGCGCATCGGGGTCCAGCTGGCGCAGCACCATCCGCTGGCCGACCACCCGGAGATCGAGATCGCCGAGGCGGCCGGGTATCCGCTGCGACTTCCGGACCGCGCGGCCAACCCCGTGGTCCACGACCAGCTGTCCGCGCTGTTCCGGGACGTCCGACCGCACCCCCGATTCCACACGCCCGCAGTCTCCTTCGACATGTCCCAGCGCGACCTGCGCGACGGGGTCACCCTCGCCCCGGCCGGAGAAGCCGCGGCCACGGCGCAGCCGGCCGGTCTCACCTGGCGACCGCTGCGGGGCGCGCCCAGCCTGACGTACCACCTGGTCCTCCCGAGCGAGCAGTCGCCACTGCACCGCCGTGTCCGTGCCGTCGCCAAGGCCCTGGCACACGAGCTGCACTGGCTGCCGGACCGACCCACCGGCCACGGCCCTTGGCGGGTCGGCAGCGCATCCGCCGGATCACCCGCGGACGGACGGTGAGGCCGGCTTCGGGAGGCGGGCGATCGTCCGGGAGAAAAACAAGCATGCATGCTTGATTTGTTTCCCGTGCGCTGCCAGGCTGCTGCCTCGAAGGCGGTCGAAGGGGAGGCGCGCGGTGTTGCGGATCGGCAATGCGTCCGGGTTCTACGGGGACCGGTTCGGGGCGTTCCGGGAGATGCTGACCGGTGGGCCGCTGGACGTCCTGACCGGCGACTACCTGGCCGAGTTGACCATGCTGATCCTGGCCCGGGACCGGTTGAAGGACCCGCGGCTCGGCTATGCGAAGACCTTCCTGCGGCAGGCCGAGGAGTGCCTCGCGCTGGCGCTGGACCGCGGGGTGCGGATCGTCGTCAACGCGGGCGGCCTGAACCCCGCCGGCCTGGCCGCCGCGCTGCGCGAGCTCGCGGACCGGCAGGGCCTGGCGGCCCGGGTCGCGCACGTCGCCGGCGACGACCTGCTGCCCCGACGCGCCGAACTCCCGCCCACCGGGCCGGGTCTGCTCGCGGCCAACGCCTACCTCGGTGCCCAGGGCATCGCGGCGTGCCTGCGGGCCGGGGCGGACGTGGTGGTCACCGGCCGGGTCACCGACGCGGCGCTGGTGGTCGGCCCGGGGATCGCGCACTTCGGCTGGGGCCCGAACGACCTCGACGCGCTCGCCGGGGCGGTGGTGGCGGGCCACGTGCTGGAGTGCGGGGCGCAGGCGACCGGCGGCAACTACGCGTTCTTCCGTGAGCACGACGTCCTCCGGCCGGGCTTCCCGATCGCGGAGCTGCACGCGGACGGCAGCAGCGTGATCACCAAGCACCCGGGCACCGGCGGCGCCGTCACCACCGGCACCGTGACCGCCCAGCTCCTGTACGAGACCGCCGGTCCGCGCTACCTCAACCCGGACGTCACCGCCCGGCTGGACACCGCCCGGCTGACCGAGGAGGGCCCGGACCGGGTCCGGATCGACGGGGTGCGCGGCGAGGCACCGCCGCCCGCGCTCAAGGTCGGCCTGAACCGGCTGGCCGGTTACCGCAACGAGGTGGTGTTCGTCCTCACCGGCCTGGACATCGACGCCAAAGCCGAGTTGACGAAGCGACAGATCAACGATGCGATCGCCGCCGACCCACCGGCCGAGGTCCGCTGGAGCCTCGCCCGCACCGACCACCCGGACGCCGACACCGAGGAGACGGCCGCCGCCCTGCTGCGGCTGACCGTCCGCGACCCGGAGGAGCGCCGGGTCGGCCGCGCGCTCTCCGCCGCCGCCGTGGAGCTCGCCCTGGCCGGCTACCCGGGCTTCCACCTCACCGCACCGCCCGGGCCGGGCAGCCCGTACGGCGTGTTCGAGGCGGTGTACGTCGACCAGAAGGACGTCGAGCACACCGCCGTCCTGCCCGACGGCACGCGGCTGCCCGTCGCCCCGCCGTCGACCGTCGCCCCGCCGTCGGCAGCCGAACCGCGGTCGGCCGCCGGCGACCCCGCCGGGCGCGGGCACCACCCGCACCCCGAACTCCCGCCCCCGCTGCCCGAGTCGGCCACCCGTCGGGGCCCGCTCGGCGCGGTCGCCGGGGCGCGCAGCGGCGACAAGGGCGGCGACGCCAACCTCGGCGTCTGGGTGCGGACCGACGAGGCGTGGCGCTGGCTCGCGCACACCCTGACCACCGACCTGCTCCGCCGACTCCTCCCGGAGACCGCCGACTTGGACATCGAACGCCATCTGCTCCCGAACCTCCGCGCGGTGAACTTCACCGTCGCCGGCCTGCTCGGCGAGGGCGTCGCCGCGCAGGCCCGTTTCGACCCGCAGGCCAAGGCGCTGGGGGAGTGGCTGCGCTCCCGCCACCTGGACATCCCGGAGGTGCTGCTGTGACCGTGCTGCCCACCCGACTGGACACCGCCGCGCCCGAGTACGCGGCCAACCGCGCCGCGATGCTGGAGCGGCTGACCGAGCTGGACGCCGAGCACGCCAAGGCGCTGGCCGGCGGCGGCCCCAAGTACGTGGAGCGCCACCGCAAGCGGGGCAAGCTGCTGCCGCGCGAACGGATCGAGCTGCTGATCGACCCGGACTCGCCGTTCCTGGAGCTCTCCCCGCTGGCGGCGTGGGGCAGCGACTACCCGGTGGGCGCCGCGCTGGTCACCGGGATCGGGGTGATCGAGGGCACCGAGTGCGTGATCACCGCCAACGACCCGACGGTCCGCGGCGGCGCCAGCAACCCGTGGACGCTGCGCAAGGCGCTGCGGGCCAACGAGATCGCACTGCGCAACCGGCTGCCGCTGGTCAACCTGGTGGAGTCGGGCGGCGCGGACCTGCCCAGCCAGAAGGAGATCTTCATCCCGGGCGGCGCGCTGTTCCGCGACCTGACCCGGCTCTCCGCGGCCGGAATCCCCACCGTGGCCGTGGTGTTCGGCAACTCGACGGCGGGCGGCGCGTACGTGCCGGGCATGTCCGACCACACGGTGATGGTCAAGGAGCGGGCCAAGGTCTTCCTCGGCGGGCCGCCCCTGGTGAAGATGGCGACCGGCGAGGACGCGGACGACGAGGAGTTGGGCGGCGCCGAGATGCACGCCCGCACCTCCGGGCTGGCCGACCACTTCGCGCTGGACGAGCCGGACGCCTGCCGCCTGGCCCGCCGGATCGTCCGCCGGCTGAACTGGCGCAAGTCCGGCCCCGAGCCCGAGCGTTCGCCGCTCACCCCGAAGTACGACGAGGACGAGCTGCTCGGCGTCGTCCCCGGTGACCTGAAGGTCCCGTTCGACCCGCGCGAGGTGATCGCCCGGGTGGTCGACGGCTCGGACTTCGACGAGTTCAAGCCGCTGTACGGCACGAGCCTGGCGACCGGCTGGGCCTCGGTCCACGGCTACCCGGTGGGCATCCTGGCGAACGCCCAGGGCGTGCTGTTCAGCGAGGAGTCGCAGAAGGCCGCCCAGTTCATCCAGCTCGCCAACCAGCGGGACGTCCCGCTGCTCTTCCTGCACAACACCACCGGCTACATGGTCGGGCAGGCGTACGAGCAGGGCGGCATCATCAAGCACGGCGCGATGATGATCAACGCGGTGGCGAACAGCCGCGTCCCGCACGTCTCGGTGCTGATGGGGGCCTCCTACGGCGCCGGGCACTACGGCATGTGCGGCCGGGCGTACGACCCGCGGTTCCTGTTCGCCTGGCCGAGCGCCAAGTCGGCCGTGATGGGCCCGCAGCAGCTCGCCGGGGTGCTGTCGATCGTGGCCCGGCAGTCGGCGGCGGCGAAGGGGCAGCCGTACGACGAGGACGCGGACGCGGCGATCCGCGCCATGGTCGAGCAGCAGATCGAGGCCGAGTCGCTGCCGGTCTTCCTCTCCGGCCGGCTGTACGACGACGGGGTGATCGACCCCCGGGACACCCGCACGGTGCTGGGCCTGTGCCTGTCCGCGATCCACAGCGCCCCGGTGGAGGGCGCGCGCGGCTACGGCGTCTTCCGGATGTGACGACGCGAGCGACGACGCCGGCGACGCCGTGATGTACGCCGTGAGGTGCGCCGCGAGCGACGCCGAGAAGGACCCAGGACGCCGAGGACGTGAGGACTGCAACCCGATGATCACCTCTCTGCTGGTCGCCAACCGGGGCGAGATCGCCCGCCGGATCTTCCGCACCTGCCGCGACCTGGGCATCGCCACCGTCGCGGTGTACTCCGACCCGGACGCCGGCGCGCCGCACGTCCGGGAGGCCGACACCGCCGTCCGGCTGCCCGGCGCGGCACCGGCCGACACCTACCTGCGCGCCGACCTGCTGGTCGCCGCGGCCCGCGCGGCGGGCGCGGACGCCGTGCACCCGGGGTACGGATTCCTCTCCGAGAACGCCGACTTCGCCCGCGCCGTGGAGGCCGCCGGCCTGCGCTGGATCGGCCCGCCCGCCGCGGCGATCGAGGCGATGGGCTCCAAGACCGGCGCCAAGCGGCTGATGGCGGCGGCCGGCGTCCCGGTGCTGAGCGTCGGCGCCGAACCGACCGAGGCGGACCTGCCGCTGCTGGTCAAGGCGGCGGCGGGCGGCGGCGGCCGGGGCATGCGGGTGGTGCGCGACCTGGCCGAGCTGCCGCAGGCGCTGGCCGCGGCCCGGGCGGAGGCGCTCGGCGCGTTCGGCTCCGACGAGGTGTTCTGCGAGCCGTACCTGCCCGCCGGGCGGCACGTCGAGGTCCAGCTGATGGCCGACACCCACGGCACCGTGCTCGCCGTCGGCGACCGCGACTGCTCGCTGCAGCGCCGCCACCAGAAGGTGATCGAGGAGGCGCCCGCCCCCGGCCTGCCGGACGCGCTGCGCGCCGAACTGCACGCCGCCGCGGTCTCCGCCGCCCGGGCGATCGGCTACGTCGGCGCCGGGACGGCCGAGTTCCTGCTCGCCCCGGACGGGCGGTTCTTCTTCCTGGAGATGAACACCCGGCTGCAGGTCGAGCACCCGGTCACCGAGGCGGTCACCGGACTCGACCTGGTCGCCCTCCAGCTCCAGGTCGCCGAGGGCGGGACGCTGCCCGCCGAACCGCCCGCCGCCACCGGCTGCGCGATCGAGGCCCGGCTCTACGCCGAGGACCCGCGACGCGACTGGCAGCCCGCCACCGGCACCCTGCACCGCCTCGAACTCACGCTCCCGCACCAGGAGTTCGAAGGCCGCGGGCTGCGCCTGGACGCGGGCTGCGGCGCGGGCGACGAGATCACCGTCCACTACGACGCGATGCTCGCCAAGGTGATCGCCTGGGCACCCACCCGGGCCGCCGCCGCCCGCCGGCTCGCCGACGCGCTCGCCCGCGCCCGGATCCACGGCCCGGCCACCAACCGGCAGTTGCTGGTCGACGCGCTGCGCCACCCGGCCTTCCTCGCCGAGCACCTGCACACCGGCTTCCTGACCGAGCACGCCGCCGACCTGACCGGAAAGGCGCCCGGGGCGGCCGGCGAGGCGGCGCTCGCCGCCGCGCTCGCGGACGCCGCCGAGCGCCGCACCGCACTGCCCTCCGGCTGGCGCAACCTGCCCTCCCAGCCGCAGTCCAAGCGCTACCTGGCCGCCGACGGCGAGGAGCTGGAGGTCCGCTACCGGATCATCCGGGACGGGCTGCGCGCCGAGGGCCACCCGGGCACCGTCCTGCTCGACTCCGCGCCGGACCGGGTCACCCTGCTGGTCGCGGGCGTCCGCCGCACCCACCACGTCGCCCGCCACGACCGGCGGGTGTACGTGGACGGGCCGGCCGGCGCCACGGTGCTGACCGCGCTCGACCGCTTCCCCGACCCGGCCGAGCAGCTCGCCCCCGGCACGCTGGTCGCGCCGATGCCCGGCACCGTCGTCCGGGTCGCCGCCAAGCCCGGCGACACCGTCACCGCGGGCCAGCCGCTGCTCTGGCTGGAGGCGATGAAGATGGAGCACCGCATCACCGCCCCCGCCGACGGCCTGCTCACCGCGCTGCACGCCAACCCCGGCGACCAGGTCGCTCCCGGCACGGCCCTCGCCGTGATCACCCCGCACGCCTGAGCGCGCCCCCACGCCACCGCACCCGCACGCCACCGCACCCGCACGCCCGAGCGCCACCGCACGTGGACCACCCGCACGCGCACGCCCGAACACCCTCGCCGAAAGGACCCGCACCGTGACCGCGCACGTCCTCCTGGAATCGGACGAACAGCAGACCCTCCGCCGCGCCGTCGGCGACCTGGCCCGCCGCTACGGCCCCGCCTACTTCCGGGCGAAGGCCCGGGCCGGCCAACCCGTGGACGAACTCTGGACCGAGGCGGCGAAGCTGGGGTACCTCGGCGTCAACCTGCCCGCCGAGTACGGCGGCGGTGGTGCCGGAGTGACCGAACTGTCGATCGTGCTCGAGGAGTTGGGCGCGGCCGGCTGTCCGCTGCTGATGCTGATCGTCAGCCCGGCGATCTGCGGCACGGTGATCGCCCGCTTCGGCACCGAGGAGCAGAAGCGCCAGTGGCTGCCGGGCCTGGCCGACGGCAGCCGCCGGATGGCCTTCGGCATCACCGAACCCGACGCCGGCTCGAACTCGCACCGGATCTCCACCGTCGCCCGCCGCGACGGCGACGACTGGCTGCTCTCCGGCCGCAAGGTGTTCGTCTCCGGCATCGACCACGCCGACGCCGTGCTCTTCGTCGGCCGCACCGAGGACGCCAGGACCGGCCGGCTGAAGCCCGCGCTGTTCGTCGTCCCGCGCGACACCCCGGGCTTCGAGTACACCCCGATCCCGATGGAACTCACCGCCCCGGAGAAGCAGTTCCAGGTCTTCCTGGACGACGTCCGGCTCCCCGCCGAGGCACTGGTCGGCGACGAGGACGCCGGCCTGCTGCAGCTCTTCGCCGGTCTCAACCCCGAGCGCATCATGACCGCCGCGTTCACCCTCGGCATCGCCCGGCACGCCCTGGACACCGCGGTGGAGTACGCGAAGACCCGGACGGTCTGGGACCGCCCGATCGGCGCCCACCAGGGCATCGCCCACCCGCTCGCCCAGTGCGCGGTGGAGGTGGAGCTGGCCCGGTTGATGATGCGCAAGGCCGCCCTGCTCTACGACGCCGGGGACGACCTGGCCGCCGGGGAGGCCGCCAACATGGCCAAGTACGCGGCGGGGGAGGCCTCCTGCCGCGCGGTCGACCAGGCCGTGCACACCCTCGGCGGCAACGGCCTGACCCAGGAGTACGGTCTGGCGGCCCTGATCACCGCGACCCGGGTCGGCCGGATCGCCCCGGTCAGCCGGGAGATGATCCTCAACTACGTCGCCCAGCACACCCTCGGCCTGCCCCGCTCCTACTGAACCGACGGGTCGATCAACCGGAAGTTCATGACAGAACCCTGTCGGCGCGGCGGTCCGCACGTCACCCTGGAGCGGACCGCCCCGCCCGACCGGCCAGGAGGCCCGCATGGTGTTCCGCAGCGACTACCCCGACGTCGCCCCGCTCGACCTGCCGATCCACGACGCCGTCCTCGGCGGCTCCGCCGCCCACGCGGACACCCCGGCACTGATCGACGGCATCACCGGCCGCAGCGTCAGCTACGCCGAACTCGACGCGGGCAGCCGCCGGATCGCCGCGGGCCTGGCCGAGGCGGGGGTCCGCCCGGGCGACGTGGTCGCGCTGTTCAGCCCCAACACCGTCGCCTACCCGGCCGCCTTCTACGGCGCCACCCGGGCCGGTGCCACCGTCACCACGGTCAGCTCGCTCAGCACCGCCGCCGAACTCACCGGCCAGCTCCGCGACTCCGGTGCCCGCTGGATCATCACCATCGCAGCCTTCCTGCCGGTCGCCACCGCCGCCGCCGGGGCCCTGGACGGCACGCCCGTCGCCGAGATCTTCGTCTGCGACAGTGCGGAGGGCCACCGCTCGCTCACCGACCTGCTGGCCTCCACCGCCCCCGAGCCCGCGCCCGCCATCGACCCGGGCACCGACATCGCCGTGCTGCCCTACTCCAGCGGCACCACCGGCCTGCCCAAGGGCGTGATGCTCACCCACCGCTCCGTCTCCACCAACCTGGCGCAGATCACCGCGGTGCACACCACCGCCCCCGGCGAGCGGATCCTCGCCGTCCTGCCCTTCTTCCACATCTACGGCCTCACCGCGCTGCTCAACCAGCCGCTGCGCTGCGGGTCCACCGTGGTCGTGCTGCCGCGCTTCGACCTGGAGCAGTTCCTGAACGCCATCCAGGAGCACCGGATCGAGAGCGTCTTCATCGCCCCGCCGATCGCCCTGGCCCTCGCCAAGCACCCGCTGGTCGACCGCTACGACCTCTCCTCGGTGCGCAACGTGCTCAGCGCCGCCGCCCCGCTGGACGCCGAACTCGCCGCGGCCTGCGCCCGCCGCCTCGGCCTGCCGCACCTGCTCCAGGGCTATGGCATGACCGAGCTCAGCCCCGTCACCCACGTCGTCCCCAAGGACGACCCGGCCCCGCCGCCCGGCGCCGTCGGCCGCATGATCGCCTCCACCGAGCTGCGGATCGTCTCCCTCGACGACCCCGGCACCGACCTCGGCGTCGGCGAGGCCGGCGAACTGCTCTTCCGCGGCCCCCAGGTGATGAAGGGCTACTTCGGCCGCCCCGGCGAGACCGACGCGATGATCGACGCCGACGGCTGGCTGCACACCGGCGACGTCGGCCGGGTCGACGAGCGCGGCTACCTGTACGTCGTCGACCGGGTGAAGGAGCTCATCAAGTACAAGGGCTACCAGGTCGCCCCCGCCGAACTCGAGGCCCTGCTGCTGACCCACCCGCAGATCAGCGACGCCGCCGTGGTCGGCGAGGTCGGCGCCGACGGCGAGGAGCGGCCCAAGGCGTACGTGGTCCGCGCCTTCGGCTGCGATCTCGCCGAGCAGGAGGTGATCGAGTTCGTCGCCCGGCAGGTCGCCCCGTACAAGAAGGTCCGCGCGGTGGAGTTCCTCGACGCCGTCCCCAAGTCCGCCAGCGGGAAGATCCTCCGGCGGGAGCTGCGCGCCCGCGCCGCCCGGCCGGTCTGAGAGGATCGGGCCCGACCCGCACCGACCGGCAGGAAGCACCGATGACCAGCACCCACGCCGCCTCCCGCACCCCCCAGCAGGACCGCAGCCGCGCCACCCGGCGCCGGCTGCTGGAGGCGGCCGTGGAGTGCCTGGCCGAACTCGGCTGGAACGGCTCCACCGTCGCCGTCGTCGCCGAGCGCGCCGGGGTGACCCGCGGCGCGGCGCAGCACCACTTCCCGACCCGCGAGGACCTGTTCACCGCGGCTGTCGAGCACGTCGCCGCCGAGCGGCTGGCCGCCGTCCGCGCGCACGCGGACGGGCTGCCGGCCGCCGGCCCGGCCCGGACCGAGGCGGTGGTGGAGATGATCGTCCGGCTGTACACCGGGCCGCTGTTCCGCGCCGCCCTCCACCTGTGGGTGGCCGCCGCCACCGAGGCGACGCTGCGGGAGCGGATCGTCACCCTGGAGAACCACGTCGGCCGCGAGGCCCACCGGGCGGCCGTGGAGTTCCTCGGCGCGGACGAGGCCACCCCGGGCGTGCGCGAGACCGTCCAGGCCACCCTCGACCTCGCCCGCGGCCTCGGCCTCGCCAACCTCCTCACCGACGACGCCCCCCGCCGCAAGGGCATCGTCCAGCACTGGTCGTCCCTCCTGGAGTCCGTCCTCCACCCGACCGGCTGACACCGGGCCGGAGCCCGCCGCGGCCCGCCGGTCGGCGGCTGCGGCGCCGGGGGCTCCCGTCGCCGTCGTGCGGGTCGGCCGCCGGGCGTTCGGCCGCCACTCCGACGTGTCCCGCGGGTCGCCGGACGGCGGTGGGCCGTGCAGTCTGGGTGGGAACCGGATTGGGCCGGGTCACGGTGGGAAGGAACCGGGCGGGTGATTGACTGATCATGCACGGTTTCGAGCACTCCGCATCGACGCCCGGCCGCGACGCGGCGGGCGCCGCTTCCGCGCGCCTGGCCGGCCACCGCCTCGTCCCGCTCGCCACCGCCCTGGTCCAGGACGACGGCCGGGTGCTGCACTGGAGCGAGGAGGCGGAGGCGCTCACCGGCTGGCCCGCCGCCGAGGTGGTGGGCACGTACGTGGCGCGCTTCCTGGTCCCGGAGGGCGAGCGCAAGGGCGTGCTCAACCTCTTCGCCGAGATCATGTCGGGCCCCGGCTGGTCGGGCGTCTACCCCGTCCGCCACCGCGACGGCCACGCGATCGAGCTGGAGTTCCACACCTACCCGATCGCCGGCCCGGGCGGGCGCCCGATGCTGCTGGCGACCGCCTCGGACGTGGAGTCGCTGCGCCAGGTGGAGGCGGACCTGGCGATCCTGGACGGGTTCTTCACCCAGTCGCCGATCGGCCTGGCGGTGTACGACACCGACCTGCGGTTCGTCCGCCTCAACGACGCGCTCGCGCGGATCAACGGCCTGCCGATCGCCGACCACCTGAACCGGCGGATAAGCGCCGTGCTGCCGGGGCTGAACAGCGCCGAGATCGAGGCCGTGATGCGGCAGGTGCTGGCGACCGGCCGGCCCGTCGTGGACGCCCGTTCGCACGGCCGCACCCCGGGCGATCCGCGCCGCGACCGCGCCTGGTCGGCGTCGTACTTCCGGCTGGAGGACTCCACCGGCCGGGTGCTGGGCGTCAGCTCCTCGATCATCGACGTGACCGAGCGGTTCCGCGCCGAGGCCCGCGCCTCCCGCGCGCAGGAGCGCCTCGCCCTGCTGGCCTCGGCCACGGCCCGGATCGGCACCACGCTGGACCTGAAGCGCACCGCCGAGGAGCTGATCGAGGCGGTCGTCCCGCGGTTCGCCGACTTCGCCACCGTCGACCTGCTGGAGCCGGTGCTGCGCGGCGAGGAGCCCGCGCCGATCCAGCCGGACCGCCCGGTCCAGCTGCGCGCGGTCGCCGTCGGCGAGGCGTACGGCTCCGGGCTGACCAACGTCGCGGACGCGGTCGGGCTGAGCGCCGAGTACGACGCGAAGCGGATCTACACCCAGTGCCTGCGCAGCGGCCGCCCGCTGCTGAAGCCGTACGTGGACGAGGAGGTCCTGAGCGGTCTGGTGCCCTCGCCGGACCGGGTCGCGCCGGGCATCGAGGCCGGCATCCACTCGTACCTGATGGTGCCGGTGATAGCCCGGGGCATGGTGCTGGGCGGAGCTGAGTTCGTCCGCACCCGCAACCCGGAGGCGTTCACCGCCGCCGACGTGGCGCTCGCCGAGGAGCTGGTGGCGCGCGCGGCGCTGGCGATCGACAACGCACG
This sequence comes from Kitasatospora terrestris, assembly GCF_039542905.1. Classification (NCBI taxonomy): domain Bacteria; kingdom Bacillati; phylum Actinomycetota; class Actinomycetes; order Kitasatosporales; family Streptomycetaceae; genus Kitasatospora; species Kitasatospora terrestris. Next base: position 7,455,916 of record NZ_BAABIS010000001.1, read on the forward strand.
CCTGTACCGCCGCGAGCGGGAGACCGCGCTGACCCTGCAGCGCAGCCTGCTCCCGCAGGAGATCCACCGCACCATGGGCCTGGAGATCGCCCACCGCTACATCCCCTCCAGCGTGGTCAGCGAGGTCGGCGGCGACTGGTTCGACGTGGTGCCGCTGTCCTGCGGGCGGGTGGCGCTGGTGGTGGGCGACGTGATGGGCCACGGCATCCGGGCCGCCGCCACCATGGGCCAGCTGCGCACCGTGGCGCGGACCCTGGCGACCCTGGACCTGACGCCCGAGCAGGTGCTCACCCGGCTCGACGAGACGGCGTCGGCGATCGGCGAGGGCCAGTTCGCGACCTGCGTCTGCGCGGTGTACGACCCGGTGGACCGCACCTGCACGATCGCCTCGGCCGGCCACCTCCCGCCGGTGCGGATCGACCCGGACGGCACCCCGCACATCGTCGAGCTGCCGCCCGGGCTGCCGCTGGGCGTGGGCGGTGCGGTGTTCGAGAGCGTGGAGTTCACCCTGCCCGCGGGCGCGCTGATCGCGCTCTACACCGACGGGCTGGTGGAGCGGCGCGGCCGCGACCTGGACGACGGCATCCAACTGCTCTCCCGCACCCTCGCCGACCGGGGCCGCACCCTGGAGGAGAGCTGCGACGCGGTGCTGAGCGCCCTGGTCACCGACGGCACGGACGACGACATCGCGATGATCATGGCGCGGGTGCTGCCGGTGCCCGCCGACCGGATCGCCACCCTGCAGCTGCCCGGCAACGGCCCGCTGCCCGCGAAGGCCCGCGCCTTCACCCGCACCACCCTCCAGGCGTGGGGCCTGGCCGGGCTCACCGACTACGCCGAACTGGTCGTCAGCGAGCTGGTCACCAACGCCCTGCTGCACGCCGACGCGCCGCGCCGGCTGCGGCTGTTCCGCGACCGCACCCTCACCCTGGAGGTCGCGGACGCCGGCGGGCAGTCGCCCCGCCTGCGGGCCTCCGCGGAGGAGGACGAGGGCGGCCGCGGCATCCACCTGGTCAGCGAGCTCGCGCACCGCTGGGGCACCCGCCCCACCCGCGAGGGCAAGGTCGTCTGGGCCGAGATCGAACTCCCCTACCGCTGAACGGGCGTGCTCCGCTCGGCGCACCCGGATCGCCGGAGGCGAGCGGCTGACGGATAGTCGGTCGCATACCCCCGGTTCCGAGGAGGACCCATGCTCGGCAAGGCCCTGGGCGGCGCGATCGCCCTCGTCGCGGTGGTGGCGACGGTCAATCAGGCGACCGCGACGGACGACCCGCCCACCTCCGGCCCGGCGCCCGTGTCCGCCACGGTGGTCGAGATCAAGGGCGCGGCGATCGACGGCAAGTACCCGGGGCGGGTCAGGGTCGACCTCGTCTACACCTGCTCCGCGCCGGACGGCGCCCGCTCGCTGAACACCTCGGTCGAGCAGACCGACCCCGAGGACAAGGACAACGTCGCCTTCGGCAGCACCCGCACCTCGCCCGCGACGGTGGTCTGCGACGGCACCGCCCACCCGCAGGAGGTGATCGTCTCCTCCAAGACCTTCAACTGGCTGGACGGCATCGACGGGATCGTGGTCGCCACCGTCACCGACCTCGGCGCCACCCCGCCGGCCGCCGCCGACGCCAAGCAGCTGACCCTGGCCGTCCCCCGCACGGGCGCCTGAGCCGGCGGTGAGCGGCGCGACCCCGCTGCCGACCGCTGAGCGCACCGCACCAGGAGACCGCCGGCGCTGGCAGGCGCTGGCGGTCTGCCTGGTGGCCGGCTTCATGACGCTGCTGGACGTGTCGATCGTCAACGTCGCCCTGCCGTCCGTGCGCGGCGGGCTGCACCTGTCCGAGAGCGGACTGCAGTGGGTGCTCTCCGGCTACTCACTCGCCTTCGGACTGGTGCTGGTGCCCGCCGGGCGGCTCGGCGACGCGATCGGCCGACGGCCGGTCTTCCTCACCGGGCTCGCCCTGTTCACCGCGACCAGCGCCCTCGCCGGCGCCGCGCAGAACGAGGCCTGGCTGGTCGCCGCGCGCCTGCTGCAGGGCCTGTCCGGCGGCCTGCTCGTCCCGCAGGTCTCCGGGTTCATCCAACAGCTGTTCAGCGGACCCGAACGCGGCCGGGCGTTCGGGCTGCTCGGCACCACCATCGGCTTCTCCACCGCCGTCGGACCGCTGCTCGGCGGCCTGCTGATCGCCCTCTTCGGCGCGCACGAGGGCTGGCGCTGGGTGTTCTACGTCAACCTGCCGATCGGACTGGCGCTCCTGCCCGTCGCCCACCGGCTGCTCCCGCCACCGCCGCAGCGCACCGGCCGCCGGCCGGACTACGACCCGGTCGGCGTGCTGCTGCTCGGCACCGGCACCGTGCTGCTGCTGTTCCCGCTGGTGGAGGACGTCCACCGGGCGTCCACCTGGCTGCTCCTGCTGCCGGCCGCCGGGCTGCTGGCCGGCTTCGCCGGGTGGGAGCGCCGCTACGCCCGCACCCGCGAACCGCTGGTCAACCCCGAGCTGTTCCGGGCCCGGTCGTTCACCGTCGGCTCGCTGGTCTCGCTGGTGTACTTCGCCGGGTTCACCGCCGTGTTCTTCGTCTTCACGCTGTACCTGCAGAACGGCGAGCACTGGTCGGCGCTCGGCGCGGGCCTGGCGATCACACCGTTCGCGCTGGCCTCGGCGGTGGCGTCGAACCTCGGCGGGCGGGTCGTCCACCGGTACGGGCGGCGGCTGGTGGCCGGCGGCCTCGCCCTCTCGGCGGTCGGCCTCGCCCTGGCCGCGCTCGCCGTCCACCTCTGGTCCGGACCGCACGTCGGCTGGGCGACCGCCGGGCCGCTGCTGCTCGCCGGTGTCGGCAGCGGGCTGGTGGTCTCGCCCAACCAGGTGCTCACCCTGGGAGAGGTCCCGGTGAAACGGGCAGGCAGCGCGGCGGGCGTCCTGCAGACCGCGCAGCGGATCGGCTCCGCCGCCGGCATCGCGGCGGTCGGCGCGGTCTTCTTCGCCCGCCTCGGCGTCACCGGCTCCTGGTCGGCGGCGTTCCAGCTGAGCCTGGCGGTGGTCGTCGGCCTGGTGCTGCTGGCCCTGGCCACCGCGCTCACCGACTCCCGGCCCTGAACCGACGCGGCGGGCCGGCGACCGATCGAGGTCGCCGGCCCGCCGCGCCATGCCGTCACGCGAGCGCGAACACCTCCCGCACCGCGGCCCGCAACGCCCCCGCCCGGTCCGCCACCGGCCCGGCGGCCCGCCACGCCACGAACCCGTCGGGGCGCACCAGCACCGCCCCGCCCGCACCGAGCCCGTAGCCCTCCGGCCACCCCACCACGACGGCCCCGGCCCCCGGAGGCCGCCCGCCCACCGACGGCGTCCCACCCCCGGCGCCGCCGACAGTCTCTGCACCGCTGCCCACCGGGGCAGCCAGGCGGCCGCCTGCGGCTCCCGGCCTTCCGGCTCCGGCGTGGCCAGCAGGGCCGCTGCCTTCCCTGCCGGCCGCCGCGCCCGCCGTAGGCGGAACATCGCCTCCGGCGTGCCTTGCGGTGCCGGCAGTCTCTGCGGCGCTGCCCACCGGGGCAGCCAGGTGGCCGCCTGCGACGTTGCCCGCGGCTCCCGGCCTCCCGGCTCCGGCGTGCCCGGCAGGGCCGCTGCCTTCCCTGTCGCCGCCCGCCGAGCCCGCCGCCGGCGGAACACCGCCTGCGGCGGGGCCGGTTGCGGGTTCGGGGTGGAGGTCGGCGTCCGGGGCGGGGCCGAGGACGTGGCAGCGCAGCGGCACGCCGGTCTCGGCGGCGACCGTGGCCGCGGCGGCGCGCCAGGCGGGGTCGGTGGCGAGCAGGACCGGCTCGCGTTCGAACAGGTCGAGCGTGGAGAGCCGTTCCTCGCCCCGGCGGAGCCAGACGTGCGGTGCCCGGCTGCCCACCGAGCCGTCGGGCGCGAAGCGTTCGGGGATCACCGGGTCGTCCGCGGCCGCTCCGCTGAGCGCGCCGGCCGCGTACCGGTACCCGAGTGCGACGGCGAGCACGTTGGTCTGCCGCCCGCCGCCGGGCGTGGCGTCGAAGCCGGGGTGCTTGTGCTCCGCCGAGCGCTCGGCCGCCCGTGCGGCGGTGTGGACGGCGACCGGCTGCCGCTCGGGCCCGTAGGTGTCGAGGAGCCGCGGCCCGGCCCAGCCGTCGAGGACGGCGGCGAGCTTCCAGGCGAGGTTGTGCGCGTCCTGGATGCCGGTGTTGGAACCGAACGCCCCGGTCGGCGGCATTTCGTGGGCGGCGTCCCCGACCAGGAACACCCGTCCGGCGGAGTACCGTTCGGCGACCCGTTCGGCGGCGTGCCAGGGGGCGCGTCCGGTGATCTCCACCTCGAGGTCGGGGATGCCGGCGGCGGCGCGGATGTGGGCGATGCACCGTTCGTCGGTGAAGTCCTCGACGGTCTCGCCGCGCTCGGGGTGCCAGGGCAGGTGGAACACCCACTGCTCGCGGTTGTCGACGGGCAGCAGCGCGCCCGCGCCCGCCGGGTCGGTGAGGTAGCAGGCGATGAACAGCCGGTCCCCGACGGCGTCGGCGAGCCGCTTGGCGCGGAAGGTGACGCTGATGTTGTGGAACAGGTCGCCGCGGCCGGTCTGCGCGATGCCCAGCGCGGTGCGGACGGGGCTGCGCGGCCCGTCCGCAGCGACCAGGTAGTCCGCCCGAACGGTGGACACCGCGCCACTCTCCCGGTCCAACAGCGTGCAGTCCACTCCTTCGGAGTCCACCGTGAACCCGGTCAGCTCCGTCCCGAAGCGGACGTCACCCCGTTGCCGGGCGTGCCGCAGCAGGACCGGTTCGAGGTCGTTCTGGCTGCACAGGCACCATCCGGACGGGCTGAACCGGGCGAGGCCCCCACCGGGGTCGATCTCCCGGAACAGCCACTCCTGCTCCGCACCGGTCAGCGTGTCGGCCTGCAGGATGCCGTGGTTGTCGGCGAGCACCGAGGCGGCGGCGCGGATGTCGTCCTCCACCCGGGCGACCCGGAAGAGCTCCATGGTCCGCAGGTTGTTGCCGCGTCCGCGCGGGTGACGCGAGGTCTCGGCGTGCCGCTCCGCCAAGAGGTGCGGCACCCCGAGCCGGCCGAGGAAGAGCGAGGCGGACAGGCCCACCAGGGAGCCGCCCGCGATCAGCACCGGCACCCGGCCGGCGGTCTGTGTGTCCATCAGTTCTGGTCTCTCCGTTGCACTCGACTGCCCCCGTCCGCTGATGGATTCCCACGGTCGGACGGACACAGAGGGTGCTTCGCTCGGATGGATGCGAACTCTCGCGCCGTCCCGCACTCGCCACCACGATCGACCTGACCCTGTTCGAGCCTTGACGGGAACTTCCATGACCCTGTTGTCCGAATCCACCATCGACTCCACCGACCCCCGCGCCGCCCGGCTGCGGGTCGTTCTGCTGTGCGACGTGCAGGACGGCGCCCAGGACCGCTTCCTCGCCGCCTACGAGCAGCTCAGGTACCAGGTCTCCGCGGTGCCGGGGCACATCACCGACCAGCTGTGCCAGTCCATCGAGGACCCGTCCCGGTGGCTGATCACCAGCGAGTGGGAGAGCGCCGCGCCGTTCCTCAGCTGGGTGGACAGCCCGGAGCACCGCGAGATGGTCAAGCCGCTGCACGGCTGCGTGCGCGACACCCGTTCGCTGCGCTTCAACGTGATGCGCGAGACCTCCGGCCGGCTCGCCGTGGACAGCGGGCACCGCCCGCTGGCGCCCGGCGAGACGGTCGCCGGGGTGCCGCTGGCGCCCCGTCCCGGCCCGGACGGGGTGATCCGGCACGCGCTGACCTTCACCGTGAAGCCGGGCAGCGAGCAGAAGGTGGCCGGGATCCTGGCGGGCTACCGCTCGCCGAACGCCCAGGTGGACGCCGAGACCCGGCTGGTGCGCACCACGCTGTTCATGGACGGCAACCGGGTGGTCCGTTCGGTGGAAGTGGTCGGCGACCTGGTGGCGGCGCTGCGGCACGTGGCGATGCAGCCGGAGGTCCGCGCGGTCGAGGAGGCGATCAACCCCCACCTGGAGGTCGCCCGCGACCTGAACGACCCGCTGGCCGCCCGCGACTTCTTCATGAAGGCCGCGCTGCCCGCCGTCCACCACCACGCCCGGTCGGCCGAACCGACGGGCGCCACGGCCCGGTTCGCGTTCAACTACCCGGTACGGACCGGCTGCGGCGCCGCCGTCGCCGAGCTGCTCGCCCGGCAGGACGAGCAGGCCGTCGCCGACCCGGCGTCACCGCTGGTACGGGCCACCGTGTTCCAGCGCGAGGACCGGGTGGTCCGCCTGGTCGACCTGACCGGCTCGCCGCAGGACGACCCGCAGACCGCGCTCGGCCTGGCCGGCCCGCGCGCCTCGACGGTGCTGGCCAAGCTGGTCGACGTCCCCGCCGAGCACCCGCTGCCCAGCGCGGACGGGATGCGCCACCTGCTGGCCGCCTGCGCGATGACGCAGATCACCGACCGGGTCTCGCCCACCGCCTGATCCGTCCCTCCGCTCCGGTCCCGGAGCCCCCATCCCCAGCCCGCACCTTCCCGAGAGGACGTTCCATGACCACGGAGATCCCACGCGTCGTCCACGTCGACGACGCACCCCCGAACTGCCGCCGCGGCGGTGACCTGCGGGCCATGCTCACCCCGACGACTGTCGGCGCGACCAGCGGCTTCATGGGGATGGCGCTCGTCGAGCCGGGGGACCGGATCGGTGAGCACTACCACCCGTACTCCGAGGAGTTCGTCCTCGTGGTCGAGGGCGACCTGGAGGTGGACCTGGACGGGAAGACCCAGCGGCTGGGGCCCGACCAGGGGCTGATGATCCCGATCGGGATGCGGCACCGCTTCCGCAACGTCGGCGCCACCCAGGCCCGGCTGGTCTTCCACCTCGGCCCGCTGGCGCCGCGCCCCGAGCTCGGGCACGTGGACACCGAGGAGACCGTGGTGGAGGCCACCCAGGCGGGTCCGCCGGAACCCCTCGGGGCGGTGTCGTGACGCGCCGGGTCGCGGTGACCGGGATCGGCGTGGTCGCTCCCGGCGGTGTCGGCGTCCCCTCGTTCTGGGCGCTGCTCACCGCCGGGCGCACCGCCACCCGGGGGATCACCCTGTTCGACCCGGAGGGCTTCCGCTCCCGGATCGCCGCCGAGTGCGACTTCGACCCGGCGGCGCACGGCCTGGACGCCGAGCAGTGCGCCACCCACGACCGCTACGTGCAGTTCGCGCTGGTGGCCGCCGCCGAGGCGGTCGCCGACAGCGGGATCGACCTGGCGGCCGAGGACCCGTGGCGGATCGGCGTCTCGCTCGGCACCGCCGTCGGCGGCACCACCCGGCTGGAGCACGACTACGTCAAGGTCTCCTCGCACGGGGCGCGTTGGGCGGTCGACCACCGCCCGGCCGGGCCGCACCTGGAGCGGGCGTTCCAGCCCAGCTCGCTGGCGGCGGCGGTGGCCGAGCGGTTCGGCACGGGCGGCCCGGTGCAGACCGTCTCCACCGGGTGCACCTCCGGCCTGGACGCGGTCGGCTACGCGGCGATGGCCGTCGAGGAGGGCCGCGCGGACGTGGTGATCGCCGGTGCCAGCGACTCGCCGATCTCCCCGATCACGGTCGCCTGCTTCGACGCGATCAAGGCCACCTCGGCGCGCAACGACGACCCGGCGCACGCCTCCCGGCCGTTCGACGCCTCCCGGGACGGCTTCGTGCTCGGCGAGGGCGGCGCCGTCCTGGTGCTGGAGGAGCTGGAGCACGCCCGCCGGCGCGGGGCCCGGATCTACGCCGAACTCGGCGGCTTCGCCACCTTCGGCAACGCCTACCACATGACCGGCCTCACCCAGGAGGGCCTGGAGATGTCGCAGGCGATCGACCGGGCCCTGGCCCACGCCCGGATCAACGGCGAGGACGTGGACTACGTCAACGCCCACGGCTCCGGCACGAAGCAGAACGACCGGCACGAGACCGCCGCGGTCAAGCGCTCGCTCGGCGAGCACGCCCGGCGCACCCCGATGAGCTCGATCAAGTCGATGGTCGGCCACTCGCTGGGCGCCATCGGCGCGATCGAACTGGTCGCCTGCACGCTGGCGCTGCACCACGGCGTGGTCCCGCCGACCGCCAACTACGAGAAGCCCGACCCGGAGTGCGACCTGGACTACGTCCCGCGCACCGCGCGGGAGGTGCCGCTGCGGCACGTGCTCTCGGTCGGCAGCGGCTTCGGCGGCTTCCAGTCCGCCGTGGTGCTCAGCCGGACGGGGGTGGCGGCGTGAACGGACGCAGCGCGGTGCTCACCGGCGTCGGCGTGATCGCCCCGACCGGGATCGGCGCCGACGACTACTGGAAGGCCACCCGGGAGGGCCGCTCGGCCCTCACCCCGATCGACCGGGAGGGCTGCGACCGGCTCCCGCTGCGGGTCGCCGGGCTGGTGCGCGGCTTCGACGCCAGGTCGTTCGTCGAGGAGCGGTACCTGGTGCAGACCGACCGCTTCACCCACTTCGCGATGGCCGCCGCCGCGCTGGCCATCGACGAGGCGGCCCTGGAGGTGGAGGACCCGTTCACCGTCGGCGTGGTCACCGCGGCCGGCTCCGGCGGCGGCGAGTTCGGCCAGCGCGAGCTCCAGCAGCTCTGGGGCAACGGGCCGCACCACGTCGGCCCGTACCAGTCGATCGCCTGGTTCTACGCGGCCTCCACAGGTCAGATCTCCATCCGCGGCGGTTTCAAGGGCCCCTGCGGGGTGGTCGCCGCGGACGAGGCGGGCGGCCTGGACGCGCTGGCGCACGCCGCCCGAGCGATCGGACGGGGCACCGAGGCGGTGGTGGCCGGCGCCGCGGAGGCGCCGATCGCCCCGTACTCGATGGTGTGCCAGCTCGGCTACCCGGGCCTGTCGCTCGTCGAGGACCCCGAACGGGCCTACCTGCCCTTCGACCGGGCGGCGGCCGGCTTCGTGCCCGCCGAGGGCGGCGCGATGTTCGTGGTCGAGGACGAGCGGCACGCCCGCGACCGCGGCGCCCGGGTGCGGGCCCACCTGGCCGGCCACGGCGCCACCTTCACCGGCGCGGCGCGCTGGGCGGAGTCCCGGGAGGGGCTGGCCCGGGCGATCCGCGGGGCGCTCGCCGAGGCGCGCTGCGCGCCCGACGAGGTCGACGTGGTCTTCGCCGACGCCCTCGGCGTCCCCGAGGCCGACCGGGCCGAGGCGCTCGCGCTCGCCGACGCGCTCGGCGAGCACGCCGGCCGAGTCCCCGTCACCGCCCCCAAGGCCGGCACCGGCCGCGCGCACTGCGGCTCGCCCGCGCTCGACGTGGCCGCCGCCGTGCTCGCCCTGGAGAACGGCCTGATCCCGCCCACCCCGAACACCACCGCGTGCGAGGCGGAGATCGACCTGGTCACCGGCTACGCCCGCTCCGCCGAGCCGCGCACCGCCCTGGTGCTCAGCCGCGGACTGATGGGTTCGAACGCGGCCCTCGTGCTGCGCCGGGCCTGACAAACCCTCACCCACTGGAGGAATCCGATGAGTTCCGAGATCACCCATGACGACCTCGCCACCCTGATCAAGACCCGGGCCGGCGTCACCGTCACCCCCGAGGAACTGGCCGACCCCGGCTGCATGTTCCTCGACCTCGGCGTGGACTCGCTGGGCGTGCTCGGCGTCCTCGCCGACCTGGAGAACCGCTACGGCGTCTCCATCGACAGCTCCGACCTGCTCGGCCGCCCGGTCGCCGAGTTCCTGCAGACCGTCAACTCCACCGTGAAGGCGAGCGCCTGAGATGCCCGGACACACCGACAACACCATCGTCATCAACGCGCCCGTCGACCTGGTCTGGGACGTCACCAACGACCTGGAGAACTGGCCGCAGCTGTTCAGCGAGTACGCCTCCGTCGAGGTCATCGACCGGCAGGGCCAGCTGGTCCGCTTCCGGCTCACCATGCACCCCGACGAGAACGGCCAGGTGTGGAGCTGGGTCTCCGAGCGCGAGGCCGACCGCGACAAGCTCACCGTCCGGGCCCGCCGGGTCGAACCCGGACCGTTCGAGTTCATGGAGATCCGCTGGGAGTACGAGGAGGTGCCGCAGGGCACCAGCATGCGCTGGATCCAGGACTTCGCGATGAAGCCCACCGCGCCGATCGACGACGCCGGGATGACCGACCGGATCAACCAGAACTCCAAGGTCCAGATGGAGCTGATCCGCGCCAAGGTCGAACACCGGGCGGGTCTTTCGTGACCGGCCCCCACCGGTCGCTGATCGTCGCCCGGATGAAGCCCGACACCGCCGACCACATCGCGGACGTGTTCGCCGACTCCGACCGCGGCGAGCTGCCGCACCTGATCGGGGTCACCGGCCGCAGCCTGTTCCAGTTCGGCGACGTCTACCTGCACCTGATCGAGTCCGAGCGCCCGGCCGGGCCGGAGGTCGCCCGGTACGCCTCGCACCCCGAGTTCCGCTCGATCAGCGACCGGCTCGCGGTCTACGTCGACGCGTACGACCCGGCCACCTGGCGCTCGCCCAAGGACGCCATGGCCCGGGAGTTCTACCGCTGGGAGCGGACCGGTCACTGACCGGCCCCGCGACCGCCCGAGGAATGGAGACCCGACGTGGACGTGGACCGAGACGAGCAGGAACCCGACTGGGTGCGCTGCGAGGGCTGCGCCGCCCTGGTCTACGGAAAACGATGGGTCAGGAACCTGCGGGTCTGCCCCGACTGCGGCCGGCACGGCCGGCTCACCGCACCGCAGCGGCTGGCGCAGCTGCTCGACCCCGGCACCGCCGAGCCGCTCGACGGTGCCGCCGCGGTGCACGACCCGCTCGACTTCGTCGACAGCCGCTCCTACACGGAGCGGCTGGACGAGGCCCGCGCCGACACCGGTCTCAGCGAGGCCGTGCTGTGCGCCGCCGGACTGATCGAGGGCCAGCCCGCGGTGGTCGCCGTGATGGACTTCCGCTTCCTCGGCGGCAGCCTCGGCTGCGCCGTCGGCGCGCTGATCACCCAGGCCGCGCACACCGCCCTCGCCCGGCGCGTCCCGCTGGTCATGGTCACCGCCTCCGGCGGCGCCCGGATGCAGGAGGGCGTGCTCTCCCTGATGCAGATGGCCAAGACCGCCCAGGCGCTCGCCGAACTCGACGAGGCCGGCATCCTGACGGTCTCGGTGATCACCGACCCGACGTACGGCGGGGTGGCCGCCTCCTTCGCCACCCTGGCCGACGTGATCATCGCCGAGCCCGGTGCCCGGATGGGCTTCGCCGGCCCGCGGGTGATCGAACAGACCACGGGGGAGCGGCTGCCGGAGGGCTTCCAGACCGCGGAGTTCCTGCTGGAGCACGGCATGGTCGACGACGTCGTCCCGCGGATCGGGGTCCGCCCGGTGCTCGGCCGGCTGCTGGGGCTGCGCCCGCCGCTCGCCCCGAGCGCGCCGGAGGCCGGATCCACCGAGGCGATCCTGCGCGCCGCCGACGAACTGACCGACCGGGACGCCTGGGAAGGCGTCCGGCTCGCCCGCCACCCCGAACGCCCCACCACCCTGGACTACGTCCGGCGGCTGGTCGACGACTTCCAGGAACTCCACGGCGACCGGCTCAGCGAGGACTGCCCCGCCATCGTCGCCGGCACCGGACGCGTCGCCGGTACGTCCGTGATGCTGATCGGCCACCACAAGGGCGGCCCCGACCTCGGCGAGCGCCGCCGCCGCAACTTCGGCATGGCCGCGCCCTCCGGCTACCGCAAGGCCGCCCGGCTGATGCGGCTGGCTGCCAAGCTCGGCCTGCCGGTGGTCACCCTGATCGACACCCCCGGCGCCAACCCCGGCCCCGACGCCGAGGAGGGCGGCCAGGCCGCCGCCATCGCCGAGAACCTGCGGCTGATGGCCCGGCTGCCCGTGCCGATCGTCGCCGTGCTGATCGGCGAGGGCGGCAGCGGCGGCGCCCTGGCGCTCGCGGTCGCCGACCTCGTCCTGGTCAGTGCCAACGGCATCTACTCGGTGATCAGCCCCGAGGGCTGCGCCGCGATCCTCTGGAAGGACCCGCAGGCCGCCCCCACCGCCGCCGACGCGCTGCGCCTGCACGCCCGCGATCTGCTCGCCCTCGGCGTGGTCGACGGCGTCGTCCCCGAACCGCCCGACGGCGCCCACCAGGACCACGCGGCCGCCGCCGGACTGCTGGAGGCCGCCCTGGTCAGCGCCCTGCACGAACTCATCCCCTGGGACCCGCAGCGGCTGCTCGCCGACCGCAGGAACCGCTTCCACGCCTTCGGCGCCGCCGCCGAGGCACCTGCCGAGAGGAGCCAGCCGTGACCACCGAGCTCACCGGCGACCCCGCCGACCTGACCGCCGGGCCGACCGCGGACCTGACCGCGCTCTGCCGGAGCATCGCCGAACTGGCCCGGATCAGGCCCGAGCTGCCCGCCCGGATCCGCCTCGAACACCTCGGCACGGCGGTCGAGATCCACTGGAAGCCGGTCACCTCCCCGGCCGTCGGCGTCGTGGCGGAGGCCCCCGCAGCACCCGCCGCCGCCGAGCCGGAGACCGCCGGCCCGCACCAGGTGAAGGCACCGATGATCGGCACCTTCTACCACGCGCCCGAACCCGGCTCCCCGCCCTACGTCCGGGTCGGCGACACCGTCGCGGCCGGACAGCCGATCGGCCTGCTGGAGGTCATGAAGATGATGACCCCCGTCGAGGCCGACGCGGCCGGCACCGTGGTCGAGATCCTCGCCCCCGACGCCGCGCCGGTGGAGTTCCAGCAGCCGCTGATCGCCGTCCGACTCGCCTGAGGGGCCGACGTGTTCACCACCGTACTGATCGCCAACCGCGGCGAGATAGCCGTCCGGGTCGCCCGGACCTGTCGCGAACTGGGCATCCGCACCGTCGCCGCGTACTCCACCGCCGACCGCGACTCGGCGGTGGTCCGGCTCGCCGACCGGGCCGTCCACCTCGGGCCGCCCGCCGCGAAGTCGAGCTACCTGAACATCCCCGCACTGATCGAGGCCGCGCTCAGCACCGGCGCCGAGGCGGTCCACCCCGGGTACGGCTTCCTCTCCGAGGACCCCGACTTCGCCGAGGTCTGCGAGGCCAACGGCCTGACCTTCATCGGCCCGCCCGCGCACGTCATGGAGCGGCTCGGCGACAAGGCGATGGCCCGCCGACTGATGGCCGAGGCCGGACTGCCCGTCCTGCCCGGCTCCACCGGCGTGGTCACCGGCCCCGCCGAGGCCCGGCAGCTCGCCGACCGGGTCGGCTACCCCGTGATCCTCAAGGCGGTGGCCGGCGGCGGCGGACGCGGCATGGCCGTGGTCCGCGACGGCGACCAGCTCGCCCCCGCCTTCCAGGACACCCGCGCCCACGCCCGGGCCGTCTTCGGCGACGACCGGCTCTACCTGGAGCGGTACGTCGACGGCGCCCGGCACATCGAGGTCCAGGTGCTGTGCGACCGCCACGGCAACGCCGTCCACCTCGGCGAGCGGGACTGCTCGGTGCAGCGCCGCCACCAGAAGCTGATCGAGGAGTCCCCGGCCCCCAACCTGCCCCGCGCGCTGCGCGACCGGATCTGTGCGGCCGCCGTGCAGGGCGCCCTCGCCGCCGGCTACGTCGGCGCCGGCACCTTCGAGTTCGTCCTCGCGCCCGACGGCGGCTTCTTCCTGATGGAGGTCAACTGCCGCCTCCAGGTGGAGCACCCGGTCACCGAGATGGTGACCGGCATCGACCTGGTGCGCGAGCAGCTGCGGATCGCGGCCGGCGAGCCGCTCGGCTACGGGCAGCAGGACGTGGTGGTGCGGGGGAGCGCGGTGGAGGCCCGGGTGAACGCCGAGGACCCCGAGCGGGACTTCGTGCCCACCCCCGGCCTGCTCAGCGAGTTCACCCCGCCCGGCGGCCCGTTCGTCCGGGTCGACACCCACGCCTACCCCGGCTGGGTGGTCGGCCCCGACTACGACTCGCTGCTCGCCAAGACGATCGCCTGGGCACCCGACCGTGAACAGGCCGTCGCCCGACTCGACCGCGCCCTCGCCGAGTTCCGGATCGACGGGCCGGGGGTGCGCACCACCGCCGGGTACCTGCGCCGCACCCTGGCCGACCCGCGCTACCGGGCCGGGCGGCACACCACCGGACTGGTCGCCGCCATGGCCGAGGAAACGGCCGTCTGACCCCCTATCGGCAGGGCACGCGCCCGGGTTGACCCCCCGCACCCGAAGGGCCCAGCAGGACGCCCGGGATGCCGCACCCGGCTCGCGGCACCCGGTCGGCGGGCGCAGCGTGGTCCACGGCGCCGCGACACCACGGGCCGGCAACGGGCCGGCCCGCGCGGCCATCGGAAAGGTTCCCACCCCCATGCGTTCTGCACGCACCCTCGTGACCGGCGCGGCCGTTGCCGCCACCCTCCTGCTCGGCGCCCCCGCAGCCCTCGCCGACGTCCCGCCCGATGCCGGCAGCCACCAGGGCGGCGGCTGGGACGGCGGCTCCAAGGCCGCCGAGGCCGCCCCCGCCGCTCCGGCCCCCGCCGCTCCGTCCGCCGCGGAACCCGCAGCCGCCGAACCGGCGGCCGAGGCCGCCGCCGGCTCGTCGAGCTCCTCGGGCTCCGCGACGTCCGAGCACGGGTCGAAGGGCTCCGACAGCAAGCACCACAAGCCGCACGGCGGCGTGCACACCGGCGGCGGCGGCCTCGCGCTGTCCGGCGGCGGCGCCGCGACCGGCGCGGTCCTGCTGGCCGGCGGGGTCGGCGTCTCGGTGCTGGCGATGCGCCGCCGCCGGACCGCCGCCAAGCCGGGCCTGGCGCTCTGACCCGTCACCACCCCGGGACACCCGCCGGGCCGGCCGCCCACCCGGGCAGCCGGCCCGGCCGGGCGTCTCCGCCGAGGAAGGCACGCACCACCGATGAACCCACCCACCCCCCAGCCCGGCGGAAAGCTGCTGCGCCTCGGCCTCGGCGCGGCCGCGCTCGGCGTGCTGGTCCTCTACAACTCGGTGGACGCCAAGCCGGTCGACGAAGCCTCCGCACCGGCCGCGTCCACCTCCGTCTCCGCCTCCGCCGCTCCGTCCGCCGCAGCCGCCCGCGGGGCCCGGGCGCCCGCGCTGCCGCGCTCGCAGCCCACCCGGATCCGGATCCCGCAGATCGCCGTCGACGCCCCCGTCAGCCAGCTCGGCCTGGAGGCCGACGGGCGGCTCGCCGCGCCGCCCGTCGACAACCGCAACCTGGTCGGCTGGTACAGCGGCGGCGCCGCCCCCGGGGAGGCCGGCAGCGCCGTGATGGCGGGCCACGTGGACACCAAGAGCGGGCCGGCGGTCTTCCTGCTGCTGAGCCTGCTGGTCACGGGCAACACCGTCGACGTCACCCGGGCCGACGGCACGACCGCCACCTTCGTCGTCGACAGCGTGGAGACCTTCGCCAAGAACGCCTTCCCCGACGACCGGGTCTACGGCGACACCCCCGACGCCCAGCTGCGCCTGATCACCTGCGGCGGCGTCTACGACCACAAGGCCAAGGACTACACCGCCAACGTGGTCGTCTTCGCGCACCTGAAGGCGTGAGGCGGCAACGCGAGAGGGGCCGCGCCGTGCGCGGCCCCTCTCGCGTTGCCCCGGTCGGTCAGACCGTGCACTCGAAGGCGTGCAGGTACGGGTTGACCGGCTCGACCGCGTGCAGCCGCAGACCGGACTGCTCGATCAGCGCGGTCATGCTGGCGGTGGTGTGCTTGGCGCCGCCGACGTTCAGCAGCAGGAGCAGGTCCATCGCGGTGGTGAAGCGCATCGAGGGGGTGTCGTCGACCAGGTTCTCCACGATCACCACCCGGGCGCCGGGCCGGGCCGCCCGGATCACGTTGGCCAGGGTGCGGCGGGTGGAACCGTCGTCCCACTCCAGGATGTTCTTGATCAGGTAGAGGTCGGCCCCGACCGGGACGTCCTCCCGGCAGTCGCCCGGGACCAGCCGCGCCCGGTCGGCGAACTCGCCTCCGGGGCGGAGCCGTTCGTCGGCCTGGGCGACCACCTGCGGCAGGTCCAGGAGCGTGCCGTGCAGGCCCGGGTGGGCGGCCAGCAGGTTGGCCAGCACCTGGCCCTGGCCGCCGCCGATGTCCGCGACCGAGGAGACGCCGGTCAGGTCCAGGAAGGCGGTCAGGTCCTCGGCGGACTGGCGGCTGGACTGGCTCATCGCCCGGTCGAAGACGGCCGCCGAGTCCGGGGCGTCGTCGTGCAGGTACTGGAAGAACTCCTTGCCGAAGGTGTCGGTGAAGACGCTGCGCCCGGTGCGCACCGCGTCGTCCAGGCGGGACCAGGACTGCCAGGTCCACGGCTCGGTGCACCACAGCGCGATGGCCCGCAGGCTGCCCGGCTCGTCCTCGCGCAGCAGCCGGGAGAGCGGGGTGTGCGCGTAGCGGCCGTCCGGGGTCTCGGTGAAGACGCCGTAGCTGGCCAGGGCGCGCAGCAGGCGGCCCAGCGGGCGGGCCTCGACCCCGAGCGCGGTGGCGAGTTCGGCGGGTGCGGCGGGCTGCTCGCCGAGTGCGTCGGGCAGCCCGAGGCGGGCGGCGGCGCGCAGGGCGCCCGCGCAGGCGGCGCCGAAGACCAGCTCGCGCAGCAGCATCGAGGGCGGGGCGGCGGCGGTGGTGTCGGGGGCGGTGGCGGTGGCCATGGGGTGCGGCCTCCTTCGGTCGTGGGCGTGTCGGGCGTGTCGGGGTACGGCGGGGTGCGGCGCTGGGCGGTCAGCAGTGGCCGGCGGGCAGGGAGGTGCGGCAGACGTTGCCGTCCAGCAGGTTGCCGGAGCCGGTGTCGCGGTCGGCGATGTCGGCCGGACCGTTGCCGCTCAGCAGGTTGCCGGTCACCGTGGCACCTGAGTTGGGCGCGCCGACCAGCGAGTGGAACAGCACGATGCCGCCGGACATCGGCGAGGCGCCGGTGTTGCCGGTCACCCGGTTGCCGGTCACCACGGTGTCCTCGGTGCCGGTCAGCAGGATGCCGGTGCCCTGGATGAAGTCCAGGCGCGGATTGGGCGCGCAGTAGCGGTTGTTGGCGTCCACCGTGTTGTCGCGCACGGTCAGCGCGCCGGCCCGGGGAACGCCCTCGTCGCCGACCACGAACACCCCGCCGCAGTTGTCGCCGATCAGGTTGGCCTCGACCGTGATGTTCCGGACCCGGCGCAGCACCACGCCGATCCGGTTGCCGGTCAGCCGGTTGCCGAAGACCTCGCTGCCGTCGGTGTCCAGGGCGCCGCCCTCGTGGTCCACCGCGTTGGCGACGAAGATGCCCGCCTGGCCGTTGCCGCTCGCCTCCACGGCGGTCAGCAGCGAGCCGGTGGACGCGTCGGTGGAGACGCCCTGCTGGCCGTTGGCCCGGGCGGCGACGGCGCGGACGGTCAGGGCGTCGGTCTGCGAGGCGTGCAGACCGTCCTTGGTGAAGCCCTCGACGGCCAGGGCCTCGATCCGTACGCCGTGCACCGGGCTGCCGGGCAGGCCCGTGACGCACAGCCCGTGCCCGGCGGCGGCGCACGCGCCGGTCGCGCCGGTGTCGGGGCGCAGCACCGTCCGGCCGGGGCCCTGGCCGCGCAGGGTGAGCCGGTCGACGGAGACGGTCAGACCGCCGGGCACGGTCCCGGCGGGGAGTTCCACGGTGTCGCCCGGGCGGGCGGCGTCCAGCACGGCCTGGACGGCCTGCGGGGTGACGCCCGCCCGCAGGCGGTGGACGGTTGGACCGGCCGCCTGGGCCGGTGCGGCGGGGATGGTGAGCAGTGCGGCGGCCAGCATCGCGGCCGGGGCGAGTCGTGCAGTCATGGGCGGATGACCCGCTTCGCTTCGGAGACGTGGGAACGCGGCCCGGTCGGGGCCGCCAGGTCGAAGCTAGGGTCGTCTCCGGGCGGGTTGCCACTTCTGTACAGCCGCAAGGGCGTTGCCGGTACCCCCGGTCCGGCGCGTCGTACACCCGATCGGGCGTCACCACGGCCCCGTTCCGGGCCGTGACGGGCGATCGGAGGGATCATGGGTGCATGGACACGCACACTGGACGGGTCATCGACGAGCAGACCGAACTGGACGGCCTCCTGGCCACCTCCGCTTCTGAATCCGACGCCGAGCCGGGTCTGGAGGCCCTCGCGGCCGACACCCTCCCGGACGCCGGCGACTACGAGGACGTCATCCTCCGCTCGGTGAACTGACCCTCAGCAGTAGACGCAGACCAGCTCGACGACCGGGGTGTCCCCGAGCATCCCGCCGACGGTCTCGCTGTACGGCTGCCCCGCCGCGATCGGCCGGTGGCAGCCGGAGCAGGCCAGACCGCCGGGGAAGTCCTCCTCGGTGACGAGGGCGTACGACAGCTGCACGGCGGTGCCTCCTCCGGGCGGTGGGCGGACAACGGTTCGTCCACCCACGTAAGCAGGCGTGCGGTGGCTCTGTCGAACGCTCGGGCCGCGATGTGAGCAAGAGCTCAGGCGGCGGGTCACCGCGCGCGCCGCGCTGCGCCGCCTAGGATCGTGCCCCGTCAGGGTGGGGAGCTCGACGGGGAGGCGCGGCGTTGCCGACGACGGGGACGACAGCGGGTACGACGGGTCCGGCGGCCGCGCCGGTCGAGGAGCGGGTGCGGGCGGCGTTCGCTGCCGGGGCCGTGATCGACCTGCGCGAAGGCCCGGACGAGGACGTCCGGGCCGGCGGCCGGTGGGGCGAGGAGCGGACCGTACCGGCCCGGCTGCTGCGGGAGTTGCTGCTGGGGGACGCCCCCGGGGCGCTGCGGCTGGCCGGGGCGCGGATCACCGGGGCGCTGGACCTCGGTGACGGCGCGGTCGCGCACGCGGTCACGTTCACCGGATGCCACTTCGAGGAGCCGGTGGTGCTGCGCGGGGCGTCGATGCGCTCCACCGGGCTGATCGGCTGCCTCGTCCCCGGGCTGGACGGCTGGCTGCTCAAGGTCGACGGCAACCTGTTCTTCGAGAACTCGGTGATCGACGGACGGCTCACCCTCACCCGCGCGCACGTCACCGGCGAACTCCGGCTCAGCGGCGCCCGGCTCACCGCCCGCGAGTTCCTGGACGGCGGACGGCCCGCCGAGGGCACGGACGTGTGGGCGCTGTGGGCCGGCGGCATGGTGCTGGACGGCGGCTTCTTCGCCCGGCACGGGTTCGTCGCACGCGGCGGACTGCGGCTGGTCGGCGCCCAGTTCAACGGCGGGCTGTTCATGGAACGGGCCGTGATCGACAACCCCGGGCGGGAGGCCTTCAGCGGCGACGACCTCAGCGCCACCACCATGGTCCTCGCCGACGGCTTCGTCGCCCGCGGCGCCGTCCGGCTGCCCGGGGCGAGCGTGCGCAGCCTGCTCTCCCTGGACCGCGCCGTACTCGACGGGGCGCTGCACGCCGGCCGGCTGCAGGCCGGCGACCTGCGGCTCACCGTCGCCGCCACCCCCACCGGGCCGGTCGACCTGGAGGAGGCGCAGGCCGCCGTGCTGCACGACAACGAACACAGCTGGCCCGCCGACACCCGGTTGGACGGCTTCACCTACACCTCCATCCACCGGCCGTCCGGCGAGAGCGACCCGGTCGGGCGGCGCCTCGCCTGGCTGGCCGCACTGCCCGGGTACGCGCCGCAGCCGTACGAGCAACTCGCCGCCTGGTACCGGAAGATCGGGCACGACGACGACGCGCGGCGGGTGCTGCTGGCCAAGCAGCGCAGGCGGCGGCGCACCCTCGGGCCGCTCGGGCGGGCGTGGGGGCGGCTGCTGGACACCACCGTCGGGTACGGCTACCGGCCGTGGCAGGCGGGGGTGTGGCTGCTGGTGCTCACCGCCGCCGGCACCGTGCTGTTCCGGCACGGGCACCCGACGCCGGTGCAGGCCGGGCAGGCGCCGTTCAGCTCCTTCGTGTACACGCTCGACCTGCTCGTGCCGATCGGCGGTTTCGGGCAGCGCACGGCCTGGTACTGGACCGACTACCACCAGTGGGTCGGCTACGCGCTGATCGCCACCGGCTGGGTGCTCACCACCGCCGTCCTGGCGGGCGTCAGCCGCTCGCTGAACCGCGCCTGACGGACGCTCGCGGCGCGGTGGGCGGCACGGGTTCAGTGTGCCGCCCGCCGCGCCGGAAGGGGGAGGGGTCAGGCGACGAGCTGCCTGTCCTCGGCGGGGGCCGGGGCGGTCGGGGCCTTCGGGGTGCGCAGGAAGCGCCAGCAGAGGGCGGCCGCGGCGAGCAGCAGGGCGGCGGCCAGCCAGGCGGCGACGTTCATGCCGTGGACGAAGGACGTCCGGGCGCCGTCCAGCAGCTGGTCGGCGACCGGGCCGGGCAGGGCGCCGGCGGCCTCGACCGCACCGCCCAGCGACTCCCGGGCCTGCTCGCCGGTCTCGGCCGGGGTGCCCGACGGGACGGTGAAGCCGCCCGCGTAGATGGCGGTCACCACCGAGCCGACCAGCGCGATGCCGAGCGCGGTGCCCAGCTCGTACGCGGTCTCCGAGACGGCCGAGGCCGCGCCCGCCTTGTCGGCCGGGGCGGAGCCCAGCACCAGGTCGGAGGCGAGCGTGTAGACCACGCCCTCGGCCGTGCCCACCACCAGGAAGGACGCGCCGAACAGCAGGTACGCGCTGTCCTGCCGGACCAGGCCGAGCAGGGCGATGCCGGCGCCCATCGCGAACAGGCCGCCGGCCAGCGCCGCCCGGTTGCCCGCGCGCCGCGCCAGCCGGGCGGTCAGCAGACCGCCGACCACCGCGCCGACGAAGGCCGGCATCTCGGCCAGGCCGGCGGTGAGCGGGGCGTAGCCGCGGACCAGCTGCAGGTACTGCGAGACGCAGAAGATCACGCCGGACAGGCCGATCAGCGCGGTCAGCGAGGCCACCACGGCCGCGGTGAAGCGCCGGTCGGTGAACAGCCGGACGTCCAGCAGCGGGGTCTCCAGCCGCAGCTGGCGGCGGACGAACCAGAGCAGCGCGCCCGCGCCGAGCAGCAGCACCAGCGGGGACGACCAGGAGGACAGGCCGTCGGCGGCCAGCTCCTTGATCGCGTACACCACGCCGATCACACCGGCCATCGAGAGGAACACGCTCAGCACGTCCCAGCGGCCCGGCCGCGGGTCGCGCGACTCCGGCAGCAGCCAGGCGCCGAACACCAGCAGCAGGGCCAGCACCGGCAGGTTCAGCAGGAAGACCGAGCCCCACCAGAAGTGCTCCAGCAGCACGCCGCCGACCAGCGGGCCGAGCGCCGCGCCGGCGGTCGCGCCGGCGCCCCAGATGCCGATCGCGGTGGCCCGCTCGCGGGCGTCCGGGAAGAGCGTGCGGATCAGGGAGAGGGTGGACGGCATGATCGTCGCGCCGGCCACGCCGAGCAGGGCGCGGGCCAGGATCAGCCAGCCCGGGCTCGGGGCGTACGCGGCGAGCAGCGAGGCCGCGCCGAACGCGGCCGAGCCGACCAGCAGCACCCGCTTGCGGCCGAGCCGGTCGCTGAGGGCGCCCATGGAGACCAGCAGGCCGGCCAGGACGAAGGAGTAGACGTCGCCGATCCACAGCAGCTGGGTACCGCTGGGGCGGAGGGTCTCGCTGATGGACGGGATGGCGAGGGACAGCACCGTGGCGTCGACCGCGACCAGGGTGACGGCGAGGACGAGGACGCCCAGGCCGGCCCAGCGGCGGTTGGTGACGGGCAGGTTGGTGCTCATGGTGTATCGGGTCTCCGTAGGCTGCCGCCGAGGAAGAGCTCGGCGAGCGAGAAGGCGCTGTCGCGCGGGGCGAGGCGTCCGTCCTGGACGGCCCAGCCGATGCCGGCCACGAGGTCGAAGAAGGCCTCGCTGAGCCAGCCGGCCGAGAGCTCCACCCGGAAGACGCCCTGCTGCTGGCCGCGCAGGAAGAGCGCGCGGACCCGGGCGTCCTGGAACTCCCAGAGATCGTTGATCTCCTGGTCGTCGTAGAGCTGGTTCTCGCCGGCGAGGAAGGCGCACAGTGCGGCGTCGGGCACGACCGCGTCCACCAGGCGGCGGAAGGCCTCCTGGGCGTCGCCCTCCTCGATCCGGGCGGTGTCCAGGGCGGCGGCGAAACGGCGCAGGCCGAGCGCGCCCACCTCGCGGATCAGCGCCTCGCGGCCCGGGAAGATCCGGTGCAGCGTGGCACGGCTGATGCCGGCCGCGCGGGCGATCTCGTCGAGGTGGGCGGTCGGGCGTCGCGAAAGCACGCCGACGGCGGCCTCCAGCACCGAGTCGCGGTCAGTAGCCATGAGACCAGTGTAGGGCAGATGAGACACCCATGTCTCATTTTATCGGCGCGAGTCTCAGGCGGCCGCCGTGCGGTGGTCGTACGGTGGTCGTGCAGGGTGCGGTCGAGGGCCTCGCCGAGCGGAGTGGCGCGGCCGCCGAGCTCGGCGGTGAAGCGGGAGCTGTCGACCACGAACGGCTCGGCGAACTCGTAGCGCATCTCCACCGGCTCGCGGACCGTTCGGTCGACCAGGCCGAGGGCGAACAGGGCGGCGGGCGGCGCTGCGCGGGGTGCCGGCCGGGGCGTACCCGAGGACGGCCGCTAGCGCGGGGGCCGTCGCGCGCCACGTCACCGGGGAACAGTTCCGCTGGGGCCTGGACCAGGTGATGGACGGGCTGGTCGCGGGCCGCTCGGTCGAGTAGCGCGCCGGCCGGGCGTGCGGGCCGGGGCGTGCGTGAAGGCCGGGCGCCGCGTCAGGCGGCCCCCGGCCAGGGGGTGGTGAGGGCGGGTCAGCTCTGGTTGTAGAAGCCGGAGTCGTCGAGCGGGCGGTCGATCACCATCACCTCGACGTCCGCCGGGGTGAGCAGGAACACCCGGCGGGCGATCCGCTCGATGTTGCCGCGGGTGCCGAAGATCAGGCCGGACGCGAAGTCGACCATACGCTTGGCCTCGGCCTCGTCCATCTCGGTGAGGTCCATGACCACCGGGGTCGCGGCGCGGATGTGCTCGCCCACGGTGCGGGCGGCCTCGAAGCCGGTCGGGCGCAGCGAGACGATCCGGGCGGGTGCGGGCTGGGCGCTCGGCAGAGTGTCCTCACCGTCCCACTGATCCTCGTACACGGCGGCCGGGTAGCTGCCGGAGGGCATCAGCCATCCGTTGTGGTGCTCGTCGCGCAGTGCTCCCATTGCCGCGGCCTCCCTGTCTCGTCCCGTACTGGTCCCCCGGGGCGACGGGTCGTTTTGACACGTCATCCACTTGTTGGAACTGTCCGAGTATCGCACTGATCATCGCTCTGGTGCCCGCTCGCGACCGCCGGACGGGTCGTGGCGTGCAGGAAATACCGGAAAGTCCGGACAAAAGCCTGTGACGCCGCTGGTCGCCCGACGGTTGCGCGCGTAGACCATATCGGTGGAGGTCAGACCGCAGTTGACTGTCTGTCAACGATCACGTAACGGGTTCACTCCCCGGTGGCGCCGTCGATCCGCTCGCGGAGCAGGTCGGCGTGTCCGTTGTGGCGCGCGTACTCCTCGATCATGTGCACCAGGATCCAGCGCAGCGAAACCTTCTCGCCGCGCCGCTCCCGCTTGCCCACGGTGTCCAGCGGCAGGCCGGCGGCGGCCGCGCGGGCCAGCTCGATCTGTTGCCGCCACACCGCGAAGTCGGCGGCCGGGTCGGCGGTGTCGACGTTGTTGAAGTCGCCGTCCTCGTCCTCGCGGGTCCAGTAGATGCCGTCCTCGCCGAGGTCCTGCCCGTCGAGGATCGCCAGGAACCAGAATTGCTCCACCTCCGCCATGTGCCGGACCAGGCCGAGCAGGGAGAGCGTGGACGGCGGGGTGGAGCGTTCGCGGAGCTGCTCGTCGGTCAGGCCCTCGCACTTGAGGGCGAGCGTCGCGCGGTGGTAGTCGAGCCACCCGGTCAGCATGGTGGTCTCGTCGGCGGACAGGGGAGGGTCTACGCGCTGCGTCGTCGTGGTCATGACGGCCAGTCTGGGGCAGGCGGCGGACGTCCTGCCAGTGGATTTGCCGGGAGCCCCTATCCTGTCCGGGCGCCGGCGGCGAGGGACCGGCCGGCGCCCGGACGGGGAACCGAGGGGGAGCTGTGCGAGGAGTGCTGACCGGGGCCAACCTGGTGGGACGTTTCCTGCTCGAACTGGCGGCGCTCGCCGCCCTCGCGGTCGGCGGGTACGCGGTGCCCGGGCCGACGGCGGTGCGGGTGCTCGTCGCGCTGGCGCTGCCGGTCGGCGCGGCGGTGCTGTGGGGGCGCTACGCGGCGCCCAGGCGGTCGGTGCCCGACGCGGTGGCCGCGTGGTACCTGACCCAGGCGGTGGTGTGGGGCGGCGCCGTCGCGGCGCTCGCCCTGAGCGGGCACGGCACCTGGGCGGTGGTGCTGGCGGTGCTGATGGCGGTCAACACGGTGGCGCTGCGGGCGCTCGGGGAGTGGAGTCCGTCGGTGCGGCGGTGAGCCGACGAAGCGGTCGGGGGTCAGGCCGTCGTCGACGCCGGTGCGGCCGGTGCGGTGGTGGTTGCCGCCGTGGCGGCGGTGCGGCTGCGGCGCCGGGCCCGCCAGAACGAGTAGCCGCTGAACAGGAACATCGCGACGATCACCGAGGACGAGATCAGGAACGCCGGCGAACCGGGGTGGCCCGCGCTCGCGCCCGCCACCACGTGCGCGGTCGTGGTCGGGATCACGCCGAGCGCGGTCGCGGCGACGTACGGCAGGAACCGCACGCCGGAGAACGCGCAGACGAAGTTGCCCGCCTGGAACGGCGCCCCCGGGAACAGCCGGATCAGCAGGACGCTGCGGAAACCCTGATCGGTGAGACCGCGGTCGATCGCGGTGAGCACCCGGCCGCGCAGGAACCGGCGCAGCGCGTCCCGGCCCAGCCCGCGCCCCAGCCAGAACGACACCGCAGCCGCCAGGACCGAGCCCGCCACCGCCAGCGGCACCCCCCACACCGCGCCGAACAGCAGGCCCGCCGCCGCGTTCAGCGCCGGGCGCGGCAGGAAGGCGACGGTGCCGAAACCGTACGCGGCCAGCGCGATCGGCATCCGCCACGGGCCGGTCGCGGCGGCCAGCACCTGCGCGGGATCCCAGAGCAGCAGGGAGGCCGCCGCCGCGGCGAGGACGACGAACAGCAGCGCGAGACGCAGCCAGGGGGAGCGGAGCACAGGCGTGAGCCTAACCCGGGCGGAAAGCCGACCGTCTTCCGGGGAAGGCGGTGGGACCGTACCGGCTGCTACGCGCGGAGCGACTTGAGGGTGGCGATGTCCCGGGCGTGCAGGGCGCCCTCGACCCGGTCGGGGTCGTGACGGCCGTCCGGGGTCTCGATGACGAGGGGCACACCGGCGGTGGCGGGGTGGGCGAGGAGCTCCCGGAACGCGGACCTGCCGATGTGGCCGGCGCCGATGTTCTCGTGGCGGTCCTTGCGGGCTCCGGCGACGTCCTTCGAGTCGTTGGCGTGGATCAGCCGCAGGCGTCCGGGCCCGACCGCGTCGGTCAGGGCGTCCAGCATCGCCGCGACACCGCCCGGCGCGGCGAGGTCGTGACCCGCGGCGAAGGCGTGGCAGGTGTCCAGGCAGACGCCGAGCAGGGGATGGTGGTCCAGCGCCTCGGCGTACGCCGCCAGGTCCTCCATCCGCGAGCAGAGCGAACTGCCCTGGCCCGCGGTCGGCTCCAGCAGCAGGCGCGGGGCGTCCGGGCCGAGCCCGTCCAGTTCGTCGAGCAGCGGCAGCACGCTCTCGCGGACCATCGCCAGCGCCTCGGCGCGGGTCCCGCACAGCGCGGAACCGGTGTGCACCACGGTGCCCTCGGCGCCGATCGCGTGGGAGCGGTGCAGGGAGTGCCGCAGCGACTCCGCGGACCGTTCGCGGGTCGCCGCCGAGTCCGAACCGAAGTTGATCAGGTACGGCGCGTGGACGAAGGAGCGGATGCCCTGCTCGGCGCACGCCGTGCGGAACGCCTCGTCCTGCGCGCGGTTGCCCGCCGGAGTCGCCCACCCGCGCGGATTGGCGACGAAGACCTGCACCGTCTCGGCGCCCACCCCGGCCGCGTACGGCAGGCCGGTGCCGGCCAGACCGCGTCCCGCCACGGGGACGTGGGCGCCGATCGGATTGCGCGGTTCAGGACTGTTCACGGCGGTGAGCATCGCACGGGGCGCGGCCGGCGGGGGAATCGGGTGGTCAGTGGGCGGCGAGGCGGTGGGTGGTCCAGGCGGTGTGGCGGGCGCGGAGGTCGGCGGTGGTCAGGTCGACCCGGCCGAGGTCGTGGTAGTTGGGGAGCCACGTCTCGACGGAGCGGTGGGAGTTCGCCAGGGCGAACAGGTCCCACAGGGCGAGGTCGGCGACGGTGGTGCCGGCCGCGCGCTGGTAGGCGGCGAGGAAGGAGTCGGCGACGTCCGGGCCGTGCAGGACGGCGAGGTCCAGGCGGCACCAGCCGACGTCGAAGCCGCGGGGGGCGCGGCAGGCGCCGGACCAGTCGACGACGCCGGTCAGCTCGGGGCCGGTCCACAGGACGTTGCCGGTCCAGAAGTCGAAGTGGGTCAGGACGGACGGCTGCGCGGCCAGCCGGTGCCGGCCGGCGGCGACCGGAGGGCCGGCCGGCCCGGCGTCCGGGGCGGGGTGCTGAGCGGTGCTCGGCGCCGCCATCGCGTCGCGCAGGGCCGGGAGGCGGGAGAGCGGGACGGCGTGGACCCGGGCGAGGGCGGCGCCGAGGAGGGCGGCGGCCGCGTGCGGGTCGCGCGGGGTGATGTCCGCGCGACCGCGCAGCCGGGAGATCAGTACGGCCGGGCTGCCCGTCCGGCTGCCGTCCGGGTCGGCGGCGACCAGGCGCGGCGCCCAGCCGTCCAGGCCGTCGAGCGCCCGCAGGACCAGGGCCTCCTGCACGGCCGCGGTGTCCCCGGCGGGGAAGCGGCGCAGCACCAGGTCGCCGGTGCCGGTGCGGATCAGGTGGGTCGAGGCGTGGGCGCCACCGGCGAGTCGGCGGACGGTCGAGGCTGAGCCGGGACGGCCGCCCACGGCTTCGGCGGCCCAGGCGAGCGCCGCATCGGACGGCGGGGAGACGATCACCCGAGCATGCTGCCCCGCGGGGCAGGCCGGTGGCGAGCGGGTTTCGGGGCGCGACGGGCGCGGGCCGGCAGCGGCCGGGAGCGGGCGCCTCCGGAGGCGGGGCGAGCCCGTGGCGGGGCGCGTTGCCGCTCGGCGGGTGGTGGGTGCATCGGCTTCCGGCCGGGGGCGGCGTGGCCCGGGAGGGCGGGGAAGCGGTGTCGTACGGGGCGGCGCCGCGGAGCACTGCGGTTCGCGGTGCGTTCTTCGGCCGGGGCCGGTGGACCGGTTCGACGGCGAAGGGGTGGACGTCGGTGGACGTCCACCCCTTCGGGGAGTGCGGGGCGTGGACCTCAGACGCGCTCGGGGACGTTCGCGGCGACCGGGCGCTCGCTGCGGCGGCGGCGCAGGGCGGTGGCGCTGGGCACCAGGGCCGCGGTGAGCACGGTGACCACGGCGAAGGAGACGGTGAGGGAGGTGGCCTGGGCGATGCCGCCGATGACGGCGGGGGCGACCAGGCCGGAGGTGTAGGTGATGGTGGCGACGCCGGCGATGGACTGGCTGGGGTTGCTGCCGGCCCGGCCGGCGGCGGCGAAGGCGAGCGGGACGACGACGGCGATGCCGATGCCGATCAGGGCGAAGCCGGGGATGGCGAGGTACGGGGTGTCGGCGAGGACGACGAGCAGGCCGCCGGTGGTCGCGACGGCGCCGCTGATGCGGACGGCGCGGACCGGGCCGAGG
Source organism: Kitasatospora terrestris (assembly GCF_039542905.1). NCBI lineage: Bacteria > Bacillati > Actinomycetota > Actinomycetes > Kitasatosporales > Streptomycetaceae > Kitasatospora > Kitasatospora terrestris. The sequence goes on from NZ_BAABIS010000001.1 coordinate 7,483,498, forward strand.
CGGCGGACCGCGGCGTCGCCGCAGAGCCGGGCGAGGGTCATGGTGGCGGCGAAGGCGGTGTAGCAGGCGGCGGCGGTGGAGGCGGAGGAGCCGGTGACGTCGCGCAGGTAGACGCCGGACCAGTCGGCCGAGGCGCCCTCGGCGAACACCGCGCAGAACCCGACCAGGCCGATCAGCAGCGCCTCCTTGGGCGGGAGGGCGAAGCGCGGCGGCGCCTCCTCCTCCGCCGCGGGGCGGACGTCGAGGACGCCGCGGCAGACGATCTGGGCGAGCACCGTGAGGACGGCGGCGGTGACGGCGAAGTGCACGCGCGCGTCGAGGTGCTGGTGCGCGGCGAGCACGCCGAAGGCGGAGGCGACCAGTCCGCCGAGGCTCCACATGCCGTGCAGGCCGGACATGATGGAGGTGCCGAGCCGCTCCTCGACCTCGACGCCCTGGGCGTTCATCGCCACGTCGGACATGCCGGCGGTGGCGCCGAAGAGGAAGAGGCCGAGGCAGAGCAGCGCCAGGTCGGGCGCGAGGCCGGGCAGCACGATGGCCAGGCACCAGAGGGTCAGCAGGCCCTGGAGCGCGGCCCGGGCGCCGAAGCGGTGGACGATCCGGCTGGCCAGCGGCATCGCGAGCGAGGCGCCGACGGCGGGGAAGACCAGGGCGAGGCCGAGCTGCCCGGGGCTGAGGTCGAGGTGGTCCTGGATCCACGGGATGCGGGTGGCGAACGTACCGGTCACCGCGCCGTGCACGGCGAAGACCAGCGCGACGCTCACCCGGGCGCGGCGTACGTCCTTCAATGCGTCACCCATGGCTGGGCTTCCCCCTACTGCGGTGCTTGTGGGTGGTCGTGATGCCGATAAACTATCAGGAAGGGATCCTGATAGAAACCTCTGGAAGGATGCAGGCTCATGACGACCGCGCGTACGGCCACGCCGAGCACCGCCCGCGCCATCAACGACCGGCTGGCTCTCGACCTCCTGCTGGAGCGGGGGCCGCTGACCGCGTCCGAGCTGCGCACCCTGACCGGGCTCTCCCGGCCCACCGTCGCCGACCTGTTGGAGCGGCTGCAGCGCGGCGGCCTGGTCGCCCCGGCCGGGGAGAGCGCGCAGCTGCGGCGCGGGCCGAACGCCCGGCTGTACGCGCTGGTCGCCGACCGGGCGCACCTGGCGGGCATCGACGTCCGCTCGACCGGCGTGTCGCTGGTGGTCGCCGACCTGGCCGGGCGCACCCTCGCCACGGCCGAACTGGCCGCGGAGGCCGACGACGCGGACCTGCCGGAGCGGGCGGTGAAGGCGCTGCTCGCCGCCGCGGAGGAGGCGGGCGCGCGCGAGCTGCACACCGTGGCGGTCGGCATCCCCGGGCTGGTCGACCCGGCGACCGGCGAGCTGAACAACTCCGGCAAGCTGCCGCGCTGGCACGCCGGGCTGCTGGAGGCGCTGCGCTCCCGGCCCGGCACCGACGTGATCCTGGAGAACGAGGTCAACCTGGCCGGGATCGCCGAGCACCGGATCGGCGCCGCCAGCGACCGCGACGACTTCGCGCTGCTCTGGCTCGGCCTCGGGGTCGGCGCGTCGGTGGTGCTGGGCGGCCGGCTGCGGCGCGGTGCGTCCGGCGGCGCCGGCGAGATCGGCTTCCTGCCGGTGCCGGGCGCGGTCGGGCTGCCGAGTGCGACGGGGTGCGAGGGCGGCTTCCACTCGCTGGTGAGCGGCGCGGCGATCTGCGCGCTCGGGCGGCGGCGGGGCCTGGCCGTGCCCGAGGGCGGGGTGCTGGCCGCGGCGGCGGCGCTGGTGGCGGCGGCGGTCGCGGGCGGGGCGGAGGAGTTCCTGGAGGAGCTGGCCGGGCGGATCGCGCTCGGCGTCTCGGCAGTCACCGTGGTGCTCGACCCGGGGTGCGTGGTGCTGGGCGGCGAGCTCGGCCGGGCCGGCGGGCCGGTGCTCGCCGCGCGGGTGGAGCGGCAGTTGGCGGCGCTCGGCCCGATCCGCACCGAGGTGCGGGCCGGCAGGGCGGGCGGCGGCGCGGTGCTCGCGGGGGCGGTGCTCACCGCCGGGGACGCGGTGCGGCGGGAGCTGTTCGGCGGCGCGGAGGCGTAGGCCCGGGTGCGGCGCTGGGGCCGACGGGGCGTCAGGGGCGGGTGTGTCGCCCGGTCGGGGCCCGGTAGGGCAGGATGGCGGCGAGCGGCGGGGACCCCGCCGCGCCCCCGACCCGCAGGAGCAGCGCGCCATGGCCAAGCCCGACCGGCCGGTCCACTCGTACCGCATCGGCGAGGCCGCCGCGATGCTCGGCGTCAGCGCCGACACGATGCGCCGCTGGGTGGACGCGGGCCGGCTGCCCGCGGAGCGCGACGAGCACGGCCACCGGATCATCGGCGGCGCCGAACTGGCGGCGTTCGCCCGTGAGTTGGCCAGGCCCGAGACCGCCGAGGCGGAGGGTCGCTCGTCGGCCCGCAACCGCTTCCCCGGGATCGTCACCAGCGTGGTGCTCGGCGACGTGGCCGCGCAGGTGGAGGTGCAGGCCGGGCCGTTCCGGGTGGTCTCGCTGATCAGCCGGGACTCGGCGGAGGAGCTGGGCCTGGTGCCGGGGGCGCCCGCGACCGCCGTGGTGAAGTCCACCAACGTGGTGATCGAGCGGCGCTGAGCGATGGAGAGAGGTCTGCTGCCCCCCATGTCCCGTACCGTCCTGGCGGTCGCCCACCGCGGCGACCCGTACCGGTACCGCGAGAACACCCTGCCCTCGATCGCCTCGGCCCTCGCGGCCGGCGCCGACCTGGTGGAGGTGGACGTCCGGCTCACCCGCGACCGCGTGCCGGTGCTGCTGCACGACCCGACGCTGGAGCGGCTGTGGGACGACCCGCGCCCGCTGGCCGGGATCACCGCCGAGCAGCTGGCCGACCTCGGCAGCCCCGGCCTGCGGGTGCCGACCCTGGCGGAGGCGCTGGAGACCGCCGCGGCGAGCGGCGGCCGGCTCCTGCTCGACCTGGACGACGCGGGCCCGGTCGCCGCCGCCTGGCGGACCGTCACCGAGCTCGGCGCCGAGGACCGGGTCGGCTTCTGCGGCCCCGTCGCCGCGATGCTGGCCGTCCGGGAGCTCGCCCCGCACGCCGAGCTGTCACTGACCTGGAAGCAGCCCCGACTGCCCGGCCGGACCCTGCTGGACGAGCTGCGCCCGCACTACCTCAACCCGCCGTTCGCGATGGCCGAGCCGCGCCTGGTGGACGCCGCGCACGACGCGGGTCTGCGGGTCTCCGCCTGGACCGTCGACCTGCGGCGGACCATGAACCGCCTGCTGGCCGCCGGCGTCGACTCGCTGACCAGCAACCGCGTCGCGCTGCTGCGCTCGACCATCGACCGGCGGGCGGCCGTGCGGTGAGCGCGGTGCTCGGCCGACGGGCGCTCGGACGGGCGCTGCTGGCCCGTCAGCACCTGATCGAGCGGGTCGACCTGCCGGTCGGCGCGGTGCTGGAGCACCTGGTGGGCCTGCAGGCGCAGGCCGCGCCGGAGCCGCCGTACCTGGGGCTGCTGGCCCGGATCGACGGCTTCCGGCCGGAGCGGCTGAGCGGGTCGATCGAGCGGCGGGAGGCCGTCCGGGTCGCCCTGCAGCGCGGCACCATCCACCTGGTCACGGCCGAGGACTGCCTGGAGCTGCGCCCCCTGGTGCAGCCGGTGCTCGACCGGGCCGTGCGCGGCAACTGGGGCAGGCAGTTGCCCGGGATCGACTACCCGGCGCTGGCGGCGTCCGCCCGCAAGCTGGTGGAGGCCGAGCCGCTGACCTTCCAGCGGCTCGGCGAGCTGCTGGCCGAGGAGTTCACCGGCCTGCCGGCGGCCGCGCTGGCGCAGGCCGCGCGGTCCGAGCTGACGCTGGTCCAGGTGCCGCCGCGAGGGGTCTGGGGCAGGAGCGGCCCGGCCGCCCACACCACGGCCGAGCTCTGGCTCGGGCGGACGGCGCCCGCGCGGGAGCCGTCGCTGGAGCGGATGGTGCTGCGCTACCTGGCCGCGTTCGGCCCGGCGAGCGCCGCGGACGTGCAGAAGTGGTGCGGCCTGACCGGCCTGGCCGCGGTGCTCGCGCGGCTGGCGCCCGACCTCGTGCGGTTCGAGGACGAGGCGGGCCGCACGCTGTACGACCTGCCGGACGCGCCGCGCCCGTCGGCGGACCTGGCGGTGCCGGTCCGGCTGGTCGCGCCGTTCGACAACCTGATCCTCTCGCACGCCGACCGGACCCGGGTGCTGCCGGAGGAGTACCGGCCGCTGGTGATGACGCAGAACGGGCTGGTCGCCGGCACGGTCCTGGTCGACGGACTGGTCGCCGGGCAGTGGTGGCTGGACCAGGACCGGGTGCGGGTGCGGCCGTTCGCGCCCTGGGGGAGCGCGGTCGACCGGCAGGTGGCGGCGGAGGGCCGGCGGGTGCTGGAGTTCGCCGGGCGCGAGGGCCCGGTGGAGGTGCAGGCGGGCTGACGGCCCGCCGGCGGGCACGCCCGGAACGGGGCGATTCGGGGCATTCGATCTCTTGTGTGCTGATATGTCTTCATGAGAGACCGGTTGCCGCCCCCCGTACGCCTGGCCGCGGCCTGGTCCGCGGCGGTGATCCTCTTCATCGCCGTCGCCGCCTTCGTCGTCTACGCCTTCGTCGCGCTGCGGGCCGCCACCATCCCGGTGATCATCTCGCTGCTGGCCACCTCGCTGCTCCACCCCGTGATGCCCTGGCTGGTGGAGCACCGCGTCCGCCGGGGCCTCGCCGCCGGGCTGACCTGCGCGGTGCTGGTGCTGGCGGTCAGCGGGGTGCTCGCCCTGCTGGTCAACTCCCTGGTGCACAGCGCCCCCGAGATCGCCTCCGCGCTCACCGAGGCGGGCAACCGGATCGCCGAGTGGCTCGGCCCGGTCGGCGACCGCATCCAGCAGGGCATCCAGCAGAGCGCCGGCAACGGCAGCACCATGGTCACCCAGCTCGCCAACGGCGTGATCTCCGGGCTCGGCTTCGTCACCCAGCTGGCCACCGGCGGGGTGCTGGCCCTGGCCCTGGTCTTCTTCTTCCTGCGCGACGGCCACCGCAGCGGCGACCTGGTCCGCGACGTCCTGCCGCCCGCCCAGGCCGAGACGGTGGTCGCCTGCGGCCGGCAGGCGTTCAACGCGATGGCCGGGTTCATGCGCGGCACCACGCTGATCGCCGCGATCGACGCCTTCTTCATCACCGTCGGCCTGGTGGTCCTCGGCGTCCCCGGCGCGCCCGGCCTCGGCGCGCTGGTCTTCCTCGGCGCCTACATCCCGTTCATCGGCGCCTTCCTGTCCGGCACCGTCGCGGTGCTGGTCGCGCTCGCCGACGGCGGGCTCGGCACCGCGCTCTGGGCGCTCGGCGTGGTACTGGCCGTGCAGGCCGTCGAGGGCAACGTGCTGCAACCGGTCATCCAGAGCCGCACCGTCGAACTGCACCCCGCCACCATCATGATCGCCGTGGTGGCGGGGGCGGGCGTCGCCGGGATCATCGGGGCGCTGCTCGCCGTCCCGGTCTGCGCCGCCGGGATGGGCATCGTCTCGGTGCTGCGCGGCCGCACGGGGGAGATCGGGCGGCGCGGCCGGCGCGGCGACGGGGGGACCGGGACCGCTCAGGCGGGCCCGGTCACGCCGTGAGCGGCCCGGTCACGCCGGGGGGAGCGACCGGTCACGCCGTGAGGGCCTGCTCGCGCCAGTACTCGAACTGCTGCAGCGGCTCGCCGTCCAGCGCCCACGGCCAGGGCGCCACCGTCGCGCCCAGCACCTCGAACACCGTCGCCGCCTCGCGCAGCCGGCCCGCCTGCACCAGCGCGTACGCCAGCAGGTTGAGGTCGGCCGGAGCGCCGGCGTGGCTCAGCGCGCCCGGCAGCGTCCAGGTGAGCGCGCGCTCCAGCGCGGCCTCCGCGTCCGGCCGGGTCCAGCGGCGGCGGGCGCCCAGCGCGGTCACCCCGCCGGCCGCCAGGGTGGCCCGGTAGCGCTCCAGCAGCAGGGCCAGCTCCAGGCCGGCCACCGCGGAGTTCGCCGGGGCCGCGGCCCGGACCGCGTCCACGAAGTCCAGTGCCTGCGCGTGCGAACCGCACTCCGCCGGCGACAGGTAGCCCAGCATCTCCAGGTGTGCGGCGCGGTTCCACGGATCGCGCGAGCCGATCTCCCGGCACACCGGGTAGACCTCCTCCGACGGGCGGCTCAGCAGGCGCAGTGCGCCCAGCCGGGCGATCCACGGCGTCGGGTCGGCCGGGACCAGGTCGGCCGCGCGGTGGCAGCGCTCCAACAGCCCCCGCGGGTCCTCCACCGCACCGTCCCGCCGGGCCTGGGCCAGCTCGGCCCAGACCTGGAAGACCAACGGATCGGCGTCCCTCGGCCGCTGACGACGCCACACCTGCGCCAGACCCGGCGACGCCGCCTCCGCCAGCACCGCCAGGCGGTGGGTGCGCAGGTCCCAGTCGGTGCCGGTGTCCCGCAGCAACTGCTCCACCAGACCCGCCGACAGGTCGAGCTGCCCCTGCACCTGGGGGGCCGTCAGGTGCTTGCGGACCCGCCCGAGCTCGGCGTCGTCCAGCTCGGGCGCCAGGCGCGGGGCGGAGGTGCGGCGTCGTCCAAAGATCGGCATGCCGAGGAAGCCTAGGCGCATCCGCCGGGCCCGCGACAGGGGAGACCGCGGAACGTTACCGACCTAATGCCTGCGGCCGTCAGGATCCGGGGGGTGCGTCAGGACCCGGGGCCGGTCGGCCGGGGGTCGTCCGCCAGCAGGCCGAACACCAGGTCGTCGGTCCACTCGCCCTTGAACCAGGTGTGCGAGCGCCGCAGGCCCTCGCGCCGGAAGCCGACCCGCTCCAGCAGCCGGGCCGAGGACGCGTTGCGCGCGTCGCACTCGGCCGACACCTTGTGCAGGCCGCCCGCGAAGAGCGCGTCCACCAGCGCCCGGACCGCCTCGCTCGCGTAGCCCTGCCCCTGCCGGTCGGCGGCCAGGGTGAAGCCCACCTCCGCCTGCCGCAGGTTCTCGTGCAGGCCCACCCCGAGGTCGCCGATCAGCCGGCCCTCGGCGCGCAGTTCGATCGCGTACTGGAACCAGCCCGGCCGTCGCGGGTCGCCGGCGGCGTACGAGGCGACCTGCGCCGCGGCGGCCTCCGCGGAGAGCGGCGACTCCCAGCCCTGGTAGCGGGCCACCTGCGGGTCGGAGCGGTACGCGGCCAGCGCCGGCGCGTCCTCGGGGCGGAAGCGGCGCAGCCGCAGACGGGGCGTGTCGATCACCGCAGGAGCATGGCACGCCCGGCAGGGGTTGCCAATTCAGTTGCCGGCGGCGGATCGTGGTCGATAGCAATGTCACATGTTGCACGGAGCGAAGATCGGGCTGCGGGCCCGCCACGAGGACGACATCCCCGTCCTGCTGGACGAACTGCACGGTGACGTGGTCACCCGGACCCGGGGCGACGACCGCCCGTGGCGGCCGGTGGCGCCGGGCGCCACCGCCGGCAACCCCTTCCGGGTCGACGACCTGCCCGAGGACGTGGTCTGCTTCTCGGCGGTCGACCTCGCCGGCGGCGAACTCCTCGGCGAGGCCGTGCTGTGGGGCATCGACCCGCACAAGCGCTCCGCGCACCTCGGCCTCGCACTGCGCCCCGCGCACCGCGGCAAGGGGCTGGGCGCCGACGTCGTCCGGGTGCTCTGCGACTACGGCTTCGCCGTGCGCGGCCTCAACCGGCTCCAGGTCGAGACGCTCGCCGACAACACCCCGATGATCAAGGCCGCGGAGCGGGCCGGCTTCACCGTCGAGGGCACCCTGCGCAGCTCGACCTGGGTGTACGGAGGGTTCGCCGACGAAACGATCCTCGGCCTCCTCGCGGCGGAGTGGACGCGCTGACCCTTGCTACCGGACGGTATCGTCGGCACCGGGCGGGCCGGCAGGCGGCGCGCCCGGTGAGGGGCACGGGAGAGAGCGCATGGAGTTTCGGACGGACATCCTCGGCGAACCCTACGAGGCCGTGGAACTGCCGCTGAGCCCCGACGAGGAGGGCGCCGTCTCCGCCACCCTCGTCCGGCGCCTCGTCCCCGGCTCGGACAAGGCCGTGCTCTACGTGCACGGCTACGTCGACTACTTCTTCCAGACCCACCTCGCCGACCACTTCACCGCCGCCGGCTACTCCTTCTACGCGCTCGACCTGCGCAAGTACGGCCGCTCGCTGCGCCCCCACCACTCGCCGAACTTCATCCGCGACCTCGCCGCCTACGACGAGGAGCTCGACGAGGCCGCCCGCGTCATCCGCGAACTCGACGGCCACCGCACCCTGGTGGTCAACGGCCACTCCACCGGCGGCCTGGTCACCGCCCTGTGGGCGAACCGGCGCGCCGGGCGGGGCATCGTCGACGGGCTGTTCCTCAACAGCCCGTTCCTGTCGATGCCCGCCGCCCCGGCCGTCCGCACCCTCGGCGCCCCCGCGGTCGAGGCGATCGGCCGGCTCTCCGCCACCCGCAAGCTGCCCACCACGCTCAACCCGCACTACGTGCACAGCCTGCACCGCGAGCACCGCGGCGCGTGGGAGTTCGACCTCACCCTCAAGCCCGCCGAGGGCTTCCCGCTGTACGCCGGCTGGCTCGCCGCCATCCAGCGCGGCCACCGCCAGGTCCGGCGCGGCCTCGCCGTCGACTGCCCGATCCTGCTGATGGCCTCCACCGCCTCCATCGCCACCACCAAGTGGCACCCCACGCTGCACACCGCCGACGCTGTGCTGCGCGCCGACGACATCGCCGCGCTCGGCCCCCGCCTCGGCCGGCACGTCACCGTCGTCCGGATCGAGGGCGGCGTGCACGACCTGGTGCTCAGCGGCGAGCAGGCCCGCGACCAGGTCTTCGCCGAGCTCGACCGCTGGCTCGGCGCGTACGTGCCGGGTGCGGTGTGAGCGACGGGAGCGGTGCGGGCGACGGGAGCGGTGCGGGCGAGCCGCTGCCGGTGCAGCGGGCCGTCGCGCTCGGCACGGCGAAGCTGATGCCCGATCTGGACCGGGACGGCGGCTGGCTGCTCACCCTCGACGGCACGCCGCAGTCGTACGTCGACCTGGCGGACCCGACCCACCTCGAGTTCGAGTACGTCCAGCGGATCGCACACCTGGTGGACACCGGGTTCCCGGCGGGCGAGGCCGTCGACGCGCTGCACCTCGGCGGCGGGGCGCTCACCCTGCCCCGCTACCTGGCCGCCACCCGGCCCGGCTCGCGGCAGCGGGTCGCCGAGATCGACGGGCCGCTGATGGACCTGGTCGGCGAGGTGCTGCCCTGGCCGGACGGCATCGCGGTGCAGGTCGGGGACGCGCGCGAAGCACTGGCGCAGGCAGGGGAGGCGACGTACGACCTGGTGGTCGCCGACGTGTTCCGCGGCTCCCGTACCCCCGGGCACCTGACCAGCGTCGAGTTCCTGCGGCACGCGGCCGCCGCGCTGCGCCCCGGCGGGCGGTACGCCGCCAACCTCGCCGACGGCCCGCCGCTCGCCTTCGCCAAGGCGCAGGCCGCCACCGTCCGGGAAGTGTTCGAGTACAGCTGCCTGGTCGCCGAACCCGGCGTGCTGCGCGGCCGGCGCTACGGCAACGTCATGCTGCTCGGCTCCGACCGGCCGCTGCCCGAGGCCGAGTTGGCGCGCAAGGTCGCGGGCGACCCGTTCCCCGCGCGGATGGTCGGCGACGAGGAACTGGCCCGCTTCGTCCGCGGGGCCCGGCCGGTCACCGACGCCGAGGCCCAGGACTCCCCGCCACCGCCCGCCGGGGCGTTCAGCGTCGGCTGAAAACCCGTTGGCCCCGGGTCGGGGAGCCGGTGAGAATCGGGCTCCGACGAGGAGAGGGGCGGACGCTTGGCGGTGTTCGGGTGCGGGGAGTGCGGTGCCCGGTTGACGGCCGCGGTGTCGGAGGTGGCCCTGCCGGCGCACGCCGCCCTCCGCGGCGGACACGACCTGCTGCCACCGCTGCTGGAACCCGGCAGCTACGCCGTCGACCCCCGGCCGTACGGCCCGCCGTGGCAGCAGTGGGAGGACCTCGGAGCGGAACGGGCCGCGGAGCGCGGGCTGTTCGCGCCGCTGTGGGGAATCTCCGACGGCCCGACCGGGACGGTCGTCCTCGCGCCCGGCGACGTCGGCGGGGTGGTGCTCGTCCCGCAGTGGTGCGGCGAGGGCTGCCTGGGCGTCGGCGGGGCGGACCGGCCGAATCTGGCCTGCGCGGAGTGCGGCCTGCCGGTGGGCAGCCGGATCGACGACTGCGGGCAGTGGCAGGCTGTCCGGCTGGACCCTCGCGCGGTGCGCCGACTGCCCGGAGCGCCGTCGGAACCCGCACCCGCCGGGTGGGAGGAGATCACCGGGGAGGACCGGGCGCTGCCGCCGGTGGAGCCGCGCGGCTGGTGGAGCGACCGGTGGCAGGCCGCGACGGGGGCCGCGCTGGCCCACGTGGCCGCGGCCTCGGGCGGGCGGCCGGTGGCCGTCGTGGACCCGCAGGCCGCGCCGTACCTGGAACGGGCGCTCGCCGCGCTGCTGCCGGGCGGGGAGCCGGAGCGACGGCTGGCACTGGCCGGGCCCGGGCTCGGCGTACCCGACGCGGAGCTGCTGCTGGTGCCACTCCATCCGCAGAGCGGCGAGGTGTGGGCGCCGCCCGGAGGCGGCGGTGAGGCGGTCCTGGTCCCGCTCGCGGCCGAGGTGTGGGCGTGGCTGGTGTCCCCCGGCGAGCGGAGTCGACTGCCGGTGGTCGGTGGACTGCCGGAGGGAGTCGAGCGGGACGATCCGCTGCCGCTCCGGCCGGTGTGGGTGTTCGAGCCGTCGAGGCAGGTCTTCCGGGAGGTCCTGGCGTGGATGCCCGCAGTCCGGGAACCCTGGCTGCGGGCGGTCTTCGACCGGGCGTGGCGGAGCCCGTGGATGGCCTGACGGCGGTGTGCTGACGCGTCGGGGCCCTGTGCCGACCCGTCAGAGGGTGTGGCGGACCCAGACGTTCGGCTCCACGTAGACGGCGCTGTCGGCGGCGAGGTCGCAGTGGACCGGGGCGAGGGCGGTCGGGACGGTCACCGGGCCGTCGGTGTCGAAGGGCAGGCCGGTCCACTCGCGCCACTCGGCGAGCGAACCGGAGATGGTCATCGACGCCGGGGCGACCTTCTCCACGGTCGCACCCGCGCGGACGTGCACCCGCAGCCACGGGTCGTGCGGCAGCCCGTCCTGCTCGCGCACCCGGAACGCGTACTCCGACATCGGGGACTGCGGCTCCAGGTGCTTGGCGCTCGGGCGGACCGGGGCGACCACCGCCGGGAACCCGTGGCGGCGCGCGTTGTCCCGCATCGCGCCGAGCAGGACGCCGGACAGGCCGCGGCCCTGGAGGTCCGGGCGGACCGCGATCTCCAGCGCCGTCACCAGGTCCGGACGGTCGCCGCGGGCGTGGTCGGCGAACGCCCAGAGCAGCACCATGTCCCAGCCCCGGTCGGGGAGGCCGGCGGCGCGCTTCGGGTTCGCCTGGTGGAACGGGACGCTCAGGCCGCGCCCGACCAGTTCGCCGTCCGCGTCCGTCGCCACCAGCACGAACTCGGGGAACAGCTCCGGGACCCGGCCCAGATGGGCGCCCGCGACCGGGTCATGCAGCATGAACGGCTGCCAGCTGTCCGGCATCTGCCACAGGGCCGGGGTGAGGTGCGGACGGTCGGCGAGCGTGGTGACGGTGAGCGCGTTCATGAGCAGCACCCTAGGCGGGCCGCCGGAGGGTGGGCATCCGGTTTGTTCGCGTGGTGTGCGTCACTCCGTGGCCGTTCGGTCACCCCACGGTCACAGTGGGGTTGTAATGTGACATTGCATTCGCCGGAAGGTCCGGAAATGCGAAGCCCAGGGGAGGACTTTTCCCATGTCTCGCAAGCTCGTGCTCGCGGCCGGTGCCGCCGGCCTCGCGCTGATCGCCGTCGCGCCCGCCACCGCGTCCGCCCAGACCACCGCCACCACCACGGTGTGCGGCGCGTCCGGGCTGCAGGCCGGCCTCAACACCCGCGTCTGCGCCGACATCACCGGCGACCAGGTCGAGGTGTACGGCCGCGTCTCGCTCGCCGGCCCGCCCAGCCCCGGCAGCCCGTCGCCGTTCGGGCAGGAGCTGTTCACCACGCTGACCAGTGAGGCGCCCGCGGGGACGCTGAGCCGGTCGGTGATCTTCAACTCCTCGATCGTCGAGGTGCGGGGGATCTCCGGGACGGTCGCGTGCGGCTCGACCGTGAAGGCCGGCTTCGCCGTGGCGAGCTACCCGTGGTCGCCGCGACCGGTCAGCCTGGAGACCACCGTCACCTGCTGACACCCGCATCCGCCGACCCGGCTCGCCCACCCCTCCGGAGGGCGAGCCGGGCTCCGGCGGTTGCCGTGCGTGCGCCTCCGGCGGGGGGAGACCCGCGAGAACGGAGCCGCCTTCGGCGGGGAGAACGTGCTCTCGGCGGGGAGCTCGCCTTCGGCGGGGAAGGCCCGTGCGAGAGCGGATCCGCCTCCGGCGGGGAGCTCGCCTTCGGCGTGGAGGCGCCTCCGGCGGGGGCCGCCTCGGGCGGGGGAACGTGCTCTCGGCGGCGAGCTCACTTTCGGTGGGGAAGGCCCGTGCGAGAGCGGATCCGCCTCCGGCGGGGAGCTCGCCTTTGGCGTGGAGGCGCCTCCGGCGGGGGCCGCCTTCGGCGGGAGGCCTGGGCGAGAGCGGATCCGCCTCCGCGGGGGAGGGCGTGCTGTCGGCGGGGAGTTCGTCTTCGGCCGGGGGTGGGTCAGGTTGTGGGGGGTGGGGCGGTGGTGGCGCGGATGACGAGTTCGGGGTCGAAGAGGAGTTCGCCGAGGGGGACGTCGCGGGCGGTGACGAGGGCGAGGACGGAGCGGCCGACTTCGAGGGCGAGGCGGTCGGCGGGCTGGCGGACGGTGGTGAGGGGCGGGTCGGTGAACTCGGTGATGGTGGTGCCGTCGTAGCCGATGACGGAGACGTCGTCCGGGACGGTGCGGCCGTGGCGGCGGATGCCGCGGATCGCGCCGAGGGCCATGAGGTCGCTGGCGGCGACGATCGCGGTGGCGCCGAGCCCGAGCAGGGTGGCGGCGGCGGCCTGGCCGCCTTCGACGGTGTAGGACTGGCGGATCACCCGGCGTTCGGCGTCCTCGATGCCGCGTCGGCGCATCGCGGTGAGGAAGCCCTCGACGCGCCGGTCGGCGGGGTGGTTGCCGGCCGGTCCGGAGGCCATGCCGATGGTGCGGTGGCCGAGCCGGTGGAGGTGGTCGACGGCGAGTTCGGCGGCGAGCCGGTCGTCGGTGGAGTAGACGGGTACCGGGTGGCCGTCCGCGAACGGGCCGTTGACGCCGATATACGGGATGCGGCGGTCGCGCAGCATGCCGTAGGTGGAGGTGTCGGCTCCGACGAGGGTGTTGCTGGCGGAGAGGAAGACGACGGCGGCGACGCCGCGGTCGACCAGTTCGGCGATGAACTCGCGTTCCTGGACGCCGCCGGGGAATGCCGGGCAGAGCACCGTCTTGAGGCCGTGCGGGGCGAGCGCGGACTCGATGCGTTCGGCGACGTCGGCGAAGAACGGGTTGGAGACGTGCTCGGTGACCACGGCGATCAGCTGGCCGGGCCGGGGGCGTTCGTAGCCGAGCTCGGCCATCGCCTCCTCGACGGCGTCGCGGGTCTTCTTGGCGACGCCCTGCCGCCGGTTGATCACCCGGCTGACGGTCGCCTCGCTGACTCCGGCGCGTGCGGCGACCTCGGTGATCCCGACCTTCATGCGACCCCTTCCACGGCGGCGGTGACCTGCATCATACGGCTGCCGGGCGGCGCCGTGACGGACTCGGGGAGGCTGATTGCACGGCATGGGTGAAAGTTTTCAGTCCAGCACTCGCTGAATCTGAGAAATATTCCACCGATCCATTGCAGGCCCCCGAGCGCCGCTGTTAGCGTCCCTCGCGGTCCACCCACCGTCACCCTCACGTCCGGGAGAACCCATGAGGCGCGCCCACCTGCCGCTGCTCACCGCGATCGCCCTGCTCGTCCCGCTCGCGCCGTACACCGCCGCCACCGCCGCGCACGCCGCGCCGGCGAAGGGGATGGTGCCTCTGGCCGTCACCAATCCCGGGTTCGAGAAGGGCACCAAGGGCTGGACCTTCAGCGCCGGCACCGGTGTCGGCACCAACCATCCGCACGGCGGCGCCCGGCAGGCGTACCTGGACGGGGGTGCGGGGAAGCGGGTCAGTCAGACCGTCACGGCGGCCGCCTCCGGGCGCTTCGACATCTCCGCGTGGATCGCCACCGGTGGCCCGAACGGTCGGTTCACAGTGAAGGTGAACGGTGTCGGGGCGGGCTCGGTGGTGCTGCCGGCGCGCACCGCGTACGCCCGCTACACGGTGAGCCGGGTCGTGGTGGAGCGCGGCGACCTGCTGGAGATCGCGTTCGAGTCCGGTGACGCCTGGGTCAACGCGGACGACGTGATGGTCTCCCCGGCGGCTCCGGCCGACCCGGTCGCGACCTCCTCCGACCCGAAGGTCGTCGAGATGTTCGACTGGGCGAAGCGCAAGGCCAACTCCTGGGTGCAGCTGCCCGGCACCGTCGGCGCGATCAACGTGGACGAGAACCGCACGAGCGGCAGCGGCACCGGCGCGTACGGCCCGTCGTACTGGGCGGGCTACGCCAACCGCAGCGGCTACTACTCGCGCGACATGACGCACCAGCTGGTCGGCGCCCAGGTGCTGGGCCTGAACGCGGAGAACCGCGCCATGCTGCGCTCCTTCGCCGCTTCGGCCACGGAGGCGCACAAGTACTACCCGGTGTGGGCGCTGAACTTCGACACCACCACCTACCTGGCGATCGACTACCAGAACTCGGGCAGCTTCGTCCGGGAGGTGCCGGCCACCTTCGAGCTGGTGGAGAAGGCCAACCAGGCGTACCGGTGGAGCGGCGACCGCGCGTACGTGGAGGATCCGGCGCTCTGGGACTTCTACCGGCACGCCACAAGTGAGTTCATCGACCTGCACAACGGCGCCAAGGACAACGGCCCGGGCGTCGCGGTCGCGGAGGGCACCGGCGGCGGGATCTTCCAGGGCACCGCCAGCTACGACGAGCAGGGCGGCGAGAGCCTGGCGGAGGCGGGCGACGGCATCGCCTCGCAGTACCAGGCGCTGCTGGCGGTCGCCTCGCTGGCGCGCGGCCGTGGCGACACCGCGGTCGCCGAGGCGTACGACGCCCGGGCGGCCGCGTTGAAGGCGTACTTCAACGACGACTGGAGCGGATCCGGCTCGGGTGCGGAGATGGTGCGCGGCTACTCCACCGACGGCCGGGTGTTCACCGGCTGGGGCAAGGAGAACAGCTGGTTCATGCCGATGAAGCAGATCATCGAGCCGGGGCCGCGCAACGACGCCTACCTCGACTACATCGACCAGCAGGCGCAGGGTCCGGCCCGCCCGCGGAACATCGAGGCGTACACCTACCTGCCCGACACCTTCTTCGCCAACGGCCGGCCCGACACCGCGTGGAAGTGGATGGGCTACGTCTACGACCAGCGCGACACCCAGCACATCAACGCCGCGCAGGGCCCCAACGGCGACTACCCGGAGGTGTCGTTCACCCTGGTCGGCCAGACCGTGGCCGGGCTGCTGGGCCTGACCCCCGACGCCCCGAACCGGTCGCTGACCACCATCTCCCGGCTGCCTTCCGGCATGGACTGGCTGCAGGTGGCCGACATCCCGGTCGGCGGGGACACCGTCACGCTGCGCCAGGACGGCGCGACCGGCACCACCCTCACCAACAACTCGGCGACCGGGACGTACACCTGGGAGGCCCGCTTCCCCGGCGCGCACGCCACCGTCACGGTGAACGGCGTGCCGCAGACCGCCCTCGCCGGCAGCGACCACGGGGTGGCGTACAGCTCCGCCACCGTCACCGTCGCCCCGGGCGCCACGGTCACGGTGACCGCCGGCTGATCCCACTCGTCTGACGCGACGTCAACCCCCGCCCACCGGACATCCTTTCGGAGGGCGGGGGTTCTTTCCTGTCGGGAAAGTCCGTGCTACTTTCCTGAGAGGAAAGTCGCATCCGACGCCGTGGAAGGCGGGCAGCCGTATGAAACCCGACGAGGCTCGAGCCGCGCTCGACGACCTGCAGTACCGGCACCGGCAGACCCGAGCCGCCTCCGCGCGGTACGGGTTCTCCGGGGCGAACGTGCTGGTCGCGGCGGTGGCCCTGTTCATCTCCTTCGCCTCCTTCGACCTGCCCAACCCGTGGGGCGGCGCGGTGCTGTTCCCCGCGGTGGGCCTGTTGGCCGTGCAGCTGACGGTCTGTCTGCGCCGGGCCCCGGTGCGCCTGCCGCTCGGCGGGCGGCAGGCGGTGCTGGCCGCCGCGGCGGGCGTCGCCCTGGTGGCGGTCTTCCGGCTGCTGGCGGGGGCGGCGGGCGCGGCCGGGGTGCCGGCGCCGCACGCGGTGGCGGCGGCCGCGGTCTGCCTGGCCGGTCTGGTGGCGGCCGGCCGGGTGCGGGCCGCGGCGACGGTGCCGGGCCGGGCGCCCGCGGAGCCGGATCCGGGCACCGATGGACAGTGACTTCGACGAGTTCCTGCACGTCCCGGCGCGGCTGGCGATCGTCGCCCTGCTCGCGCCGGCCGGCTGGGCCGAGTTCGGGTTCGTCCGGGACGCGGTCGCCACCAGCGACTCGGCCCTGTCCAAGCAGCTCTCCGCGCTGGCCGGCGAAGGCTACGTGGAGATCCGCAAGCAGAACGCGCCGGGCGCCCGCCGGACCCAGGTCCGGCTCACCCCGCAGGGCCGGGAGGCGTTCCGGCGCCACGCCGCGGTCCTGGAGCGGATCGCCGCCGCCGCGAGGGCGGGGAGCGCGTGATGGCCGCCTTACCGACACGATGGGGGCAGACGTGATCGAGGTACAGCGACTCACCAAGTACTACGGACGGACCCTGGCCGTCGACGACCTCAGTTTCCGGGTCGAACCCGGCCGAGTGACCGGCTTCCTCGGCCCCAACGGCGCGGGGAAGTCGACCACCATGCGCGCCGTCATCGGACTCGACCGGCCCAGCTCCGGCCAGGTGCTGATCGGCGGCCGGTGCTACCAGGACCTGGACGCGCCGCTGCGGACCGTCGGGGCGCTGCTGGACGCCCGCTCCGCGCACGGTCGGCGCAGCGTCCGCGCCCACCTGCTGGGGCTGGCCCGCAGCAACCGGATCCCCGACCGTCGGGCCGACGAGATGCTGGAGCTGGTCGGCCTCGCGGCGGTGGCGGACCAGCGGGCCAAGGGGTTGTCGCTCGGCATGGCCCAGCGGCTCGGTGTCGCCGCCGCGCTGCTGGGCGATCCGCAGGTGCTGCTGCTGGACGAGCCGGTCAACGGACTCGACCCCGAAGGGGTGCTGTGGATCCGGCAGTTGATGAAGGGCCTGGCCCAGGAGGGGCGGGCGGTGCTGGTCTCCAGCCACCTGATGAGCGAGATGGCGCTGACCGCGAGCCACCTGGTGGTGATCGGCCGGGGCCGGCTGCTCGCGGAGATGTCCGTCGAGGAGTTCGTGTCGCAGGGCTCCCGCGGCGGGGTGGTGGTCACCACGCCGCAGCCGGAGCGGCTGCGCGAGGTGCTGGCGGCGCGCGGCCTGGAGCTGCGGGACGGGCCCGAGCGCAGCGTCGTCGAGGTGCACGGCGCGGACGTCCGGACGGTCGGCGAACTGGCCGCCGAGCACCAGGTCGTGGTCTACGGGATCAGCCCGGCGACGGTGTCGCTGGAAGAGGCGTTCATGGAGTTCACCGCCGGTGCCGTCGAGTACCGGGCGCGTCAGCAGGGGGCGGAGTGATGGCGGCGACCGTGGAGCGGCTGAGGCCGGCCGTGGCCTTCGAGTGGACCAAGGTGCGCACGCTGCGCTCCCTGTGGTGGAGCCTGGTCTGGTACGTCCTGCTGAGCGTCGTGGTGGGCCTGCTCACCGGTCTGCTGCTGCGCCGCAGTTACGCCGACCGGCCGGCGCCCGCCTCGTTCGACCCGATCTCCGCGGGCCACAGTGGCCTGCGGCTGGGGCTGATCGCGCTGGTGGTGTTCGGCGTGCTGATCGTCACCAGCGAGTACGCCTCCGGGACGATCCGCAGCTCGCTGGCGGCGGTGCCCCGGCGCGAGGTGTTCTACACCGCCAAGCTCGCCACCGGGGCGGCGGCCGCGCTGGTGGCGTCGGCGGTGGCGGTGCCGGTCGCGTTCTTCACCACGCAGGCGACCGCGGGCGGGGCGCCGACCGCCGGCCCGGCCGACCCGGGCGTGCTGCGGTCGCTGGTCGGGGCGGTGTTGTACGCGACCCTGCTGTGCCTGTTCTGCATGGGTCTGGCGGGCGTGCTGCGCAGTTCGGCGCTGACGCTGGGCATCCTGCTGCCGCTGTTCTTCACGGTCTCGACGATGCTGAGCAACCTGCCGGGGGTGCGCGTGGTGGCGCAGTTCCTGCCGGACGTGGCGGGCGGGCTGGCGCTCTACCGCGACCCGCCGGGGGACACCGTGCTGGGCGCCTGGAGCGGCCTGGGCGTGCTCGCGGTGTGGACGGCGCTGGTGGTGGCCGCCGGGTACGCGGCGGTGCGGCGCAGGGACGCCTGAGCGCGCAGCGACGGCAGGGGCCCGGGGAGTTCGCTCCCCGGGCCCCTGCGCGTGCGTGCGGTCAGCCGTGGATGATGCCGGAGATGCCGACGGCGGTGGTCTCCGCGTCGGAGCCGGGGCCGTACTTGGCGCGCCGGCGGGCCTTGCGGGCGGCCTTCTCCTCCTGCCGGCGGCGGGCCCCGTCGGCCTGCTGCTCGGATCCCTCGGGGGTGTCGGAGTTCTTGGACTTCTTTCCGAATCCGAACATGATCGCATTTCTCCTCGTGCGCTGCGGTGCGGTCCCCGGTGTTCTACCCGCCCGCGTGCGGGCCCATTCACGGCCAACTCGAGCGGAACTCGAATACCAATTGAATTCCGCTGTGTGACGGGCATCACATGACACTTTCCGTTGTGTCGAGTGTGAACGGCATGTAACTTCATTTCCGGCGACCTGACCGAGGTGCGTCAAACGGAATTCGGGATTCGAATCGGAGGTGATTTCCCATGGCTTTCGACGGCGACGTTTCTCTTGTCGAGGAGATCGCGGAGCAGGACTTCGACGGTGTCGCGTACGGCGCGTGCACCACGAACACGTTCTCGCTGAGCGACTGGCTCGGCAACAAGGGTGGTTGGTGCACCCTGACCAAGGAGTGCCAGCCGAACTGCAACTGACGTTGCGGAACGGCAGGTCCGGAATTCAACTCGGCTGAGGAGTTCGACAATGGAGAAGCAGGATTTCCTGGGCGCCTGGGACGAGCTGGAGCTGATCGAGCTGGGCGAGGAGGACGCGCACGGCGGTACCACCACCGTTCCGTGCTCCATCGCCATCACGGTCGCTGCCAGCAGCGCCTTCTGCCCCACCACCAAGTGCACCAGCAAGTGCTGACGCACGCCCGGTGAACCAGGCATGAGAAAGCCGGTGGAGTGGGGATCCCGCAATGATCCCCACTCCACCGGCGGACTGTTTCCCTTCCGCGCCCACGTCTGACGGAGCACAGAACAGGTGAATTCTCTCAACAGTTTTTATCCGGAGTTCGACAGCGCGGAAATCCAGGAGACCATCGAGCCGCTCGCCGCCTTCGACGGCGCCGTGCTGCCGTACCTCACCGCCGCGCACGTCTCACCACCTGACAGCCTATCACCGACCGTTCGGGCATGGACCGTCGCCGACGAGGCGTACCCGTTCCAGCGGATCGTCCGCGCGCTCGCCGCCGCCGTCTGCGCACCGGACCCGGTCGGCCGGTACGCGGCACTGTTCCAGGACCCCGAGCAGGTCACCCGGGAACTCCTCGCCCGCGCCGAGGCCCGGCTGAAGGACACCTGCGCCCGCGCGCTGGTCGCGGCCGTCAACAAGGCGTCCGGCGAGGGCCGGCTGGCCGGCGACACCCCGCAGGACCGCTACCGCTGCTTCGTCACCGGGGCCTGGCAGGACTCCCTCGCCGACTTCCCGGTGCTCGGCGCGGCGGTCTCGCACATCGTCCGCAACACCGTCGACGCCTTCACCGAGCAGTGCGAACGGCTGACCGCGGACCGCGCGGCGCTCGCCGAGCACTTCGGCATCGCCGCCGACGACCCGGTCGCCTCGATCGGCCGCTCCGACGGCGACAGCCACGCGCACGGCCGCAGCGTCGGCGTCCTCACCTTCGCCTCCGGCGCCCGGCTGGTCCTCAAGCCCCGCGACGTCTCCGGCGAGGCCGCGTACGAGCGGATCGCCGCCCACCTCGACCGGACCGCCGGCACCCGGCTGCCGGCCGCCCGCACCCTGGTGCGGGACGGCTACGGCTACGTCGAGTTCGTCGAGGCCGAGGACGTCCGCGAGGACGCCGGGCCGTTCATGCGGGCCTGCGGCGAACTCGGCGCGCTGCTCCACCTGCTGGACGCCCGGGACATGCACTTCGAGAACATCGTCGCCACCCGGCGCGGCCCCGTCCCGGTCGACCTGGAGACGCTGCTGCACCCCGCCAGGGTGCACGCCGGACCCCGGCCGGAGGCCGAGGGCAACGCGTACGACACCATCGCCCGCTCGCTGTACGGCGTCGGCATCCTGCCGCTGGTGCTCGCCGGGAAGGACGGCGACGCCGGCCACGTCGACCTCGGTTTCCTCGGCGGCGACAACCAGGGCACCGCGCCGTTCAAGGGACTGACCTTCGAGGAGCCGTTCACCGACCGGATCCGGATGGTCCTGCGGGCCCAGCCGGCCGAGCCGCGCGGCACCGTCGTCCCGGCCGCCGACGAGCGGCAGGTCCTGCGCCTCGCCGACGCGATGGCCGAGGGGTTCACCGCCGTCACCGGCGCGGTGCGGCGCGACCCGGACGGCTGGGCGGCGATGCTCCGGGAGGTCGCCGCCACGCTGCGGGTGCGCTACGTCCACAACCCGACGGCGCTGTACGCGCAGACCCTGCGGATGACCGCCTCGGCCGCCGCGATGGCCGACCCCGCGACCAACCTCGCGCTGCTCAAGCGGATCGCGATCGCCTCCAAGACCAGCGACCGCGGCATCGTCGCGGCCGAACTGCGCCAGCTCGCCGAACGCGACGTCCCGTACTTCACCGCGGATGCGACCGGCACCGCGCTGTACGACGCCGACGGCACGGACACCGGGGCCCGGCTCGACGCCTCGCCGCTGGACCGGGCGCTGGCCAAGGCGGCGGCCCTGGACGAGACCGCGGTGGACCGCCAGCTGACGCTGCTCTACTCGACCTTCTGCGCCCGCTTCCCCGACAACCACCTGAGCGGTGCGGCCGCCTGGAGCGCGCGGCGGGCGCCCGCCGAGCAGCGCGACCTGCGCGCGCTGGCCCGCCGGATCGCCGACGAGCTGGTCGCCACCAGCCTGCCCGACAAGTTCGCCCACCTGCCGCGCACCTGGATCGGACCGCTGGCCTCGGCCGCCGCGCAGCGCCCCTGGCCGTGCGGGGTGCTCGGCTACGACCTGTACACCGGGCGCAGCGGCCCGGCCCTCGCGCTCGCCGCGGCCGGCCGGCTGCTCGGCGAGGAGCGGTACGCCGACGTCGCCCGGCAGATCTTCTCGACCAGCGCCGACATCCTCGCCTCCCAGCGTTACGAGCAGCGCAGCGTCGAGCAGACCGGCCCGGGCGCGTACACCGGGATGACCGGCCTGCTGTTCGCCCTGCACGCGGCGGGGGAGCTGCTGGACGAGCCGGCCTGGGCCAAGGCCGCGCAGGAGGCGCTGCCCCTGGTGCTCGCCCAGCTCCCGGCCGAGGGCGGGCCGGCCGACGTGATCGGCGGCCTGGCCGGCACCGCGCGGGTGGTCGCCGCGGTCGGCGGCCCGCACGCCGCCGCCGCGCTGCCCGGACTGGTCGGGCGGCTGTGCGCGGCCGTCGAGCGGTCGGACCCGGCGTGGGCCGGGCAGTCCGGGTTCGCGCACGGCGTCGCCGGGATCCTGCACGCGCTGGGCGTGCTGCGCGGCTCGGCGGGCGAGGAGGCGGCCGGCCGGGTCGGGGCCGCGACCGGCCTGCTGCTGGAGCGGCTGGAGGCGTTCCACGACCCCGCGGTGGGCGACTGGTTCTCCAACACCGCGACACCCGACCGGTTCTCCACCGGCTGGTGCCACGGCGCGGCCGGCATCGCGCTGGCGCTCGCCGCCCACCCCGGCGCGCCCGACCGCGAGCGGCGGCTGGAGCAGGCGGTGGCCAACACCCTGCGGGTCGGTTTCGGCCGCAACCTCACCTGGTGCCACGGCGACCTGGGCAACCACGACGTGCTCACCGGGATCGCCGCCGCCCGCGGCGACCGGGAGCTGGCCGCCCGGCTGGCGCGGGTCGAGCGCGAGTGGCTGGTCCCGGAGGTGTTCGAGCGCAAGCTCGCCGACCGGCACAGCCGCTACGCGCACACCAACAGCGTCATGGTCGGCACCTCGGGCGTGCTGCTGCACCTGGTCAACCGGCTCGCGCCCGAGCTGCGGACCTCGCCGCTCGCGCTGACCGGCGGGGGTGCCTGATGGCCCGCCGCGTCCCCACGGTCACCCAGGTCACCCAGACCGAGTGCGGCCTGTGCTGCTGCATCGCGATCATGCGCCACTGGGGGCGCACCGAGGACTTCGTCACCGTCCGGCAGGACCTGGAGGCCGGCCGGGACGGGCTCGGCGCCAAGCAGCTGGCCGACTTCCTGCGCTCGCGCGGCATGCGGACCAAGATGTTCCGGGCCCGGCACATCGACGCGCTGAAGGGCTTCACCACCCCGGTGATCCTCTACTGGGAGGAGTACCACTTCGTCGTCCTGGAGCGCTTCGACGGCCGGACCGCGACCGTCATGGACCCGGCGGTCGGCCGGCGCCGGCTGACCCGCGCCGAACTGGAGCGCGGCTTCAGCGACGTGGTGATCGCCCCCGAGCCCGGCCCGGAGTTCCGCCGGCAGACCCTGCCGGCCACCCGCGACTGGCGCACCGTCCCGCTGTTCGCCGAGCGCTCACGGCCGCGGATGGCCCTGGTGGCGCTGCTCTCGCTCGGCGGGTACGGCGCGGTGCTGGGCGTGCCGGCGCTCACCAAGTGGGCGGTCGACCGGCAGGAGCACTGGCAGGAC
Source organism: Kitasatospora terrestris (assembly GCF_039542905.1). Classification (NCBI taxonomy): domain Bacteria; kingdom Bacillati; phylum Actinomycetota; class Actinomycetes; order Kitasatosporales; family Streptomycetaceae; genus Kitasatospora; species Kitasatospora terrestris. The sequence goes on from NZ_BAABIS010000001.1 coordinate 7,506,540, forward strand.
GCGGCGGGGCTCGCGGTGGTGATCGGGGCGCTCGCCGCAGCCGGCGCCGGCTACCTGCTGCTGTGGCTGCTGCGGGTGGCGGTGCTCTCCTCGCTGATCTCGGTGATGGGCCGTCACCTGATGGCGCACACCTTCCGCCGCCTGCTCGCGCTGCCGTACAAGTTCTTCACCACCCGGCAGCCCGGCGAGCTGCTGTTCCGGCTCAACACCGTCAACGCGGTGCGCGACCTGCTCTCCTCGCGGATCGCGCAGGGCGTCCTCGACGTCGGCACCCTGGTCTGCATCGGCGGCTACCTGTTCGTGGTCGAGTGGCGGCTGGGGCTGGTCGCCGCCGCGCTGTTCTCGGCCAACGCGCTGCACCTGTGGCTGACCCGCACCCGAGTCAAGGAGGTGACCGACGCGGAGATCAGCCAGGTCGGCCGCAGCCAGTCCACCCAGCTGGACGCGATCGTCTCCATCCCGACGATCAAGATGGGCGGCTACGCCGAGCAGTTCGCCGACGAGTGGGAGCACACCTACCAGGCCTCGCTGGACGCGATGCGCGCCCGGATGCGGCTCCAGCAGGGCTGGATCGCCGGACTCGCCGGCACCACCCAGATGTTCGGGCCGCTGGTGCTGCTGCTGGCCAGCCTCTACCTGGTCTCCCGCGGGGAGGTGACGCTCGGCTCGGCGATCGCCGTCCAGTCGGTGTCCGCCACCTACTTCTCGCTGTCCGGCTCGGTCTTCCAGATGTTCACCGAGTTCTCCGAGGCCTCCCGCTACATGGCCCGGATCAGCGACATCACCACCCACGAGCCGGAGCCCGCCGGCGGCGGGCTCACCACCCTCGCCGACACCTCGATCCGGCTGCGCGAGGTCGGCTTCCGGTACACCCGGCACAGCGACCCGGTGCTCAAGGAGGTGTCGCTGGACATCCCGGCCGGGGCCCGGATCGCCCTGGTCGGCGCCTCCGGCTCGGGCAAGTCCACCCTCGGCCGGCTGATCTGCGGGCTGCACCGGCCCACCGGCGGGACGATCGAGTTCGCCGGCCGCCCCGCGGACGACTACGACCGCACCTTCCTGCGCCGCCAGATCGGCTACATCCCGCAGGAGGTACACCTGCACAACCGGACCATCCTGGAGAACCTGACCCTCGGTCAGGACATCGACCCGGCCACGGTCCGCGAGTACTGCGCCTCCGTCGGCATCCTCGACTTCATCGACGACCTGCCGATGGGCCTGAAGACCCTGGTCTCCGAACTGGGCGCCAACTTCTCCGGCGGCCAGCGCCAGCGGCTCGCCATCGTCCGCGTCATGCTCCAGCGGCCCAGGATCATCGTGATGGACGAGGCGACCGCCTCGCTGGACACCCTGAACGAGCGCCGGGTCGCGCAGATCATCGAGGAGCTCGGCGCCACCCAGGTGATCATCGCGCACCGGCTGGCCACCATCCGGCACGCCGACCGGATCTACGTCTTCAGCGGCGGCCGGGTCATCGAGCACGGCACCCACCAGGAACTGATGGACAACCAGGCGGCCTACGCCGCCCTGTACACCGACGCGGACACCACCACTCTCACGGGCGGGACAGCATGACCGAGCCAGCCGTCACCATCCGGGCCTTCCTGCCCTTCTACACCCGGGCGCTGCCGCTGCCCCGGCTGCGCGACCTGCTCGGCCCCGACTTCGAGGACGCCGTCGCCGCCGAGCACCGCGGCGCGGTCGCCCACCGGCTGTGGGAGGTGGCCCTGTCCACCGTCGAGGGCCACGCCTACCGGACGCTGATCGCGGAGTTCCACCGCCACCGCGAGGCCCTGGGCCTGCCCCCCGACCCGGACAGCGCCACCGCCCTCGACGCCTTCACCGCCGGGCCGGGGGCCGACCGGCGGTACGCCGAGGTGCTGGAGCGCCACCCCGTGCTGGCCCGGCGCCTCGCCACGGTCACCCGCAACACCGCCGCCGCGTACGGCGAGGTGTTCACCGCCCACCTCAAGGACCGCGCGCCGCTGGCCGCCGCCCTCGGCCCGGCCGCGGCGGAGCGGATCACGGCCGTGGAGCCCGCCGGGTCCGACCCGCACAACGACAACCGCAGCGTCCTGTTCGTCACCACCGAGGGCGGCCTGCGCCTGGTGTACAAGCCGCGGCCGCTCACCGCCGACGACTTCGCCCGCGACCTGCTGGCCGCCGCGCAGCCGTACCTCGCCCACCCGATGGACGGCTGCGTCCCCGACTCGGTCACCGCCGACGGCCACGGCTGGCAGCTCTTCACCGCACCCGAGCCGATGCGCGCACCCGATCAGCCGGCGCGCTACTTCTACCGCTTCGGCGCGCTCACCTGCCTGCTCAGCGCGGTCGGCGCCACCGACCTGCACGACGAGAACCTGCTGGCGCACGGCGAGCACCCCTGCCTGATCGACACCGAGACCCTGGTGCGGGCCGACGCCGGCGTGGACAACGACACCCTGTCCAACACCCTGATCAACCACATGAAGAACTCGGTCACCTCCACCATGCTGCTCCCGGTGGTCAACCCCGGTGCCGTGATCGACGTGATGGTCTCCGGCGCCGGCGTGCTCGGCGAGCAGCAGTCGGCCATGCGCAAGCCCCAGGTCGTCGACGCCGGCACCGACGCCGTCAGGGTCGAGTGGGGCGGCATCAGCTACAGCCACCGCCTCAACGTGCCCCGGCTCGGGGCCACCGCCCTGCCGATCACCGCGCACGTCCCGGACCTGATGGCCGGCTACCGCGACGCGCTGGCCTTCCTGCGCTCCGGCGGTGCCGAGCAGGTCCTGGCCCGCCACCCCGGGCTGCCGGTGCGCTGCGTGCTGCGCACCACCGAGGTGTACGCCCGCTACCTGGACGCCTCCACCCACCCCAAGTACCTCGTCTCCCAGGCCGAGACCGACCGGCTCCACGGTCACCTGCACCGCTTCCCCCGGAAGCTGGAGAGCAGGCAGGCCGCCTGGCTGCGCCGGGCCGAGGCCGAGTCGCTGGACGGCGGGAACATCCCGTACTTCCTGACCCGGGGCGACTCCACCGGGCTCGCCTCGCACACCGGCGGCATCGAGGACTTCTTCACCGTCTCGGCCCTCGACAACGCCCGTCGGGGCGTCCGGATGGCGGCCGGCCGGCACGAGCACTACCACCAGTTCCTGATCGAGGAGTGCCTCGGCGACCTGACCGGCACCCCGGAGGGCCTGTCCGCGCACGGCGTCTTCCACGGCGCGGCCCTGACCATGGCCGCCCCCGGCGCCTGGGGCCCGCGGATCGCCGAGGTGATCGCCGACCTCGCCGTCCGGATCGACGCGCCCGACGGCCCGCAGGCGGGCTGGCTCGGCAGCATCGGACCCGACCGCGGCGCCGCCACCGTCACCCCCGGCAACCACATCGCCTTCCACGACATGGGAGGCATCGCCCGGCTGTACCGCACCGCCGCCCGCCGCGGCGCGCGGTTCGCCGAGCTGCGCGAGGCGTCCGACCGCGGGCTCGCCGCGCTGGTCGCGGACTACCCGCACACGCTCGCCACCATCCCCGAATCGGTGTTCTCCGGCCTCGCGTCCGTGCTGCTGGCCCGCCCGCACGCCGTCGACCGGGCCTGGCTGGACGCCCTGGTCCGCGAACTGGAGCAGCGCGGCGAGAAGCTGGAGGCCGACGTGGCCAACGGCCCGGCCGGCGTCCTGATGGTGCTGCTCTCCCGCGCCGAGCGCGGCCTGCCGGTCGACCGGGCGCACCTGGACGCGGTCCGCCGCCTCGCCTTCGCCCCCGACCGGGCGCGGCCGAGCGGTGCCCCGATGGAACTCGCCCACGGCGAGCTCGGCCTGTGGTGGGCCCGGGCCCGGGCCGGCCGGGTGCTCGACGAGCCCGCCGCGGCCCGGGAGGCCTTCGACTGGCTGGCCGAGCGGCTGCCCGGCCACCGGCCCGCCGTCACCGGGTGGTGCAAGGGCGCCGCCGGGGTGCTGCTGGCCGCCGCCGAGATCTGCCGGGCCGCCGGACGCACCGACTGGCTGGCCCGCGGCCCGCTGGCCGCGCTGGTCGACGCCGCCACCGAGCTCCCGGACGGGCCGGTGGAGCTCTCGGTCTGCCACGGCAGCAGCGGCGTGCAGCAGTCGCTGCTGGCCGCCGCCGGGCTCACCGGCGAGCGCACGCTCGCCGAGCAGGCGCTCGCCCACCAGGGCCGGGTGATCGAGCTGGCCCGCGAGCACGGCTACTACACCGGCGCCGCCGGCCGGACCTCGCTGATCGGCTACCTGCTCGGCTGGTCCGGCGTCGCCGACACCGACCTGATGCTGCTCGACCCCGAGGCCCTCGCCCACGGGGTCCCGGCCGCCCTGACCTGTTAGGAGACCCGGCCGTGCGCCACTCGATCGTGCTCCCGATCACCGCGGTCCGGCCCGAACAGGCCGTCCCGTTCGCCAACCTGGTCCGCTGGACCCGCGCCGCGCGGTTCTGGCAGGGACAGTCCCAGGTCATCGACAACCACCAGCTGGTCAGCTGGCTGGCGGGCATCGGCATCCGGGTGCCCAGCGGCTTCGGGGTCAACCTGACGCCGCTGCGCTCCCCGTACCACGCGGCGATGGAGGCCCGCAGCACCGCCCTGACCACCGGGCAGCAGGTGCTCGCCGCGTACGGCCCGGGCGCGGTGGACTACCAGCGCGGCATCCTCGGGCAGCCCTACCGCAGCCCGCTGACCGCCGTGCGGGAGTACGTGACGACCGTCCGCGCCCTGGTCAACGGCGAGTTCGTGGAGAGCGGGGGCGCGTACTACCCGACCACCGCCCGGATGGTGCCGATCCGCTCCGCCGACGTCCGGATCGGCCTCGGCGTGCTGCGGCCCAGGATGGCCGAGCTCGCCGGGGAGATCGCCGACGACGCGGTGGCCTGGCTCTGCCCACCCGACCACCTGCGCGACGTCCTGGTGCCCGCCGTGCGCAAGGGCAGCGCCGCGGCCGGGCGCGAGCCCGTCCCGGTGACCGCCATCGTGCCCTGCGCGCTCGCCCGGGACGGCCGGGACGCCGAGGAGCTCGCCTTCGCCACCTGCGGCATGCACCTCCAGGCGCCGCACTACCAGGACACCCTGCGGCAGGCCGGCATCCGGGTCACCGGCGAGCGCTCGGACGCCCGCAAGCTGATCGACGCCGGGCTGTTCCCGTACGGCACCGCCCGGGATGTGCGGGACGCCCTGCGCCGCTTCGCCGACGCCGGGGTGGCGGAGGTGGTGCTCAACGTCGTCGGCGTGGCCGCCACCCTCGGCGCCCGGGCGGCGGCCCAGGACCTGGAGGACATCCTCTCCGAGGTGTAGCCGCCCTACGCCCCGAGGACGATCTTTCGGACCGGCGGAACCGGGGCGGTCGGGAGGGCGGTGAGAGCGGTTAGTCTGGCCCCACCCGCCCTTACCGACGGAGGTACTCCGCCTTGCTGCACCTCGACCAGTGGATCGAGAGCGTCCCGCCGACCTCGGTGTACGCGCTCATCGGACTGATCATCGGCCTGGAGAGCCTCGGCATCCCGCTGCCCGGCGAGATCGCCCTCGTCACCGCCTCCCTGCTCGCCGCCCAGGGCGTCGTCAGCCCCTGGGGCGTCGCCCTGTGCGCCATCGCCGGCGCGATCATCGGCGACACCATCGGCTACGCCATCGGGCGCAGGGGCGGCCGGCCGCTGTTCGAGAAGCTCGGCCGGCGCTTCCCCAAGCACTTCGGGCCCGAACACCTGGCGACCGCCGAGCGGGCCTTCGACAAGTGGGGCATGTGGGCGGTCTTCTTCGGCCGCTTCATCGCCCTGCTGCGGATCTTCGCCGGGCCGCTGGCCGGCACCCTGAAGATGCCGTACTGGCGCTTCCTGATCGCCAACGTGCTCGGCGGCGTGGTCTGGGCCGGCGGCACCACGCTGCTGGTGTACCAGGTCGGCAAGGCCGCCGAGGAGTACCTCAAGGGCGCCTCCTACATCGGCCTCGGCGCGGCCGTGGTGTTCGGTGCCGGCTCCGCGCTGGTCCTCAAGCGCCGCGCCGCGAAGTCCCGCGCCGCGCACCCCGAGCAGTCCGGCGGCCCGAGCGGCGAGCCCGTGCCGCCGATGCAGCCCGCGCGGCCCGTCGAGCAGCCCGCCGACTGACGGGCTGTCGCCGCCGACCGTGATCGCAGGTCCGCTAGGGTCGGGCCGACGGAGCGCACACGGAGCCAGCCCTGGAGGCAGCGGTGAGCCAGCAGCAGTGGACAGCGGTCGACGAGTACTTCAGCGAGGTGCTGATCGGCCACGACGAGCCGCTCGAAGCGGCCCTCGCCGCGGCCGACGCCGCCGGGCTGCCGCACATCAACGTCGCCCCGAACCAGGGCAAGCTGCTCCACCTGCTGGCCCGCACCGTCGGCGCCCGGCGGATCCTGGAGGTCGGCACCCTCGGCGGGTACAGCGCGATCTGGCTGGCCCGCGCGCTGCCCGAGGACGGCCGGCTGATCACCCTGGAGCTCGACCCGGCGCACGCCGCCGTCGCCACCGCCAACCTGGCGCACGCCGGCTTCGCCGACACCGTCGAGGTCCGGGTCGGCCGCGCCGCCGACAGCCTGGAGCAGCTGGTCGAGGAGGGCGGCGACCCCTTCGACCTGGTCTTCATCGACGCCGACAAGCCCAGCAACCCGCTGTACTACCAGCGCGCCCTGGAGCTCACCCGCCCCGGCTCGCTGATCGTCGTCGACAACGTGGTGCGCGGCGGAGCGGTCGCCGACGCCGACAGCACCGACCCGGCGATCGTCGGCACCCGGCACATGCACGACCTGATCGCCGCCGAGCCGCGGGTCAGCGCCACCTCCGTCCAGACCGTCGGCACCAAGGGCTACGACGGCTTCACCCTGATCCGCGTGGAGGGCTGACCCGTGCGCATAGGACTGCTCGGCACCGGACCCTGGGCGGGCTTCGTGCACGCCCCCGCCCTCGCCGCGCACCCCGGCGCGGAGTTCGCCGGCGTCTGGGGCCGCCGCCCCGAGGCCGCCCGCGAACTCGCCGAGGCGCACGGCGTGCGCGCGTACGGGAGCGTCGAGGAACTGCTCGCCGACGTGGACGCGGTCTCCATCGCCCTGCCGCCCGAGGTCCAGGCCCGGTACGCGGTGCAGGCCGCCGAGGCCGGCCGCCACCTGCTGCTCGACAAGCCGGTCGCGGTGACCGTCGCCGACGCGGCCGCGGTCGCCGGCGCGGTGGAGGAGCGCGGCCTCGCCTCGGTGGTCTTCTTCACCGTCCGCTTCGGCGGCGAGCAGGCGCCCTGGCTGGCCGAGCAGGCCGCGCGCGAGGACTGGTTCACCGCCCGCTGCGAGTGGATCGGCGCGGTCTTCACCACCGACAGCCCGTACGCCGCCTCCGCCTGGCGGCGGGAGAAGGGCGCGCTGTGGGACGTCGGCCCGCACGCCCTGTCCGTCCTGCTGCCGGTCCTCGGCGACGTCGAGAAACTGACCGCCGCGCCCGGGCCCGGGGACACCGTCCACCTGGTGCTGCGGCACGCCGGCGGCGCCTCCAGCACCGTCACCCTCAGCCTCACCGCCCCGCCCGGGGCCGCCGTCGACGGCGTCGCCTTCGAGCTGCGCGGCGCCGGCGGCGTGAGCGCCATGCCGGGGCGCGGCGAGCACCCGACGGCCGCCTTCGGCCGGGCCGTGGACGCGCTGCTCGCCGCCGCCGACGGGGGCCCGGCGCACCCGTGCGACGCCGCCTTCGGGCTGCGGGTGGTCGAACTCCTCGCCGAGGCCGAGCGGGCGCTGACCGCGTAGCGCGGATCAGTCCGAGGGGCGTTCGAAGACCAGGTCGCCCGCCCGGGCCAGCACCTGCGGGCGGGTGCGGCCCGGGTGGTCGGCGGCCAGCCAGTGGTGGCCGATCGCCACGCAGAAGGCGAGCAGCGCGCGGGCCTCCACCTCGTCCGGGTCGGCGCAGGAGGCGCCGATCGCCTCGCGCAGCAGGGCCATCCGCCGGTTGTCGACCCGGCGCAGCCGCTCCGCGACCCCCGCGTCCCGCCGCGCCCAGTCGCGCACCGCCAGGTCGACCGGCAGCAGCCGCTCGGAGAAGGTCAGCGTGCCCGCCCGGGTCGCCCGGGTCCGCGGGTCGCCGCCCTCGCGCTCCACCTGCGCGATCACCTCGTCGACGCTCTCCCGCTCCCAGGCGTCCAGCACCTCGCCGAGCAGGGCGTCGCGGTCGGCGAAGTGCCCGTAGAAGCCGCCCTTGGTGACGCCGATCCGCTTCGCCAGCGCCTCGACGCGCACCGCGTCCGGCCCGCCGTCGGCCAGAGCCCGCAGGCCCTCCTCCACCCACCGCTCGCGCGGGGTGCGCGCTGTCGCCGCCACGGCCTCTCCTGCCTTCCTCCCGCCGCCCGGCGGGGCCTGTGTACGCCACCGTACAAATAGGTCTAGCCTGGTTCTGTACGCAAGCGTATACATGGGGGAGGCAGTCATGAAACGTGCCCGCACGGCCTACACCGCACAGCCTTGGCGGATCCACGAGTACACCCGCGACTTCCGGGTCGAGGACGTCTGGTCCTTCCGCACCCCCGGCGCCGGGCCCGAGGACTTCCCGGTGATGCTCGACGCGATGCGCTCCGACGGCGGCTTCGGCCGGCAGTCGCCCGCCGCTCGGCTGCTCTTCGCAGTGCGCTGGAAGCTCGGGGCGCTGCTCGGCTGGGACGACGACCGGGCCGGACTCGGCGCCCGGGTCCGGTCGCTGCGCGAGCGGATCCCCGAGGAGCTGCGCCGCACCACCGAGGGCGTCGCCCCGGACGGCACCCCGTTCAGCCCGGTGTACCTGCTGCCGACGGAGTCCGCCGCCGAGATCGCCAACCGGACGGTCCACGCGGTGATGCACCTGGGCTGGGCGCCGGCCGACGCCGGCGGGTACGAGCTGCGGATGGCCGTCCTGGTGAAGTCGAACGGGCGGCTCGGCCGGCTGTACATGGCGCTGATCGCCCCGTTCCGGTACCTGGTCGTCTACCCCGCGCTGACCCGGCAGTGGGAGCGGGCCTGGCGGGAGCGGGGGCGCGGCCGGGGTTAGAGCTTCGGTCGGCGGTCCGCCGGGCGGCGGGGCGGGATGGGGACGGACGGGAAGTCGCGGGAGCCGGTCCACAGGGCCGGCACCGCGTCGCTGCGGCGGGCCAGCTCGTACACCAGCGCCTCGTAGTTGACCCGCCAGCCCCGGAAGTGCGGCCACGCCTCCTCGGCGGTCCGCTCCTTGCGGAAGCCGCTGGCCACCACCATCGCCACCGCCGCGTCGAACTCGTGGAAGCTCAGCCGGATCGGGCCGTCCGGGTCCGGGTCCGGGTCGAAGTCGATGCGCAGCGTCCGGGCGATGTCGCGCAGCGCGGTGAAGCCGGCCCGCAGCACCAGCCGGGCCTCCGGCGGTGCCGTGCGCGGGTCGAGGGCCAGCTGCATCGCGGCCGCGTCCAGCACCGCGGTCAGGCCGACCACCCAGCTGCGGTGCGGCTGCGGCGAGCGGAAGGAGATCAGCACCGGGTAGTTGGAGTGGCTCTCGCCGAGGTCCGCCGCCAGCCGCTCCCAGTCCCGGTAGAGCTCCGGCAGTGCGGTCTCGGTCGACACCAGCGACTGCCGGGCCAGCAGCTCCGGCCCCCAGGCCGGCTCGCCGGCCCGGGACTGCAGCAGGGTGACCTCCAGCTCCCGGCGGTTGTACGCGCCGTACAGCGTCGGCAGGTAGGCGATCAGCAGCGCGATGATCAGCGGGCCGGTGGCCGCCGCCATGAAGTCGATCACCGACAGGTGCAGCCGCTCGCCGCTCGCGAAGCCCAGCGTGAACAGGCTCGACCCGGCCTCCCGGAAGGACACCGCCCAGGTGAGGTCCGAGGTGCCGTGCAGCAGCAGCGTGTACGCCAGCAGCATCCCGCCCAGCCAGGTGGTCAGCATGCCGACCAGGATCAGCGGCGCCAGCCAGGTCTGCGCCCGGTCGATCGCCGGGTACCCGCCGCCGAACGGCGCCGTCGCCAGTCGCAGCCCGGCGCGCAGCAGCGCCCAGATCCGGAACACCAGCGCCGAGTACAGCCCGCGCGGCACCACCAGGGTGCGCAGGATGCCCGCGATGGTGATGCCGAACAGGGCGAGCCCGGCCAGGGTGAAGATCACGCTCATGGCGTCATTGTGTCGTGTCCCGGCGCGAGGGCCGAGGTCAGGCGGCTCCGACCGGCCAGACCACCGCGCCCCGGCGGGTCAGCAGCGGCTCGGCGACCTGGCTCGCCGGCGACCGGAGCTGGCCCAGCACCACCGGGCCCTCGATCCCGGTCAGCCCGGCGAGCTCCGCCAGCAGCTCCCCGAGCGGCCCGAACTCCTCGGCGCGGACGCTCCGGTGCGCCGTCAGCACCCAGCCGTCGGGCGCCTCGGTGAGCTCGCCCGCGCAGTCGAGCAGCGCGGGGGAGGGCGGCGCGGGGGAGGGCGGCGCGGCGTCGGGCGTCGCGGGGGAGCCGGGATCCCCGAGGTGGCCGCGGAGGGCGGCCAGTCGGTGCCCGGGGGTGGTGGCGGGGAGGCGGACGGACAGCGTCAGCTCGTAGGCGTCGGTCATCCGGCTCACGTTAGCCGCCGGGCGGCCAGTGCGGCGGCGTCCGGCCACACCAGGCGGAGCTTGTACGGGGTGCCGTCGAGCCGCTCCGGCCGGCCGCCGGGCGGGGCGACCGGGACGCGCTCCACCGGGCTGCCGCCGAGCGCGCGGTAGAACGCCCGGGCGGCGGTGTTCCGCTCGTGCACCCACAGGTGGAGGGCGGGCCCGGCGGCCCGTTCGGCGGCCGCGGCGGCGGCCCGGGTGAGCAGCTCGGTGCCGAGGCCGGAGCGGTGGCGGCCGTGGACGACGTGCAGGTTGTCGACCAGGCTGCCGTGCACCGCGTCCTCGTCCGGCACCAGGTGGACGAAGCCGAGCAGCGACCCCGGCGGGTCCTCGGCGAGCAGCGTCACCGCGCCGGCCGGGGCGGCCAGCCGCGCGGACCAGACCGTGCGGCGGTCCGAGAGGATGTCGCCGTCCAGGTACGCGTCGGCGTACGCGCCGCGGTAGTGGCGGCGCCAGCTGTCGGTGTGCAGCCGCGCCACCTGCTCGGCGTCCTCGGGGCGGGCGGGGCGGAACTGCGGCGTCGCCGGCATGGGGGTCCTCCTCGGGGGTCCGGGGTTTCGCCGCAGGCTAGGCGGGTCCCCGGCGGGGCGTCCACGCAGTTTCGGTCCGTGGAACGGCAGCTGACGTGCCGTCGGCCGCCGGTGCAGGAATCTGTCAGGTGTGTGTCAGACCCATTGACCGCTCCGCCGGCGGACCGGAAGGATGCCCGCCGATCCGCTCTCCCGTCTCCGACACCTTCGGACGGTCCCATGGCTACGCGCGTAAACCTTCTTCCCCGTCGGCTGGTCCGGCCGCTGCGGTGCGCCGCGGTCCTCTCGGTGCTCGCCTCGTTCGCGGTCTTCTTCGCCGGCGTCCAGCAGGCCCAGGCGGCCCCTGCCTGCGCCGTCCTCTCCTCCGGCGCAGCCCCGCAGGCCGAGGCCGCGGTCCGCTCCGCCTGCGGCCTGATCGGCACCCCCTACTCCTGGGGCGGCGGGCACGGCGCCACGCCCGGCCCCACGTACGGCATCTGCGACGCGTCCAACGGCGCGCCCAACGACTGCAACGTGCGCGGACTCGACTGCTCCGGCATGGTCCGCTACGCGTACTACCTCGCCGTCGGCAGCGACGTGATCAACGGCACCACCCGCACCCAGTGGCCGTCCTCACGGGCCGTCGCCCGCTACTACCGCGGCGACGGCACGGCACCGCTGCTCCCCGGCGACCTGGTGTTCTACGGCGACACCGCATCGACCATCCACCACGTCGCGATCTACCTCGGCCAGGGGTACATCGCGGAGGCCCCGTACTCCGGCGGCCGCGTCCAGGTCGCCACGCTGTACTCGCACGGCGACTACTACGGATCCATCCGCCTGTACGGCCCCGGTGGCGGCGGCACCACGCCGCCGCCGTCCACGCCGGGCCAGTACTGGGTGGACACCTTCGCCAACGCCCCGGTCTACGGTTCGCCGACCAGCACGGTGGCGACCGGGACGCTGTACCAGGGCACCAACTACGTGTTCTGCAAGGCGTGGGGCCGGGAGATCTCCAGTGGTGGGAGCTTCAACCACTGGTGGCTGAAGACGGATCCGGACGTCGGTCCGGGCGGTCAGTGGGTGTCGGCGTTCTACCTGTCGCGGTGGGGCAACGACGTGGCCAAGGACAACAACGGCGTGACCGTTCCCGACTGCGCCGGAGGCGGCGCCCCGCCCGCCACCGGCAAGTACTGGGTGGACACCTTCGCCAACGCCCCGGTCTACGGTTCGCCGACCAGTACGGCGGCGACCGGGACGCTGTACCAGGGCACCAACTACGTGTTCTGCAAGGCGTGGGGCCGGGAGATCTCCAGTGGTGGGAGCTTCAACCACTGGTGGCTGAAGACGGATCCGGACGTCGGTCCGGGCGGTCAGTGGGTGTCGGCGTTCTACCTGTCGCGGTGGGGCAACGACGTGGCCAAGGACAACAACGGCGTGACCGTTCCCGACTGCTGAGGGGCGGGTGGTCCTCCCGTGTTCGCGCGCGGGAGGACCACCCGGCGTCAGCGGGCCGGGTCGTGGTGGCGCGGCCGGGCGACGGTGCGCCAGGGCCAGCGGGCGGCCAGCCAGCGGTCCAGTTCGGCGGCCAGCTCGCGCTCCAGCGTGGGGCCGTGGCCGTCCGCCGTCCAGTAGGCGAGCTCGGCGTCGGCGGTGCCCCCGGTGGCCGGGTCGAGGTAGACGCAGCCGAGCTGGCGGCCGTCGCCGGGGGCGGTGAGCGCGTAGGCGAAGGAGGTGCGGCGGGTGAACTCCTGCTGGTGCCAGGCCAGCTGGATGAGGTCCTGCTCCTCGGTGAGGCCCGGCGGCGGCCACTGCCAGGACTCGCCGTACCTCGCCCAGAGGCGGTCGCGGGAGGCCGTCACCAGGGCGTGGTCCTCCGGGACGTCCCGGATGGTGATCGGACGCAGCTCGAAGCGGGCGGCCGACAGCCCCTGCGGCACCGCGAAGTCGACCGGGACGAACGGCCGGTGCCGGGCCGCGGCCGGCACGGCCGGCGGGGCGGACTCGCCGGTCAGGACGGCGCGGTGCGCGGCGACCAGCCCCGGCCCGGGGTCCACGCCCAGCTCCTCGGCCAGCCTGACGCGGGTGCGGCCGTACAGCGCCAGGGCCTCGGCCGAGCGGCCGGACGCGTGCAGGGCCCGCAGCAGCAGGGCGAGCGGCGCCTCGCGCAGCGGGAACTCGGCGGCGGGCTGCCACAGCCGGGAGACCGCGGCCTGCGGGCGGCCGAGCAGCAGGTCCGTCTCGGCGGCGGCCTCCACCGCGGCCAGCCGCAGCTCCTCCAGCCGCTCGCACGGCCAGCGCAGCCGCGCCGAGACCGCGTCCCCGCCGAGCACCGGGCCGCGCCACAACCGCAGGGCTGCGGCGAGCGGGTCGCGGGCACCCTCGGCGTCGCCCTCGGCCAGCCGGGCGCGGCCCTCGGCGAGCAGCCGCTCGAAGCGCAGGGCGTCCACCTGCTCGGGATCCACCGCGAGGCGGTAGCCGCCGCCCGGCTCGGCCAGCAGCGCGGGGCGGCCCGGGCCCTCGGGCCCGCCCGGCGCGTGCGGCTCACGCGGTGCGCGGGGCTCGCGGGGCGCGTGGGGCGCGTGGGGCGGGCCCGCGGCGGAGAGCAGGCCGCGCAGCCGGGAGACGTAGCTCTGCAGGGTGTTCACCGCGCTGGCGGGCTCGCGCCCGTCCCAGACCGCGTCGACCAGGTCGGCGAGCGGGACCGTCCGGCCCGCCGCGAGCAGCAGCGCGGCCAGCACGGCGCGCTGGCGCGCCCCGCCGAGCGGCAGCGGACGGCCCGCGGAGCGCACCCGCAGCGGCCCGAGCACGTCCAGCTCCCACGGCTCGCCGGCCACCGTGCCACCGCCTTCCCCGTCGCTCCCCGAGATCCCGGCGACCAGTCTCGCAGGGCGCGTGAACACCTTGCACGCGGATTGCACGCGGCCCCGGGCACGCTGTCCCGGTAGCGACCCCTCACCCGAAGGAGCGAACCCCGTGAGCACCGTACGCCCGGCCACCGTCGACGACGCCGAGGCGATCTGCGACCTCCTCAACCAGGTCGACCTGCTGGAGATCGGCCGCGCCGAGACCGAGCTGCACGAGGTCGCCGCCGACCTGCGCCACCCCGACGTGGACCTCGCCCGCGACTCCTGGCTGCTGATCGGCGAGGACGGCCGCCCGGTCGGCTACGGCCTGCTGCGCGACCCGTCCGGCGGAGGGCGGCTCGACCTCGACCAGTACGTGCTGCCCGAGCAGCAGGCCGGGGCACTGCGCCTGTTCGAGCTGATGGAGGCCCGCGCGGTCGAACGCGCCGCCGCCAACGGCGCCGACCGGGCCGTCCTGCACCTGCTGCTGAACAGCGCGCCGACCGTGGACACCGCCGCGATGCAGGACCGCGGCTGGCAGGCGGTCCGCCGCCACCACGTGCTCACCCGCGCCGTCGACCCGGCGGCCGACCCGGCCCCGGCCCCCTTGCCCGGCCTCACCCTGCGCGCGTGCCGCACCGAGGCCGACCGGCGGACCGCGCACCGGCTGCTCCAGGAGTCCTTCGCCGAGCACTTCGACTTCCAGCCGCGCGGCTACGAGCAGTGGCTGGCGGACATCGACGGCGCCCACGCCGACTGGACGCTCACCTGGATCGCCACCCTCGCCGGCCGGGGCGACGTCGCGGTGCTGCGCACCCGCGACGACCGGGCGGCGTGCGGCTGGGCCTCCCAGCTCGGCGTCCTCGCGGACGCCCGCGGCCGGGGCGTCGGCGGGCACCTGCTGCGCTGGTTCTTCGCCCAGTACGCCGCGCGCGGCCGCGACCGGGTCGGCCTCGGCGTCGACACCGCCAACCGCAGCGGCGCGCCCGCGCTCTACCGGCGGCACGGCATGGCCGTCGACTTCGCCGTCGACACCTGGGAGCTCACCCTGCCCGTACCGGCCGTGGTATGACGGACCGTCGGTAGAGGCGGACCGCCGGTGGCGGCGGCGCGGCGAGAGGCGGCGGTCGTGGGGCTGGACCTGTTGCGGGCGAAGATCTCCCGGGGGTTCGACCAGTTGGACGCGGACGGCGACGGGCGGCTCACCGAGGCGGACCACCGGGCGATGGGCACCGCGGTGGCCCGCTCGCTGGGCCACCCGGAGGGCTCGGCCGAGGAGCGGAAGGTGGTCGACGCCTACCTGGGGATCTGGCGGGAGGTGCACCTGCCGCACCTGCCGCCCGGCACGGACGCCGTCACCCGGGAGGTGTTCCTGCGCTCCACCGGCTCGCTCGCCGACCGCCCCGAGGTCGCCCGCGCGGCGCTCGACGGGCTCGCCGAGACCTTCCTCGCCCTCGCGGACACCGACGGCGACGGAGTGGTGGACGCCGACGAGTTCTTCGTCTTCCAGCGCGGCCACTTCCCGCTGCTGGAGCGCGCGGCGGCGGACGAGGCCTTCCGGCACCTGGACCGGGACGGCGACGGCACGCTCTCCCGCGAGGAGTTCGTCACCGCGATCCTCGAGTACTGGACCAGCACCGATCCCGACGCTCCCGGCAACTGGTGGACCGGCCGTCCGACGGCCGCGCGGTAGCACAGGCTCAGCCGGGCAGGGCGGCCAGGACGGGTGCGGTGGAGTCCTCGGCCGCCAGGCGGGTGGCGAGGGCGCGGGCGCGGTCGGTGAAGGCGGGGTCGACGGTGGCGGCGCGCAGGGCGGCGGCGAGGTGCCCGGGGGTCACCCGGCGCAGCGGGAGGGCCGCGGGGGCCACGCCGAGGGCGACCTGGCGGGACGCCCAGAACGCGGCGTCGAACTGGACCGGCACCGGTACGGACGGCACCCCGGCCCGCAGGGTCGCGGCCGTGGTGCCGGCGCCGCCGTGGTGCACCACGGCGGCCGTGCGCGGGAAGAGCAGGCTGTGCGGCAGCTCGTCCACGGTGAGCACGTCCTCGCCCTCGGCGTGCAGGCCGGCCCAGCCGCGCTGGACGATCCCGCGCAGGCCCGCGGTGCGCAGCGCGGTGACCACGGTCCGGCTGAGCCGCTCGGGGTCGGGCACGGTGGCGCTGCCCAGCCCGACGTACACCGGCGGCGGGCCGGAGGCGAGGAAATCCTCCACCGCGGCCGGGAGCCGGGCGTCCGGGGGGTCGTACGGCCACCAGTAGCCTGCCAGCCGCAGCCCGGGCCGCCAGTCGCGCGGCCGGGGGACCACCAGCGGGCTGAAACCGTGCAGCACCGGCCAGTCCTGGCGCTCGCGGGCCCGCCGGGAGGCCCGCGGACCGCTCGGCGGCAGGCCGAGGCGGTGCCGGACGTTGCGCACCGCGCCGCGGAAGACCTCCTCCAGCGCGAGGTTCACGCCCTGCCCGGCGAGCCGGTTGGCGAACGGCCCCCAGGACCCGGCGGTGACCAGCGGCGGCGCGAAAACGGCGGTGGCGTCGATCGGTTGGAGGTTCAGGCCGACGGTGGGCAGGCCCAGGCCGGCGCCGATCGCGTGGCCGAGCGGCGCGAAGGAGGCGGACAGCAGCAGCGCGTCGGCCTCCCGGGCGGCGGCGAGCAGGTCGTCGGTCATCCGGCCGACCAGCGAGCGGGCCATCGACAGCATCCGGACCAGCTTCGCGGCGCCGCCGGCACTGCGGTGCAGGCCCTGCCCGCGGCCGGACTCCAGCACCGCGCGCGGATCCACCGGCAGGGCGTGGAAGCCCAGCCCGGCGTCGGCGGCCAGCCCGGCGAAGCGCTCGTGGGTGACCAGGGTGACCCGGTGGCCGGCCTGCTCCAGCGCATGCCCCAGACCGGTGAACGGCGCCACGTCGCCCCGCGACCCGGCCGTCATCAACGCCACCCGCATGCCTGCCAGTATCGACGACCGCCCGCCCGACGGGCAGTGCGCCGCGCCGGTCGTGCTAGCTTCGCGCGCATGTCCGGACCCGATGCCACCGCCGATGCCACCGCCGAGACCACCGCCGATGCCACTGCCGAGATCACCGCTCTGACCGGCGCGTTCTTCGCCGCCTTCGACAGCCGGGAAGGCCGGGTGCCGCCGCTGGAGACGCTGCGCGGGCTGTTCGTGCCGGGCGGGCTGCTGGCCGTCACCGCGCCCGCGTACGCGTGCTGGGGCGTGGAGGAGTTCGTCGAGTCCCGGCGCGCGGTGCTGCTGCCGGGCGGGCGGGTCACCGAGTTCGCCGAGTGGGAGACCGGGGGGCGGACCGAGCTGTTCGGCGGGATCGCCTCGCGCTTCGCCGAGTACGCCAAGTCGGGCCGCCTGGACGGGGATCCGTTCGCCGGCGGCGGGGCGATCGCCTTCCAGTGCGTGCGCACCCCCGAGGGCTGGCGGATCACCTCCGCCGTCTGGCACGACCACGCCTGAGAAAGTGTTGGGTAATTGATCAACTGCTTGGTGTGATGCCCTGGCGGTGATCTTTGCGGCCACGGTGTCCGTGAAGATCACCGCCATGTGTGTCTGTGCGTGCAAGCCTTCCTATTCCTCGTCGTTGACGGATGCCCAGTGGGCGGTGATCGAGCCGCTGCTGCCGGTGCGGGATCCGCGCAGGGCGGGTCGGCCGCTGAAGTTCCCGCGCCGGCTGGTCGTGGACACGGTGCTGTATGTGCTGGTCAGCGGTTGCGCCTGGCGGTTGGTGCCGCACGATCTGGCCCCGTGGGACGCGGCCTACCGGTGGTTCCGGGCCTGGACTGCGGACGGCACCTGGAACCGGGTCCACGACACGCTGCGCGAGCGGGTGCGGGTGGCGGACGGGCGGGATCCGCAGCCCTCGGCGGCGGTGCTGGACTCGCAGTCCGCCCGCAGCCACCAGGGCGGGCAGGCGGTCGGCTACGACGCGGGCAAGCGCGTGCGGGGCCGCAAGCGGCACCTGCTGGTGGACACCTGCGGACTGGTGCTGCGGGCGGTGGTGCACTCGGCCTCGGTGCAGGACCGGGCGGGCGCGAAGTTGGTTCTCGCCGGGATCCGGAGCTCGTTTCCGCAGGTCGGGCTGGTCTGGGTGGACGGCGGATACGTGAACGTGGTCGACGCGGGACTGGTCGGCTGGGCGGCCGAGCACGAAGGGCTGGAGATCGTTGCGGTGCCGCGCAACGCCGATGTGAAAGGGTTCCAGGTACTGCCCCGCAGGTGGGTGGTCGAGCGGACATTCTCCTGGCTGGGACGGTGCAGACGGTTGGCACGGGACTACGAGCGCAAGACCGCGCACGCCGAAGCGATGATCAAGGTCGCGATGATCCGGCTCATGGCCGCCCGCCTCGCCGGCGAGGAGATCGAACCGCACGGTCCCATCGAGACCGAAGCGGCCCGCCGCCTCGCCGACGACCTCAAGAACGAGTGATCATCCGATTACCCAACACTTTCTGAGCCGGGCGCACCGGCTCCGGGAACGCCGGACCGGGCCGGCCCGTGGTGGGCCGGCCCGGTCGGGGGAGTGCGTCAGACCAGGTCGAACCGGTCCAGGTCCATGACCTTGGCCCAGGCCGCGACGAAGTCCGCCACGAACTTCTGCTTGGCGTCGTCGCTCGCGTACACCTCGGCCAGCGCCCGCAGCTCGGAGTTGGAGCCGAACACCAGGTCGGCCCGGGTGCCGGTCCACTTGACCGCGCCGTTCGCGTCGCGGCCCTCGAACGCGCTGCCGTCCGAGGAGGTCGCCGTCCAGGTGGTGCCGAGGTCCAGCAGGTTGACGAAGAAGTCGTTCGTCAGCGTGCCGGGCGCGGTGGTGAACACGCCGTGCGCCGACTCCTGGTGGTTGGCGCCGAGCACCCGCAGGCCGCCGACCAGGACGGTCATCTCGGGCGCGCTCAGGGTGAGCAGGTTGGCCTTGTCGATCAGCAGGAACTCGGCGGGCAGGCGGGTGCCCTTGCCGAGGTAGTTGCGGAAGCCGTCCGCGGCCGGCTCCAGCGCGGCGAAGGACTCGGTGTCCGTCTGCTCCTGCGAGGCGTCGACGCGGCCCGCGTGGAACGGCACCTCGACCGTGAAACCGGCGTCCTTGGCGGCCTTCTCGACGCCCGCGTTGCCCGCGAGGACGACCAGGTCGGCGAACGAGATGTGCTTGCCGCCGGTGTTGAAGGACGCCTGGACGCCCTCCAGGGTGCGCAGCACCTGGGCGAGCCGGTCCGGGTCGTTGACCTCCCAGCTGCGCTGCGGCTCCAGGCGGATCCGGCCGCCGTTGGCGCCGCCCCGCTTGTCGCTGCCGCGGAAGGACGAGGCGGCGGCCCAGGCGGTGGAGACCAGCTGGGCGACGGTCAGGCCGGAGTCGAGCACCTGCTGCTTGAGCGCGGCCAGGTCGGCGGCGGTGGGCAGCTCGCCGGTGCGGGCCGGCAGCGGGTCCTGCCAGAGCAGTTCCTCGCTGGGCACCTCCGGGCCCAGGTAGCGGACGACCGGGCCCATGTCACGGTGCGTCAGTTTGTACCAGGCGCGGGCGAAGGCGTCCGCGAACTGGTCCGGGTTCTCGTAGAAGCGCCGGGAGATCGGCCCGTACACCGGGTCGAAGCGCAGCGCCAGGTCGGTGGTGAGCATGGTCGGCAGGTGCTTCTTCGCCGGGTCGAAGGCGTCCGGGACGACCGCCTCGGCGTTCTTCGCCACCCACTGGTGGGCACCGGCCGGGCTCTTGGTGAGCTCGTACTCGTACTCGAAGAGGTTGTGGAAGAAGCCGTTGCTCCACCGGGTCGGCGTGGTGGTCCAGGTGACCTCCAGACCGGAGGTGATCGCGTCCGCGCCCTTGCCGCTGCGGAAGCTGCTCCGCCAGCCGAGGCCCTGCTCCTCCAGCGGAGCGTCCTCGGGGTCGGCGCCCACGTTGTCGGCCGGGCCGGCGCCGTGGGTCTTGCCGAAGGTGTGGCCGCCGGCGATGAGGGCGACGGTCTCCTCGTCGTTCATCGCCATCCGGTGGAAGGTCTCGCGGATGTCGCGCGCCGCCGCGATCGGGTCCGGATTGCCGTTGGGGCCCTCCGGGTTGACGTAGATCAGGCCCATCTGGACGGCGCCGAGCGGGCTCTCCAGGTTGCGGTCGCCGGTGTAGCGCTCGTCGCCCAGCCAGGTGGTCTCCGGGCCCCAGTAGACGTCCTCCTCCGGCTCCCAGACGTCCTCGCGGCCGCCGCCGAAGCCGAAGGTCTCGAAGCCCATCGACTCCAGCGCGACGTTGCCGGCCAGGACCATCAGGTCCGCCCAGGACAGGCTCTGGCCGTACTTCTTCTTGACCGGCCACAGCAGGCGGCGGGCCTTGTCCAGGTTGGCGTTGTCCGGCCAGCTGTTCAGCGGGGCGAAGCGCTGCTGGCCGGCGCCCGCGCCGCCGCGGCCGTCGCTGATCCGGTAGGTGCCGGCGCTGTGCCACGCCATCCGGATGATGAACGGGCCGTAGTGGCCGAAGTCGGCGGGCCACCAGTCCTGCGAGGTGGTGAGCGCGGTCTCGATGTCCCGCTTCACCGCGGGCAGGTCCAGCGCCGTGAACGCCGCCGCGTAGTCGAAGTCCTCACCGAGCGGGTTCGCCACCGCGGGGTTCTTGGCGAGGATCTTCAGGTTGAGCCGCTGCGGCCACCACTGGCGGTTGCCGCCGCCCTGGGTCGGATGCAGCGCCCTGCCGTGCGGGACCGGGCAGCCGCCACCCCCCTGGGGCTCCTCGGTGACGATGGGCTCGTTGTTCTCAGACATGGGAATCCTTCCGGAACGGGGCGGATCACGGTGCTGAAGAAGCGATTTTGTTTGACGTCCTCGGAACCGATCCTACGATGGACAAGATCCAAGTCAAGAAACGAACCAGATCTGCGGATGTCTGCCCCGGAAGTCCGCCATGTGACATGGCATGGCTGGTTCTGTGCGCTCCCCACCCGGCCTCCACCTGGTCCGATGCGTGCTTCGGGACGGTTCTGGTAGCGCGCCGAGGAGTGGGCGCCGGCGCCCGCGCGCGTGCGCAGGCGCACGAGCCGGAACTCCGGCTGACCGGGCGGGCCCGCGCACGCGTGCAGCGTGCGCGGGCCCGCCGGTGGCGGTGGCGGGTCAGCCGTTCGCGAGGGCCTGGACGCGGTCGAAGGCGCCGTTGAAGTAGTTCTGGTCGCCCGGGAAGACGCCGGAGTCGGCGTACTGCCAGATGGTCTGGTAGGACCAGCCGGCCGGCAGGGTGCCGACGGTGGACGCGTAGCGGGCCACCCAGAGCGGGTTGGTGGTGCCGAAGGAGGAGTTGTTGCCGGTGCAGGTCTGCCACCAGTTGGTGGTGGTGTAGATGACCGGGTACCGGCCGGTGCGGGTGTGCACCGTGTTGGAGAAGGAACGGATCCAGCTGACCATCGAGGACTGGCTCAGGCCGTAGCAGGTCGCGCCGTACGGGTTGTACTCGATGTCGAGGGCCGGCGGCAGGGTCTTGCCGTCCTTCGACCAGCCGCCGCCGTGGTCGACGAAGTAGTTGGCCTGGGTGGCGCCGCTGGAGCGGTCCGGCAGGGCGAAGTGGTAGGCGCCGCGGATCATTCCGGCGTTGTAGGAGCCGTTGTACTGCTGGGCGAAGTACGGGTTGGTGTAGCCGGTGCCCTCGGTCGCCTTGACGTAGGCGAAGCGGGCGCCGTTGGCCCGGGCCGTGCTCCAGGCCACGTTGCCCTGCCAGCCGGAGACGTCCATGCCGGGCGTCTGGGTGGCGGCCAGTGCGGCGATCGGCGCGCCGGCGCCTCTTCCCTCGTGGGCGGTGACGGTGGAACCCGCGTAGTCGAGCTCGGGGTGGAACGCGGGTGTCGGCTTGGCCGCCTGCGCGGGCACCGCGGCGGCGGTGCCGAGCAGCAGGGCGGAGGTGGCGACCGCGGTGGCGGTGCGGCGGAGCAGGAGTGCGGTGGTGCCGGAAGCGGGCATGACGTCTCCTCGGTCCGTGGATCTGGACGTGGACGCGGCCGGGGTCGGCCGCGTACGCAGCAAGATATAGTCATGCCCGCGACATTCAACAGCGTGTTGACGTTACATCGTTGAAAGTGTGAACGTGTGACGAACACACATATCTGGTGCCGTGGGCAGGAGTTGGGACTTCAGACGTCGGTGGACCGGCCTCAGGGGCGGAGCAGGACCGGCAGCTCCCGGTGGCCGTTGGAGATGAAGGACTCCAGCGGACGCAGCTCGGCCGGCGGGACGGCCGGGGTGAGCCGGGGGAAGCGGTCGAAGAGCGCGGCGAGTGCGATCCGGGCCTCCAGGCGGGCGAGTTCGGCGCCCAGGCAGTAGTGGGTGCCGTGGCCGAAGGAGAGGTGGTCGCGCCGGGTCTCGCGGTCGAGGTCGAAGCGGTCGGCGCTCTCGCCGTGCAGGCCGGGGTCGCGGCCGGCCGCAGCGAAGTTGACGACCAGCATCTCGCCGCGCGGGAAGGTGATGCCGGTCTCCTCGTCGTGCAGGTCCTCGACGGCGAAGCGCGGGATGATGCTGGCGACCGGCGCCTGGTGGCGCAGAGTCTCCTCGATCGCGTCCGCCCAGCGGGCCGGGTCCTTGCGGACCGCCTCCAGCTGCTCCGGGTGCGCGGTCAGGTTGAGCACGGCGTGGTCGAGCAGGTTGACGGTGGTCTCGTGGCCCGCGCCGATCAGCAGCAGGACGGAGTCCAGCAGCTCCTGCTCGGACAGCCCGGTGCCGGTCTCGTCGTCGTGCGCCTGGATGAGCGCGCTGGTGACGTCCTCGCCGGGCTCCTGCCGCTTGGCCTCGACCAGGCGGGCGAGCAGCGCGTACACCGCCTGCGCGTTGCGCACGGCCTGCTCGGCGTCGGCACCGGTGTCGAACAGGCTGCCCACGGTGGTGCGGAACGCGTCGTGCAGGTCCTCCGGCACGCCGAGCAGGGTGTTGACCACCATCAGCGGCAGCACCCAGGTGAACCGGGCGTGCAGGTCGACCGGCGCCCCGGCCGGCTCCTCGGCGAGCCGGTCGAGCAGCTCGGCGGTGATCCGCTCGATCGCCGGGGCGAGCGCGCGGACCCGGCGTGCGCTGAAGGCCGGGCCGATCAGCCGGCGCAGTCGGGTGTGCTCGCTGCCGTACGCGGTCAGCGCGTTGCGGACATCCACCCAGATCCGCAGCGGCCAGTCCTCCGCTATCTCCCCGTCGACGTACGCCGGCCAGTGCTGGTGGGCGTCCTTGGACACCCGCGGATCGGTCAGCAGCCGCTTGATCAGGCCCGGGTCCGTCACCGACCACGCCCGCAGGCCGCCGGGCAGCTCGACCGGCGTCGCCGGGCCGAGCGCACGCAGCGCGGCGCCCTCGCCCTGCACGTCCGCGCCGGTCGGGTCGAGCCGGAACGGGCAGCGCTGAGTGTCCATCAAGAGGCCTTCCTGGTAGGCGAATCGGGCCGCAGGAGGTCGGCCCGCCTGGGTCGGACTGTACCCGTACGGTCGGAGCGGCGGGCGCGGAACTCCGAACACGCCTGCGATCGCCGGCCTGCGGGCGGGGTCGGCCCGGCGGGGCGGTCGGTCAGGCGGGGCGGGGGCGGTCGGTCAGGCGGGGCGGGGGCGGTCGGTCAGGCGGGGCGGGGGCGGTCGGTCAGGCGGGGCGGACAGTGCGTGGGCCGGTGACCTCGGCGCCCAGGGCGGTGACCCGGGAGCGGAGTCCGCGGTCCGCGGTGACCACCAGGCAGGCGCGGCCGGGCGTCGCGGCCAGCGCCCCGGCGACCAGCTCGACGATCCGGTCGTCGCCCGAGCCGCTCGCCGCCACCACCCGCACGGCAGGCACCGGGTCCACCGCCCTGGCGGCGCCCTCCACCACCAGGACCACCTCCAGCCGCCCGGCCCACGGCCCGCCGGGCAGCCCGTCGGCGGCGACCGGGACCAGTGCGTCGCGCAGCCGCTCCGCCGCGCCCCGGCGGTCGCGCCACCACCCGTCCGGCACCGAGCCCACCACATTGGCGGCGTCCACGACCAGCAGGGGGAGGGGCGGCTGCACGTCCGTGTCCATGGGCCCAAGCCTGTCACGCCCGGTGGGGGGAGTGCTCCGGCGGCGCTCCAGGGGAGCTGCAGATCGGTTCGAGGGCAACCGGGAACAGTGGGACCGCGCACGTGCGAAGGAACCGTTCGTCCATCCCACCGAGCCCCAGGAGGCACCATGCCCACCGCGACCCTCCCCGTCGACGTCGACGCGGCCCAGCTCGACGAGCTCTTCGACCTCGACGTGCGCATCGAGGTGACGGAGACCGGCGCCGAGGCCGGCTTCACCAGTTTCGGTTGCAGCCTGACCTGCAGCTCCTGCGTGCCGAGCACCTGCTACTGCTGACCTGCCGCCGTCGCTCGCCGACGATCCGTCGCGGGTGCTGAAGCCCGCCGCACCGGGCCCGGCGGTCCCGTCCGACCGCCGGGCCCCGGGCCCCGGGCCTCAACCGCCGGGCCCCGGGCCCCGGGTGCCCGCCGTCCGCTCCGTCCGCCCACCGTTCCGACCCCGGGGGACCGACCCGATGCCGTCACCGCACGCCGCACCGCATCCGCCGCTCTTCCGCCCCGCACCGGTCGCCCTGCTCCGGGCCCCCGCGCGCGGCCGCGACCGCCGCCCCGGTTGGGCGCGGCCCGCCGTCGGCGCCGCCACCGACCCGTGGGCCGGACTGAGCCCCGCCGCCTGCCGGGACCTGCTGCGCGGCGCGGCGGCCGACGGCCCGTTCATGGACGCGCTGCGGGTGGCCAGCCCCTCGCTCGCCCGGCTGGTCGACGCCGCCACCCGCCCCGCCGGACTCGCCACCCGGACCGACGCCCAACTGCGCCGCGCCGTCGTCTCGGTGCTCCGGTACGAGCTGCGGCTGCGCTCGCGCAGCACCCCGTTCGGGCGCTTCGCGGGCGTCGCGCCGGTGCGCTTCGGTGACGGCGGCACCCCCGTCGAACTGACCTGGGACGCCCCGGACTCCACCCGCACCCGGGCCGACCTCGACTGGCTGTTCCGGGTCATCCAGCAGTTGGAGCGGGACCCCGAGCTGCTGCCCCACCTCACCCTGCACGCGCACGCCGGGATCCTCACCCGCGGCGGCCGGCTGGTGATGGCCGCGCCGTCCAACCCGGGTGCGGGCGCCGGCGACGCCGCACGCAGCGAGGTGTCCGTGCGGCTCACGCCCGCCGTCGCGGCGGCCCTCGAACTCTGCGCCGGCGGCGCAGAGTTCGGGTCGGTCGTCGGGGAGCTGGAGCGGCGGTTCCCGCAGGCTCCGGCCGGGGCGTTCGCGGGGATGCTGAGCACGCTGGTGGGCCAGGAGTTCCTGATCACCGGCCTGCGCCCGGTGCTCGACGGCGGCGACCCGCTCGGCCGGGTGGTGGACGTGCTGGCCGACGCCGAGCGCGCCGCCGGCACCCGGCTTCCGATGCTCGCCGCGCTGCGCTCGGTCGCCGCCGACCGCGACCGGTACGACGCCGCCCGCCCGGCCGGGCGGACCGCCGCCCTCGCCGGGCTGGAGGACGGCATGCGCAGGCTCGCCGACTCCGACCGGCTGGTCCACGTCGACCTGGCGCTCGGCGCGGAACTGCACCTGCCCCCGGCCGTCGCCGAGGAGGCGGCCCGGGCCCTCGGCGCGCTGTGGCGGCTCTCGCCGCCCGGCCCCGGGATGCCGACGCTGCGCGGCTACCACCGCGACTTCCTGGAGCGGTACGGCACCGACCGGGTCGTCCCGCTGCTCGAACTCCTCGACGAGACCGTGGGCCTGGGCGCACCCGCCGGGTACCGGTGGCCGCAGTCCACCCGGAGCGAGGACCCGCCGCGGCCATCCGATCGCCAACGCGACCTGCTGCTCGGCCGGTTGGCGGCGGAGGCGGTCCGGGACGGCCGCCGGGAGGTCCTGCTCGACGACGCGCTGGTGGACCGCCTCGCCCCGGCCGGCGCGGACCGGGCCCGGCCGCCGCACTCCTGCGAACTCTTCTGCGCCCTGGTCGCCGCCGACGAAAAAGCCCTGGCGAACGGGGAGTTCCTGCTGGTCGGCGGGAACGGTCCGGGGCCGGCCGAGGCGGGCGCGACGTTCGGACGCTTCGCGGGCCTGGCGGGCGGGGTGCACCAGGAACTCGCCGCGCTGCTCCACCCGGAGGCCACGGAGACGGGGCAGGGCACCGGGGACGGGCCGCTGGAGCTGGCCGTCGCGTACCAGCCGCGCACCACGCGCGCGCTCAACATCGCCAACAGCCCGCGGACGGTGGCACACCAGGTGTCGATCGGGTTGCCGCCCGACCCCGAAGCCACCACGGTGCCACTGGACCGGATCGGCGTCGCCGCCACCACCGAGTACCTGTACGCCGTCCACATGCCGTCCGGACGGCGCCTGCGCCCGCACGCCCACCACGCGCTCGACCTCCACGGCCAGGCCCCCAACGCCGCCCGCCTCCTGCTCGAACTCGGCCGCGACGCCCACCGCAGCTACGCCGCCTTCGACTGGGGCGCCGCCGCCGGTGCGCCCTACCTGCCGCGCGTCCGGTACGGCCGCACCGTCCTCGCTCCCGCACGCTGGCGGCTCGACGAGCTCGCCGACCACGTCACCCTCCCCCCGGACCGGTGGCGCGACGCCGTCGCGGACTGGCGCCGCCGCTGGCGCGTACCCCGGCAGACCGTCCTCACCAGGGCGGACCAGCGGCTTCCCGTCGACCTCGCCGAACCCTGGCACCGCGAACTCCTGCGCGACGCCCTCACCAAGGACCCCGACCTCCTCGCCGTCGAACTCCCCGGCGGCGAGGACCGGCCGGACGGCTGGCTCCTCGACCGCCAAGGCCACCCGCACACCGCCGAACTCGCCCTCGCCTTCACCGCCGCCCGCGACGAACCGCCCGCGCGGCCCTCCGGCCGGGCCACCGATCGGGCCGCCGACCGGGCCGCCGACCGGACCGCCGACCGGCCCTCCGGCCGGGCCTGCGGCGACCACGCCGGCAGCCGCGCCGCCGAACCCGGCGGCGACTGGCTCTACGCCAAGCTCTACCTCGCCGGACGCCAGACCGAGGCCTTCCTCACCGAACGCCTCACCCCCTGCCTCGCCGCACTCCCCGACGACGTGCGCGAGGTGATCGACCGCTGGTTCTACATCCGCTACCGCGACCCCGACGACCACGTCCGCCTGCGCTTCCACGGGCCCGCCGAACGCCTCTGGGGCGACCTGCTGCCCCGACTCCGCACCGCCGTCTGCGGCTGGACCGCGGAAGGCCTCGTCGGACGCGTCGTCCTCGACAGCTACGAGCCCGAATGGGAACGCTACGGCGGCCCCGAGGCCCAACCCGCCGCCGAACGGTTCTTCGCCGCCGACAGCCGCACCGCCCTGACCCTGCTCCGCGTCGCCCGCGGCACACCCGTCACCACCGACGGCATCACCTGGGACCGGGAGACGCTCACCGCCCTGTCCCTCGCCTCGATCGCCCACGCGGCCGGCATGCCACCCGGCGACACCTCCCGCTACCGGGAACCCGCCGCCGCCTGGCTCGCCGACAGCGCCGCGGCCGGCGCCGACCTGCCCGACGGATTCCGCACCCGGCGCGCCCACTGGCTGCGCCTCGTCGACCCCGCCGGCGGCTGGCCCGCCCTCGACCTCCACCCCGCCGGGGCGGCCGTCCGCGCCGCACTCCAGGACCAGGCCGCCCACCTGCACGCCTACCGGCAGGAACTCGACGCACTCGCCGCCCGCGACGCCGACTGGTCACCCCTGCCCCGGGTCGTCGCCGGACTCCTGCACATGTCCTGCAACCGCCTGCTCGGCCCCGACCACGAAGCCGAACGCCGCGCCCTCGCCCTCGCCCGCGCCTGCGTCCTCGGCAACGCCGACCGCCGCCGCCACCAGGCCTGACCACCCGGGAGACCCGCCCATGCGCACCCAGCCGCCCGCGACCACGGACACCCCGCCCACGCCCGAGCCGGGCACCGCACGGCTGGCGGCTGCCTCGAGCGGCAGTCCGGGTCGTCCGGTGAGGGAGGTGCCTGCGGCGGGCCCGGCGGCTGTGGCGGCCTCGGAGGGTGCCCGGGGGACGGTGGCTGCGCCGAGCGGCAGCCTGGGTCGTCCGGTGGGGGAGGTGCCTGCGGCGGGTGCGACGACCGCGGGCGGCGACGCGGGCCGCCCGGCGGGTGGGGCGCCTGCGGCGGATTCGACGGGTGCTCGGCCGGCCGGGGCTGCGGCGCGGACAGGCGCCGCCTCGGACGCGGTGGCGGGGCCGGGTGCCTCCCGGCGAACCGGGGCGGCGCAGAGCGGCGGTGCCGACCGTCCGGCGGGTGCTCCCGGGGCGGCGGTGGACGGGGTAGCTGCAGATGCTCCCGGGGCGGCGGGCGAGGTGGTCGGTGACGTCGTCGGGCGGGTGGCGGCGGCCCTGGCCCGCGGGGTGGTGGGCGGGTCGGCGGTGGCGTTGGAGGGGGCGGCCGGGGCGGCGCTGTTCCTGGGGGAGCTGGCCCGGCGGGACGCCCGGTGGCGGGCGGCGGCGCACACGCAGGTGGTCGCCGCCGCGAACGCGCTGGCGGGCACCGGCTCCGCCGGGCTGCAGTACGGTCCGGCGGCGGTGCTCGCCGCCGTCCAGGTCGCGGCCCGTCCGGGCGGCCACTACCCGCGGCTGCTGCACACCCTGACCGCGCACGTCGCGGGCGAGCAGCAGCAGCGCCTCGCCGCGGACCCGCCCGGCCCGGGGGTGGGCTGGTCCACGTACGACGCGATCAGCGGCGCCGCGGGTACCGGGCGGCTGCTGCTCGCCGCGGTCACGGAGGGCGACGCGCAGGAGCGGGCCGCCGCCGAGCCTGCGCTCCGCGACACGCTCCGCCACCTGGTCGCGGTGTCCCGGCCGGTGACGGTCGACGGCCGCCGGCTGCCCGGCTGGTGGGTGCCCGCGCACCGGCAGCCGACGGACGCCGACCGTCGCCACTTCCCGCGCGGGGACGTGAACCTGGGCCTGGCCCACGGCATCGCCGGCCCGCTGGCGCTGCTCGCCCGCAGCGCCGAGCTGGGGGTCACCGTCGACGGCCAGCCGGAGGCGATGCACCGGATCGGTGACTGGCTGGCCGACCGGGCCGACCACGACGCGTACGGCCCGTACTGGGAGCCGCGCCTCCCGTACGACGACGAGCTGGCCCGGGCCCGCGGCGAACGCACCCCGCCGTCCGGGTTCGCGGCCGCGGAGTCCGGTGGCGCGTGGTGCTACGGCGCGGCCGGTGTCGCCACCGCGCTGCTGCGGGCCGCGCTGGTGACCGGTACGGGCGCCTGGCACCGGCTGGCGGTGGCGGGCGCGCACGCGCTGCTCGCCCGGCCGCACACGCTCGCGCACCTGAAGGGGCCGTCGCTCTGCCACGGCGAGGCGGGCCTGGTGCAGTGCCTGTGGCGGGCGGGCCGGATCGCCGGGGACGCGGAGCTGACCGGTCACGCCCTCGCGCTGGCCTCGCGGCTCGCCGGGCAGTGGGACGCCGGCGCCCCGTACGGCTTCCGTCACCACGCCCCCGCGGACCGCGCGCTCGGCTGGGACCGCGCCCAGCCGCTGGTCGGCGAGGACAACCCGGGCATCCTGGAGGGCGCTGCGGGGGTCGGGGCCGTGCTGCTCACCGCGCTCCCGCAGCCGGACGACCCCGACCCGGTCTGGGACCGCGTCCTGCTCCTGTCCTGACCCCGCTCCCACGTCCTCTTCCCGTTCCCACGTCCCCTTCCCGCTCCCGTTCCGGAGGACCGCTCGCCATGACGACCGAACCGGCTGCCGCAGGCCCGCGGCCCCCGCTGGAACTGCCGCGCGGGCAGGTGCTGCTGGTCGGCACCGGCGCGTTCGCGGTGGTGAACCTGCCGACCTGGGCGATGTGGCTGCGGGGCAGTTGCGGCTGGTCGGTGCGGGTGTGCCTGACGGCGTCCGCCGAGACGCTGGTGTCCCGCCGCGCGGTCGCGGTGGCGACGGGCGCGCCGGTCAGCGGGCCGGGCTGGGACACCGGGCAGGGCACCATCGCGCACCAGGAGCTCGCCGCCTGGGCGGACCTGGTCCTGGTGCTGCCCGCCACCACGAACTTCGTCGGCAAGCTGGCCAACGGCATCGCCGACGACCTGGCGCTGACCACCGTCCTGAACACGGAGGCGCCCGTGGTGGTGGGTCCGGCGATCCCGGCGACCGCGCTGCGCCGGCCGGCGGTGCGGCGGAACCTGCGCACGCTGGCCGAGGACGGCTACCACCTCGTTCCGCGCAGCCGCGGCCACTCGCTGCACGAGGGCCGCACCACCGACGGCTGGGCCAGCGACCTGCCCGCCGCCCTGGCGTGCGCGGCGAAGGCGCTGGGAGCGACGGCAGAGGGGGAAACGGCGGGGGCAGCGGCCCGGTGCCCGTGATCGGTTGCCCGTGGTCCGTCCGGTGGGCGGCTGTGGCACGATGGCGGCGGTTTCCGTACGACGTCTGGAGCAACCGTGGCACCCGAGCTGACCTTCCGCACCGCCGAGCAGACGGACGTCCCGGCGCTGGTGGCGCTGGTGGAGTCCGCGTACCGGGGCGACGCCAGCAGGGACGGCTGGACGACCGAGGCGGACCTGCTGGACGGGCAGCGCACCGACGCGGCCGGCGTCGCGGAGGTGATCGGCAAGCCGGACTCGGTGGTGCTGGTCGCCGAGCAGGACGGCGAGCTGCTGGCCTGCTGCCACCTCGAACGGCGGGGCGACAGCGCCTACTTCGGGATGTTCTCGGTCCGCCCGGTGCGCCAGGGCGGCGGTCTCGGCCGGGTGGTGCTGGAGCGCGCCGAGCGGCTGGCCCGCGAGGAGTGGGGCGTCGCCGAGCTGGAGATGACGGTGATCGAGCAGCGGGCCGACCTGATCGCCTGGTACGAGCGGCGCGGCTTCAGCCGGACCGGCGAGTTCTCGCCCTTCCCGTACGGCGACGAGCGCTTCGGCATCCCGCTCCGGCCGGACCTGCGCTTCGAGCGCCTCGCCAAGACCCTCTGAGCCCCGCTCCGTCCCCAGTCCGCCCGTCCCCGGAGGCCCCGCCCTGTCCGCGCAGTCGCCCGCGTCCCAGCCCGCACCGCAGCCCGCATCCCAGCCCGCACCGCAGTCCCCGCCGCCGTCCGTGCACGTCCGCGCGGTGATCACCTGGCTGGCGATCTTCCCGCTGGTCGCCATCGCGATGACCGCCATCGCCCCGGTGTCCGCCGACTGGCCGCCGGTGCTGCGGGCGTTCGTGCTGACGCTGGTCGTGGTTCCGCTCGCCGTCTACCTGGTCGTCCCCGCCCTGCTGAAGGGGTACGCCCGGCTGGCGCTCCGCCGCAGGTAGCAGCTGGTCCGACTCCGCCGATCGACCCCCGCCGATCGGCCGTTCCGCCCGCCCGGACCGGTTTGCGATCATGAAGGTGTCGCCGCGAACGGGGAGTCGCGGTGCGCGCGCCTGCCCACCGTTCGCGGGCGCGCCTTCCACCACCTTCGCAACCCGGGGGGTTCCCGCATGCCTGAAACCGGCATCACCACCACCGAACTGACGCGCCGTCGGATGCTCCAGGGCTCCGGCGTCGCCCTCGCCACCGTCGCCGGCCTGGCCGTCGTGGGCCGTACCGGCCCCGAGGCCCAGGCCGCACCGGCCGCCGGCCACCAGCACCCCGTCGAGGGCTTCGACGAGGTCTACCGGGGCCGCCGCATCCAGGGCCGGCCCTCCGCCGAGCACCAGCACCACGGCGGCTGGACCGTCCTGATCGACGGTCAGGAACTGCACGCGATGCAGAACGCCGACGGCAGCTGGATCAGCGTCGTCAACCACTACCAGACGTACGGCACCCCGCGGGCGCTCGCCCGCGCCGCCGTGCTCGACCTCCAGGGCGCCGCGCTGCTCCCGATCGGCTGACGCCGAACCGCCGTCAGCCGTACGGCACCACCCGCAGCAGCAGACCGACCCCGAGGAGCCACGCATGGCCACCGTCCGCAAGAACCAGTCCACCCTGACGCCCAAGGAGAAGCGCGACTTCGTCGCCGCCGTCCTGGAGCTCAAGCGCCAGGGCAAGTACGACACCTACGTCTCCACCCACAACCGCTTCATCGTCGGCGACACCGACAACGGCGAGCGGACCGGGCACCGCTCGCCGTCCTTCCTGCCCTGGCACCGCCGCTTCCTGCTCGACTTCGAGCGGGACCTGCAGAGCGTCAACCCCGAGGTCTCCCTCCCGTACTGGGACTGGACCGCGGACCGCGCCGCCGACGCCGGCCCGTGGGGGCCGGACCTGCTCGGCGGCAACGGCCGGTCGAGCGACGGGCGGGTCACCACCGGGCCGTTCGCCGCCTCCGGCGGGCGCTGGACGCTCGGCGTCCGCCCGGACACCCGCGACTACCTGCGGCGCTCGCTCGGCACCGCCGTCGCCCAACTGCCCACCCGGGCCGAGGTGGAGACGGTGCTCGCGATCGAGACGTACGACGCCCCGCCGTGGAACAGCGCCTCCGAGGGGTTCCGCAACCGGCTGGAGGGGTGGCGCGGCGCCAACCTGCACAACCGGGTGCACGTCTGGGTGGGCGGCCTGATGGCCACCGGGATGTCGCCCAACGACCCGGTGTTCTGGCTGCACCACTGCTTCATCGACAAGCTGTGGGCCGAGTGGCAGCGCCGCCACCCGGACCGGGGCTACCTGCCGACCGCCGCCACCCGCAACGTGGTCGCGCTGACCGGCACGATGAAGCCGTGGAACGACACCACCCCGGCCGACATGCTCGACCACACCCGGCACTACACCTACGACAGCGGCTTCTGAGCCGCCTGCGCGGCCCGTCCCTCCGGACCGGCACCGCCGGCCAGCCACTCCACGTACCGGCCCGACTCCCGGGTCAGGCCGGACAGGAACCAGAGCAGGACGGCGGTGTCGTCGGTCCAGCCGAGCACCGGGATGACGTCCGGCACCGCGTCCAGCGGGCTCACCAGGTACACGCCGACCAGCAGCGCCAGCACCAGCAGCTTCCCGCGGCCCACGCCCGGGTAGCTGCCGCGCAGCACGTCCCGCACCAGGCGGGGCAGCGCCGCCAGGCGCGACCCCATCCCGGGCGCGCCCGGCCGCTTGGTCTCCATGTACAGCCCCCACGCGGAGCGGCTGACGGCATCCCCGTCGAGTCCGCGCGCGCGGCGCCCGGAAGCGGGGCGGGACGGAACGGACTTGCTCACGGAGGCCTCCAGGTCGGGTGCGGTGCGGCCTCCACGGTACGGCAGCGGGCCCGTCCCGCCCCAGGGGTGTAGCGGAACCGTGGCCCACGTGATGCCCGCACGGGTCATTGCCGCCCCGGGCGTCCCGGGCGCCTCGGGGCGGGCTGCTCCGGGTGCACCGCGCACCGGTGGTCCCGGCCGCCTCAACCGCCGTAGAGGCTGCGGCAGATCCGGGCCTGCTCCGAGCCCGGCGCCCACTCGCCGACGCGCTCCGCCGCCGCGCAGAGCTGCACGGAGGAGAGCGGCGCGGCGCCGTCCGGCGCCTTCGGCGAGGCCGTCGCGCCGGCCGGGCGGCGGGACGCCGAGGGCTTCGGGCGGGTCGGACGGCGCGGGCTCGGTGCCGCCGAGGCCGACGGCTCACCGGTGGCCCCCGGTGTGCCGGGCGTCGCGGAGGCCGGCGCCGACCGCGGCGAGGGCGGCGGGGTCGGGCTCGGGTTCGCGGCGTCAGGGGCGCCGGTGGAGGACGGGGCCGGGTCGGACGGTGTGGGCAGGCGGCCGGCGGTGAGCACGGCCCGGTCCGGGTCCTCGTCGCCCGCCGAGCACATCGCGAGCGAGCCGCCGAGCAGCAGGGCGCCGCCCAGCGCGGCCGCCGTGACCCCGGCCGCCCGCCGGCGGCGGCGCGGCGGCGGGGCGACCGGTGGCGCCCACGGTGCGGGCGGCGGGGGAGCGGGCTGCTGCTCCCAGCCGTACTGCCACGGCGGCTGCCACTGTTCGTCCACGTCCGTCCTTCCGTGCCGCACCGGCCCCGCCGACCGGTCGGCCCGGCGGGGCGACCTGCTCAACGAGCCGCGGGCGGATCCGGCACGTCCGCACAGCGCGGAGCCCGGTGTCACGGCGGCGCGCCGGGGGAGCCGGGCGTTGCCACCGCACGGAGGACGCGGGCGTGCATCCGCGCGGCGGGCGCCCGATGCTGGCGGCATGCAGAGCAACAGCACCGAGGAACCACTCGTCAAGGTCGCGGAGTTCCGCACCGACAGCCGCTACCGCCTGGTCCATTTCCAGGGCTCGGGGTGGAAGCCCCTCGCGCCCGAGGAGTTCGAACCCGAGGTCAAGCACCACTTCCCCGATCTCGACCCGCACGATCCGGTCAAGGTGGTGTGGGACGACCGCCCGTGGGAGTGGCCTGCCTGGCACCCCGGCGAGGCCTGACGGCCCGTCCGGCTCCCGGGCATCCACCCCCGCGTCCACCGCAGTCCATCCGTCGCACCGCACCCACCGCCCCCGTCGGCCCCGCCGGCGGGGGCGGTTCGTCGTGCGGCCCCGCTGCTCCGCGGACGGGGTGCGACAGCCGGTGTCGCCCGGCGGACGTCTGACGGGGGTTCGGGTGTTCGGAAAAGTTAACGTCCCGGGTCTACCCGCGTAGCCCCCGGGCGCGGCATGCTGACACACCGTCCGGCCGGGTTCCCGAGCACCGGATGCTTCCCCCTGCCCCCGCGCCCCCTGGGAGTCACGCATGTCCGCGATACGCCGCACCGCCGCCGCCCTCAGCGCCGCCCTGCTCGCCGCGACCGGCCTGCTCGCCGGTGCGGGCACCGCCGACGCCGCCCTGCCGACCCCCGTCTCCACCGCGACCGCCAAGACCTACCTGGCCTCGCTCACCGTCGCCGCCGAGTCGCACACCACCACCTACGACCGCGCGCTCTTCCCGCACTGGATCACCATCTCCGGCACCTGCAACACCCGCGAGACGGTCCTCAAGCGCGACGGCAGCAACGTGGTCACCGACTCCGCCTGCGCCGCGACCAGTGGCAGCTGGTACTCGGTGTACGACGGCGTCTCCACCACCACCGCCTCCAGCTTCGACATCGACCACCTGGTGCCGCTCGCCGAGGCCTGGCGCTCCGGCGCCTGGAACTGGACCACCGCCCAGCGCCAGAACTTCGCCAACGACCTCACCCGCCCGCAGCTGATCGCCGTCTCCGCCAGCTCCAACCGCGCCAAGGGCGACCAGGACCCGGCGCACTGGCTGCCCCAGTCGTCCTACCGCTGCACCTACACCCGCGCCTGGGTGCAGGTGAAGTACTACTACAGCCTGAGCGTCGACAGCGCCGAGAAGTCCGCGCTGACCAGCCTGCTCAACGCCTGCTGAATCGTTCCTGCGCTCTGGCCGGCCCGCCCCGCACCGGCGGGGCGGGCCGGACCGGACTCACGCCGGCAGCTGCGCCTCGATGGCCGCGACCAGCTCCGCCGCCTCCGGCTCGGTGCGCGGGCGGAACCGGCCCACCACCGCGCCGTCCGGCGACACCAGGAACTTCTCGAAGTTCCACTGCACGTCGCCCGCCTCGCCGGCCTCGTCCGCGACCTCGGTCAGCCGGGCGTACAGCGGGTGCCGGTCTTCGCCGTTCACGTCCAGCTTCTCGAACAGCGGGAACGACACCCCGTACGTGGTCGAGCAGAAGGTCTGGATCTCCTCCGCGCTGCCCGGCTCCTGCCCCAGGAACTGGTTGCACGGGAAGCCCAGCACCGTGAAGCCGCGCTCGCCGTACTGCTGCTGCAGCCGCTCCAGGCCCGCGTACTGCGGGGTCAGCCCGCACTTCGACGCGACGTTCACCAGGAGCAGCGCCTTCCCCTTGTGGTCGGCCAGCGAAGCGGGCTCGCCCGCCAGGGTGCGCAGCGGGACGTCGTACAGGCTCATGAGGGTTCTCCTAATCGGAACGGGACCGGTCCGCCAGCCAAGAACCCGCCCGTCGCCTCGAATGTTCCCGACCCGCCGAGAATCCTTCGGCGACCCGCCGGGATGGGCCGGACGGGGGAGGATGCTCGACCCCGCGGGGGCGGTGTGCTGGCATGGCGGGCATGACCAGCCACGGCGACGGGGCGGCCGGGCCGCGATTCGACGGACTGTCCGCCCTGTTCATCAACTGCACGCTCAAGCGCTCGCCGGAACGCAGCCACACCCAGGGCCTGATCGACATCAGCACCGGGATCATGCAGCGCCAGGGCGTCACTGTCGACGAACTGCGCGCCGTCGACCTCGACCTCGCCACCGGCGTCTGGCCCGACATGACCGAGCACGGCTGGGAGACCGACGAGTGGCCGGTCGTCTACTCCCGCGTGATGGCCGCCGACATCCTGGTCCTCGCGGGCCCGGTCTGGCTCGGCGACAACTCCTCCGTCATGAAGAAGGTGATCGAGCGGCTGTACGCCTGCTCGTCGATCCTCAACGAACACGGCCAGTACGCGTACTACGGGCGGGTCGGTGGCTGCCTGATCACCGGCAACGAGGACGGCGCGAAGCACTGCGCGATGAACGTCGTCTACAGCCTGCAACACCTCGGCTACGTCATCCCGCCGCAGGCCGACGCCGGCTGGGTCGGCCCCGCCGGCCCCGGCCCGTCGTACCTCGACGAGGGCTCGGGCGGGCCGGAGAACGACTTCACCAACCGCAACGCGACCTTCATGACCTGGAACCTGCTCCACGTCGCCCGCATGCTCAAGGACGCCGGCGGCATCCCCGCCCACGGCAACCAGCGCTCCGCCTGGGACGCCGGCTGCCGCTTCGACTTCGAGAACCCCGAGCACCGCTGAGCGGCGGACCGGCGGAGTGCGGCAGAGTCGGATGGGGCGGGCTCAGCCGTGCGGGAGGTTTCGGCCAGGCTCCGGTCCGGACTCCAGGCGATCACCTGGGCCTCGGTGCGGACCTCGGGGAACTTCTCCCGCCGCCGGGCGAGGGTGTCCTGGAGGCACAGCTGCTCGGTGGCCGCCAGCGAGTCCCTGATCTCGCTGTGATCGATGGGTGCCTCAGTGGTGGAGGGGCCGGTGGGCTCGGTCCGGCTCTGGACCGCGCGCAGGGCGGCGCCCCGCTCGGCCGCCTGTTCGAAGGCGAAGCGGAGGACCGCCGCGTCGCACGGCCGACTGCCCTCCACGCCCGCCACCACGTCTCCGTGCGGGCCGCCCAGGCCTGTGGCATCGGCGGACGAGCACCGTGGGGGAGGTGGCGTGGGCCCCGGTCCGCAGGGCGACCGAGCCGGTCAGCCGGCCGCGAGGCTGCCCAGGCCCTGCGAGCCGAGCACCAGCAGGCCCGCGTGCTCGCCCGCGGCGGCGCGTACGCGGGGTTGCCGGGGACCTCCCGGCAGGTGATCGTCAGGCCGGGCAGCCGCGCCGCGAGGCGGTCGCGGATCGCGGTGACCGCCTGCGGCACGGTGTCCGCCGGATCGTCGGCCGGCGCGGGAGCATTGCGGTCGGCCGCCACGACGTGGACCAGCCGCAGGGTGCGGCCGGTGCGGTGGGCCTGGTGGGCGGCCCATTCGGCGGCGGCCGCGCTCTGCGTCGATCCGTCGACTCCCACCACTACGGACTGGAACATGTCTTCGACCTCCGGCTGACTGGTTGTCGGTACTCGTGCGGTCAGGGGTGGGCGGGCTACGCCTCGGGGACGACGGCGACCGGGCACTCGGCGTGGTGCAGGACCGCGTGGGCGACCGGGCCGAGGCGCCCCACCGAGGTGATCGGGCGGCGGCCGACGACCAGCAGCCGGGCCTTCGCCGAGGCCTCGACCAGCAGCAGGCCCGCGCCCGCGGGCTCCGCGTCCGCCGCGACCTCGACGTCCGGATGGGCGGCCGCCCAGGGTACGAGGGCGTCGGCGAGCAGCGCGGCCTCCTCGCCGCGGCGGCCGCCGGCCGCGCCGGACGGCAGGGCGGGGAAGGCGTGCACCGCCCGCAGCGGCAGGCCGTAGCGCCTGGCGGCGGCGAAGGCGAACTCGAGCGCGGCCTCGGCGGGGCGGCGGGCGTCCACGCCGACCACGACGTGGTCGCGCGGGCCGTCGCCGGGCGGGTCGACCGGGAGGAGGACGGTCGGGCAGCCGGCCCGGGCGGCGACGTGCAGGGCGGTGGCGCCGACCCGCAGCGCGGGGAAGCCGCCGTGGCCGCGGGCGCCGAGGACCAGCAGTTCGGCGTCCTCGGCGGCCGCCACCAGGGCGGCGGTGGCGAGGTCGTGGACCTCCTCGGTGCGGGTGCGCACCTGCGGGCGGCGGACGGCGAGGACGTGCCGGACCTCGTGGAGCAGCGCAGCGCTTTCCGCGGCCGGCCGGGCCTCCCGGCCGGGCAGCAGGTGCGGCATCAGGGGCAGTGCGTGCAGGACGCGCAGCGGACGGTCGCGCAGCTCGGCCTCACGGGCCGCCCAGTCGGCGGCCGCCAGGCTCGCGGGGGAGGCGTCCACCCCTACGGTGACGGGCAGTTCCATGGTGATCGTCTCCTTGCGGTAGCCCCCCGGTAGTCCCCCTGCATCCGGAAGGGACGCCTCGGGCCTGCGACCATCGTCACGCTCCGCAGGCGGCCGGGTACAGGGCCGATCGGGATACGTCCCCGCGGCCGCCGACCGGGACCTGTGGCCCCACCGGTGCCGGCCGTTCAGCCGGTGGCGTCCGCCAGCCACAGGTCGGGGCCGAACATCTCGTACCGGATGCGGCGCGCGGGTATGCCGGCCCGGATCAGCTGCGTGCGGGCCTCGCGCATGAAGGCCGGCGGGCCGCACAGGTAGACCAGGGCGTCCGCGGGCAGGTCCGCGCCGGTCAGGTCGAGCAGGCCCGGGTGGGCGTCCGGCTCCTGCGCGTCGGGCTCCTGGTACCAGAACTCGGCCCGGGAGCCGGGGAGTCGGCGGAGGAGCTCACGGGTCCGGGGACGCAGTGCGTGCTCGCCGGGCGAGCGGTCGGCGTGCAGCACGGTGACCGGGCGGGTGGAGTGCGTCGCGGCGAGGTGTTCGAGCATGCCGACCATCGGCGTGCAGCCGATCCCGGCGGAGACCAGGACCAGCGGGTCGGCGGTGTCGTCGAGGACCACGGCGCCGAACGGCGCCGAGAGGTCGAGCTGGTCGCCGCTGTCCACCGTGTCGTGGAGCAGGGTGGAGACCTCGCCGTCGGGTGCGCCGTGGCCGTGGACCCGCTTGACGGTGATCCGGCGCAGGTCGTCGCCGGGAGCGGAGGAGAGGCTGTACTGGCGCAGCTGGTGGATGCCGTCGGGCATCCGGACGCGGACGCTGACGTACTGGCCGGCCGTGGCACGCGGCGCGGGGGCGCCGTCGGCGGGGCGCAGCAGGAAGGACACCGTGTCCGGGGTCTCCTCGACGCGCTCCACCACGGCCCACCGGCGCCAGGTGTGGCCCGGCTCGACCCGGGCGTCCTGGTACAGGCGGGCCTCCTGGGCGATCAGGGCGCCGGCCATCAGCCAGTACACCTCGTCCCAGGCGGCGGCGACCTCGGGGGTGACGGCGTCGCCGAGCACGTCGGCGATGGCGGCGAACAGGTACTTGTGGACGATCACGTACTGGTCCTCCGTGACGCCCACCGCGACGTGCTTGTGCGCGATCCGGTCCAGCACGGCCTGCGGGTAGGTGCCGGGCTCCGTGACGAGCGCCGACGCGAAGGCGGCGACCGAGCCGGCCAGGGCCTGCCGCTGGGCGCCGCTGGCCTGGTTGCCGCGGTTGAACATCCCGTCCAGCAGCTCCGGGCGGTCACTGAACATGGTGGCGTAGAACCGGGTGGTGATCTCGTCGAGGGCCGCTCCGACGGCGGGCAGGGTGGCGCGGACCAGGGTGGCCGATTCGGCGGAAAGCATGGTTCCCCCTTGAGGGTCGAGGTGATGGAGGACGGCAGTTACAGCGCGGGGACGATGAGGCCGTAGTGGCCGTCGTAGCGGTGGTAGAGGACGTTGCCCCGGCCGGTCGCCGGGGCAGTGAAGAACACGAACGGCAGCCCGCTCAGGTCGAGGCGCTCGACCGCCTGGCCGACGGCGAGCTCCGGCGCGCCGTGGTCGCCCGCGTCCGGTGCCGGGCCGGCCGCGGCGGGGTGGTGGACGCCGGTCGCCGGGTCGCGGGAGACGGCGCTGTCCTGGCCCGTCGTGGCGTCGGTGAACAGGTGGAAGTCGTAGCCCGTCGCCTCCATGTCGAGCACCGCCTCCAAGGCGGTCCGGCGGGGCAGGCTGTAGGACGTGTGACGGACGATCCGCTGCTCGTCCGGGGCGAGCCCCCGGCGCTGCGGGCGGTGCTCCGCGCCGTGGTCCTCGTCCCGGAGCCGCGGCTCGACGGCGTGGCGGCGGTGGTCGTCACCGAGGTGCCGAAGGCGGTTGATCCGCGAGCGCAGCCGGTCCTGGAGGATGGAGGAGGTCGACGGCCTCCGGCATGGTGGCGGCCGCGACGTGGGCGCGCACCGGGCGGCCGTTGAGGTCGACCACGGCCTGGGCGAGGGAGGGCCTGGCCGCGGCGTGGTTGGGATCCTGAGTGAGCCTCACCCGTGCTGCCAGGATCGGCCCGTCGAGCCGGTCGAGTACGGCGGCGAGCTTCGTCCTCGCATACTCGGGGTCGGCCGAGGACACGTCACCCGGGTCTCCACCACGATGTCGGTGGCGGACCGGATCGTCTGACGGTTCATGAGAGGTGCTCCTGTTCGGTCGGTGCGCACACTTCCGTGGACCGGGTGGCCGCGCCGTGGGCGAAGGTCCCCGGGAGAGGACCGGACGGGAGGCGCTGTCCTCGCTGCCCGCCGGAGACGATCTTCGGCCAGCCTGCCCGGCCCGCCCCAGGGCCGTCCGTCCCTCGGCGGACGCCACCGGTCCCGTGCTCGGCGCCCCGAGGGTCCCGGGCCGGTCGGCCCGCCGCAGGCCGCTCGGCCGGGCGTCGACCCCGGCCACCGCGTGCGGACACCCGCCCCGGCGAACGGACGGACGGCCCGTACGGCAGCTGCCGGGCAGGACCAGTGGCCCGGGAACAGGGTCCGGCCAGTCCCTTTGACGCCCCGACGACCGCCGGGAGAGTGAGGGTGCGCGGCCTGCGGCGATCCGAACCCCGGGCCCATCACCGAGGAGCTTCCTGATGTCACGTCACATCCTGGCCGGGGTCGACGGCACACCGCAGAGCGAGGCCGCCGCCTTCTGGGCCGCCGAGGAGGCCGAGCGGCGCGGCACCGCGCTGCTGATCGTCCACGTCTGGCCCTGGCTCGGCACCGGCGACGTCGACGCGTTCTGGCCCGGAGACCTGCGGCCCGCGGCGCTGCGGGCCCTGACCGACATCGAGCGGCGGATCCGCGACGCCCGCCCCGGCCTGGCCGTGGAGACCGCCCTGGTGGGCGACGACCCGGCCGACGGCCTGGTCTCCGTCGCGCGCGGCCACGAGCTCCTGGTCCTGGGCTCCCGCGGACTCAGCGGCTTCGCCGGCCTCCTGGTCGGCTCGGTCGGACTCTCGGTGGCCGCGCGCGCCGACGTTCCGGTGGTCATGGTCCGGGCCGCGAAGCCCGCCGGGGCCGAGGAGGCCGGGCACGGCGAGCCCGAGGTCGTCGTCGGGCTGGACCTCCGCCACCCCGCCGAGGAGGTCCTGGACCTGGCCTTCGAAGAGGCCGAACTGCGGGGCGCCCGCCTGCGGGCCGTCCACGGCTGGGACCTGGTGCCGGCCTGGTCGGCCACCGGCTGGATGGCGCCCCAGGTGGACACGGCCGAGCAGGAGGCGAGCCGGAAGGCCGCGCTGGCCGAGGCGCTGGCCCCTTGGCGGGCCAAGTACCCCGACACCGCGGTGGTCGAGGAGGTCCGGCTCGGCGGAGCGGCCCAGGCCGTCCTCACCCACAGCGCGGGAGCCGCCCTGGTGGTCGTCGGCCGCCGCGACCGGCCGCTCGGGCTCGGTGCCAGGCTCGGATCGGTCGCCCACGCCGTACTCCACCATGCGCAGGCCGCGGTGGCCGTGGTGTCCCACGCCTGACACCGCCGCCGCCCGAACGAGCGCCCGAGACGCCGTCACCGCCCGGACGGCCGCCCGGGCACCGGCGAAGGAACTCCCCGGCCACCCCCAGCACCCACCGCGGGCCCAGGTGGAACCCGTGTGGTCCGGCCGGGCCGGCCGCAGGCAGGGCTGAGCCCCGCCCACCGGACTGTCGTCCGCGCCCAGGTCCGGCATGCCCCCGGGGCGGCCGGCCCAGACCGGCCCAGGTCAGCCCAGTGGCGCCGACCAGACCAGCCGGGTGCCGCCGTCCGGCGCGGCCGCCAACTCCAGCGTGCCCCCCGCGCTCTCGGCGCGTTCCGCGAGATTGCGCAGACCGCTGCGCCGGCCCTGCTCCGGGATGCCCACGCCGTCGTCCTGCACCGTCAGGACGACGCGGCTCCCGGTGGCCTGCAGCGCCACCTCGACCTGGCGGGCCCGCGCATGCCGGGCCGCGTTGCTGAGTGCCTCACCCAGCACCGCCACCACGTGATCGGCCACCTGCGCCGGCACGTCGGTGTCGAGCAGGCCCTCCATGCTCAGCCTGGGCGCGAAGCCCAGCACCGGCTGTGCCTCCTCGACCACCCGGACCACCTGGGCGCGCAGGCCCTGGGTCGTGCGCTCGTCCCGGGCGCGCAGGCCGAAGATCGTCGATCGGATGATCTTGATGGTCTCGTCCAGGTCGCCGACCGCCCGCAGCACCCGGTCGGAGGCGCCGGAATGGTCGATGAAGCGGGCCGCGCTCTGCAGCGTCATCCCGGTCGCGAACAGCCGCTGGATCGCCAGGTCGTGCAGGTCGCGGGCGATCCGGTCGCGGTCCTCCAGCATGGCCAGCTGCTCGGCGTCCTTGCGTCGCTCCGCCAGCTCCAGCGCCAGCGCGGCCTGGTCCGCGAAGCCCACCAGCGGGCCGATTTCCCGCTCGGTGAAAGCGGGCTCACCCGAACGCCTGGCCAGCAGCAGCACGCTCCCCACCTGCCCGGCGGTCCGGCCGAGCGGCACCGCCACCGCCGGCCCCAGTCCGTCGAAGCGCCGGGGGCCGGCCGACAGCCTCGGATCACCGGAAAGGTCGGCCGTCGTCGCCGGCGCACCCAGGGCGCAAGCCTCACCCGACAGCGAGCCGGCCAGCGGCACCACCAGGCCCAGCCGCGCGGCCTCGTCGGCACCCAGCGCGAGCTCCACCCGCACCGTATCGGTGCCCGGCACGGGCACCGACACGTCCGCCAGCTCCGCCCCGGTGATCTCCCGGGCCCGCTGGGCGATCAGCTCCAGCACCTGCGACCGCGACCGGCCGGACAGCAACCCCCGGGTGATCTCCGCACTCGCACTCAGCCAGCGCTGCTGGCGCTGCGCCTCCTCGTACAGCCGGGCGTTGTCGATCGCCACACCGGCGGCCACCGCCAGCGTCGAGATCACCGACTCGTCATCGGCCTCGAAGTCCCCGCCGCCGCGCTTGTCGGTGAGGTACAGGTGGCCGAACACCTCGTCACGCACCCGCACGGGTACGCCGAGGAAGGTCCGCATCGGTGGATGGTTCGCCGGGAAGCCGTAGGACCCCGGGTGCGCGGACAGGTCGGACAGCCGCAGCGGCTCGGGATGCCGGATCAGCTCGCCCAGGATGCCC
This sequence comes from Kitasatospora terrestris, assembly GCF_039542905.1. Lineage (NCBI taxonomy): Bacteria > Bacillati > Actinomycetota > Actinomycetes > Kitasatosporales > Streptomycetaceae > Kitasatospora > Kitasatospora terrestris. The sequence goes on from NZ_BAABIS010000001.1 coordinate 7,549,854, forward strand.
CGGCCCGTCGGGTACGGGCCGATCTTCGCGATCTCCTCCTCCGGCAACCCCACGGTGAGGAACTCCGACAGGGTCTCGCCGTCGGGGCCGATCACGCCGAGCGCCGCGTACTGGGCGTCCACCAGAACGGCGGCGGCTTCGACGATGCTCCGCAGCACGTGGGTCAGATCCAGTTCACGGCCCACCGACAGCACGGCCTCCAGCAGGCTGTGCACCCGGTCCCGGGTGCCCCGGGCAGCGTCGATCCTCGCCTGGAGTTCCGTCAGCAGCTCGTCCAGCCGCAGCTGCGGAATCCTCGGACGCACCTCGTTCCCGCCCAAGGGGAACCTCCCGACCTCTGTATCCGCCCTTGTGTTCGACCGCCCGATTCTCGCAGACGGGCGTTCCGGGCAGAACGGGCCGCAGGCCTGGCGGAGCCTGCCGCGATCGTGCCGCGGCGGGCCGGCCGGCCGGTGCGGGCGGCAGTGGGGCGTGGACGAGTTGCGGGTGCGTCAATCCGCGGTGAGGCGGAAGCCGGTGACCAGGTCGGGCCGGATGCGGACGACCGAGTCCATCGTGCCCTCGATCCAGGGGTGGACCTGCCGGGAGTACCGCCGGATCTCGGCCGGATCGGTGACCAGTTCGGCGAAGCCCGTGACCACGATGCTCCAGCCGAGGCGGTCGACCGGGTCGATGGCGTCTGCTTCGAAGGCGACCACCACGCCCCGGGTGTCCGGGTTCTGCGCGGCGATGGTCAGCGCGCTGCCCTCGTTGGTCCGGATCACCACTGCCCCGTCGACGACGACGTGGTTGACCGGCCTGATGGCCGGCAGCGCGCGCTGGGTGAAGACGATCCGGCCGAACGGGACGCTGCCGGCGAGGCGGAGGCACTCGGCAGGGTCGAGCGGCTCCATCCGCCGGGCCCGCCCCGGGGTGCCGGTGATCAGCTCGCTCACATCCTCGATCCTTCCGCGATACCGGGCACGGGCATTCGCACCCGTGTTCCCCAACCCTGTTCCGGCCGTCCACGGGCAGGAAGGGCCGAACGGCCCCAATGACCCGGACCGGGGGTCGTTCGGCCCTGGCCGGGGCACGGCCGGCCACCCGAGGGTGGCGGCCATGAACATCAACAGCGCAAGCTCCGGGCCGGCGAGATCGCCGGAGCACCGACCGGCCTGGGGCGGAGGCCCTGTTCGCCCGGCAGCCGGAGGCCGTGGAACCGGCTCGCACGGTCGGCCTCGCGGACCTGCCCGGACTCGTGTTGTGCGGCGCCCACTTCGACACCCGGCGTGCGGACCTACGACCATCTCTTCCGGACCCACGTCACCGGCACGGTGGCCTACTCGCAGACCCCGCCGGTCGGCGGCGACCACAACCCGGTCTGGCTCGACTGCACCGGCAAGGTCTACGACCGGCCGGTCACCGACGAGAACGCCGTCCACTCCCTGGAGCACGGCGCCGTCTGGGTCACCTACAACGGCCGGGCCACCCCGGAGGACATCCGGGCCCTGTCGGCGAAGGTCGAGGTCACGCCGTACTCCTTCATGAGCCCCTACCCCGACCAGCAGGGCACCGTCACCCTGACCGCCTGGGGCACCCAACTCGTCCTGGACAGCGCCTCCGACCCCCGGGTGGAGAGGTTCTTCACCACGTACGTCCAGGGCCCGCAGACCCAGGAGCCGGGTGCGTCGTGCGGCCCCGGCTCCATGCCGCTCACCAACGGCTGACAACGGAACGCACCGGCGGTCAGCTGCCGGGGACGTCCAGCAACTCGACGACGTCGCCGGCCGCACAGCCGCCGGATCGTCCACCAGCCGCCGGACGACGACGAGTTCGGCACCGGCGCCGCGCAGCCAGGGCGGCAGCAGCGGGCCGAGGACGTCGCGGACCCGGCCCCGTCCGGGCAGGCCCGATGCCAGCAACTCGTCGCCGAGCAGCAGCAGTTCCACGGTGGGCCGGCGGTGGACCGCAAGGCGGTCGTACCCGGCGGCCGCGGCCAGGCCCAGCACGGCCGGGGTGACGACGGTGCCTGCCGGGAGGAGCAGCTCGCCCCGGCGGCACTCCTGGCCCTGCGGCCGGATGTCGTGCCCCGGGGCCAACGGACCCGGCAGGGACGGGTGCAGGAGGCCGTCGGGAGCCATCGGCCCGCCGTGCTCGCGGCGGAGGACCGCGGTTGCGCCCGGCGGCAGTCGGGCGCCGGTGGCGACGGGCACGGCGGTGCCGTGGTCCAGCGGCCCGGGCGAGGGGCGCTGATGCTGGCCCTGGCCACCCTCGGCTTCGCGCTCAACTTCTGGGCCTGGGCGCTGCTCAGCCCGCTCGGCACGCGGTTCAAGGACGCTCTGCAGCTCGACTCCTTCCAGGTGTCGCTGCTCGTCGCCGTCCCGGTGATCGTCGGCTCCCTCGGCCGGATCCCCGTGGGTGCGCTCACCGACCGCTACGGCGGGCGCGTGATGATGCCGCTGGTGTCCGCCGCCACCGTGGTCCCGGTGCTCTACCTCGGCCTCGCCGGGCACACCTCGCTGACCGCCCTGCTGATCGGCGGCTTCTTCCTGGGTACCGGCGGCACCTCGTTCGCGGTCGGCGTGCCGTTCGTCAACGCCTGGTACCCGCCCGAGCGGCGCGGTATGGCGATCGGCGTCGTCGGCGCGGCCGGCGGCCTCGGCGGGTTCGTCCCGCCGCTGGTGATGGGTGCGCTCTACGGCGCGTACCAGACCTATGCGGCCGGGCTGGCCGCACTGACCGTCGTCGCGGCCGCCGCCCTCGCCTTCACCGCCGTCCGGGTACGGCGGGCGGCCACCGCCTGAGAACGCACGGCATGGAGGTCCCCCGGGCGGCTACGGCGCCCGGGGGGCCTCCGGCATGCTCGCGACCAGCCGGACGGTGCGGCCGGGCCCCCGCGCGGGTGGGCGGTGCGCACCGGACTGAAGGTCCCGGGACGGCCGGACCCGACGGCCCTGTTCGCGGTCCGGCCCAGGGCCGAGGGTTGGAGGCGGTCGGGGCGGCAGGCCCGCCCCCCGGACGAGAGGAGGACCGGCGATGCGACACCGGATCGTGGGAGAGCTGATGACGTCCGCCGTCGTGCACGTGGCGCCCGACACCGGATTCAAGGAGATCACCCGGCTGCTCGCCGAGAACGACATCACCTCGGTGCCGGTCCTCGACGACCAGGACCGGCCGCTCGGCCTGGTGTCCGAGGCCGACCTGATCCTCAACCAGGCCGCCCAGGAGGACCCCGCGGGGCTGCTGATCGCCCCTCACCTCCCGTCCGCCGCCCGGTCCAGGAGCCGCGCCACCACCGCCGGCGAGCTCATGACGAGCCCGGCCGTGTGCGCCCGGCCCGAGTGGACCGTCGTCGAAGCCGCCCGCCTGATGCAGCGCAAGCGGCTCAAGCGGCTCCTCGTCGTCGACGAGGCGGGACGCCTGGTGGGCATCGTCAGCCGCGCCGACCTGCTGCGCGTCTACCTGCGCCACGACCGGGCCATCCGCGAGGAGATCCGCAACGACGTCCTGCTCCACACCCTGGGGATCGCCCCGGACTCGCTGGACGTCCAAGTGGCGGACGGGCAGGTGTCGCTCGCCGGCCGGGTCGATCGCCGCAGCGTGATCCCCGTGCTGGAGCGGCTGTGCCGGAGCGTGGACGGCGTCGTCTCCGTCACCAACCGGCTCGACTACCGGACGGACGACGCCGTCCCCCTGCAGGCGGCCGGCTGACGGCGGCGCAGCCGCCCGCGCGGGTGGCCCGCTGCCGGTCGTCAGCCGCGGCCGCTCCGGCCGGACCGGCGAGCTCGGTCAGGACGTGCGGGCGGCCGGGCCGCCAGCCCAGGCCGGTGACGGCACGGCGCCCGGACACGACCTGGTCCAGGGCCAGGGCCTCGGCGAACGGGGTGCCCACGGTGGCGGCGGCCTGGTCGAGCGGCCAGCTCTCGGCCCGGCCGGTGCCACCGGCGGCGTCCTCGTCGACCGGGTGTCCCCGGTGGCGCCGAGCACCCACACGCCGCTGGTGTACACGAACGCCCGCCCCGTGCCGCGCAACCGCTCGGGCAGCGCGCCCACGGCCGCCGCGTCCACCTCGTCGCCGGTCGGCGTGGCGAGGTTCGGCACGGCGTCGATGTCGTCGGTGACGGCGGCCCGCAGTGAAGCCGGATCGGTCAGGTCACCCACGCGCGGCGCCGCGTCGGGACCGAGCCGCCCGGCGTCCTTGACGAAGTGCACCACGTGGTGGCCGTCCGCCGTCAGCCGCCGTGCCACGGCGGACCCGATGTAGCCGGTGGAACCCAGCACAAGGACCTTCCTGTCCGTTCCTCTCGAGTGTTCGACAGCAGGGGCGAGCAGACCGGGCATCACGAGGGACCGACGGCGTCCCGCAGCAGCTTCGCGGCCACCGTCGCCCCGTCGGTGCGGATCGCGGCGGCCAGCTCCCTCGCCCGTGAACGGGTGTCGGGGGTCAGAGCCTTGCCGAGCGCGGCGGACAGGGAGTCGGCGGTCGGCTCCGGACCCTCGTGCGCCGCGCCGATGCCGAGCTCGGCGACCCGGCCGGCCCAGTACGGCTGGTCCGCCATCCGGGGTACCACGACCTGGGGCGTGCCGGCCCGGGCGGCGGTCGTGGTGGTACCGGCGCCGCCGTGGTGCACGACGGCGGCGACCCGGCCGAACAGCGCCTGATGGTTGACCTCGCCGACCGGGAAGCAGTCGCCGTCCGCGTCGGTCCAGGTCAGGTCGGCCCAGCCGCGGGAGAGGAGGATGCGGTGTCCCTGGACGCGGACCGCCTCGACGGCCGCCCGGGCGACGCCCTGCGCGTCGCGGAGGGGCATGCTGCCGAAGCCCACGTACACGGGTGGTTCGCCGGAGTCCAGGAAGGCCTTCAGGTCGGCGGGGAGCGGCCGTCGGTCCGGCCGGATCCAGGCGCCGGTCTGCAGCACCTCGAGGTCCGCCGATCGCGGCCACGGGCTGAGGACCGGGTCGGCGGCCAGCCACGGACGGTCGGTGAGGACGTGGCCGCGGACGTCGGCCACCGGTGGCAGGCCGACGGTCGCCCGGTGGGTGTTGACCGCCTCGCCGAACAGTTCGTCCAGGTGCTGCGCGTTCTGCTCCCACAGCACCCGGTTGTCGGTCACGTCCGGCGGGATCGGCCGGCCCGGCCAGGCGAGCGGCGGGTGGTGCGGTGACGGCAGGTAGGACGGGAAGTACGCGACGAACCGGTAGGGGATGCCCCATTCCTCGGCCACCGACCGGGCGGCGGCGGCCGCGGGCAGCAGACCGGTGGCCACCACCGCGTCGCACCCCTCGGCCGCCGCGGCGACGGATGCGTACGTGGCGGAGACCATCCGGGCCGCGCGCTCGGACATGCTCTCCGCCGGGGGCTGCGCCGTCCCGTTCACCGCCTCGGTCGCCATCTCGCGCAGCGACGGCCCGAGCGGCACCAGGGACAGGCCGGCGCCGTCCAGCAGCTCCGCGAAGTCTGGCGGTGCGCACACCCGTACCTCCGTGTCGAGGTCCCGCAGGGCCGCGCCGAGTCCGAGCATCGGTTCGACGTCTCCGCGCGAACCGTACGCCACCAACAGCACCCGCATGTCATGGCTCCCGATGATGTCCAGGGTGTCCGTCCCCGACCGGCGGGGCGCCGGCCGAGGTCTTGCTGTAGCCGAGGGCCTCGACGATCAGGCCGTCCCGGACGAGCGCGAGGGTCACGCCGCGGACCGTATCGGCCGGGTCGTCGCCGAAGCGGCACCGCCAGCGGACCGTCGCCCGCTCCCCGGTGACGACGACGGCCTCCGGCTCGTACTGCCTGGAGGGGTCCTCGGCGAGGGCCCGGCAGTACTCCAGGCACGCGGCGCGGCCTTCGTAGCGGGCGCCGTCGGGGGCCGGCTGTTTCGCCTCCATCACGCAGTCGTCGGCGAGCACGTCGGCGAGCAGCGAGACGTCGTGGTGGAGGAAGGCGCGGTTGAAGCGGTGGACGACCTCGGCCGTGGTGCGGAACGACATGCCGCCTCGTCCCGGGCCGTCAGGCCGGACCGGCGATCGCGTGTTCCGCGGCGCGGCTGACGTCTTCCCAGCGTGCCCAGGTGTCCGCCCGGGTGCGGGCGATGTCGAAGGCGAGGTCGTAGACCATGCTGCCCAGGAGGAGGCGCAGCGGCGGCTCGTCGCTGTCGACCAGCGTGAGCAGCGCGGCCGCGGCGAGCTTCGGATCGCTGTCGACCGACCCTTCGGCGAACTGCCGGGCCAGCTCCTCGCGGAGCGGACCGTACGCCTCCAGCGGGCTGGTGCTGCGCATCGCGGTGTACAGGTCGGTCCAGTAGCCGCCGGGCTGAAGGATGCTCACCTTGACGCCGAAGCCGGCTGCCTCCTGGGCGAGGGCCTCACTGAGGCCTTCCAGGGCGAACTTGCTGGCGCTGTAGAGCCCGGTGCTGGGGAAGCCGCCCAGCGCGGCGATGCTGGAGACCTGCACGAGGTGGCCGGAGCGCTGTCCGCGCAGCACGGGCATGACGGCCTGGCTCACCCAGAGCGCGCCGAAGAAGTTGACGTCCAGCTGGGCGCGGGCCTCGGCCTCGGTGAACTCCTCGACCATGCCCATCGAGAGCATTCCGGCGTTGTTGACGACGACGTCGAGCCGCCCGAAGCGGCCGACCGCCTCGGCGACGGCGGCGAACACGGCGGCCCGGTCGGTCACGTCCAGGGTCAGCGGCAGGACCCGGCCGGGGTGGGCGCTCGCCAGCTCGTGCAGTGCCGGCGCGGTGCGCGCGGCGGCCACGACGCGGTCACCGGCCGTCAGGGCGGCCTCGGCGAAGGCGCGGCCGAGACCGCGGCTCGCACCGGTGATGAACCAGACGCGGCTGGTGGGTTCGGTGTCGACGATCGTCATGGCACTCCGCTCCGGCAGGGGTTCGGTCTGCTGGCGATCTTTCAGTGGGTCGTCCCCGCCATCAACGCCCAAGATCAGTAGGATCCGATAAATCAGGCTTATGACGGGGGGTCCGGGGGCGCATGGAGTTACGTGAGATCGAGATATTCCTGACCCTGGCGGAGGAACTGCACTTCGGCCGGGCGGCCGCCCGGCTGCACCTCACCCAGGCGCGCGTCAGCCAGGTGATCGCCCGTCAGGAGCGGCAGATCGGCGGTCTGCTGTTCGACCGCTCCAACCGCCGCCAGGTCCGCCTGACTCCGCTCGGCCGCCAGCTGTGTGCCGATCTGCGGCCGGTCCACGCGCACTTGCGGGACAGTCTCGAACGTGCCCGGCTGGCCGCCCGCGGCAAGGCCGTACGCCTTCGGGTCGGCATGATGCCCTTCAACGTGCCCGACCTGCACCACTACTGGGAAGCGTTCCGCTCCCAGCACCCCGAGTGCGAGCTGCAGATCCGCAGGGCGCCGTACGTCGAACCGTTCGAGCGGCTCCGCGACGGCGACATGGACGTCTTCGTCGCCTGGCTACCGGTCGACGAGCCGGATCTCACCGTCGGCCCGGTCCTCTTCCACGACCCGCGCGTGCTGGCCGTCGCCGCGGACCACGAACTCGCCGGCCGACCGGAGATCCCGGTCGAGGCGCTGGGCGACTTCGGCCACGCCATGCCCCCCGGGATGCCCGACGGGTGGGAGGACGGCTACCTGTCGTTCCACACGCCCCGGGGCAAGGCGATCGAACGCATCGAATCGGCCACCGACGCCGACGAGCTGATCAACCTCGTCATCACCGGCGAGATCGTCCACCCCTTCCCGTCCCACGTCACCCGCTACTGGTCCATGTCGCACGTGAAGTTCGTCCCCATGCCGGAGATGGGGACGATTCCGTACGCCCTGGTGTGGCGCCGCGACGACGAGAACGAACTCGTCCGGGCCCTCGCCCGGACCGTCCGCACCATCGGCGCGCTGCACTTCTGAGCCGTCCGCCGAGGACCGGCCGCACCCCGGCCGGCCCTCGGCGGGGGCGGGGTCAGGCGTCCGCGCGGCGGGGGAGCTTCCAGCCGGGGCGGGGGAAGTGGCAGGTGTACCCGTTGGGGAACTTCTGCAGGTAGTCCTGGTGCTCCGGCTCGGCCTCCCAGAAGTCGCCGGCCGGGGTGACCTCGGTGACGACCTTGCCCGGCCACAGGCCCGAGGCGTCGACGTCGGCGATGGTGTCCTCGGCGACCCGCTTCTGCTCGTCGCTGAGGTAGAAGATCCCCGAGCGGTAGCTGGCCCCGATGTCGTTGCCCTGGCGGTCCCTGGTCGACGGGTCGTGGATCTGGAAGAAGAACTCCAGCAGGGCCCGGAAGTCCGTCCGGGCCGGGTCGTAGAGCACCTCGATGGCCTCGGCGTGGTTGCCGTGGTTGCGGTAGGTGGCGTTCGGGACCTCGCCGCCGGTGTAGCCCACGCGGGTGGAGACCACCCCGGGCTGGCGGCGGAAGAGCTCCTCCATGCCCCAGAAACAGCCTCCGGCAAGGACGGCCTTCTCGGTCGCCATGGTCTTCTCCTCAGTGGTGGACTTCGGCTTGCGCTGCTACTGAGCAACTTACGGGGCCCTCGTATTCCTGCGCACCGTTGAGCGGCGGCCCGGTCACGGCAGGACGGGCAGGGAGACCAGGCCGCGCATCAGGCGGGTGTGGCGCCACTGCAGGTCCTCGGCGGGGACGGCGAGGCGGAGCGCGGGGAAGCGGGTGACGAGGGCGCGGAGGGCGACGGTGCCCTCGGCGCGGGCCAGGGGTGCGCCGAGGCAGCGGTGGATGCCGTGGCCGAAGGCGAGGTGCCCGGTGGGGTCGCGGTCGAGGTCGAGGCGGTCCGGCTCGGGGAAGCGGGTGGGGTCGCGGTTGGCGGCGCCCGGCGCGATGAGGACGGGCGATCCGGCGGGGATCCCGGTGCCGCCCAGGGTGATGTCCTCGGTCGCGAACCGGAAGGTGGCCGTGCTGACGGGGGAGTCCAGCCGGAGCAGTTCGTCGACGGCCGCTCCGACCAGGTCGGGGTTCTCGCGCAGGCGGCGAAGGGCCTCCGGGGCCCGGAGCAGGGCCAGGAGTCCGTTGCCGATCAGATGGGTGGTGGTCTCGTGCCCGGCGACGAGGAGGAGCACCGCGAGGGAGACCAGCTCGTCCTCACCGAGGCGGTCGCCGCCGTCGCGGACCCGGACCAGCTCGGTGAGCAGGCTGTCGTCGGGGCTGCGGCGCTTGGCCGCGACGAGGTCGGCGAAGTAGTCGGCGAGGGCGTGGGAGGCGGCGTCGATCCGGTCGGGACGGCCGGCCGCGAAGAGCTCGTCCGACCAGGTGCGGACCGCCGCGCGGTCGGCCTCGGGGACGCCCAGCAGCCGGCAGACGACGGTGACGGGCAGCGGGACGGCGAGGCTCGCGACGGCGTCGGTCCGGTCGCCGGGCACCCAGGCGTCGAGCAGCTCGTCCGTCACGCTCTCGATGTACGGGTGCAGCCGGGCGACGGCCCCGGAGGTGAACGACTTCGCCACCAGGCCGCGCAGCCGGGTGTGCTGCGGCGGGTCGGTCGCCAGCATGCTCCGGGAGACGGCCGGGTGCAGGTTGCGCCCGGTGTCCCGGCCGGCGAAGAAGCGCGCGGTGTCCTTCGACAGCCGCGGGTCGGCGAATGCCTCCCGGGCTTCGGCGTATCCGGTGACGAGGTAGCTCGACCGGCCTCCGCCGCCGGGTACCCGCTGGACCGGCGAGGCGCTGCGGAGTGCCGCGAAGGCGGGGTACGGGTTCCGGAAGAACCCCGGATCCTGGAGTGGGTTGCTCACGCCCCGAGCGTAGCCAGCGGTCGTTGCCCCGTCCGGAGGGACGGCGCGCGTGGCGCGCGGCCGCCGGGACCGTGCGGTGTGACAATCGGCTGGTGCTCAGCAGCCTCCGCGATCGCCTCCTCCCTGATCATCAGCGGCGCTCCCTGGAGGAGTTGGAGGAGGACCTGGACCTGTCGGCGGGGGACCGGCGCTCGAAACAGTCGGCGTTCTGGACGATGCTGGTCCTGGCGGCGGTGATCGCGGCCGCCGGGGTGCTGACGGACTCCACGGCCACCGTGATCGGCGCGATGATCATCGCGCCGCTGTCGACGCCGATCATGGGGATCGCGCTCGGCGCGGTGCAGCGCCGCAAGTCGACGGCGGCCCTGTTCGTGACCGGCGGCGGCCTGCTGGTGGTGGCGATCGGCGCGCTGGCCTCGCTGGTGGTGCCCGCCTCCTACGACCTGCTGTCGGACAGTCAGATCTCCAGCCGCACCTCGCCGGGCCTGCTGGACCTGGTGGCCGCGCTCGCCACGGGCCTCGCCGGGGCCGTGGCCCTCTCCCGCCGGGACGTCGCGGCGGTCCTGCCCGGGGTGGCGATCGCGATCTCGCTGGTGCCGCCGCTGGTGGTGACCGGCGTCTGTGCCGGGCAGGGGGCCTGGTGGCTGGCCCTGGGCTCGTTCGTGCTCTTCGTGTCCAACCTGGTGGCCATGGTGGCGGCCGGCATCGCGGTGTTCGGCGGCCTGGGGTACGCGACGGCGGGCCGGCAGCGCGAGGCGGGTCCGGTGCGCCGTACCTACGTGGCGCTCGGCCTGGTGTTCGCCGCGGTCGGCCTGGTGCTGGCGGCGAACACCGCGGGCGCCTTGCTGGTCCAGCTGTGGACGACGCGGGCCACGAACGCGACGGCCGACTGGCTGGCGGACTCGCCCGGGGCCTCCGTGGTCAACGTCCAGGCGCACTCGCGCACCCTGTACGTCCAGGTCCGGGCGCCCGCGGATCTGCCGCCGGTCGAGTCGCTGCTGGCCGCGCTCCAGGGGCAGATCCCGGACGGCGTGCCGGTGGTGGTCACCACCACCGAGGGCCGCCAGATCCAGGCCGGGCGGGTCGGCGACTGAGCGGGGCGCCCCTCGACGGACTGTCAGCCGCGCGGCGGCCGGGAGGTGAGGGGGCGTCCGGCGAGGGCCGCGCCGCCGGCGACGTGCAGGTCGCCGTCGTGGACGAGGACGTGCGAGGGCTCCTCGCTGAAGAGTCCGTCGAACTCCAGCTCCGGGCCGGCCAGGAACGGGAAGCGTTCGACCGCCTCGTCCCAGGGGAGGGCCGTCCAGGCGGTCGTCAGTCGGTCGAACAGCACGTCGCACCCCCCGGGTCCACGGTCGTGGGACGGAAGCGTAGCGCCCGGTGCCGGGCGGGGGCCGAGGACCCCCGCCCGGGGTGGTGCAGGTCAGCTGACGGTGCGGCAGACCGTTCCGTTGAGGCGGAAGACCGTCGGGGTCGGGTTGGCGCCGTTGTTGGCGCCGACGAAGCCGAAGCTCGCGGTGTTGCCGCCGTTCGGCGCGAGGCGCGCGTTGGAGTCGCCGTTGGTGACGCGGACGTGCCGGCCGTCCTCGTGGACGACGGCGTTCCACCAGGAGGCGGCGGACTGCCCGGTGGAGGGCCAGTCGAAGTCGAGCGTCCAGCCGTTGATGTCGGCCGGGCCGAGGTTGCTCACCGCGACGTCGGCGACGAAGCCGTTGCCCCAGCCGGTGGTGACCCGGTAGGTGACGGCGCAGGTGCTGTCGCTCGGCGTGCCGGTGGTGAAGGTCAGCGGCTCGGAGGGGCGGGAGAGGCGCCCGGCCTGGTCCCGGGCCAGGACGTTGACGGTGTGCCGGGAGCCCGGCGGCAGGTTGTGGAGGGTGGCGGTGGTGCCGGTGGACGAGCCGAGCAGCTGGAGGGTGGTGCCGAGCTGCTCGTAGACCTCGTAGCGGTCGACCGCGCCGGTGGCGGCGGGCCAGCTGAGGGCGACGGTGTTGGCGTCCACCGAGGTGGTCCGCGGGGTGCCGGGGGTGCCGACGGTGGCGGCGGAGGAGCCGGTGCCGCTCTTCGGGTGCAGGGTCAGCACGGTGAGGGAGTACGGGGCCAGGGTCACCGAGGCGGCGGTGGCGGTGCCGGTGGCGTCCACCAGGCCGTCGTCGCCGGGCGCCCACCGCTGGACGGCGGGGGCGGCGGGGCCGGCGGTGAAGCCCAGGTACTGCAGGTCGACGGTGTGCTGGGCCGAGGAGTTCTTGTTGAGCAGCAGGACGCCGAGGTCGCCGTTGGCGCGGAGCACCGCGTGCGAGGAGACGTCCGAGCCGGAGGAGCCCGAGGCGACCATGGTGTCGCCCGGGTCGCCGAGCGCGCCGAGCGCCTTGATGCCGTGGTAGGGCGCGAACGGGGTGTTCACCGCCGGTTCGCAGACGCTGCCGGTGCAACTGCCGTTCGACAGCATGCCCATGTCGCCGTAGTCGGTCTCGCCGCCCACGGTGGTGATGGCGCCGGCGCCGTTGTGGGTGTCCCACCAGTCCACGGTGAAGACGCCGTTCTCCAGCGCGGTGCTCATGGCCTCGGCGGCGAACAGGCCGTTGGGGCGGGTGGTGAAGGCGCCGCCGCCGGAGTTGGAGTTCACCTCGGTCATCGCGATGCCGATGCGGGCGGAGTCGGCGCCCGCGTACCGGTCCAGCAGGTCGCGCACCTCGCGGAGCTCGCCGGGCAGTTGTCGCACGGCGGCCAGCGACTGGTCGCCGGTGCTGGTGTTGGGGTACCAGTGGACGCTGACGAAGTCGACGTCGTGGGCGACGGCGGCGAGCACGGTGTGGTTCCAGTCGCCGGTGCCGCCGGCGGCGACGATGCCGTCCGGCCAGTTGCCGGGCATGGTGAGCACCGCGCCGATCTTCACGGTCGGGTCGACGGCCTTCATCGCGGCGGCGTACGCCTTGACCTCGCGGGCGTACTGGTCGGGCGACTTGTCGGCGTGGGTGTCGTTCTCCCAGCCGCTGCCGTAGACGCCGTTGCCGTAGATCTCGTTGCCGATCTCCCAGTACTTCGCCCCGTAGCCCTTGGTGAGGTTGGCGTAGCGGACCCAGTCGGCGGCCTCCTGGGCGGTGCCGGAGCCGTAGTTGGCGATCAGGATCGGCTGGGCGCCGGTGGCCCTGACGGTCCCCATGAAGGCGCCGAAGCCGGTGCCCGGGGCGACGTAGCCGCCGGGCGCGGTGTTGTCGACCCAGTGGTAGATGTCGGAGTAGGAGCCGCCCGGGTAGCGCAGCGCGCCGATCCCGGCGGCCCGGTAGAGGGTGGCCACCTCGGGGTCGTTCATGGCCGAGTCCCAGATGGCGGTGTTGGCGCCGAGCGCGGCGGGGCCGACGGTGCCCAGGCCGGCCCCGGCGTTGACCGTGACCGTGGTGTCGCCGGTGGCGGCCGGGTCGGCCGGGTCGGCCGCGGCGGGGGTGGACAGCGGCAGGGCGGCGGCCGCCAGTGCCAGGGCGACCGAGGCGGTGACGGTGAGGGGGCGGCGGAGCCGGTCCGATCTCCTGCGGAACAGCATGGGTGTTCCTCCCGGGTGGGGGACGCCGACCCGGGGCCAGGCCCCGGAGCCGGTCGGTGGACGGAGGACGGCGCGGCGCGGGTGCGCCGCGTCCGGCCGTCGACGACGCGTGCGACGGATGGGGCGTGGGAGCGCTCCCATCATGGGAGGGCGTGTCGGGCATGTCAATTGCCCCGACGGTCGAGCATAGTCAGCTAGACTACTTATGTCGTGCACTTGAGTATTGCGCGCGGCCTCGCTATACATACTCGGTATGCAACATGATTCGTTGATCCTTGAGGGCGTCAGTCGGGTGCACGGCAGCGGTGCGGCCGAGGTGTACGCATTGCGCGAGGTGGATCTCGCGGTGCGCGCGGGGGAGTTCGTGGCGGTGATGGGCCCGTCCGGGTCCGGCAAGTCCACGCTGCTGGCGCTGGCCGGGGGGCTGGACCGGCCGACCGGCGGCCGGGTGCTGGTCGAGGGCACGCCGCTGGACGGACTGAGCCGCGGCCGGCTGGCCGATGTGCGCCGCCGCTCGGTCGGGTACGTGTTCCAGAGCTACAACCTGATCCCGGCGCTGACCGCCGCCGAGAACATCGCGCTGCCGCGGGAGCTGGACGGCTGCTCCGCCCGCACGGCCCGGCGCGAGGCGCTGGCCGCGCTGGAGGAGCTGGGCATCGGCGAGCTCGCCGAGCGCTTCCCCGACGCCCTGTCGGGCGGCCAGCAGCAGCGGGTCGCGATCGCCCGCGCGCTGATCGGAGAACGCCGCCTGGTGCTGGCGGACGAGCCGACCGGTGCGCTGGACTCCGCCACCGGCGAGGCGGTCCTCGGCGTGCTGCGGGCCCGCTGCGACGCGGGGGCGGCGGTGGTGATGGTCACGCACGATGCGGCGCACGCGGCCTGGGCGGACCGGGTGGTCTTCCTGCGCGACGGCCGGATCGTCGACCAGGCGGTGCAGCGGCGGACCGCCGACCGGTCCCCGCACGCGCAGGCCGGGGCGGCCCGGTGAGCGCCGGGTCGTGGCGGGTGGCGCTACGGATCGCCCGCCGGGACGCGTGGCGGGCGCGCGGCCGCAGCGCGCTGGTGGCGGCGATGGTCGCGCTGCCGGTGCTGGGCGTGGCCGGCGCGGACGTGGTGCACCGCAGCGGACAGCTGACCGCGGCCGAGCGCTCGGACCGGCTGATGGGCCGGGCCGACGCGCTGATCGGGGCCTACGCCCCGGGGCGGACGGTCGAGCAGGCGGTCTTCCCCGACGACGGGGTGCGCACCCTGCCGCAGCCGGCCGGCGCCGTGCCGAGTGCCGAGCAGCGCCGCGCGATGGAGACCGAACCGGTCGCGCTGCTGGGCGGGTTGCTGCCGGCGGGCAGCTGGTTGGTGCCGGCCCGCAGCGGGCCGGTGGCGGGGGTGCGGACCCCGGACGGGCTGATGCCGGTCGAGACCTTCGAGGCGGACCTGACCCGGCCCCTGTGGCAGGGGCGGCTGGACCTGGTGGCCGGCCGCGCACCCACCGCCCCGCGCGAGGCCGCCGCCACCCGGGAGTTCCTGGCGGAGACCGGGCTGCGGCTGGGGGACACGGTGACCGTCCAGGGCCTGGAGTCCGCGCCGTTCACCCTGACCGGGACGGTGGAGCACCCCGGTGACCTGCGCAAGGTCGAACTGGTTGCCCGTCCGGGCCAGTTGTACGGGCAGTTGGACGGCGTCCAGGCCGCCGCGGGCCTCGCGCCGCTCGGCACGCAGGCGGACGAGGCCGCCGCCCGCAAGGCCGCCTGGCTGGTCCAGCTGCCCGCCGGTGCCACGCTCGACTGGGACCGGGTACGGGAGTTGAACCGCTACGGCTACACGCTGGCCGCCCGGCAGGTGGCGCAGAACCCGCCCGCCGCGGCGATGGACCGGCAGGAGGCGATCGGCGCCGCGGACCAGCGCGAGCGCACCGCGATGGCGGCCGCGACCACCGCGGCCCTGGCGCTGCTGGAGGTGACCCTGCTGGCCGGCCCGGCGTTCGCGATCGGCGCCCGGCAGGCCAGGCGCCGGCTCGCCCTGCTCGGCGCCGCGGGCGGCCGGCCCGGGCACGTCCGCGCGGTGGTGCTGGGCGGCGGCCTGGTACTGGGCGCCGTCGGGGCCGGGCTCGGCACGGCGGCCGGCTGCGGCCTGGTGGCACTGCTGCGGCCCTGGATCGAAGGGCTCGGCGGCAGCCGGTTCGGGCACCTGGCGCTGCGTCCGCTCGACCTGGCGCTGATCGCCGCGACCGGCGTCGCGACCGCGCTGCTGGCGGCCCTGGTGCCCGCCGTCCAGGCCGGACGGCGCGAGGTGCTGGCCGGACTGAACGGCCGCGACACCGTCCGCCCGCCCGGCCGCTGGGTGCCGCTGCTCGGGCTGCTGACCGTCGCCGCCGGGGCGGGCCTCGCCCTGTACGGCGCGGTCGCCGGGCAGGCCGGCGGGGAGCCGGTGCTCGCCGGGCTCTCCCCGCGCACCCTGTCGGTGCTGGCCGGGGCGGTCACCGCCGAACTCGGGCTGCTGCTGCTCACCCCGTCGCTGCTGGCCCTGTGCGGCCGGCTCGCCGGCCGGCTGCCGCTGGGCCCCAGGCTCGCGCTGCGCGACACCGCCCGGCACCGCTCCCGGACCGCTCCCGCGGTGGCCGCCGTGCTCGCCGCGGTGGCCGGGGCCGTCGCGGTCGGCGTGCACACCACCGGCTCGCAGGTCCAGGACCGGGCCGCCTACCGGCTCCAGCGGCCGCTCGACGCCGTCCAGTTGGAGATCCACGGCGACACGGCGGCGCTGCCCCGACTGCGCACCGCGCTCGCCCAGGACCTGCCCGCCCTCGGCGAACGCGCCGACCTCTACCAGGCGGAGTACCTCTTCTGCGAGGGCTGCCGGGCCACCGTGTACGCGGACGGCGGCCAGCGCTACGGACAGACCGTCAGCAGCCCGCTGACGGTCGGCGACGCGGCCGTCCTGCACAACCTGCTGGCGCTGCGCGACCCGGCCGCCGAGGCCGCGCTCGCCGCCGGGAAGGCGGTCGTCACCGACCCCGGCTACCTGCACGACGGACGGGTGCTGCTGCGGATGCAGGGCGCGAACGGCGCGGTGCGGGAGGAGAGCGTGGAGGGCGTGCTGGTCGAACGGCCGGCCGACCGGCGCTACGCGCCCCTGGTGATCGGCGCCCAGGCGGTCCGCCGGATGGGGCTGGCGGTCGAGCCGGTCGGCTCGATCTGGCTCCCGTCGAGCCCGACCCCGGAGAAGGCCGAACGGCGGGCCGCCGCCACGGTCTCCCGCCTCGCCCCGTACGCCACCCTGGAGGTGGAGCGCGGCTATCGGCCGACCACCGGCCTGACCGGGGTGGCGCTGAGCGGCTTCGCCGCCCTGGTGGTGCTGGGCGCCGCGGTGGTGGCCACCGCGCTGGCCGCCGCCGACGCCCGCCGCGACCGGGCGGTGCTCAGCGCGATCGGCGCCCGGCCGCGCACCCGGCGCACCCTGGCCGGACTGCAGGCCGGTCTGATCGCGCTGCTCGGCGCGGTGCTCGGCACGGTCAGCGGAGCCGTCCCGGCCTTCGCCCTGCTGCGCTCGCGGGCCGCCGGGCAGCCGGGCTCGCCGTCGGTCCAGCTGTCCGACGCGCCGTGGCCGACCATCGCCCTGCTGGTCCTGGTGCTCCCGCTGCTGGCCGGCCTGCTGGGCGCGGCCCGACGGGAGCGCGGCGGGCACCGCTACCGGTGAGCGGGCGGTGCGAGGTGGTGGAGGCGGTGGGGGCCGTGGGCGTGAGGTGGCCCGGATAGGACGTCCGGCGGTATATGTAGTCCCATGACCGAACGTGCCATGCAGGAGTCCACCCTGCTGCTGCTCACCGCCCTGGCCGACGCCCCCCGGCACGGATACGCGCTGATCGGCGAGGTCGACGCGATCTCCGGGGGGCGGGTGCGGATGCGCACCGGCACGCTCTACGGGGCCCTCGACCGGCTGCTCCAGCAAGAGCTGATCGAGATCGCCGCCGAGGAGGTGGTCGACGGACGGGCCCGCCGCACCTACGCCCTCACCGCCGCCGGGCGCGACGTCCTGGCCGTCGAGGCCGAACGGCTGCGCACCGTCGCCGCCGAGGCGCAGCGCCGCCTCGGCACCGCGGCGGTCCGCCCGCGCGGGGCCGGCGCGTGACCGCTCGCACGGCGGCGCTGCGCACCGCCCTCGCGCTCTACCCCGCCGGCTACCGCCGCGAGCGCGGCGCCGAACTCGCCGAGGTGTTCACCGACACCACGGCCGGCGCCGGGGCGCTGGCCTGCGCCCGGGAGGCGTTCGACCTCGCCGCGTACGGCCTGCGGCTGCGCACCGGCGTGGCCGCCACCGCCGTCGGCGGGCGGCTGCTGGCCGCCGCCGCACCGCTGCTGGCCGGCGCGCTGGCGGGGCTGGTGGCCCTGCCCGGCCTCGCCGACCCGCGCACCCGCGAGGTGCGGGTCGCCGCCCGGGCGGGTCTCGCCGCGCCCTGGACCGAACTGCCCGGCCACCTCGCCGTGCTCGGCCTGACCGTGGTCCCCGTCCTGCTGGCCGCGGCGGCCGCGCTCGGCGCCTGGCGGGCGGTCCGGACGCTCGCCCTCGGGACGGCCCTGCTCGGCACGGTGCGGATCGGCCTGCTGGCCGCCGGCGCGCCGGACGGCTGGCAGCTGATGTACGGCGCCACCGCCCTGCTGCCGTACCTGCTCGGCGGCGTGCTGCTGACCGCCGCCCCGCCCGACCTGCTGGAGCGGCCGGACCGGCGCTCCCGGCTGCTGGTGCTCGCCGGCCTGGCGGCCGGCTTCGCGCTGACGCGGGCCCAGGGCGGCTACGGCACGCGGTACCTGATGGACGGCTGGTGGCCGCTCGCACTGCTGGTGCTGCCGGCGCTGCTGGCGGCCGTGTGCACGGCCCGTGGCCGGCTGCGCGCCGCCGCCGCCGGGGTCGCGGTGCTGCCGCTGACCGCCTCCTTCAGCCTGTTCAGCCTGTGGGAGCAGGTCGGCGGGGTGTCGGGCCTGCTGCCCGGCTAGGCCGTCACGCCCCGGGACGCACCGTACGGGCGCCGCGAAGCGCGCCCGCCCCGGGCGGATTTCGGCGCCGCCACGCGACTCGCGGGCCTGGCGGCGGGTGGCTGACCCTCGCTCAATTGGTCCATACCCCTTGCAATGGTCCAGACCTATTGACGAGACTTGCCGCCCCTTCCTACGATCCGGTCCGGCACACCCCCACATGTCCCCACCTCACCCAGAGCCGGGCGTCACGCCCCCACGCGTCGGTCATGCCCATGACGCTCGGCGGGAAGGGAGCACAGCATGTTCCGCGCATCGCAGGTGAACCGGATCAGCCATGCCGAGAACCGACCAGTGGCGCTGAGGCGTTCGCTGGCCGGAGTCAGCGCCGCCGCCGTCATCGCCGCGGGCCTCGCCGTCACCGGTTCGGTCACGGCCGGCGCCGCCGTCCCCAACCTCGTGGCCAACGCCGGCTTCGAGGACGGGCTCTCCGGCTGGACCTGCACCGGCGGTTCCGGCGCGGTCGTCGGCAGCCCGGTGCACGGCGGCACCTCCGCCCTGAAGGCGACCCCGTCCGGCCAGGACTCCGCGCAGTGCAGCCAGACCATCAGCGTGCAGCCCAACTCCCAGTACACGCTCAGCGCCTACGTGCAGGGCAGCTACGTCTACCTGGGCGCCACCGGCACCGGCGTCAACGCCTCCACCTGGACGCCGGGCAACGCCTCGTACGGGCAGCTCAGCGTCGCCTTCACCACCGGGGCGAGCACCACCTCGGTGACCGTCTTCGTGCACGGCTGGTACGGCCAGCCCGCGTACTACGCGGACGACCTCTCGCTCACCGGCCCCGGCGGCAGCAGCCCCTCGCCGAGCACCAGCACCAGCGCGAGCCCGTCCACCAGCGCGAGCCCGTCGACCAGCGCCTCGCCGAGCACCAGCACCAGTGCCAGCCCGTCCAGCAGCACCTCGACCAGCCCCTCGCCGAGCGGTACGGGCAGCGAGACCTGTGCCACCAAGCCCAAGCCGGCCGGCAAGGTCCTCCAGGGCTACTGGGAGAACTGGGACGGCGCCTCCAACGGCGTTCACCCGGGCATGGGCTGGGTGCCCATCACGGACAGCCGGATCGCCGCGCACGGCTACAACGTCATCAACGCCGCGTTCCCGGTGATCCTCTCCGACGGCACCGTCCTGTGGCAGGACGGCATGGACGCCGGCGTCAAGGTCTCCACCCCCGCCGAGATGTGCCAGGCCAAGGCGGCCGGTGCCACGCTGCTGATGTCGATCGGCGGCGCCACCGCGGGCATCGACCTGAGCTCCAGCGCCGTCGCCGACAAGTTCGTGGCGACCGTCGTCCCGATCCTGAAGAAGTACAACTTCGACGGCATCGACATCGACATCGAGACCGGCCTGTCCGGCAGCGGCAGCATCGGCACGCTGTCCGCCTCGCAGTCCAACCTGATCCGCATCATCGACGGCGTCCTCGCGCAGATGCCGGCCGGCTTCGGCCTCACCATGGCGCCGGAGACCGCGTACGTCACCGGCGGCAGCGTCACCTATGGCTCGATCTGGGGCGCGTACCTGCCGATCATCAAGAAGTACGTCGACAACGGCCGCCTGTGGTGGCTGAACATGCAGTACTACAACGGCAGCATGTACGGCTGCTCGGGCGACTCGTACCAGGCCGGCACCGTGCAGGGCTTCACCGCCCAGACCACCTGCCTCAACAACGGCCTGACCATCCAGGGCACCACCATCAAGGTGCCGTACGACAAGCAGGTGCCCGGCCTGCCGGCCCAGCCCGGTGCGGGCGGCGGCTACATGGCGCCGAGCCTGGTCAGCCAGGCGTACAGCTCCTACAGCGGCCAGCTGAAGGGCCTGATGACCTGGTCGATCAACTGGGACGGCTCCAAGGGCTGGACCTTCGGCGACAACGTGAAGTCCCTCCAGGGCCGTTGATCGCAGGCGATGACCGCTGGACAGCCGTGCCCCGGGCCCAGGCCCGGGGCACGGCTGCGTGCCGCGTGGCTACAGGTGCAGGTCGACCACCAGCGGCCGGTGGTCCGAGACCGCGGCCCCGGGGGCCCGCGCGGGGGCGGTACCGGGCGGCACCGGGCCGGCGGCGAGGACGTGGTCGAGCTGGACGCGCGGGCGGTGCGCCGGGAAGGTCCGGGCCCGGGCCAGCGCGCGCCAGGAGGAGCGCGGCCGTGACGGGCGGAGCAGTTCGGCGGCGCCGAGCACGGCGGCGGGGAGCGGCCCGGCGAGGTTGAGGTCGCCCAGCAGGAGGTGCGGCCGGGGCAGGCCGGCGATCCATCGGTGCACGGCGAGGAGCTGGAGGACGTTCCACCCCGGGACGAACGACAGGTGCAGCGCCACCGCGGTGAACGGGCCGCGCGGCCCCGCCAGCACGGCGGCGAGGGCGGCCCGCGGATGGTCGCGGACCACGGTGGGGCCGGCCCGCCCGGCCAGTGGCAGCGGAACGGCCAGCGGCGGCGCGGGGAACCGCCGGGAGTGCCAGCCCAGCACCGGGAGCCGGGAGAGCAGCGCGATGCCGTGCGAGGGGAGGCCGCCGTCGTGGCCCCCGTCGTGCGGGCCGTGCACCCGCAGCCCGGGTTCGGCGGGGTCGCGCGCCCAGGCTCGGCCCGGCAGGGCGCGGGCGTGGAAGGCGGAGGCGTAGCGCCAGTCGGCGGCGCCGGTGGCCTCGGCGACCGCCCGGGCCTGGTCGAGGCGGCCGGAGCGGGGTTGGTGGCGGTCGAGCTCCTGGAGGGCCAGGACGTCGGCGTCCAGCGCGGCGACGGCGTCGACCAGCGGTCCGGCGGTGGCGGGTTCGGGGCCCGGGAGCCGTCGCCCGTGCAGGACGTTGAAGGTCGCGACGCGTACCCGAGGGGAGCCGGTCATCGTCCGACGGTACACCGGGCCCGGAAACCGATGACCACCGGTCAGCCGGTGGTCATCGGACGGCCGGTGCCGGTGGGTCGACCGGTGGCGGGCGGTCAGTCGCCGGGGTGCGGGGGGTGGGCGTCGATCTCGGCCCAGACCGTCTTGCCGTCGGTGTGCGGCTGGGCGCCCCAGCGGGTGGCGGCGCGTTCGACGATGAAGAGGCCGTGACCGCCCGGTAGGCCGGGGCGGTGCGGCCGGCGGGGTTCGGGCAGGTCGGTCGACCGGTCGCTGACCTCGATCCGCAGGCGGCTGGTGGAGGCGTCGAGGACGAGGTCCACCGGGCCGCCGGCGTGCAGCATCGCGTTGGCGACCAGTTCGGCGACCAGCAGCACGATGTCGTCGGCACCGGCGCCGCCGGTCGGCCACGACCAGTCGGCGACGGCCTCCGCGGTGTACGCCCGGGCGCGGGCGACGGGCTTGGGCAGGCCGGCCAGGTGCAGCCGTCGGCGCTGACCGCCGGGCGGCAGCGTGGGGCCGGTGCCCGGCCGGTCGCCGTGGAGGGCGGCCCGGCTGGTCGTCATGGGCGGTCCCCCTTTCGGTGTCGGCGCGGTGGTCGTTGCGTCTGGTTCCCGGTTGTGGCCGGATCATGCGTGCTGCCCGCGGCGACCGGGCGTTCCAGGTGCTCCGTGCGCCCCCGCCGCCGGTCGGCGGCGGGGGTCAGAGCGGGGCGGCGAGGGCCTCGTCGAGCGACGGGTGGAGTGAGAACACGGTGTCGGCGCAGGTGAGCTCCAGCAGTCGCTGCACGGTCGCGGAGGGTGCGGCGAGCCGGAAGCCCACCTGCGCGGCGGCGGCCGCCAGCCGGGTCTGCAGGAGCAGGTTCAGCCCGGAGGAGTCGCAGAAGTCGATGCCGCGCAGGTCGACGACGAGCAGCGGCGGGCGCTGCTCGACCAGTTCGTCGAGCGCCTGCCCGGCGGGGGCGAGGGTCTCGATGTCGAGGTCGCCCGCCAGCGCGCAGACGGCCGCTCGGGTGTCGGTGTGCCAGGTGCGGACGAGCAACCCCGGCTCGGGCATCGTCTTCTCCGCCTGCATCGTCGTGGTGTTCCCCTCCCGCAGCTGTGCCGTCCGAGTTTACGCGAGTGCGGCTCAGTCGGCGACGAGTTCGGCGTGGAGCTGCTTGAGGATGCGGCTGAGGATGCGGGAGATCTGCATCTGGGACAGCCCGAGCCGGTCGCCGATCTGCGACTGGGTGAGGTCCTCGCCGAAGCGCAGCGAGAGGACCAGCCGGTCGCGCTCCGGCAGGGCGGCGATCGCCGGCTTGAGGACGACCAGGTCCTCGGTGGTGACGAACCGGGAGTCCTCCTGGCCGAGCTGCCGGGCGAGCGGGTTGGAGTCCTCCTGGCCCTCGGCCGCCGGGGCGTCCAGGGAGCCTGCGGTGTGGCCGTTGGCGGCCGCGAGCCCCTCGATCACCTCCTCCTCGGGCAGGCCGAGGTGCTCGGCGAGCTCGCGGACGGTCGGCGCCCGGCCGAGCCGCTGGAACAGCACGTCGCGGGACTTGGCGAGGGTGATGCGCAGCTCCTGCAGGCGCCGCGGCACGTGGACTGCCCAGGTGGTGTCGCGGAAGTGCCGGCGGATCTCGCCGAGGATGGTCGGCACGGCGTACGTGGTGAACTCCACGCCGTGGTCGGGGTCGAACCGGTCGATCGCCTTGATCAGGCCGATCGAGCCGACCTGCAGCAGGTCCTCCTGCGACTCCCCGCGGCTGCCGACGCGGCGGATCGCGTACCGGACCAGCGAGAGGTTGAGCTCGATCAGGGTGGAGCGCACGTACGAGTACTCGCGGGTGCCCTCCTCCAGCGAGGCGAGCCGGACCAGCAGGACCCGGGTCAGCTCGCGGGCGTCGGCGGGCGCGACCTGCCGGGGGTCCCCCAGGTCGGCGAGCTCCGGCACGGTGGTGCGAGGGGTGCCCGGAGGCTCGACCTCCACGGCTGCGGGCCGGCCCGGAAGCGTCGCGCGGTGGAGGAGTTCGTCACTGGTCGTGGCCATGTCGGTCCTTTCCCCTCGGCATACGGTCCGTCCCCGGGTACCCGGTGGTGCGGCATCCATGTGGCCTCCGGTCGTGAGGGTTTCGTGAACGACCGATGGTCCGACCGGCCCGGTAACGGTTGCGGCCCGTCGTGCATGCCCGCGGGGGATCGGGGCACCCGAAACCCGGCAGGCCGCCCGGCGCCCTCGCGGCAGCGGGGCGGGGAGCGGAGTCCGAGGAGGAGACGATGGGACGGATAGAGGAGTCGGTCGAGGTGGCGGCGCCGCTCGACGAGGTCTACCGGCACTGGGTCCGCTGCGAGGACTTCCCGCAGTTCATGCGGGCCGACGGGAGCGAGAGCGTGACCACCGAGGTGGTCGAGGGCGAACGGGTGGCCTGGGCGGGCGCGACCGGCCCGGTGAACCACAGCGGCGTGGTCACCTTCCACCAGGTGGACGCCGGCACGACCCGGCTGATGCTGCAGCTGGAGATCGAACCGCACGGGCTCTGGGAGCACCTCGCGGAGGCCCTGGGCTTCGTGGACCGGCGCGTCATCGACGACCTGAACGACTTCAAGCACCACGTCGAGGCGCGGGCCACCCCGATGGCCGGTTGACCCGGCGACCACGACGGACGAGGAGGGGAACCCGCCCATGGAACGACTCACCACCCGGATCACCATGCGCCTGATGACCGGCGACGAGCGCAGCCGCGACCTGGACGTCGACTGGACGTACCGGACCGACGACCCCCACGCGGTGGAGCTCGACTTCGGCCCGTTCCAACCGGGCGCCGTGTGGATGCTCTCGCGCGACCTGCTGATCGCCGGCCTGGACGCCCCGGTCGGCGAGGGTGACGTGCACGTCGCGCCCTTCGACGAGACCCGGGTGCTGATCGCGCTGGAGGGCCGCGACGGCATCGCCCTGCTCGCCGCCCCCGCCGCGGCGGTCTCCGGGCTGCTGGCCGCCACCGCCCGGCTCGTCCCGCCCGGGGCGGAGGACGCGCTGATCGACTGGGACCGGGGACTGAAGAGCCTGCTGGCCGCCTGAGCCGCCGCGGCAACGGGGAGCGGAAGGAGAACCGGACATGTGGTGGAGCCTGCTCCGCCTCGCGGTCGTGGTCGCCGCGGCCGTCCTGGTCGCGTACGGCCTCGACCGGACGGCGCAGCTGCTGGCCCGGCGGTTGCGGGTGCCCGGCAGCACGACCGGCGCGCCGGGCCTGGTGCGCCGGTGCCGGCGGCCGGTGCTGGCGCTGACCGTGTGCCTGCTGCTCGCGGTCGCGCTGCCGTGGATCGACGCGCCGCCCGCCGCCCGCGAGGGGCTGCGGCACCTGGCCGTGGTGCTCGCGATCGGCTCCGGCGGCTGGCTGTGCGCCCGGCTGGCGGCGCTGGTGGTGGAGTTCGGCACCCGGCTGGCGGTGCACCGCCGCGATCCGGAGCTGGCGGGCCGGGCCCGTACCCAGGCCGGTCTGCTCGGCCGGATCTGCCAGGCGGTGGTCGCCGTGGTGACCCTGGGCGCCGCGCTGATGACCTTTCCCGCGGTGCGCGGGGTCGGGACGAGCCTGCTGGCCTCCGCCGGGCTGGTCGGCCTGGTGGCGGGCGTGGCGGCGCAGAGCACCCTGGCCAACGTCTTCGCGGGGGTGCAGATGGCCTTCGGCGACCTGGCCCGGATCGGGGACATCGTGGTGGTGGCCGGCGAGTGGGGGACGGTCGAGGAGATCACCCTCACCTCCGTGGTGATCGCGACCTGGGACCAGCGCCGACTGGTGATGCCGATGTCGTACTTCGTCGGCCGCCCGTTCGAGAACTGGTCGCGCCGCTCCCGCCGCATCACCGGCACCGCCCTGTTCCACCTGGACCACCGGGCGCCGGTCGGGCTGATGCGGCAGGAGTTCGAGGACTTCCTGGCCAAGTGCGAGCTGTGGGACGGGCAGGGCTCCGCCCTGCAGGTGGTCGACACCACGCCGACCACCATCGTCGTCCGGGCGCTGGCCACGGCGGCCGACGCCGATGACGCGTTCGAGCTCCGCTGCCGGCTGCGCGAACACCTCATCGGCTACCTGTGCGAGAACCACCCGCAGGCGCTGCCCCGGATCACCACGGCCGACGCGCCCTGACGGGCCGGCGGAGGGTCAGCGCAGGCCGGCGAAGAGGTCGTCCTCGGGCAGCGGGGCGCCGGTGGTGTCCCGGACCCGGACGAAGGTCTCCACGCCCATCAGCTCGGCGAAGCGCTCCTTGCCCATCTTGAGGAAGAAGATGTTCTCGCCCTGGCTGGCGTGCGCGGCCAGCGAGTCGAACTTCTGCCCGGCGTGCGCGGTGGTGTCCACCCAGGTGGTGATCTCCTCGTCGGGGAGGCCGATCTCGGCCAGCGCGGCGGCCTCCGCCGGATCCGGCTCGGTGCCGCCGAACTCGTGCATGACCTCGCCGAAGCGCTGCATCGCGGAGCGCGGCGCGGTGGTCCAGTAGACCTTCGGGGTCTGGCCGGTCAGCTCCAGCGCCGCCATGGTGATCCGGTTGGCCTGGATGTGGTCGGGGTGGCCGTAGAACCCGTTCTCGTCGTAGGTCACCACCACGTCCGGCCGGTAGTGCCGCAGCAGCTCGGCGAGGCGGGCGGCGCCCTCCTCCACCGGGGTGCCCCAGAACGCGCCGGGGGCCTCGTTCGCCGCCCAGCCCATCATCCCGGAGTCGGCGTAGCCCAGCAGCTCCAGGTGATCGATGCTCAGGACCTGGCAGCTGGCCTCCAGTTCCCGGCGGCGCATCGCGGCGACGGCCGCCGGGTCGTGCCCGGGCTCGCCGGGCTTGACGCCCCCCGGACCGTCGCCGCAGCCGCCGTCGGTACAGGTGACCAGGACCGTCCGGACGCCCTCCGCCGCGTACCGGGCGAGGACACCCCCCGTCCCGGTGGCCTCGTCGTCGGGGTGCGCGTGCACCGCCATCAGCGTCAGGGGCCGGTCAACCATCACAAACCATCCTCGGGTCGGAGAAACGCTCGGTCCGAGTCTGCGGCACCGGGCCCCTTCCGCGCACCGACGTTACTGGTTGACATGATGCGTAATACTGTAACGCCATGCACCCCTTCCTCGACCATTCCGGCCCGCTGGCCTTCGCCCACCGCGGCGGCGACCTCGGCCGCCCCGAGAACTCGCTCGCCGCCTTCGAGGCCGCCGTCGCCCTCGGGTACCGCTACCTGGAGACGGACGTGCACGCGACCGCCGACGGGGTGCTGGTCGCCTTCCACGACTCCCGCCTCGACCGGGTCACCGACCGCACCGGCGCCGTCGCCGACCTGCCCTGGCAGGCCGTCAGGCAGGCCCGGATCGGCGGCACCGAACCCGTCCCGCTGCTGGAGGACCTGCTCGGCGCCTTCCCCGACGCCCGGTTCAACATCGACGTGAAGGCGGCGCCCGCCGTCGCCCCGCTGGTCGAGGCGGTCCGCCGCACCGCCGCCTGGGACCGGGTCTGCGTCGGCGGCTTCTCCGACCGCCGGCTTGCCGCCGTCCGGGCCGCCGCCGGCCCCCGGCTCGCCACCTCGCTCGGCCCGCGCGAGGTCGCCCGGCTGCGCCTGCGCTCGCTGGCCGGCCCGGCGGCCGGCCGGGCCCCGTTCGCCGGTATCTGCGCCCAGGTCCCCGAACGCCAGTGGGGCGTCCCGGTGGTCGACCGGTCCTTCGTCCGCACCGCCCACCGCCTCGGCCTGCAGGTGCACGTCTGGACCGTGGACGATCCCGCCCGGATCCGGGCTCTCCTGGACCTCGGCGTGGATGGCATCATGGCCGATCGCATCGACGTCCTGCGGGACGTCCTCGGCGAGCGCGGCTGCTGGACCGACGGCAGCACCGGCTCCAGCACGGTGATTGGAACCCCATGAGCACCGCGACCGACCTGCCGGAGCACCCGGCGACCGACGACGACGGGCGTACCCTGCGCCGGCAGCAGTTCGGCTGGTACATCAACGACTGGGCCAACGCGGCCTTCTCGGCCACCGTCCTGACGGTCTTCCTCGGACCCTACCTGACCTCGGTCGCCGAGAGCGCCGCCGACGCGTCCGGCGACGTGCACCCCCTCGGCCTCACCATCCGGGCCGGCTCGTTCTTCCCCTACACGGTCTCCTTCTCCGTGCTGCTCTCCGTCGCCGTGATGCTGTTCACCGGCACCGTCGCCGACCGCACCGGCCGGCACAAGGAACTGATGTGCGGCTTCGCCTACATAGGCGCCGTCGCCACCATGGCGATGTTCTTCCTCGGCGGCGACGACTACCTGCTCGGCGGCGGACTGCTGATCGTCGCCAACATCGCGTACGCCGTCTCCGTCGCCCTCTCCTACGCCTACCTCCCCGGCCTCGCCGGCCCCGACCAGCGCGACTCGGTCTCCTCCAAGGGCTGGGCGTACGGCTACGCCGGCGGCGGAGTCCTGCTGATCGCCAACTTCGCCCTGTTCCGGGGCCACGACGCGCTCGGACTCTCCACCGGCACCGCCGTCCGCATCTGCCTCGCCTCGGCCGGCCTCTGGTGGGCGCTGTTCACCGTCGTGCCGCTGCTCCGCCTGCCCTCCCGGGCCGGCGTCGCCCCCGGTCACACCCCCGCCGTCGCCGACCGGCCCGCCTCCGGCAGCCTGCGCGAACTCGCCGCCACGCTGCGGGGCATGCGGAAGTACCCGCTGACCCTGCTCTACCTCGGCGCCTTCCTCTGCTACAACGACGGCATCCAGACCGTGGTCTCCCAGGCCTCGCTGTACGGCAGCAAGGAGCTCGGCATGGAGGAGTCCACGCTGGTCTCCGCCGTCCTGCTGGTGCAGATCGTGGCCATCGGCGGCGCCCTGCTGCTCGGCCGGATCGCCGCGCGCCACGGCGCCAAGAAGACCATCCTCGGCTCGCTGGTCGCCTGGGTCCTCACCCTCGCCCTCGGCTACCTGATGCCCGCCCACGAGCCGATCTGGTTCTACGCCCTCGCCTGCATGATCGGCCTCGTCCTCGGCGGCAGCCAGGCGCTCTCCCGCTCGCTGTTCTCCCACCTGATCCCGGCCGGCCGGGAGGCCGAGTACTTCAGCGTCTACAAGGTCAGCGACCGCGGCACCAGCTGGATGGGCCCGCTCGTCTTCGGCCTCGCCTACCAGATCACCGGCAGCTACCGCTCCGCGATCATCTCGCTGCTGATCTTCTTCGTGATCGGCTTCGTGGTCCTGCTGAAGGTCCCCGTCCGCCGCGCCGTCGAAGCCGTCGGCAACCCGGTGCCCGAACGCCTCTGACAGGTGCTCCCGCGGGTGAACATCGGGTGACGGGGCGTCCGCTCCGGGGCCGGGTGCGAGAGGGTGTGGGCGAGGAAGCCGCCCACACCCCGTCCGCCGGGAGGACACCGGATGCCCATCGACCACTACGGCGTGCTCGCCGCCCGGGCCGTCGACCGCCGCCGTGAGGGGGCGACGGACACCCCGCACTACCAGATCCACCTGCTGGACGAGTCCGGCACGCACTTCCGCGCGGCGGTCAACGTCGAGTCCCAGCAGGCGCCCTCGGAGCTGCTGTACCTGGTGGACGAGGACTTCTCGCACCCGGTGACGGCGCTGCTGCCGGCCACCGCGGCGGGCTGGCGGGCGCTGCCGTCGCGGCAGGGCGGCGCCGCGCTGGACTTCGTCCGCGGCAAGCTGTTCGAGCGATCGGCGATGCGGACGCTGCCGCCGGACCGTCCGGGTGCCGACAACGACCTGCCCGACCTGCTGGACCGCCAGGTGCTGCGGGCGATCGAGGACCCGGCGGCGGTGCTGTACGTGTTCGGCCAGCGCTGGCCGGCCGAGCCGGGCGAGCCGGACAAGGTGTTCGGCTTCGAGCCGGGCAACGGGGTGCACGACGTGCACATGAACCAGGGCAACAGCGGCCGGTTCCGCGGCGACGACGGCGTGTGGCAGGACGGCGCGCTGCTGATCCGCCTGCCGTCCGAGTCGCGCTGGGTGGGGGTGTTCCTGGCGTTCCAGTCGCAGGCGTGGCACACCGACGACCGCACCGGGCACGCACTCGACAGCCACCAGCCCAAGCCGCCGAAGCCGCGCGGCGGCCGCCCCTCGCCCGCCGCCGGGCCCGTCTAGGGGGCCGGTCTACTCGTCCTCGGGCGGGGCCTGCTCGGCCGCCTCGCGGGCCTTGCGGACCTCCTCGGCGAACTCCTCGGCCGCCCGGCGTTCGAGGTGGCCGCCGTGGTCGGCGGCCAGCCGGTCGGCCGGTCCGGGGTCGGACTCGGTGAGGTCGACGACGAGCATCGCGGTGCCGTCCTGCACCTGCGCGCTGAGCAGGATGAGTCCGGCGCCGCCGTCGCGCTCCCAGTTCTGCTCGGCGGCGTTGCCGATGGCCGCGCCGGCGGCGAAGCCGAGCAGGGCGCCGATCGGCCCGCCGAGCAGGCCGACGAGCCCGCCGACCATGCCGCCGCCGACGGTGGGGACCCCCGCGCCGCGGGTGTGGCTCTCGGGGACGTCGATGATGCCGTCGGCGGAACGCTCCAGCACGGCGGCCTGGCGCAGGCCCGGCAGGTGCTTGGCGTCCTCGTACGCGAGGCGGCAGGCGGCGGCGTCGGTGAAGCCGATCAGCAGGACGTGGTGGCGGTCGCTCATCGTTCCGGTCTCTCCCGTCGGGTGCCGTACGGGCCCGCCGGGTCGCCGGGCCCGCCCGCCATCCTCGCCGCTGGACCGGCCGGATCGTCCGACCGGCACGCCGGTCGGACGGCCCGGGGGAGGGCTCAGCAGCTGGTGCCCAGGTCGGCGCGCAGCGCCTGCGCGGCCGTGCGGTGCCCTTCGGCGGCGGCCGGGTCGGTGCCGGCGAGCAGCGCGGCGAGCCCCTCGTGCGCCTGCGCCTCCTCGTACCGGCGGCCGAGCCTGGGGGCGAGGTCCAGGGCCTGCCGGTGCAGGCGCAGCGCCTCCTCGGTGAGGCCGGCGAGGCGGCAGGTCTCGGCGTAGCCGTTGAGGAAGCGGAGCTTCCAGTGCTCCTCGAAGAGCTCGTCGAGCAGGGCGAAGGCCTCGCGGTGGTGGGCGAGCGCCTCCTCGTGGCGGCCGGCCTGGCGGTGGGCGACGCCGAGGCAGTTGAGGCACCAGGCCTGGTTGTTCAGGTGGCCGTCGGCGCGGGCGAGTTCGAGCGCGTGCTCCAGGTGGGCGACGGCCTCCTCGGGGTGCTCCTCGGCGGTGGCGACGCCGAGGGTGATCCGGGCGGTGAGGGTGGGCGGCCAGGCGGGGTCCTGGTGCGGTACGGCGAGGACCTCGCGGGCGAGTCCGGCCGCCTCCTCGCGGTGGCCGAGCTGGAGCAGCGCCCAGGCCTGGGCGGCGGAGGCGTGGGCCGCGCCGCTGGGGCAGTCGGAGCGCTCGTACAGCCGGCCGGCCTCCCGGAAGAGTTCCAGCGGTTCGGTGGTGCCGCCGCGGTCCCAGCTCAGGTAGCCGCGCCGCATGGTGAGTTCGGCGGCCGGGCGGAGGTCGCCGGCGGCGGACATGGGTGCGGCGGCGGCCGCGTACTCGGCGTCGGCCTCGGCGAGCCGGCCCGCGTTCCAGCGGGCGAAGCCGAGGTCGCTGCGGGCCTCGGCCAGCTGCAGCGGGTCGCCGAGGCGCTCGGCGGCGGCGACGGAGCGTTCGAACAGCACGTTGAGGTGGGTGGTGCCGCAGCGCCGGGCGAAGTACGAGCGCAGGTAGCGGGGGAGTTCGAGGACGTGGGTGTCGGCGCCGACCGCGGAGGCGGCCTCGAAGGCGCCGATCAGGTTCTCGTACTCGCCGGCCAGCCAGGCGAAGGCGGCGTTCTTGTCGGCGAAGCGCGGGAGTTCGGCGGGCGCCGGGCCGGCCGTGGGCGCCCGGCCGGGGACCAGGAAGGGCATCGCGGCGTCGGCGGCGGCGGCCGCGTGGACGTAGTAGTCGAGCAGCCGGCCGAGGGCGCGCTGCTGTTCGGCGGGGGAGTCCTGTTCGGCGCCGGCCCGGCGGGCGTGCTGCTGGACCAGGTCGTGCAGCCGGTAGCGCCCGGCGGTCGGCTGCTGGACGAGGTGCGCGTCGAGCAGGTCCTCCAGGATCGCCCGGGTGGTGCGCAGCGGCAGGTCGGCGAGCGCGGCGGCCAGGTACTCGTCGAAGGTCCCGCCCGGCAGCAGCCCGAGCAGGCGGAACAGCCGGGCCTGGGCGCGGTCCAACTGCCGTACCGACATGGCGAAGGCGGTGTCGAACTCGGTGGCGCCCTCGGCCAGGCGCTCGACCAGGATGCCGACCGTCCAGCCCGGGCGGTGGCGCAGCCGGGCGGCGGCCAGGCGCAGGGCGAGCGGCAGCCGGCCGCACAGGCGCAGGACCTCGGCGGCGTGCTCGGGTTCGCGGGCGAGCCGGCCGTCCGGGCCGGCGGGGTCGCCACTGGCGCGGGCGAGCAGTTCGGCGCTCTCCTCGGCGGTCAGCACGTCGAGCGAGACCGGGGGCACCTCGTCCAGGCCGAGCAGCCGGTTGCGGCTGGTGACCAGGACGACGGACGGTCCGGCGCCGGGCAGCAGCGGGCGGACCTGGGCGGCGTCGACGGCGTTGTCCAGCAGCACGACGGCCTTGCGGCCGGCGAGTTCGGAGCGGAAGCAGGCGGAGAGCTCCTCGAGGCTGTCCTGCGGCACCTTCTCGGACGGGACGTCGAGCGCGCCGAGCAGCATCCGCAGTGCGGAGCCGGGGTCCATCGGGTCGCGGCCCTCGGTGAAGCCGTGCAGGTCGACGTAGAGCTGGGCGTCCGGGTACTCGGCGGCGAGCCGGTGCGCGGCGTGCACGGCGAGCGAGGTCTTGCCGACGCCCGCCATGCCGTCCAGCGCCACCGCGCCGTGGCTGCCCAGCGCCGCGAGGACGGCGTCGAGCTGGGCGCCGCGGCCGGTGAAGTCCGGCAGGTCGCGGGGCAGGTCGTTGCGCGGCCGGGGCCGGCCCTGGCGGCTGGCCTTGGGCGGCGCGGGCAGCGGGTTGGCGGTCCGCTCCCACAGCGGGCGCAGCGGACGGGGGTCGCGGGCGACCAGGCGGCAGAGCGCCACCACGGCGGGCCACGGCGGGACGGTCTGCCCGCCGAGGTAGCGGGAGAGCGAGGAGGAGCTGAGCCCGGTGTCCCGGGCGAGGGCGCGCACGCCCCGGCCGGAGAGCTCCTGGAGCAGTCGCAGCCGCCCGGCGAGTTCCTCCGCGGGATCCGCGATCCCGTCCTGCTGTGCCGTCCCGGTCATTGCACGCCCCCGTGTCCCGCCCCGACAGAAATCGTCCCGGCCGGATCCGTGCTGGTCGCGGCCGCATCGACTGTCCCACAGTGTCCCACGGCCGTGGTCCGGCACGGCGGCCTCGGCTGTGATGGTGTCACGCCCCGGGGGAACGGGGCACCGACCACCACGAGGGAGTCACCGTGATGCAGTCCCGCATGAAGAACCCCGCCGCCGTCCTGCCCGGCGCGATGCAGTCGATCCAGGGCCTCCTGAAGGCGACGGAGGCCGGCGGTGTCGAGGGCGACGTCCTGGAGCTGGTGCACCTGCGGGTCAGCCAGATCAACGGCTGCAGCGCCTGCGTCGACGGCGGGGTGAAGACCTCCCGCAAGGCGGGGGTGAGCGAGGACAAGCTGGCGACCGTCGCCGCCTGGCGGGAGGCCCCGTACTTCTCCGACGAGGAGCGCGCCGCGCTGGCCCTCGCCGAGGCGGCCACCCGGCTGGCCGACCGCCCGGACGCGGTCGACGACGGGATCTGGGACACCGCCGCCACCTACTTCGACGAGAAGCAGCTCGCCTCGATCGTCCTGATGGTGGGCGTCACCAACCTGTTCAACCGGCTCAACGCCACCACCCGCCAGATCGCCGGCGCCTGGGGCTGATCCGCGCCGCGCCGAACACCCGTCAGTTCCGAAGAGGCCGCCCGCGCGGCCGTCCGCTGTGAAGATGTCAGAGCACGTCCACCCCGAAGGGAACCCCACCATGGCTGCCACCTCCGACTCCGCGTCCTACGACGGTTTCACCAAGGAAGAGCGCGACGCGATGAAGGAGCACGCGAGGGAGCTGAAGGCCGCCTCGCGCCGCGCCGGCAAGGCCGAGAAGGCCGCCGAGGAGGAGGCGGCCGTGGTCGCCAAGATCGCCGAGATGGCGCCCGAGGACCGGGTGATGGCCGAGCGCCTGCACGCCGTGGTCAAGGCCGCCGCGCCCCACCTGGCCCCGAAGCTCTGGTACGGCATGCCCGCGTACGCCAAGGACGGCAAGGTGCTGTGCTTCTTCCAGAGCGCGGAGAAGTTCAAGAGCCGGTACGCGACCTTCGGCTTCAACGACGTCGCCCGGCTCGACGACGGCGCGATGTGGCCGGTGGCGTACGCGCTGACCGAGCTGTCCGAGCAGGACGAGGCCCGGATCGCCGAGCTGGTGAAGCGGGCGGCCGGCTGACGGGCCGGTGCCGCACCCGGTCACACTCGGATCATGGACTACGTGCGGCGCTCGCCCCTGGCCTTCGGCTACCTGTGCCTGCTGCTGGCCGGGCACGCCTGGGTGGTGTACGGGCCCTCGGCCGGCCTGCTCGACTACCTCGGCACCAACCTGGACAACCTCGGCGACCACCCGGTGCCCGCGCTGCTCGGCAGTGCCCTGTTCTTCGACGGGACGCTCACCGACCTCGCCTCGACCGGGATCGTCGGGACGCTGATCACGCTCGGGCTGGGCGTGGGCTGCTTCCTCGCCTGGGCGGAGCGGCGCTGGGGCGCGGCCCGGGCGGCGGCGGTCTTCCTCGGCGGGCACCTCGCGGCGACGCTGCTCACCGCGGCGGTGATCGTGCTCGCGCTGCACCGGGGCTGGTACCCGCCGGAGGTGCGGCACGCCTCGGACTTCGGGATCAGCTACGGCGCGCAGACCGTGCTGGCGCTCGGTGTCCTGGCGGTGCCGCGGTGGGCGCGGCTCCCGTGGGCGCTGTTCGTCCTCGGCTGGCCGCTGGCCGGGGCCGAGTGGCCCGGCGGCCCGCTGCCCGACTTCACCGCGGTGGGCCACCTGCTCGCCGCCGGGCTCGGCTTCGCCCTGGCGGCGGTGCTGGGGCCGAGCCGCCCGCCGACCACCTGATTCCGCCCCCTCCGGCAGTCCGGAGGGGGCGGAGGCGTTCGGCGGACAGCGCGTCAGGAGCCGGTCAGGAGGCGTCGACCGTGACGGTGGCGCCGGGGGCGACGGTGACGGTGGCACAGCTGTAGACGGTGCCGTCGACGGTCCGGGTGGTGGCCGCCCGGGCGACCCCGTTGACGGTGACGGTGGCCCGGGTGCCGGGGAAGCGCGCCTCCCAGGTGTAGGCGTCGGCGCCGGTGGTGTTGGTGAGGGTGGACCTGGTCGCGCCGTCGTGGCGCAGCGTGAAGGTGTTGTGCCCGATCGCCAGGTCGCTGATCTGCAGCCAGCCGGTGCCGGTGGGCAGGTGCGGGGCGGTGGCCAGGGAGCGGGCCGGGGCGTTCGGGGCGACGCCCATCAGTCCTTCGACGGTCTGGCCGACCAGGGTGAAGGAGACCTCGGGGTAGTCGCCGTTGGGGCCCTGCTGGGCGACGGTGTGCTGGTCGTCGCGCCGGTCGTAGACGTACTGCATCCACTTCCAGGCGGTGTCGTTGCGGTTGTGGGCGAAGAAGGTGTCGGGCAGGTAGGTGTACGCCTCGATGTTGGCGGGCCGGTCGGCGCCGGCGGCCTGCTGGTCGACGTAGTCGAGGTAGGCGTCGTTGCGGGGGCCGGGGTCGATGATCCGCTTCATCGGCATGAACCAGCTGTTCTCCTTGCCCCAGCCGGTGACGGGGGTGCCGCTGGTGGAGTAGCCGCGGACCATGGCCGCGCCGGAGCCGGTGCCGCTCCAGGTGGTGTTGAAGTAGGTCTTTAGGTCGGCGGCCTTCTGCGCGTACTGGGCGGACAGCGTGCTGTCGCCCTTGCCGGCGGCGAGGTCGGCCATGGCGAGGAACGCCTGGTACTGGGCGCCGATCGAGTCGCCGGCCTCGGCGAAGTGCTCGCCGCCGCTCTCGTCGTAGCTGGCGGCGCCGGAGAAGATGCCGTTCCCGGTGCCCTCGGCGACGCCGTTGGGCTTGGCGGAGTCGTGCAGCTCGACGAACTCCTTGGTGGCGTGCCGGTAGTAGTCCCACAGCGCGCGGTCCTCGACCCAGGCCGGGTCGCCGCTCCAGCGGTAGGCCTTGTCGGCCTGCTCGACCAGGTCGAAGGCCGCGGGCACCTCGCGGACGAAGTTGGTGGGGGAGTAGTAGTCGATGGACAGGTTGGTCCGGTCGTCGAAGTTCAGCGCCCACACGGGGTAGTACTGCTGCTCGGCGGTGGAGGTGGCGGCGAACGCGCCGAGCATGCTCAGGTTCTCGGTGCCGAGGCCGAGCGCGGCCGCGCCGGCGACCTGGTGGGAGGTGTCGCGGCTGTAGAAGGCGCTGCGGTGCGCGTAGCCCGCCCAGTAGGAGGCCTCGTAGGTGGCGCTGCCGGTGCCGGAGGTGTTGTTCTCGTCGACGTTGACCGGGCCGCTGGAGCCGGGGAGCTGGACCCAGCTGCCGGCCTTGCGCTTCGCCCAGTCGAACAGCGCGGCGATCCTGGGGTCGGAGGAGGTGACCTGCGGGTCGACGGCGGGCGCGGGGGAGACCATCACGTCGTCCACGTTGATCCAGCCGGTGCCGGAGGTGACGGCGATCTCGACCTGGTCGCCGGGGTTCACACCGAACCGGCCGACGGTGTAGCGGGCGTAGCCGGACCGGGCGGGGAGGGCCACGCTGCCGGCCGTCGTCCCGTTGACGCGCACGGTGAACGCGCCGCCCGCGGCGCCGGTGGCGATCCAGGCGGAGACGCTGTAGGCGCCCGAGGTGCGGGCGGTGACGGTCTGCCAGACCTTCTTGCCGGCGCCGGCGTCGAGGTAGGCCAGCCGGGTGCCGGCGTGCGGGTTGTTGGTGGCGGTGCCGGTGCCGGTGGTGAAGTTCCAGCCGTTGGCGCCCTGCTCGAAGCCCGGGTTGACCGCGGCGGGCCCGGAGGCCGCCACGGAGACGTCGTCGGCGTTGATCCAGCCGGTGCCGGAGGTGAAGGCGATCTCCACCTGGTCGCCGCTGTGCACGGCGATCCCGGGGAGGGTGTACCGGGCGTACGCGGCGCGGGACGGCAGCGCGAGGCTGCCGGCGGCCGTGCCGTTGACGCGGACGGTGAACGCGCCGCCCGCGGCGCCGGTGGCGATCCACGCCGAGACGTCGTAGCTGCCGTCGCCGGTGGCGGTGACGGTCTGCCAGATCTTCTTGCCGGCGCCGGCGTCGAGGTAGGCCAGCCGGGTGCCGGCGTGCGGGTTGTTGGTGGCGGTGCCGGTGCCGGCGGTGAGGTTCCAGCCGGTGGCGCCCTGCTCGAAACCGGGGTTGGCCACGGCGAGGGCGCCGGGGGAGAGGGCGGCGGCGGGCGGCAGGGCGCCGAGCGGTGCGAGGGAGGCGGTCAGGCAGATCGCGGCGAGCAGGGCCGCACGCGTGGGGCGGAAGGGGCGCATGGGGGCTCCGGGGGAGGTGGGGGTGGAGCCGGACGCTAGCACTCCGATTGGGAGGCGCTCAATAGACTTGCAAGCTTTCGATGACGGATCCGTCAGAAAACTTCCAATGACATCTTGCAAGCGGTGTGGCGCGATTGCTAGCGTCCTGCTCCGTCGGCACGTCGGCCGACCTGGAGCAAGGTGGTTCGATCATGGACATCACGCGTAGAGGCGTTCTGAGAGCCGGTGGCGCGCTCGCGGCGGGCGCCGGGCTGTCGGGCCTGACGGCCTGCAGCGGCAGCGGGGCCGCGGGCGACAGCGGCTCGGGTGCGGCCGGGTCGGCGACCAAGGGCGAGATCACCGTCTGGAGCTGGGCCGGCCCGGCCGCCGAGATGAAGGCGCTGGTCCCCGCGTTCAACGCGCAGTACCCGGACATCAAGGTGACCGTCCAGGACATCGGCAACCCGGCCATCTGGGACAAGATCACCACCGCCCTGGCGGCCGGCGGCAGCGGCCTCGCCGACGTGCTGCACATCGGCGTCGACTACCTCCCCGGCTACGTGGAGAAGTTCCCGAACGGCCTGGCCGACCTCTCCAAGCTCGGCGCGAACCAGTACAAGGACGCCTTCGCCCAGGGCATGTGGGCCACCGTCGCCCCCAAGGGCGGCCGGGTGAACGCCCTGCCGTGGGAGGCCAACTCGGCGGGCTTCTACTACCGCGCCGACGTCTTCGAGCAGGCCGGCGTGGACGTCAAGGCGCTGGACACCTGGGACGACACCGTCGAGGCCGGCAAGGTCATCAAGGCGAAGACCGGCAAGTACCTGCTCGGCATCGACAAGCCCGCCTCCCAGCCGGACGCCGCGAACTTCTTCCAGATGCTGCTCCAGCTCCAGGGAGCCTTCTACTTCGACCTCGACGGCGGCATCACCCTGGACTCGCCCCAGGCCGTCCGCGCCATGACCCTCATCAAGCAGCTCAACGACGCCGGCCTGGTCAGCGACCTCTCCGGCGGCTGGAACGCGCTGATCTCCTCCATCAAGGCCGGCACCAACGCGGTGGTGCCCTGGCCGACCTGGTTCGGCGGCATCATCGAGGAGACCGTCCCGCAGGAGAAGGGCAAGTGGGGCGTGCGCCTGCCCCCGACCGTCCGCCGCGGCGGCAGCAACGCCGCCACCGTCAACTCCACCCACCTGGCGATCGCCGGCAGCAGCAAGCAGCAGGCCGCCGCGTGGAAGTTCGTCGAGTTCGTGCTCACCCGCCCCGAGAACCAGGTGAAGATCTACAAGGAGAAGGGCATCGCCCCGGCGCTGATCAAGGCGTACGAGGACCCGGTCTTCCACGCCCCCTCGGAATTCTTCTCCGGCCAGAAGAAGGGCGAGATCTTCCTGAACGCCCTCGAGGCGCCGTCCCCCGCGTACAACTACAGCGCCGACTACGCCCGCGCGCTCAAGGTCGTCACCGACGCGCAGACCAAGGTCCTGCTCAAGGGCGCCGACCCCGCCGAGGTCCTGAAGGCCGCCGCGGACCAGCTCGGCCAGCAGACGGGCCGCAAGGTCGTCCGATGAGCACCGCCACCACCCGGCGGCCGGCCCCGGCGCGAAGGGCGGCCCCCCGACCGGGGCCGCCCCGGCTGACCGGCCGCCGCCTGGCCCCGTACCTGTTCGTCCTCCCCGCGCTGGCCCTGTTCGCCGCCTTCAAGCTCTACCCCATCGCCTGGTCGTTCGTCCTCAGCCTCCACAAGACGATCGACGGCACCGACACCTTCGTCGGCGCCGACAACTACACCCGGCTGCTGGACGACCCGCTGTTCTGGACCGCGCTGAAGAACACCGCCGTCATCCTGCTGGTCCAGGTCCCGGTCATGCTCGCCCTGGCCACCGGCCTCGCCGTCGCCTTCAACTCCGCGGTCCTGCGGGCACGTGCCGTCTTCCGGCTCGGCTTCTTCCTGCCGATGGTCACCGGCCTGGTCGCCTACGGCGTGATCTTCTCGGTGCTGCTGAACGAGAAGTACGGCCTGGTCAACTGGCTGCTGCAGTCGGTCGGCCTCGACGCCGTCCCGTGGCTGACCGACCCGCTCTGGGCGCGGATCTCCCTCGGGCTGGCGCTGACCTGGCACTACACCGGCTACAACGCGGTGATCCTGCTCGCCCGGCTGCAGTCGATCCCGCGCGAGCTGTACGACGCCGCCTCCGTGGACGGCGCCGGGGCGGTCGGCGCCTTCCGCCACGTCACCCTGCCGGGCCTGCGCCCCGCGCTGCTGCTGACCACGGTGCTCTCCACCATCGGCACCCTGCAGATCTTCGACGAGCCGTTCATCCTCACCCACGGCGGGCCCGACAACGCCACCCTGACCATCGGCGTGTACCTGTACCAGAACGCCTTCACCTTCTTCGACTTCGGCTACGCGTCCGCCATCGCCTACGCCCTGGCCGTCCTGATCGGCATCCTCGGGCTGGTCCAGTTCAAGGTGCTGGGAGACAAGTCATGACGCCCACCCACCGCGCCGGGCCCCGGGCCGCCCCGGGCCGCCTGCGCAACAGCATCCTCCTCACCTGGAGCCTGGCCATCGCCCTGGCCGCGGTGCTCCTGCCGTTCTACTGGCTGGTCGTCGCCGCCACCCGCAGCAGCAACGAGATCTTCGACTCGCCGCCGCCGCTGATGCCCGGCGGGCACCTGCTGGACAACCTGCAGAGCCTGCAGACCACCGCCCAGTTCGGCCGGGTCGTGCTCAACTCCCTGCTCATCGCGGTGATCTACACCCTCTGCGCGGGCACCGTGTGCACCCTGGCCGGCTACGCCTTCGCCAAGTACCGCTTCCGCGGCCGCGACGCCCTCTTCGGGCTGCTGATGCTCGGCCTGGTCATCCCCGCCCAGGTCACCCTGGTGCCGCTGTTCAAGATGATGGCGGACCTGGAGTGGCTCAACACCTACCAGGCCGTCATCGTGCCCAACCTGGCCCTGCCGTTCGGGATCTTCCTGATGCGCCAGTCCATGGGCACGATCCCGGACGAGCTGCTCGACTCCGGCCGGGTCGACGGCTGCGGCGAACTGCGGCTGTTCCTCAAGGTCGTGCTGCCCCCGATGAGGCCCGCCCTCGCCGCCCTGGCGATCTTCCTGTTCCTCTTCCAGTGGAACGACTTCGTCTGGCCGCTGATCGTGCTGCGCGACAGCGCCTCGCTGACCATCCCCGTGGCGCTCGCCTCGCTCAAGGGCGTCGTCGACACCGACTACGGCGCGATCATGGCCGGCACCGCCGTCGCCGCGATCCCGATGGCGATCGTCTTCCTCGCCCTCCAGCGCCACTTCGTCTCCGGCCTGCTGGCCGGTGCCGTCAAGGAGTGACCACCGTGACCACCCAGGCCCCCGAGGCCGTCACCACCGCCGAACTCGCCCCGGCCCGCTACGCGCCGCTGCTCGACGAGGTCGAGGTCGCCGTCCTGGCCGGCGGCACCGACGCGGACTGGACCCTGGAAGAGGCCGCACCGGGCGTCCGGGTGCTGCGGATCGACGCCCCGCGCGTCCCGGTCGAGGTGCGGCTGTCCGTCCCGCTCGGCGACGCCGCCGGCTACTGGCACCCCGGCGCCGACTGGCGCCGCACCCTGGTCGCCGACTGGGAGGGCCGTTCCACCGTCAGCCTGGTCGACGGCCTGGCGGCCGGCTGCCTGTACGACTACGCGGGCGCCACCCTGCTCACCTTCGCCACCGCCGACCCGGTGCCCGAAGTGGCCCTGCGCTACGGCGTCTCGGAGGAGAACGACACCCACGTCGTCCACCTCCACCTGCCGCCCGCCGAGCAGCCGCACCGCCTGCTGCTCGTCCCGCGCGCCCCCTCGGTCGCCGCCGCGCTGCGCCCGCTGCGCGCCTGGTTCACCGACCGCACCCGGGCGATGCCGGTGCCGGAGGCCGCCCGCGTCCCGCTCTACTGCACCTGGTACGCCTACAACCAGAACGTCACCGCCGCCGAGGTCGAGAAGCAGGCCCGGCTCGCCGCCGGCCTGGGCTTCGGCGCCCTGATCCTCGACGACGGCTGGCAGGAGCACGGCAGCGGCCGCGGCTACGCCGGCGTCGGCGACTGGACGCCCGACCCGCGCAAGTTCCCCGACTTCGCCGGCCACGTCGCCCGGGTCCGCGACACCGGCCTGCGCTACCTCGCTTGGGTCGCCCCGCTGCTGCTCGGCCCCAAGGCCGCCTGCCACGACCGGTGGGAGCCGTACGCCCCCACCGCCGCCGGCGTCCCCGGAGCGAACGTCCTCGACCCGCGCCGGCCCGAGGTCCGCGCCCACGTCGTCGACCTGTGCGTGCGCCTGGTCCGCGAGCACGGACTCGACGGCCTCAAGGTCGACTTCCTCGACGAGGCGATGGTCTACGCCCACGACGGCGGCGGCGACGTCGGCCGGGCCCTGACCCTGCTGCTCGCCGACCTGCGCACCGGCCTGGAGGCCGTCCGCCCGGACGTGCTCCTCGAACTGCGCCAGCCCTACGTCGGCCCCGGCATGGCCGCCTTCGGCAACATGCTGCGCTCCTTCGACTGCCCCGGCGACTCCACCGGCAACCGGGTCCGCACCATCGACACCGCGCTGCTCGCCGTCGGCGGAGCGGTCCACAGCGACCCGCTGATGTGGGAGGCCGGGGCGCCCGTCGAGTCCTGCGCCCGCCACCTGATCAGCACCCTGCACGCCGTCCCGCAGGTCTCCGTCCGCCTGGACGCCCTGCCCGAGGAGCACCTGGCCGCGCTGCGCTTCTGGCTCGCCCAGTGGCGCGCCCTGCGGCCGCAGCTGCTGGACGGCCGGGTCGAGCCGGGCCGCCCCGACGAGCTCTACACGGTGGTGGAGTCCGTCGCCGACGGCGTGTGCGTGCTCGACGTGCACACCGGGCGCGCGGTGCCGCTGCGCCCGGCCGACTTCACCGAAACCGTGCTGGTCAACGGGAGTTCGGCGGACCGACTGGTGCTGGAGGTGCACGGCGGGGAGCTGGCCGCGGAGATCGAGGTGCACGCCGCCGACGGCCGTATGATCGACCGGGTCCAGACCACTCTCGTGCCGGGCCTGCGCAGCGTGCCGGTCCCGCGGATGGGGCTGGCCCGGATTCGAAGCAGCGTGTGAACGGCCCGGTGGACCGTCCGGTGAAGGGGAGGGCATGAAGATCGGCATCGTCGAGATCGCCGCTCACGCGGGTGTGAGCGAGGCGACGGTCAGTCGGGTGATCAACCGCCGCCAGGGCGTGGCGAAGAAGACCCGGGACGCGGTCGAGCGGGCCATGGCCGAACTCGGCTACGAGCGCTCCGTCCAGGGGCAGATCGTCGCCGTGGTCACCGAGCACGTCTCCAACCCCTTCTTCGCGGACGTCGCCGAACGCATCGAGTCGGCGCTCGCGCCGCACGGCCTCAAGACGGTCCTGTGCCCCTCCTTCCCCGGCGGCGTGCAGGAGCGCGAGTACATCGCCGCGATCATCGACAAGGGCATCGCCGCGGTGGTCTTCCTCTCCGCCTCCAACACCGTGGACGGCGCGGACACCGACATCTACGAGATGCTGCGCACCCGCCGCATCCCCTACCTCGGGGTCAACGGCGAGTTCGCGGACGGCGTCCCGGTCCCGGTGTTCTCCACCGACGACCGGCTGGCCGCCGAACTGGCCGTCGACCACCTCCACCGGCTGGGCCA
This sequence comes from Kitasatospora terrestris, assembly GCF_039542905.1. Taxonomy (NCBI): domain Bacteria; kingdom Bacillati; phylum Actinomycetota; class Actinomycetes; order Kitasatosporales; family Streptomycetaceae; genus Kitasatospora; species Kitasatospora terrestris. The sequence continues at coordinate 7,592,003 of NZ_BAABIS010000001.1, forward strand.
CCGGGTGATCGGCATGGCCTCCGGCCCGGCGGGCAACCAGCCGGCCGACCGCCGGGTGCAGGGCTTCCTGGAGGCCATGGCCCGGCGCGGCGCCGTCGACCCGGAGCGCCTGGTGATCCGGCAGTCGTACACGGTGGAGGGCGGGCAGGCCGCGGCCGGCGCGCTCCTCGACCTGGGCGCCACCGCGATCGTGGCCGCCAGCGACTTCATGGCGCTGGGCGTGGTGCGCGGGGCGCGCCGGCTCGGCCGCTCGGTGCCCGAGGACCTCTCGGTGGTCGGCTACGACGGCTCGATGATCACCGAGTTCGTCGACCCGCCGCTGACCACGGTGCGCCAGCCCGCCGACCGCCTCGCGCTGGAGGTCGGGCGCAGCGTGCTGGCCCTGGTCGGCGGCCGGGACACACCCACCGGAGAGCTGCTGTTCGACCCGGAGCTGGTGATCCGCTCGACCACCGGGCCGGTGCCGACGGCGTGAGCGCGCCCGGCCCGCGGCGGGGGAGGGGCGGTGCGGGTCAGTGCGGGACGAGGTCGGCCCACACCCGCTGGCCGAGGTCCAGGCGGTCCACTCCCCAGGCGGTGCTGAGCGCGGAGACGATCATCAGCCCCCGGCCGCGGCCCGCCCCCTCGGCGTCGTCCTCCCAGGAGGCGACCACCGGCTCCGGGAGGAAGCCGGGTCCGGCGTCGGTGACCGCCAGGCGCACCCCGCGGGCCGGCAGCAGCTCCAGCGTGGCCCTGGCCGGGAGCTCACCGTGGCGCAGGGCGTTGCCCGCCAGCTCGGTGGCGATCAGTTCGAGGTCGGGCGCCAGCGGCTCCAGCCCCCAGCGGCGCAGGCTCCCGCACACCCAGTTGCGCAGGTGGTCGGTGGCGTGCCCGCCCGGCTCCAGCCGGAACCCGGCGCTGTCGACCGCGGCGGGGCGGACGTGGACGCGGTTCATCGGCTCTCCCGGGTGACGGCCGGACGGTTGACGCGTCCCACGGTCGGCGCACCCGGGGGCCGGAAACAATACGGGTCGCCGAGGTTGGGCAGTGCGCCATCATCCGTAGTCCGGCTCAGGCGGTCCGCGGTCCGTCGCCGCCCAGGAGGTGGACCAGGACGCCGTCGATGTCCAGGTGGTCGGTCTCCGACCCGGCGGGCACCAGGGCGAAGCACTCGGCCAGGAACGCCGCCACGGCGTCGGTCGGGGCGTTGAGCACCGCGTGCCCGTCCGGGCCCTGCAGGGTGATCAGCACGCTGCCCGGCCCCCCGGGCCGGACCTCGACGTCGCCCAGCCCCGCCGGGGCGTGCCGGCCCTCGTTGAGCAGGTCGCGGCTGAAGTACCAGCACAGCCGCAGCCCCTCGTCGGCGCAGCCGCACTCCGCCACCGGGAACGCCAGGCACGCCGCGTACGGACGGTCGCTGTCGAAGCGCAGCTCCACGGCGACGGGGACGTCGGGCTGCGGGCTCTCCGGCAGCGTGACGGACACCGGGTGGACGGCGGAGTTCGACATCGGATCGCCCTTCTGTGACCGGCCCCGCCCCGGCCGGGGCGGGCGCCGGTACCGGCGGCGCGTACCCGTCCTCCGGGCCGGCCACGCGGCCCGGCCGCCATCTCCACAAGCTCCGAACGCGGTGCGCACCGCTGTGACGCACCCGTGTGCGTCCGCACCGCCGGCGGGCTCAGCCCAGCGCCGGGGCGCGGCGCAGCGAGAGCGCCGCGATGTCGTCGCGGCGGGCCCCGGCGGTGAAGCGGTCGATGTCGGCGCGCAGCGCGGTGACCAGGTCGGCGGCGGGGAGCCCGGCGAGCTCGGGCAGCCGCTCCTCCAGCGGGTAGAAGGCGCCGCTGCGGTCGCGGGCCTCGGAGACGCCGTCGGTGTACAGCAGCAGGGTGGTGCGCTCGGGCAGTTCGAACCACTGCACCACCCGCGGCTCGGAGGCGAGCGCGGCGAGGCCGAGCGGGACGGCGGTGTCCGCGAGGTCCAGCGGGCCGTGGCCGCCGGGGCCGTCGAGCACGAACGGCGGCACGTGCCCGCAGTTGACGGCCTGCACCTCGGGTTCGCCGTCGACGCTGAGCAGCAGCGCCGTGACGAAGCGGGTCGGCTCGCCGTTCTGCTCGGCGAACTCGTTGTGCCGCACCACCGCGTCCTCGAGCGCGTCGACCACCGCCGACAGCGTCGGCTCCCGGTACGCCGCCTCGCGGAACGCGCCCAGCACCGCGAAGCCGGCGCCGATCGCCGCCAGGCCCTTGCCCTGCACGTCGCCGATCAGCACCCGGGTGCCGAACGGCGACTGGACGATCTCGTAGATGTCGCCGCCGACCTGCCGGTCCTCCTCGACCGGTGCGTAGACGCCGTGCATCAGCACCTCCCGGGTGACCACCGGCAGCGGCCGCAGGATCTGCTGCTGCAGTGCCACCAGGGTGGTGCGCAGGCGCTCCAGCTCCTGCTCGCGGTGGGTGCGCCAGCGGCAGGCGGAGACGGCCAGGGCCAGGAAGGCGACCGCCGCGACGCTCTCGGTGACCCCGTCGGTCACCTGCTCGGGCGGCTCGTAGGCGAAGGACGCCCCGAGCAGGGCCAGCACCCAGCCGGAGGCGATCAGCGTCTGCCGGACGGAGCCCAGGCCGGCGGCCAGCGCCGGCAGCACGATCAGCAGCGGCGAGAGCCGGGCCGTGGTGCTGGAGAGCAGCGAGAGCAGCACGACCAGCAGCGTGGCGACCGCCAGGGCGGACCAGAACAGGCGGGGGCTGAGCCGGGTGCGCAGGGTGGTCGGTGTCATGCGGTGCAGTCCCTCGCTCTCCGTCCCGGTGACGATCGCCCCGGTGACGATCGCCCCGGTGTGCGAGTTCCGTCCCTTTCACTGTGCCCCGGACGGCCCCCGCCCGCGCATTCGCCCGGACGGGGGCCCGCCGCTATCCGGCTGCCGCCGGCGGTGCCGGGGCGTAGCCGGCCGGGCGGGTGGTGAAGCCGCCGCGGCCGCTGGTACGGCTGCGCAGCCGGGTCGCCCAGCCGAACAGTTCGGCCAGCGGCACGGTCGCCGTGACCACCGCGCTGCCGCCGCGGGCGGTGGAGCCGCTGATCCGGCCGCGCCGGGCCGACAGGTCGCCGACCACCGCGCCGACGCTCTCCTCCGGCACGGTCACCGTGACCTCCGCGACCGGTTCGAGCAGCTGCACCGCGCAGCGCCGCAGCGCCTCGCGCAGCGCGAGCCGCCCGGCGGTGCGGAAGGCGAGCTCCGAGGAGTCCTTGACGTGGGTGGCCCCGTCGGTCAGGGTCACCCGCAGCCCGGTCACCGGGTGGCCGCCGAGCGGCCCCTCGGCGAGGGCGTCCCGGCAGCCCGCCTCGACGGCCTGCACGTACTCCTTCGGCACCCGCCCGCCGACCACGGCCGAGCCGAACACGAAGTCCGTGTTCGCCTGGTCGAGCGGCGCCACGTCCAGCACCACCTGGGCGAACTGCCCGGCGCCGCCGTCCTGCTTGGCGTGCCGGTACGTCAGCCCGCTCACCCCGCGCACCACGGTCTCGCGCAGCGCGACCTGCGGCCGGCCGACGGCGACCTCCAGCCCGGTGGCGCGGCGGACCTTCTCCACCGCCACCTCCAGGTGCAGCTCGCCCATGCCGGACAGCACGGTCTGGCCGGTCTCCGGATCGGTCCGGACGGTCAGCGACGGGTCCTCCTCCACCAGCCGGGCCAGCGCGACGGCCAGCCGGTCGGTGTCGACGGTCCGCCGGGCCTCGACGGCCACCGAGACCACCGGGGCGGCCGCCGTCGGCGGTTCCAGCAGCAGCGGGGCGTCCGGCGCGCACAGCGTCGCCCCGGTCGCGGCCGCCTTCGGCCCGACCACGGCGACGATGTCGCCCGCCACCGCCTCCGCCACCTCGGTGTGCCGGTCGGCCCGGACCCGGAAGATCCGCCGGACCCGCTCGGTCCGGCCGGCCCCCGCGTCCAGCACGGTGTCGCCCCGGCGCAGCGTCCCCGCGTACACCCGCAGGAAGCCGAGCCGGCCGCTGTCGCCGACGGTCACCTTGAACACCAGCCCCGCGAACGGCGCCGCCGGATCGGCCGGCCGCTCCACCGCGTCCCCGTCCGCCGCCCCGACCGCCGCAGCCCCGACCGGCAGGCCGCGCACCGGCGGCACGTCCGAGGGCGAGGGCAGGTAGGCGGTGACCGCGTCCAGCAGCGGCTCGATGCCCCGGTTGCGGTACGCCGAGCCGGCCAGCACCACCACGCCCTGCCCGCCGTGCGTCAGGTCGCGCAGGGCGGCCGTCAGCGTGGCGGGGGAGAGCGCGGCGGTGGCGCAGTACTCCTCCAGCGCCGCGGGGTGCAGCTCGGCGACCGCCTCCTCCAGCAGCCGGCGACGGCGGCCCGCCTCGGCGCGCAGCTCCTCCGGCACCGGGCCGGCGACGACCCCGTCCGTGCCGTCGGGCCAGCTCAGGGCCGTCATCCGGACCAGGTCGACCAGACCCGTGAAGGCGTCCTCGGCGCCGATCGGCAGCTGCACCACCAGCGGGACGACACCCAGCCGCTCGCGGATCGAGGCGACCGCGAGGTCCAGGTCCGCACCGGCCCGGTCGAGCTTGTTGACGAAGGCGATCCGCGGCACGCCGTGCCGGTCCGCCTGCCGCCACACCGTCTCGCTCTGCGGCTCGACACCCGCGACCGCGTCGAACACCGCGACCGCGCCGTCCAGCACCCGCAGCGAACGCTCCACCTCGTCGGTGAAGTCGACGTGCCCGGGCGTGTCGACGACGTTCAGCCGGTGGCCGTCCCAGACGCAGCTGGCGGCCGCCGCGAAGATGGTGATGCCCCGGTCGCGCTCCTGCGGGTCGAAGTCCGTGACGGTGGTGCCGTCGTGGACCTCGCCCCGGCGGTGCGTCAGGCCGGTCAGGTAGAGGATCCGCTCGGTGACGGTGGTCTTGCCGGCGTCCACGTGGGCGAGGATGCCGAGGTTGCGGGTGAGGTCGATGCGCATGGCCCGATGGCCTTTCGAGGTGGAACCTGAACAGGGCGGCGCAATTGGCCCTGACGGAACGTCGGAGCGAGGTGTCGCGTCAGGACGTCCGGTGGCGGCCGCGCAGCCGGCACCGGGCGGACGGGGACACCAGGATCACCTCGAACCGCGACGCGGGAACGACGAGGACGCAGCGCTCACGCATGCCCCTCGCCCCCCTCCGGACCCGTCACGGTGCGCGCGGCCCGAACCGGCGGCGCGCTCTGGGAGCCGAGTCTAGGAGCAACCCGCCTGCCCGGCCACGCAATTAGCGGGCGTCCGCCGTCAGCCGACGGTCGCCGGGGTCGGGCCGGCGGGGCGGACGGTGAGCCCGAAGGCGGCGGCGGGTGCGGGCCCGTGGAAGGCCACCGTGCGTGCGGGGAGCAGCAGTTCGAGCAGGGCCAGCATCTCCCGCTGGGCGAAGCGGATGCCCAGGCAGGCGCGGGCGCCGATGCCGAACGGCAGGTACGCGCCCTGCTGCGCGGGCCGCCCGCCGGGCTCGGTGAACCGGCGCGGGTCGAAGCGCCCGGGCTCCGCCCAGAGCCCGGGATCGCGGTGGGTGAGGTACGGGCAGCTGAGGACGTCGCTGCCGGCCTCGATGCGGTGGCTGAGCAGGACGTCGTCGACGATCGCCCGCCGCGGCAGCATCCACGCCGACGGGTACAGCCGCAGCGCCTCGGACGCCAGCGCGTCGATCGCCGTGCGGCGCCCCGCGGAGCCGTCCGGCCCGGCGGCGAGCGCCCACGCACGGGCCTCGGGGGCGCCGTCGAGCAGCAGGTACAGCCAGGTCAGGGTGGACGCCGTGGTCTCGTGCCCGGCCATCAGCAGGGTCACCAGCTCGTCGCGGATCAGCGCGTCGGTGTACTCCGGCCGCTCCTCGCCCGCCTCGACCAGCAGGTGCAGCAGCCCCGGCCCGTCCGGACCGGCCTCACCCGTCCGGGCGGCCGCGATCGCCCGGTGCGCCACCTCGTCGATCCGCGCCAGGTCCGCCGCGACGGCCGGCGGCGGCTCCACCGCGTCGGCCGGAAGGCTCGGCAGCGCCTCGACGACCGCCGCGACCCCGCCGAGCTGCTCCGCCGTCGCCGCGTCCACCGGATGGCCGGTCAGCGCCCGCCAGACGGTGTCCAGCGCGAAGAGCCGCATCTCCTCGCCGACGTCCACCGGCTCGCCGGTCCGCGCGTGGCCCGCCCAGCGCTCGGCCGTCGCGCGGGCCGCCGCCTCCAGCCGGTGCTGGTAGCGGCGCATCCCCGGCCCGGTGAACTGCGCCTGCAGCAGCCGCCGCTGGTTGCGCCACGCCTCGCCGGACGCCGACAGCACGCCGTCGCCGACCAGCATCCGCGCCCGGTGCGAGCGCTTCGCGTACGTTTCCGGGTGCAGCGCCAGCACGTGCTGCACCGCCGCCGGATCCGTCACCACCACCGTCGGCGGCCCCTCGCCCAGCCGGAACCCCGCGACCCCGCCCAGCTCCCGCTGCGCCCGCGCCATCAACTCCACCAGCGGCCGCCGCCCGGCCCGCCACTCGGCGACCGCGGCGGCGTCCAACTCGGGTACCTCACGGACGACTGCGGTGGCCATCGGGCTGCTCCTCGGCGACGTACGACGTGCGAAGGCTGACCTGACGGAGTGTACGCAGCCGGTGACGCCCCGGGGGAGGGGCGCCCGCGGGCTCCCCGGTGCGGCCCGGCGTCGACCCGCGCCGACCTGCGCCGAGCGGCCCGCCCGGCCCAGACTGGTGGCGGACCACCCACCGCCGTACCCGGCCGGAGGCGCCGATGCTGCTCGGACTGACCGCGGCCCTCGCCGCGACCGCGTGCTTCGGATTCGGCTCGGTCTTCCAGGCGCGCGGCGCCCGCGCCGCGCCCCACGCCGACCGGGTCCGGGCCGGGCTGCTGGCCGCGCTGGTGCGCAGCTGGCCGTTCGTCCTCGGCACCGTCATGGACATCGCGGGCTTCGCGCTGAGCATCGTCGCGCTGCGCACGCTCCCGCTGTTCACCGTGCAGGCGGTCACCAACGCCAGCCTCGCGGTCACCGCGCTGGCCGCCGTCCGGATGCTCGGCACCCACCTGCACCGCAGCGACACGGCGGGCATCACCGCCGTCGTCGCCGGCCTGCTGCTGCTCACCGTCGGCTCCGGCACCGAGGGCCGGGAGGACGCCCCGTCGGCGTTCCACCTGGCGCTGCTCGGCACCACCGCGCTGATGCTGGTCGGCACCGCCCTGCTCGCGCGCCGGGCCGGCAACGCGGCCGCCGCCGGGCTCGGCCTGCTCGCGGGCGTCGGCTTCGGCGTCACCAGCCTCGCCGTCCGGGTACTCGACGCGAGCAGCATCACCGCGGTGCTCGCCGACCCGGCCACGTACGCGCTGGCGCTCGGCGGGGTCGGCGGCTACGTCGCGTACGCGCTCGCCCTGCAACGCGGCACCGTCACCGCCGCGACCGCGGCCGGAACCCTGTCGGAGACCTTCGGCCCGGCGGTGGTCGGGGTGCTGGCGCTCGGCGACACCGCCAGGCCCGGCTACGCCTGGTGCGCGGTGCTCGGCTTCCTCCTCGCGGTCGGCGGCACCTTCCTGCTCGCCCGCTTCGCCGAACCCGAACCCGGCACCGACCCCACCGCCGACCACCCCGCCGAACGCGCCCCCGCGCCCCGCTAGACCGCTCCCGCCGGGCCGTCGCCCTCGGACCGCGTCGGACAGCCGGAGGCAGGCGGCCGCCGGAACCGACGGCCCCGGTTGCTCGTCGTCCGTGTCGACACGACGTCACCAGGGGGACCGGATGCTGCTCGACATCCTGCTCGGAGTGCTGACCCTGCTGCCGGTGCCCGGCGGCGGTGAGCGGCGGCGGGCCCGGAAGCTGACCGCGGCGGTCGAGGCGGGGCAGGTGGTGAGCTTCGAGGGCAGCGCGATCGGCGACCGACCGTACTGCCGGCCGACGATCGGCTTCCTGAGCGCCTCCCGGAGCACGCTCGCGGTCGCGCCGACCGAGGAGCCGGGCCTGAACCGGCGGCCGGTCCCGCTGGTGCACCTGGAGCTGGTCCGGGTGCGCGAGCGGGCGAAGACCGACCCCGCCGCGGTCCGCCGCTCCTGGCAGGTGGCCGAGTGCCGCGACCGCGGGGAGCCGGTGCTGTTCGCGTGCTCCCCCGCGTACATGCCGCTGCTCACCGCCACCCTGCGCGAGCAGGTCGCCACGGGCTGACACCCCGGTCGCCCGTCGGGCGGTGCGGTGGGATCGTGGGGAGCCGAACGTACCCCCGACCGGGCAGGTGCACATGGGCTCGGACGACACCCGACAGGGCGAAACCCCGGTGGCGCTGATCACCGGAGCCTCCTCCGGCATCGGCGCCGCCACCGCCGACCGCCTGGCCGGAGCCGGCTGGCGCTTACTCCTCTCCGGCACCGACCCCGACCGGCTGGCCGAGGTCGCCGACCGCACCGGCGGCAAGGCGCTGCCGCAGGACCTCTCCACCCCGGACGGCCCACGCCTGCTGGCCGACGCGGCGCTCGCCGCCACCGGCCAGGTGGACGTGCTGGTCGCCAGCGCCGGGCTGGGCTGGCGCGGCCCGTTCGTCCAGACGCCGCCGGACGCCGTGGACCGGATGCTGGAGGTCAACCTGGGCGCCCCGCTGCGCCTGGCCCGGGAGCTGCTGCCGGGCATGCTGGCCCGCCGGCACGGCCGGATCGTGCTGCTCGGTTCGATGGCCGGCCAGGTGGGCGTCCGCGACGAGACCGCGTACGCCGCCACCAAGGCGGGGCTGGCGATGTTCGCCGAGAGCCTCTGGTACGAGCTGCGCGGCACCGGCGTCGACGTCCGGATCGTGCTGCCCGGCCCGGTCGACACCCCGTTCTTCGCCCGGCGCGGCACCCCCTACCAGCGGGAGCGGCCCCGCCCGGTGTCCGCCGGGAAGGTCGCCGACTCGGTGGTCGCCACCATCACCACCCGCCGCGACCGGGTGTTCGTGCCGGCGTGGCTCGCCGGGCCGGCCCGCATCCACGGCCTCGCCCCGGGCGCGTTCCGGCGGCTGGCGGACCGGTTCGGCTGATGCGCGCCACCGCCGCGACGGGCGCGGCCGCTGCGGCGGCCGCGGGCGTCGAGCTGCTGCACCTGGCACCGGCCGCCGTCCGGCTGCCACCCGTCCGCCACCACCTGGCACGGCGCACCGCCGGGTACGGCGAACGCCCCGGGCACGTCGCGCTGACCTTCGACGACGGGCCCGACCCGACGGGCACCCCGCCCGTCCTGGACGCCCTCGACCGGATCGGCGCCCGCGCCACCTTCTTCCTGCTCGGCGACGCCCTGGAACGCCACCCCGACCTGGGGCGCGAGCTGGTCCTGCGCGGCCACGAGGTCGCCGTGCACGGCTGGCACCACCGCGTCCCGTGGTACCCGGCGCCCCGCCGCGACCTGGCCGAGCTGCGCCGCACCCGGGACGCCGTCACCGCGTACTGCTGCGAGGAGCCGCAGTGGTACCGGCCGCCGTACGGGGTGCTCACCGCGGGCCTCGCCGCGGCATCCCGCCGGCTCGGGCTGCGCCCCGTGCTGTGGACGGCCTGGGGCCGCGACTGGACCGACGACGCCACCCCCGCCTCGGTGCTCGCCGCCGCCGCCCCCCGCCTGCGCCCCGGCGCCACCCTGCTCCTGCACGACTCCGACTGCACCTCCGCCCCGGGCTCCTGGCGGACCACCCTGGCCGCCCTCCCCCTGATCGCCGACCACTGCGCCGCCCGCGGCCTGGCCCTCGGCCCCCTCCGCGACCACGCGGTCCCGGCGGCCTGACGGCCCTGGCGGCGGGTCACCTGGCGGAGACGGTGCGCCACGGGACGGCGGCTGCCCGGCCGGCGGCCGTGGAGGGGATCCCGCCGTCGAACGGCGCTGCCGCAGCGACGCCCCCCGGCAGGGGATCCGCCCCACCTGACGGGGGGCTGCGCCCGGCCGCCGGGTCAGGCGGTCGGCAGGCCCAGGTCGGCGAGGGCCTTGGTGAAGCCGGTGCGCCACGGGGCGGGGGTGGCGCCCAGGGACGGGGCGGGGGCGGGCCGGTCGAGGGCGGCGAGGGCGCTGCGGACGACGTCGGAGGGGTGGGCGGAGGTGACGTCGGCGTGGCCGAGCTCCAGTTCGTGCTGGAGGTTGTCGCGGCCGTGCCCCTGGACGACGTCCAGCAGCAGCAGGCGCCGCCCGATCGCGCGGGCCTCGCTGCAGGTGTCGCCGGAGCTGGTGACGACCAGGTCGGCGGCGGCCATCAGCGCGGGCATCCGGTCGGTCCAGCCGTACGGGTGCAGCCGGGGCCGGGTGCGGGCGGTGGTGCGCAGCCGGCGCTCGAGCTCGGTGTTGCTGCCGGCGACGGCGAGGACGTGCGGGCCGGCGTCGGAGAGTTCGGCGGCGGCGCGGGCGAGCGGCCCGAGGCCCCAGGAGCCGGACATCAGCAGCACGCACCGGGCGTCGTCGGGCACCCCGGTCTCGGCGCGGGCCTCCGCCCGGGTGGGCGGCCGGTAGAAGGGGTCGCGCAGCGGCGCGGGCAGGACGGCGACCGGGGCGTGCGGCCGGTAGCGGCGGACGGCGCAGGCGGCGACCTCCGAGGTGACCAGGAAGAGGTCGGTGCCGTCCTGGACCCAGAGCCGGTGCGGGGTGACGTCGGTGCACAGCACCATGTGCCGGACACCGGCGGGCCAGGTGGCGAGCAGCTGGTTGACGGCGGAGGTGGCGGTGGCGAACACCGAGACGACGAGCCGGGGCCGCTGCCGGGCGAGGAGCCCGCGCAGCGCCGGGACCAGGCGCCGCCGGGCTGCGGCGTCGGCGGCGAGGGCGATCCGGGCGCCGGGCCGCAGCGCCGAGAAGTGGAAGGCGTCGTACACGCCGGGAAGGGCGAGCAGCCGGCGGAAGACCGCCTCGCCGGCCGCGCCGGAGTGGTCGCCGAGCAGGGCCATGGCGTCCACCGTGTCGGTGGTCCAGCCGTGTTCCTCCAGGGTGTCGGCACAGGCCCGGGCCATCACGTCGTGGCCCTGGCCGAGGGAGCCGGAGACCAGCAGGGCGTGCGGCGGGCGGTCGCCGCTCAGCGCGGCCCGCCGGTGGTGGCGCGGTACCAGTCGGCGTACCGCTGGACGCCGTCGGCGAAGCTGGTCCGCGGCGACCAGCCGAGCAGGCGCTTGGCGGCGGCGTTGGAGATCCGGCGGCCGGCGTAGTCGGCGGTGCGGGCCTCGACCTCCTCGACGGTGATCGGGCCGAGCAGCCGGTCGACGGTGTCGGCGATCTCCCGGATGGAGATCGCGGTGGCGCCCTCCAGGGCGAAGGTCTGGTCCTGCGCGGCGGGGGACAGCGCCCGGACGTGGGCGTCGGCGAGGTCCTCGACGTAGACGAAGTTGCGGGTCTGCAGGCCGCCGCCGGCGATGGTGATCGGCCGGCCGGCCAGCGCGGCCTGCACGAAACGGGCGACCACCAGCTCGTCGCGCATCCGCGGCCCGTACGGGATGCCGTAGCGCAGGATCGTGAAGTGCTGGCCGTACAGCTCGCGGTAGCTGTGCATGAGCATCTCGGCGGCGAGCTTGGTGGCGACGTAGAGGTGGCCGCTGCGGTCGAGGTCGATGGGGGTGCGTTCGTCGAGTTCCTGCTCCTCGCCGTCGAGGGTGGGCTCGGCGAGGGCGGCGCCGTACACCCAGACGGTGGAGGCGAGGACGGTGTGGCCGAGCCCGGCGCGGCGGGCGGCCTCCAGGACGGTCTCGGTGCCGTCGATGTTGCAGCGGACCGCACCGACCGGGTCGGCGGTGACCTTCTCCACGTCGGCCATGGCGGCCAGGTGGAAGGCGACCTCGCAGCCCTCGAAGGCGCCGGTGAGGCCGGGCAGGTCGAGGATGTCGAGGCGGACGTGCTCGGCGGACGGGTTGAGGTAGCGGTCGGCGGTGTCGACGACCAGCACCTCGTGACCGGCGGCCAGCAGCCGGTCGACGACGTGCGATCCGATGAACCCGCAGCCCCCGGTGACGGCGACGCGCACGGCGGTGCTCCTTCTCTGTCAGCCGGCGAGGCGGCGGTGGACGGCGGTGACGGCGTCGATGACCTGGTCGGTCTCGTCCTCGGTCATGTCGGAGAGCACCGGCAGGCAGACCTGCCGGGCGCAGACGTCCTCGGCGACCGGCAGCCGCAGGTCGCGGTGGGCGGAGAGGACGGGCTGGTGGTGCAGCGGCAGGTCGTACACCTCGCCGGAGAGGCGGACGCCGTGCTCCTCGGCGCAGAGCCGCTTGAACTCGGCCCGGTCGACGCCGGACGGCAGCAGCGCCACGTACTTGTAGTAGTTGGACCGGCTGCCGGGCGGCTCCAGGACCGGGGTGAGCCCGTCGAGCGCGGTGAGCGCGGCGTCGTAGCGGCCGGCGACCCGGCGGCGGGTCTCGACGAACTCCTTGAGCCGGCGCAGGTGGACGGTGCCGACGGCGGCGTTCGCCTCGCTGAGCCGCCAGGAGGCGCCCTCGCGGACGTGGTGGTTGGTGCCGAAGGAGCCCTTGCCCTGGTCGCGGTGGATGCGGGCCTCGTCGCGCAGCTCCGGCGACTCGGTGAGGATCATGCCGCCCTCGCCGCTGGTCACCACCTTGGTCGGGTAGAACGAGAAGGCCCCGGCGACGCCGAAGGTCCCGGCCGGGCGGCCCTGGAAGCTGCTGCCGTGGGCGTGCGCCGCGTCCTCGACCAGCGGGATGCCGCGGGCCTCGCAGAGCGCGGCGAGCGCGTCCACCCCGGGGGAGACCAGCCCGCCGATGTGGACCAGGACCACCGCCGCGGTGTCGGGGGTGAGCACGGCCTCCACGGTGGCGGCGCTGAGTGCCAGGGTGTCCGGGTCTACGTCCGCGAGCACCGGCCGCCCGCCCGCGTGCAGCACGGCGCCGGCGGTGGCGTAGAAGGTGACCGCCGGGACGACCACGTCGCGCCCCCGGACGTCCAGGGTGCGCAGGACGATCTCCAGCGCGGCCGTGCCGCTGGCCACCGCGACGGCGTGCGAGGCGCCGTGCTCGGTGGCGAAGGACTGCTCGAAGCGCTGGGTCCACGGTCCGAGGGTCAGCGCGCCGGTGCCGAGCATCTCGGTCACCGCCTCCGCCACGGCGGCGCGGTCGGCGTCGTCGAACACGATGCGGGCTGCGGGCACCGCCACGGTCCACCTCCAGGGAGTCACTGCGGGAACGGGACGAACCCGGACACACCACGCTACGTCGGGCGGGCCCGGATGTGGGGAGGCATGGTCGGCCGGGCGGGTGAGAGCGTGCTCCGTGGGCGTGATGAGATATCTTGATGTCAAGACGTTCTAGACGTGGAAGCGGAGTACCGGTGACAGACTCGACCATCATCTACACCCACACCGACGAGGCCCCGGCCCTGGCGACGTATTCGTTCCTGCCGGTCGTGCAGGCCTACGCCGCGACCGCGGGCGTCAGTGTGGAGACCCGCGACATCTCGCTGGCCGGGCGCATCATCGCGAGCTTCCCGGAGCGTCTGGAGGAGGGCCAGCGGATCGCCGACGCCCTCGCCGAGCTCGGCGAGCTGGCCAAGACCCCGGCCGCCAACATCATCAAGCTGCCGAACATCTCGGCCTCCATCCCGCAGCTCAAGGCCGCCATCGCCGAGCTGCAGTCCCAGGGCTACGCCCTGCCGGACTACCCGGACGAGCCGAAGACCGACGAGGAGCGCGACACCCGCGCCCGCTACGACAAGGTCAAGGGCAGCGCCGTCAACCCGGTCCTGCGCGAGGGCAACTCCGACCGCCGCGCGCCGCTGTCGGTCAAGAACTACGCCAAGACCCACCCGCACCGGATGGGCGCCTGGTCGGCCGACTCCAAGACCAACGTCGCCACCATGGGCGTCAACGACTTCCGCTCCACCGAGAAGTCCGCCGTCATCGCCGAGGCCGGCGCGCTGCGCATCGAGCACGTCGCCGCCGACGGCACCGTCACCGTGCTGCGCGAGACCGTCCCGGTCCAGGTCGGCGAGGTCGTCGACGCCTCCGTGATGCGCGTCGCCGCGCTGCGCGAGTTCCTCGCCGCCCAGGTCGCCAAGGCCAAGGCCGACGGCGTGCTGTTCTCGGTGCACCTCAAGGCCACCATGATGAAGGTCTCCGACCCCATCATCTTCGGCCACGTCGTGCGCGCCTTCTTCCCGCAGACCTTCGCCCAGTACGGCGAGGTGCTGGCCGCCGCCGGCCTGACCCCGAACAACGGCCTCGGCTCGATCCTGGCCGGCCTGGACGCGCTCCCGCAGGGCGCGGAGATCAAGGCCTCCTTCGACGCCGAGATCGCCGCCGGCCCGGAGCTCGCCATGGTCGACTCCGACAAGGGCATCACCAACCTGCACGTGCCGAGCGACGTCATCGTGGACGCCTCGATGCCGGCCATGATCCGCACCTCCGGCCACATGTGGGGCCCGGACGGCCAGGAGGCCGACACCCTCGCTGTCCTCCCGGACAGCAGCTACGCGGGCGTCTACCAGACCGTCATCGACGACTGCCGCGCCCACGGCGCGTTCGACCCGGCCACCATGGGCTCGGTGCCGAACGTCGGCCTGATGGCCCAGGCGGCCGAGGAGTACGGCTCCCACGACAAGACCTTCGAGATCGCCTCCGCCGGCACCGTCCGCCTGGTGGACGCCAACGGCGAGACCGTGCTGGAGCAGGTCGTCCAGGCCGGCGACATCTTCCGCTCCTGCCAGACCAAGGACGCGCCGATCCAGGACTGGGTCAAGCTCGCCGTCTCCCGCGCCCGCGCCACCGGCTCCCCGGCCGTCTTCTGGCTCGACGCCGAGCGCGCCCACGACGCCGTGCTCATCGGCAAGGTCAACGAGTACCTGCCGCAGCACGACACCGAGGGCCTGCAGATCGAGATCCTCTCCCCGGTGGAGGCCACCGCCTTCTCGCTGGAGCGCATCCGCCGCGGCGAGGACACCATCTCGGTCACCGGCAACGTGCTCCGCGACTACCTGACCGACCTGTTCCCGATCCTGGAGCTCGGCACCAGCGCCAAGATGCTCTCGGTCGTCCCGCTGATGAACGGCGGCGGCCTGTTCGAGACCGGCGCCGGCGGCTCCGCCCCGAAGCACGTCCAGCAGCTGGTCAAGGAGAACTACCTGCGCTGGGACAGCCTCGGCGAGTTCTTCGCCCTGGCCGCCAGCTTCGAGCACCTCGCCCAGGTCGCCGACAACCCGCGCGCCAAGGTCCTGGCCGACACCCTCGACCGCGCCACCGGCACCTTCCTCAACGAGGACAAGTCGCCGAGCCGCCGCCTCGGCGGCATCGACAACCGCGGCAGCCACTTCTACCTGGCCACCTACTGGGCCCAGGAGCTGGCCAAGCAGACCGACGACGCCCAGCTCGCCGAGGCCTTCGCCCCGCTCGCCAAGACCCTGACCGAGCAGGAGGAGACCATCGTCTCCGAGCTGATCGCCGTCCAGGGCTCCCCGGTCGAGCTCGGTGGCTACTACCAGCCCGACCCGGCCAAGGCCGCGGCCGTGATGCGCCCGTCCGCCACCTTCAACGAGGCCCTGGCCTCCCTCGCCTGACACCCGGGCGACCGACGCGAAGGCCCCGCAGCCCCGGCTGCGGGGCCTTCCGCCCGTCCGGGCACCCGCGGGTGCCCGGACCGCCGGTCACGGCGCCGGGGCGGGCTGCGCGGCGGGGTCGGCGGGGAGGCGGTCGAGGGTGATGCCGAAGTGGTCGCGGTAGGCGGCGAGGGCTTCGGGGCCGGTGAGGCGGTGGACCTCGCGGGCGCCGTCCGGGGCGGTGCGGATCAGGCGCAGGCCGCTCAGGGTGGTCCGGCCGCCGTCCGGGGTGAGCAGGGAACAGGTGGTGGAGCGGGTGAAGTGCGACGCCGGCGAGGTCGCCTGCCACCAGCAGGTGGGGGCGAAGTCGGCGAGCTCGTACGGGCGCTGGTCGAGGCGGTACTGGGGCTCGCCGCCGAGGGCGACGTCCAGGTCGGGGCCGTGCCCGGTGACGGTGAACCCACCGGCCGGGTCGTGCTGGACGCCGCGTTCGTCGAGGCGCAGCGGGCGGGTGCTGAAGCGGCCGAAGCCGACGTCGACCAGCCACGGCTCGTCGAGGTCGACCCGCAGGGCGAGATGGTCGAAGGGCGGGCCGAGCCGGCCGTCGCCGAACACCCGGGCACCGAGCAGGGACACCCGGTAGCCGAGTGCGCGCAGCAACTCGGCGAAAGCGCCGTTGAGTTCGTAGCAGAAACCGCCGCGGCGGCGGTCCAGCAGCTTGCCGAGCAGCGCGTCCCGGTCGAGGTCGATCGGCTCGCCGAGGTGGATGGCGAGGTTCTCGAAGGGGACGCTGGTCAGGTGGGCGTGCTGGAGCCGGGCGAGGGCGTCCGCGTCGGCCCGCGCGGGGCGGGCCGCGCCGATCCGCCGCAGGTAGGCGTCGACCCGGTCCGGGCCGAGGGGGCTGTCCACCCCGCCAACCCTAGCGGCGGTCACTGCTGGCGGGAGAGCTGGACGTCGACGAACCCGTCCTGCCGGGCGATCAGGTGGCCGTCCTCGGTGAGGGTGAAGACGATCTTCAGGGCCACGTCGCCGGCGCAGCTCGCGCTGACCGAGGTGGTGGTCTCCAGGACGGTGACCGTGTTGCCGCTCACCGAGGCGAGCTCGTCCACGGCGGCGCAGGGGACGCCGGTGGACTCCCAGGTGGTGGAGGCGCGGCCGACGTTGGCGCCCGGGTTGCCGGGGGAGAACTGGATCCGGTACTTGCCCTGGTTGTCCCGGTCGACCTGGTGGACGTCGCCCTGCCAGACGCCCAGGAAGGCGGCCGGCACCAGGCTGGTGGGGGAGGGGCTGGGTGAGGGCGAGGGGCTGGGGGACGGTGAGGGCGACGGGCTGGGGGAGGCGGGCGGCACGGCGGCCGTGCGCCCGCCGTCGCCCGCGGTGCCGGTGTCGCGGGTGAGCCAGAGCGTGACCCCGCCGGCGGTCGCGGCCACCGCCGCGGCCGCGGCGAGGACGATCGGCAGGGCCCGGCGCCCGGACGGCCCGTGCGGCGCGGTCGGCGCGCCGAGCACCACCGGCTGCTCGCCCGGCGGCTGTTCGACGGCGGCCGCGCCGTCGGTGACGGTCGGCGGGTGGGCCGGGACGGCGTCGGCGGGCGCCGGTTCGGTGTCCAGGGCGAGGAGCTCGACGGCGAGGCGGCCGACCGACTCGGAGACGGCCGACGGCAGCCAGCCGCGCTGGCCGAGCCGGACGGTGCCCGGGCCGGCGGTGGTCAGGCGGCGGCGCAGCTCGGCCGGGACGGGCCGGTCGTCCGGGTCCTTGGCGAGGCAGTCGAGGATGACCGCGCGCAGCTCCCCGTCGAGCCCGGAGAGGTCCGGGGCCTCGTGCAGGACCCGGTAGAGCAGGACGGCGGCGCTGACGCCCTCGCCGAACGGGGCGATGCCGGTCGCGGCGTACGCGAGGGCGGCGCCGAGCGAGAAGACGTCGCCGGGCGGCCCGGCGGGGCGGCCGCCCGCCTGCTCGGGGGACATGTAGCCGGGCGAGCCGACCACGTACCCGGAGCGGGTCAGGGCGGTGGCCGCGTCGAGCGCGCGGGCGATGCCGAAGTCGATCAGGCGCGGCCCGTCGAGGGCGAGCAGGATGTTGGACGGCTTGATGTCCCGGTGGACCAGGCCGGTGCCGTGGACGTGCTCCAGGGTCTCGGCCAGGCCCGCGCCGAGCGCCCGGACCACGGCGGGCGGCAGCGGGCCGAACTCGCGGACCGCCTCGCCCAGCGGGGGCCCGGCGACGTACCCGGTCGCCACCCAGGGGTGCTCGCCCTCGGTGTCGGCGTCCAGCACCGGCGCCGTCCACTGCCCGCCGACCCGGCGGGCGGCCTCGACCTCCTGCCGGAACCGGCTGCGGAACTCCCGGTCGGCCGCGTACTCGCCGCGGACCAGCTTCACCGCGACGGTGCGCCCGCCCGGACTGCGGCCCAGGTAGACCTCGCCCATGCCGCCCGCGCCCAGCCGCCGCAGCAGCCGGTACTCGCCGACCCGGCGAGGGTCGCCCGGCTCCAGTGCCTCCATGCCCCCACACCCCCCACTCCGACCTGTCCCCTCGCACCGAGACGGTACCGGTAGCCGGGGACAGCGGTGCGGCCTGGTCAGATGACTAAGCGCTTGCTTATGATGCTCGGGCTCAGGGCTGCCACCCCTCGTCGACGTCAGGAGACCTCCATGCCGGGCACCAACCGCCAGATCCGCCTCGCCGCCCGCCCGGTCGGGGAGGTCAAGTCCGAGGACTGGAGCCTCGCCGAGGAGCCCGTGCGGGAGCCGGGCGAGGGCGAGTTCGCCGGGCGCACCCGCTACGTCTCGCTCGACCCGGCGATGCGCGGCTGGCTGGACGACCGGCCCTCCTACCTGCCGCCGGTCGGCCTCGGCGAGGTGATGCGGGCCGGCTCGGTGATCGAGGTGACCGCGTCGCGGCACCCCGGGTACCAGCCCGGCGACTTCGTGGTCGGCACCTTCGGCGTCCAGGAGCACGCCGTCTCCGACGGCCGGGGCACGCTCAAGGTCGACCCGGCCCTCGCCCCGCTCTCCACCTACCTCGGCGCGCTCGGCATGCCCGGCATGACCGCGTACTTCGGCCTGCTGGACGTCGGCGCGCTCCAGGAGGGCGAGACCGTCGTGGTCTCCGGCGCCGCCGGCGCGGTCGGCACCATCGTCGGGCAGATCGCCAAGGTGAAGGGCTGCCGGGTGGTCGGGATCGCCGGCGGCGCCGACAAGTGCGCGATGCTCACCGAGGAGCTGGGCTTCGACGCGGCGATCGACTACCGCTCCGAGGACGTCCGCAAGGCGCTGCGCGAGCACGCCCCCGACGGGATCGACGTCTACTTCGACAACGTCGGCGGCGACATCCTCGACGCCGCGCTCACCCGGCTCGCGATGCGCGCCCGGGTGGTGGTCTGCGGCGCGATCAGCCAGTACAACAGCGAGTCCGGCGTGCAGGGCCCGTCCAACTACCTGAGCCTGCTGGTGCGCCGGGCCCGGATGGAGGGCTTCGTGGTCTTCGACTACGCCAAGCGCTACGGCGAGGCCGCGCTGGAGCTGGCCGGCTGGATCGGCGAGGGCCGGATCAAGGTCAAGGAGCACGTCGTCCGCGGCGGGGTCGAGGACTTCCCCGCCACCCTGCAGATGCTCTTCCGCGGCGAGAACACCGGCAAGCTGGTGCTCGAACTCCAGTAGGGCCGGCACGCGCCTACCCGGGGCGGGAGGCGCCCCTCAGCAGTGCGGTGAGCTCGGCGACCACCTCGTCGAGGGTGGCGGTGACGCGGCCCGCCGTCCAGTCGTGGAGCAGGCCGTTGACGGCGCCGATGAAGGCGGTGGCGGCGATCCGGTAGTCGCGGGTCGCCGCCTCGCCGCGTTCGGCGGCGGCGTCCGCCTCGGCGGTGAGCAGGGCCACCCAGCGGGCCCGGCGGTCCAGCCGCTGGGTCTCCAGCGCCTCGCTCACGCCGACGATCTCGACGAACGCGATGCGCAGCCGCCGCGGGTCCTCGGTGGCCGCCGTGACGTACGCGCGCAGGACCGCGGCGATCCGCTGCTCGAACGGCAGCCCGGCGACCGCCGGCAGGGCGTTCAGGACGGCCTGCTCGGCGAGGTCGTTGACCCGCAGGTGCAGCCGGGCGAGGACGTCCTCCAGGTTGCGGAACTCCTCGTAGAACTGGCGGGTCGACAGGCCGGCCGCCTCGCACAGGCCCGCCACCGACGCCGCCCGGTAGCCGGGCCGGCTGCCGAACTGGTCGAGCGCCGCCGCGAGGAAGCGCTCGCGCCGCTCCGCCCGGCGCGCCTCGGCCGTCCGCCCGCCGTACTGCCTGTCCGGTCGCGCCACGTGCTGTCCCCGCTCCTCGTGTGCCGTCGGTGAATTGTGGCGGACCGGGGTCTTGCCAGCGGACGGGGCCGGTCCCTACCGTCGAGTAGCGCCAAATCTGACTACCGTTCGTTTCAGAATTCGTGCTCGCTGCCGAGGAGTTGGCGATGGCCCTTTCCCGCTCTCTGCGCCTCCGGGCGGTGTGCGGCCTGGCCGCCGCCCTGACGCTCGCCCCGCTCACCGCCGCCCCCACGGCCGTCGCCGCACCCGCGGACCTCCGCGAGGTGATGTTCGTCGGCAACAACTGGGACGGCACCGCCGACGTGATCCGCTCCGGCGGCGACCTCGCCCGGATCGGCCGGATCGACGTCGTCCCCGACCGCGACCAGCGGCTCACCGAGATCTACCTCAACCCGGTCAAGCTCGCGTACTTCCTCGGCGTCCGGCTCGGCCCCGGCGAGGGCCACGACCAGTTCGTCGACGACATGTACTCCACGCCCGACGGCACCGCCGTGGTCGTCTCCCGCCCCAGCTTCGCCGACGTGGTCTCCGTCGACATCGCCACCGGGCGGATCAACTGGCGCTTCCCGGTCGCCGGTTACCGCGCCGACCACATGGCGCTCTCGCCCGACGGCACGCGCGTCGCGGTCTCCGCCTCCACCGCCAACACCGTGCACGTCCTCGACGTGCGCACCGGACGGCAGCTCGGCTCGTTCGCCACCGGCGACAAGCCGCACGAGAACCTCTTCACCGACGGCGGCCACCAGCTGTGGAACATGTCCATCGGCGAGGTCACCACCGCGCTCGACGCCCCCTGGCTCGACTGGACCAAGGGCGACCGGCACATCACCGTCGTCGACGCCGACACCTACGCGCCGATCCGCACCGTCGACATGCGCGAGCGCCTCGACGCCTTCGGCCGCTCCGACCTCTCCGACGCCGTCCGCCCCGCCGCGTTCAGCCCCGACGGGCGGCAGCTCTACTTCCAGGTCTCCTTCTTCAACGGCCTGGTCGAGTACGACGTCGCCGCCGACCGGATCACCCGGGTCAAGACCCTGCCCAAGAACCCCGCCACCAGCGAGGACCGCACCACCTGGGTCAACGACTCCCGCCACCACGGCCTCTCCACGAGCCCCGACGGCAGCAAGCTGTGCGTCGCCGGCACCATGGACGACTACGCGACCGTCGTCGACCGCGCCACCCTCACCGAGGGCCCGCTCGTCCCCGCCCAGAAGCCCTACTGGGCCACCGTCAGCGGCGACGGCAAGTCCTGCGTCATCTCCGAGAGCGGCGCCGACCGGGTCACCGCCATCGACTTCGCCACCGGGCAGCCGACCGCGAGCGTCGCCGTCGGCGACCACCCGCAGCGCGTCCGGCTCGGCCACGTCCCGGCGGGTTGGACCGGCCCGGCCGCACGGTGATCCGCGAGGTTGAGTAGCCGTACTCATGTACGGCGGCCGCCTGGACCGCCACACTCTCGGCATGACCAGCCCCGTGCCGCTCTGCCCCGACTGCCGCACCGCCCTCGGCCCCGGCGCACACACCGCCTGCCCGCACTGCCGCCTGCCGCTCACCGGCCCCGACGCCGGAGCACTCTGGCAGATCGAGGTCGCGCTCGGCATGGTCGAGCAGCAGCGCGCCGCGCTGCTCGCCCAGCGGGAAGGACTGCTGGCCCGGCTGCGGGCCCTGCGGGACCGCCCCGCGGGCGCGGCGTGGGGCGGAGCTCCGGCCGGTGCGGGGTGGGCGGCCGGCCCGGGTGGTGCCGGTGGGCCGGTAGGTCCGGGGTGGGCCGCCGGTGCCGGTCAGCAGGCCGGCGACGGCCGGGCGGAGGTGTCGGGGCGGTCGGCCCAGACCGTGCTGCTCGTCCTCGGCGGCCTGCTGGTCAGCGTCGCCGCCCTGGTCTTCACCGTGGTCAGCTGGGGCTACCTCGGGATCGGCGGGCGCGCGGCCGTGCTGCTCGCGCTCACCGCGCTCGCGCTCGCCGTCCCGAGGCCGCTCCTGCGGCGCGGCCTCACCGCCACCGCCGAGGCGGCCGCAGGCATCGGCCTCGGCCTCGTCCTGCTCGACGGGTACGCGGCCCGCGCCGCCGGCCTGGCCGGGCTCGACGGCGGCGACGGCGCGGCCTACTGGGCGGTCGTCACCGGCGTCGTCGCGGCGGGCGCACTCGGGTACGGACGGGCGCTGAGCCTGCGCTTCCCATTGGTGGTCGGCTTCCTGATGACGCGGATCCCCGTCCTGCTCGCGCTCGTCGCGGCGGAGGTGGTGGCCGTGCAGGCGTACGCGGCGGCGATGGTCGGTGCGACCGCGGTCGACGTGCTCCTGCTCGGCGTCGCCCGCCGGACCGCGCGGCCGGCGCGACCGGCCCCGGCGGCCGTCGCTCCGGCGGAGGCCGGCACGCCGGCGGGCGACGGACCGACCGGCGGCGGCGCGGGGCTGCCGGGTGCTGCGGCCAGTACTACAACCAGTTCTTCGAACGGTGCGAGTGCCGGTGGGGCGCAGGCGTCCGCGGGCGCCGCGCCGTCGGCGGCGGGCACGGGCCTGCCGGGCGGTGCCGCCGGGGCGTGGCCGACGGGTGCCTTCCCGGGCGGGCCCGGCGGGGCGTGGCCGGTGGCGGGCGCGGTGGGTCTGCGGCCGGTGCGGGACGGCCGGGCCGTGCTGTGGCAGTGCGTGGCGGGGTTCGCCGCGCTGTGGGCGGCGGCCGGCGGGCTGCTCGCCGGGGCCGGCTCCGCGGCGGCGGGCGGTGCGGGGGAGGCCGCGTGGGCGGTGCTGCCGCTCGGCGGGCTGGCGCTGCTCGGGCTGGTGCTCGCCGGGCAGGCCGCGCTGCCGTCGTCGGTCCGGCCGCTCCCGGCCGCCGCGGCCGGGGCCGCCCTGGTCGTCGCCCTCGGCGGCGTCCTGCGGCACCTGGCGGGCACGGACTGGACGGCCGTCGCGTACGAGGCGCCGGCGCTGCTGCTGCTCGCCGCCGTGAGCGTCCTGCGCCGCACGCCGGTCGGCGCACGACGGGCCAAGACCGCCCTCGGGCTGGCCGCGGCGGGCGGCGGTGCGGTGCTGCTGACCACGCTCGCGGCCGTTCCCGCGCTGCTCCGGGCGATCACGGAACCCGTGGCGCACGCCGACGCGGCCTGGGCCGGTGCCCCCTCGCCCGGCTGGACGTGGGAGCTGGGCGCCGCGCCGCTGGTCGGACTGGCGCTGTGCGCCGGCGCGGTGGTGCTCGCGCACGGACTGCGGCCCCTCGGCACCGAGGCGGCGGCGTCCGCGATCGGCGTGGTGACGGTGGCGCTGCTGCCGGTGGCGGCCGGCGCGACGTACGGCGTCGCGGTCGCGGTGCCCCTGGTGCTCGGGGTGCTCGCCACCGCGGCGCTGGTGCTGCGCGGCGCCCGGCCGGGCGTCCTCGCGGCGCTGTGCGGCGGGCTCGCGCCGGCACTGCTGTGGGCGTCGGCGGACCGGTCGGCGACGGTCGTGGTGCTCGGGGTGTGCGTGCTGCTGGCAGCGCTGCTCGCGTGGCGCGGCGCGACGGTGGCGTCCGCGGCGGGCGCGGCCGGTGTGCTGCTGCTCGGCGGTGAGGCGGCCGCGGTCGGCACGGTCGGCGGCCTGTCGGCGTCCGGCGTGGTGCTCGCCGTCCTGGCGGTGGCGGTCCTGTCCGCGCCGCTCGCCGCCGTGCTGCGGACGGAGGCGGCGCCCTCGCAGCCCGGGGCGGCGGAGCCGGCGGTGTCCGGGCGGGCGGCCGGGGCGCTGTCCCTCGCGGTGGAGTTCGCCGGGTACGCGCTGGCGGCGGTGGCGCTGCCGCTGCTCCTGAGCCGCCCGGGGGTGCTGGCGTTCGCGCTGGCGGTGAGCGGTGTGACGGCGCTCGGCGTGGCGCTGCGGGCCGACCGGCGGGTGCCGGCGGCCGTGGCGGCGGGGGCGCTGCTGACCTGCTCCTCCTGGGTGCGGCTCGCCCTCTGGGACGTCCGGACGCCGGAGGCGTACACGCTCCCGCTCGCGGTCGTCGCCCTCGCGATCGGCCACCGGCGGCACCGGCAGGACCCGGGCGCGGCGTCCTGGTCGACGTACGGCCCCGGCCTGTCGCTCGCGTTCCTGCCGAGCGTGCTCGCGCTCTGGTCGGACGGGCACTGGGTGCGGCCGCTGCTGCTCGGCGTGGGCGCGCTCGCCGTCACGGTGGCCGGCGTCCGGCTGCGGCTCCAGGCGCCGCTGCTGCTGGGTGCCGCGACCGCCCTGCTCACGGCCGGGCACGAGCTCGCGCCGACGGTCGTCCAGGCTCTCGGCCTGCTGCCGCGCTGGGTGCCGCTCGCCTTCGCCGGCCTCCTGCTGCTGGCCCTCGGCGCCCGCTACGAGCAGCGCCTGCACGACGCCCGCCGCCTGCGGGAGTCCCTCCGCACCCTGCGCTGACCGTGGCGCGGAGCGAGGAGCGGGCGCCGTGCCCCGGGCCGGGGCGGCCTACGGCAGGTCGAGGCGCTCGCGGGCTTCGGTGACCCAGCGCCGGACGGCGTGGGCCTCGCAGGCGGCGGCGAGGGCGTCGGCCTCGGCGAGGAGGGCGGTGGCGTCGGCGGGGCGCTGCTGGTCGGCGGCGACGTGCGCGAGGGCGATGAGGTTGGCGGCCACGCCCGGCCGGAAGTCCAGCTCGCGGCGCAGGCGGGTGGACTCCTCGAAGAGGGGGAGGGCTGCCTCCGGTCGTCCGGCGTACTGCTCGGCGAAGCCGAGGTGGCGCAGGACGTAGGAGACGGTCAGCCGGTCGCCGGCCCTGGTGGCGAGCTCCAGGGCGCGTTCGAACGCGGGCAGGGCGGTCGGGCCGTCCTCGCGGACGACCTGGTGGAAGGCGCCGATCCAGAACAGCGCCTCGCCCTCGCCGCGCGCGTCGCCGAGCTCGGCGTACAGCTCGGCGGCGCGCTCGAACAGCTCCAACTCCCGTGCGTCCTCGACCCGGTCGTCGAGGTAGCGGGCGTGCACCAGGCGGCCGCGGGCCAGGGCGAGGTCGGCCTCGGCGGCATCGAGGCCGACCTCCGCGACGGTGAGGGCGTCGGTGTCGCCGGTGAAGACGGCGCGCTCGTAGAGGTGGTTGGCCCGCTCGATCCGTATGTCCGTGGTCATGGGGCCACTCTACGGGCCGACTGTCCGTCAGGTCTGCGGCACCGCAACCACGTTGAACGGCGTGGTGGGCGGCGGGTCGATCGCGGCGCCTTCGGGTCGGGAGCCGTCGGGCAGGGCGAACCCGGTCGGCCGGGCGCCCGGTCAGTGGCGGGCGGGCCGGCGGAGAAGCGGATCGGCGGGGTCCGTCCCGGGATCGGGGCCCCGGGCGGGTTATCGTGGCACGAGTCCGGCCGCGGACGGCCGGCGACCCGGTGGAGAGGAACAGACGACGTGGAGCAGCGAGTGCTCGGCCGGACCGGCCGCGCGGTGTCGGTGGTCGGCCTGGGCACGTGGCAACTCGGCGCGGACTGGGGCGACGTGGAGGAGAGCACCGCGCTCGCCGTCCTCGACGCCGCCGTCGAGGCCGGGGTGACCTTCTTCGACACCGCCGACGTGTACGGCGACGGCCGCAGCGAGCAGCTGATCGGCCGCTACCTGCACGGGCCCGGCGCGGGCGCCGGCATCTTCGTGGCCACCAAGCTCGGCCGCCGCCTGCCGCAGCTGCCCGAGAACTACGTGATGGACAACTTCCGCCCCTGGGTGGAGCGTTCTCTGCGCAACCTGGACACCGACCGGCTCGACCTGGTGCAGCTGCACTGCCCGCCGACCCCGGTGTACTCCTCCGGCGAGGTGTTCGACGCGCTGGACACCCTGGTCGCCGAGCAGAAGATCGCCGCGTACGGCGTCAGCGTGGAGACCTGCGAGGAGGCGCTCACCGCGATCGCCCGGCCGGGCGTGGCGAGCGTGCAGATCATCCTCAACCCGTTCCGGCTCAAGCCGCTGGAGGCGGTGCTGCCCGCCGCGCAGGCCGCCGGGGTCGGCATCATCGCCCGGGTGCCGCTGGCCAGCGGCCTGCTGTCCGGCCGGTACACCGCGGAGACGGTCTTCCCCAAGGACGACCACCGCACCTACAACCGCGACGGCTCCGCCTTCGACCAGGGCGAGACCTTCTCCGGCGTCGACTACGCGACGGGTGTCGAGGCCGCCGTCGAGTTCGCGCAGCTCGCCCCGGCCGGGGCCACCCCGGCGCAGACCGCGCTGCGCTGGATCCTGCAGCAGCCCGGCGTCAGCTCGGTGATCCCCGGCGCCCGCTCGGCCGAGCAGGCCCGCGCGAACGCGTCCGCCGCCGACCTCCCCGCGCTGCCGGAGGCGACGCTGGACGCGGTCCGCGAGCTGTACGACCGGCGGATCCGCGCCCAGGTGCACGGCCGCTGGTAGCCGGAGCGCGCCACCGGCGCTGCGTCAGGCGGCGTCAGGCGGCGTCGTCCCTGACGTAGTCGAGCAGGACCACGCCGTTGGAGAAGGTGCGGCTGCGGGTCAGGGTGAGCGGCTGTTCGAGGTCGGTCGGCGGGAAGAGCCGCTTCCCCCGGCCGATCAGCACCGGGTGCACCAGCACCCGGTAGGCGTCGACGAGGCCGTGCTCGCGGAACGCGGCCCCCAGGTCGGCGCCGCCCACCACGATGTCGCCGCCCGGCCCGGCCTTCATCGCCCGCACCTCGGCCGGGTCCACCTCGTGGCGGACGGTGGTGTTCCAGTCGGCGTGGTCGAGCGTGCGCGAGTACACGACCTTCGGCATCGACCGCCAGATCCCGGCGAAGTCCACGATCGCCGGCGGGGCCTGCCGGTCCTGGTCGGCGGTCGGCCAGTACGCGGCCATCAGGTCGTACGTCACCCGGCCGTGGATGAACGCGCCCATGGTGCGCAGCTCGTCGTTGAGGAAGCCGTGGAGCTCGTCGTCGACCCGGTGCCAGTCGATCCGGCGGTCCGGGCGCTCGATGTAGCCGTCCAGGGAGACCGACATCATCAGGATGATCTTCCGCATGGCTGTCCTCGCGCGATGGGGGCCGTGGCCGTTCCACGGTATGCGCTGGGCCGGCGGTGGACGGGGTGCCAGGATGCGTGTCATGGGACCGACCGGTGGTGACGGGCAGAGCTGGGATCCGGCGGCGGAGGGCGTGCTGCGGCTGCCATCCGGGCGGCTGGTGCGCGGACGGGCGCTGCGGCGGCCCGTCCCGGACGGCCCCCGGCCCGCCTGGGGCCTGTACCTGCTCGGGCGGCCGCCGGCGGCGACGGCGTGGCCGCAACGCTGGGTCCGCTGGCCGGACTTCCGGCTCCCGGCCGATCCGGTCGACTTCGCCGCCGCGCTGCGCGAGCTGTGGACCCGGGCGGAGCACGAGCGGGTCGAGGTCGCCTGCGGCGGCGGACGCGGCCGCACCGGCACCGCCCTCGCCTGCCTCGCCGTCCTCGACGGCGTCGCCCCGGCGGCGGCCGTCGGCTTCGTCCGCGACCACTACCACCCGCGCGCGGTCGAGACCCCCTGGCAGCGCCGCTTCGTCTCCCGCTCCACCGTTGCCCGGTGAGCTGCCGTCGGGTGGGGCGGCGGGGGTGTCGGTGGGCGCTGCTAGGGTCGCGATCATGATGAAGCGCGTGCCGTTCACCGGGGACGAGAAGACCAGCCTCCACGTCGCGCTGGACCGGCACCGGGACGCGGTGCTGTGGAAGTTGGAGGGGCTGGACGACGAGCAACTGCGCCGCCCGATGACGCCGGGCGGCAACAGTCTGCTCGGGCTGGTGAAGCACCTGGGCGGCGCGGAGTTCGGCTGGTTCAGCGAGGCGTTCGGCCGGGAGACCGGCCCGCTGCCCTTCGACCTGGACGCGGACCAGGACTCCGACCTGCGGATCGAGCCGGACGAGACGACGGAGGACGTGCTGGCGTTCTACCGGCGGGCGTGCGAGGCGTCGGACCGGGTGATCGCCGAGCTGGCGCTGGAGGACACCGGCACCGCGTGGTTCGGCGAGACGGTGTCGCTGCGCTGGGTGCTGATCCACATGACCACGGAGACCGCCCGGCACGCCGGCCACCTGGACGTCATGCGCGAGCTGCTGGACGGCGCGACGGGCGACCACGACCGCACGTGACGGCCCGTCAGTCGGTGCGGCCCTCCGGCGTGAGCAGGACGTAGTCCGCGCCGGAGGAGTCGAGGCAGACCGCGAGCCGTCCGACGCCGGGCGTGTCGTCCGGGCCCATCTGGACGGAACCGCCGCCGGCCGTGCTCGCGGCCACCGCCGCGTCGCAGTCCGCGACCGCGAAGATCGGGTGCCAGTACGGGCGTCCGCCGGTGAGGACGAGCGCCTCGGCGGGGAGCTCCATCAGGCCGCCGTGCATCCGCTCCATCGGCTGCCCGGCGGGGGTGATCATGCTGTAGCTGCCCCCGCCGCCGGGCAGCTCCGTGTCGTCGTAGCGCCAGCCGAAGACGCGCCGGTAGAACTCGCGGGCGTCGGCCGCGTCGGTGGTGTACAGCTCGACCCAGTTGAGGCTGCCCGGGCGGTCGACCGCCTCCAGTCCGGGCGACTTCCCCGGCTTCCAGACGGCGAACTGCCCGCCCAGCGGGTCGCTGAACTGCGCCATCCACGCCCAGCCGCCGGCGTCCATCGGCGGGACGCGGACGGTGCCGCCGGCCTCCTCGACCGCCCGGGCGGTGGCCTCCACGTCGTCGGTGCGGAAGTAGATCATCCAGGCCGAGCGGGCGCCCTCCTCGGTGAGCCGCCCGATCGCACCGACTGCCTCGCCCTCCGAGCTCAGCAGCCCGTAGGCACCCTCCTCCTCGCCGGCCTCGGCCCCTTCCTCGGCGGCGATCGGGTGGTACTTCCAGCCGAGCACCGAACCGTAGAAGGCCGCGGCGGCGGTCGGGTCGGGTGCGCCGAGGTCGATCCAGCAGGGTGAGCCGGGTACGAATTCGGTGGTGATCATGGCGATTCCCTCCGGTGGATCTTCGCGAACCATTCCGAATTTCAGACTGGCTCATCGGAGGTGGATCCGCGCGCTCCGGAAAGGAGTATCACCGGGCGCGCTGGGAATGATCTCCGGGGCCGTGCGTGCGGATATCGCGAAGATCCCCGGCCGCCCTGCGTGTCGGGTGCACACCCGGGGAAGCGGACAGGTAGCGGGTCGGATCACCCCGCGCCCGGAATTCGCGGAATATCCGCCCCGCAGCCGCGAAATCGTCACCTGCGGCGCGATTGGCGGGCGCGAGGCCGGGCAGAGGCCGCATGGCCCGCAAATGACCGGGGGGAATCTCCGTCGGCTCCACCGGGACCAACATCGCTTTTGTCGCAGTACGGCAGCAGAAAGGCACGGGCGTGGCACTCAGCGTGAGCTACGGGGAGCGGTACGGCTGGACAGTGGTCCAGGTCGCGGGGGAGATCGACATCGCCGGGGTGGTCGCCCTGCGCGAGCGCCTCCAGCGGCTGGTCACCGAGGGCTGCCTGCACCTGGTCGTCGACATCGGTCGACTCGACTTCTGCGACTCCACCGGTTTCGCGGTGCTGGTCGCCACCCGGCGGCTGCTCGCCGCGCGCGGCGGCCGACTGCGGCTCGTCCTGCCGCCGGCCGAGTCGCACACCCGCAAGGTGCTCGCGCTGTTCGGGATCGAGCGGATCTTCGACGTGCACGAGTCGGTGGAGGACGCCCTCGCCGACGCCCGCACCGTGCCGGGCGCACCGCAGGACGCGGTGCCCCGGCAGCGGGACACGGCGGCGGCCGCCACCGAGTGACCGGACGGGCCGCGCGCTACAGGGGGGTGCCGAAGTCCTGGGTCCACCACGGGCCGCCGCTGCCGGTGTGGATGCCGACGCCCATCTCGGTGAACGAGCAGTTCAGGATGTTGGCGCGGTGGCCCGGGCTGTTCATCCAACTGGTCATCACGGAGGAGGCGCCCTGCTGGCCGCGGGCGATGTTCTCGCCCCAGCGGCTCCAGCGGTAGCCCGTCGCGTCGATCCGCTGCTGCGGGCCGACGCCGTCCGGGTTGGTGTGGTCGAAGAAGTCGCGCGCCGCCATGTCGTCCGAGTGCCGCTGCGCGGCCTGCTGGAGCTGCGCGTTCACCCGCATCGGGCCGCAGCCGTTGCGGGCGCGCTCGCTGTTCACCAGGTCCAGCACCTGCTGCTGGGCACTGGCGGTGGGCGTGCGGGGCGCCGGGGAGGAGGAAGCCACCGTCGGGGTCGGCGTGGGGGTGGGGGTCGGGGTGGGCGAGGGCGTCGGGGTCGGCGTGGGGGAGGGGGAGGTCACCGCGGCCGGGACGACCTCGGTGGTGGCCGGCGGGGCCGCGTCCGGCTGGGCCGGGGCGGGGTCGGGCCGGCCGATGGTGAGGACGCCCGCGATCACGACCACCACCGCAGCACCGCCGACCGCCAGCGGCTTGCGGCCGCGCGGGGCGACCCGGCGCCGCCCGCCGCCACCGGCCCGCCGGTGCGAACGCAGCGCGTGGCCACCGCCCGAGCCGCCCGCGCCCGAGCCGCCCGCGCCCGCACCTGCACCGCCCGCACCTGCACCGCCCGTGCCCGTGCCCGCGCCGCCGGTGGCGAGGCCGGCCGTGCCGCCGCCGCTGCCCGCGGCGGCGGTGAGCGCCCAGGCGGAGTGGCCGAAGGCGTCCGGGATCGGGATCATCGCCAGGCCCGCCAGCAGCCCCTCGGCCGGCATCAGCCCGTCGCGCATCCGCCCGCAGCCGTGGCACTCCTTCGCGTGCCGGCCGATCCGCTTGCGCCACAGCGCGCTGGGCGCGCCGTCCCAGCCGGCGGTCAGCTCGGCCAGCCACGGGCAGGGCGGGTTGACGGCGAGCGCGCGGACGACCACCCGGGCCGCCTCCAGCTGCGTCTTCATCCGCTGCACCCGGACCGCGGCGTGCGCGGACGATATCTCCAGGGCGGCGGCCAGCTCGGCGCGGCTGAGCTCGCCGGCCGCCTCCTGCCACCACAGGGAGAGCAGGTCCTGGTCGCCGGGGTCGAGCCAGCGGGTCGCCTCGGCGACCTCGCGGCGCTGCTCGGACAGGCCGAGCCGGACGATGGTCAGCCCCACGAAGTCGGAGCCCGGGTCGGCCATCCCGTACGCCGAGTCGATGTCGTCGCCCGGCAGGGTGGGCTGGGCGTCCCGGTGGCGGCGGCGGATCTGGTTCATCGCGATCGCCACCACCCAGGAGCGGAACCCGTACGGGTCGCGCAGCCCGGGCAGCCCGTCGACCGCGCGGAGCATCGTCTCCTGCACCACGTCGTCGGTGTCCGGGTGCCCGGAGAGGGCGCGCCCGACGATGTTGTACACCAGCGGAAGGTGCCCGCTGATCAGCTCGGCGGTCGCCTGCCGGTCGCCGAGCTGTGCCTGTCCGACCAGCGCCGCTGCGCGTTCGCTCTCCACTGCGCGGTCCACCTCTGTGTGTCGCCTGTCCGGTCCTGCCCTCACGCACTGGGAGATCCGGCGGCCCGGCTCCGATAACGAAAACCTGTTTGGAAAAATTCGAGCCGGCCTGGCCAGGGACCCTAGCCCACCGAAAACCCGGTGCGTCGCGCCGGGTCGGTGCGCCACCCTGGCGCGATGACGGGATCCCTGATGACGACGGCCGCCGAAGGCGCGGCGGCAGGCCTGGGCGTGGCGATGCCCCTGGGTGCGATCGGGGTCCTGCTGCTCCAGGAGGGGCGGCGCGGCTGGCGGCCCGCCGCGAGCGGGGCGGCGGCGGTCGCGGTGGTGGACGGGCTGTACGCGGCGGTGGCGGTGCTGGTCGGACCGCAGCTGGCGCGGGCGCTGGCCGGGTACGAGGGCTGGGTGCGGCTGCTGTCGGCGGTGCTGCTCGCGGTGATCGCGGTGCGCGGGCTGCTCTCGCTGCGCGGCGCCGCGCAGTCGGCGCAGGCCGGGCCCGGGGAGGCCGCGGGCGGGGGTGAGGGCGGCGCGTTCCGCTCCTTCGTCCGGTTCGGGCTGCTCACCCTGGTGAACCCGATGACGGCGCTCTACTTCACCGCGCTGATCGCGGCCCGGGGCAGCGGCGGGTCCGGTGGATCGGGCGGGGCGGTGTACGTGGCGGCGGTGTTCGCGGCCTCGCTGCTGTGGCAGGAGCTGCTCGCCGCGGCCGGTGCGCTGGCCGGGGCCCGGCTGCGGCCGGGAGTGCGGCGCGCGACGTACGCGGCCGGTTACGGGCTGGTGGCGTGCCTGGCGATCCGGCTCGCCTGGCCGGGCTGACCGGGCACGGAGAGTGGCCGTCCGGGAGGCGGACCGTGGCCGGTGTGGTCCGGCCCATAGCGGCGGTGGTTGACGGTGGGCGCAGCGTGGGGCGGCGGTCACGGACCGTCGACGCCACCCGTCCGAGTGGCTCCGAAACCGGGTGAAGCGGGTCACTCGGCGCGGCGGCCGGCCGCGTGAAATGCGGCCCGGTCGTTGCCGATGAGCGTGCTGTACCGCCGGTAACCATGCTCTGAGCTGCGAAGACCTGTGAATGCTTGGCATGGCTGCCCAGGACCCGTAACTTCGAAACCGGTGCAGGGCGCACCACCCGGGATCACCCGAGCAGGACAGACTCCCCGGCGCGGCGAACACGCCGCCCGCAGGGACGCGGGGTGACCGAGGCGCAGGCCGGCCGGCAGGTTCGGCCGACCGCCCGCGACGAACAGGTACGAGCGAGGACGGGCTCTCCCGAGCCCTGGTTCCGCCTGCCTGCCCCCGGGACTTCCGAAAGGAACCGCATGATCTTCCGTAACGAGACCGCCACCGCGACCGCCACCACCGAGAACGGCGGCCGCAAGCGCAACCGCCTGCGTGCGGCCATCGTCGCCGGCACCGCCGTGGCAGTCCTTCCGGTGGCCGGCCTCGTCGCGGCGACCTCGGCTTCCGCCGCGCCCGTCTCCACCTGGGACAAGGTCGCGCAGTGCGAGTCCACCGGTGACTGGTCCATCAACACCGGTAACGGCTTCTACGGTGGCCTGCAGTTCACCTCCAGCACCTGGGCCGCCTACGGCGGCACCCAGTACGCGCCGCAGGCCAACCAGGCCACCAAGGCGCAGCAGATCTCCGTCGCCGAGAAGGTGCTGGCCGACCAGGGCCCGGGTGCCTGGCCCGTCTGCTCCGTCCAGGCCGGTCTGACCAAGGGCGGCGCCGCCGCCGACGTGGACACCTCCTCGTCCACCGCCACCTCCAAGTCGACCACCACCAAGTCGACCACCGACTCCTCGGCGTCGACCGCCGACTCCTCGGCGTCGACCACCGACTCCTCGGCCAAGGCCTCCCGCTCCGAGAGCCGCGCGCAGGCCCCCCAGGCCCCGCAGGCCGCCGAGCAGGACACCGCCGCCGGCAGCTACACCGTCAAGTCCGGTGACACCCTGAGCGCCATCGCCGGCGCCAACGGCACCAGCGCCGACGCGCTGTACGCCAAGAACGCCCAGACCATCGGGTCCAACCCGGACCTGATCTACCCCGGCCAGGTGCTGAGCGTCTGACGCACCGCCGGAACGCGGCCGCCCCTTGTTGTCGGGAAGGGGCGGCCTTCGGCATGTCCGGAAACGTTTCACCGCCGGGCCTGGCATGACCGCCACGGAACCGGCCGCTCCCCGCCCCTTCCGCGAGGTCTGCCGGCAGGCGCCGAGCAGGTGCTCGGGTCCGCGGTGTCGCGGCAGGTCGCCGAGCTGGAGCGGTACGCCCGCGGGGTGCGGTCAGTACGTGGTGCGCGTCTCGCGGCGGGCGGGCAGGATCTCCTCGACCGCGCTGGTGCCGGAGCCCTCGCGGGACTCCCAGGCCCAGGTCTCGTCGAGCCGGAGCCGGCCGTCCGCCAGCCGGGACAGTTCGCTGACGCAGCGTCCGCTGCTGGTCTCCCCGGCCTGGTTGAGCTGGACGTACCGGAACTCCAGGGTGTCGCCGACCCGGGTGCCGACCAGGTGGCCGTGGACGATCTCGCCGCCCCGGTACGAGGCCCAGATCCGGCCGTCCTGCTCGCGGTAGCCGAACCGGGTCGCCGTGTCGACCTCACCGGTTTCGGCCCGGCCGGTGGGGGCGAAGGTCAGTCCGTCGAGGGAGGGCAGCATCGCGGGGCTCCTTCCGGGGAGGTGGAGCGCCCAGTCGATCACGCCAAGGCCCCGCCGGGTGGGGCCTTTTCGCATGGTGGGACGGTCGGCCGCCCGGAGCGCGGCTCAGAGGTAGTCCTCCAGCCGGGCTACGGCGAAGCCCTGCGCGGTGGCGGCGTCCAGGAACCGGCGCAGCATGTCGGTCATGGTGCCCTTCCAGCTGTCCGGGCCGCGGAAGTGGGTGAGGACGATGTCGCCGGGGTGCAGGCGCTGGTCGGCGTAGCGGTACTCGAGGTGGTCGGCGAACGCCTCCTCGTTCCACAGCGGCACGGCGGTGATCCCGCACCCGGCGGCGATCCGCAGGCTGGTGGCGGTGTACTCGCCGTACGGCGGGCGGAACAGGCGCGGGCGGGTGCCGATCTCGTGCTCCAGGCGGTCCTGCTGGCCGCAGATCTCCTGCTGCTGGCGGGTGTCGTCCAGGCGGCGCAGGTCGGGGTGGTTGACGGTGTGGTTCTGGATCGCGACGCCCTGCCGCTCCAGCCGGCGGAAGTACTCGTAGTCGGAGCGGGCCAGGTAGTCGGAGAGGAAGGCGCTGACCGGCACCTCCAGCTCGGCCAGCATCCGGCTGAACTCCGGGTCCTTCTCGGCGCCGTCGTCGACGGTCAGGAAGACCACCTTGTCCTGGGTAGGCACCCGGTACACCACCGGCGGCAGCCCGGCGGCCCGCTTCACGCCGGGGCCCTCGGCCAGCTCCGGCTTGCTGCGGGGCGCGGCCGGGGCGCGCAGCGGGACGGCGGCCAGGCCCCAGCGGCGGGCGGTCTGGACGCGGCGCTGCGCGGCCGCCTCGCGCTGGGCCGCGGCGGCCTGGGCGTTCAGCTCCTGCCGGTCGGCGCGCTCCGGCTGGACGGCGGGCCGCACGGCCGGGGGAGCGGCGGGGACCTGGTCGGGCGGCGGCGCGGCCTGCTCGGCCGAAGTGCCGCAGCCGGTCAGCGCGGCGGCCAGGACGGCGCTCAGCCAGGCGGCGCCGGTGAGCGTCCGGCTACGGCGGGTGGATGATCCGATCGGCATACCGGCGGATCGTCCCCGCGCCACGACCGGACCAACCAGCTCTCACCCGGACGGCCCCACGGGCGCCCGGCCCGGCAGCGGTTGACAGCCCCCGGCGGCGCGGCGTACAGAGAAGAACATGCGCCAGGGCGTGCCGGCGGACCCGCACAGCCCGCCACCCCTCGGCGGCAGCGACCGGCCCGACCCGGCGCCTGCCGCGGCCCCCGACGTCCTGCTGCCTCCCTCCGACGAACTGCTGCAGGTCCTGGACGGGCAGCCGGCCGGAGCCTGGGCCGAGGAGGTCGGGCCGCTGCTGGCGGACACCCTGGTCCAGGCCGTCCGCACCACCGCGGCCTACGGCGGCATGTTCTACCTGCGCTCCGCCGACCGCCGCTCGCTGGTGATCAGCGCCGTCGCGGGCGTGCCGCTGGCCCTGCTCGACGCCTTCCGGCGGATCCCGGTCGCCGCCCCGCTGCCCGTCGCCGAGACCTACCGCACCGGCCGCACCGTGCTGCTCTCCGGCGCGGACGACGCGATGCGGCGCTACCCCCGGCTCGCCGTCGGCATGCCCTACGCCTACGCCTCGGCGGCCGTCCCGATCGTCGACGGCGAACAGGTCTTCGGCGTGCTCTCCGTGCTCTGGCCCGCCTCCCCGGCCGGGCCGCCGCCCACCGCCCGCCGCCAGCTGCGCGCCGCCGCCCACCGGATGGGCGCCGCCCTCGCCCCGTTCGGGGAGCGGGTGCACGGTGACGGCTACCCCGCCGCCGTCTCCCTGCCGGACCCGAGCGGCGGCGCCCTGAGGCTGGGCTTCTTCGAGTGGGACCTCACCGACAACCGGCTCAGCGTGGACGACGAGCTCGCGACGATCCTGGGCATCGAGGACTTCGACGGCCGCGGCGCCACCCTGCTGGAGCGAATCGTCCCCGAGGACGTCGACCTGCTGCGCCAGACCGCCCGCGCGGCGGCGCGCGGCGGCGGCGGGTTCGCCCGCCAGGTGCGCACCCTGGACCCCAGCGGCGGCCACCGGATCCTGGACCTGCGCGGCCGGGCGGTGGGCGGCGGCTCGCACCTGGTCGTCGCCGTGCTCGACGCCGGAGCGGCCGGCGCCGCGGTCGCCGCCGTCGAACGGCTGCGCGACGGGGTCTTCGCCCTCGACCCGGAGGGCCGGCTCGGCTACCTCAACCGCAGCGCCGAGCTGCTCCTCGACACCGACCGGGACCTGCTGCTCGGCCGGCACCCCTGGTCGGTCCTCACCTGGCTCGCCGACCCCGCCTACGAGGACCGCTACCGCGCCGCGATGCTCTCCCAGCAGCCGACCGCCTTCCTCGCCTGCCGCCCGCCCGACCACTGGCTCGCCTTCTCGCTCTACCCCGACGCCCACGGACTGACCGGACGGATCATCCCCGCCTCCTCGCCCGGCGACCACCGCACCACCCTCCCCGAGGCGCCGCCGCCGACCCGGGCCAGCGTCGGCGCGGTCTACCACCTGCTGCAACTGGCCAGCGCGCTCACCGAGGCCGTCACCGTGCAGGAGGTCTGCGACTGCGTGATCGACCAGATCCTGCCCGGCTTCGGCGGGCAGGAGATCGCGCTCTACCTGGCGCGCTCCGGACGGATGCACCTGGTCGCCCAGACCGGTTACCCCACCGGATTCCTCGACCCCTTCGAGGGCACGCCGCTGCGCGCCCGGCTGCCCGGCACCGAGGCCCTGGCCACCGGCGCGCCGATCTTCTTCGAGTCCGAGGGCGAGCTGGACGCCGCCTACCCCGGCATCACCCGCGACGAGATGCACGCCTGGGCGTTCCTGCCGCTGATCGCCTCCGGCCACCCGGTCGGCAGCTGCATCCTCGGCTTCGAACAGCGGCGGACCTTCACCGCCGAGGACCGGGCGGTGCTCTCCGCCCTCGGCGGCCTGATCGCCCAGGCACTCGAACGGGCCCGCCTCTACGACGCCGAGTTCGCCCTCGCCCGCGGACTGCAGCAGGCGCTGCTCCCGCACCGGCTCCCCGAAGTCCCCGAACTCACCATCGCGGCCCGGTACCTGCCCGGCACCCGCGGCATGGAGATCGGCGGCGACTGGTACGACGCCGTCGCCACCGCGGGCGGGGTGTGGCTGGTCATCGGCGACGTCGAGGGCCACAATGTCGGCGCCGCCGCAGTGATGGGCCAACTGCGCTCCGCCGCGAGGGCGTTCGCCACCGGCGGCAGCTCGCCGCAGGACGTCCTCGCGCGCACCAACCACCTGCTGGTCGACCTCGACGCCGGACTGCTCGCCAGCTGCTGCCTGCTGCGGCTCGACCCCGTCGACGGACGCTACATCGCGGCCCGGGCCGGACACCTGCCACCGCTCCTGCGCCACGCGGACGGGCGGACCGAGATCCTCGACGTGGCCGGCGGCCCGCTGCTCGGCATCGACCGCAGCGTCGAGTACCCGGTGACCCGGGGCACCCTCCCCGCCGGGGCGATCGTCGCGCTCTACACCGACGGCCTGGTCGAACGGCCCGGTGCCGCCGTCTCGGAAGGCATCGACCGGCTGCGCACCACCCTCGCCCACGCCGCGGCCCCCGACCTGGAGGCCCTCGCCGACCTGCTGCTCGGCCGCGCCAGCCGCATCGAGCACCGCGCCGACGATGTCGCCCTCCTGCTCACCCGCCGCGAACCCTCCGGGTAGCGGCGGCACTTGTCACCCCGCGCACCCGGCCCGGGGCACCGACGGGGGAGCGACTTTCGTCGGAGGCGGGGGCGACTTTGGAGGGCAGTCGGCGCCGGCCCGTCCGGGTTAGCCTCGGCGGGTGAGCGAGACGGTGAAGGGGCTGGTCCGGCGCGCGCTGCCCGGGCCGTGGGACCGGCGGGCCCGGGTACGGGAAGGGGCCGGGGCCCTCCTGCTGGCGCTGCTCGGGGCGGGGATCGAGATTCTCGGCACGGGGCAGCCGCTGCGGGCGGCCGCGGTCGGCACGGCGACGGCCGCGCTCCACCTGCTGCGCCGGGGACTGCCCGGCCCGGTGCTGGCCGGCGCGGCGCTCTGCTCCGCCGGGCCGGGCGGGTTCGTCCCGCTGCTCACCGTCGCCGGGTACTCCGCCGGCCGGCGGATCGTCCGCGCGCTGCCGGCCGCCGCCTGGTTCCTCGGCTCGCTGCTGCTGGTGCCGGCCACCGCGTTCCTGATCGACCCGGACGACCTGCCGCTGCCCGGCCTGCTCGGGGTCACGGTGACCGGGTTCCTGCTGCTCGCCGTGCTGCCCGGCGTGTTCGGCCGCTACCGCGCGCAGCGGCACACCCTGCTCAGCACGCTCCACGAGCGCAACGAACAGCTGGTCCGCGAGCGCGCGATGATCGCCCACCAGGCCCGGCTGCGCGAACGCCACCGGATCGCCCAGGACATGCACGACAGCCTCGGCCACCAGCTCGCCCTGCTCTCCGTGCACACCGGCGCGCTGGAGGTGGACCGGACGCTGACCGACCGCCAGCGCGAGACGGTGACCGTGCTGCGCCTGGCCGCCACCGGCGCGATGCGCGAACTGCGCGAGGTGGTCGGCCTGCTGCGGGACGACTCGGTGCCCGAGGCGGGCGGCGTCGACGCGGTGCAGAAGCTGGTCGAGGCCTCCCGGGCCGCCGGCACCGCCGTCGAGCTGCGCCGCGACGGGGAACCGCACCCGCTCGCCGCCGCCACCGGCCACGCCGCGTACCGGATCGTCCAGGAGGGGCTGACCAACGCGCACAAGCACGCGCCGGCCGCGCCGATCACCGTGGCGCTGCGCTGGGAGCCGGACGCGCTGCTGGTCGAGGTGGTCAACGGGCCCGCGCCGCAGGGCGGGCAGCCGGCCGCGGTCAGCGGCGGCCAGGGGCTGACCGGCCTGCGGGAGCGGGCCCGGCTGCTCGGCGGGATGGTGCACTCGGGCGCCACGCCCGGCGGCGGGTTCCGGCTCGCCGGGGTGCTGCCGTACCGGGCGGACGGCCGGCCCGGCGCCGGGACCGCCGAGGACGAGGACCTCGCGCAGCTGCCGCCCGTCCCCGACCCACCGCGCCGGCGCAGCCCCGCGCTGGGCTGCGCGTGCGGCGCGCTGGTGGTGGTCGCCGCGGTGTTCGGCGTCCTGGTGTGGGGCGTCGTGCAGTTCATCGAGGCGGCGGAGAACTCGACCGTCCCGCTGAGCGTCTACGAGTCGATCGAGGTCGGGCAGGACGAGGCGGCCGTCGACGCCAGGCTGCCGCGCGGCAGCCGGATCCTCACCGGCGACCTGCACAAGCTGCTGCCCGACGAGCCGCCGGGCGCGGACTGCCGCTGGTTCACCACCGACACCGAGGTGGGCTTCAGCACCACCCAGGACGCGGTGCGGTTCTGCTTCCGCGACGGCGTGCTGGTCGACAAGCAGCACGTCCGTGGCAAGGTGTAGCCGACCACCCGACCACCCGACCACCCGACCACCCCCACCGGGAGACTCCGCACGTGATCCGCGTCCTCGTGGCCGACGACGAGCCGCTCATCCGGGCCGGCATCCGGATGATCCTCACCTCCGCCGACGACATCGAGGTGGTCGGCGAGGCCGCCGACGGCCGACAGGCGCTCGACCTCGCCGGCCCGCTGCGCGCGGACGTGGTGCTGCTGGACATCCAGATGCCCGTCCTGGACGGGCTCGCCGCCCTCGCCGAACTGCCCCGGGTGGCGCCCGGTGCCCGGGCGATCGTGCTCACCACCTTCGGCGAGCGGGACAACGTGCTGCGCGCGATCGGCGCCGGCGGCGCCGGGTTCCTGCTCAAGGACACCGCGCCCGGCGAACTGATCCAGGCGGTTCGCGCCGCCGCCACCGGCCACGCCTTCCTCTCGCCCGCCGCCACCCGGCACATCGTCGACTCGCTGGCCGCCGGCCCCGCCACCGCCCGCGGCGAGGCGGCCCGGCAACGGCTGGCCGCCCTCACCCCGCGCGAACGCGAGGTGGTCGACCTGCTCGGCGAGGGACTCTCCAACGCCGACACCGGCGCCCGGCTCCACATGAGCGAGGCCACCGTGAAGACGTACGTCAGCCGGATCCTCGCCAAGCTCGGCTGCGAGAACCGGGTCCAGGCCGCACTGCTCGCCCGCGATGCCGTCCTGTGACCTGGGTCTGCCTATGATCGCCCGGTGAAACACGAGGTCATCGACACGATTCCGGTTCTGTGGGCGGAGGCGCCCGGCCCGCTGGAGGCCGTCCTGGTCTTCGGGTGCGGGGCCCGCGACGAGACGCTGCGCACGCTCGGCGTCACCCACCTCATCGAGCACCTGGCGATGAGCACGCTGCCGCGGCTGCACCACGACCACAACGCGTCGGTCGACCTGAGCCTCACCCAGTTCACCTGCACCGGCCGCCCCGAGCAGGTGGCCGCCTTCCTGGAGCGGGTCTGCACCGCGCTCGGCGCGCTCCCGCTGGAGCGGATCGAGCAGGAGGCCGGCGTGCTGGCCGCCGAGGGCGGCCGGGTCGCCGACCCGCAGACCGGCGAACTGCTCTCCCGCCGGTACGGCATCCAGGGCGTCGGCCTGGCCGCCTACCGCGGGCCCGGCGCCGACCGGATCCCGACGGAGGCCGTCCGGGAGACCGCCGCCCGCTACTTCCACGCCGGCAACGCGGTGCTGGTCCTCACCGGCCCGCCGCCGGCCGGCCTGCGGCTGCCGCTGCCCGCCGGCGAGCGGCCCGTGCGGGGCGCCGCCCAGCCGGTCCTGAACGCCGGCCCCTCCTGGGGCGAGGACTGCGTCCCCGGCCCCGGCCTCGCCCTGCGCGGTGACCTCGACGACCAGGCCCTGGCCCTCGCCACCCAGGTGCTCGCCCAGCGCCTGCGCGAGACCGTCCGCCACCGGCACGGGCTCTCCTACGATGTCGGCTCCGCCTCCGTGTACACCGGCCCCGGCACGGGCGAACGGACCATCAGCCTGGACGCCCGCGAGGGCCAGGAGCAGAAGGTCGCCGAGCTGCTCTGGGAGGAGGCCCTGCGCCTCGCCCGCGACGGCGTGACCGAACAGGAACTGGCGGACGAGGTGGAGAGCCTGCGCGAGGTCTGGCAGGACCCGCGCTCCACCGTGTACGAACTCGGCGAGGCCGCCGCCGAACTGCTCTTCGACGGGACCTACCGGGCCCCCGAGGCCCGGCTCGCCGAGGCCGCCGCGACCACCCCCGAGCAGGTCCGGCAGGCGTTCGCCGCCGCCCTCGACACCGCGCTCGTCGTCGTCCCCGAGGACGTCGAGCTGGACGTGCGCCGCCCGGACGGCTCGCCGCTGCCGCAGAGCGCGTGCACCGCCACCGCCGACGGCCTGCCCGCCGGGGGCCGGGTCTTCCGCGCCCCGCTGCTCGACCGGCTGCGCTACGGCGCCGCCCGCCGGGCCCGGCTGGTCGTCACCGACGCCGGGCTGTACGCCCGGGAGCCCGACGGCACCGTGCACCACGTCCCGTACACCGAGGTGGTCGGGGTCGAGATGCGCGGACCCGGCCGGATCGTCTTCGGCCGCTCCACCTGCGTCATCCCGCTGCTGCCCGACCTGTGGGCCGACCTCGGCCCCGCGGTGCGGGCCGTCGAC
The DNA here is from genome assembly GCF_039542905.1 of Kitasatospora terrestris. Lineage (NCBI taxonomy): Bacteria > Bacillati > Actinomycetota > Actinomycetes > Kitasatosporales > Streptomycetaceae > Kitasatospora > Kitasatospora terrestris. Next base: position 7,633,262 of record NZ_BAABIS010000001.1, read on the forward strand.
GCCGCCGTGCCCGCCGAACTGCGCTACGCGGCCTCGGCGTTGCGCCCCGCCGACTGACCCGCGCCCGTCCCGCGCCCGTTCCGCGCCCGTTCCGCCCCCGACGTACGAGAGAAGCACCGTGCCCACCTACGCCGTCGTCACCGCCGCCCCCGCCGACCGGGTGCTGACCGCGCTGCAGAGTTCCAAGCTCGGCGGCTACCTCTACCCCGGGACCGACCGGGCCGGCGGGACGGCCCTGCTCTTCGACCCGCCCAGGCCGCGCTTCGGCCGGATCTCCCGCGGCCGCCTGATCGACCCCGCGTGGCGGCTCGCCGTCGAGCTCAAGACCGCCACCTGGCTGCTGGAGGCCGGCGACGGCGGGGCGGGCGCCACCGCCTGCTACGCCGGCGGCAGCTACGACTCGATCGGCTGGGCCGAGGACTGGACCCCGCCCGAGGACCCGGCAGCGCGCGAGGCCGACCTGCGCGGCTGGCACGAGTGCTGCGCGAAGGTCGCCGCCAAGGCCGGGCTGCCGGACGTCCACGCGCTCGGAGCGATCCGCAACGACCCCGCGCCCGACGGCACCCGCACCTCCTCCGAGGAGCTGCTGCGCAGCCTCTGCGCCCTGGTCGGCGCGCCCGACACGGTCGTCGGGCAGTCGCTGTTCTGCCAGGCCGGCCCGGCCGGACGGGACTTCACCCGCTTCGAGGCCAAGGGCCGCTGAACGCGACACGGCCGTGGCCGGCGGATCCGGAAGGACCCGCCGACCACGCGTCGTCGGTGTCGGTGTCGGTCGGTGTCGGTGGGCGTCAGACGGCCGCGGGGGCCGGGACGGTGCCGTACTTGTTGGCCTCCGTGCTGCCCTCCTGCGCCCAGAAGACGATCAGCGGGATGATGCCGATCACGGTGATCGACAGCAGCTGCCACCAGCCGGAGCGGCCGGTGTCGTGGAGTCGGCGGGCACCCACCGCGAGGCTCGGGAGGAGCACCGCGAGGGTGTAGAGGTTGTCGATGACCCGGATGCCCAGGATCCGGTCGATGATTGTCAGGACGATCGAGATGACCACGCTCACCAGCGTGAACATCCAGAACTCCCGGCGGTGCGCCCGGCCTTCGAATCCGACGTAGTTCTTCAGCACCGCGAGGTACCACTCCATGGCCGTTCCCCCTGTTCCCCCAGGACGGTGAGCCAGGTGACCGTACGGCGGGCCGCAGGGGGCGTCAAGGGAGCCGGAGGGGCCCGATGCGTGAATGTGACACGCAATTCCCGTGGCAGCGGCGGATGATGACGGTGGGTCAGGAGTGCGCCGCGCGGGCGAGCTGCTCCTGGGCGCGGTCGAGCTCCCCGGCGAGCTGCGCGCGCAGGTCCGGCAGCAGGGCGAGCGCGGCGCGGGCGGCGTCCGGCACCGGCTCGGGGTCCGCCTGCGCGGCCGCCACCGCGGTGCGCAGCGGCAGGGTGGCCAGCGCGGTCTCCCACGCGGTGCGGTGCACGCCGGTCGCGTAACGGGCCGTCAGGTACTCGAGCGGCCGGAGCGCCAGCCCGTCCCGGTCGTCCGGGCCGGCGAGGCGGTCGGCCGGCAGCAGCCACGCGATCCCGTGGCGGGCGACGAGCTCGAAGGCGCGGGACTCGTCCGGCGCCGACCAGCGGCCGCCCTCCGTGGCGGCGGTGAGCAGGCGCTCCAGCATCGCCGCCTCGCGCGGGCCCTCCGGGCGGTCGGGATCGGCCCGGTCGACGAGCAGCTGCTCCAGGTGGTAGCGCTGGCCCCAGCTGCCGACGAAGCGGTGCATCGCTCCGGCCCGGGTCTCCCGGATCGCGGCGAGTGCCAGCGCCCGGGTCGACACGTCCCGCCGGACCAGCACGGCCGCGTGCTCCGGCTCCGCCCGGCCGAGCGCGGCCCGGACCGACGCGGCCGTCGGACCGTCGTACCAGCGCAGCGTCCAGGAGCGCCGGCCCTGGTCGTACTGCGGGGAGATCGCGGTGTGGTACTGGGCGCTCAGGCGGTCCGCGAGCCGGCGGACGCGCGGCCCGAACGAGGGCTGGGGGGTCGGCATGCCGGTACGGTAGCCAGCCGACCCGCGCCGCCGCGCGACGGCACGCTCCGGCTCACCTGACCGGCCCCCTGGAACGGGCGATCCGCCGGGCGAAGGAGTGAACCGCCCCACCCTGCCGTGCCTTCGGCCGCCCGCCGCGCCGCGTTGTGCCTTCGGCCGCCCGCCGCGCCGCGTTGTGCCTTCGGCCGCCCGCCGCGCTGTGGCCTCGACCGCCCGCCCCGCCCCGCCCCGCCGTGCCCTCGGCCGACCGCCCCGCCGTGCCTTCGGCCGCCCGCCGCGCCGCGTTGTGCCTTCGGCCGCCCGCCGCGCCGCGTTGTGCCTTCGGCCGCCCGCCGCGCTGTGGCCTCGACCGCCCGCCCCGCCCCGCCCCGCCGTGCCCTCGGCCGACCGCCCCGCCGTGCCTTCGGCCGCCCGCCACGCCGTGGCCTCGACCGCCCGCCCCGCCCCGCCACGCCGTGGCCTCGACCGCCCGCCCCGCCCCGCCCCGCCGTGGCCTCGACCGCCCGCCCCGCCCCGCCCCGCCGTGGCCTCGGCCGCCCGCCACGCCGCGTCGTGCCCTCGGCCGCCCCGGCAGGAGACGCCGCTTGGCGCGGCCCGCCGCAGCGCGGCTTCGGGATTCCCCGGTAGGCGACGCTGCCGGCGCGGCCCGGCGCAGCGCGGCTTCTGGGTTCCCCGGCCGGAGGCCACCGCCCGCCGCAGGGGCGGTGGGCGGCTGCGGGCCGCCCGGTCGGAGCCGGTCGCCCGCCGCAGGCGGGGCCGGCCGGGGCTCAGGGGGCGTCAGTCGGTGAACTCGATGTCCTGGAGGTCACGGGCGGCGGGACGGTCGAGGAGGACGGCGGTGGCGAAGCCGGCCGTGGTGGGGCCGGCGGTGCCGAGCCGGGTGCGCAGCGCGGCGGTGGCGCGGCGGTGGCGGGCGAAGGCGTAGGTGGAGACGCGGCGGCCGCGGGCGCGCTGGCCGGCGGCGGCCTCGGCGGGGCTCGCGTCGAGCAGGATGAGGTGCAGGGCCCGGCCCTGCCGGGCTGCGGTGCGCGACAGCCAGGTGCGGACCCACGGCAGCGTCCCGCAGTCGTGCACGACGAGCGGCCCGCCGCCGGCGAGCGCCCGCCGCAGCCGCCGATAGTGGAAGACGCGGACCAGCGGCCGGTACAGCGCGTACGGCAGCAGCCGGGGCAGCCGGTGCTCGAAGAGCAGCCGGGAGTGCTGGGAGTCGATGATCGGGGCGCGGGCGCAGCGCCGCATCAGGGTGCTCTTGCCGCCGCCGGGCAGCCCGGAGACGACCACCAGGTCGCCGGCCGGGTAGCCGAGCACGACGGGCGCCGGGCGGCCGCGCAGGTCGTGCAGCCCGCTGGGCCGCAGCGCGCCGACCGGCCCGGCCGGGCCGGCACAGGCCGGGCCCGGCCGGTCGCCCTGCGCGGGCGTGGTGGGTATGTCCTGCACGTGGACCGTTCTGGCGGAGTCCCGCACCCTGCCTCCTTGCCGTCGTCGGTAGTCTTCCCCGCTCGGGAAAGGAATCACCAAGGGAGCGTAATGCCGTGGCCATGTCGGGGGCGCGGCTGTTTCACGGCTGTGGCCTGCGGGGACGGCTTCGGGACGGAGTTGTGACGACGGCCCGGGTGCGGTGGCCCGCTGTGACCCGGTTGTTGCGGTTTCAGGACCGGTCGGGCGATCTTGGCTCGGCCATCCGTGGCATCCTGGGGCGCTGGAACAACCCCGGGCGATCCCCGGGCGCGGAGGGGAGCGTGGTGGGGGATGAGGTTCTGCTTTCTGGTCGAGGAGCACTACCGCAACGACGGCATGCCGCTCGACGTGGTGCGCCGGCTGACCGAGTGGGGCCACCGGGTGGACGTGCTGCGGCCCGGCGGTTCGCTGGTCGACCTGGCCGCCGAGGTCCGTTCCGGCCGACATGACGCCTGGGTGCTGAAGACGGTGTCGGGCGGGCCCGGGCTGGGGCTGCTGGAGGCGGCCGCGGCCGTGGGCCTGACGACGGTCAACGACGCCCGGTCGATCCGTCCGGTGCGCGACAAGGCGCAGGCGGCCGTGATCGCCGCACACCGGGGCCTGCCGGTCCCGCCGACCTGGGCGGCGGTGGACGTGGCGGAGTTCGCCGCGATACCCGAGGCGCACTACCCGCTGGTGGTGAAGCCCGCCGACGGCAGCTCGGGGCGGTCGGTGCACCTGGTCGAGCGGCCGGAGGAACTCGCCCTGCTGGCCGGACTGGTGGACGGCGAGGGCCTGCTGATCGCGCAGCCGTACGTGCCCAACGCCGGGCTGGACCTGAAGGTGTACTGCGCGGGCGGCGAGCTGTTCGCCACCGAACGGACCTCGCCGCTGCACCCCCACCACCCGCACCGGGAGCGGCCGGTGGCGCTCGGCGCGGAGGTCGCGGCGGTGGCCGCGCAGGTCGGCGAGGTGTTCGGGCTCGACCTGTACGGCGTGGACATCCTGCTCGGCCCGGACGGCCCGGTGGTGGTCGACGTCAACGACTTCCCGAGCTTCCGACAGGTGCCGGACGCGGTCTCCACGGTGGCCCGGACGGTGGTCCGGCTGGCGACCAACGGCTCCTCCTGGCCGTCGGTCCCGGTGCCGGTCCCCTCGGTGCGGGCCGCGTCGTGACGGTCGCCGTCGGGCTGCTGACCCCCGCGCCGGACCATCCGCTGCTGGCCGGCGCGGCGCAGGTGCTGCGGGCCGGCGGCCACCGGGTGGTGCCGGCGGGGGAGGGCTGCGACGTGGTGCTGCTCAAGGCCCGGACACCGGCCGCGCTCGAACAGGCCCGGCGGCTGGAGGAGTCCGGCACGCCCGTCCTCAACTCCGCCGCCTCGACCGGGTTCTGCCAGGACCGGGTGGCGATGGCGCGGTGCGCCCGCGACGCCGGACTGCCGTTCGCCGAGACCTCCCACGCCGGCCCGGTCGACCGACTCGCCTACCGGCGGCCGGTGGTGGTGAAGAGCCGGCGCAGCAGCAAGCAGGACCTGGTGGCCCTGGTCTCCTCGGCGCGGCAGCTGGCGGAGCTCGCCGAGCGGTGGCCGGGCGAGGACGTGGTGGTGCAGGAGCCGGCCCCGGCGGACGGCTGGGACCACAAGCTGTGGGTGGTCGGCGGCCGGCTCTTCGCCGAGCTGCGCCACTCCGAGCTGGCGGACGGCCCGGTGCGGGCCTCCCGGAGCCTGGACCTCGACCGACTGCCGGACGGCTACCGGGAGTTGGCGTTCTCCTGCGGAGAGGCGTTCGGGCTGGACGTGTACGGCGTGGACGTCCTGGACGCGGGCGGGCGGCCGGTGGTCGTCGACGTGAACGCCTTCCCCGGGGTCCGCGGCCAGGCGGGCGCGCCCGAGGCGCTGGCGGCCCTCGCGCTGGCCACCGCGGCCGGACGGCACCGCCCCCGGCGGCTGCCGGGGGCGGCAGGCTGATACGGGTGCCCAAGCGGGCGTGAACCTGCCAGGATGGCGCGGGTGGAGACGATCACGCGTTCGGCCGGCCGGGCTCTGGGCACCACCCTGAGCGACCCCCTCGACCTCGGCGGCAGCCCGCGCAGCACCGTCCTGCGCTGCCGGACGGCCGACGGCGGAACGGTGGTCCTCAAGGCGTTCGCCGACGAGGAGGGCGCCCTGCGCGCGTTCGCCGCCGAGGCCGCCGGACTCGCGCTCGGCCTCGGCGGCCCCGACCTGCTCGCCGCCCTCCCCGACGAGGACCGGCCGATCCTGGTGATGACCGACCTGGGCACCGCCCCGACCCTCGCCGACCTGCTGCTCGGCGACGACCCGGACGCCGTCCGGGACGCGCTGCTCGCCTGGGCCCGCGGCCTCGGCGCGCTCGGCGCCGCCTCCGTCGACCGGCGACGGGAGTTCGAGGCGTCGGCGCTCCGCTACGCCCGCACCGCGCTGCCGATCTGGTCGCTCGACCCGTGGCAGGCCCGCAACGCCGCATCGCTGCCCGAGCTGCTGGAGGCCGCCGGCCTCGCGGTCGAACCCGGCCTGGCCGGGGAACTCGCCGCGATCGGCACGGCCGGCGGCGCGGACTACCCCGCGTTCACCCCCGGCGACACCTGCCCCGACAACAACCTGATCACCGCCGGCGGCCTGCGGCTGATCGACTTCGAGACCTGCGGCTACCAGTCGGTGTTCCTCACCGCCGCGTACTGCCGGATGCCGTTCTCCACCTGCTGGTGCGTCTTCGACCTCCCCGCCGACCTCGCCGACGCCGCCGAACGGGCTTACCGCGCCGAGGTCGTCGGCCGGTACCCGCGGCTCGCGGACGACACGGTCTGGGAGGCCGGGATCCGGCAGGCCGTCGCCGTGTGGACGGTGGACGCCACCGTCCGGCTGCTCGCCCGCAGCGCCGAGGACCGGCCGCTGCACCGCACCCGGCGGCCCGTCGCCACCGTCCGCCAACTGCTCGTCCACCGCTGGCGCCAGGCCGCCGGGCTGACCGAGTACCCCGCGTTCGCCGCCACGATGCGCGGCCTGCTGGACCGGGTCGCCGCCGCCTGGGACGTCCCGCCGCTGCCCGGCTACCCCGCACTGTCGAAGCGGTAGGGAGGTGCCTCAGCCGGTGACCTCGAAGCCGGAGGCGCCCGAGGGCTCCTCGTCGGAGACCCGGACGTCGCCGACCACCGCGCGGCTCGGTCCGCGCCGGCACCAGGCGATCATCCGCTCCACCGCCTCCGGCTCGCCCTCGAACGCCGCCTCCACCCGCCCGTCCGGCAGGTTGCGCACCCAGCCGGCGACACCGGCACCGGCCGCCTCCCGGCGGCAGGTGTCCCGGAAGAACACGCCCTGCACCAGCCCCGACACCAGCACCCGCCGACGGATCACCGCGGCCACCTGCCTCTCCGTTCCCCCGCAGGTATACCGCACCCGCCGCGCCTCCCCGGTCGTCCGGTAGGCCGTGTCGCCCTTCCCTCACCGGAGTTGGGGACAACGGGTGACTCGGCGCGGCGGTGCTGTGGCAACATGTGGCGGTGTGTCAGATGTGACGATGAGCATACGGCTGGACGACCTCGGCGCCGAGCCGGAGGAACTCGACGAATTGACCGCGGCGGTGCGCACCGAGCTGCTCGACACCCCGGTGACCGAGGTGGCGCGGGCCCGCACCGAGGCCCCGGACGGCGCCCGGGCCGTCGACGGCGGCACCGTCGGCGAACTGGTCGTGGCGATGGGCGCCTCCGCGGCGCTGCTGCGCACCGTCGTCCAGGTGCTGCGGGCCTGGCGGGAACGGCGACCCGAGCGGACCGTCGAACTGACGGTCGGCGATGCCACCCTGGTGCTCGGCGACGCCACCGCGGAGCAGCAGGAGCGGGCCGTGGAGGCGTTCGTCGCCGCCGTCCGCAGGGACTGAGGGCGTGCCGGGCCGCCGCCGGGCACTGCTCGTCGCCGTCGACACGTACCTGGACGACCGCCTCCCCGCCCTCGCCACCCCGCTGCGGGACGCCGAGGCGCTGGCCGAGGTCCTGGCCGACCCCTCGCTCGGCGCCTTCGAGGTGGAGGTGCTGGCCAACCCGCGCAGCTGGGAAGTGGCCGAGCACCTGGAGGAACTGCTCGCCGGCAGCGGCCGGCAGGACGACGTCCTGCTGCACTTCGGCTGCCACGGCCTCAAGGACGACGGCGGCGGGCTCTACCTCGCGGCGAGCAACACCCGCCCGCAGCGCCTGGTGTCGACCGGCGTCGACAGCGCGGCCGTCCTGCGCATGATGCGGGCCGGGCGGGCGTCCAGCGCCCTGCTGCTGCTCGACTGCTGCTTCGCCGGCGCGTTCGCCCGCGGCACGCTCGCCCGCTCCACCGACGCCCTCGACCTCGGCGAGCGGGTCGGCGAGGCGATCTCCGGCGGCCGCGGCCTCGCCGTGCTCACCGCCTCCAGCGCCACCGAGTGGGCCCTGGAGAAGGACGGCACCGGCCGGCACGGCGAGCCCACCGCCTCGGTCTTCACCAGCGCCCTGGTCGAGGGCATCCGCTCCGGCGACGCGGACCGGGACGAGGACGGCCTGGTCTCGCTCGGCGAGCTGTACGAGTACGTCGCCGAGCGGGTCCGCGCCGAATCCCCCCGGCAGACCCCGGACCGCTGGGAGTTCGGCGTCCGCAAGAGCCTGTACGTGGCCCGCAGCCCCCGGCGCGCGATCACCGAGGGCGACCTGCCCGCCGACCTGACCCGGCTGCTCGCCGAAGCCGACCCGCGGATCCGCGAGATCGGCATCGGCGACCTCGGCGCGCTCGCCCGCAGTGCCGACCTGCCCGTCGCACTGGCCGCGCTGCGCCGCCTGGAGGAGCTGTCCGGCGACGACAGCCGCCGGGTCTCCACCGCCGCCGACCGCGAACTGGCGCACGTCCGACTGGAGTTGCCCGCCACCGCGGTGGATCTCGGTCTGCTCCGACCGGGCGCCGTCCGGCCGACCGCCGAACTCACCCTCGGCGCGCTGCCGCTGGCCGGGCTCTCACGGCTGCGGACCGAGGGCCCCGTCCGCGCCTGGATCGACGGCGACCGGCTGCGGGTCACCGCCGCCCGGGTCGAACCAGGCCCGCTCGACGGCCGGGTGACGCTCGACGGACCGGTCGGCACGGCCACGGTCGCGGTGACCGGCTGGGCGCTGCCGGACCCCGCCGGCCTGCTGGACCGGGCGTTCGACCTGGCCCGCACCGTCCACGGCAACCCGCTCGGCGAACTGCTCACCCTGACCGGGCTCGCTCTGGTGGCCGAACAGTGCGGCGAGCGTCGGCGGGCCGCCCGCTGCCTCCGGCCGGTCCCGCACCTGCTGCGCTCGCTCACCGACAGCACCCTCCGGACCGCGGCCGGCGCGGGGTACGCGTTCGCGCTCGACCGCGCCGGGGACCGGCCGGGCGCGGCGAGGCACGCCCGGCTGATCCAGGACGCGCAGCGCGGGGCCGTGCGGAACGACGCGGACCCGGAGGAGGAGTCGGACCCGTTCAGGGCCGTCCTCGCGGTCGGAGCCGCCTGGGTGGGAGCCCGGCTGGGCCTGCCGGACGGGGGAAGCGGCCAGCTGGACCGGGTCCTGGCGCTCGCCGGGGCCGTCGCGGACGGCGACGAGGCGGGCCACGCGTTCGTCCTGACCGTGGCGGCGACGCTGTACGCGGCCGCCGGGCTGCCGCACCGGGCGGCCGATCTGGTCCGGCTGGCCGAGAGCCGCGAACTCGACGACGAGGACCAACGGATCGTGCGGGTCGCCGGCGCGTGGGCGGGCACCCGGGGCGCCCCGGAGGGACGCCTGGCCGAACTGATCACCACGCTGGCACCGGCCTTCGACGACCTGGAGGCCGGCGAGAAGGGCATGGGCCTGGCCGCGCTCGGTTGGCTCGCCGGCCGGACCGGCGAGCCGGAGCAGGGACGGCCGTACCTGGAACGCGCCCTGGAGGCGGCCCGCGCCGAGGGCACCGGGGTCGGCGACCGGATCATGCTCGGCCTGCTCGCCGGCTGGGCGGCGGCCCACCTGGGCCTGCACGACCTCGCGACCACCGCCGCCGGCGAGGTCGTGGACGGCGACACGCTGAAGGGCGAGGACGGGCCGGGCCGGAGCCTCGCGCACGTCCTGGCGGCACTGATCGCGGTCATGTCCGGGCGCGTCGACCTGCACCGGCAGTGGCTGGCCCGGGCGACGGCGGACGCCGAAGGACTGGGCGACGCCGACCGGCTCGCCCTCGACTCCACCGCGCTCTGGGTCGGCGGCCTGGCGGGCGAACCGGACACCGCGGAGTTCCTGCGGCAGGCGGCAGGGCTGCTGGGCCGGGCCCCGGGCGGCGGCAGGGCGCAGGACGACGTGGAGCTGGTGGCGCGGCTGGCGATCGTGCTGGCCTCCGCCTGGTTCGGTCCGTCGGGCGGTCCGCCGGGCACTCCCTCGGGAGGTCCCTCGGCCGAGCTCGTCGCGGAGATGTTCGAGGACGTGGAGGAGGAGATCGAGGAGCTGGCCGACGAGGCCCTGCAGGACGTGTCACTTCCGGGTGTCGCCCTGGCGACCGCGTTCGCCTGGGCGGCCGTGCAGGCGGGCGACCGGGAACGGGGGTTGCGCCTGGTCGGCGCGTTGCGGACGGCGGCCGAGCGGTGGGCCGAGGCCGAGCCGCTGGCCTCGGCGGCCCTGTTCGGCGCGCTGGCCTGGATCTGCGCCCTCGGCGACGGACGGCCGCACCGATTGCTGGTCGACGCGGTCCGGATCCTGCTGCCGACCGAGTGCCGCGGCGACCGGACCGACACGCTCTTCCGGCTGCTCGGCGAGCTCGCCGTCCTGCTGGTGCCCGGCGGCTCGGGTGCGTCCGGCGGCCCCGGTACGTCCGGGGGCTCCGGTACGTCCGGCGGCTGAGCGGGGATCAGCGCGGGGCGGGTCCGCCGGGCCTCAGCGGCACCAGAACAGGACCGGGGTGCAGGTGGGGGAGGGCGAGGGCTTCGGGCTCGGCGGCGTGGTCGCCTGGGTCGGAGGCGCGGCGGTGGTGGGAGTGGCGGTCGTAGGCGCGGCCGAGGTCGGGGTGGCGCTGCCGCTGGGCTTGGCGGTGCTGCTCGCGCTGCGCGAGGGCTTGGCCGTGCTGGCGCTCGGCTTGGCGCTGCTGCTCGGGAGCGGCAGGGCGGTCGAGACGGAGGGCTGCGGGAGCCGGTCGGGCTGCGACGTGGGCGCGGGCTGGGCCGGATCCGTACCCGTGTCGGTGTTCGCGGCGGCGAGGACACCGGCGCCGCCGAGGACCAGCCCGGCGGCCGTGAGGATGGCGATCCGCCGGCCCGCGTGGCCGGACGGGCGGCGGCGTCGGGTGCCGCCACCGGGGGCCGGCGCGGGGGAGCCGGACGGCCGGACGGACGGCAGCGGGGCGGTCGACGCCTCCGGCGGGTGCGGCGCGTAGGGCGCGTCCGGCGAGTGGGTCCGGTGCGGCGCGTACGGCTCGTGGGGTGCGTGCGGCGCGTCCGGCACGGGCCCGTGCTGCCCGTCCGGCCCGGGCCCGTGCGGTGTGTCCGGCCCGGGGCCGGCGGTGGCCCGGGCGCCGCAGCCGGGGCAGGAGAGTGCGCCGTTGAGGTAGCGCCGGCACGGCGCGCAGTAGCTCATGGGTGTCTTTCGGCTTCCACGATTCGGGAGGATCTGCCGAGCCTAGGCATGGCACGGCGACCGGGGACAGGTGCCGCTTGTGAGGCATTCGCGAAGATCCCTTGCGCACGCGGACCGGTGTGTGCAGAGCCGCGGGCGGCTTGGCGAATCCTCGGCCGACCCCCTTGACGTGGACATGTGACAGTTCGACACTTCCCCACAGTCGATCCCGGGCATGCGCCGTCCGGTCGTGCCCGCACCGCCGGCCCCCAACCGCCGGACCGAGGGAGACCCGCATGAGGAACCGCCGCACCAGCCGTCGCGCCGCCGTCCTCGTCACCGCCGCCGCGACCCTGCTCACCGGTACCGCTCTCGCCCTGCCCGCCCAAGCCGCCCCCACCACCCCCTTCTCCGCCGAGCGCGCGAACGCCGTCGCCGCCGACCTGGACGCCCGCCTCGGCGCCGACCGGACGGCCGGCTCCTACCTCGACGACGCGGGCCGGCTCGTCGTCACCGTCACCGACCGGGCGGCCGCCGACGCCGTCCGCGCCACCGGCGCCGTCCCGCGCACCGTCACCCGCAGCGGCACCCAGCTGCAGGCCGCCACCGCGGAACTCGACCGCTCCGCCGCGATCCCCGGGACGGCGTGGGCCGTCGACCCCGCCACCGACCAGGTGGTGGTCACCGCCGACGCCACCGTCACCGGCGCCGCCCTGGAGCGCCTCCAGCACACCGCCCGCGGCCTCGGCCAGGCCGTCCGCGTCGAGCGCACCGCCGACACCCTGTCCACCCGGCTGGCCGGCGGCGACGCGATCTGGGGCGGCGGCTACCGCTGCTCGCTCGGGTTCAACGTGCGCTCCGGCTCCACGTACTACTTCCTGACCGCCGGCCACTGCGGCAACGTGGTCTCCACCTGGTACGCCAACAGCGGGCAGACCACCAAGCTCGGCACCACCAGCAACTCGCGCTTCCCGAGCGACGACTTCGCGCTGGTGAAGTACACCAACGGCACCGTCCCCCCGTCCGCCGTCGACCTCTACAACGGCACCACCCGGCGGATCACCGCCGCCTCCACCCCGTCGGTCGGCGCCACCGTCTACCGCAGCGGCTCCACCACCAAGGTGCACAGCGGCAAGGTCACCGCCCTCAACGCCACCGTCAACTACGCCGAGGGCACCGTCCGCGGCCTGATCAAGACCACCGTCTGCGCCGAGCCCGGCGACAGCGGCGGCGCACTCTACTCTGGCAACACCGCCCACGGCCTCACCTCCGGCGGCAGCGGCAACTGCAGCAGCGGCGGCACCACGTACTTCCAGCCGGTCACCGAGGCGCTCAGCGCCTACGGCGTCAGCGTGTACTGACCCCACCGCCCCACCACCCCGCCGGCACCCGCCGGCACGCCGAGGGCGCCGGACCGCGACATCGCGGCCGGCGCCCTCGTCGTCGAGCCCGGTCAGGCCTCCTGCAGCTGCGCGTACGGCGCGAGCTTGCGGATCGACTCGATGCTCTTCAGGCACTGCTCCCGGCTCTCCTCCGGGTCGCCCGTCACCACGATCGCCCCGTTGCTCGCCTTGAGGCGGAAGCGGTGGTTGCCGGACTCGTCCACGTACAGCTCGAACTTACCTGCCATCGGAATGCGCACCTCTCATCGGGAAGCCCCCTCGAAAGGCAACGTAGGGTCACCTTCCCGTGACTGCCCGTCGGAACGGGCATTCGGGTCACTCCGGGCCGCGGCCGGGCGAGTCGTCATGACGGGGGCCGTGCGGCGGTGCAGGAATCGGGCGCCGGTGGCGCAAGGGCGATCGGGTCCCCGATGGCGCGCTGCCCCGGTGTCGCGATGCTGCTGCTGGGCTGACGGCCGACCGGCCGCAACCCGATGGGTCCGGCGATCGTGCGGCCGTGCCCGCAGCCGGCCGCCGGCACCCCGTGGTGCCGTCCCCGGGCGCCTCGGGGCCCGTGATCCGCGCGTGGTGCGGCTGCTCGGTTGCGGGTGCGGGAGCCGGCCCGTCGGCCCACCCGCCGTTCCGGCACCACGCGCACCAGGGGCAGCGCGTTTTCCCGGGCATTCCTTCCGGTATCTCCAGAAAGGATTACCACTCGCCTTCCTGACGGACCGTCAGGGAATTTCCGTCGGTTCGAAGGCGAAACGCAGCAGCTCAATCACGGGCGTCCCGGAATTGGATCTCCGTGGTTCATCGTAGTTCACACCGCGTCTATTGACGTGTCATATTCAAACGGGCAGGGTTGCTCCCGCCCGGCCGTCCGGTCGGGACAACAGCGAGCAGGGAGGTTCTTGTGAAGTCGACTGCTGCACTGAAGAAGACGGCCAAGAAGATCACCGTCCGCCGGACCGGCGATGTGCGCCTGACCTCGGCGGCGTGCCAGTGTCCGTACTCCGTCAACGCCTGACGGTGACCCCGTGAGTCCACCCGCGCGCACCGGATCCGTCCGGTGCGCGCGGGTGCGGCCCGAATGCCGGGCAGATCGGTTCATTCGAGGTTTTGGAGCACCGTGAGCGAATCGACCATCGCGCTGCACGAGTTGAGTTTCGTTCCGGAAGGCGACGAGGTGCTGGTCGGCCGACTCGACACCGGCTCGTACGCGGTATTTCCGGCGGACGGCGCGGAGCTGCTCCGGAGGATCGCCGAGGGGATGCCCCCGGACCGGGCGGCCGAGTGGTACGAGGAGACCTTCGAGGAAGAGGTCGACGTCGAGGATTTCCTCGACACGATCCGTGAATTGGGCTTCGTCCGCGACGCCGGGGCCGAGCAGGCGGACGCCCCCGCGGCGCCCGTCCGGTTCCGCGGGCTGGGCCGCGCGGCGTTCTCCCCGGTGGCGTGGTGCTGCTACTTGGCGGTCGTGGCGCTGTGGTCGGTGACCCTCGCCGGGCACGACGACCTGCGCCCGCACCCGTCGCAGATCTTCTTCGTCAGGTCGCTGCTGGTGGTCCAACTGGTGATCACCTTCGGGCAGGTGCCGCTGCTGCTCGCCCACGAGGGCTTCCACATCCTGGCCGGCCGCCGGCTGGGCCTGCCGACCAAGCTGCGGCTGAGCAACCGGCTGACCTACATCGTGGCCGAGACCGAGACCAACGGACTGCTCAGCGTCGAGCGCCGCAAGCGCTACCTGCCGTTCCTGGCCGGCATGCTCTGCGACGCCGTGGTGCTGGCCGCACTCGGCCTGATCGCCCAGGCCGGCCGCGACGCCGACGGCGTCCTCTCCACCACCGGCCGGGTCTGCCTCGCCCTCGGCTTCACCGTGGTGATGCGGATCTGCTGGCAGTTCCAGCTGTACCTGCGCACCGACCTGTACTACGTCTTCGCCACCGCCCTGCACTGCTACGACCTGCACGACGCCGCCAAGGCCGTGCTGCGGAACCGGATCTGGCGCCTGCTGGGCCGTCCGGAGCGGCAGGTCGACGAGAACCAGTGGACCGAGCAGGACCGCCGGGTCGGCACCTTCTACGGGCCGTTCATCGTGCTCGGGTTCTGCGTCCTGGTGGGGATCACCGCCTTCGCCAGCATCCCGATCACCCTCGACTACCTGCGGATCGCCGCCCACGCCCTCGGCTCCGGACGCGTCGACGCGCACTTCTGGGACTCGCTGCTGTCCCTGCTCCTGAACGCGGCCCAGGGCGCCACGCTGATCGTCCTCGCCCGCCGCAAGCGCCGCGAGCAGCGCCGGCCCGCCGGGCGCGGGTCCGCCGCGGCGCCCGTGGCCGCACCGACTCCGACCGTCCCGATGGAAGGGTGAACCGACATGCCCAGTCACCGCTGGATCGTCAGCGAGCTCCCGGCGGTGCCGCCGCAGTCGGCGCAGCCTGCCGCCAGCGAGATCGTCGCCGGCTGCCACGGGCGTCTGCGCGGGCCGTACACCGGGGTCGACACCGTGCTGCGCGCCGTGCTGCCCGAGGCCGTCCGCCGGTGGCCCGACCTGGTGGACTTCCACCGCGTGGAGCTGCTGTACGGGATGCCCGACCTGGCGGACCTGATCGGCCCCGCGCCGCAGACCCTGGCGATCGAGTCCACGTTCGAGGAGCGCACCCGGTTCTTCGGCGCCGGGATGATCCGCTGCATGAGCCAGGGCGTGGTCTCCTTCCTGATCGCCCACGCCGCCCGACTGCACACGGCCGGCTAACCCGCGCCGCACCTCGTCCTCCACCAGGTGGACCGCGCCGAACCGACCACCCAGGAAGTGGTCGCCCTCCTGCTGCGCCGGGCCGACCCCGCCCGACTGCGGCTGACCGTCCGCACCGGCACCGGCGACCTGCCCGAGGAACTCCACCGCGCCCTCGAACGCTGCGCCGAACGGGCCCGGGAAGCGGACGGGTCGAGCGCAGAACCGCCGGTGCGCACGGACGAGGAGCTGGCGCGCGCGTACGTCCGCGGCGACTGCGCGTCCGACGACCCCGCCGAGCTGCGCGCCTACCGCCAGGCACCGCCCGAGCTGCGGGCCCACCTGCACGACCGGCGCGCCGAGGAGCTGGAGGCCGCCGAACTCCACCCGGGCGTGCGGGTCGGCGCGCTGACGTACCACCGCGAGCACGGCAGCGACCCCTCCGGGGCGGGCCGCACCGCGCTGCTCGCGGCCCAGCGGCACTGCGTGGAGGTCGGGTTCTCGGCGGCGGTGATCGACCTCGGCCTGCGCGGCCGCGCCGTCACCGACCCGGACGTCCACCCGCACGACTTCTGGGAGTTCACCCACCAGGCGGCCGCGGCCTGCATCCCGCTCGGCCGCCACGAGCAGTCGATGGACCTCTACCTCGACGTCATCCAGCGGTTCACGGACCCCAAGGTCCACATGATGACCAGCTACTCCATCGCCATGCTGCACACCCGCTTCCTGCGGCCCCGCGACCACGACCTCGCCCTGCGCTGGCAGAACAACGCCGTCGCGATCGCGAGCATCCTCCCCGACCCCGCCGACCGGCTCACCTACAGCGTCTTCCACGACAACGGCCTCGCCCTGGTCGAGATGCACCGCGGCAACCTCGGCCGGGCCCTGGAGCTGGTCGAGTCCTGCATCGCCCGGCTCGACGCGAAGCTCACCGACGCGCAGTGGCGGCTGCACCGCTCCCAACTGCTCTACAACCGGGCCCGGTTGCTCACCGCCACCGACCGGCTGGACGAGGCGTACGCCGACTACTCCACGCTGGTCGAACTCGACCCCTACTACACCGACTACCTCTCCGAGCGGGCCCGGATCCACCGCACCCGCGGCGACTTCGACGCCGCCCTCGCCGACTACGACCGCGCGGTCGAGCTCGCGCCGCCCTTCCCCGAGCTGTACTACAACCGCGGCACCGCCCGCGTCGAGGCCGGCGACACCAAGGGTGCGCTCGCCGACTTCGGCTACGTCCTGGAGATGGAACCCGACGACCTCGACACCCGGCTCGCCCGCGCCGAACTCCTCCTTGACCTGGAGGAGTTCGAGGCCGCGGACGCCGACGTCACCGCCGGGCTGGCCCTGCGCCCGCTGGACCCCCGACTGCTCTGCATGCGCGGCACCGTCGCCCTGCAGTGCGGCGAACTCGACCGGGCCCGCGAAGCGCTCGACGCCGCCCTCGCCCTCGACCCCGACTACCCCGCCGCGCTCCTCAACCGCGCCGTCGTCCACCACGCGCAGGGCCGCCACCCGGACGCCGTCACCGACCTCACCACCCTCCTCGACCTGATCGGCGACGACCCCGACGTCCTGCTCAACCGCGGCATCGCCCACCAGGCCGACGGCCGCCCCGACCTCGCCCTCGCCGACTACCGGCGCGCCCTCGCCCTGCCCGGCGCCGACCGGGAGGAACTGGAGGCCCTCAGCGCCGAATGCGCCGCCGCCGGCTGACGGCGACCGCCGCGCGCCGCGTCCGGCCGCGCGCGCCGCATCCGGCCGCGCGCGCCGCATCCGAACCGACCAGCAGAAAGCGGGGCAGCCGCCATGACAGGCCCGGTCAGAATCGCCGCGCTGTGCGGCAGCGCGTCCACCCCCTCGTCCACCGAGCGCCTGCTGCGCCGAGCGGCGGCCCACGCCGAGGCGCTGGGCGCACGGGTGGACCTCTTCACCGGTGAACGCCTCCGCCTCCCGCTCCACGGGACCCCCGGTGCGGCATCCGACGGCGCGGCCCTCGACCTGGTCGGGTCCGTCGCCGCCGCAGACGGCCTGCTGCTGGGATCGCCCTGCTGCCACGGATCCGTCTCCGGCCTGCTGAGGAACGCCCTCGACCACCTGGAGGAGCTCCGCGACCGCCCCGCCCCCTACCTCGACGGCCGGGCGGTCGGCTGCCTCGTGACCGGCCAGGGCACCCAGGGCCCGGGGAACGCCCTTTGCCAGGGATCGGGGACGCGGAGCGGTACCGCGTGGCGCTCGACTCCGAGCCCGGCGGAAAAGCGGGTGCCGCGGGGCGGGGAGCTGGTCTAGCGTCGTGGGCTGCCCTGCCTGCTGCTTCGTGATCGGTGTTGCCGTGAGACTCGCCCTGCCGTCGGTTCTGCGTGACGAGCCGTTGTTCGCCCGGTTGTTCTTCGGGCAGTCGCTGTCGGTGCTGGGTGACCGGGTGACGTTCGTGGTGCTGCCGTTCGCGGTGCTGTCGGTGGGCGGTTCGGCGGCGGACGTGGGGTGGGTGACGGCGGCGGGGCTGGTGCCGCTGCTCCTGCTGGTGCCGGTCGGCGGGGTGTGGGCGGACCGGCTGCCGAGGCACCGGGTGATGCTGGTGGCGGACGCGGCGCGGTTCGCGGTGCAGGCGGCTGCGGCGGCGCTGTTGCTGGCGGGCCGCTGCGGGGTGGGCGAGCTGGTCGCGCTGATGGCGGTGTCGGGGGCGGCGACGGCGTTCTTCACGCCGGCGTCGAGCGGGCTGCTGCCGCTGCTGGTGCCGACGGAGCGGCTGCGTGAGGCGAACGCGCTGCGCGGGGTGGTGATGTCGGGCAGCGTGGTGGTGGGTCCGGCGGTCGCGGGAGGGCTGATCGCGGCGGTCGGTCCGGGCGGTGCGCTGGCGTTCGACGCGGTGAGTTTCGCGGTGAGCGCGGTCTTCCTGGCCCGGTTGGGGGTGGCGCGTCCGGCGGACCGTCCGGCGGAGCGGGAGCCGTTCCTGCGGGAGCTGCGCGAGGGCTGGGACGAGGTGCGCAGCCGCCCGTGGGTGTGGGCGGGCATGGCGGGGATGTCGATGTACCACGTGGTGGTGCTGCCGGCGGTGTTCGTGCTCGGTCCGGTGCTCGCGGACCGCGAGTGGGGCGGCGCGAACAGCTGGGCGCTGGTGACGGCCGCGTTCGGGGTCGGCGCGCTGGCCGGGGACCTGTGGCTGTACCGGCTGCGCCCGGACCGTCCGATGGTGGTGGCGGCCGCGGCGCTGGCGGTGGCGTCCTGTCAGGCGGTGGTGATCGGCTGCGGCGGTCCGGTGGTGCTGATCGCGGTGCTGGAGGCGGTGACGGGTGTCGCGGTGTCGGTGTTCTTCGTGCTGTGGGAGACCGCCCTGCAGACGCACATCCCGGAGCGGTCGCTGTCGCGGGTGAGTTCCTTCGACCACCTGCTGTCGGCGGGGCTGATGCCGCTGGGTCTCGCGCTGGCGGGCCCGTTGACGGAGGTGGTGGGCGTGCGGACGGGGTTGGTGGCGATGTCGGCGGTCGCGGTGCCGTGTGCGCTGGCGCTGCTGGGGCTGCGCTCGGTGCGGACGCTGCCGGCGGAGCCGGAGAAGCCTGCGGAGACCGAAGCGGTGGCGGAGGAGGCGGCCGCGACCGGCTGACGGCCGGTCATTCGCGGACGACCTCGCCGGCCGGACGGTCGTGGCGGAGTCCGAGGAAGCGCGGGGCGCGCAGCCGCCCGTCCTGCGTCCACTCGGTGAACGCGACCTGGGCGACGAGCCGGGGCTCGACCCAGTGCGGTCGGCGCACCGGCACGTCCTCGCCGAACGGGCTGTCGGCGCGGACGAGCCCGTCCAGGACGGCGCGCAGCGCGTGGAGCGTCCGGGTGTCGAAGCCGGTGCCGACCTTGCCGGCGTACCGCAGCCGTCCGCCCTCGTGGTAGCCGAGCAGCAGCGCGCCAAAGCCGGCCCGGGAGCCCGCCGGGTCGGTGAACCCGCCGATCACCAGCTCCTGCCCGGCCTCGCACTTGAGCTTCAGCCAGTCCGCCGAGCGGCGCGGCAGGTACCGGCTGTCCGCGCGTTTGGCGATCAGCCCCTCCCAGCCCGCGGCGCACGCCGCGGCGAGCGGCGCCGGCCCGGCCGGCGCCCGCCGGTGCTCGGTGTAGCGCAGCGGGCCGGCGAAGGCGATCGACTCGGCGAGCAGCGCCTTGCGGTCGGTCAGCGGCAGCGCGGTGGTGTCGTGCCCCATCAGGGAGACCACGTCGAAGAGGAAGTACGTGACGGCGACGCCGCTGGCCGCCGCGAGGACCGGGTCCTGCAGGCCCATCCGCTGCTGGAGCAGCGCGAAGCTGGTGACGTCCCCGTCGAGGGCGACGATCTCGCCGTCCACGGTGAAGCGCGGGACGGGCTGGGCGGCGAGCGCCGCGACCAGCTCCGGGTAGCCGGCCTCCAACGCCTTGCCGGTCCGGGACCACAGCCGCACCCGGTCGCCGTCCCGCTCGGCGAGGGCCCGGACGCCGTCGAGTTTCCGTTCCAGTACCCAGCGCTCGTCGAAAGCGCGGCGCGTACTCGCCGTGGCCAGCATCGGACGGATCTCCACACCTGATCGTGTACCCGCCGCCGGACCCGGGCCGCGCCCGCCGGACGGGTACGATCGCCGGGTGAACAGCTACTGGCACGTCGTCCTGCCGCCGCTCGCGGGCTGACCGGGCGCGCGACGATCCGACCCGTGTGACGGCCCCGCGGAGGGGCCCGTCGCCGTGCGCCCGTTCCGGAGCAGATCCCGAACGCCCGCGACGACGGAGGAGTCACCGCCGTGCCGAACCGCACCTCCCCGCCCACCCCTGCCCGCGCCGACCTGCGGACCGGCCCCGCGCCGGTCCTCGGCGCCGCCGTCCTGTGGGGCACCACCGGGACCACCGCGTCCCTCGCCCCCGCCGGGGCGCCCGCCGCCGCGATCGGCTGCGCGGGCCTCGCCCTCGGCGGCGTGCTCCTCTACCTGACCTCCCTGGCCGGCCGCCCCCGCCCGACCTGGACCCGCCGCGAACGGTGGCTGCTCGCCGCCGGCGTCCCGGCGGTGGCCGGGTACCCGGTGGCGTTCTACCCGGCCGTCGCCCGCACCGGCGTCGCGGTGGCCACCGTGATCGCCCTCGGCAGCGCCCCGGTCTTCGCCGGCCTGCTCGCCCGGGTCACCGGCCGGCACCGGCCGACCGCCCGCTGGGCCGCCGGGACGGCCGCCGCCGTGCTCGGGTGCGCGCTGCTGGTGCTGGGCGGCGCCGCGGGGCGGATCGACCTGGCGGGGGTGCTGCTCGCGGCGGCAGCCGGGCTCGCGTACGCCGGGTACTCGCTGATCGGCGGGCGGCTGATCGGCGCCGGGCGGCCGTCGGACGCGGTGATGGGCGTGCTGTTCGGCGGCGCCGGGCTGGCCGTGCTCCCCCTGGTGCTCGCCCTCGACCCGCGCTGGCTGGCGACCGGCGCCGGGGCCGCCGTGGCCGGCTACCTCGCGCTGTTCACGGTCTTCCTCGCGTACCGCCTGTTCGGGTACGGGCTGCGCCGCACGCCCGCCGCGACCGCCACCGCGCTGACCCTCGCCGAACCTGCGGTGGCGGCGGTGCTGGGCGTGGTGGTGCTCGGTGAGCGGCTGCCCGCCGCGTCCTGGTGCGGCCTGGCGGTGTCGGCGGCCGGCCTGGTGCTGCTCACCGCGGGCGAACGCGCCGGCTGATCACCCGTCGGCGGGTCGTCCGTCGGCCGGTCATCCGTCGGCGAGGGCGATCCGGTGGCGGACGGTCGCCGGGTCGCAGAGGTGGGCGACCAGCCAGGTGGCGACGGTGGCGCGGGTGGCGGTGCCGGCACGGGGGAGCGGACGGTCATAGGCGGTGAGGGGCTCGGGGGCGGCGGGGCCGTCCTTGAGCACCGGAACGCGCAGGACCGTCCACGGCAGGTCGGAGGCGGCCAGAACGCCCTCCATCCGCTGCAGGTCGTGGTGCACCTCGCGGTAGACGCGGTCGACCACCAGCCGGGTCACCACCCGTTGGGCGAACGGCAGGTGGTCGCTCTCCAGTCCGGCCGAGGACATCACGAGGACGTGCCGCAGCCACGGCAGGCCGGTGAGTTCGCGGGCGGCGTCGGAGAAGACGGTGGTGGCCGCGCGGCTCGCGGTGCCGAGCGTGGAGACGACGGCGTCCTGCCCGGTGAGTGCGGCGCGCAGCGCGCCGGGCTGCTGGACGTCCGCCCGGACCGCCTCGGGGGCGCCGTGGGCGAACGCGGGCAGCTTGGCGGGGTCGCGGACGACGGCGGTGACCCGGTGGCCGGCGGCGAGGGCGAGGTCGGTGACGAGCCGGCCGGTGCGGCAGGCGGCTCCCAGGACGGCGATGCGCATCGGTGGTTCCTTCCGGAAGGCGGCGGGCCGACGGTGGCGGTGGCCGCGCTGTCGGCCTTGGCAATTCAGTCAGACAGGCTGTATGACTGAAAACAGTGAACCACACCCACCACGCCGCACCGAAGGGTGAGGAACCATGGACGACACCCGCTACCCCGACCTGGCCGGCCAGGTCGTCGTGATCACCGGCGGCAGCCGGGGCATCGGCGCCGGGACCGCCCGCGCCTTCGCCCGCCAGGGTGCCGCCGTCGCCGTGCTCGGCCGCGACACCGCAGCGCTGGACGCCGTCGCGGACCAGCTGCGCGCGGCCGGCGCGAAGGCGCTCGCCGTCACCGCCGACTGCACCGATGCCGACGCGCTCGCCCGGGCGGCCGCCGCCGTCGCCGAGCGGCTCGGACCGGTCGAGGTGCTCGCCGCCTTCGCGGGCGGCGACGGCCACCCCGTGCCGACGGTCCGGGAGAGCGAGCAGCACTGGCGCTCGGTCCTGGACGGCAACCTCACCGCCACCTTCCTCACCGTCCGCGCCTTCCTGCCCGGCCTGGTCGGACGGCGCCGCGGCTCGGTCGTCACCATGGCCTCCACAGCCGGCCGCCTGCCCGGCGGTGCGAGCGCGGCGTACGCGGCCGCCAAGGCCGGGGTGCTGATGCTCACCCGCCACCTCGCCGCCGAGGTCGCCGCGGACGGTGTGCGGGTCAACGCGATCGCCCCCGGGGCGGTGCGCACCGAGCGGACCGCCGCGCAGATGCCGCCCGAGGTGCAGCGCCAGGTGGCCGCCGCGCACCCGCTCGGCCGGCTCGGCGAACCGCGGGACATCGCCGACGCCGCGCTGTTCCTCGCCTCCGGCGCGTCCGGCTGGATCACCGGCCAGACGCTGGACGTAAGCGGCGGCCGCGTGATCCTCTGACCGGCCGTCCGGGGGATACTGCCAGTCTCACCAGCTCGATCAGACGCAGTGGAGGCGAGGCGATGAGCCCCCGGTCGTACCGGATGGGACAGCGGCAGGCGGACGTCGAGGAGACGCGCGCCCGGATCGTCGAGGCCGCCCGCGGGCACCTCGCCGAGACCGGCGCGCTCTCGCTCGACGCGGTCGCCCGCCGGGCGGACGTCGCCCGCGCCACCGTGTACTACCAGTTCGGATCGCGCACCGGCCTGCTGGAGGCGGTCTGCGACGCGCTCGCCGCCGAGGGCGGCCTGGACCGGCTCCCCGAGGTGTTCACCACCGCCGACCCGTGGCAGGCGGTCGACGGCTTCGTCGCCGCGTTCGGCGACTTCTGGGCCGCAGACCGGCTGTGCACCCGCCGACTGCGTGCCCTCGCCGCGCTCGACGAGGAGACCGGCCGGGTCGTCGCGGAGCGCGACGCCCGCCGCCACCAGGGCGCCCGCGTCCTCACCGCGCGCCTGCCCGACGCCCCCGAGGACGCCGGCGCGCTGCTCGCCGCGCTGACAGGTTTCGAGACCTACGACGCGCTGGCCCGCGAACTCACCGGTCCCGACGGCGACCTGCGTGCCGCCGTCCCCGCGCTCACCCGCACCGTCCGGGCGGCGCTCAGCCCCTGAGGACGTGCTCCGGGTTCACCAGCACCGCCCACCAGGTCGACATGTCGTCCTCCGGGTCGTCCGGCCGGAGCTCGCGCCAGGCCACCGCGGCCTGTACCAGGACGTGCTCGCCGGGCTCCATCGGCGGCAGCACCCAGGCCAGCCCCCGGTGGTCGGGCCGCACCTCGGAGCCCCACTTCGCCGACCGCCGGTAGACCTGCTCCAGCAGCCCGCCCCAGCGGGCCGGGACGTCGGCGCCGGCCCGGAGGCACAGGTCCTCGTCGTCCGGCCCGCCCAGGTGGAGCACGGTCCGCCCGTCGTGGAGCTCGACCGCGGTGAGGCCCTGGCCGCCGTCCCACTGCGCCTCGACCCCCGGCGGCACGGCGGCGAACGCGGCGGCGAGGCGCACCCGGTGCAGCGGCTCGTGCGCGGTGACCCGCCAGACCGCGCCCCAGCAGCCGTCCACGGGCCGCGCCAGGTCCGGGTCCGAGCAGGGCGGTTCGAAGGGCTTGACCACGAGCTCCAGCCCGAAGCGCGGGTGCGACCAGCGGAGACCGTCGGCCGTCGCCTCCTCCGCCGCGCCGGGTACCCGGTGGCCGTCCACCACCGCCGAGAAGCGGAGCACCCCGAGCGGGGTGCGCACGCCGGGGACGGGGACGGGGCCGGTGGGGACGGGATCGGTCATGCCGCGACGCTGGCAAGGCGCCGCAAGGGGTTTCCGGTGTGGAGCTGCCGCCCCGGTGGGGCGGGGCGATACTCGGAGGGCGGGGGACGATCGCGAGCGGAGGTGGGCGAGATGGCCCAGGGCGTGACTGCGGGGAAGCGGCCGAAGCGGCCGAACGTGTTCCGGCGCTTCTACGACTTCGTGACGGCGAAGCACAACACCTCGCTGGTGTTCCTGGTCGCACTGTCGATCGGGGTGCTCATGGTGGCGGTGCAGTACGACAACCACCCGGCGATGACAGGGGTCTTCGCACTGATCTGGTTCATCACCTTCGTCGGGCTGGTCGCCCAGTTCTGGGGCCGGCACCAGGCGGCGCAGCACCGCCTCGCCTGACGCCGGCCCCGCGGGGGTGCGGCGTCAGCGGCCGTTCCAGACGGTGGTGATGTTGCAGAACTCGCGGATGCCGTGCCCGGACAGCTCCCGTCCGTAGCCTGAGCGCTTGGTGCCGCCGAACGGGAAGGCGGGGTGCGAGGCGGTCATGCCGTTGAAGAACACCCCGCCGGCCTGCAGGTCCCGGACGCACTCCGCCTGTTCGGCCGGGTCGGTCGTCCAGACGTTGGAACTCAGGCCGTACGGCGAGTCGTTGGCGATCGCGACGGCCTCCGCCAGGCTCTCCGCGCGGTACACGGTGGCGACCGGGCCGAACGCCTCCTCGTGGTGGATCCGCATCCCGGGCGTCACCCCGGAGAGCACGGTCGGCAGGTAGTACCAGCCGGTCGGGCCCTCGGGCCGCTCGCCGCCGCACTCGACGACGGCGCCCTGCGCGACCGCGTCGGCGACCAGCTCCTCCAGGTCGGCGCGGCCCTGGCTGGTGGCGAGCGGGCCGACCTCGGTGGCCTCCTCCATCGGGTCGCCGACGACCAGCTCGCGCATCCGGTCGGTGAAGGCGGCGAGGAACGCCGCGTACACCTCGGCGTGCACGATGAAGCGCTTGGCGGCGATGCAGGACTGGCCGTTGTTCTGCACCCGCGCGGTGACGGCCTTGGCGACCGCGGCGGGCAGGTCGGCGGAGGGCATGACCAGGAACGGGTCGCTGCCGCCGAGCTCCAGGACGGTCTTCTTCACCTCGTCGCCGGCGACCGCCGCGACCGCGCGGCCCGCGCCCTCGCTGCCGGTGAGCGTCACGGCCGCCACCCGACGGTCGCGGATGACGCCCTCCACCCCGGCGGAGCCGATCAGCAGCGTCTGGAAGCACCCCTCCGGGTAGCCGGCCGCCAGGAACAGCTCCTCCAGCGCCAGCGCGGTGCGCGGCACGTTGGACGCGTGCTTGAGCAGCCCCACGTTGCCCGCCATCAGCGCGGGCGCCGCGAACCGCACCACCTGCCAGAACGGGAAGTTCCACGGCATCACCGCGAGCACCGGGCCGAGCGGCCGGTAGCGCACGTACGCGCCGGTGCCGCCCGAGTCGGCGACGTCCTCGGGCGCCGGGCGCTCGTCGGCGAGCAGCGTGTGCGAGCGGTCGGCGTACCAGCGCATCGCCTTGGCGCACTTGGCGGCCTCCGCGCGGGCCGCGCCGATCGGCTTGCCCATCTCCAGCGTCATGGTGCGGGCGATGTCCTCCTGCCGTTCGTCCAGCAGGTCGGCGGCCCGGTGCAGCAGCCGGGCGCGCTCGGGGAAGCCGGTGGTCCGCCAGGACGCGTACGTCCGCTCGGCGAGGGCGAGGCGCCGTTCGACCTCGTCCAGGCTGAATGGAGCGAAGGTTTCCAGGGTCTGGCCGGTGGCCGGGTTGACGGTGGCGATCGGCATGGCGGGGTCACTCCTCGTCGTCGGGCGGTTCGGGTGCTTCGGGCGGTTCGGGCGGTTCGGGCGGTTCGGGCGTGCGGCGGACCGGCCGGCGTCCGGGCGGCTGGACGGCCCTGGGCAGCGGACGCGGTTCGGGTACGGGCAGTGTGACCGGTGCGTCCCGGGTCAGCGTGAACGGCTCGCCGTGGTGCCACAGCTCCAGCTCGGGTCCGTCCAGCAGCCGGTACTCGGCCCGCTCGGCCGCCACCTCGACGCGCACCAGCCGCCGCTGGAAGCGCACGGTGAAGCAGAGCCCGGTCAGCCGCCCCGGCAGCCGGGGCGCGAACGTGAGCGCGTCCCCGTGGTGCCGCATCCCGCCGAACCCGGCGACCAGGCCGATCCACGTCCCGGCGAGCGCCGCCAGGTGCAGGCCGTCGCGGGTGTCGCGCTCCGGGTCGGCCGGATCCGTCAGGGCGCTCTCGGCCAGGTAGTCGTACGCCAGCTCCAGCTGCCCCACCTCGGCCGCGAGCACCGCCTGGCTGTGCGCCGACAGCGGGGAGTCCCGGACCGTCAGCGCCTCGTAGTACGCGAAGTTGCGGGCCTTCTGCGCCGGACTGAACGCCTCCCCGCGCAGCTGCATCGCCAGCACCAGGTCCGCCTGCTTGACCACCTGCTTGCGGTACAGCTGGAAGTAGGACCGGTGCCGCCACAGCGGGTACGCGTCCGGCGGGGTCCCCTCGAAGTCCCACACCTGGTGCCCGGTGAACCCCGCGGACTGCTCGTGCACCCCCAGCAGCCCGTTGTACGGCAGCGCCAGGTGCAGCGCCGCGTCCCGCCAAGCCGCCGTCTCCGCGTCGCTCACCCCGAGCGCCAGCGCCAGGTCGGCGTTGCGCTCGGCAGCGTCCGCCGCCGCCCGCAGGTTCTGCTGGGCCATCAGGTTGGTGAACACGTTGTCGTCCACCACCGCGCTGTACTCGTCCGGGCCGGTCACCCCGTCCAGGTGGAAGGCGCCCCGGTGGTCGACGTGCCCCAGCGAGTGCCACAGCCGCGCCGTGTGCACCAGCAGCTCCAGGCCCGCCTCCCGGTCGAACAGCAGGTCGTCGGTGGCGGAGGTGTAGCGCACCACCGCGTCCGCGATGTCCGCGTTCACGTGGAACGCCGCCAGCCCGGTCGGCCAGTACCCCGCCCCCTCCTCGCCGTTGATGGTCCGCCAGGGGAACGCCGCGCCCTCCAGGCCCAGGCGCGCCGCCCGCCGCAGCGCGGCCGGCAGCGTCCGGTGCCGCCAGCGCAGCGCCGGGGCGACCGCCGACGGGAAGGTGTAGCAGAGCACCTGCAGCACGAACAGCTCACTGTCCCAGAAGCAGTGCCCGTCGTACCCCGGGCCGGTCAGCCCCTTCACCGGCACCGCCCGCTCCTCCGCCCGGGCCGCCGCCTGCACCACCTGGAACAGCCCGAACCGCACCGCCAGCTGCAGCTCCTCGTCCCCGTCCACCCGGACGTCCGCGCCCGCCCAGAGCGCGTCCAGGAACCGCCGCTGCTCGGCCACCAGGCCGTCCCAGCCGGTGTCGCGGGCGACGGTCAGCGCCGCGTCCACCTGGTCGGCCACCGCCGGGCGCGAGCGCACCGCCGACCAGCCGTGCGCCACCAGTTTCTCCAGCCGCAGCACCTGCCCCGGCCGCAGCCGCGAGGTCACCGTCAGCCGCGCCAGGTCCGGCCCTGCGGAGGCCTGCACCGCGGTGCCCGAGGGGCCGTCGAGGGTGTGCTCCGCCGCCACCGCCACCCGCAGCCCGCTGTGCCGGGTCCGGTGCACCAGGCGCAGGGCGGTGCCCTGCGCGGCGTGCTCCTCGCCGACCAGCACGGCGTCGTCGTCGGTGGGCGCGGTGGCGTTGGCCAGCAGCTCGGACTGCAGCACGATCCGCGCCTCGCCGTCCACCGGCTCCACCTCGTACGCGATCGCGCCGATCGCCCGCTGGGTCAGCGACACCAGCCGCCAGGACCGCACCCGGACCGTCCGGCCCGACGGCGAGGTCCACTCCACCACCCGCTCCAGCACGCCCGAGCGCAGGTCCAGCACCCGCCGGTGGCCGCGCAGGCGGCCGTACCGCAGGTCGAACGGCTCGTCGTCGACCAGCAGCCGGACCAGCTTGCCGTCGGTGACGTCGACCACCGTCTGCTCGGTCTCCGGGCTGCCGTACTGCGGCTCCGGGGCGTGCCGCCGGTGCCCCTCGTACACGCCGTTCAGGTAGCTGCCGGACAGGCCGCGCGGCTCGCCCTCGTCCAGCGTGCCCCGCCAGCCCAGGTGCCCGTTGGACAGCGCGAACAGCGACTCGCTCTGCGCCAGCACGTCGGTGTCCAGCCGCTCCTCGCGCAGGCACCACGGATCGACCGGGTACGCGGGGTGGACGATCACGGCACTGCACCTCCGGAGGGCGGACGGGCCCGGCTACGTCCACCCTGAACCCGTTCCGCCCCGGGCGCCTGCCCGGGGCGGAACGGTGTCGCACCGGTCGTGCCGGTCAGCCCGCGATCAGCGGGTAGTGGTCCGAGAGGTCGGTGTACGTGTAGTCCTTGAACCAGCTGGTCACCGTCCACGGCGAGGAGTGGAAGCGGTGCACGGTGTTGGTGTACGCCTGCGGGCGGGCGTGGTCGGCCCGGTACAGGACGTAGTCCAGGTCCTCCTTCGGCTCACCCGGGTAGCGGTAGGCCGCGATGGAGTTGTCCACCGTGTCGAAGGAGTTCGTCCAGCCGTCCCGGGTGGAGGCCGGCGCCAGGTTGCCGTGCGCCAGCATCGACGGGTACTCGGAGTCGTGCGAGTTCACGTTCAGGTCGCCCGCGATCACGATCGGCTCGCTCGCCGGGATGTTCTTGGCGTCCAGGAACGCCTTCATCGCGTCCAGCTGCGCCGCCCGCACGGTGGCCGGCTGGCCGCCGGAGCAGCCCGAGTCGGTGGACTGCAGGTGGGTGCCGACCACGTGGGTGCGCTGCCCGTCGACGTTCAGCACGGCGTAGACGAAGCCCTTGTTCGACCACCAGTCGGCGCCGCACGCGTCCTTGAAGACGTACTGCTCCTTGCGCAGGATCGGCCACTTGGAGAGCAGCGTGACGCCGCCGTCCTCGGGGGTGGCCGCGTTGTAGTTGCCGCCGGTCGCGTCCCAGCCGCCGGTCGACCGGCCGACCACGGGGGTGTGGTACGGGTACGCGGCCGAGGCCTTGGCGGTCAGCGCGTCGGAGGCGGCGTTGTCGAACGCCTCCTGCAGGACCACCACGTCGTGGCCCTGGAAGAAGTCCGCGGTCGCGATCGCGTTGGCGCGGTGGTCCTGGCCCCAGTTCGGGTAGAGGTTCTTGCTCATCAGGAAGACGTTGTACGTCAGCACGTCGAGCGGTGCCACGGTGGCCGGCGCGGTCTCCGCGCGGGCCGGCGCGGCGGCCAGCGGGCCGGTCGCCAGGGCGGCGGCGGTGGCGACGGCGGCGGTCAGCCGCGTGGCGCGACGAGGGTGGGTCTGGGGCATGGATGCTCCGGAAAGGTATGTCGAGTGCCCGTCAACTCGCGGGCTGTTGTGTAGTCAACTCGGGCCCGCGTACGCGCTACAAGACATCGGTCGAGCATCGGGTGAACTCGGCCGAAACAGAAGCTACTGGCCGGTAGTCGCCGCTCGCGGGGCCGATCGGGCGGGCCGGTCCCGGACGGTCGACCGGTCGGCCACCAGACGGGCCGCCCACCGGCCGAGCAGCTCGTCCACCGGCGGGTGCGCCAGGCCGGCCGCCGCCTCCAGGCGCTCGGCCGACGCGGTGTCGTACCGGTCCTCCGACAGGAACGACAGCGCCTCCCGGTCGACCCCGGTCAGCCGCTCCGGCAGCAGCCGCACGAGGGCGAGCGGCACGGTGAGGCGCGGCGCCCGCACGCCCAGGTGCCGGGCCACCGTCCCGACCAGCTCCGGCAGCGGCGGGGTCGCCGGGTCCAGGACGGTGTGCAGCTGCAGGGGCTCGATGTCGTGCTCCGGGACGGCCGCCAGGAACGCGGCCAGGTGGTCCACCGCGACCACCGGGACGAACGTCCGCCGGCTGCCCGCCAGCGCCGGCAGCCGGCCCTCGTGCAGTTGCTCGACCAACGGCGCCAGGCCGAGGAACTGCTCGCACTCGCCGGTCACCGAGTGCCCGATCACCACGGCCGGATTGACCACCGTCACCGGCACCCCCAGCCGCGGCGCGAGGACGCGCACCGCCGCGTCCCCCTCGCGCTTGGACGCCTCGTACGCGCCCTCGGTGCGGTAGCGCTCGTCCGCGTCCGGCAGCGGGTAGGCCGTGGACGGCGCGAGGCCCACCCGGTAGCCGGACAGGTGCACCAGGCGCCGCAGCCGGGGCAGTCCCGCCGCCCAGCGGACGGTGTGTGCCGCGCCGTCCGCGTTGACCGCCGCCGCCTCGGCGCGGGTCAGGCCGAAGCGGTAGAGCGCGGCCAGGTTGTACACGTCGCGGGTGGCGGCGGACAGGTGCTCGTGGTCGGCGGGGGAGAGGCCCAGGTCGGGGCGGGAGACGTCGGCGCGGACGGTGGTCAGCGCGCGGTCGTCCGCGCCGTGGTCGCGCAGCCAGGCGCGCAGGGCGGTGTCCTCGCCGCGGACGGCGGCGGTGACGGGGGCGGCGGTGTCCTCGCGGGTGAGCAGGTGGAGGGTCAGCCAGCGGCCGATGAAGCCGTTGGCGCCGAGGACGAGTGCGGTCATGGTGCAGCTCCCTGTGGTATTTAAGTGGACCGATCTGCATATTTTGAAGCGATGGAAGGGTGTGGGCGCGGATTCCCCGCAGGTCAGGCGAGCAGCAGGTCGACCGCGCGCGCGGCCTGCACGAGCGGCAGGCGGCTGTGCTGCACCCGGGCGAGCAGCAGCGCGCCCTCCACCAGGGCGAGCGCCGAGCCGGCCGCCGCGTCCGCCGAGTCGCGGTCGCGGCCGTCGCGGACCAGCCGGTCCGCGAGCGCGCCCTGCCACTCGGCGTACGCGCTCCCGCAGACCCGCCGCAGCTCCTCGTGCCCGGCCGCCGTCTCCAGCGCCACGGTGGCCAGCGGGCAGCCCCTGGCGTACCCGGACTGCTCCATCCGCTCGCCGAAGGCGTCCAGCAGCCCGCGCACCACCTCGGCGGCGGACAGCTCGCCGCCGGTCATCCCGGCGATGAGCAGCGCCACGTCCCGCCCGGCCTCGGCCAGCGCCTGGGCGACCAGCTGGTCCTTCCCCTCGGGGAAGTGGAAGTACAGCGAACCGCGCGGCGCGCCGCTCTCCGCCAGCACCTGGTTGAGGCCGGTGCCGTAGTAGCCCTGTGCCTCGATCAGCTGCCGGGTGGCCGCGACCAGCCGGGCCCGGGTCTCCTCGCCCTTCGCTCCCATGCCGGAAACAGTAGACCGATCGCCATATTCCTGTCGAGGCCCGTCCGGGGCCGGGCCGGCCGTCAGCTCACGCCGCGCGAGGCCCAGAAGTCGGCGCGGGCGAGGAGGGAGGTGTCCGCGTTGTCGGTGAAGAAGCCGTCCACGCCCTGCTCGTACAGGTACCGCGCCCAGCCGATCGCGTCGCCGTACGCCGCCGGGTCGGTGCCCTTGCGGAAGTCCGCGGGGAGGAAGGAGTTCTCGTTGCGCACCGTGTACGGGTGTAGCAGCAGCCCGGCCGCGTGCGCGTCCGGCGCCAGGGTGGTGGACGGCTGCAGCCTGCCCGTCGCGTCGACCGGCGCGATCAGCTGGGTGGTCGGGCCGATGCCGTGCGCGAAGGAGGCGATCCAGCGCAGCCCCTCCTTCGTCACCAGGTCCGCCACCGTCCGCCTGTCGCCCGCCAGCACGAAGTCGTACGGCTGGGTGTTGGCGGCGCCCAGTAGCTGGATCCGCGGGTTGTCGACCAGCTTCGCCAGGCGCTGCAGGCTGCTCGGCTCGAAGGACTGCAGGATCGCCCGGCCGCCCCGGCCCGCCAGGCCGCCGCGGCGCAGCTCGTCCGCCAGGCGCTCCTCCAGCGGCAGGCCGATCGAGCGGAAGTAGGAGGGGTGCTTGGTCTCCACGTACAGCCACACGTCGCGGCCGAGGGTGCGTGAGCGCCTGTCGGCGAACTCCACCACCTCGCGGAAGGTCGGCACCGCCCAGCGGCCGTCGTAGAGCGTGTTGCGCTGGCGCTGCAGCGGCAGGCGCTCCTTGGCGCGCAGGGTGCGCAGCTCGGCGAGGGTGAAGTCCTCGGTGAACCAGCCGGTGATCGCCGTGCCGTCCACGGTCCTGGTGGTGCGGCGGGCCGCGAACTCCTTGTGGTCCGCGACGTCGGTGGTCTCGGCGATGTTGTTCTCGTGCCGGACGACCAGGTGCCCGTCCTTGGTGGGGACGAGGTCCTGCTCGATCACGTCCGCGCCCAGCTCCAGCGCGAGCTCGTACGCGCCGAGCGTCTCCTCCGGGCGGTAGCCGCTCGCACCGCGGTGCGCGACCACCAGCGGGTGCGGCAGGCGGTCCAGCGCGGTGCCGGTGCGGACGGGCGGGCGGGTGCCGGCCCGCCGGCCGTCGCCGCCGCCCTCGTCGCCCTGGCGGCCCTCGTTGCCCTGGCCGGGCCGGCCGCCCAGGCTGTCGTCCGCGAACGCCTGCGACGCGCCGGCGCCGAGCGCGACCGCGCCCAGGCCCACCGCGCCGCTCGCGCGCAGGAACGACCGGCGCGAGGCGGTCGGGTCGTCGATCGGACGGTGCGTCATCTGGCTCTCCCCGGTGGCGAATCGGCGCTGACGTGCCCCGCGCGCTGCTTCGGGTGCCGCCGCGGGGCCCTCCGGGGACCCTAGGCGCCCCACGCCCCGCCCCGGGTGAACTCCGGCGGAAGCCCGCACCAACTCCGCGCAGTCCCCGCTCCGGACCTGCCGCAGTGCCGTTGATTCCAGCCACTCCCTTCACGCCGGTCCCTGTGGTCCGCTTCACGTTTGGCTCCGCGAGCCGTTCCATTTGTCACGCGAACGTCCGACTGTTGACGAGCGGTCTCCGGATGCCGGGCGGATGTCATGCCCGGGGCGGTGCTTGGCAATGGCTGGTTATGGCTCTGGTCAAGGATGTGCGCACGCATAGGATCGAATTGTTGCGAGCTGGTGAACTTCAGTTCCGCGACAGACAGTTCGGGTCCGTTTCATCCTTTACAAGGAGTGGGGAATGCGAGCTTTCAAGAAGGCCGTCGTCGGCGTGCTCGGCGCCGCCGCGCTCACCGTCGGCATGGCCGGCACCGCCTCGGCCGGCAGCTACAACGGCGTCTGCGAGTCCGCCGGCGGCGGCGAGGCGTGCCTCTACTACACGTACGACTACGCGGGCTGGGTGTACGACACCCTGTACAGCAAGCCCAGCTACACCGGCACGTACTACGGGACCGAGATGCCGATCAACGACAGCGTCGGGTCCGTCTGGAACCGAGACCCCGACAGCTCGCTGAAGCTGTTCACCGGCGCCAACTACACCGGCAGCGTCAAGGTCGTGCCCGGCGGCGGCAAGTTCAACGCCCTCAACACCATCTTCAACAACGCCTTCAGCTCGCACTGTTTCACCTCGAACGCCGGCTGCCCGTAACGAATTCCGGGGCGCCCCCGAAATGACGGGGGCGCCCCTTTCCCGTGCCGTCCGACCGGAATTCCAGAATCCAGGAGAACCACGTGGCCCTGCGTCCCCGGCCCCGGCCCCGGCTGCTCGGCGCGGCCGCGCTGCTCTGCGCCGTCACCGCCGTCACGGCCGTCACCGGCTGCCAGGCCGACCGGCCGCCCGCCGAACCGAGCGCCTTCTCGTCCGCACTGCCGACCCGGACCGTCGCCGGGGCGGTCGTCCCCGTCCTGCCCCTCGACGCGTACCGCCTCACCGCGGCCCAGCAGGACCACCTCCAGCAGGCCGCCGACCGGATCGCCGCCGACTGCATGCGCGCCCAGGGCCTGACCTGGCCCGCCAGGCCCGCCGCACAGGGCGTCGAGCACGACAGCGACGAACGGCGGTACGGCGTCAGCGACGCCCGCACCGTGGCCGCGACCGGCTACCGCGTACCGCCCCCGGCCGGGGTGACCGCCGAGCAACTCGCCGAGCGCAAGCGCGCCGTCGAGGCGCGGAACGCGGCCATGACCGAGGCCGTCGTCGCCGCGTACACCGGGGAGAAGCCCGGTGCGACCACCCCGCAGGAAGCCGGCCGGGGCGGCTGCCGCGGCGAGGCCGAACAGCGGCTCGGCCTGCCGAGCGGGTACGCCGACGGCACCGACGCCGTGGAGACCGCCGTCCAGGAAGGCTGGAACAAGACCGCCGCCGACCCGCGCGCCAAGGACGCGGACGCCAAGTGGAGCGCCTGCATGCACGGCTCCGGCTACGACTACGCCGACCCGCACCAGGCCGCCGGCGATCCGGCCTGGCGCCCCGGCGCACCGGGCGTCGGCCCCACGCCGGACGCCCGCGAGAAGGCGGTCGCCGTGCGCGACGTGGAGTGCAAGCGCAGCACCGGCTACCTGACGGCCTGGCAGACCGTGGAGATCGAGCAGCAGAACGCCCTGATCAAGGACCGGGAACCCCAGCTGCGCGCGGTCGCCGACCAGTGGCACCAGGCCCTCGTCCGCGCCGAGCAACTGCTCGGCTGACGCATCCCGGCCCCTGTCCCGCCGCCACGGGTCCGACCTACACTCCCACCGTGACCACGGACCTGAGGTGCACCCACTGCGGGAACACCGGACTCGACCAAGGCTTCGTCGAGGACAGCGGCCAGGGCAGCCTCGGCTACGCCCGCTGGGTGGCCGGCCCGCTGGAGCGCGGCCCGCTCGGCGGCGCCAAGCGGCTGGGCCGGCCCCGTTTCCAGATCGACGCCTTCCGCTGCCCGCACTGCGGCCACCTGGAACTGTTCGCCATGCGGCAGAGCGGCTAGCGGCCCCCGGTCGGGTCGACTCCCCGCGGGCGGGAGTGGTGCCGGGGCGGGTCCTCGGGGACGACGGCGGCGATCCGCACGGTGGGCGGCCGCGGTGGTGCGGGGGAGTAGGCATGGACCACGTCGACGGCGGGACGGCCGGCGGCCGGGTCGCCCTCGATGCGGGTGGAGTACAGCTCGACCCGCAACCCGCCCTCGGTGACCGTGCGGATCGGCCGGCCCAGACGGGGCCGGAACTGCAGCTCGCGGCGCAGCCGCTCCAGGACGTTCTCCGCGCCCAGTTCCTTGGCCCGCCGGGCCGCCCGGTCGGTGACGACGGAGACGGCGTCGCCGTCCTGGTGGTCCGGGTCGCTCACTCGGCGCCCGACCGGTCGAGCAGGTCGGCGACGGCCCGGTCGACCGCGTCGACGGCGTCCGGGTCGGCGGCCAGCAGCACCCGGCCGCGGTAGGCCGCCAGGATCTCGGCGACCGTGGCCAGGTCGACGACGGTGCCGAGCTCGTCGACGTCGACCACCCGGTCGACCGGCACCCGGCGCAGCAACTGGGCGGCGAGCTCGCCGTCCAGGCGCTCGGCGTCACCGGGGAAGCCGTGGCCGGCCCGCAGCGCGGCCCGCAGCTCCTGCACGGTGTCCATCGGCGGCAGCCCGAAACGGCCCCCACCGTGCTCGGTGGGCTGGGCGCTCATCCCCACCACCGCCCTCTCCCGCTCGACCCACCCGGACCCGGCCCGGGCCCGCACTGACGACGGTAGCGCCACGAGCCCACCGGCGGGAGCGGACCGCCCACCCGGGCCCAACCGGGGCCGTCACCCCCCGAACCAGCGGGCGAACCGTCCACGCGGCTTCGCGCGTACGGCCGGCGGGCGGAGACGACGCCCTTCAGGGTCGCCTCCGTACGCGTCGCTCCAGCTCGGCTGCTGCCACCTCGGCCTCGCTGAGAGGCCGGTCCAGGTGGATGGCGCGCCCGGACCCCGCCCCGCCGACGCCGAAGGCCCGGTGCGGGAACGGCGCCTCCCGCAGGGCCAGTACCTGCTCGCGCACTCCCTCCCAGGTCACGGCCGGCCGCCGAAGCCGAGCGCGTTCACGGCCCGCTGCAGGCGCGTCGCCTCCCCGGCGTCGGGCTCGTACGGGAGCAGGCCCTCGGCCGAGGCGGCGGACACGACCGCGTCGGCGAGCCGTTCCGTCTCTCGCAGGTGGTCGAGTTCGGAGAGTTCGGGTCGCGTCACGGCGGCCAGTGTCGCAGTGGCGGACGTTCAGGGCATCCCGGTTTCGCGCAGGTCGGACGCGCGGGCGGGCCCGGCGGTGGTCAGCAGTGGGTGCGGGCCTGCTTGATGCCCGGTTCGGCGCGGTGGATGTCGAAGGTGGTGGAGAACGTCTGCCGGGCGGTGGCGAGGTTGTCGGCGAGCGGCTGGTACTTGGTGTCCTGGAGGGCGGCCACCCGGGCCAGTTCCGCAGCCGTGTTCAGTCGGCCCAGCGCGACGTCGAAGGAGTGGTCCGAGGAGTCGCCGGACGGCTGGTCGGGCATCCGGTCGGGCAGCTTCCGCACCAGTGCGCAGGCCAACTCGCCGTCGCCGTCGGCGGATCCGCCCGAGCTGCAGGCGGCGATGGTCAACATCGCCGCGATCAGCAGAACAAGACGCCTCGTCATGTGCTGGTCCCTTCCCCCGGTAGAACGCACCTGGCCACCCTAGCCGGTGATCTCTCCGGTGCGCCGGGGTTCGGCGCCGATCGCGCGAGGGCCGGGCCTGTCAACGTCCCGCTGTCCGTCGTGACCGCTCGATCCGGGCGAGGGAGGCGATGCCGACGAGGGTGAGGGCGACAACTCCGAGTTGCCGGGCCGTGTCCTTCCAGAGCAGATGGATCATCCACTGGACTATGTCCTGCGTTTCGTTCACGGGGGCGATCGTACGCATGGCCGGAGCGATGACCGTCAGGCGGAGGGGGTCAGCGGTGGGCGGTGGTGAGGAGGGCGGCGTGGGGGAGGGTGAGCAGGCCGTCGGGGGCGAGGAACGGCTGGGCGAGGGTGTCGAAGTGGCGCCGGACCTCGGCGCGGGTCTCGGGGGTTTGGGCGAGGAGGAGTTGGCCGATGAAGGCGACGCCGGCTTCCGGGCCGCTCCACCATTCGTCGGGGGTGGCGCGGTGGTCCCAGGCGAGGGTGGTGCAGGTGGCGTCGTGGAGGCCGGCGGCGGTGAGGAGGGCGGTGAGGCCGTCGGGGGTGCGGGTGAAGTCGTCCTCGGTGGCGAGCGGGGGCAGGTGGGCGGGCCGGGTGAGGCCGGCGGCTTCGACGGCGCGGCCGAGGAGGGCCTGGCCGGGCGGGGCGGGGACGGCCCAGATGGTGAGGGCGAGTCGGCCGCCGGGGCGCAGCACGCGGCGGAGTTCGGTGAGGGCCTGGCGCGGGCGGCCCACGTGGTTGAGTACGAAGTTGCCGACGACGGCGTCGAACGTCCCGTCCTCGAAGGGGAGTTCGGGGAGGGTGGCGGGCAGCACCCCGGCGGCCGGCGCGGCCTGCGCGGCGAGGGCGAGCATGCTGGGTTCGGCGTCGACGGCGGTGACCTCGGCGCCGCGTTCGCAGGCGGCGGCGGCCACGGTGCCGGTCCCGGTGCCGACGTCGAGGAGGCGGGTGCCGTCGCCGACCGCGGCGGCGTCGAGCAGTTGCGGCACGGGGTGGGCGCAGAGTCGCGCGAAGCTCCCCGCGTACGCTTCGGCCCGTCCGGCCCAGGTGCGGCGCTCGTAGGCGTCGAATGCGGTCGTCGTCATCGTTCGGTCCCTCCCCGGTCGCGCCGCGCGGATGATCAAGGTCGCGGCCGGGAGCGACCCTAGCCCACGCAGGACGGCCCCGGCCCACCCGGGACGGGGAGGAGCGGCCGGGACGTGCGGGGGCGCCGCCCTCTCCTGGTGGAGAGGGCGGCGCCCGACGGCGGGCCGTGCCGGTGGCCGGCCGGGCGGGACTACTTGGGCTGGTTGATGCGGACCATGTTGCCGGCCGGGTCGCGGAAGGCGCAGTCGCGGACGCCGTACGGCTGGTCCATCGGCTCCTGGAGGACGTCGGCGCCGGTGGCGCGGACCTTCTCGAAGGTGGCGTCGACGTCGTCGGTGCGGAAGATGACGCCGCGCAGCAGACCCTTGGCCATCAGCTCGGCGACGGCCTGCCGGTCGGCGTCGGAGGCGTTCGGGTCGGCGAGCGGGGGTTCGAGGACGATCTCGACGTCCGGCTGGGAGGGGGAGGCGACGGTCACCCACCGCATGTTCTCGAAGCCGACGTCGTTGCGGACCTCGAGGCCGAGGGCGTCGCGGTAGAAGGCGAGGGCCTTCTCGTGGTCGTCGACGGCGATGAAGCACTGCGAGAGCTTGTTTTCCATGGCTTCACGCTACGGACGGCCGGCGGCTTTGGCTTCTCCGTTCCTGACGGGACGGGTGTGCAGTTTGACGATGCAGGCGGGGATGGCGGCGCTGTGCCGGTGGTCGCGGGCGCGGTACGCGCTGGGGCTCTCGCCGACCAGTTCGGTGAACCGGGTGCTGAACGAGCCGAGCGAGGTGCAACCGACCGCCATGCACACCTCGGTGACGGACAGGTCGCCGCGCCGCAGCAGCGCCTTCGCCCGTTCGATCCGGCGGGTCATGAGGTAGCTGTACGGCGTCTCGCCGAACGCGGCGCGGAAGCTGCGCGAGAAGTGCCCCGCCGACATCAGGGCGACCCGGGCGAGCGCGGGGACGTCTAGGGGCTCGGCGTAGTCGCGGTCCATCCTGTCCCGGGCGCGGCGCAGCCGGACCAGGTCGTCGAGCGGCACCTTGTTGTTCACGACGCGTACTCCAGGTTCGGCCCACCGGGCGGATCGGTGGGCCCGACAGCGGCGCCACCTCTTCCGACGGTACCCCGCGGCGCGGACAAGTCGACCCGGCCGATATGTCGGATGCCCCGGGGAGCGGGCGCGGGTAGCGTGGACGGTCTTGATCGGGAGGGGGCGGGGCGGATGAGCAGGCTGCACGAGGGTGAGCCGGAGATCGACGAGGCGCTGGTCCGGAGGTTGGTGGCTGAGCAGTTCCCGCAGTGGGCGGGGCTGCCGGTGGCGCGGGTGCGCTCGGGCGGGACGTCCAACGTGATCTACCGGCTGGGGGACGGGCTGTCCGTCCGGCTGCCGAGGATCGCCGCCGCGGCCGAGGACCTGGCGCGCGAGGACGCGTGGCTGCCCCGGCTGGCGCCGCTGCTGCCGACGGCGGTGCCGGAGCCGGTGGCGCTGGGCGAGGCGGACGCCGCGTACCCGTGGGCGTGGGCGGTGCACCGGTGGCTGGACGGCGAGGTGCCCGTGCCGGGGCGGCTGGAGCAGCCCGAGGCGCTGGCGGGGGAGCTCGGCGCCTTCGTACGGGCACTGCACGGCGCGGGCACGGCCGGCGGCCACGCCGCGTACCGCAGCGAGTCGCTCGCCTCGCGGGACGCGGCCACGCGCGCGGCGCTGGCGGCGGCAGCGGACCTGGTGCCGGACCCGGGCGCACTGCTCGCCGTCTGGGAGTCGGCCCTGGAGGCGCCGGACCGGCCGGGCGAGCCGGTGTGGATCCACGCCGACCTGCAGTCCGGCAACATGCTGCTGGGGCCCGGCGGGCGGCTCGGGGCGGTGATCGACTTCGGCTGCTTCGGGCTCGGCGACCCGGCGGTGGACCTGCTCCCCGCCTGGTACGTGCTGCCGGGCGGGGCACGGAAGGAGCTCCGGGCGGCGGCCGGCGCGGACGAGGCGATGTGGGCGCGCGGGCGGGGCTGGGCGGTGTCGGTCGCCCTGATGGAGCTGCAGTACTACCGGCGGCGCAGCCCCGCGATGGTGGCGGCGGCGCAGCGCGCGGTGGGCGGGCTGTTGGAGGGGGAGTAGGCGCCCGCGAGCCCGCCTGGCGGGGAGCGGGTCCGCGCGCGACGGCGGGTGGAGGGGGCGGGCGGGTGGCGGCAGCGGGTGGCAGGCGGAAGGCGGCTGCGGGGGACGGCGCGTGGCCCGGCGGTCAGCCGGCGACGGCGGACGGGGTCGGGGCGGGCCCACCGGTCGGGGCCGGGCGGTCGGCGGGGGCGCCCGGGAGGTCGGTCACCCGAGGGGCCGGCGCCGGCACCGGTGTCGGTGCGGCCGGGGTGCGGCCGGCGAGGCGGCAGCCGAGGCAGGCGGGGTGGCCGGTGCGGGCGGCGGTGTCGCGGTGGCGCCAGTTGCGGGCGTGCGGAGGCCGGGGGCCGCTGGGCTTGCCCCAGCCGGCGAGGTGGAGCAGCCAGGCGGCGAGGCTGCCGAGGGCGGTGAGGGCGGTGCCGGCGATCAGTCCGGCGGTGGACCCGGCGATGAGCGCCAGGCCGGTCGCGGTGGTGCCGAAGACGGCGACGGCCGTGCCGGTCCAGCCGGCGACGGTGTGGCCCATGTCGTGGTGGTCGTGTGCGCCCATGTCGCCTTCTTTGGTGTGATGGGGTCCGCGTGGCCGGGCGTGCGAAGGCCGGCCCGCGGTGTGAGCATTTATCTCACGAGCTAAGTAACTTAGATGCTAAGGAGATGTCCCGTGAAGGGCAAGCCGCGCCCCGAGGCGACCGCCGAGCAGGCGCTCTACGCGATGGACCGCATGATCGCGCTGGCCCAGTTCGGCCAGCAGGACATCGCCGCGCGGCTCGGGCTCAACGTCACCGACCTCACCTGCCTCGGCTTCGTCATCGAGGCCGCCCTCGCCGGCGAGCAGCTCGCCGCCGGCGACCTCGCCGAACGAGCCCAGCTCACCACCGGCGCCGTGACCGGCGTCCTCAACCGCCTGGAACGGGCCGGCTACGCCCGCCGCGAGGCGGACCCGGGCGACCGGCGGCGGGTCCGCGTGGTCATGGACGACACCGCGCAGGACCGGATCATGGCCGTCTACGGCCCGTTCTACGCCCGCCTCGGCGAGCTCTTCGCCGACTACACGCCGGACGAGGTCGCCGTCCTCGCCGACTGGTTCACCCGGGCGCGCGCCGCGATGCGGTCCTCCCTCGACGAGCTGAAGACCGACTGAGGGCGGGATGAAGACAAAGGAGTCGGCCGGCGAATGATCGGTGCGGGGGTGGAGTGGACCGAGGCGTGCGAGCGCTGCGGCGCAGCGATGCGCTGCGAGGGCGGGCAGGCGCTGGTGCGCGACCGGCTGGAGTGGGGGATCGAGTACCGCTGCGCGTGCGGGGCCGCGACGATGGTGTGCGGCGACGGGTTCGGCGAGGAGCCGCCCGGCCTGCGGGCCCGCCTGCTCGCCGAGGGCGGACGGGGCCGGCTGCTGCTCGCCGGGGGCTCGCGGGTCGCGGCGCTGGCGGAGGTCCGCACACTGTTCGGGCTCGGCCTCGGCGCGGCCGGTGCGGCACTGACGGCGCTCGTCGCCGGCACGTACGGGGCGACGGTGCCGGAGGTCGCGCTGCTGGCGCGGCGGCTGCGGGGCCGGGGCGTCGAGGCGGAGGTGGAGGCGGTGGACGGGGCCGGGTGACGGCCTGCCGCCGAGGGCGGTGGGCCGCGACGCCCGCACGGCGCCGCTGTGCGGGACCACCCTGGCCCAGGGCGGGCTCGTCCTCGGCGGCACCGGTCCGGGCGCGGTGTCCGTCCGGGGGAACCTGGCCCGGGCGTACCGGAGACTCGGCAGCCGAACCGAAGTTGACGACTGATCAGGTGTTTGGTTCGGGTCGAAACAGGATACGGTGTGGGCATCCGGCGCGCCCGGCGATCCCTGGAGGGGCCGCGGCGCGAGTGACCGGACGGGTGGCGTGGGTGATTCGTACCGCCACCGGCTTCGCCGAGATCGAGGACGCGCCCCGCCGCGGCCCTGCCGTGCGCTCCGCACGCGCGTCCTTCGACCGGCCAACGGGCAGAAGGAGCCTGGTAGATGAGTGACGACAGACACGCGCGGGGATTCCGCAGGCTGTGGGCCGGCCAGTCGATATCGCAGTTCGGCGACCGGATCTCCGAGCTCGCCCTGCCGCTGATCGCGGTCGGCGCCCTGGACGCGTCGGTGACGGAGGTGTCGGCGCTGACGGCCATGGTGTGGGGGCCGAACCTGCTGGCGGTGTTCCTCGGCGCCTGGGTGGACCAGCGGCGCAGCAAGCGGCGGCTGATGGTGGTGGCGGACCTGGTGCGCGCGGCGGCGCTGCTCACCGTCCCGGCCGCCGCGCTCGCGGGTGCGCTGACCCTGGTCCAGCTGTACGCGGTGGCGGTGGTGACGGGTGCGGCCGGGGTGCTGTTCAACACCGCCTACCCGTCGTACTTCGCCAAGCTGGTGCCGCAGTCGGCGTACATCACCGCCAACAGCCGTCTGAGCGCCAGCCGTTCGGCGTCGTTCGTGGCCGGTCCGGCGGTCGGCGGCGGGCTGGTGCAGCTGCTGACGGCGCCGTTCGCGGTGCTGGTGGACGCGGTGTCGTTCGTCGGGTCGGCGGTGCTGATCGGGCGGACGGCGGTGGAGGAGGCGGAGCCGGGGCCGGCCGGGCCGTCGATGCTGACCCGGGCACGGCTGGGGTTGGCGTTCATCGTCCGGCACCCGGTCCTGCGGGCGAGCCTCGGCACGTGCACGACGGTCAACCTGTTCACCTTCGTCGGCTACAGCCTGACGGTGCTGCTGGCGAGCCGGATCCTCGGGCTGTCGGCGGGCGCGATCGGCCTCGCCTTCGGCGTCGGCGCGACCGGCAGCCTGCTGGCCGCGCTGGTCGCCCCCGCCGTGTCGCGCCGGCTCGGCGTCGGCCCGACGATCGCGCTCGGCGCGGTGCTCTTCCCCGCGTCGATGGCGCTGACGGCGGTGGCCGGCGGCCCGTTCTGGGCGCGGACCGGGGCGCTGGCGGCGGCCCAGTTCCTCGGCGGCATCGGGGTGATGTGGTTCGACATCAACCTCAACTCGCTGCAGGCGAGCGTCATCCCGGACGACATGCGCAGCCGCGTCTCCGGCGCGTTCAACACCGTCAACTACGGGATCCGGCCGCTGGGCGCGCTGCTCGGCGGCGTGCTGGGCACCACGCTCGGGGTGCGGACCGCGCTGATGGTGGCGGCGGTCGGCGGCACCCTGTGCGTGCTGTGGCTGCTGCCCTCGCCGATCCTGCGGATCCGCTCGCTGGACGACGTGGCGAAGCCGGTCGCACCCGAGCCGGCCCCCGCGCCGGTGGGCTGAGCGGCCCCGCCCGCCCCGACCGGTCCGCCCCGACTCAGTCGCGCGGGGCGAAGACGCAGAACTCGTTGCCCTCCGGGTCGGCGAGGACGTCCCACTCGATGTCGTCGTCGCGCCCTCGCACCAGGGTCGCGCCGAGCGCCAGCAGTTCGGCCGGGTCGCCCACCACGTCGAGGTGCATGCGGTTCTTCACGGTCTTCGGCTCCGGCACCCGGTTGACCCAGATCAGCGGGCCCGCGCCGGCCGGGTCGACGATCGGCACCGGCCAGTCCTCGGGCCGCGGCTCGCCCGGACGGCGGACGTACCCCATCGCCGCGCACCACCAGTCGGCGAGCGCGTGGTGGTCGTGGGCGTCGATGCACAGGTCCTTGAAACGGGCGGGCACGTCGGTACTCCTCGTTGGGCCGCTGATCCACGGGTGGAACCCCGAGCGTACGCGGCGGCGTCCCCGCCTGCATGCGAATGATCAAGCGGCTGGTGACCGAGCTCCGCGGGGTCGGACTGCGCCGGATCGGGTCGCGCCGGATCGGACTGCGCCGGATCGGACTGCGGGCGCGAACGCTGCGGCGGGTCCGGGCCGCACGGGCCGTCCCGGTGGCGGTCGCCGTGCTGCTGCTCGGCCACCGCCTGGTGCCGAACACGCCGTGGCACCTGGGGAGTCTGCTGGAGGCGTTGCTGCCCTGGCTCGGTCTCGCGGTGCCGGTCCTCCTGCTCGGCGCGCTGCTCAGGCGCTCGCGGCGGCTCGCGGCGGCCGCCCTGCTCCCCGCGCTGGCCTGGACGTTCGCGTTCGGCGGCCGGCTGCTGCCCGGCGGCGACGGGGCGTACGACCTCACGGTGGTGCAGCACAACGTGGCCGCGCAGAACGAGGATCCCCGAGGTACCGCCCGGGCGCTGGCCGCGACCGGCGCGGACCTGGTCGCCGTCGAGGAGCTGATGGACCCCGCGACGGCCGTCTACGAGCAGGAGTTGGCGGCCGCCTACCCGTACCGCGCCCGCTCGGGCACGGTCGGACTGTGGTCGCGCCACCCGCTGTCGGAGGTCCGCCCGGTCGACCTCAAGCCGAGTGGTCTGCAGGTGTACTGGAAGCGCGGCCTGCGGGTCGTCGCGCACACCCCGGACGGCGAGGTCGCCGTGTACGTCGCGCACCTGCCGTCGGTCAGGTTCGGCGGCCTGGGCGGCTTCACCTCCGAGCGGCGGGACGAGAGCGCCGGGAAGC
This sequence comes from Kitasatospora terrestris, assembly GCF_039542905.1. Lineage (NCBI taxonomy): Bacteria > Bacillati > Actinomycetota > Actinomycetes > Kitasatosporales > Streptomycetaceae > Kitasatospora > Kitasatospora terrestris. The sequence goes on from NZ_BAABIS010000001.1 coordinate 7,676,909, forward strand.
TGGCCGCCGTGCTGGACGCGGAGCCGCTGCAACGCGTCATCCTTGCGGGCGATTTCAACAGCACCCTGGACGACCGCGGGCTGGCCCCGGTGACCTCGCGGCTGACCGCCGCCCGCTCCGGCTTCGACTTCTCCTGGCCGGCGGCCTTCCCGGTGGCCAGGATCGACCAGATCCTGTGCCGCGGCCTGACCCCGGTGCGGACCTGGACCCTGCCCGCGACCGGCAGCGACCACCTGCCGGTCGCCGCGCGCATCCGCGTCAACGGGCCGTCGGCGTAGTACGTTCGTGGCGTGAGACTCCGGTTCAGCCCCCACCCGATAGCGAGTGCGGCGCCGGTTACGACGGGGAAAGTCCGCCGTAATCCGGCGTAAACAATCTGTTGATCGACTGTCCCGATCAGCAGGTCCGGCACTCCCCACCCGAGGTGCGAACCCGATGAAGCTCACCCCCCGCGAGCAGGAACGCCTGCTCATCCACGTGGCCGCCGACGTGGCCCGCGCCCGCCGCGAACGCGGACTGCGGCTCAACCACCCCGAGGCCGTCGCCCTGATCACCTCCCACGTGCTGGAGGGCGCCCGCGACGGCCGTACCGTGGTCGAACTGATGGCCTCCGGCCGGGAGGTGCTCGGCCGCAAGGACGTGATGGACGGGATCCCCGAGATGATCCCCGACGTCCAGGTGGAGGCCACCTTCCCGGACGGCACCAAGCTGGTCACCGTGCACGGGCCGATCCGGTGAGCGGGGCCTTCGTCCCGGGCGAAGTCCTGTACGGCGAGGGGGAGATCGGGCTGAACGCGGACCGCGCCGTCACCCGCGTCCGGGTCCTGAACACCGCCGACCGGCCGGTGCAGGTCGGCTCGCACTACCACTTCGCCGAGGCCAACCCCGGCCTGGAGCTCGACCGCGCCGCGGCCCGCGGGCAGCGGCTCAACATCCCGGCCGGCACCGCGGTCCGGTTCGAACCGGGCATCCCCGTGGAGGTCGAACTCGTCCCGCTCGGCGGCCTGCGCGAGGTCCACGGGCTGCGCGGCGAGACGGGAGGGCGGCTCGATGACTGACCGCCACGCGCTGTACCTCACCCGGGAGCGCTACGCCGACCTGTACGGTCCCACGGTCGGCGACCGGATCCGGCTCGCCGACACCGACCTGCTGATCGAGGTCGAGGAGGACCGCAGCCGCGGCGGCGACGAGGCGGTGTTCGGCGGCGGCAAGGTGATCCGCGAATCCATGGGCCAGGGCCGTGCCTCGCGCGCCGACGGCGCACCGGACACGGTCATCACCGGCGCGGTGGTGCTCGACCACTGGGGCGTGGTGAAGGCCGACATCGGCCTGCGCGACGGCCGGATCACCGCGCTCGGCAAGGCCGGCAACCCCGAGACCATGGACGGCGTCCACCCCGACCTGGTGATCGGCCCGGAGACCGAGGTGATCGCCGGGAACGGGAAGATCCTCACCGCCGGCGCCATCGACGCCCATGTGCACTTCATCTGCCCGCAGTTGGCGGACGAGGCGCTGGCCGCGGGCATCACCACGCTGGTCGGCGGCGGCACCGGACCCGCCGAGGGCACCAAGGCGACCACCATCACCCCGGGCTCCTGGCACCTGGCCCGGATGTTCGCCGCGATGGACGACCTGCCGGTCAACATCGGCCTGCTCGGCAAGGGCAACACCGTCAACACCGCGGCCATGCACGCCCAACTGCGCGGCGGCGCCCTCGGATTCAAGATCCACGAGGACTGGGGCGCGACACCGGCGGCCATCGACGCCTGCCTGCGGGTCTGCGAGGAGAGCGGCGCCCAACTCGCCCTCCACACCGACACCCTGAACGAGGCCGGATTCGTCGGCGACACCCTGGCGGCGATCGCCGGGCGCGGCATCCACGCCTACCACACCGAAGGCGCGGGCGGCGGGCACGCACCCGACATCATCACCGTGGTCGGCGCGCTCAACGTGCTGCCCAGCTCCACCAACCCGACCCGCCCACACACCGTCAACACCGTCGACGAACACCTCGACATGCTGATGGTCTGCCACCACCTCAGCCCGCACGTGCCCGAGGACCTCGCCTTCGCCGAATCGCGGATCCGGCCCTCCACCATCGCTGCCGAGGACCTGCTGCACGACCTCGGCGCGATCTCCATCATCAGCTCCGACTCGCAGGCCATGGGCCGGATCGGCGAGGTCGTCCTGCGGACCTGGCAGACCGCGCACGTGATGAAGGCCCGGCGCGGCCCGCTCGACGGCGACGGACGCGCCGACAACACCCGCGCCAGGCGGTACGTCGCCAAGTACACCATCAACCCGGCCAGGGCCCAGGGCCTGGACGGCGAGATCGGCTCCGTGGAGACCGGCAAGCTCGCCGACCTGGTGCTCTGGTCACCGGCCTTCTTCGGCGTCAAACCCGACCTGGTGATCAAGGGCGGGCAGATCGCGTGGGCCCAGATGGGCGACGCCAACGCGTCCATCCCCACCCCGCAACCCGTGCTGCCCCGGCCGATGTTCGGCGCCACCGGACGCGCCCCCGGCCGCAACTCGCTCAACTTCACCGCCCAGGCCGCCCTCGACGACGGACTGCCCGAACGGCTCGGCCTGGCCAAGCAGTTCACCGCGATCCGGAACACCCGCGGCGTCACCAAGGACCAGATGGCCAACAACACCGCGAGGCCCGACGTCCGGGTCGACCCCGACACCTTCACCGTGACCGTCGACGGGGAAGCGGTCGTCCCGGCGCCCGCCGCCGAACTGCCGATGACCCAACGGTACTTCCTGTTCTGACGGCCACCGTGAACACTGCCGCACTGCTCCTCCTCGCCGACGGCCGCTTCCCCGCCGGCGGACACGCCCACTCCGGTGGCGCCGAAGCCGCCGTCAAAGCCGGACGGATCCACGACACCGCCACCATGGCCGCGTTCCTCACCGGACGCCTCCACACCGCCGGGCTGACGGCCGCCGCACTCGCGGCCGCCGCCTGCCGGGCCTGCGCCGACGGCCAGGACCTCGTCGAACTCGACGAGGCCGCCGAAGCCCGCACCCCGTCACCCGCCCTGCGGTCCGTCAGCCGCCGCCTCGGACGGCAACTCCTGCGCGCCGCCCGCGCCGCCTGGCCCCACCCCGTCCTCGAACACCTCGCCACCCAGTACCCCGGCGGCGCCCACCACCCCGTCGTCCTCGGCGCCGTCGCCTACGCCGCCGGGCTCGCCCCCCGCGACGCCGCCACCGCCACCGCCTACGAGAGCGTCAACGGCCCCGCCACCGCCTGCGTCCGGCTGCTCGGCCTCGACCCCTACCAGGTCGCCGCCGCACTCGCCGAACTCGCCCCGCAGGTCGACGCCGTCGCCGCCGCGGCCACCCGCGCGGCCGCGCAGCACCGGCTGCCCGCCGCCTCCGCCCCGCTGCTCGACATCCACGCCGAACAGCACAGCACTTGGAAGGTGCGTCTCTTTGCATCGTGACCACGTGGACCTCCACGACGCCCCCACCCGGCACACCTACGCGACCGCCGTCCCCGCAGCCCCCGCGTCCGCCGCAGCCGGCTCCGCATCCCCCGCGCGCCGTGCGCTGCGGATCGGGCTCGGCGGGCCGGTCGGCTCCGGCAAGACCGCCACCGTCGCCGCCCTCTGCCGTGCCCTGCGCGAGGAACTCTCCCTCGCCGTCGTCACCAACGACATCTACACCACCGAGGACGCCGAGTTCCTGCTGCGCAACGCCGTCCTGCCGCCCGACCGGATCGCCGCCGTCGAGACCGGCTGTTGTCCGCACACCGCCATCCGCGACGACATCTCCGCCAACCTCGAAGCCGTCGAGGAACTCGAGGCCGCCGTCGGCCCCCTCGACCTCGTCCTGGTCGAATCCGGCGGCGACAACCTCACCGCCACCTTCAGCCGCGGCCTGGTCGACCACCAGATCTTCGTCATCGACGTCTCCGGCGGCGACAAGATCCCGCGCAAGGGCGGCCCCGGCGTCTCCACCTCCGACCTGCTCGTCATCAACAAGACCGACCTCGCCCCGCTGGTCGGCGCCGACCTCGACGTCATGGCCCGCGACGCCGAGGCCCAGCGCGGCGCCCTGCCCACCGTCTTCACCGCCCTCTCCGCCCCCGACGGCGTCGCACCCGTCGCCGCCTGGGTCCGCGAACGGCTCGCCGCATGGCGGACCTGACCAGGCCCGCGGTCGCCCCCGTCCCCGCCGGCGGCTCCACCGCTGCCCCCGCCCGCGCCGCGACCGCCCCCGCGCCCGCGACCGCCCGCGCCGCGACCGCCCCCGCCCGTGCCAGGACGGCTGCCGCCGCTGCCGGGAGCGACCCTGTCCGTGCCGGGAGCGTCCCCGCCCGTGCCAGGACGGCTGCCGCCGGTGCCGGGAGCGACCCTGTCCGCAGCGCGAACGCCGCCACCACCGTCCGTGCGCAGGCGCGGATCACCGCCGAACCCGACGGCCGCGGTGGCACCGCCCTGCCCGAACTCGCCGGAGCCGGGCCGCTCGCCCTCCGCCGTACCCGCGACGGCGAAGGCGGCGCCGCCCGCGTCACCGTCATCGGCTCGATGGCCGGGCCGCTCGGCGGCGACCGGATCGGCCTGCGCATCGACGTCCGGGCCGGTGCGGCCCTGCACGTCGCCAGCGCCGCCGCCACCGTCAGCCTCCCCGGACCGCACACCGGACCGCACCCCGTACCCGCCCACTACGACCTCGACCTCACCGTCGGCGAGGACGCCACCCTCCACTGGCTCCCCGAACAGGTCGTCGCCGCGAGCGGAAGCCACCTCATCACCCGCGTCCGGATCCGGCTCGCCGCCGGTGCCCGGCTCCGCTACCGCGAGGAACAGGTCCTCGGCCGCCACCACGACTGGTCCACCGGCACCCCACCCGGCCGCCTCACCACCCGACTCACCGTCACCCGCACCGGCCGCACCGTCCTCGACCAGCAGACCGACATCGGCCCCGGCGCCCCCGCCTGGAACGGCCCCGCCGTCCTCGGCCCCCACCGCACCGCCGGCCAACTCCTCACCGTCGGCGACCCCGCCCCACCCCCGCCGCCCCCCGACACCGACGCCGTCCTCCTCATCCTCCCCACCCCCGACGCCACCCTCCTCACCGCCCTCGCCCCCGACGCCCTCGCCCTGCGCCGGCTCCTCCTCCACCCCGCCGCCCGGTAGCCCGTACGGAACCGCCTGCCGGCACGGGCAGGTCGAGGGCTTCCTGGTCCCGCTGTTCGCCCGCGCCGAGCTCGACGCGCTGCGCGAGCTGTTCGAGAAGCATTTCCGTGGCTCCGGCACCTGGAACCACAGCTGGCCGGATGCCGAGCGGGACAGGCTCCGCGGGATCGTCGGCGCCATCCGCTACTGGGTGTCCGACGGGACGGCCGACGAGCCGCACCCTCTGCGACTGGACGAGAGCCGGATCCGCGAGGCCGACGAGGCCTGGATCCCGGTGATCACCCCGGAGGGCCCGGCCGTCCTGATGTGGCACAACTCGGACTGACACGGGGAACCTCTGCCTTCGGCACCTTGGTGGGGCCCGCGGCCACGTGACGACTTCTCAGGTCAGTGCCAACGGCTGAACGCTCCGACATCGACATCGACATCGACATCGACATCGACGCCGGAGCCGGAGCCGGTGACGGCGGCGGCGGTCGTAGGACCGACATCGGCGTGTCGGTGAGGTTCGCTGTGTCAGCGCCTGACCATTGCCGTCGCCACTGTCCATGCCGGTGATCCTCACAGTGTCCGGCGGGCCGGTGCCCGCCGGACGAGCGGTGCCGCCGTCCTGGTCACTTACCCGACGTGACCTGTACGGCCCGTGCCCAACCATGACGGCGAGCCGCGCAGCCGGCCCGGGATGTTCTTGTCAACCGGCCTACGGAGACCGAGTAGCCTCACTACCGAGGAGAGGAGTGCCCCGCGATGAGTCAGCCGGCACACGATGGAGTCGAGCTCATTCCCCGGCCCGAGCAGAGCCCAGCCGCGCTCAAGGCCGCGCTCGCGGTTGTTGCCGTCGATCGGCTCCCGGAGATGGTCGACGGGCAGACCAAGGCGATGGCCGAGGCCATCAGTGCGGGCAGCGTGCAGCCGCTTCGGGCGTTCGTCGCCCATTGGGCGGCCGTTGTGGAGATCGAGCGCCACCCCGAGACTGCCAAGTCGTACCACCGGGCGAACTACCTGGCGAACCACGCGGAGACGGTTGCCGAGCGCCGCGAGCACGCAGTCACCGTTGCCAAGCTCTACAGAGCTGCATTCGCAGCGGTGAACGGATGACCTGGAGCTGGGAGTACCTCCCGGACGAGGCGCAGGTCGCCGGCGGTTGTCCTGCAGACTTTCTCACCGCCGTCGAGCATCGGGCAGCCGAGCTGGTCCGTGCTGCGGAGGCGCTGTACTTGGACGGCACCATATACCAGGGCAGCGGAGAGCCGATGCGGTACCTGGACGTCACTGGAGGCCTGCTCGCCTACTACGTCGTCCCCCGGCTTGAACTCGTAGTCATCTGTCAGGTCACGCCGCCGCCGGCAATGTGATTTTCCGGCCCAGTGCGTCGGCCACCGCTGTGGGGCTCGATTTCCAGAGATGCCGGGCGATGCGCGGCATGAGCTCGACGTGGCAGCGATCCGAGAAGGTGGGCAGTCGCGCCACGGGGACGGGCCGATGGTGGTCGCCCGTGGGTCAGGTGTCGCTGACGATCATGAGGTAGCCGGCGGCGAGGACCGCGAGGACGACGAGCATGGCCAGGGCGAGGGCCAGGACGACGAGGAAGCCGGTGACGCTGGTGACGGCGGTCCAGCCGAGGCGGTTGGCGCGGGCGGCGCGGGCGAGGGCTTCGTCGAGGGCGGAGTCGTCGTGCCGGTCGGGGGCGTCCGGGGTGCTCATGGCGACACGATACGAGAGGTGATCTTGGGGTTCCGGGGCGGGGGCGGTCGGGCGTCTAGCCTGGCGGGATGATGGCTCGGGTGTCGCGGGGGCGCAGGTACCGGCCGCTGTCGCCGTTGCGGGAGCACGTCCGCGAGTCGTTCTGGGTGGCGCCGTTCGTGGCGTGTGCGGTGGCGGTGGTGCTGGCGGGTCTGACCGGCGAGCTGGACCAGCAGCTGTTCCAGGAGGTGTCGGCGCAGACGGAGGACGCCGAGGCGCTGCTGCGGTTCACGAGTGCGGCGAAGGGCGTGGTGTCGACCGTCAGCTCGGCGATGCTGACGTTCATCGGTGTGGTGTTCTCGATCTCGCTGGTGGCGCTGCAGATGGCGGCGAGCCAGTTCAGCCCGCGGGTGCTGCGCCTGTACGTGCGCAGCCGGCTGACGAAAGCGACGTTCTCGGTGTGCCTGGCGACGTTCGTGTTCACGCTGCTGGTGCAGCTGACGTACGAGGACACCACGGACCCGTCGCAGGCGCAGACCGCCCAGGTGTTCTCGACGGTGGTGGCGCTGGCGCTGGTGATGCTGAGCCTGGCGCTGTTCGTGCTGTACGTGCAGGCGACGCTGCGGCTGCTGCGGGTGCCGCACGTGATCGACCGGGTGACCCGGGAGTCGGTGGCGGTGCTGGCGCAGTACCGGCGGCTGGTGCCGGAGGCGGATCTGCCGGGGGATCTGCCGGGGGAGCTGCCGGGCGAGGGGCTGACGCTGCTGCACGAGGGCCGGGCGGGGGTGCTGCGGGACGTGAACATCGCGTGGCTGCTGCGGCTGGCGCGCAAGCACGGCGCGGTGCTGCACCTGGTGCCGCGGATCGGTGACTTCATCGCGCCGGGTACGCCGACGGTGGTGGTGGTCGGCGGGACGCCGCCGCGGCCGTGGCGGATCACCCGGGCGCTGAACGTCGGCGTGGACCGCACGATGCACCAGGACCTGAGTTTCGGCTTCCGCCAGCTGGTGGACATCGCGATCCGGGCGCTGTCGCCGGCGGTGAACGATCCGACGACGGCGGTGCAGGCGGTGGACCGGATCCACCAGCTGCTGGCGATGCTGGCCCCTTGCCCGATGGGGGAGCTGCGGCACCGGGACAAGGACGGCGCGGTGCGCCTGGTGCAGCCGGTGCCGGGGTGGTCGGCGACGGTGGACCTGGCGTTCACCGAGATCCGGGTGTGCGGTGGCGGCCAGCCGCAGCTGACCCGGCGGCTGGTGGCGGCCCTGGACGACCTGCTGCGGATCACCCCGCCGGAGCGGCGCGGCCCGCTGCTGCTCCAGCGCGAGCTGCTGGAGCGCGCTGTCGGCGAGCACGTCGCCGACCCGCAGAACCGGGCCTTCGCGCTCGACCCGGACCGCCAGGGCATCGGCTGACGACACTGCCGACAGGGGGCAGCGAAGAGCCCCGGTCCGCGGGTGCGGGCCGGGGCCGGGGCCGGACGGGATCAGGACGCGGTCTGCTGGTCGCGCCGGTCGAGCGAGGCGAGGTACGCGTTGTACGCGGCGAGCTCGGCGTCGCCGTCGCGGTCGGCGGCGCGGTCGGCGCGGCGGGCCTGGCGTTCCTCCGAGCGGGCCCACTGCAGGGTGAGCGCGATCAGCACGATCGCGGTGGGGATCTCGCCGAACGCCCAGGTGATGCCGCCGGCGATCTGCTGGTCCTTGAGCAGGTCGGTGCCGGGCGGGGCCGTCTCGGAGGTGAAGGTGTCGACCAGCGGGTGGGTGGCCATCATCACGGCGACGCCGAAGAAGGCGTGGAACGGCATGCCCATGAAAAGTTCGATGATCCGCATCACGAAGCCCGGCCGGTGCGGGCCCGGGTCGACGCCCATGATCGGCCAGAAGAAGACCAGGCCGACCGCGAGGAAGTGCACCATCATCCCGATGTGCCCGAGACGGTACTGCATCAGGAAGTCGAACAGCGGGGAGAAGTACACCCCGTACAGGCTGGCGATGAACAGCGGGATGGTGAACGCCGGGTGCGAGACCACCCGCACGTACCGGCTGTGCAGCAGGGCGACCAGCAGCTCGCGCGGGCCCTTGCCGCTGCCCTTGGGGGCGGGGCGCAGGGCGCGCAGCGCGAGGGTGATCGGCGCGCCGAGCAGCAGCAGGATCGGGGACAGCATGGAGAGCACCATGTGCTGGATCATGTGCGCGCTGAACAGCACCATGCCGTAGTCGTTCAGCCCGGAGCAGGTGACCAGCAGGATGGTGCCGACGCCGGCCACCCAGGCGATCAGGCGGCCGACCGGCCAGCGGTCGCCGCGCCGCCACAGGCGGACGGCGGCGGCGGCGTACAGGCCGAGGGCCAGCAGGCAGCCGACCAGGAAGGGCCAGTCGGGCGACCAGCCGAGGGCGGAGGAGAGGCCGAACGGGCCGAGGCTCCCCCCTCCGTGGTGGTGCATCCCTGCCATGCCGTCGCCCATCGGCGGGTCCCGCTTTCCGTTTCGCCCGTTTTGCTTCCGGTCCAGCCTAGGTGCCGCTTACACCGGACCTTCACGCGACCCCCGGGCCGGGGTCGCCCGCGCGCGGGCGCCCGGTCCCTTTGGAGTGGGATCACCGCGGCCCACGTGGGCACCACCCGCCCGGCCGGTCGTGCCCTGATTCCTTACCGAAGGATGACCGGCCGCCGCCGGCACCGGGAGACGGCCGGTTCGCGTGCTTGGCTGGGACCTGACGACGCACCGACCCGGAGGGACGACCTGTGAACGGACGCCGATTGTGGGCGCTGCTCGGCGCCGTGGCAGTGGCTGCGGCCGCCGTAGGGCTGTGGTTGTTCGCGCCGTGGAAGGCGTTCACGGACACGGCGGTCGACGAAGCACTGCCGACGGCGGGTGCCGCGCGCGTCTCCCCGGCCGCTGCGTGGCCCCCCGCCGGTGCGGCCGGTGGGACGCCGAGCGCCGGTGCGGCCGGTGGGACGCCGAGCGCCGGTGCGGCCGCCCCGGGGCCCGTCGAGCTGGCGAGCGGGAGCTTCCGGTCCGGCGAGCACACCACCACCGGCGCCGCGCGGCTGGTGAGGCTCCCGGACGGCAGCACCGTGCTGCGGCTGGAGAACCTGAGCACCTCGGACGGTCCGGATGTCCGCGTGTACCTGTCCGCCGAGCCTGCCGCCGTCTCCCGGCTGGACAGCCTCGGCGACGGTGCGCTCGAACTCGACCGGCTGAAGGGCAACCTGGGGAACCAGAACTACACCGTTCCGGCCGGCACCGATCTGTCGAGGTTCCGCAGCGCGGTGCTGTGGTGCCACCGCTTCTCGGTCGGGTTCGGTGCCGCCGACCTCACTCCGCGAGCGGGATGAGGGTGTTCTCGCTGCGGCGGCCGGCCTCGAAGTCGTCGACGTTGCGGAGGGTGGCGTCGATGATCTGGCCGACGGCGGTGCGGGTGAAGTAGGCCTGGTGGGAGGTGACGACGACCTGGGGGAAGGACACCAGACGGGCGAGGACGTCGTCGGTGATGCCGCTGATGGAGAGGTCGGTGAAGAAGACGCCGGTCTCCTCCTCGTACACGTCGAGGCCGACGCCGGCGAGGCGGCCGGCGCGGAGGCTCTCGACGAGGGCGGCGCTGTCGACCAGGCCGCCGCGGCTGGAGTTGACCAGGATGGCGTCGGGTTTCATGGCGGCGAGGGCGGCCGCGTCGATCAGGTGGTGGGTGGCGGGGAGCAGCGGGACGTGCAGGCTGACGATGTCGCTGCGGGTGAGGAGCTGGTCGAGGTCGACGTAGGTCATGCCGAGGTCGCGGCAGGCGGGGTTCTCGGTGATGTCCCAGCCGAGGAGTTCGGTGCCGAAGCCGTGGGCGATGCGGGTGAAGCACTCGCCGATCTTGCCGGTGCCGACGACGCCGACCGTCATGCCGTGGATGTCCCGGCCGAGCAGCCCGTCGAGCCGGAAGTCGAACTCGCGGGAGCGGTTGGCGGCGCGGGAGAGGCGCCGGTTGACGGCGAGGGCGAGGGTCCAGGCGTGTTCGGCGACGGAGTGGGGGCTGTAGTGGGAGACCCGGGCGACGGTGAGGCCGAGTCCGGCGGCCGCGTCGAGGTCGATGTTGTTGAAGCCGGTGGAGCGCTGGGCGATCAGCCGGGTGCCGCCGGCCGCGAGGAGTGCGAGGGTGTCGGCGTCGAGTTCGCCGTTGACGCTGCTGGAGACGGCCGGGTAGCCGGCGGCGAGCGGCGCGGTGTCGCGGTTGAGGAAGACGTCGAGGCAGCGCAGCCGGTGGCGGGCCGCGAAGGCCCGCTCCAGGATGGGTCGCTCGTCCGCCAGCACGCCGTACGCGAGGATCTCCATGGCGCCCACGCTAGCCGGAGGGGCGTACCGCGCGGGAGTGCGGCTCGCCGGTCCGGTGCGGGCGGCGGGTCGTGCCGGAGGGTCAGGCGGCCGCTCCGCCGTCGATGACGAGGTCGGTGCCGACGACGGAGGCGGCGGCGGGGGAGGCGAGGTAGCGGACGGCGGCGGCGACCTCGTCGACGGTGGAGACCCGGCCGAGCGGGGACTGCTCCTTCATCCGGGCGTCCCGCTCCTCGGGGGTCTCGCCGGGGAGCAGCGACATGGTGGTGTCGGCGGCGCCGGGGCTGACGGCGTTGATGCGGACGCCGTCGGCGATGTGGTCGAGCGCGGCGGCCCGGGTGAGCGCGGAGACGGCGGCCTTGGAGGCGATGTACGCGGCGAGGCCGGGGCGGCGGCGGTGCGCGCCGAGGTTGGAGGCGATGTTGACGATGGCTCCGCCGCCGTGTGCGCGCATCCAGGCGATCTGCGGCCGCATCGCGGCGACCACGCCGAGGACGTTGGTGTCGAGGACGGCGCGCCAGTCGTCGAGCGGCTGGTCGGCGAGGGGGCGGCCGCCGCGGAAGATGCCGGCGTTGTTGACCGCGACGTCCAGTGAGCCGAAGGCCCGGACGGTGTCGGTGACGAGGCGTTCGGCCTGTGCGGGGTCGGTGATGTCGGTGGGGAGGGCGAGGGCCCGGCCGCCGGCGGCCTCGATCAGGGCGACGGTCCCGGCGAGCGGTTCGGCGCTGCGTCCGGCGACGGCGACGGCGGCGCCCTCGGCGGCGAAGGCGAGCGCGATGCCCCGGCCGAGGCCGCTGCCGGCGCCGGTGACCAGGACGGTCCGGGAGTGGGTCATGGCGTACTCCTTGATTGGAACGATCGGTACAGAATGAGGATGCGGAAAGGGCGGCGCGACGGCGGAGCTCAGTCGAGGAGGGTCAGGGCCTGCTCGGCGGCCTGGCGCAGCCGGGCGGGCTCGCCGGCCGTCCGGCCGACCACCCGCAGGCCCTGGAGCAGCACCAGCAGCATCCGGGCGAGCGCCTGCGGGTCGCGGCCGGCGGGGAGTTCGCCCTGGGCGCGGGCGCGGGTGAGGGCGGAGGCGAGCAGCAGTTCGAGCCGGTCCCAGCTGGCCTGGACGCGGCGTTCGGCGTCGGGGTCGTGGCCGGCGAGTTCGGCGGCGGTGTTGGTGACCAGGCAGCCCCGGCGGCGCTGGTCGTGGACGCCTTCCTCGGCGAAGCGGCGGACCACCGCGCGGACGGCGGGCAGCGCCGGGCCGGGGGCGGAGAGTTCGTCGAGCAGCCGTCCGTCGCCGACCTCGCGGTAGCGGTCGAGGGCGCGCAGGAAGAGCTGGTGCTTGCTGCCGAAGGTGGCGTAGAGGCTGGCCCGGCCGATCCCGAGACGTTCGGTCAGGTCGGCCATCGAGGTGGCCTCGTACCCGCGCTCCCAGAACAGGTCCAGGGCGGAGCGCAGTGCCGCGTCGGGATCGAACTCCTTGGTCCTCGCCATGGTCCCGACCCTAGGCCGATCCGGACCGATCGGTCAAGAAAGGGGAGCGGAGAAAGGCCCCCGCGGCAAGGCGGGGGCCTGACTCCGACGGTGCGTCAGATGACGGTCTCGGCCTCGACGTAGCGCTCGGCGGGGACGGTCTTCAGCTCGGCGACCGCCTCGGCGAGCGGCACCAGCTTGATGTCGGTGCCCTGCAGGGCGGTGATGTGGCCGAAGGCGCCCTTGTGGGCGGCCTCGACGGCGTGCCAGCCGAAGCGGGTGGCGAGCACCCGGTCGTACGCGGTGGGGGTGCCGCCGCGCTGGGTGTGGCCGAGGATGACCGGGCGGGCCTCCTTGCCGAGGCGGTGCTCCAGCTCGCGGGAGAGCTGGGTGGCGATGCCGGTGAAGCGCTCGTGGCCGTACATGTCCTTGGTGCCCTCCTCCCACGGCATGGTGCCGGGCTCGGGCTTGGCGCCCTCGGCGCAGACCACGATCGCGAACTTCTTCTGCCGCTCGAAGCGCTCGCGGACGACCTCGGTGAGCTTGTCGATGTGGAACGGGCGCTCCGGGACGACGATCGCGTGGGCGCCGGCGGCCATGCCCGCGTTGAGGGCGATCCAGCCGGTGTGGCGGCCCATCACCTCGACCACCATGACCCGCTGGTGCGACTCGGCGGTGGTCTTGAGGCGGTCCAGGGCGTCGGTGGCCACCGTGACGGCGGTGTCGAAGCCGAAGGTGACGTCGGTGCAGGCGATGTCGTTGTCGATGGTCTTCGGGACGCCGATGACCGGGACGCCGCCGTCGCTCATCAGCTTCGCGGCCTTGAGCGTGCCCTCGCCGCCGATCGGGATGACCGCGTCGATGCCGAGGTCGGAGAGGAGCTTCTTGGCCCGCTCGACGCCGTCCCGCAGGTGGCTGGGCTGGACCCGCGAGGAGCCGAGGATCGTGCCGCCCTGGGCCAGGATGCCGCTCACCGAATCCAGGGTCAGCGGGCGGTGGACACCCTCCAGGAGACCGCGCCATCCGTCCTGGAAGCCGATGATCTCGTCGCCGTGGTCGACCACCCCCCGGTGGACCACGGAGCGGATCACGGCGTTCAGGCCGGGGCAGTCACCACCGCTGGTCAGGACACCAATACGCATTGCTTTGCCAACTCCCCTGGGGGCTCCTCCCAGCCGTCGGGCTGGGGGAAGTTCGGACGGCCGGACTGGTGGGTGGGAAACGGACAAAACGCCCGAAACCAGCCTGCTGCACAGCATACGGTTCCTGTGTCCGGCCGGGCAGAAACCGACGCGGGAGCGGCATCCTCGACGCGCCACACGTAACTGCTGGCCCCGACGCCGAGGAGGGTGGTGCGTCCGGGCCCCTCTATTCTGCTATGGATCGCCCCCTCGGCGGACCCGCCGACCACATCGCGGTCAGCGGGCCCGGCCGAAAGCTACGCGGGACGGGTGGTGGCGGCGATGCGCTCGGTGCGCAGCGCGTCGTACCAGGTGGTGTCGGCCGGCGGCAGGGCGCTCACGTCCAGCGCCAGCTTGAGCAGCATGTCGGCGACGGCGGGGTTGCGGGCCATCACCGGGCCGTGCAGGTAGGTGCCGAAGACGGTGTCCCGCCAGGCGCCCTCGGTGCCGTCGCCGGTGCCGTTGCCCCGGCCGACCTGCACCCGGGCGAGCGGCTTGGCGCCCTCGCCGAGGTGGGTGACGCCCTGGTGGTTCTCGAAGCCGGTCAGCTGCGGCAGGCCGAGCTGCGGGTCGACGTCGGCGAGCACGTCGCCGACGCACCGGGCGCCCTCGCCGCGGGTGGTCCACACGTCCAGCAGGCCGAGGCCCGGCTCGCGCTGTCCCAGGTCGTTGATGAACTCGTGGCCGAGGATCTGGAAACCGGCGCACACCGAGAAGATGATCGCGCCGTTCTCGGCGGCCCGGACCAGGCCGCCGTCGTTGCGCAGCCGCTCGGCGGCGAGCCGCTGCGGGCGGTCCTCGCCGCCGCCGATCAGGTAGATGTCGCCGGAGGTCGGCACCGCCTGGTCGGAGCGGACGTCGATCCGGGTCACCCCGAGGCCGCGCTGGCGGGCCCGGCGCTCCACGACCAGGGCGTTGCCGCGGTCGCCGTACGTGCTCAGCAGGTCGGGGTAGACCCAGACCAGCCGCAGGCTGCTCTCACTCATCTTCGAAGGCCTTCCGTACTGCTGACCGTGCTGGCTGTACTGGCTGTCGTACTGCGGGTTCGGCGGTATCGACATCAGGCGGCGACCGCCTTGCGCAGCTGCTGGAAGGCGGTGTAGTTGGCGATCGCCTCGATCCGGCCGGGCGGGGCGGCGGCCACCGCCTCGGCGAGCGAGTCCACCACCTGGAACTGCAGGCCCGCGACCTCCAGGCGGACCGCCAGGTCGAGCTTGCGCTGGCCCATCACGAAGATCGGGTGGCCGGCCAGGCGCTCGTAGTCGACGTCCCACAGCCAGGAGGTGTCGGTGCCGTCGGCGTCCATCGCGTTGACCGAGAGGATCACCGGCGCCGGCGGGCCGTCGATCAGCGAGAAGGTCTCCAGCCAGCCGGCCGGGTTCTTCGCCAGCAGCAGCCTTATGTCGCGGCCCTGGTACTGCACCACGTCGTAGCGGCCGGCCACCGCGGTGACCGCCTGCATGCGCTGCAGGGCGACCTGCGGGGCGACGCCGAAGACGGCGGCGACGGCGGCGGAGGAGGTGGCGTTGGCCAGGTTGGCGCGGCCGGGCAGCTGCAGCTGGATCGGCCAGGCGCCGCGGTGCGGGTCGATCACGTGGGTGCCCTGGAGCGCCCAGTGCGGGTTGGGGCGGCGGAAGCCGCACTCGCCGCAGAACCAGTCCTCGCCGGGGCGCTGCATCACGCCGCCGCAGGACGGGCACGACCAGGCGTCCTCCTTCCACGCCTGCCCGGCGGCCACCCAGACCACCTTCTTGCAGGAGGAGGCGGCCCAGGTCACCAGCGGGTCGTCGGCGTTGGCGATGATCACCGCGTCGGTGTCCTTGAGGCCCTCGCGCCACTTCTCGGCCATCATCCGGGTCTCGGCGGCCCGGTCCAGCTGGTCGCGGGAGAGGTTGAGCAGCGCTATGGCCTTCGGCCGGGTGTCCCGGGCGACCATCGGCAGGTACTTCTCGTCCACCTCGATCACGCCGAAGCGGGCCTCGGTGCCGTCGGTCAGGGCGGCGGTGATGCCGGCCGGCATGTTGGCGCCGAGCGCGTTGGAGACCACCGGGCCGGCGGCGCGCAGCGCCTCGGCGATCAGGCGGGTGGTGGTGGTCTTGCCGTTGGTCGCGCTGACCAGGACCACGTCGAGGTGCTCGGCCAGGGTGGCGAGCAGGTCGGGGTCGAGCTTCAGCGCGATCTTGCCGCCGATCACCGAGCCACTGCCGCGTCCGGCCTTCTGCGAAAGGGCGGCGGCCATCTTCCCGGCCGTCACGGCGATCTTGGCGCGGGCGGGCAGGCCGTCGCGCGCGCCTTCCGAATCGGTGGCTGGCATGCTCAGCGGTTCCTCCTTGCTGCGGCACCGCCCGGGCCGGGGGGTGACTCGGGCGGCATGGACGAGGCCAGCCTACCTACTCCCGCCAGTGCCGTTGAGCCGGGGCACACGCTATTGGATCAGAGGGCCTAACGGACCGTGAGATCCGGGGGCCCCCGGTCAGGCCGCCGAGAGGGCCACCGGGAGGCTGTCGTAGGCCGCCACGAAGTTGGACGCGCGGCGGGCGGGCGGTCCGAGCGGGGTGATGGTCTCCACCCTGGCGAGCAGGGCCTTGAGCACCAGGCGCAGCTGGCTGCGGGCCAGTGCGGCGCCCATGCAGAAGTGCTTGCCGCTGGTGAAGGACAGGTGCGGGTTGGCCTCCCGGTCCAGGCGGAAGACGTCAGGGTCGTCGAAGACCTCCTCGTCGCGGTTGGCCGAGGGCAGCCACAGGCAGAGCAGGTCGCCCGGCTCCAGCGCGGTGCCGGCCAGGGTGGCGGGCCTCAGCACCGTGCGGGTCAGGTGCAGCGGCGGGGTGGTCCAGCGCAGGATCTCCTCGACGGCCCGGTCGAGGTGCTCGGGGTGGCGGCGCAGCCACTGCCACTGCTCGGGGTGGGCGGCGAGCGCGGCCACGCCCCCGGCGGTGGCGTTCTTGGTGGTCTCGTTGCCGCCGATCGCCAGGTTGAGGCAGTTCAGCAGGACCTCCTCGCGGCTCAGCCGGTCGCCGTCCAGTTCGGCGTCGAGGAGGCGGCGGACCACCCCGTCCTCGGCGAGCTCGGCGTGGTCGAGCAGGCCGGCCAGGTGCATCAGCAGCTGCCCGTTGGCGGTCGCGGTGGAGCGCCGCCGCACCGCGAGGTCGCCGACGCCGGGGTCGTGCTCGCCGAGCGAGCCGCAGACCGCGCGGCTGGCCCGGTCGGAGAGGGTGGCCCACTCCTGCTCGGGCAGGCCGAGCAGCAGCCCGGCGCCGGCCGAGGGCACCCGGCCGGCGACCGCGGCGACGAAGTCCGTCTCACCGGCCCGGACGGCCTGCTCCACCCAGTGCTCGACCCGGTCCTCCAGCATGCTGCCCATGGCCCGGGCGGCGGACCGGGTCAGACCGCTGCTGACCAGGCGGCGCAGCCGCTGGTGGCGGGGCGGGTCGGTGAGCTCGATCATGCGCCCGGCGGCCGGGTCGGGTTCGCCGAGCGAGGTGTCCAGGGTCATGCCCCACTCGGAGCTGTAGCCGGTGGCGTCCCGCAGCACCGTGTCGATGTCGTGGTAGCGGGTGACCGAGAGGAAGGCGGGGGCGCCCTCCCGCTCCTGGCGGTGCAGGCGGCCGCTGCGGCGCTGCTCGGCCCAGAGCCGGTGCGGGGGCTCGGGGAGGAAGGAGCGGGGGTCGGACAGGTCGGTCACGTCCGTGCGGCCCGTGGCGGCGGCGGTGGGCAGGAGGTCAGACACCGACGGTCTCCTCGGCGTGCGGGGCGGGGATGAAGCCGGAGGCGTGGAAGTAGCCGATGTAGCGGTCCAGCAGCCGGGCGTCGACCGGCGGACAGGCCAGGCCGCTGCCGGCCAGGTCCCGCTCGATCCGGGCCCGGTCCAGGCGCGGCGAGAAGCGGGTGGTGGCGAGTTCCTCGACGGTCGCGCCGCCGCCCGCGGCCTCGGTGGTGAACAGCGGGGCGAACGGGGCGAAGGGGTGGTCCGGGCGGGCCGCCAGGTGGTCCAGCAGGGCGTCCACCCAAGCGTGGTAGCCGATGGTGCGGACCGGATGGCCGTGCGCCTTCAGCCGCTCCACGAAGTCGCCGAGCATCGCCTCGCGCGGATTGGTCAGGTGGTACGTCTGCCCCTCGGCCGGCCGGTGGGTCGCCAGGTGCACCACCGCGCCGGCCGCGAAGTCGATCGGCACCAGGTTGAGCGGCAGGTCGAGCTCGGGGGCCAGCCGCAGCTCGGCGATCACCCGGAAGAACTCGCAGAGCGCCGCGGCGCTGTTCCAGGTGTACGAGGTGGTGTCCCCGGACAGCTCGTACGGGCGGTGCACGGCGACCGGCAGGCCGGCCAGGCCGGCCCGCCGGACCAGCTCCTCGGACACCCACTTGGACTCGGTGTAGCCCATCGACAGCAGCTCGACGTGGGAGAGCGGGGTGGTCTCGGTGACCTCCCGGACACCGCCCGCGCCCATGCCGTGCACCACGGCGACGGTGGAGATGTGGTGCAGCGGCACCGACCGGCGGGAGGCCAGGCGGACGATCTCCCGGGTGCCCTCCACGTTGGCGGCCCGCAGCTTCTCGTACGGGTAGAGGAAGTTGACCTCCGCCCCGCAGTGGTGGATCACGTCGGCGCTGTCCGCCTGGAAGTCCCACTCCAGCTCGCTCAGGCCCAGCCGCGGCAGGGCCAGGTCGCCGAGGACCGGCTGCACCCGGTGGGCGGGCAGCGGCCGGTCGATGCCGTACCGCCGCTGGGCCTCGGCGAGCCGCCGGTGGGCGTGGTCGATGTCGTCGGCCCGGACCAGGGCGTGCACGTCGGCGTCGGTGCGGTCGAGCAGCTCGCGCAGCAGGTACGCGCCGAAGAATCCCGTCGCGCCCGTCAGCAGGACGTGGTGCGGGGTGCGCCAGCCCGGCCGGGGGGAGGCCGTGGTGACCGGGGGCGGCTCCCAGGCCAGGTCGGGCCGCCAACGGTCGGCGGGGGCGGCGGCGGGCTCCGGTCCGGCCCCGGCACCGGCCACCCGCTCGACGGCGGCGGTGAACGCCCCGAGCACCGGCTCGCCCAACAGCACCGTCACCAGCTCGAAGTTGTGCTGGTCGCTGATGCCCAGCTCCTGCTGCACCCGGGCGACCAGCTGGACGGCCAGCAGCGAGCTGCCGCCGGCGGTGAAGAAGCCGTCCTCGGGCTCGGGCCGGCCGGCGGGCAGCAGCGCGCACCACACCCGGGCCACCGTCTCGGCCGGCGACTCGGCGTCCGCCGCCGACCCGGCCTGCTGCGCCGCCGGGACGGGCCGGGGCAGCGCCGCCCGGTCCACCTTGCCGTTCGGGGCGAGCGGCAGGCGCTCCAGCACGGTGACGGTGGCCGGGACCATGAAGGCGGGCAGCCGTTCGGCGAGGTGCGCCCGCAGCTGCGCCGGGGTGGGCCGCGACCCGGCGGGGGCGGCGACGTAGGCGGCCAGGCTGCGGGTGGTGCCGTCCTCGACGGCGACCAGCACGGCGTCGGTGACGGCGGGGTGCGAGGTCAGCGCGCAGCGGACCTCCTCCGGCTCGATCCGGAAGCCGCGCACCTTCACCTGGTCGTCCCGGCGGCCGCGGTACTCCAGCGCGCCGTCCGGGCGGCGGACCACGAAGTCCCCGCTGCGGTAAACCCGCCGCGGCGCGCCGTCCGGGCCGAGCGGCAGGGTGCGGAAGCGGCGGGCGCTCTCCTCGGCGTTGTTCAGGTAGCCGGTGGCGATCCCGCCGCCGCCGATGCACAGCTCGCCCTCGTCGCCGTCCTCGACCGGGCGGCCGTGCTCGTCCAGCACGTGGCAGTCGGTGTCGGCGACGGGCGCGCCGATCGGCACGCAGGTGGCGTCGGCGGGGAGGTCGGTGATCAGCTGCGCGCTCGCCACGCAGGCCGCCTCGGTGGGCCCGTAGGCGTTCACCAGGTGCTGCGGGCGGCCGTGTTCGAGCACCCGCCGGGCGGCGTCGGCGCGCAGCGCCTCGCCGCCGGTCAGCACCCAGCGCAGGCCGGCGAAGACCTCGGGCCGGTCCTGGGCGATCCGGTGGAAGATGCTGGTGGTGAGGAACAGCGCGGTGATGCCGCGCTCCTCGACCACCCGGTGCAGCTCCGGCGCGGAGAGCAGCACCTCGGAGGCGACCGGCACCAGGCAGGCGCCGTTCAGCAGGGCGGGCCAGAACTCCAGCACCGAGGCGTCGAAGGAGAGCGTCGCGGCGTGCAGCACCCGGTCCTCGGGGCCGGGTGCGTAGAAGCCGTTGTCCACCGACAGCCGGGCGACGCCGCGCTGCGGCACCGCCACCGCCTTGGGGCGGCCGGTGGTGCCGGAGGTGAACATCACGTACGCGGGCGCCTGCGGACCGGGCAGCTCGAACGGTCCGTCGCCGGCCGCCGCGCCCGTCTCCAGCACCTCGGCGAAGCGCAGCACCGGGAGCGCCGCGCCGGCCAGCCGCCCCGCCCCGGGCAGCCGGACCACCGCCACCGCGCCCGCGTCGGCCAGCATGCCGTGCAGCCGCTCGGCGGGCAGCTCGGCGTCCAGCGGCAGGTACGTCGCCCCCGCGTACGCCACGCCCAGCAGCGCCGCGCACGCCTCCGGCCCGCGCTGCCCGAGCACCCCGACCACCGCGCCCGGGCCGATCCCGGCGGCGGCCAGCCCGCGGGCGAACCGCTCCGCCAGCGCGCCGAGCTCCGCGTACGTGTACCGCAGCTCCGACCCCTCGACCGCGGGCCGCCGCGGGTGCCGGCGCACCTGCTCCGCGAACAGCTCGGCCAGTGACCTGCCGTACGGATCCGCCCCCGCCGCCACCGTCGTCATCGTCGAGCCCTTCCGCCGCCGTGCCTCTTCCCTCGGACGCGGGGAGCGTAGGACGGGCCGGAAGGCGCCGACGACCCCCGCCCGGACCTGCGGCGGAAGGGATCACCGCAGGTGGGAGCGGGTGCGGGCGGCCGGGGGCGGGGCCGTACTTCGGCAAGTGGCCGGCGGCACAGGCGGATCTTCCCCCGGGCCGGGGTTCAGAGCCGGTGGGGCTCCCCGAGGTGCTCGGCGAGGCGGGTGAGGGCCTCCTTGACCACGGCCGGGTCGAGGGAGTGGCAGAGCCGGAAGCGGCCCGGGCGGGCGGCGTGGAACACCTCGCCCGGGGTGAGCGAGATCCGGGCCCGCTCGAACAGCCGCTGCCACAGCACCCGTTCGCCGCCCCAGTCGCCGGTGGGCAGCCACGGCTCCAGGTCCGCCCAGATCGACAGCCCCGCCCCGGCGGGTGCGTACGGGATGCCGTGGGCGTCCAGCAGCCCGGCGGCGGCGCTGTACGAGGCGGCCAGCCGGCGGCGGTTCTCGGCGAGGAAGGCGTCCGTCCAGAGCACGTCCGACAGCAGCCAGGACAGCATCGCCTGGGTGTCGGTGGCGACCGGCGCGAAGTGGGCGAAGGCCCGTACCGCGGAAGCCAGTTCGGGATCGGTGGTGTGCACCGTGGCGACCTTGAGGCCGGGCAGGCCGAAGTCCTTGGCGAAGCCCCACACCTGGTGGACGCCGGGCCGCCCGGCGAGCGAGGCGAACGCGGTGCGGCCGAACACCGTGCCGGCGTAGACCTCGTCGGCGATCACCTCCACCCGGTGCGCGGCGGCGACCGCCAGCAGCTCCTCCAGGGTCTCGGCCGGGTACACCTCGCCGGTCGGGTTGCAGGGCGAGGTGAGCGCCACCGCGCGGACGGTCGCGCCGGTGCGCCGGGCCCGCTCCAGGGCCCGGTCCACGGCCTCGGGCAGGCCCGTGCCGGTGTCGGTGCGGGCGGGCAGCAGCTCGGCGCCGGAGCGGCCGGCCAGGTCGGAGTCGAAGGGGCCGTAGTAGGGGGCCGGGACGACGATCGCGTCGCCCGGGTCGCAGAGCGCGGAGGCGACCGCGTCCAGCGCGGCCGAGGCGCCCGACACCACGACCAGCTGCTCGGCGTCCAGCGGCTGCCCGGTCAGCCGGGAGAGCAGGCCGGAGACCCGGTGGCGCAGCTCCTCGGTGCCGTGCAGCGGCGCGTAGCGGGAGTGGCGCTCGGCGAGCGGCGGGCGGCCGGCCAGGCGCTCGGCCAGCAGCTCCCAGACCAGCCGGTTCTCGGCGGTGCCGAGGTTGAGGTAGCCGTCCGGGCACAGGTCCGGGTGGTAGGAGCAGGCCTCGGCGCGGAAGTGCACCCCGGCGATGGCGGGGGCGTCTGCCAGCAGGGCCCGCGCGGTACGGGAGAGCATCGGCGTCCTCCTGGCTGGTCGGCAGGGCGGTCGGGGCCGGTCCGCCGCCCGCCCCGCAGCGCGACGCTAACGGGGCGGACGGGCGGGCGGCACGTGACGCGTGCGAGCCGTGCGCACAATGACGACTGAACGGACGCACTGTGCCCAGTCGACGGCGGGGCCGGGGCCGACCCGGTCGGTCCGGCCCCGCCGGTCAGGCGCGGCCGGGCCAGGCGGCCGGCAGCTGGTCGGCGGCCTCCGCGAGGTGCGCGGTGATCACCAGGGTGCCGTCCTCGACCTGGTAGTCGAGCGGGGCGGAGAGCCGGCGCATGGTGGAGATCAGGCCGGTGTTGGAGGAGGTGGTGACCGCGTACACGGTCTTCACCCCGGCCTCCAGGGCGGAGGCGGCCATCCGGCGCAGCAGGTCCACGCCCAGGCCCCGGCGCTGCCAGTCGTCCTCGACCAGCAGGGCGACCTCCGCGCCCTCGTCGTCCCACATCAGGTGGGCGAGCGCCACGATCCGGCCGTCGGCGGTCTCCACGGCGAGGGTCTGGCCGTGCCGCGGGTCGAGCAGGTGGTCGAGGTAGCGGTCGGCGTCCCGGACCGGGCCGTGGTAGCGCTTGCGCAGCGCGTCCGGGGAGCAGCGCCGGTGCATGGCGAGCGCCTGCGCCTTGTCCTCCGGCACCGCGCGGCGGACGGTCAGGTCGTCCTCGCCGGCCGGCTGCGGCAGCCGGGCCGCGACCTGCGGGACGCGCGGGCCGAGCAGGCTGTCCAGCTCGACCAGGGCCTGCGCCCGGGCGAACTCGGTCGGGGTGAACGGCAGGTGCGGGCGGCTCAGCTCGATCAGGTCGCCGCCGGGCACCGGCAGGCGCATCACGTGCCCGTCCACCCCGGCCGGGGTGGAGCGGCCCTTGTCCGGGTACTGCCGGATGGTCGAGCGGCCGAACAGCTGGCGCAGCGCCACCGGCAGCTCGGAGGCGTCCAGCGCGGTCCGGGTGGCGAGCGCCAGGACGTGCGCGGGCACGTCGACCAGCTCGTGGGCGTCGGCCTCGTCGGTCCAGATGTCGTGCCCGCCGGCCGCCGCGAGGGCGGAGGTCAGCTCGGCCCGGGTCAGCGAGCGCGGCGCCCGGACCAGGAACTCGTCGACCGTGCCGGAGGGCAGCGGGTGCGTCTGCAGCGAGACGATGTTGACCCGCAGCGAGGCGAGCGCGGTGCACACCTTCGCCAGGCTGCCGGTGGAGTCCTCGACGGTGGTGCGGACCCGCCAGAGCACGCTTGGCTCGTACTCCTCCAGCGGCCCGCCGGCCTCGCCCGCCGCCTCCGCCGGGCCGGGCGGTGCGGGGGTGTCGGGCGAGGGCGGTCCGTGCGGATGGCGATGCGCCCACCAGCTGTGGAACAGCGCCGTGGCGAGCAGTGCGGCGGCCGAGACCACCAGCAGCACCGGTCCGTCGTGGCCGTGCACCACGACGTTGGCGACCAGGTCGGCCGCGGCCACGGCGGTGAAGATGGCAGCGATCTCGACGGCGTCGCGGCGCCAGCGCTGCTTGCGGATGGCGGTTCTGGTCTTCGGGAAGGTGATTTCGTTCATGACAGCATCGTCGCGCGCTGCTGTTTCACGATCACGAATCTCCCGTGACCTCGCGGTAAATGTCTGTCAGTTCGGAGCCCGCCGATCGCACTTCCGAGAGCAGGAGGTGCAGGTCGGCCTCGGTGGTGGTGGCGTTCAGCAGACAGGCGCGGATCATTTCCCGACCCCGGTGCAACGCGCCGGTGACGAAGACCTCACCGCGCAGCTGGACGGCGACCGGAAGCTCTTTGTTGACGGTGTTCAGTCGATTTTCTTCGATTCCGGCGGGCGCGTACCGGAATGCCACGATCGAGGTCTCCACCGGGGCGATCAGCTCCAGCTCCGGGTCCGCCTCCACCAGCTCGCCGAGCCGGCGGGCCAGTGCCGTGGTGTGCGCGATGTCCGCCGCCACCCCGGCCCGGCCGCGGTGCGCGATCGACGCCCACACCTTCAGCGAGCGGAACGGCCGGGTCTGCTCGGTGCCGTACTCGGAGAACCAGCCGAGCGAGCCGGCGGCCTCGTCGCGCAGGTAGGACGGCACCAGGCTGAAGGTGCCGCGCAGCTCCTCGGCGTCGCGCACCAGCGCGCAGCCGCAGTCCACCGGCACGCCCAGCCACTTGTGCGGGTCCAGGGCCAGCGAGTCGGCCCGCTCCATGCCCGCGTAGCGGTGCGCGATCGTCTCGTCCAGCACGCCGAAGGCGCCGTACGCGCCGTCCACGTGCAGCCACAGGCCCTCGCGCTCGGCCAGGTCGGCGATCGGCTCGAACGGGTCGACCGCGCCGGTGCCGACCGTGCCCGCCGAGGCGACCACCAGGAACGGCAGCCGGCCGGCCGCCCGGTCCTCGGCCACGGCCGCGGCCAGCGCGTCCAGGTCCAGGTGCCCCTCGGCGTCGGTGGCGACCGTGCGCAGGTTGCGGCTGCCCAGGCCGAGCAGCTCGGCCGCCTTGCGGACGCAGGAGTGGGTCTCGCCGGTGACGTAGCCGACCAGCGGCGGCATCCCCGCCAGGCCGTCCTCCCGGACGTCCCAGCCGGCCGCCCGGGCGGCGCGGTTACGGGCCGCGGCCAGGCAGACGATGGTCGCCATCGAGGTGCCCGAGGTCAGCAGGCCGCCGCCGGCCGGGTGCGGGAAGCCCACCAGCTCGGCGATCCAGCGCACCACCGCCCGCTCCAGGTGGACGTCCGCGTGGTCGCCGCCCGCCGAGCTCGGGTTCATCGCCGAGGCGGCCAGCGTCGCCAGCACGCCGGCCGGCTGCGGGGCCGAGTTCACCCAGCCGAAGAACCGCTGGTTGCCGTTGCCCATCGGCGCGGACATGATCCGCTCGCCGACGGTCTTCAGCAGCTCCTCCAGCGGCGCGCCGTGCTCCGGCAGCTCCAGGTCGAGCAGCGCCTGCCGCTCGGCGTCGTCCATCGGCTGCCACACCGGCCGCGCGGGCAGGCCCTCCAGGTAGTCGGAGACCAGCTCGGCGGCGGTGCGCGCGGCGGTACGGAAGTCGTCGGTGCGGCGGAGGTCGTCGGTCACGGCAGCAGCTCCCAAAGGCACGGGGAACTCGGGCACGGCGCCGTCGGCGTACCGGGGATCACCGTGATCGTACGCGACCGGTCAGTCGAGGGTGCTGGGGAGCCCCGCGCTGTTGCGGCAGTAGCCCTGGATCTCCTTGTTGGTCAGCTGCGAGCACAGCCGCGCCGCCGCACCGGACTCGGTGTAGTTGACGGTGTAGTAGCTGACCAGGCCCGCGGTGCAGTCCTTGCGCTGGGTGGCGTCCTTGCCGGTGGCGCACTGCTGCCCCGCCCAGTCGACCCGGTCCAGGTTGTACTTCATCGTGCGCGAGCCCACGCCGTGGGCGCAGTCGGTCCTGCCGCCGCCCGCCCCCTGGCACCACTTCAGCGCCTCGGCGAACACCTCCGGGTGGTTCGCGTAGTCGTGCGAGGACAGGTAGAAGGTCGGGGCGTAGAAGTAGCAGGCGGACTGGAACAGGCTGGGCTGCTCCGAGCACGGGTAGAACGGGTCGGCGGCGAGCTTGTCCGCGGGCAGGTTCGCCTTGGCCTTCTCGTCCTCCTCGTCCGGGGCGAAGAGCTGCATGAAGACGCCCTCGGAGCAGGTGACCTGCTGGTGCTGGGTCGGGAACTTCTTGCACAGCTCGCGGGCCTGCGGGATGTCCTGCTTGGTGACGAACATGATCCCGTGGCCGACGCCGTGGATGCACGGGCCCTTGTTGGCCGGCGCGCACAGCTTCAGGATGTCGCCCTGCGGGTCCTTGGAGTTGGCCAGCATCTCCTCGACCGCGCCGTGCAGGTAGCCCGCCGCGCAGGTCTCGTGCGGGAAGGAGATCACCTTCTGGAAGTCCTGCTTGTACCGCTGCACCGCCGCGTGGCCCAGCTCGTGGGCGATCGGGTGGCAGAAGCGGACCGTGTAGGGCTTCTCCTTGGTGGTCTTGTCCAGGTCGGCCAGGGCGACGCCCGGGTCGGCCTTCTCCATCTCCGCCATCAGCTTGTTGCGCAGCGTCGAACGGGTCCACACCGCCGGATCGGCGGTCGAGGACGGCTGCGCGGAGCCGGAGCCGGACGGCTGTGCGCCGCCCGCCGCGGGCGGCGCGGCGGAGCTCGCCGCGGGGGAGGAGGCCGGAGCCCAGTCGGTCACGGCCACCGCCCCGAGGCCCAGTGCGCCCAACAGGACAGCGGTGATGATCGCGAAGAGTCGCGGCTGCATGACGTGGATCCCCCGGTGGATCGACGGATACGGACGGTACGCGGTCCCATCCTGACGGCTACCGTCCGGAAACCCCGGATCGGTGCGGCCAAGCAGGGGAGTGTCGGACGTCGATCATCCCGACACAGTGCGCACACCCTCTCACAACGAGGGCGTCACATCATAAGACCGGCCGCGACGGCTGCCGGTTCCGCCCCTTTCGGAGCAGTGAACCTGCCGGGCCTGCCCGAAATCGGGCAGGATTCTTGGTGAACCCGCCATCGATGCATAGGCTGCTCACTCGTGCCCGCCTCACCCCACCCTCACGAAGACCTGCTCGCCCACCTCACCCGCACCACGCCGCTGGCGCCGGGAGAGGCCGCGCGGGTGGTCGCGGAGGTGCTCGCCTACTTCTCCGAATCCACCGAGGAGTACGTGCGCCGCCGTCACGGGGAGCTGCAGGCACGGGGCCTGACCAACGAGAAGATCTTCGCCCGGCTCGGCGCCGAACTCGCCGCCCGGCGGGTCGCCGCACCCGAGCTGTCCACCCGTCAGCTGCGCCGGATCGTCTACGGCTGAGGCGGCAGGCCCGTCCCACGTACGAGAACAGCAGGGCAACCACCAGGGAGTCGACCATGTGCGGAATCGTGGCCTACATCGGCCCGAAGGACGCGACCACCTTCCTCCTCGAGGGCCTCCAGCGGCTGGAGTACCGGGGCTACGACTCCGCCGGCGTCGCCGTCCTCGGCAAGTCCGGCGCCCTCAAGGTCTGCAAGACCAAGGGCCGGGTCGCCGACCTCGCCGCCGCCCTGCCCGCCCGCTTCAAGGGCACCACCGGCATCGGCCACACCCGCTGGGCCACCCACGGCGAGCCCAGCGACGCCAACGCCCACCCGCACACCGACAACGCCGAGCGCATCGCGGTCGTCCACAACGGCATCATCGAGAACGCCGACGAACTGCGCGCCAAGCTCACCGCCGAGGGCGCGGTCTTCCGCTCCGAGACCGACACCGAGGTCCTCGCCCACCTGGTCGCCGCCCACCTCGGCGACGGCGAGGGCCAGCTGGAGGACGCGGTGCGCGCCGCGCTCAAGCTGGTCGTCGGCACCTACGGCATCGCCGTCGTCGACTCCGCCCAGCCCGACCGGATCGTGGTCGCCCGCAACGGCAGCCCGATCGTGCTCGGCCTCGGCGAGAAGGAGATGTTCGCCGCCTCCGACGTCGCCGCCCTGGTCCGCTACACCCGCCAGGTCGTCCACCTGGAGGACGGCGAACTCGCCGTGGTCCGCGCCGACGGCTTCCGCACCTTCACCGAGGACGCCCGCACCGTCACCCGCCAGCCGTCCACCGTCGACTGGGAGGTCGGCTCGTACGACACCGGCGGCTACGAGCACTACCTGCTCAAGGAGATCCACGAGCAGCCCGCCGCCGTCGAGCGCACCCTCTCCGGCCGGCTCGACGAGCGCTTCGCCACCGCCCACCTCGGCGGCCTCAACCTCGACGCCCGGGAACTGCGCGAGATCCGCCGGGTGAAGATCCTCGGCTGCGGCTCCGCCTACTACGCCGGCGAGATGGGCGCCCAGCTGATCGAGGAACTCGCCCGCATCCCCGCCCACTCCGAGCCCGCCTCCGAGTTCCGCTACCGCAACCCGGTGATCGAGGCCGACACCCTCTACGTCGCGGTCAGCCAGTCCGGCGAGACCTACGACACCCTCGCCGCCGTCCAGGAGATCAAGCGCAAGGGCGGCCGCGTCCTCGGCGTCGTCAACACCGTCGGCAGCGCCATCGCGCGCGAGTGCGACGGCGGCATCTACCTGCACGCCGGCCCCGAGATCTCGGTCGCCTCCACCAAGGCCTTCACCTCCACGGTCATCGCCTTCGCGCTGCTCGCCCTGCACTTCGGCCGGATCCACGACCTCTCGCCCGCCGACGGCCGGCGCATCGTCTCCGCGCTCAAGGCCCTGCCCGGGCACATCCGGCAGATCCTGGAGCAGGACGAGGAGATCGCCGAGCTCGCCGCCAAGTACGCCGACAACGCCGGGATGATGTTCATCGGGCGCGTCCGCGGCTACCCCGTGGCCCGCGAGGGCGCGCAGAAGCTCAAGGAGATCTCGTACGTCCACGCCGAGGCGTACCCCGCCAGCGAGCTCAAGCACGGCCCGCTCGCGCTGATCAGCCCCGAGCTGCCCACCGTCGCCCTGGTGCCCGACGACGAGCTGCTCGACAAGAACCTCACCACCCTCGGCGAGATCAAGGCCCGCTCCGGCCGCGTCCTCGCCGTCGCCCACCGGGCACCCGAGGCCAAGCTCGCCGACCACTGCATCCTGGTGCCCAAGAGCGAGCCCGAGCTCGACCCGCTGCTGCTCAACATCCCGCTGCAGCTGCTCGCCTACCACGCCGCGGTCGCGCTCGGCCGGGACGTGGACAAGCCGCGCAACCTCGCCAAGAGCGTGACGGTCGAGTAGGCCCCTCCTCCCGGTCTAGGGGACGAGGGCGAGCTCCAGGTACGCCGCGAGCAGGGCGAGGTGCACCCCGCCCTGCAGCGGCGTCGCCCGTTTCGGGATCACCGTCAGCGTGCCGACCGCGACGGTGAGGGCGAGCAGGACCATGTGGTTGGCGCCCAGGCCGAGGAGCAGCGGGCCCTCCAGCCAGACCGAGGCGAGGGCCACCGCCGGGATGGTCAGGCCGATCGAGGCCAGGGCCGAGCCGAGGGCCAGGTTGAGGCTGGTCTGCACCTCGTTGCGGACCGCCGCCCGGACGGCGGCGATCGTCTCCGGCAGCAGCACCAGCAGCGCGATCACCACGCCGACCACCGAGGCCGGCAGCCCGGCCGCCGCCACGCCGTCCTCGATGGTCGGCGAGATGCCCTTCGCCAGGCCGACCACGGAGATCAGCGCGAGCGCGAGCAGGACGAGGCTGGTCGCCGTCTCGCGGTTGCTCGGCGGGTCGGCGTGGTCCGCGGTGTCCAGCACGTCGCCGGCGGCCGTGACCGGGAGGAAGTCCTCGCGGTGGCGCACCGTCAGCGTCGCCACGAACAGGCCGTACAGGACGATGGACGCCGCCGCGGCGAAGACCAGCTGCGCCGGGGAGAACTCCGGCCCGGGCTTGGACGTGGTGAACGTCGGCAGCACCATGCTGAGGGTCGCGAGCGTGGCGATCGTCGCGAACGCGGCGCCCGTCCCCTCGGCGTTGAACACCGCCACCCGGTACTTGAGCGCGCCCACCAGGATCGACAGGCCCAGGATGCCGTTGCAGGTGATCATCACCGCGGCGAACACCGTGTCCCGGGCCAGGCCCGCGCTCTTGTCGCCGCCGTCCGCCATCAGCGTCACGATCAGCGCCACCTCGATGATCGTCACCGCCACCGCCAGGACCAGCGAACCGTACGGCTCGCCCACCCGGTGCGCGACCACCTCCGCGTGGTGCACCGCGGCGAGGACCGCGGCCGCCAGGAAGACCGCCACCAGGGCCACCAGCGGCCCCGGCAGGTCCCGCTTCCACGTCGCGAGGAGCAGCGCGAACGCCGCCACCGGAGCGGCCGTCGTCCACTGGAGCAGGAGCGGTCGGTTCGTCGAGGCCATAGCGCCGAGCTTCGCAGATCGCTCCTGCGATGATCGGAATTGACACTCGGTCGGTGCGCGGCGACGGCCCGTCACGGACGTAACGTTCTGCGGGGAGCGGGCGGAAGGCGACGGAGGTCGGGATGGCGGTCGGACGACGGGCGGTCCTGGGAGCACTGGCGGTCGGCGTGCTGGGCGGATGCGGACGCGACGCCGGGCCGCCGGACGACGGACCGCCCGCCGCGCCGCCGGCGACTCCGGCCGCTTCGGCTGCCCCGGCGACACCGGTGGCCTCGGCAGCACTGCCGGCCCGGGCGGCGGTGGTCGACCGGTACGCGGGGAGCCGGCCGGAGAGCTGGGGCACCGACGTGGCGGGCGTGGTGACAGCCCGTCCGGACGCCGCCCTCGCGCTGACCTTCGACGCCTGCGGCGGGCCCGGCGGCGACGGGTACGACGGCGCGCTGGTCGACACCCTGCGGCAGCACGGGGTGCCCGCCACGCTCTTCCTGAACGCCCGCTGGATCGACGCCAACCCCGAACGGGCCCGCGAACTCGCCGCCGACCCGCTGTTCGAGATCGGCAACCACGGCACCGCCCACCGCCCGCTCTCCGTCACCGGCCGTGCCGCGTACGGCATCGCGGGCACCCGCGACGCCGGCGAGGCGTACGACGAGGTCGCCGGCAACCACGCCCGGCTCACCGCGCTGCTCGGCCGGCCGCCGCGCTGGTTCCGCTCCGGCACTGCCCACTACGACGAGGTCGCCACCCGGATCGTCGCCGACCTCGCCGAACAGGTCGCCGGCTTCGCCGTCAACGCGGACGGCGGTGCCACCTTCACCGCCGAGCAGGTCCGCACCGCCCTCGCCGACGTCCCTCCCGGCGCCCTCGTCATCGCCCACCTCAACCACCCCGCCGGAGGCACCGCCCCCGGCTTCGCCGCCGCCCTGCCCACCCTCCTCGCCGCCGGCCGCACCTTCGCCCGCCTCAGCGACTGACGGCCGCCGGCGGCCGGGGCCGCTCCCTGCACGCTGTTCTCCGACGGCCTGCTGCTCGACACCGAGGGCTTCTGACCGGTCCTGCACAGGACACGTCCCGGCGGATATCCGGCTGCGCGGGTGGCGCGCCGTCAGTACGGTGTGCCTTCCCCGGTGGAGGAGGGTGTGGGCGGTGCGGTGGCGGTTGATGCGGGGCGAGGCGCTGCTCGGCGAGTTGGCCGAGGACGGGTGCGACATGCCGTTCTCCACGGCGCGGTTCGAGGCCGGGGCGGGGTGGGGGGAGGTGCGGGCGCACTTCGATGCGTTGAACGCGCTGAGTGGGCCCGATCCGGACGGAGTGAGGACGGCCGCCGTGCTGGGGCCGATCATCGACCTCGGGCTGACCCTGGTGCCGGACGGGGGAGGGCAGGCGCTCGGGGTCTGGCGCAAGGAGGCCGGCGGTACGTGCTTCCTGCGCATCGACGGCGCCCGGGCCCGAATGAGGTACTGAGTGCCCGCGCCGAGGCGGTGGCACCTTCCCGCCACTATCAACCTATAGCCGAGTGGGGGCCTTGCGGCAAGGCCCCCTCGGTGTCGCAGAATGTCGGGCCGAGGCCGGAACCTGCAGAAATGGGTGATTTGCTACACATGCGCGCTGAGCGACTGCACCACGAGGACGTCTTCGACCTGCCCGGGCGGCTCGCCGCCAAGGCGGATCCGGCGCTGATCGGCGCGGACCGGGAGCAGTTCGCTGCCATCGCCGAGAGCCTGGAGCAGACCGTCGCCGAGCTGTCCGAGCGGCTGGACGCGCTGCGCCGCGAGCCGGGCGGGGCGGGCCGGGCGGCGATGGACCGGGACAACGAGATCCACCGGCTGAGCGGCCGGCTGCGGGCGCTGCGCCGGTTCGGGCTGGACCTGTGCCTGGGCCGGATCGTCGCGGAGGGCGACACCGAGCCGGTGTACATCGGCCGGCTCGGGCTGACCGACGGCGACGGGCGCCGGCTGCTGATCGACTGGCGCTCCCCGGCGGCGGAGCCGTTCTTCGCCGCGACCCACGCCAACCCGATGGGCCTGGCCAGCCGCCGCCGCTACCGCTGGGCGCGCGGCCGGATCAACGACTACTGGGACGAGGTGTTCACCGCCGACGGTCTCTCCGGGAACGCCGCGCTCGACGACCAGTCGGCGTTCATCGCGAGCCTCGGCTCCAGCCGCTCGTCGCGGATGCGGGACGTGCTGGCCACCATCCAGTCCGACCAGGACGCGATCATCCGGGCGGGCTCGCGCGGCGCCCTGGTCGTCGACGGCGGCCCGGGCACCGGCAAGACGGTGGTGGCGCTGCACCGCTCCGCGCACCTGCTGTACTCCGACCCGCGCCTGGGCCACCGCCGCGGCGGGGTGCTGTTCGTCGGCCCGCACCAGCCGTACCTGGCGTACGTCGCGGACGTGCTGCCGAGCCTCGGCGAGGAGGGCGTGCAGACCTGCACCGTCCGCGACCTGGTCGACGAGGGGGCGGTCGCGACGGTCGAGCGCGACCCGGAGGTGGCCCGGCTGAAGGCGTCCGCGGAGCTGGTGAAGGGCATCGAGGCGGCCGTCCGGATCTACGAGGAGCCGCCGACCGAGGGCATGGAGGTCTCCACGTACTGGGGGGAGCTCTGGCTGAGCGCCGACGACTGGGCGCGGGCCTTCGACGCGCCCGCACCCGGCACCCCGCACAACGAGGCACGGGCGCAGATCTGGGAGGAGGTCGTCACGCTGCTGCGCGACAAGCTGGAGGTGGACGAGGAGGAGGGCGAGGTCCCGGCCGCGCTGTTCCGCCGCTCGCTGCGCGAGAACCGGGAGCTGGTCACCACCCTCAACAAGGCGTGGCCGATGATCGAGGCCACCGACCTGGTCGGCGACCTGTGGACCGTCCCCGCGTACCTGCGGCTGGCCGCGCCGTGGCTCGGCCGGGAGGAGATCCGGCTGCTGCAGCGCGAGGACCCGCAGGCGTGGACGGTCTCCGACCTGCCGCTGATCGACGCCGCCCGGCAGCGCCTCGGCGACCCGGAGTCGGCGAAGCTCCAGCGCCGCCGGGAGGCGGCGCTGGCCGCCGAGCGGGAGCGGATGTCCGGCGTGATCGACCACCTGCTGGACGCGGACGACGACGGCGAGGGCGTGGTCACCATGCTGCGCGGCCAGGACCTGAAGGACAGCCTGGTCGACACCGATGCCCTGCCCACCGCCGACCCGGACCGGCTGGCCGGCCCGTTCGCCCACATCGTGGTCGACGAGGCGCAGGAACTCACCGACGCCGAATGGCAGATGCTGCTCCGGCGCTGCCCGTCCCGCAGCTTCACCATCGTCGGCGACCGGGCGCAGGCCCGGCGCGGCTTCACCGAGAGCTGGCAGGAGCGCCTGGCCCGGGTCGGCCTCGACCGGATCGAACTGGCCTCGCTGCGGATCAACTACCGCACCCCCGAGGAGGTCATGGCGGAGGCCGCGCCGGTCATCCGGGCCGCCCTGCCGGACGCCAACGTGCCGACCTCCGTGCGCAGCAGCGGCCTTCCGGTGGTGCACGGCCCGGCCGCCGCGCTGGAGACCGTCGTCGCGGACTGGCTGGCCGCGCACGACGACGGCGTCGCCTGCGTGATCGGCGCCCCCGGGTACCCGGAGAGTGCGCGGGTGCGCTCGCTCACGCCGTCGCTGTCCAAGGGCCTGGAGTTCGACCTGGTGGTGCTGGTCGACCCGCAGGCGTTCGGCGAGGGCATCGAGGGCGCCGTCGACCGGTACGTGGCGATGACCCGGACGACCGGGCAACTGGTGGTGCTCACCACCGGCTGACGGACGGCCGGCGGCTCCCGGGTCAGTCCTGCCAGTGGAACAGCAGGGTGTCGACGGTCAGCGGCACCCGGGAGCCGAACCAGTACACGGCCAGGTCGGTGACCAGCACGCCGCCCGTCTCCCCGTCGATCCAGCGGAACCCGGCCGCCTCCAGCGCGGGGCGTGCCGGGTGGTCGTCGTCCTCGGCGGTGACGAACCGGCCGAGGGTGCTGACCAGGACCTCGCCCGCCGCCAACGGGTAGACGTGGTAGGTGCCCTCGCCCTGGCCGTGGTGGTCGCCCGCCTCGACGGGCGGGGCCGGGTCCAGGCCGGCGGCGGCCAGGGCGGCCGTCGCGCGCTCCAGCTGCGCCGGTACGTCGACCGGCTCGGCGGGCTCGGCGCAGATCGCCTCGATCCGCCAGCGCGGATCGCTCGGCCGCTCGCACCACGGCGCCCAGGTGCGGACGATCGGTGTCCGCAACTCCTCGTCCAGGCCCGGGACTTCCACCCGGGGCCGACCGAGCTTCGCGTCGATCGCGCGGGTCTCGTCGGCGTCCTCGGTCCGCTGGTGGAGTGCGTACGCGGCCCACAGCGCGGCCTCCACGGTCGGTGCCGCGGCCGCGTACGCGCGCAGCCGATCGAGGTCGGTGAGCCGCTCCTGGGCGGCGAAGGCGACCGTGCGGTCCGGGTCGGCGAGCGCGTCGGTGACGTCCTCGCCGGCGCGGTCGCGCAGCCGGACGCGGGCCGTGCGGTGCTCGGGCGCGTCGGTGCCGAGCCGGTCCAGGACGGCAGCCGTCCCGTACCGTGCCACCAGCGCGTCCAGGCCCGCCTCGCCGGCCTCCCTCCGGCGTGGCCACGGCTGCGCGGCCGCCACGGCCAGCCCGCCGGCCGCGGTCGCGTCGCCGAGCCGTCCGCGCGCCAGCAGGTACGCCTCGGAGAGTCCGTAGCTGCTGTCCCGCTCCCGCTCCGGGTCCTGCAGCCACGGCAGCAACTCGGCCCGGTCGGCGAGCAGTTCGAGCAGCGCGATGCGGACCTCCGGGGTGTCGCGGCCGTCCCGCACCCGGCCCAGCAGCGCGGGCACCCGGCGCTCCGGCACCCGCCCGGCGAGCGCCTCGACGCACGGGCGCCGCCGCCACCACGGGTGCGAGGCGTCCGCGACGTACCGCGCCAACCGGTCGGGGTCCACCCCGGCCAGGCCTTCGCGGTCGACCCGGCCGGCCTGCGGGACGAACGATTCGATCATGCGCATCCCGGCATGGTAGGCCGCGGGCGGCGGAGGCGGTACTCGATTCGTGGCCGGGCCAAGACGCCTTCGGGCAGTGCGTGTTGACATCGCCGCAGGCTGCGCGGGGGCGGGGTCGGAGGCCGGATGCCGGGTGCGCGAGAACTCTTGACGGGGGCTCAGGAGCCGCTTTACGTTTCCATCACTTTGCTGAAAGTTACGGCAAGGTTTTGCAGCTGTCGCCGTCTTCCCACCCACCCGTGAGGAGCTCAACCATGTCCGCAGGTCCCCGACCCCTGTCGAGACGTGCCGCCGCCGTGCTGTCCGGAGCGGGGCTGGTCCTCGGCCTGACCACGGCGCTCGCGGCCCCCGCGCAACCGGCCGCGGCGGCGCCCGTCGCCAACGGCGCCAAGAAGGTCACTGCCGTCCTGTTCGAGTGGAAGTTCGACTCCATCGCGCAGGAGTGCACCCGCACCCTGGGCCCCAAGGGCTACGGCTACGTGCAGGTCTCCCCGCCGCAGGAGCGCATCCAGGGCGGCGCCTGGTGGACCGCCTACCAGCCCGTCAGTTACAAGATCCAGGGCCCGCTCGGCGACCGTACGGCCTTCCGGAACATGGTGAACGCCTGCCACGCCGCCGGTGTGGACGTGATCGTCGACACGGTGATCAACCACATGACGTCCGGCTCCGGCACGGGCACCGCGGGCACCCAGTACAGCAAGTACACCTACCCCGGCTCCTACCAGGACCAGGACTTCCACGGCTGCCGCCGCCCGATCGGCAGCAACTACGCCGACCGCGCCAACGTCCAGGAGTGCGAGCTCGGCGACACCGGCCAGCCCTCGCTGGCCGACCTCGACACCGGCAGCGACTCCGTCCGCGGGAAGATCGCCGGCTACCTGAACGACCTGATCTCGCTCGGCGCCGACGGCTTCCGGGTGGACGCCGCCAAGCACATCGCCGCCGGCGACCTCTCCGCGATCCGCTCCAGACTCAGCAAGCCGGACGTCTACTGGGTCCAGGAGGCCATCTTCGGCGCCAACGAGGCCGTCTCGCCGAGCGAGTACCTGGGCGTCGGCGACGTCCAGGAGTTCCGCTACACCACCGACCTCAAGCGGATCCTCACCAACGAGAAGCTCGCCTACCTGAAGAACTTCGGCGAGGCGTGGGGCTACCTGCCCTCCGGCAAGGCCGGCACCATGGTCACCAACCACGACACCGAGCGGAACGGCTCCAGCCTCAGCTACAAGGACGGCGCGGCCTACACCCTCGCCCACGTCCTGATGCTCGCCCACCCGTACGGCACCCCGTCCATACACTCCGGCTACGAGTTCACCGACCGCGACGCCGGCGCGCCCAACGGCGGCACCGTCAACTCCTGCTACAGCGACGGCTGGAAGTGCCAGCACGCCTGGCCGCAGATCGCCAACATGGTGGCCTTCCGCAACGCCGCCGGCGACACCGCGATCACCAACTGGTGGGACGACGGCGACAACGCCATCGCCTTCGGCCGCGGCGACAAGGCGTACGTCGCCGTCAACCGCGGCGGCGGCGCGCTCACCCGGACCTTCCAGACCTCGCTGCCCGCCGGCACCTACTGCGACGTCGAGCACGGCGACCCCGCCGCGAACGGCGGCTGCACCGGCACCACCTACAGCGTCGGCTCCGACGGCCGGTTCACCGCCACCGTCGGCGCGGGCGACGCCGTCGCCCTGTACGTCGGCGCCGGAGGCGACCCCCGCCCGGGCGACCACAGCGCCACCGTCTACTACTCCACCGACAAGGCGTGGCCGGCCCACTATCTCCACTACCGCCCCACCGGCGGCACCTGGACCACCGTCCCCGGCGTCGTGATGGAGGCCGCCTGCACCGGCTGGGTGAAGAAGACCGTCCCGCTGGGCACCGCCACCGGCCTCACCGCCGCCTTCAACAACGGCGCCGGCACCTGGGACAACAACAACGCCGCCGACTACGCCCTCGGCACCGGCGAGATCACCGTCGCGGGCGGCACCGTCGGCACCGGCAACCCCTGCGGCGACCGGCAGACCACCGCCGGCGCCTCGTTCGCGGTCAACGCCACCACCGTCGTCGGCCAGAACATCCACGTCGTCGGCAACAACGCCGCGCTCGGCAACTGGGCCCCCGCCTCTGCCCTCAAGCTCGACCCGGCCGCCTACCCGGTGTGGAAGCTCGACGTGGACCTCCCCGCCGGCACCGTCTTCGAGTACAAGTACATCCGCAAGGACGCCGCCGGGAACGTCACCTGGGAGAGCGGCGCCAACCGGACCGCCACCGTCCCCGCCGACGGCAGGGTCGCGCTGAACGACACCTGGCGCGGCTGACACCCGGGCCGCACGGTCTCCCCGCCGGCCCGGCCGCCCGCCGGCCCGGCCGGGGCTCGGCGGGCACACCGGTCTCCGGCCGCTCAGCCGTCCAGGCGGAGGGCCGCGCTCGGCGGCATGCCGTAGGCCGCGCGGTAGTGGGCGGCGAAGCTGCCCGCGTGGGCGAAGCCCCAGCGCATCGCGATACCGGTGACGGTCGCCGTCGCGGGGTCCGCGGCGAGCAGGTCGCGGTGGGCGGCGGCCAGGCGTACGCGGCGCAGGTGGGCGAGCGGGGTGGTGCCGAGGTGCCGGCGGAACGCGTACTGCACGGCCCGCGGGGTGACGTACGCGGCGCCGGCGATGTCCGCGAGCGCGATGTCCCGGTCGGCATTGGACTCGATGAACGCGACCGCCCGGCGGACCGTCTCCGAGGTGGAGTCGGAGGAGTCGGCCGGGCGGGCGTCCCGGCCGGAGTGCGGCAGCGCCGCGAGGGCGGCGGCGGCCAGGTGGCGCGCGGCCGTCCCCACCAGCAGCTCGTTGCCGGTGGCGTCCGGGAGGTCGAGGACGTGGTCGCGCACGTAGGCGACCGCGGCGCCCAGCCGCCGGTTCGCCCCGGGGTCGACCGGCCGCGGCCCGGTCAGCCGGACCGGCCCCTCGGTGGGCGCGACCGCCTGCAGCAGCGCGGTGTCGAGCAGGGCGATGGTGTACCGGGCGGCCCGCACCTCGCCCCGGTACGGCAGGTCGGGCGGGGCGATCAGGAAGGTCTCGCCCGGGCCGAAGACCTCCTCGTCGCCGCCGGTCAGGTCCGCCAGCGTCCCGCGGTGCATGCTGACCAGGCAGATCCGGTCCAGCGCCCGGGCGTCGTACGCCATCGTGTAGCCGAAGTCGAGCCGGTCCATCGCCACCGGGCCCGCCGCCCGGCGGCTGATCCGCACCCGCGCGTCCTCGACCGGTCCGCCGATCCGCATCGGCGTGTACGCGGTCGAGAGGAACTCCTCGGTCTCGCCGACGTCCGCACTGTCGAACAGCAGGGAATCCATCGTCTCCTCCACCGTCCCGTCCGGTCGGACCCGCGTCCTTCGCACCCCGACCATACGCCCCCCTCGGACGCGGTGGGGAACCCGTGCGGCGACGCGGGCCCGTACCCCGGGTGCCAGGTCAGCAGTCACCTCCTGAAGTCGGCGTCGTAGCCGGTTCCGATGGTCTGCTCCAGGTGCGTGCGGGCCGTAAGCCGTACGACACGTACTCGGCCAGGCCCTCGATCCACCACAGCGTCGGCGTGCACGTGGAGGCGATGTCGTCACGGTAGGTGACGAACCGTGCCTGGTTGCCGTACGCGGACGGGTCGCCCTCCAGGTACTGGCCGCCCGCGTCGGTGTTGGCGCCGTACAGGTAGCCGGCCAGCCGCCGGTCCTCGGAACCGGAGCTGAACACCACCACCTCCAGCGAGGTGTTCCGGTCGTCGGCCACCGGCTGCCCGGTGTCCACCACGTCGTGGAAGGCGGATCGCGAGCGGCTTGTGGCCGCCGGGCTGTCGCACGCCGGGTGCCTGAACTGTGTCGGCCGCGCGACGCACCGACAATGCGGTGCCCGCCGATTCCGGATACGCAAAAAAACCGCGGCCGGCACCCTCGGCGCCCCGCGGGGCTGCGAAACCGGTTCGCGCCCGGTGGCCGGCATGGCGTAGAGTCGGGTTCACCGACGCGGGGTGGAGCAGCTCGGTAGCTCGCTGGGCTCATAACCCAGAGGTCGCAGGTTCAAATCCTGTCCCCGCTACCAACAGACCGGGCCCGGTGCGCACCAGCGCACCGGGCCCGGTCGCTTTCTCCGGCCGGGGCCGGCGGGCCGTCGGCGGAGCAGGTGTTCGCCGCTGCTGAGTGATCGGTGGCATTCAGTCCGGGCCGGACCAGTCGAAGGTGATGGTCTTGCTGGACTTGCCGGAACGGTTCCAGGCGAAGCCGAAGCCGTCGGCCCGGTCGGTGGTGGCGCGGCCCCAGGTGGCGAGCTGGCCGGGGCCGGTCTCGCAGCCGGGGAGGTTGGTCGACTGGACGCGGGCGCCGTCCGGGGTGGTCGGGCCGGTGAGCGCCTCGGCCCGGGCTTCGAGGCGTCCCGGCACGCTGGCGCGCCAGGTGGCGAGGTCCTCGTCGATCTCCACCTCGATGGGCGCGAACTCCATGCCGCGCACTTCGAAGCCGGCCATGCCGATCAGCTGGGCGGGCCAACTGCCGGCCTGTCCGCTGAAGATCATCTGCAACGCCTGACGCTGCCCGTCGTCGGCCCGTTCGTCGAAGACGAGGGCCGCGTACGAGTCGGAGTGCTCGCCCCAGATGTTGCCGACGAAGGAACCGAGCATCGCCATGTTCAGGCCGTCCAGGCGGACGTCGCCGTAGCTGCCCTCACGGATGTGCCAGATCAGGATGCCCTCGCAGTCACCGGTGGTCGGCGGTTGGGCGAACGAACAAGGGCACGGCACGTCGCACTTGCACACGTCGAACCAGTCACCCGACACACGCCAGGCCGGCACGGCCGTTGCCGCCTGCGTCATCGTCCTCACTCCTCACACAGCCGCGGCCGCGGGCCGAGGGGGCGGAGCGTCGGACGGGTGTTCCCTGTGCGTCCCGCCGCGCCCGGCGGCCAGGATGGGTCGACCTTCTCCTCCCTCCCATGGTGCTCCTGCACCCGTCGTGGCGGCCAGCGGCGGGGGTGTCGCGGTGCCGGGATCCGTGCTGTGCTGGAAGGATCCGACGGGAGTGCGTCATGCGTACGGTTCAGCGGCCGATCACCAACGACCATCCGTTGCGGCCGGGGGTGCTGCTGCCGGCCCGGGAGCTCGCCGTCGCCTGGGCGATCGTGAGCGTGATCGCCGCCCTGGCCTGGGTGCTCACCGTGGGCCAGGCCCTGGACATGGGCGTCGAGCCCGGCACGATGGGGATGGCGCTGCCGCTGTTCCTCGTCCTGTGGCTGGCGATGATGGCCGCGATGATGCTGCCCTCGGTCGCACCGGTCGCGCTGACCTGGGCCAGGGGGATCGGCCGGCAGTCGAGCGGCGCCGCCCGGGCGCTTCGCACCGCTGAGTTCCTCGCCGGCTACCTGGTCGCCTGGACGGCGGTCGGCCTGCTCGCGTACGGCGCGCTCGCACTCACCGGCGACCTGGTCGACCGGAACCCGGACGCGGCCAAGTGGATCGGTGCGGCCGCCTTCGCCCTGGCCGGCCTGTACCAGCTGGGTCCGCTCAAGAACATCTGCCTGCGGCACTGCCGCAGCCCGATGGCGCAACTGATGCACTACGCCGCGTACCGGCCGCGGATGCGCGACCTGCGGGTGGGGCTGCATCACGGCGCGTACTGCGTCGGCTGCTGCTGGGCGCTGATGGCGGTGCTCGTCCCGCTGGGCGTCATGAACATCGCGGCGATGGCGGGACTGGCGGCGCTGATCCTCCTGGAGAAGCTCTGGTACCGGGGACCGCAGCTGGCCCGGGTGGCCGGCGTCGCGTTCCTGGTGCTGGCCGTGCTGGCGCCCTTCCAGGACTGGCTGCTGCCCGGTCTGCAGCCGTCGACGACCTCGATGTGACCCGCGCCCCGCCGCCGCACCGGTCGATCAACGGACCTGCTCCGAACGGGGGACCTGTGGGCGCTGTTCGGGTGACTCCCGGTGGTGGGCCGGCCACCCGGCGCTTCTCCTGGAAGGGCATATGGCGGCCGCCCGGCCATGGAGGAGGAAGCGATGACGTCACCCCCACCGAATCCCGGTCCGGACGACTCCGAGGAGGCCGGTGTTCCCGGCCGCGGCGGTGGGCCCGGGCAGCCGTCGGCGCCGACACCCGGCGGCGTCCCCGCGACACCGGGGCCGGCCGGAGCCGCGGCGGGCGGCGACGCGGACGACGAGATCGCCCGGCTGCACGCCCGGATCGCCGCCCTCGAGGAAGCCCCTCGCAAGAAGGAGCACCACCGCTGGCGGACCTCCGGCGCCACGATCCTCATCGTGATCGCCTCGGTGCTCTCCCTGGTCTCCGTGCTGGCGGTGTGGACGTCCGACTTCGTCGGCAACACCGACCGGTACGTCTCCACCGTGGCGCCGTTGGCCACCGACGCGGACATCCAGGCGGCCGTCACCAACCGGGTCACCCAGGTCGTGCTGGAACAGATCGACGTGGACGCCCTGGTGCAGGAGCTCTCCGACGCGGCCGCCCAGCAGGGCGTGCCGGAGAACGCGGCGAAGCTGATCGGCAATCTCAAGGGGCCCATCAAGAGCGGCCTCACCCAGTTGATCAGCACGACCGTCAACAAGGTGGTCACCAGCGACGCGTTCGCCACCGTCTGGGTCGACGCCAACCGGCTCGTCCACTCCGCCCTCAACAAGGCGTTGACCGGCGAGGGCGGCGGCGCGGTCAAGTTGGAGAACAACCAGGTCGCCATCGACATCGGGCCGATCGTCGCCAAGGTGAAGA
Source organism: Kitasatospora terrestris (assembly GCF_039542905.1). Classification (NCBI taxonomy): domain Bacteria; kingdom Bacillati; phylum Actinomycetota; class Actinomycetes; order Kitasatosporales; family Streptomycetaceae; genus Kitasatospora; species Kitasatospora terrestris. The sequence goes on from NZ_BAABIS010000001.1 coordinate 7,718,445, forward strand.
GCGAGCTGGTCGACGCCGGCCTCGGTCCGGCCGCCAGGATCCCCGAGGTGCACACCAACTTCGTGGTCTTCGCCTCCAACGACGTCGGGAAGGTCAAGACGTACTTCCGGCTGCTCGAGGTCATGGGCGTGTGGCTGCCGATCGTCACCGTGCTGATCGCCGCCGGCGGCGTCTTCCTGGCCGTCAACCGGCGCCGGGCGCTGATCGGCGCCGCGATCGGCGTGTTCCTCGGCATGCTGCTGCTCGGCATCGTCCTGACGGTGTTCCGGGAGATCTACCTGGACCGCCTGCCACCGGGCGCCAACCAGGCCGCGGCCGCCACGATCTACGACACGCTGATCCGGTTCATGCGGGCGAGCATCCGCGCGATCGGCACGGTCGCCGTGGTGACCGCCGTCGGCGCCTTCCTGATCGGCCCGTCCAAACCGGCCGTCGCCGTGCGCACGGCCTGCCGGCGGATCATCGGGTCGCTGCGCGGCGCGCTGTACTCGCTCGGCATGAAGCTCGGGCCGGTCGGCCCGTTCGTGCACCGCTGGAAGCGCTGGATCGGCGTGGTCATCCTGCTGGTCGCCGCCGTGATCCTGGCGACCTGGTCGTACCCGACGTGGGGCGTGGTGCTGTGGATCACCTTCTTCGTGGCGCTGGCCTTCGCCGTCCGGGAGTTCCTCGACACGGGGTCCGACAGCGACCACGCCCCGCCCCCGGCGGCCTCCGGAGGCCCGCCACCCGCACACGCCTGACCTCGGTCGCTCCGGCCGCCCTCCTCGCCCGGCCGCGCCCAGTCCCGGCAGGGAGGGCCGGCCGGGCCGTCGGACATCAAGTCGGACGGAGGGAATCCTTCACCCCGGACGACATCGATCCGCCGGCGCAGCCGTCACGGACGGGACGTCATGGCCCGGCTGCGGCCGCCGCCGGCCCATGGGGCAGGATGGCCGTCAGTTCGGCATGCGCACACCCGCTCCACCGCGGCGGCGCACAACACGACCTGACAGGCGACAAGGTGACGACACAGCACGTCCGGCGGCCGGTGCCGGCCGATTCCCAGGCCCTCCGCGCGGCGGGGGCGGCCCGGTGACCCGGGACCTCGTCCTGCACGACTGGCTGGCGGCCGGCATCACGCTGGTCTCCGGCGGGGTGGCCGGGCTGGTGCTGCGGGCCCTGATGAAGTGGCTGGGCAGGCTCGCGCTGAGGACCGCGTGGAGCGGGGACGACGTCATCGTCGACGCGCTGCGCACCATCGTCCCCTGGTCGGCCGTGGTCGCCGGGGCCGAGGTGGCCGCTTCGGCGCTGCCGCTCACGGCGCGGGTCAGGGGGCTGGTCGACCAGTCGCTGATGGCCGTGCTGATCGTCATCGCGACGCTCAGCGCGGCCCGGGTGGTGGCCGGGCTGGTGCAGTCGGTGGCCGCGTCGCGGACGGGCGTCGCGGCGTCCGCGAGCATCTTCGTGAACATCACCCGGATCGTGGTGCTGGCGCTGGGCGTCCTGGTGGCCCTGGAGACCCTCGGGGTGTCGATAGCCCCGCTGGTCACCGCGCTCGGGGTGGGCGGTCTCGCGGTCGCGCTGGCGTTGCAGGACACCCTCGCCAACCTCTTCGCCGGGGTGCACATCCTCGCGTCGAAGACGGTCCAGCCGGGTGACTACATCCGGCTCACCAGCGGCGAGGAGGGGTACGTCGTCGACATCAACTGGCGCAACAGCGTGGTGCGCAACCTCCAGAACAACCTGGTGATCATCCCCAACGGCCGCCTGGCGCGGACGAACATGACGAACTTCTCCCGGCCCGAGCAGAAGCTGTCGATCCTGGTCCCGGTCGGGGTCGGCTACGACAGCGACCTGGACCACGTGGAGCGGGTCACCCTGGAGGTGGTCGACAGCGTGATGGCCGACGTCACCGGCGGCGTGCCCGACCACAAGGGCGCCGTCCGCTTCCACACCTTCGCGGACTCCAGGATCAACTTCAACGTGAAGCTGGGCGTCAGCGAGTTCAGCGACCAGTACCGGATCAAGCACGAGTTCATCAAGCGCCTGCACCGGCGGTACCGGGAGGAGGGCATCTCGATACCGGCGCCCACCCGAACGGTCTCGCTCCAGCACGACGGGCCGGGCGCCCCGCCCTCCCTCCCGCACCAGTGGGAGACGTCGCCCGAGGTGCTGGCCGACCGGCGGTCCTAGCCGGGGCGCGGATCCCCACCCTTACCGAAGCATGACGCGGCGCCCGGGATCGGGGCCGGGACGCCGCCGGGCGGATAGCGTCAGCGGGCATGAGGATCCTCGTCACCGGCGGTGCCGGGTTCATCGGGTCGCAGGTCGTGCGGTCCCTGGTCGCGGCCGGACACGAGGTGCGGGCCTTGGACGCGCTGCTGCCCGCCGCGCATCCGTCGGGGACGGCGCCGACGCTGCCGGACGGGGTCGAGTTCGTGCACGGCGACGTCCGGGACGCCGGAGCGGTGGACCGCGCCCTCGCCGGGGTGGACGCCGTCTCCCACCAGGCCGCGATGGTCGGTCTCGGCGTCGACTTCGCGGACGCGCCCGACTACGTGGGCTGCAACGACCTCGGCACCGCGGTCCTGCTGTCCGCGATGGCCCGGTCCGCGGTCCGCGGCCTGGTGCTGGCGGGCTCGATGGTGGTGTACGGCGAGGGACGGTACCGCTGCGCGACCCACGGGGACGTCGCCCCCGGCCCACGGCGCCCGGCCGACCTGGACGCCGGCCGGTTCGAGCCGCCGTGCCCGGTGTGCGGCGCGCCGCTGCGGCCCGGGACGGTGGAGGAGAGCGCGCCGGGCGACCCGCGCAACGTCTACGCGACGACCAAGCTCGCCCAGGAGCACCTGGCCTCGGCCTGGGCGCGCGCTTGCGGGGGGCGGGTCCTGACGCTCCGCTACCACAACGTGTACGGGCCGGGGATGCCGAAGGACACCCCGTACGCCGGGGTGGCGTCGCTGTTCCGCTCGGCGCTGGCGCGGGGCGAGGCGCCGCGGGTGTTCGAGGACGGCGCGCAGCGGCGCGACTTCGTCCACGTCGGGGACGTGGCGGCCGCGAACGTGGCCGCGCTGGAGGCGGTCGGCGGGCGTGCGCCGGGCAGTTCCCGGGCCTACAACGTCGGCAGCGGCGAGGTGCGGACGGTGGGGGAGATGGCCCGGGCGCTGGCCGCCGCGTACGGGGGGCCGGCGCCCGTGGTGACGGGCCAGTACCGGCTCGGGGACGTGCGCCACATCACCGCCGACTCCTCCCGGCTGCGACAGGAGCTCGGCTGGCGGGCCCGGGTGCCGTTCGCCGAGGGCATGACGGAGTTCGCCGCCGCGCCGCAGCGGGTCTGATCCGGACGGGCCCCGCGGCCCGCACCCGCCGCGCCCCGCCGAGCCCCGGCGGGGCCGAACCCGCCGGGGCCCGGCGCCGGTTCAGCCGCGGGCGGCGGGCAGGGCGATCTCGAAGCAGCAGCCGCCGGCCACGTTGTGGACGCCCGCGCGTCCGGCGTGGGCCTCGACGATGCCCCGGACGATCGCCAGCCCGAGGCCCGCGCCGCTGTCGCCGCCGTCACCGGCACCGGCACCGGAGTACGGCGCGGCGGCGGTGTCCGCCGGGAGCGGTGTGCGGGCGGTGCTGCCGCGCCAGCCGGTCTCGAAGACCCGGGACAGGTCCTGTTCGGGGATGCCGCCGCACCCGTCGGTGACCGACAGGACCACCTCGTCGGCCTCCCTCCGGGCGGAGACGGCCACCACGCCGTCCTCGGGGGTCGAACGGATCGCGTTGACCAGGAGGTTGCCGAGCACCCGGGTGATCTCGTGGGTGTCCACCTCGACCGGCTCGGCGGCCACCTGGCGGCCCTCCAGGCGGACGCCGCGCTGCCGTGCGAGCGGGTGCGCGCCGGCGAGCGCGTCGTCGACCAGGTCGTGGACGGACACCCGCGACAGCGAGAGGGACAGCGCCCCGGCCTGGATCCGGGAGAGCTCGAACAGGTCGTCGACCATCGCGGTGAGCCGCTCGACCTCCGTGCGGATCCGCCGCAGGTAGCGGTCCGGGCTGTCGGTGACGCCGTCCTCCAGCGCCTCCGCCATCGCCCGCAGGCCGGCCAGCGGGGTGCGCAGGTCGTGGGAGATCCAGGCGATCAGCTCGCGCCGCGAGGCGTCGAGCATCCGCGCGCGGGCCCTGGACTCGGCGAGCCCGGCACTGGTGGCGGCCAGTTCCCGGCTGAGCTGGGCGAGTTCCCGGCCGAGCGGGTGGTCCGGCGCGGTGAAGCCGGTGTCGCTGCCCACCGTCCGGGCGGCCACGGCCAGGGCCCTGCTGCCGGCCACCACCTGGCGCCCGAGCAGCGCCGCGATGACCAGCGACACGACCGAGGCCATGCCCAGGACGGTGATCACCACGCCGAGGTCGTGCCCCGACAGGAACATCGCCTGTGCCACGGCGAAGGTGCCGGAGGTGACCGCGAGGACGGTGACGACGGCGACGCAGAACAGCGAGAGCGCGACCGAGCGGTGCCGCAGGAGCCGGACGGCCACCCACCCGACCAGGCCGGCGCAGCCGGCGCCGAGCGCGGCGAACAGGGCGATCAGCAGCAGGTCCTTCACAGCGCACCCCCGGCGGGGACCCCGGTCGCCGGGTCGTAGCGGTAGCCGACGCCCCAGACGGTGGTGATCAGCGCCGGTGCGGCGGGATCGTCCTCGATCTTCTCCCGCAGCCGCCGGACGTGGACGGTCACGGTGGACAGGTCGCCGAAGTCCCAGCCCCAGACCTGTTGCATCAGCTCCTGCCGCGAGAACACCGTGCCGGGCCGCCGGAGCAGGAAGGCCAGCAGGTCGAACTCCCGGATCGTCAGCGCCAGCTCGTCCGTGCCGCGGTGGGCCCGGCGGGCCCGGGCGTCGAGCGTGATGTCGCCGCTGACCAGCGGACCGCCGACGGTCTCCGGTGCGGCGGAGGCCCGGGAGCGGCGGAGCACGGACTGGACCCGCAGGACGAGCTCGCGCGGGCTGAACGGCTTGGTCACGTAGTCGTCGGCGCCCACCTCCAGACCGAGGATCCGGTCGGCCTCGTCCCCCTTGGCGGTCAGCATCACCACCGGGACGTCCGGGCCCCGGTCGGCCCCGCGCAGCCTGCGCAGCACCTCCAGGCCGTCGATGCCGGGCAGCATCAGGTCCAGGACCAGCAGGTCGGGGCGGTGCGCGTCGGCCAGCGCCAGGGCCTGCCGGCCGTCGGCGGCCCGCTCGACCCGGTGGCCGGCCCGCGTGAGGTAGCCGGCCACGACCTCGGCCACGGTCGGATCGTCGTCGACCACCAGGATGCGGGCCGGGCCCGGCAGTCCGGCGTCGGGGCTCTCGTTCATCCGCCGAGGATACGAGCCCCGGTGCGGCCCCGGCGCCCCGCTCGCCGCTCCGTCCGGGTTCCGTAAGATCCGCCGCTCGCCGGGCACCCCGCCGAGGGCGTACGAGTTCCGTAAGGCGTCGTTGCCGCCGTGCGGCGGTGGGGCGCGGTTAGCGTGGCGAGGGTGACCCCAGCGACCCCGCCCTCCGTCGCCGCGCCGCGCGTCGACGTCATCCTGCCCTGCCTCGACGAGGCCGCCGCCCTGCCATGGGTCCTCGAACGGATCCCCACCGGCTGGCGCGCCGTCGTGGTCGACAACGGCTCCCGGGACGGCTCCGCCGACCTGGCCCGCGAACTCGGCGCCACCGTCGTCACCGAGCCCCGGCGCGGCTTCGGCGCCGCCTGCCACGCCGGGCTCCTGGCGGCCACCGCCGAGCTGGTCTGCTTCCTGGACTGCGACGGCTCCCTCGACCCCGCCGAGCTTCCCCGGGTCACCGGCCCGGTGCTGGCCGGCCACGCGGACCTGGTCCTCGGCCGCCGCCGCCCCACGAGCGCCGGAGCGTGGCCGGTGCACGCACGGCTGGCCAACGCCGTCCTCGCCCGCCGGCTGCGCCACCGCACCGGAGCACGCCTGCACGACCTCGGCCCGATGCGGGCCGCCCACCGGGAACGCCTGCTCGCCCTCGGGCTCGGCGACCGCCGCTCGGGCTACCCCCTGGAGATGGTCCTGACCGCCGCCGCGGCCGGGATGCGGATCACCGAGACGCCGGTCAGCTACCGGCCCCGGGCCGGCCGCTCCAAGGTGACCGGCACCGTGCGCGGCACCCTGCGGGCCGTCCACGACATGAGCGGCGTCCTCGCCGCACCGCCGCCCGTCCTGCTGGTGATCGCCAAGGCGCCGGTCCCCGGGCGGGTGAAGACCCGGCTCACCCCTCCCTGCACGCCCCGTCAGGCCGCCGACCTCGCCGAGGCCGCGCTGACCGACACCCTGCGCACCCTGGCCACCGTCCCGGCCGCGTGCCGCCTGCTCGTCCTCGACGGGGAGCCCGGAGACTGGCTGCCGCCCGGCTGGCAGGTGGTCCCGCAGACCGGCGGCGGCCTGGACGAGCGCCTCGCCGCCGCCTTCACCGAAGCCGCCCGCCTCCGACCGGGGGCACCCGCGCTGCTCGTCGGGATGGACACCCCCCAACTCACCGCCGCCACCCTCGCCGAACCGCTCGCCGCCGCCCGCCGCAGCGGCGCGGACGCCTGGTACGGGCCCGCCACCGACGGGGGCTTCTGGGCGCTCGGCCTCGCCCGCCCCACCGGGGAGCTGGCGCGCAGGCTGCTGCTCGGCGTCCCGATGTCCACCCCGCACACCGGCGCCGCCCTGCTCGAACGCCTCGCGTCGGCCGGGCTGTCGGTCCGTCACCTGCCGTCGCTGACCGACGTCGACACCTTCGCCGACGCCCGCCTGGTCGCCGACGGCGCCCCCGACAGCCGGTTCGCCGCCTGTCTGCGCTCCCTCGACCCGGCCCCCGGGAGGACCCGGTGACCGCGCGCGCCCTCCCCTGGACGGACGACCCGTTCGCGGAGGCCGTCCGCACCGGACGCGGCCCGCTCTGGCTCCGCCGCCCGGACGGCCGGCGCACCCCCCTCGACATCGAACGCTGGAGCGCGCCCGCGTGCGGCGCCGACCACGACCTGCTCCTGCGCTGCACCCGGCTGCCGGCGCCCGTCCTCGACCTCGGCTGCGGCCCCGGCCGGCTCGTCGCCGCCCTCCTCGAACTCGGGATCCCGGCCCTCGGCGTCGACATCACCGCCGCCGCGGTGGCCAGCACCCGCCGCCTGGGCGGCCTCGCGCTGCGCCGGTCGGTGTTCGACCGGCTTCCCGCCGAAGGCCGGTGGGGCGGCGTGCTGCTCGCCGACGGCAACCTCGGCATCGGGGGCGACCCCGGCGCGATCCTCCGCCGCTGCGCCGAACTCCTCGTCACCGGCGGCACGCTGCTCGTCGAGGTCGAGCCGCAGGAGATCGAGGAGCGGACCACCGTCCGCGTCGAGGGCCCCGACGGCCGGCTCGGCCCGGCCTTCCCCTGGGCCCGGCTCGGCGCCGACGCCACCGCCCGCCACGCGGGCCGGGCCGGCCTGGTGGAGACCGAACGCTGGTCCTCGCACGGCCGGCACTTCCTCCGCCTGCGCGCCTCCTGAGGCCCAGGACGAGCCGTCAGCGCACCCGCGTCCCGGTGGCGCGGCGCTCGTCGTCGGCGGCACCCGCCCGCCGCGGGCGGGAGACCCGGCGCACGACCGGCACCGCGAGCACGCACACCAGGGCCGCCCCGTACGCGGCCCGCTGGACGGCCGTCCCGCCCGCCAGGTAGAGCACCTGACCGGCGGCGGGGACGGCCAGCCACTCCCAGCGGCCGTCGAGGGCGACCAGGGCCACCACCAGCAGCCCGTACCACGGGTAGGCCGGCGCCACCAGCAGCAGCGCCGTCCCGGTCACCAGCAGCGCGCCGCCCCACGGGCGGCGGGGATCGCCGGACAGCAGGACCCGCAGCACCACCCCCGCCAGCACCAGCGCGGCCGCCCACGGCACCCAGCCGTCCGGCACCACCGCGCGCAGCAGCCCGAACCGGTCCAGGTGCTCCTGCCCGTACCCCTCCTCCCGCAGGTAGCCGGGCAGGTAGCCGAGCACCCCCGGCCCGGAGAGCAGCAGGTACGGCAGGTACACCAGCGCGAACGCCCCGGCCGCCGCCCCGAGCAGCACCGCGTCCCGCCGGCCCGGCCGCCGGGAGAGCGCCCCGGACAGCGCGCCCGGCAGGGCGAGCGCGGGCAGCAGCTTCGTCGCGACCGCCGCGCCCAGCAGACCACCCCCCGCCGCCGCCCGCCCGCGGGCCGCGCACCCCAGCCCGGCGACCATCAGCAGCGCGCCGAGCGTGTCGACGTGCGCGTCGTTGACCGCCCACACCGCCACCCCCGGGCACCACCCCCACAGCGCCGCCCGCCGGCTTCTCCGCCCGACCGCCAGCAGGACGCCGGTGGTCGCCACCGCGAGCAGCGCGCCGCCCGCCTGCACCCCGCGCACCCCGCCGCCGAACGGACGGAGCGCCAGGAACCAGCCCTCCGCGACCGGCGGGTAGATCGTGTGCACGGCGGGACGGTTGATCCGCGTGCAGGCGCCGTCCACCGTCCGCCGCTCGTCCCACGAGGTGCAGCCGTCGTCCGCAGGGAACAGCCCGGGGTCGCGCAGCCGGACCAGCGCCGGGTCCTGCGGAGTGCGCGCGTACGGGGAGATCCCGGCCGCCTGGACCCGGCCGTCCCACACGTACCGGTAGGCGTCGTCGCTGGTCCGCGGCGGCGCCAGCAGACCCACCGCCGAGACCAGGACGCTGCCGGCCATGACGAGCGGCACCACCTGACGGTCCGCCACCCGCCGCAGCAGCACCACCGCGAGCGCGAACAGCCCGGCGTCGAGCGCGTACCAGCCGTACAGACCGGTGCGGTCGCCGAGCGTGCCGCCGCCGGTCACGGTGGTCGCCAGGGCGGCCACCAGGGCGGCGAGGGCGAGCGCGCAGGGCAGCAGCGGGGTACGGGTCGTCACCCGGCCAGCCTGCCACCGGCCCCGCCGCGCGAGCGGCACCGGACACCACGGCGTTCGGAATCCGTAAGCAGGTCGCTCCGCCTCCGACCGCCGTCGGCACGCTTCGATGAGCGGGTGGAACCCAACTCCTCCGGCGTCCGACGCCGCCTCGACCGTCCGCTGCCGCCACCCCCGGAGGCGCTGCGCCGCGGCCCGTTCCGGGCCGGGACCTTCCGCTCCCCGCTGCACGAGCCGCGCACCACCGTCGTCCTCGGCCGGTGGCTCGGCGCGGCGGTGCTGGTCTGCTTCCTGACCGGACTCGCCGGCCACCTCCTCCAGGACCCGCCCGCCTGGCTGTCCGGCGTGCTGCCCGCCCGTCCGGTCGACGGCTACCGCTTCACCCAGGGCCTGCACGTGGTCAGCGGCATCGCCGCGATCCCGCTGACCGGCGCCAAGCTGTGGACCGTCTACCCGCGGCTGTTCGAATGGCCCCCGGCCCGCAGCGTGCTCCACGCCCTGGAACGCCTCGGCATCGCCGTCCTGGTCGCCGCCCTGCTGCTGGAACTGTTCACCGGCCTGCTCAACACCCTCCAGTGGTACCCGTGGCCGTTCCCGTTCCGGCAGACGCACTTCTGGCTGGGCTGGCTCGCCACCGGCGGCCTGCTGGTCCACCTCGCCGCCAAGGCCCCGCTGATCGCCCGCAACTGGCGCAGGCCCCAGGCGTCCGTCCCCGGCCGCCGCGCATTCCTGGCCTCGGTCACCGCGGCGGTCGGCGCCGTCACCCTCACCACCGCCGGCCAGACCGTGCCCTGGCTGCGCGGCCTGGACCTGCTGGCACCGCGCCGCCCGGACATCGGATCGCAGGGCCTCCCGGTCAACCGGACCGCCGCCCAGGCCGGTACGGTCACCGTCCCGGCCGACTGGCGGCTGCGGGTCGACGGGCCGCAGCCGTACACGCTGGACCTCGACGACCTGGCCCGGCTTCCCCAGCACGACGCCGTCCTGCCGATCGCCTGTGTCGAGGGCTGGAGCGCGAGCGCCCGCTGGACCGGCGTCCGCCTCGCCGACCTGCTGGCCCTGGCCGGGGCGCCCACCGGTACGGCGGTCCGGGTCACCTCACTGGAGGCCGACGGCCCGTACCGGGTCATGGAGATGCCCGCGCAGTACGTCGACGACCCGCTCACCCTCCTCGCCCTGCGGGTCAACGGCGAGACGCTGAACGCCGACCACGGCTTCCCGGCACGGATCATCGCGCCCAACCGGCCCGGTGTCCTGCAGACCAAGTGGGTCGCCCGGATCGAGGTGGTCCGGTGACCGCCCGGCTCCGCGCCGCCGCCCTCGTCGCCGGCCTCGCCATGACCGGCTACGGCCTCTTCGGCCTGCTCGACGACCCCTACATCACCGCACCGGTCGACATCCTGGTCTGGGCGGTGGGCGGCCTGGTCCTGCACGACGGCCTGTGGGTCCCCCTGCTGTGCCTCGTCGGCGCGTACGCGGCCCGCGGCCCGGTGCTGCGCGGCTGGCTGGTCGTCGCCGCGGCGGTGACCGCCGTCGGGCTCCCGGCGGTGCTCCGCGCCGACGACGACCACGGCAACCCCTCGGTGCTGCCACTGCCCTACCTGCGCAACTGGCTGCTGGTGCTGGCCGCCACCGCGGTCCTCGCCCTGCTGCTCGGGCTCGTCCGGCGGCGGCGCAACCCTCCGGTCAGTCGCCCGGAACGCCGGGAAGACCCGTCGTGAGACCGTCCAGCGCCTGCCCGCACGGGCAGGCGCGCTCGGCGGGCAGCAGCCCGATCGCCTTGAACAGCACCGTGCGCAGCCGCTCCACATTGCGCGCGAACTCCGCGAGGACCTCGGCGTGCGTCACGCCCTGGCCGCTCTCCACCCCCGCGTCGAGATCCGTGACCAGCGCGATCGACGTGTAGCAGAGCCCCAGTTCACGGGCGAGCACCGCCTCCGGATGCCCCGTCATCCCGACCACCGACCAGCCGTTCGCGGTGAACCAGCGCGACTCGGCCCGGGTGGAGAACCGGGGCCCCTCGATCACCACCATGGTCCCGCCGTCCACCGGCTCCCAGGCCGCCGCACCGGCCGCCTCCAGCGCGGCGGCCCGCCCGGCCGGGCAGTACGGGTCCGCCATCGACACGTGCACCACCTCGGGGACACCGCCGTCGGGCAGCGGCAGCCCGTCGTAGAAGGTCTGCACCCGCCCCGACGTGCGATCCACCAACTGGTCCGGCACCAGCAGCGTCCCCGGCCCGAACCCGGGCCGCAGCCCGCCCACCGCGCACGGCCCCAGCACCTGCCGCACCCCGAGCGAGTGCAACGCCCACAGGTTCGCCCGGTAGTTGATCCGGTGCGGCGGCAACCGGTGGCCGCGCCCGTGCCGGGGCAGGAACGCCACCGGCAGGCCGGCCACCTCACCGACCACCAGCACGTCGCTCGGCTGCCCGTACGGCGTCTCCACCCGCACCTCGACCACGTCGTCGAGCAGCTCGTACAGACCCGAGCCACCGATCACACCCACCTCGGCCCGCACCGGGCCATGACCGTCCGTCACGTCCACCACTCCTCCGCGTCACTGTCCGGCCACTGTAGAAGCCCGCGGCGCCCGGACCGGGACACCCGGGCCTTACGGTTCACGAACGCCGGGTCGCGTGGCGTGCCCGGCGGCAGGCGCGGCCGGGCCCTCGCCGCGAGCGGCGATCCAGGCATGCACGGTCTTCCCGCCGTGGCCGTCCGGCGTCACGTCAACGGTGCTGCTGATCCCGCGGACGAGGACCAGCCCCCGCCCGGAGGCACGGGTGGCGGAGGGGAGCTGCGGCCGGGGCACCCGCCGGCTGGAGTCGGCCACCCGGACGTCGGTCCCCTCGGCGCAGGAGACCAGGACCAGCCGCCCCGGGCCGTCCGTGTGGCTCACCACGTTGGCCGCCAGCTCGGTGACGACCAGCAGGACATCGGCGATGTGGCCGCAACCCGCCGGGTGGCACCGCTGCAGGAAGCACCGCGCGGCGGCCCGCAGCCGTACGATCTCCCGCGGGTCGGGCGGGATCGTGAGGTCCAGGCGCCGTCCGCCGGGGCGCTCCCGTCGCGTCGGGCGGCGCTGCGGGGCGAGGTGGATCACTGCTCTCACGGCCTTCCCCTGTCGGAGGAGTGCTCCACCGGAGCGGAGCTCCTGCCCGTGGTTCGGCGCGGCCGCCCGAAAGGATTGGCCGTCGTGCGCGCGGCCGGCCGGACACGCCCGGGCCCCCACCGGAGGTGACCGCGGCCCGGGGCGAGGTATCCAGGAAGGATGAGCGCACGGCGGTGGCGGTACCCCCGGCCGCCCGACCAGCAGGGCGGGAGGATGATCCTCATCCCCCTCGTGCTGATCGTGGCGATCTCGGTCGTGGACACGGTGGCCCCGCCGCAGGTGCACCTCGGGCCGCTCCTGGTGGCGGCCCCGGCGATCACCGCGTCGTTCGCCGGCCCCAGGACCACCCTCGCCGTCGGCGCCGCCGCCGTGGTGGCCCAAGGCGTCGTCGCCGCGGTGCGGAGCACGGTCCTCGACCTCAACCACTCCGTGCAGATCGTCGCCCTCGCCCTGATCTCGCTGCTCGTCGCCCTCTTCGCGCGGCTGCGCGAGCGTCACGAGCGGGAGCTGCGGCAGCTGCGTTCGGTGGCGGAGGCCACCCAGGCCGTGGTCCAGCGGCCGATCCCGGCGCGGATGGGACCGCTGCGCATCGCGTCGGTCTACCTGGCGGCGGAGGCCGAGGCCCGGATCGGCGGCGACCTGTACGCGGCCGTGCGCACCCAGCAGGGGAGCCGCTTCCTGGTCGGTGACGTCCGGGGCAAGGGGCTGGAGGCGATCGGCCAGGCCTCGCTGGCCCTCGGCGCCTTCCGCACCGCGGCCTACCGGCAGGTCGACCTGCCCCGGCTGGTCGCCCACCTGGAGAAGGCGGTCTTCGGCGACCCGGACGGCCCGGGCAACCCGGAGGACGGGGCGGGCAGCTCCCCGGACACCGACGACGGCGAGTCCTTCATCACCGCGGTCGTGCTCGACATCCCCGACACCGAGCCGGTGATCCGCCTCGCGGACTGCGGCCACCCACCACCGCTGCTCCTGCGGGACGGCACGGTGCTGCCGCTGGAGTCCCGGCAGCCCGCTCCGCCGCTGGGCCTCACCGGGCTCGGCCCGGCCGGTGTCGAGGTCGAGGACTTCGCGTTCCGGGAGGGGGACCTCGTGCTGCTGTACACGGACGGGGTCATCGAGGCGCGCAACGGTTCCGGCGACTTCTACCCGCTCGCCGAACGGCTCGGCTCGTGGCCGTCCGACGATCCGGAAGCGTTGCTGCGGGGCCTGTGCCAGGACCTCCTCGCCCACGCGGGCGGCAGTCTCGGCGACGACGCCGCGATGGTCGCCATCCGGCGCGACACGGCCGGACCGCCGGGCGGCAGACGTCTGCGCGAGGACCTTCCCGGGCTCTGACGGCGGGGCGAGCGGCTGGACGAGTGGCGGCGGTGCGGGCCTGCCGGGCGGGTGGCCGTCCGGCAGGCCCGGGGCTTCGATCAGTCGGCTTCCCGACCGGCTCCGGCGTGGCCGACCGTTCCTTCCGGTGCGGACGAGTGGGCCGGTGCGTGGGCCGGTGCGGCCTGCCGGGTGGCGGTGGTGGTGGCGGCGGTGGCGTCCTGGGGGCCGGGGGACGGCGGTGGTGTCACGCCGGGGAGCGCCAGGCGGGCGCCGACCGCGCCGGCGAGGCAGACGCCGGCCGCCACCAGGCAGGCGAGGTGGAAGCCGTGCATGAAGGAGTTCTGTACGGCTGTCAGGAGTTCCTGCTGGTGGTCGGGGCCCGCCGAGGCGGCGGTCCGGAGGGCGGATCCCACCGAGTCCTGGCCCTCGGCCAGCGTCCGGGGAGGGAGCCCGGCGAACGCCGTCGTGGCGAGTTCGCTCGCGTAGAGGGAGGTGAAGACGGAGCCGATGACGGCCACGCCGAGGGTGCCGCCGGCCTCGCGGGTGGCGTCGTTGACGGCGGAGCCGACGCCGGCCTTCGCCGGCGGCAGGACGCTGAGGATCGATTCGGTGGCGGGTGCGGTGGTGAGGCCGAGGCCGAGGCCCATCAGCACCATCTGGCCGACGACCTGCGGGTAGGCGATGAACGTCGGTGAGGTGGCGATCCACGCGAAGGACGTCCCCAGCAGGACGAGTCCGGTGCTGACGACGGCGCGGGTGCCCAGCCGGGGCACCAGTGCCACGCCGCCCACCGAGCCGACGGCGATGGTCAGGGCGACGGGCAGGATCCGCACGCCGGTGGAGAGGGTCCCGTAGCCGCGGATGAACTGGAAGTACTGGGTGACCAGGAAGATGAAGCCGAAGAGCGCGAAGAACGCCACGGTGACCGATCCGCTGGCCGCCGAGAAGGCGGGGGTGCGGAAGAGCGTCAGGTCGATCATCGGATGGTCCCGTCCGCGTTCGACGCGGACGAAGACCGCGGTCAGGAGGGCCGCGGCGGCGAATCCGGCGATGCTCGCCGGTGAGCTCCAGCCGCGGTTCGGGGCCTCGATCAGGGTGTAGACGAGGACGCCGATCGCGGCGGAGGAGAACAGCAGGCCGGCCGGGTCCACTCGGGCGGACGCGGGGGAGCTCGACTCGGGGACCCACAGCCAGGTGGCCACCAGGGCGACCAGGGCGACGGGGACGAGGGCGAGGAAGACCGACGGCCAGCCGAAGTGGGCCAGCAGCACGCCGCCGACGACGGGCCCCACCGCGACCCCGAGGCCCGTGACGGCGCCCCACACCCCGACGGCCTTCGCGCGCGAGCGCCGCTCGGGGAAGGTGTTGGTGATGATCGACAGGGTGGTCGGGAAGATCGTCGCCGCGCACGCGCCCATGGCGAACCGGGCGGCGACCAGCGGGCCGGGGGAGCCGGCCGCGCTGCCGAGGACGCTGGTCGCGGCGAAGCCGGCCAGTCCGAGCAGCAGGGCGGGGCGCCGGCCGAAGCGGTCGCCGAGCGACCCCGCGGAGAGGACCAGCGTGGCGAAGGCCAGGTTGTAGCCGTCCACGATCCACTGCAGGTCCCGGGTGGTGGCGCCGAGCTGCCGGCTCAGATCGGGCAGCGCGACGTTGACGATGGTGGTGTCGAGGTTGATCGTGAAGGCGGCGAGACACACCGTGGCCAGGATCAGAAGGCGTCGGCGCGAGGTGGGGGCGGGCATGCGAGGCTCCATCCGCCATGCATGTTGACACTGGGAACATGCTCTTGATTGACACCCTTGCACCCCAGGTGGACACTGTCAACATCGATCGCGGAAAGTGGATGGAATTGGCGAATCGGACATATCACCACGGTGGTCTGCGCGAGGCCCTCGTCGAAGCCGGCGTCGCCCTGGCCCGCACCGGCGGCCCCTCGGCAGTGGTCCTGCGCGAGGCCGGCCGACAGGTCGGGGTGTCCCACAACGCCGCCTACCGCCACTTCAGGGACCGCGAGGACCTGCTGGCCGCGGTCGCCGCGGGCTGCATGGAGCACCTCGGCCGGCTCATGATCGAACGGGCCGCAGAGGTCGAGCTCCCCGACCCCCGCGACGCCGCCTGGGCCCGGCTGGAAGCCATCGGCCGCGCCTACGTCGACTTCGCCCTCACCGAACACGGCTGGTTCCGCACCGCCTTCTCCGGCGCCGTCGCCCACACCGCCGGGCCCGCCGAGGCCCGCCCCGGCCCCGAAGCCGCCGACCCCGAAGACGCCGGCCCCGACGCCGCCGACCCCGACCCCTACGCGCAACTCGCGCTCCGCCTGGACGAACTGGTCGAGGTCGGCGCGCTGCCGGCGGAGCGGCGGGCCGGGGCGCAGTACGCCGCCTGGTCGGCCGTCCACGGCCTGTCGGCGCTCCTGGTCGACGGCCCCCTGCGGCAACTGCCGGAGGGCGAACGCCAAACCGCGGTCGCCTCCGTGCTCGGCGCCGTCGCCCGCGGCCTCTGAGGGGGGCGGCTCGCGCGGCCGACACCCGGTGCTGCACCGTCGTGCGCTGCGTGCCGCCGAGGGGCGGCCGTGACCGCAGCGGCGGCCGCACTCGCACGCCCCGCCGCCGACCGGGACCTCCTGGCGGCGATGATCCGCCGGGCGGCGGACCCGGGTGGTGATCCCGGCGCGGCGGGTCGGCCGCGCTGTCAGCGCCTCCTGGACAGGCGGGTCAGGCCGCGGCCCGTCTGCCACCGTGAGCGGGCCTGCCGCAGGACGGTCTCCCATTCCTGGCGGACCTCGTTGTCGGGCGGCCGGTCGCCCCGGTGGATCCGGTCGAGCTCCTCTCCCACCTCCCGCCCGAGCGCGGCGCAGCCCACGGTGGCGAGCATCGCGCCGAACAGGGCGGAGAGCATGGCGAACACCGCCCCGAACGCGCCGTACCGGTTGGTGTAGGAGTCGAACATGCGCGGCAGGTAGAGGCTCATCACCACGGAGTAGCCGGTCAGGGCGGCGGCACCGATCAGGCCGAACGGCACGAGGTGGGGCCGGGAGATGCGGCCGGCGGACAGGAGGCGGCCGCTCCAGACGAGGAACACCGCCGTGACCGGTGCCTCCACGACGGCCGCGACCAGTTCCAGCGGCCGGTGGCCGAGAGCGGTGTGGACCCAGCCGCTGAGCGCGGCGTAGCCGGCCAGCAGCGCCAGCCACTTCAGGCCGTTCACGGTGTTGCGGACGCTCAGGGGCTGGAGCTCCCAGCCCTGTTCGTAGAGTCGCTGGGCGGCGCGCGCGAAACTCAGCGCGGAGACGAGGAGGAAGACGACGCCGAAGAGCCCCAGCGGGGTCCAGTCGTCGGCCGGGGAGAGGATGTCGCGCACGGCCTCGGCGCCGTCGCCGGTGAGGTCGTAACGGTCGATCACCCGTTCGGCGATCCCCTTGCCGCCCAGGTGGACCAGGAGGGCGCTGCAGAGGATGGCGAGCGGGACCAGGGCCGTCAGCGCGGACGAGGCCAGGGCCATCGCGCGGTCGAACCCGACCAGCCGCTGGAACCGGCCGACGACGCGGAGCGCGAACGCCGGGCGGAGCCAGAACGTCGCCGCCCTCACCACGTATGCGCGGTCGATCCGCTTCGTGTCGGCCTCCCGGAGAAGTCGGCGGCGAGGACGCGCCGAACCGCTCCGGTCCGGAGCGGCGAATGCCGGCGCCGGCACTTCCGCGGGCACGTCGGACGGCCGCCGAACCGATTCTCGCCCGCCGAGGCGGAACCGGCCCGACAACCCGCCGTACGGGCCGCCGCCGTGGTCCAGGATCTCCCCTTGCGGGTGCGAGCCGTCCGAGCAGGGGGACTGGCGCTGATCGCTCGCCGACGGCGGCCTGCGGGGCGTCAGGGCTGGATGTTCTCCAGTTCGGCGAGCAGGCCGGGGTGGGTGGGCGTCCAGCCGAGTGCGGTGCGGGTGTGGGAGCTGGATGCGGGCCGGTCGGTGGCGAAGACGGGGCCGAGGGGGCCGAAGTCCTCCTGCGGCAGGGACGCGGTCGTCAGGCCCAGGCGTCGCCCGATGACGGCGGCGATGTCGCCGGCGGCGTCGCCCTCGTCGGCGACGGCGTGCCAGGACGTCAGGACGTCCCGGCGGGGTCCTTCTCCAAGGCGGTCTCCACCGGTCCGGTGGACCGATCGGGAACCGCGCCGGCGGTCAGGCGTGGGTGCCGGCACACTCCGGGTGGCCCCAGCTGCCGCCGACCTTGGTGATCATGCCGCCCTTGGCGTAGGAGCGGCCGCACGGGCAGACGCCCGGATACCGGGCGGCCAGGGTCCGGGGGCCACCACCCGTGGAACTCCTCCTCGCCGTGGCGGAGGAGCGTCCGCCGCGCGGTGCGGAGGCTGCGACCGGTTCGGGCACCGGCAGGTCGGCGGAGGTCCCGCCGGCGTCCTCCTGCGTCCGTGCCGCGTCACTGGCGGCCTTGTCGGCGATCGCGTTCAGCGGGTCGCCGTTCACCTGGTGGGCGGCCACGTACACGAAGGTGACGTCCCGTCCGTCGAGGAGCGCGTCGATGCGCTGGATCAGCTCGCGGTTGGCCACCGGCTTGCCGGCGGCGGTCTTCCAGCCGTTGCGCTTCCACCCGGCGAGCCACTTCGTCACCGCGTCGCGGGTGTAGGTGCTGTCGAGGCGGACCTCCAGCGGCTCGTCCGGTTCCGTCGCCGTCAGCAGCTGCTCCAACGCCGTCAACTCGCCGATGTTGTTGGTGCTGTGACCCAGCGCCCCGGCCTGCCAGCGCTGCGGAACCCCGGCGCGGTCCGCCACCACGTACGCCCAGCCCGCAGGACCCGGGTTGCCCTTGGCGGCTCCGTCGCAGGCGGCAATGACTCGTTCGACCATGTCCCCGATCATGCCAGCATCCGAACGCCGCGGATCCCGCGTGCCCGGGTCCGCGAGTCCCGGGCTCCCGGCGTGACCAGTGGGACCGGTGTGACGGCGGCCGGTCGGAGCCCGGAGTGGACGACGGCCCGCTCGGCGCCCTCGTCCGGCTCCGGGTGCGTGTTGTCGATCAGCAGGTGCGACTCGGGAAGGCGGGCGCCGCCCGCGGTCGTCCTCCCGACGGCGACCGAGGCCTCTCGCGGCATCAGGTCCCAGCCGCCCGCGCCCCCAGGACCGGCAGCAGCCGGAGCTTCTCGTCGTCCGGGGATCCCGGGATCGCCGTGTACACCAGCAGGGTCTGGCTCTGCTCCGGGTCCAGCAGCACCTGGCACTGCAGGGCGAGGACGCCCAGTTCGGGATGGCGCACCCGCTTGGGGTCCATGCGCGGCACATCGATCTCGTGGGCGCTCCACAGGGTGGCGAACTCCTCGCTGCGGTCCAGGAGGAGGTCGCGCAGTTCCTCGGCCCGGCCGCCCGCGCCCTGCCGGGAGTAGGCGGCGCGCAGGCCGGAGGTGAAGAAACGGCTGTGCAGGGGGTGATCCTCCTCCGGATACAGCAGCCGGGTGGCACGATCGGTGAACCACCTGTAGGTGAGGCTGCGCTCGGGGCCGGTGAACCGCGTCTGGTCGCCGAGGAGGGCACAGGCCATCGGGGTCTGGGCGAGGGTCTCCGCCACGTCGCTGACGACCTGGGCGGGGGTGTCGTCCAGTCGCCCGAGGATGCGCATCAGGCCGGGCGTGATGTGGTCCGAGCGCAGAGCGCCGGGGCGGGAGGGCGTGTTGTGCCCCGCGATGCGGAAGAGGTGGTCGCGTTCGGAGAGCGACAGCCGCAGTCCGCGGGCGATCGCGGCGAGCATCGGCTCCGAGGGCTGCGGCCCGCGCTGCTGCTCCAGCCGGCTGTAGTAGTCGGTGGACATGCCGCTCAGCGTCGCCGCCTCCTCCCGACGCAGCCCGCGGGTGCGGCGGCGCGGCCCGCGGGGCAGGCCCACGTCCTCGGGTTGCAGGGCTTCGCGGCGCGTGCGGAGGAAGTCCGCGAGTTGTGCTCGGTCCACGGCTCAAGTCTCCCTCGTCGTCCTGGTACCTCACGGTGGCGGCAGTGTGCGGGTCGGACGGCTCAGAGCAGCATGCCGCCCGACGCCTCGATGCGCTGCCCGGTGACCCAGGAGGTGCCCTCGGCGAGCAGCGTTGCGGCTGCGGCGCCGATGTCCTCGGGCTCCCCGGGGCGGCCCATGGCGGTGACGCTGCTCAGCATCCCGCGCATGTCCTGGTTGTCACGGACCCCGCCGCCGCCGAAGTCGGTGCCGGTGGCGCCCGGCGCGAGGGTGTTGACCGCGATGCCGCGCGGTCCCAGCTCCTTGGCGAGATAGCGGGTGAGGATCTCCACGGCGCCCTTGGCCGCCGCGTAGGCGGACGTGGGGGCGGCGATGAAGCGGGTCAGGCCGGTCGAGACGTTGAGGATGCGGCCGCCGTCCTTGATCAGCGGCAGCAGCGACTGGGTGAGGAAGAAGACGCCCTTGACATGGACGTCCATCAGTCCGTCGAACTGCTCCTCGGTGGTCTCCTCGAACGGCGCGTGCACGCCGTGGCCGGCGTTGTTGACGAGGACGTCGAGGTCGTCGCGGCCCCACTCCCGCGCCAGTACCTCGCGCACCTGCGCGGTGAAGGCGGGGAACGCGGCGGTGTCCCCGGTGTCCAGGCGCAGTGCGACCGCCGTACGGCCCAGCTTCCGGGCTTCCGCCACCACGTCGGCGGCCTCCTCGGCATGCGAGCGGTAGGTGAGGATCAGATCGGTGCCGGCCTCGGCGAGGTGCAGGGCAGTGCTGCGACCGAGGCCGCGGTTGGCACCGGTGACGAGGGCGATGCGGGTCATGGTGGGCTCCGTTCCCGGCAGGGTGCGGGCGGACCGGCCGGTCCGCCGCCTTCGTCCTCAACGGTGCTGCAGTCCGTACGGCGGATGAAGGCCGCAGTCGTCCAGGGACCGCCGGTCCCCCCTTCGGCCTCCCGCCGTCACCCGTGGAGATTCGTGCTCCGCCCGGCATCGCCGACCAGGCGGACGTCCTTCCAGGGGGCGGGCGAGCTCGGCTGCGCCCTGCCGGTGGACGGTGCCGCAGGAGCGCTGGTTCGGGTCGATGAGCGGGCCGAGGGCGGTCGGGGCTCCCTCCGGAGGCCGGGCGCCGCGGTTCAGTGCCGGGTGCGGATCCCGTCGAGGGCGATGCCCAGGACCCGGTCGCGCTGCGCCTCGTCGGGGAAGGCCACCGAGGTGATGCCGGAGACCAGGCGCAGCAGGTCGTCGATGCTCATGTCTGTGCGGACCTCGCCGGTCTCCTGGGCGCGGTGGAGCAGGGGGGTACCGGCGTCGTACATGGACTGGCGGCAGGCCAGGAAGACGTCGCTCTCCTCGCCCTCCAGCGCTTCGCGGATCGCGCGCTTGGTCATGGCGTAGTCGACGAAGCGGCGCAGCCAGAGGGTCAGGGCCTGCCACGGCGGTTCGCCGGAGACCTCGGCGGCGACCCGGCCGAGGTCGTCGACCTCGTTGGCGTACACGGCTTCGAAGAGGTGCCGGCGGGTGGGGAAGTTGCGGTAGAGGGTGGCGATGCCGACCCCGGCGCGGCGGGCGATGTCCTCCAGGGAGGCGTCGGCACCGTGCTCGGCGAAGGCCTCGCGGGCGGCCGCGAGCAGCGCGTCGAAGTTCCGCGCTGCGTCGGTCCGGCGCGGGCGCCGGGCGGCGAGGAAGTCGCTCACCACGATCTGGTCCGGCACGGTGACCTCGTTTCGACGCCCGGGATTGAACCGGAGGGGTGCCTCCGCTAATGTGGAGGCATGCCTCGACTTTAGCACCGGGGCCCCTCCTTGGCCCTGCCCGCCCACGGGCGGGCCGCCTCCGTCCGCCGCCCTCACGGCCCCGTGCGCCGTTGCGCACCCGGTCCGCACGGCTGCCGGACGCCCGCTGCCCGTGCGCCGCCGAACTGCCCGCATCCGCACCCGTACCCGCACCGTCCCCGCCGTTCTTGCCGTTCCCGCGCCGCGATCTCCGAGTCGCCGAGTCCGAGAAGGTCCCATGAACCGCCAGTCCAACCGCCTCACCTTCGGCGTCCTCGCCACAGGCGCCGGTGTGTTCGCGCTGCTCCAGTCGCTGATCACGCCCGCACTGCCGATCGTCCAGTCCGCGATGCACACCTCGCAGTCCACCGTCACCTGGGTGATGACCGCCTACCTGCTGTCCGCCTCCGTCTTCACACCGATCCTCGGCCGGGTCGGCGACATGGTCGGCAAGAAGCGCACCCTGGTCGCCGCACTCCTCGCCCTGTTGATCGGCTGCCTCGTCGCCGCCCTGGCCCCGAACGTCACCGTGCTGATCGTCGCCCGCGTGCTGCAGGGCATCGCCGGCGCGCTCTTCCCGCTGTCCTTCGGCATCATCCGCGACGAGTTCCCGCCGGGCCGGGTCCCCACCGGCATCAGCAACCTGTCCGCCGTGATCGCGGTCGGCAGTGGACTCGGCATGGTCCTGGCCGGCCCGATCGTCGGCGCACTGGACTACCGCTGGCTGTTCTGGTTCCCCGTCATCGTGGTCGCCGCCACCGCCCTGCTCGCCCACCGCTACATCCCCGAGTCGCCGCACCGCACCGAAGGCAGCGTCAACTGGCGCTCCTCCGTCCTGCTCTCCGGCTGGCTGGTCGCCCTGCTGCTCCCCGTCAGCCAGGCGGCCAAGTGGGGCTGGGGCTCCACCCCGGTGATCGGCCTGCTCGCCGCCGCCGCAGTCCTCTTCGCCCTCTGGATCGCCGGCGAGACCCGCTCCCGCAACCCGCTGATCGACATGCGGGTGATGCGCCTGCCGGCCGTCTGGACCACCAACACCGCGGCACTGCTCTTCGGCGGCGGCATGTACGCCGTCTGGGCCTTCCTGCCCGGCTTCGTCCAGACCCCGACCTCGGCCGGGTACGGCTTCGGCTCCAGCGTCACCGGCGCCGGACTGCTGATGCTGCCGATGCTGGTCGCCATGTTCGTCTCCGGCCTCCTCAGCGGCAGGCTGGCCGGCCGCTTCCCGGCCAAGGCCCAGCTCGTCACCGGCGCGCTGCTCGGCGCCGCCGCCTGCGCCCTCCTCGCCGCCCGGCACCGGGTGCCCCTCGACGTCGCCCTCGCGGCGGGCGTGTTCGGGCTCGGCATCGGGCTGGCCTTCGCCTCGATGAGCAACCTGGTCGTCCAGAGCGTTCCCCCCGCGCAGACCGGTGCGGCCACCGGCATGAACGCCAACATCCGCACCATCGGCGGCTCGATGGGCGCGGCCCTGATGACCGGGCTGGTCACCGGCCACCTGCAGCCCAGCGGCCGCCCCTACGAGGCCGGCTACACCCACGGCTTCACCTTGTTGGCGGTGTTCTGCCTGGCCGCCGCCGTCGCGGCCCTCGCCGTTCCCACCCGCAGCGCCACCCGGGCGACCGTGCCGGGCGCCGGCCCGGGCGCGGTGCCGGCCGCTGCCGCGCCGTCCCGGGAGCCCATCGGCCGCTGACCGGACGGAACCCGCAGGGTCATGGATGCGCAGCGGACCGGGACGGCAGCACCAAGAAAGTCGGCTCCATCGGATCCCTCATGGATGCCCCGGCTTCCGTCTGGGAGGAAACGCACTTCGCGCGTAGCCGGTCGGGGCGCTGCGATCCGCGCCCAGGGCGGATCGCAGCGCCCCGGCCCTCGGGTTCCGATCGCTCTCGCGGCCGGCGCTGCGGAAAGGCGGCCGGTGCCCGCCACCTCGCCGGGGCGAGGGCCCAGGCAGAAGCTCCGCAGGGCAATGGCGGGGCGACAGCCGCGCCCAACTTCTCGCCGTCCTCCCGCTCGCCGACGACGCCATCGGGACTGTTACGGAGTCGGCCGGTGGCCGTTACACGACCGGCGGCTCGCCGAGGGACGGGCTTCCTAGCGTGAGCAGCGTCAACCGGCGGCCACCGGGCCGCGGGTGACGAGCAGATGGAGGAAGCCGATGTCATCCACCCCGTCCGTGCGCCGCGCCACGCGACTTGCTCTGGTCTCCGCCGCCGCCGTCGGCGCGCTCGCGCTGCCCGGCGCGGTCGCGTTCGCCGACGGCAGTGCCAGCCCGTCGCCCGCCCGGGCGACACCCAGCTCCTCGCCGTCGGTGGCTCCGACCGCGGTGCCCAGCCCGGTGCCGTCCCGCTCGCCCGCCACGCAGGTCACCGCCGTGCCCAAGGGCGGTGCGCAGACCGGTGAGGGAGCGGCCGACGGCGGCTCGACCGTCACGCTGGTCGTGGGCACCGTGCTGGCGGCGGCCGGCGCTGCCGGGATCGGCCTGGTCGTCGTCCGGCGCCGTGCCGGTGCGCAGGACTAGCGCGCACCGTCGCGGTCGGCGCCCCCGGTGGGCGCCGGCCGCGGCGGCCGGACTCCTGCTCGCGGGCGGCGCGACGCTGCTCGCCGCGCGGGACCAGGATCCCGCGCCGGTACGGATCGCAGCGGCCGACGGGGCACGCACCGCGGACGGTGCGCCGACCTCGGCCGGAGGCGGGACGCCGTCCACCGCGCCGCCCTCGTCCGCAACGGCCCAGCTCCGGCTGTCGCCGCCGGTCCGGCTGGTGATCGCCCGGATCGGGGTGGACGCGCCGGTGCGGGGCGTCGGTCTCAACCCGGACGGCACCGTGGAGGTGCCCTCACTGGACCGGCCGGAACAGGTCGGCTGGTACCGGGGCGGCCCCGGGCCCGGCCAGGTCGGGCCGGCGGTGCTGCTCGGGCACTACGACACCCACAAGGGGCCGGCGGTGTTCCACGAACTGCCCCGCCTGCACCCGGGCGACCGGATCGAGATCGGGCGCGAGGACGGCAGCACGCTCGCCTACCGGGTGCGCGAGCTCCGGCAGTTCGCCAAGGACGCCTTCCCGACCGAGCTGGTCTACGGCGACACCGCGGGTCCGCAGCTCCGGCTGATCACCTGCGGCGGCACCCTCGCGGGCAACGGTCACTACACCGACAACATCATCGTCTTCGCCGACCCGCTGCCCTGAGCACCGCGGACCGTGCAGGCCTTACCGCCGCGGGCCCCGCGGACCGCGCTGCCCCGAGCCCCGCGGGCCCCGCCGGCCGTCCGTCCCGCCCCGCCACCCGGGGTCGGCGGGCGGCCGGGGCACGTGGTGCAGACTGACCCTTTCACCGCCCGCTCCCGAAAGGCACCGTTCGACGTGAGGACCTGGCCCCTCCGCGCCGCCCTGCTCAGGTGCGTCCTGCTCGGCCTGCTGGCCGCCGTGGCGGCCACCGGCTGCCAGGCCTCCGGCGGACTCGACGACGCCGGGGCGACCCGGCCGATCAAGGCCCACCCGAGTCCGCAGCAGCTGTGGCCGGCCGCCGAGACCAGCGCCCCGGCCTCCCCCCGGGCGTCGGTGGACCAGCAGCCGCCCGTCCCGCTGCCCGGCCTCGCGGTCGGAGCGCTCACCGAACTCGACGCCCGCGCCGTGCTCGCCAAGGACCCCGACCTCGGTGCGGGCGAGCAGGCGGCGCTGGCAGGAGGGTGCGACGGCTGTGCGGTCCGGCCCGCCCAGTACCGCGACCTCAACGGCGACGGCAGCCCCGAGTTGCTGACCGCCGTGGTGACCGGAACCGGGACCGGGGCCGCCGGTGGGACCGGCTCCGGCGCCGGGCGCGCCGTGCTGCACGTCTACACGCAGCACGGCCGGGACGTGCTGCCGGTGCTGGCCCTGACGGCGCTGCCGGGCTTCACCGCCGAGACCGTCGGAGCGGACCTGGTCGTCCACGAGCCCACCGGTCCGCTCGCCGAGACCAGCAGCACCTACCGCTGGAACACCGTCCGGATGGCCTTCGTCGACCGCCGGATCAAGGCCACCGGCCCGGCCGCGGACGCCCCCGGCTGCCTGCCGGACCCCACTTCGGTGCCGTCCCCCGTCCCGTCCGCCGCGCCGTCCCGGTCGCCCGCGCAGCGGGAGGAGCCGTCGGTGGCCCCGACCCCGGCGGCACCGGCGAGCAGGAGCGCACCGAACGGCGGCGCCGCACCGACCGCCCGGCCCACCCCGACGAGGTACTGATGACGACCGCACCCGTGCCCGGCACCCCGCGCATCCTGCTGGTCGAGGACGACGAGGTCATCCGCGAGGCCACCCAACTCGCCCTGCAACGCTACGGCTTCCCGGTCGAGACGGCGGCGGACGGACTGGAGGGCCTGGAGCGCTTCCGCGCGGCCCCGCCGGACCTGCTGCTGCTCGACGTCATGCTCCCGCTGCTCGACGGTGTCGGCCTGTGCCGGCGGATCCGCGAGGAGAGCCAGCTGCCGATCCTGATGATGTCGGCCCGCACCGAGCCGATCGACGTGATCTCCGGCCTGGAGGCAGGCGCCGACGACTACGTCGTCAAGCCGTTCGAGACCGCCGTCCTGGTCGCCCGGATCCGCACCGTCCTGCGGCGCACCGGCCTCGGCCCGGCCGCATCCGCCACAGCCTCCGCCACCGCCACGCCGGACCCCGGTCCGGTCCATGCGGTACGGGTGATCGACGACCTGGAGGTGGACACCGACGCGATGGAGGTCAAGGTGGCCGGGCGTCCCGTCCCGCTCACCCCGACCGAACTGCGGCTGCTGCTCGAATTCACCGCCGCCCCCGGCGTCCTGCTGGAGCGCCAGACGCTGCTGGAACGGGTCTGGGACTACTCCTGGGGCGCCGACAGCCGCGTCGTCGACGTGCACGTCCAGCGGCTCCGGGCGAAGATCGGCGCCACCCGGATCGAGACCGTCCGGGGCTTCGGGTACAAGCTGCGGCGGACGGCATGACGCTCCGCCGGCAGATCGCCGCGGTCATCGCACTGGTCTCCTGCCTGGTCGCGCTCGCCGTCGGAATCCTGGTCCACCAGGCCTCCGTGCGCCAGCACACCGACCAGGCCCGCAAGTCCGCCATGGCCGCCCTCGACGCCGCACTCACCGGCTACGACGCCACCGGCGAACTCGGGGCGGGCTGGCACGCCGCCGCCGACGACCCCGCGCTCCCCGCGGAGCTGCGCCGACTCGCCGAGCGAGGCCACCAGGGCTCCGTGCTCGGCCCCGGCCCGCGCGGCACCGCGATGTGGGCCGCCGCCGGGACCGACGCGCGCGTGCTGTCCGTACGGATCGACTACGCCGACGACGAACGGGCGATCGCCGACCTGGACCGCGCGGTCGCGGTCGGCGCCGCCCTGTCGGTCGCGGTCACCGTGCTCGCCGGCGTGCTCGCCGCCGACCGGATCAGCAGCCGGCTGCGGACCGCCGCCCGCACCGCCCGCACCATCGCCCGGGGCGACCTGGACGCCCGGATCGGACCGCTCGGCCGGGCCCGCGACGAAGTGGCCGAACTCGCCGCCGCCGTCGACTCGATGTCCGCCGCGCTGCGCAGCAAGCTCGTCGGCGAGCAGCGCTTCACCGCCGACGTGGCGCACGAGCTGCGCACCCCGCTGACCGGCCTGCTCACCGCCTCCGAGCTGCTGCCGCCCGGGCGACCGACCGAGCTGGTGCGCGACCGGGTGCGCGCCCTGCGCGACCTGACGGAGGACCTGCTGGAAGTGTCCCGGCTGGACGCCGGCGCCGAGACCCCGGAACTCTCCGACCTGCCGCTCGGCCCGCTGCTGACCCGGATCCTGGCCGCCGCCGGGGCCGAGCCCGAGCTGCGGATCGACTCCGACACCGTGGTCACCACCGACCCGCGCCGCCTCGACCGGGTGGTCGCCAACCTGGTCGCCAACGCCCAGCGGCACGGCCGCCCCCCGCTGGTGGTGGCAGCCGACGGCGCCACCGTGACCATCCGCGACCACGGCCCCGGCTACCCCGAGGAGGTGCTGCGCGAGGGCCCCCAGCGCTTCCGCACCGGCGCCCGCGAACGCGGCGGCGGCCACGGCCTCGGCCTGACCATCGCCCAGGGCCACGCCGAGGCGATCGGCGTCGACCTGCGCCTGTCCAACCACCCCGCCGGGGGCGCCCTCGCCACCCTCCACCTGCCCGCCCCCGACCCCGTCGCCGGCCGGCCCCGGGCCTGAACCCCACGGGACGTCAGCCCGGCCTGCCGGTGCTCCCACGTGCTCCACTCGGGTTCTTCCGCTTCTGCGGGGGCGGTCCGACGCGGCAGCGCGGTGGTGCGGCGCCGTTCCGGCGTGACCGCGCAGACCCGGCTCCAGGCCCCCGGCCCGCCGCGTCAGCCGAGGAAGGACCCGGGGCCGAAGCGGCCCCAGGCCACGAAGGCGGCCAGCGCGACGTAGACGAGGTCCACCGCCACGAGCGTGAACTCGCGGCGCCGGAACCGGGTGATCGCGGCGCCGACCATGAGCAGCACCAGGCCGACGGCGGCCAACGGCACCAGGACGGGCGCGACGTCGAGCACGGCGGGCAGCACCAGGCCGGCCGCGGCCAGGATCTCGACGGCGCCGATGGCCTTGACGCCGCCCGCACTGAACTCCTCGACCCATCGGCCGCTGCGGCCGGCGGCGGCGATCCGCTCCTTCGGCGTGACCACCTTGAACACGCCGCCGAACAGGTAGGCGGTGGCGAGCAGTCCGGTGACGATCCACAGTGCGAGGTTCATGAGCATCTCCCTGAAAGTCCGTGTGCTCCTTGAGACAGGGCACCCCGCCGTGCTGTGACAGGAGCGGACGTGACCTGCGTCACGGTGGGAGCGGGAGGGGCCCCGGATACCCTGCTGGTCGGCAGCTGTGTGCCGGACGCGGGGACGCGGGCGGGGGAGAGGGGCCATGACGGAGTCAGCCGAAGTCGCGGACGCGGCCGGATACCGGCCGTTGCTGTTCTCCATCGCCTACGGGATGACCGGCTCCGTGGGTGACGCCGAGGACCTCGTCCAGGACGCCTTCCTGGGCCTGACCCGGGCTCACCGGGCGGGGACCGCGATCAACGACCCGAAGGCGTACCTGGCCACCTCGGTGACCCGGCTGGGGATCAACCACCTGGGGTCGGCGCGGGTGCGACGGGAGAGCTACGTGGGCGAGTGGCTGCCCGAGCCGGTCGTGGTCTGCGGCGACCGGCCGGGGCCGGCCGAGTACGTGGAGCTGGCCGACGCGCTGTCGATGGCGTTCCTGGTGCTCCTGGAAGCGCTGTCCCCGGTGGAGCGCGCGGTGTTCCTGCTGCGTGAGGCCTTCGGGTACGGCTATCCGGACGTGGCGGGGATCGTCGGCAAGTCCGAGCCGAACTGCCGTCAGATCTTCGCCCGCGCCAGGAAGCGGATCGCTGCCGGGACGCCGGTGGCGGGCGCGGCACCGCCGCCCGGGCGGCGGGCGGAGGGCGACGAGCTCGCCCGCCGGTTCTTCGAGGCCGCCGAGGGCGGTGACCTGGAGACGCTGCTCGCGATGCTCGCGCCCGACGTGGTCTTCCACGGGGACGGCGGCGGCAAGGCGCGGGCGATCGGGACGTCGCTGACGGGCCTGGGGCGGGTCGCCCGGCTGCTCGTCGGCGGGCTCCGCCGGACCCGGACGTTCGGCGTCTCCGCGCGGCCGGCGCGGATCAACGGCATGCCGGGCGCCGTCATGCACGACGCCGAGGGGCGCGTCGCCGGCGTCGTCGCACTCGACCTCGTCGACGGCGCGGTCCGGGCGATCCACTCCGTGTCCAACCCCGACAAGCTCGGCCACCTCGGACCGGTCTCCGACGTCGCCAGGCTGCGCGAGAGGCCTGCCGGGGACGGCGCCGAGGGCTGAACTCCGATTCCCGGGCAGTGCCCGGAGCACCTCGACGCGTCTGCGCGCGGGCCGGTGCCGCAGCGGCTCACCAGGTCGGGTGGGAGCTCACACCGCCGTCCACGACCAGGTCGTGGCCGGTGATCCAGGAGGCGAACGGGGAGGCGAGGAAGAGGCAGGCGTCCGCCACGTCCCCGGGCGTGCCGAGCCGGCCGAGCGGAGCGGCGGCCCGCCAGCGGCGCACGCCCTCCGGCCAGGACCCGGCGAGACCCGGACGGGAGATCAGCCCGGGGGAGACGGTGTTGACCCGCAGGCCCCTCGGACCCAGCTCCAGGGCCGCCGAACGGGCGAACATGATCAGGGCCGCCTTGGCCGCGCAGTAGTGGGCGTGGCCGGCCGCGGGTTGGCTGCCCTCGATCGAGGCGATGTGGACGACGGACGATCCGGGCTGCATCACCCGGGCTGCCGCGGCGGTGCACCGGACGGCGGCACCGAGGTCGGTGTCCAGCACGGCGTGCCAGTCCTCGTCGGTCAACTCGACGAGCGGAGCGACGGGTTGGACGCCCGCGGCGTTGACCAGGACGTCCAGCCGGCCGCGCCAGGCGGTCGCCGCTCCCACCACCCGGTCCCCGGCGGACGGGTCGGTCAGGTCCGCGGCGACCGGGAGCGCGGCACCGCCCGCCGCCGCGATCCGGTCCGCGGCCGCGTCGGTGGCGGTGGTGCTGCGGTGGGCGTGCAGCACGACCTCGGCGCCCGCGGCGGCGAACCGCTCGGCAACGGCCGAACCGATGCCGCCGCCGGCACCGAGGACCAGGACCACCTTGCCCGCGATCCCGGGAAGGACCGGCCCGCCGCCGTCAGTCATCGAGACCTCCACCGGTGCGGTCGGCCGGCATCGTGGTGGGCGCTCCCGGGCGGCACAACGCCCGTACCAGTGGCGCCCGTTCGGGGTAGCGGAGGGCCAACTCCTCGGCGGTGCCGCCTTCGTAGGAGGCGGGGGTGAATCCGGGGGCCATGCTGGTGCCGAACAGCGACCAGGTGCCGCCCGGCGCGACCCGGGCACCCATCCAGGTGCCGGCCGGCACCACCAACTGCACCGCGGCGTCCTCCTGCGGTCCGCCGAGGACGACCGACCGGCCCGCGTCGTCCGGGCCGAGCAGGAGGACCTCCAGCGGGTCGCCGCGGTAGAAGTGCCACACCTCGTCGACCGGGAGCCGGTGCATCGCGGAGAAGTCGCCGGGTTCGGAGGTGAGCAGTGCCAGGATCACCGAACCGGCCGGTCGGCCGTCCGGGCCCGGTGGGCCCGCCCAGGTGCGGCGGAACCGGCCGCCCTCCACCGGCAGCGGCACCAGGCCGTACGCGGCGGCGATCCGCTCCGAGGGGGACGGTCCGGCCGCCGACCCGGCCCGGGAGCTCTCCACGCCCTCGGCCCTCCGTCCCCGCGCCGCCCTGCCACCGCGGACACTACGCGGCACCCCGCCCGGCACCCTGCACCGCGCGCCGGCGCCGGGCCGCGACCGCCCGGACGGCCCTGCGGGTCGCGCTCCCGGGGCGAATCTCCGACGCGCGTTTCGGGGCCGAGGATTCGTGATTCCGTGTCATAGGATTCGTCGCCAGCACCCCCATTCGCAGGAGGTCCGATGATCGGCGTGCTCGTGACTTTCACGCAGGCCGAGAAGTTCGACCGTGCAACTCTCACGAAGATCGCCGACGAACTCCGAGGACCGTTCGAAGGCATGCCCGGCCTTCGCTTCAAGAGCTTCATGCTCGACGAAGACAGCGGCCAGGCCAGGAACTTCTACGTGTGGGACGACGAGGAGAAGGGCCGCTCCTTCTTCACGGAGGAGATCGTCGACATGGTGACGGGGATTTACGGCGCACCGCCCGAGGTCGAATTCTTCGAAATCGTCGGGCACGTGGACAACTCCGGCGCCTGATTCCCGAGCAGGTCGCGCGGGTCGACATCACCGCCGAACACGAGCCCGCCGACGGGGGCGTGATCGCCGCTCTGGTGTCCGGCACCACCACCCATGGGAAGAGCATCGTCAGGGTCGCCTGACGACCGGCCGGGTCCGGATGCCGTCCGCCCAACTATCCTGGGGCGGGGGCGATGTGATGAAGAGCGGACGCATCCGGGTGTTGGCGGCCTTCCTGTCCTTCGGGACGTTCTGGGGAGCCTGGGGCGCGCTGGTCCCCGACCTCCAGCGGCAGAGCCGGGTCGGTGACGGCGAACTCGGCGTCGCCATCCTCATGATCGGTTTCGGGGCGCTGTGCTCCATGCGCCCGGCCGGTCGGGCCGTCGACCGCTGGGGAAGGCCCGCCGTCACGGGCTGCGTCGCCGCCATGGCCGTGGCGGGGTTCCTCCCCGCACTCGCGACCTCGGGCACGGTGCTCGTGGTGGCGCTGATGGCCACCGGTGCCGCGTCCGGGGCGATGGACGTGGCGGTCAACGCGCTGGCGGCCGCGGAGGAGGTCCGATCCGGCCCGATCATGAGCGCGGCGCACGCGTGCTTCTCGGCGGCCGTCGTGGTCGGTGCGGTCTCCTCCGGTGCGATCCTCGGCCACGGGGCGAGCCTGCGCGGGCTGCTGGGGATCGTGGCGACGGTCGTCCTGGGAACGGCTGCGCTGGTGCACGCGCTCGGCCACGACGACCGTCCGCCGAGGACGCCCGGCGGACGACGGCGCACGCCGTGGACCCGGTCCCTGGTCCTTCTCGGAGTGTTCTGCGCTCTCGCGTACCTGGTCGAGAACGCGTGGCAGAGCTGGGCCGCGGTCCTGCTGCGGTCCGCCTTCTCCAGCAGCCCGCAAGCGGCCGCCCTCGGCCCCGCGCTGTTCGCCGCCGCGGCCGCGGCCGGCAGGCTCCTGAACCACCGACTGCTCGCGGGGACGGCGGAGCGGAGCGTGCTCATCGGTGGCGCCCTGGTGGGCGCGGCCGGGACGTTCGCCGCGGCTGTCGCCCCGACGGCGCCGCTCACCCTCCTGGGAGTGGTGGTCGCGGGCCTCGGGACCTCGGTCTGCGCCCCCGTCATCCTCTCGCTCGCCGGCCGCGTCGGTGCCGTCGATCAGCGAGCCTCGGCCATCTCGATCGTCACCACCCTGGGTTACTCCGGTTTCCTGGTCGGTCCGGCCGCGGTGGGGTTGACCGCCGCTGCCACCGGCCTGCGCACGGCCCTGGCCTGCGTCGGTCTCGTGGCGGTCGCCCTCGCCGTCCTCGGCGCCGTCGTCCGGCCCGGTCCGGCGCCGGCCCCCTCGTCCCCGCCGGACTTGCGGCCGACGCCCGGCGGCGGAGCGTCGGCGCAGGTCGAAGCCGGTGCGGATGCCGCGGCACGGACGTGGACCACGGGGCGGGGCGGGCGTAGAGTGCCACACCACCAAGATCCACCGGAGTGAGGAGACACCGTGTCGGACAGCACCGACAACCCGGTCCGCCGGCTCCCCGGCCGGCCGCCGGGCATCCGCACCGACGAGGCCGGCCTGACCGAGCGCCAGCGCAGGGTCATCGAGGTCATCCAGGACTCCGTCGACCGCCGCGGCTACCCGCCGTCCATGCGGGAGATCGGTGAGGCCGTCGGCCTCTCCTCCACCTCCTCGGTCTCCCACCAGCTCAGGGCCCTGGAGAGCAAGGGCTACGTCGTGGCCGACCCGAACAGGCCCCGCGCGTACCGGGTGTCCCACCGCAGCCCGCTCGGCGCGGCCGCTGCCCCGCTCGCCGCCGCCGGGGCCCGGCCGTCCACCTCGTACGTGCCGCTGGTCGGCCGGATCGCCGCCGGCGGACCGATCCTCGCCGAGCAGACCGTCGAGGACGTCCTCACCCTGCCCCGTCAGCTGGTCGGCGAGGGCGAGCTGTTCGCCCTGATCGTGCGGGGCGACAGCATGACCGGTGCCGCGATCTGCGACGGCGACTGGCTGACGGTCCGCCGGCAGCCCACCGCGGAGAACGGCGACATCGTCGCCGCGATGATCGACGGCGAGGCCACCGTCAAGCGACTCAAGCGCGAGGACGGGAGGATCTGGCTGATGCCCCAGAACCCCGCCTACGAGCCCATCCCCGGTGATGACGCGACCGTCCTCGGCAAGGTCGTCGCGGTCATGCGGCGCCTGTAGGCCGCCTCGACGGGCAACCGCCCCCTCCGGGCGGAGGCCGTCGCCCGCACACGGGGCACTGTCCCGGTCGGCACCCGGCCGTCGACCTCGTACGTGCCGCTGCTCGGCCGGATCGCCGCGGGCGGGCCGGTCCTCGCCGCGCGAACACCTGCGACAGCCAGGTCGTGACCCTGCCGTGGCCGGTCGCCCCGGTCGTGGCGACACGCCTGTTCATGGTTGCCCGTCCTCGCGTCCGGTGCCCGGCGGTCCCGTCCTGCGCTGCCGGCTGCGCTGGACCGCGCCGACGATGACCTTGACGGCCAGGCCGAGGACCACCAGCGCGGCGACCGAGCTGAGCACCCGGATCACGGTCCAGGCGATCCGGTGGACCGGGGGCCGGGCGACCGTCCCGCCCTGCGGCTCGGTGCCGCCACCGGACGTCACGACGACCGCCTCGGCCCGGTGACCGCGCGGGGGAGGGGCGGGAGGAAGGCGAACGCGTCCCGCCGGTGCCGCGGGAGCGGCCTCGCCGCCGACGATGCCCTGCCCGTGACCCGGTACCCGCTCGGTGATCCGTCTTTCGCCGGCATGGTGCATCCTCCAGGCCCTGACCACCCCGTCAGCCGGAACCCCTTCGCGCGGCCCCTGCGCACCTGCCGGGGTCCGCTGTCCTCCCTCCACCGCCGCACGGCCGCCCGCCCCTGTCAGGGCCGGGCCGGTGCGGAGCGGATGGCTGGTGGGATGCGGTTGCTGCATAGACTGGGCGCCGGTCCTGACAGGGGGAGAGCGCGCATGGTGGGCAACGTCGACAGTTGGCTTCCGCCGCTGCGGGCCGGGCGGCAGCCGGCCGGGCGGGCGTTGTTGGCATGGCTGGACGATGCGGCGGCCCCCCGGCTGTGCCGGGTGACGGGTGGGCCGGGCAGCGGGAAGACGCATCTGGTCCGGTGGTTGGCGACGGCCTGCGGTTCGCCGGGCGGGCGGCGGGTGGAGGTCGCGGAGTCGGTGGCCGGCCTGGCTCCGGACGGCGTGAGCGGGCTGCTCGCGCGGCGCCTCGGTCTGTCGGCCCGTACGCCGGACGAACTGGTGGCCGCGCTGGGTGCCGACCCGCGGCCGCGGCGGATGCTCGTCTGGGACGTGGACCGGGCCGCCGAGCCGGCCGCCGTCGCCGTGTTCCTGGCCCGTCTGGCGGGGTTGCCGCAGGTGCGGGTGGTGCTCGACCTGGGCACGGAGGGGACGCCGGAGGCGGTCGCGGCGTTCCCCGGCGCCGCCGTGCTGGACCTGGACGACGCCCGCTGGACCGACCCCGCCCGGTTCGCAGCCTGGTACGGCAAGCTCGGCGGCGGCGCCCCGTTCTCGGCCGAGGACGTCTTCCCCGCTCCCGGGCCCGCCCTGCTCGCGGCCCGGGTGCCGGCCGACGCCGACCCGTCCGCCGGGTACGCGGCCGCCTGGTGGGCGGCGCTGCCCGAGGAACTGCGTCCCGCCGTCAGGGCGCTCGCCGCCGCGGACCGCCCGCTGACCCGCCGGGAGTGGGCGGCGCTCGCCGGGCCCGAGGCGGTGGACCGGGCGATCGACCGGCTGCCGGCGGCTTCGGCGGCCGAGGACACCTGGTGGCTGGGCGCCGGTCCGCTGCGCGACGCGGTGGTCGCCGGTGCGCCCGCCCCCGACCACGACGTGGCGGTCCGCGCGCTGGCGGCGGCGGTGCCCCGGGTCGCCGGCGGTCCGGACCTGCCGGCCGCCGATCCGGGCGTGCTCGGCCTGCTGCTGCACCACGCCGTGGCCGCGGCCAAGCCCGAGGCCCTGCTGGAGGACCCGCGGTTCCTCGCGTTCGCGGACCCGGTGGCCGTCACGGCCGGGTTCGCCGCGCACCCGCACAGCCGCTACGCCGCGGCCTGGCGCTCGGCCGCCCCGGCGCTGATCGGCACCTCGAACGCCTGGGAGCGGGCCGCCGTGCTGCGCAGCCGCCTGCTGGCCACCGACCCGGCGGCGGCCGCCGCGCTGGACCGGCCCGGCCCGTGGCGCGCCGAGTGGGCCGCCTGGCAGGCGGCGGGGGAGCCCCCGCTGCTCGCGGGTTCGCTCACGCGCGGCGCCTACAGCGGCTACGCCGTGCTGGCGGACGCGGCGGGCGGCCTGAGGGCCGTTCAGCTGGCGACCGGTCAGTCGACCGCGGTGCCCGCCAACCCCGTCCCGGCCGGACTGCGGTCGCTGGTGGCGCTGGAGGACGGCGGGCTGGTGGCGCTCGACGGCGCCGGCCGCGCGAGCCTGCCGGCCGGGTCGGCGATGCCCGCCCTGCCGGAGCCCGCCGCACTCGACGGGGCGACGCCCACGGCGCTCGGCCCGCTGCTCGCGCTCGGCGACTCGACCGGGGCGGTGCACTGGCGGGCCGCGGACGGCGGCACCGCGACGCAGCGCCTGCACGAGGGACCGGTCACCGCGGTCGGCGGGACGGTGCTGGCGTCCACCGGACGGGTCGTGCTGGTCAGCGGCGGCCGGGACGGGTGCGTACGGCTGTGGCGGCCCGGGTCGGCGCCGATGGCGGCGCCGGTCGACCGGCGGGACGGCCCGGTGACGGCGGTCGCCGTCGCCCACGCGCCGCAGGGCGTGGTGATCGCGACGGCGTGGGCCGACGGCCTGATCCGGGTGCGGTCGCTGGACGCGGCGGAGGGCGCGGTCGACGTCCGGCCCGGCTCGCCCGTCCGGTCGGTGCTGATCGACGCCTCGGGCCGGCTGGTCGCCGTGCTGGCGGACGGCGTGCTGTGCCTGTCGGTCGATCCGCAGGCGCCCAACAGCCGCGACCTCTCCACCACCGAGGGCTACTACTTCTCGCCCGAGCCGCCGCCCGCCGGTCTCTCCGCCGTGCCGGGCGCGGCGGAGCCCGCGCTGCCCGCCGCGGTGGTCGGCGAGGCCCGGCACCGGCCCGGTCAGTGGCTGTTCCTGGTCGACACCGCCTTCGACGCGGCCGGCTCGGTGCCCTCCGAGGGCATCGTCGGCTGCTGGCAGATCGACCACCACGGCGCCCCGGCCCGGTACATCGCGAACCCGGCCCACCGCTCCGCCCGCGCGGCCGCGGAGCTTCCCGAGCCGCAGAGCGAGGCGGAGGCCGTGCTGCGGCAGCTCGCCACCGGGATCCGCGGCCCGCAGGACCTGCTGGCCACCCTCCTCGGCGCCGAACTGCACGTGTGCACGGTCGGCGCGTCCGGCGCCCTGTTCACCTCGCTGGGCGTACGCGGCGGCCACGCGGTCGACGCCTGCACCTCCGAAGGGCTCGTCCCCCGGCACTGGGCCGGTACCGCGGTGCTGACCGGCCGGGAGCTGGCCGCCGCGGCGGCCGGGTGCGACCTGCGGCTGAATCCCGGCAGCAAGCTGACGGTGACCTTCCCCGTCGACGACCTCGCCCGGAGCGCGAGCGCGGTCCCGTCCGGCCAGTAGACGCCCGGACGCCGCCGGCCCCTGCGGGCCGGCGGCGTCCGGGGAGCGGTGGTGCCGGGGTCAGGACCCGCGGCGCACGCGCGGGGTCTCCGGCTTGGGCGCCTGGTTCGCGCCCGCGAGCTCCCGCAGCTCGGCGAGGCCGCTCGCCGTAGCCCTGGAACCGGCGACGACCCGGCCGATCTGCGGGTTGCCGGGGCTCGCCGCCAGCTCGGCCAGCGCCTGCGACGGGGTGAGGCCCCGGGCCTTGGGGTCGCGCAGCCTCATCGTCCAGGAGACACCCGCGTTGTACGCGTCGTCGCCGCCCGCCGGACGCACCTGCCATCCCGCCGCGTCGTCGGCGTCGCACGCCCACAGGTAGCCGAGCACACCGTCCTCACGGGCCACCGTCACGTACTCGACGGCCTTGTCCGTGGTGTGGACGTACCGGGCGGGGCCGCCCGGCACGACGCTGAACTGCATGTCCTCGTTGAGCCGCTCATTGCCCCAGCCGTACGCGCGCTCGCGCTCTTCCTCGTCACTCATCACAGCACCTCACCATAGACATGCCACTGGCCGCCCTCCTGAACCACCCTGGTCGCCCGCCACTGGAGGCCGCGCCCCAGCAGGATCTCCCGTTCACCGACACCGAAGGCGCTGACCTTCTCCACCCACAGCGCCGGCGTCCCCGCGGGCACGCGCAGGTGGAGGACGGCGTCCTTGCCGGCGAACGCCCCGGCGGGCCCGCCCAGCGAGGCGGAGGTGTAGGACTTCTCGTCGAAGACCTGGCCGGCCATGTCGGCGGGGTCCATCTTGATGTGCCCGAGGTCGGTGCCCCGGGTGACCATCACGTCCTCCGGGATCGGGTTCGACTTCAACGCCCGGTCCATCGCGTCGACGTGCTGCGCGATGTCGTCGGGGATCGGGCCGTCGGAGCGGAGCGCCCCGTTGATCTCCTTGTAGCAGGGCTTGCCGCCGTTGTCCGCGGCGTTCTCGTACGTGTAGTCGCGGACCGCCGACCGGTCCTCGGGGGCGATCTCGTCGAGCTTGCTGTTCCAGTGGTCGGCGCCGTACCGCATGGCTTCGTCGTTGTCGGCGAACTTCCGGGCGCCGCCGGAGATCTCGTCCTCGGCGACCTGCAGCTGCTGGTCCTTGGACAGCGCCTCCCACTGGTCGTCCGGCATGTGCTTGCCGTGACCGGTGTCGGAGTCGCCGCTGTGACCGGTGCCGTCGCCGGACGTGTGGTCGGACGTGTGGTCGGAGCCGCCGTGCTCCGAGGTCTGGTGCTCGGAGGTGCCGTGCTCGGAGGTGCCGTGCTCGGACTGGCCGGCGGGCTCGTCGGCACCGTGGCCGGGCTGGTGCTCGTCCGGGGTGTGCCCCGGCTGGTGCTCGTCCGGCGCGTGGTGGCCGGTGGTCGGCTCCTCGGGCACGTGCGCGGGCTGCGTCTCCGGCGTGTGGCCCGTCGGCTCCGGGGTGTGGGCCGTCGGTTCCGGCGTGTGGGCCGTCGGCGCTGGCTGGGGTTCCGGCGTGTGGGCCGTCGGCGCTGGCTGGGGTTCCGGCGTGTGGCCGTGGGGCTGGGTGGCGGGGACGGCGTCGTCGCCGTGCACGTAGGACGCGGCGTCGCCGCTGCCGTGCTCGGCCGGGTGGAAGCCGGTCGACTCGGTCGGCGCGGGTGTGGCGTGCGGGGTCGGCTCCGGCACCGGGTGGGCGACGCCGGCGGTCTGGTCGGCGCCCGACTCCCACGGGTTCTTGATGGTCCAGCCCTCGGGCAGACCGGCCGGGTTGGTGGGGGAGACGCCGGGGTGCGCGCCCACGACGGCGTTCTCCCCGGCGTGCTCGACGCCCTGGACGGCGGCCTGCTCACCGGCGTTGACCGCGGCGTGCTCTCCCGCGTTGACGGCGGCCTGCTCGCCCGCGTTGACCGCGGCGTGCTCGCCGGCGTTGACGACGGCGCTCTCACCGGCGTTGATCGCCGCGTGCTCGCCCGCGTTGATCGCCGTGCGTTCGGCGGCGCTGACCGCGGTGCGCT
Organism: Kitasatospora terrestris; assembly: GCF_039542905.1. NCBI lineage: Bacteria > Bacillati > Actinomycetota > Actinomycetes > Kitasatosporales > Streptomycetaceae > Kitasatospora > Kitasatospora terrestris. The sequence goes on from NZ_BAABIS010000001.1 coordinate 7,756,807, forward strand.
CGGCGGCGCCGATGCCCAGCCGCTCGGCGACCACGGCCGCCTCGCTGCCGCCGCCGGTGACCATGCCGGAGCCGACGTTGAAGATGAACTTGCCACCCGCCTCGAACGGGTCGGACCCCCACCCCGAGCCGACCAGGGCCTTGCCCAGCTCGAGCGGGTGGTTGGCGGTCGTCACCAGGCCCGCCAGCGTCGTGCTGACGTGGTCCATGTACTGCGCCGGGTGGGTCATGTTGTACGGGTCCATCGGGTTCAGCCCGCGGGCGAACTTCACCAGGTCCGCCGCACCCTTGACGATGCCGCCCTCGAGGTGGAGGTAGCCGACCGCCACGAAGTCCCCGGCGTCCTGGATGCCCGCTTCGAGTCGCTGGGTGAAGCTCGGCTTGGCCGGGGCGTGGCCGGTGATCGCCCGGATCGCCTGCGCCGCCGTCCGGCCCGCCTCGTCGCGTTGCTTGCGGGCGCTGCGCAGGATCTCGGCGGCCTGCTTCGCGCCCTCCACGCCCGGGTCGCGGAACTCCTTGGGCATGGGCGGCGGGGGGCCCGGGTCGTTGCCGCTGCGGGCGTAGTCGTTCCAGGCCTTCGCCTCCTGGTTGTACCAGTCGACCTCCCGCTGGTAGGCGTTGCGGGCGTCCTCGGAGGCCTTCTTCGCCGCGTTGTACGCCTCGATCGCCTGCTTCGCCTGGTCCTGGGCCCAGGTGACGGTCTGTGCGTACGTCTCCAGGGCCCGGCCGGCGCCCGCGCAGGCGTCCGCGGCGGCGAGCCACAGGCCCGGCTGCGGGGCGAACTTGCTGCGGAACGCGTCCGCGGCCTCGCCCTGCCAGTGGTCGTGGTCGAGCCGGGTCAGGCCGGAACCGGTCTCCTCGAAGGCGGTCGCGAACTTCTTGAGGTGGCCGACGTTCTCACCGATCGTCTTGACGTCGCCGTGCACCAGTTCGGTGGGGTCGTCGGTCTGCCCGAGTCCGAGCTCGCCGACCTGGGCGCCCATCGAGTCGGCGAACTCGTCGCCCCACTTGTCCACCGCGTGCGCGGCGTCGTCGAGGCCGATCATGTCCAGGCCGTCGCCGAGGATGTGGGCGTTGGCGTCGACGAAGCCGCCGACCGCCTTCTTGCCCGAGTCCCAGGCGTCCGAGATGCCTTCGCCGATGCTGTCGAGGAGGCCCATCAGTGGCTCTCACCGCTGAGCTGCTGCGCCCGCGCGTTGAGCGCCTTGGCCTCTTCCCTGGCCCGGGCCGCGGCGGCCGGGTCGTACGCGAGGTTGGGCTGGCCGAGCGCTATCCGGCTGTCGAGCAGGTCGGCCTCGGTGTTCTTCCACGCCGCGGCCGAGTGGTTCGCCGCCGCCTCGAAGGACTGCGCGGAGTAGTCGGCGTTGGCGACCTGACTGATCGGGTTGTCCTTGAGGGTCTCCTCCCAGGAGCGGCCCTCGACCTGCTCCTGCGTCAGGTTCGGGTTGCCCATCGCCGCGCTGTACACGTCCTTGGCGACTCCGGAGATGTACTGCTCCTGGTCGTGGTACAGGCCCGCGGACAGGTGCAGGCGCTCGGCGATCTGGTTGCCGTCCTGCACCATCGCGCGGACGCCCCACGCCCACCGCTCGCAGAATTCGTCGAACACCTGCTGCAGGTCGGCGAAGCCGATCTGCATCCCCGTCATGCTCAGGTTGTCGAAACCGCGGCCGATCTCCGCGTTCTCCACGATCCCGATCGACTTCAGCTCCTCGATCGAGTGGTTGATGCCGTCCGCGGTCGACTTCAGCGCCTGCGGATCCACCTGGTAGCCGGCCATCAGTTCCTCCCCGCGTCGACCGCGGCCTCGTCCGGCACGATCCCGCGTACCGGCGGGAAGAGCATCGGCGTCCGCCCGGCGGCGTCCAGCGCCACCCCGGCGGGCACCCCCGCCGCGGCCGTACCGACCTCCAGCAGTCGCGACCCGCGGACCGTCAGGTACGGCAACTCGGCCTCCTGGAAGCCGCGCTGCTCGGCGAAGGCCGCCATCTCCTCCTCGCCGCTGAACGCGTAGATCCAGCGGATCCCGCCCTGGTCGCCGGACCACACCTGCCCCCGACCGTCGTGCGGCAGGTAGAGCAGCGCCGCCCGGAGCTCCGCCACCAGCAGACTCGGATCCCCCACCTGCGCGTGCATCATCCGCAACTGGTGCAACAACCCAGCGTTGTCCACTCGCCCTCCCCCGAATCCCGGTCACCTGCCGCCGAACGCTCCGGACACCCTAGCGAGCCGCGACCACAGGCAACGAGTGGACTACCGCCGAAGGCCTCCCGGTTCCACCGGCGGCCCCCGGGGAAGACCGTGCCGGCGTCAGAGACCGCGCAGGACGCGGTCGAGCGCGGACCGGCCCACGGGCCCCCACTCCGGCTTGCCGCCGGGCAGACCCCGGTCCCCGCTCAGGCCCATCGCCATCAGGAACAGGCACTTCATCGCGGCCAGCCCGCGCGCCCGCCGCACGGTCGCCCCGTCCACCCGTGCGTAACGCTCGAAGAAGCGTGCGGCGCCGCCCGCGGGGAGCAGCAGCCAGGCGGCCGCGAGGTCCCACGCCGGGTCACCGGCGAAGAGCGCGCCGAAGTCGACCACGCCCGCCAGGGTGCCGTCCGCGACGACGACGTTCGCGGGGTGCAGGTCGCCGTGGACCCACACCGGCGGGCCCGCCCACTCCGGGGTGTCCACCGCCTCGTCCCAGACCGCGCGGATCCTGTCGGCGAGGCCCGCCGGGGCGGCGTCCCGGAAGAAGTGCTCGAACCCGCCCGTGCAGTCCCCGGGGTGGAGCCCGAAGTCCGTGGCGGTGGGCGCGTCGGCGGGCGCCGGCACGTGCAGCGCCCCCAGGAAGTCCGCCAGGGCGTCGGCCGCGTGGTCGCCGCGGGTGATCTCGCCGTGGTCCAGCGGCGTGCCCTCGACCCAGCTCATGACGGTCCAGATCTTGGGGAAGCGCTCCGACGGCACCCCGTCCCGGACCGGGACGGGCACCGGCAGCGGCAGGCGTGCGGCCAGCTCCGGCAGCCACCGGCGCTCCTTCAACTGCGGCTCGGGGCCGCTGTCCATCCGCTGCATCCGGACCGCCAACTCCGGGCCCAGGCGCCACATCTGATTGCCCCAGCCGCCCGCCACCTCGCGGACGGGCAGGTCGGCGAGGTCGGGATGCTGCTCCCGGAGCAGCGCCCGGACGAGGTCCTCGGTGATCTCGATCTCGGATTCGATCATGCCGAGTCACGCTACCCGCAACGGACCGCCGCGCGGCCCCGGTCAATCCGATTGCCACCGGACCACCGCCCCGGATACGGTCCGCGCATGCCCGCCGCGCCCCGTGTCTCCTAGCTCGGACACCAGCTTCGACGCCACCCTTGTGTCCTTGAGCTGTTACGGAGCGTAACTTCCATGCATGCCCCGCGCGGTTCCGGCCTGTTCCGGAACCGGGACTTCTCGCTGCTGCTGAGCGGCCAACTGGTCTCCGCCGTCGGTGACCAGGCACACTTCACGGCCCTGCCGCTGGTCGTGCTCGCCCTGACCGGATCGGTGACCCGGGCCGGGGTGGTCCTCGGTCTGGGAACCGCCTCCTTCCTGGTGTTCGGGCTGGTCGCCGGGGCCCTCGCCGACCGGTGGGACCGGAAGGCCACCATGATCTGGTGCGAGCTCGGCCGGGCCGTGCTCACCGCCGGAGTCGCCGTCGCCCTGTGGTTCGACGGGCTGACCATGCCCCAGCTGTACGGCACCGCCGTGCTCGCCGGGATCCTGACGACCCTCTTCCACGTGGCGAACACCGCGGCGCTGCCCAACGTGGTCGGTCCGCGGCTGCTCTCCGCCGCGCTCGGCCTCTCGCAGTCCGCGGCCGGTGCGGTGGCCGTCGTCGGAGCCTCCCTCGCCGGGGTGCTCTACGAGCTCGGACGGACCGTCCCGTTCACCGTGAACGCGCTCTCCTTCGCGGCGTCCGCGGCGTCCCTGGGTCTGATGCGCTCCCGGTTCCAGGTGGACCGGAAGCGGGCCCGGCCGGGCGCCCGGCTCACCGCCGACATCCGGGAGGGCCTCGGCTCGCTCTGGCGCCAACCCGTCGTCCGCTTCCTCACGCTGGTGTCGGCCGCGGACAAGGTGCGGTACGGCGCGGGGTACCTGCTGATCATCACCCTCGCCCGGCAGCTCGGTGCCTCGCCGCTGTGGATCGGCGTCGTCTTCAGCGGCGCGGCGGTCGGCGCGATGGCGGGAGCGCTGGTGTCGGACCGGGTGACGCGCCGGTTCCCGCTCGGGCGGATCGCCGTGGCCATGCTGTGGGTGGAGGCGCTGGTGTTCCCGCTCTACGCGCTGGCCCCCACCCCGCTCCTGCTGGCCGCCGTCGCGGCCGCCGAGTCCATGGTGGCCCCGGTGTACACCGTGGCCATGACCACCCACCAACTGGCCATCACCCCGGACGAGTTGCGGGGCAGGGTGACGAGCGCCGCCTCGACGCTCACCACCGGGGCCCTGTCGGTCGGCGCCCTCGCGGGCGGCGCGCTGATCGCCGCCCTCGGCGCCGAGCCGCTGGTCTGGCTCTGCGGGGCGTGGCTGCTGGCGCTGGCCGTCCTCACCACGGCCAACCGGGCCGTGCGGCAGGCACCGCCCGCAGGGGCGCTGTCGTAGGGCGGCGGTGCGGGCCTCGGATTCTCGCAGACCGCGGCGGCCGCGGGGCCGGAATCGGCGAGCGGGCGGTGTCCGGGTCGGTCCCGGTTAGCGTGGAGGGCATGCGCGGCAACGTCCACCACTCCCGGCACTGCCCGACCTGCGGCACGCCCGTCTCGGAGGGCCTGCAGGGCGGTCACGTCTGCCCGTTGTGCTACCGCGTGGAGGAACCGCCCGGCGAGACGCTCGCCCGCGAGCGCTGGTGCGCCACCAAGCGGCAGCGGATCGCCGCCGCCCGCAGGGTCTGGGAACGCGAGGGACTGGTCCCGCGCCGGAGGTGAGGGCCGCTCCCCGGTGCCCGCCGGTCAGGGGGCCAGGGGGTGGTCGGCCGGGGTGACGGGGGTGGGGAGGTCGGTGGTGCCGCGCAGGTAGTGGTCGACGGCGGCGGCCGCCGCACGGCCCTCGGCGATGGCCCAGACGATCAGGGACTGGCCGCGGCCCGCGTCGCCCGCGACGAAGACGCCGTCGGCGGCGGTGGCGAAGTGGGCGTCGCGGGCCAGGGCGCCGTGCGGGCCGAAGGCGAGGCCGAGCTGGCCGGCGATCGGGCTGTCGGGCTCGGGGCCGGTGAAGCCGAGGGCGAGCAGGGCGAGTTGGGCGGGGAGGGTGCGTTCGGTGCCGGCCTCGGGCCGGCGGTCGCCCGGGGTGGCGTGGGCGAAGCGGACGGCGGCGAGCCGCCCGTCGGGGCCCGGGTCGAAGCCGACGGTGGTGGCGGCGAAGACCCGCGGCTCCTCGCCGGCCTCCTCGTGGGAGGCGGTGCGCCGGTAGACCTTCGGGTGGACGGGCCAGGGCTGCTCGGCGGCGCGACGGTCGGGCGGGCGCGGGTTGATGTCCAACTGGATGACGGACGTCGCGTGTTGGCGCAGTGCGGTGCCCAGGCAGTCGGCGGCGGTGTCGCCGCCGCCGACGATCACCACGTGCCGGCCCTCGGCGGTGAGCGGCGGCCGGGGGAAGTCGCCCTGGTCGGCCCGGTTGGCCTGGGTGAGGTAGTCCATGGCGTGCCGGACGCCGGGCAGGTCGTGCCCGGGGGAGGGGAGTCCGCGCGGTGCGGTGGCGCCGACGGCGAGCAGCACGGCGTCGTGGTCGGAGCGCAGCCGGTCGGCTGGCAGGTCGCGTCCCACGTCGACACCAGTGCGGAACCGGGTTCCCTCGGCGCGGAGTTGGTCGAGCCGCCGGTCCAGCCGGTGCTTCTCCAGGCGGAACGGCGGGATGCCGTAGCGCAGCAGTCCGCCGAGCCGGTCGGCGCGCTCGTACACGGTGGTGGTGTGCCCGGCCCGGGTGAGCTGCTGGGCCGCCGCCAGCCCGGCCGGGCCGGAGCCGACCACGGCGACCCGGCGGCCGGTCCGCCGCTCGGGCGGGCGGGGGCGGTCCACACCGATCTCCCAGGCGTGGTCGGCGAGTGCCAGCTCGATGTTGCGGATGGTGACCGCCTCGGAGTCGATCGCCAGCACGCAGGCGCTCTCGCAGGGGGCGGGGCAGAGCCGCCCGGTGAACTCCGGGAAGTTGTCGGTGGCCAGCAGGTGGGTGGCGGCGGCCCGCCAGTCGTCACCGGCGGCGAGGGCGTTCCAGTCCGGGACGAGGTTGCCCAGCGGGCAGGCGTTGTGGCAGAAGGGCAGGCCGCAGTCCATGCAGCGGGACGCCTGCTCGCGGACCAGGGGGAGCGGCGGGCGGCCGCCGTCGACCTCCGCCCAGTCCTGGACGCGCTCCTGCGGCGGCCGCCGCGCCCGGGCGCGGCGGGGGGTGGTGAGGAAGGCCCTCGGGTCTGCCATCGCGGCCTCCGGCTGCGAAACCCGTTCGTGTGGCCACGGTACGCCTGTGGGACGGTCGGCAACAGGGGAGACCGGCGGCGGGCCGGGCGGCCCGGGTGCCCGTCAGTAGGACTGGAGCTCCAGCAGGGTGCCCTCCGGGTCGCGGAGGTGGGCCGTGCGCAGGCCCGGGCCCCACTCGGGGCGGTCGGCCGGGGCGGTGACCGGGGTGGCGCCGTACCGGAGGCACAGGGCGTGGCCGGCGTCGACGTCGGGGACGCGGCAGACGAACATCAGCGCGTCCTGGGCGTCCACGGTGGAGGGGAGGGCGTCGGTGCCGACGGCGGAGGCGAGGGCGGCGCGGTCGAAGAGCGAGAGCAGGCCCTGCCCGTCGACGTCCCAGTGGGCGTACGGCCCGGCAGCGCTGCCGCGGACCAGGGTGGCGCCGGCCAACTCGGGCAGGACGGCGGCGTAGAACGCGAAGGCGTCGGCGAAGCGGGTGGTGAGCAGGCGGGGGTGCAGGGCGTCCATGGCGCGCTCCGGAAGGGCGAGAATCAGTGGGTCGACACCCACTATAGGTGCAGACCCTAGAATGGTGGTCATGAACGATCCGGACGCCGTCCCGCCCCGCCTCACCGGCCTCAGCACCTACCTGCTCTCGCGGGTCGGCAAGGCCGCCCGCACCGCGCTCGGCGAACGCCTCGCCGAGCGCGGCCTGCGGCTGTGGCACATGGCGGTGCTCGCCGCACTCGACGACTTCGGCCCGCACGCCCAGCGCGACCTGGCCGCCCGGCTGCGCATCGACCCGAGCGACCTGGCCAAGGCGGTCGACCAGCTGGCCGCCGCCGGGCAGGTCGAGCGCAGCCGCGACCCCGCCGACCGGCGCCGGGTCTCCGTCACGATCACCCCCGTCGGACGCGCCGCGCTCGCCGAACTCGACGGCGAGGCCCGGCAGGTGCAGGAGGAGCTGCTCGCCCCGCTCGACCCGGCCGAACGGGCGCAGCTGCACGCCCTGCTCGGCCGGATCTTCGACGCCCTGCCCCGGTAGCTTCCGGCCCTCAGGAAGTGATCAGCTCCAGGTGGGGCTGGAAGGCGGCGTTCTCACGGCTGTTGAGGTTGACCGCGAGCCCGACCGCGCCGAGCGGCTGCCACACCGCGAGGGTGACCGGGCCGCCGGTGGTGACGGCGGCGGTGACGTCCAGGCCGACCCAGTCCGCTGCGGTGGAGATCGCACCGGTGCCGAGCGCCGTGGTCGGGGCGGGGGAGCGGTTCCAGGTGACCGCGGTCTCCGTCCAGCCGTCGGCGGTGGTGGCGAAGGCCTGCAGCGAGGTCTGGGTGCCGCCGGAGTCGGCGACCGCCCCGCGGACCCAGAGCACCGCCCGGCGGACCGTCCCGCCCACCCCCGCGGTGTTGAACGAGAACAGCGCCCGCCGGCTGTAGCCGCTGCCGGTCGAGTCGGTGTTCTTCACGGTCAGCGTGGCGGCGGTGCCGTAGTTGGTGTCGCCGTACGAGCCGTCGCGGACGTAGGCGTCCTGGGTGGGCGCGAGCCGGGTCGCGGTGGCCGGGGCGGGCGCGGTGCCGGTGGTGCGCAGGGTCACCGTCCGGCTCGCGCCCCGGGTGCCGCCGAGCTCGACCAGCAGGGTCACCGCGCTTCCGGTGGCGAGGACGGTGACGCCGGCCGCCGGGTCGGCCGTCCGGTAGCCGGACCGGGCGACGGTGACCTGGACGGTGGAGGCGGTCCGCCCCGGGTCCGCCACCGTGACGGTCATGGTGCCGCCCGACTCGCGGACCAGCACCGAGGCCGGCGCCGACACGGAGATCGGACCGGCCGTCCCGGCGGCGAAGAAGTTCGCGGCGGTGACGCCCGAGACGCTGTCGGAGACCGCCTGCACCGACGCGGAGTTGGCCAGCACGGTGACGGTCGGGGCGGCCGAGCGGGCGGCGGCCGTCGCGGCGTCCGCGCCCGGCATCAGCAGGTAGGAGTAGCCGGCGCCGGACGGATCGGTGCCGTGGTCGACCCAGAGCGTCAGGTAGCGGCGGGTCAGCGCCTCGGTGGTGCCGCCCCCGTTGATGTCGTGCCAGCTGCCGGTCCGGGCCTCGCGCAGCGCGTTCACGCTCGCCCCGCCGGGGAACAGGTACGCGCCGAAGCCGGAGATCGCCGCCCAGCGGGCGCCGGTGAAGCGCTGCGACCAGCCGAGGGTGGTGGGCTGCGCCGTGCCGTCCACGGTGAGGGCGTGCTGGCCGGTCGGGCCGAGGTTGCGGTTGTCGACCACGGTCTCCACCGGCACGCCGTCCGCGCAGCTGATCCCCGCGCCCAGGCAGACGACCGCATCGTCCAGCAGGAACCAGGACTTGACCCCGCTCAGGGTCGAGGACAGGCCCCGCACGGCCTGCCCGACGGCGGCGTAGGTGCCGTCGCAGGCGCCGCCCGCCCAGGTGTTGTCCGGGCGGGCCGCGCCCCAGGCGCCGCCCGCCGCGTCGGCCAGCGGCTTGGTGGAGACGGTGGTGCCGGGCAGCCGGTAGGGGTTCACGGTCGGCCAGAAGGCGTCCGCGTACTGGCCGTTGCCGAAGGTCGAGCCCCACCAGGCGAGCAGGCCGCTGTTGGTGTGCCAGCCGCGCAGGTTCTCGCCGTTTCCGGTCTCGTAGAAGGTGGTGCGGGCCGAGCACATCGCCAGCGAGGCCGCCCAGCCGGCGCGGCGGACCACCGCCCGGTCCATCGCGAAGACCCGGGCGCCGGCCGGCTCGGCGGCGGCGGAGGTGGCGGAGTCGTTCACCAGCGCCTGCGCGCGGGCGAGTTCGGGGACGTCCACGGCGGCGTCGGTGAGGTACGGGCGGTAGTAGTCGCGGGCGATCCAGCCCTTGACCGCCGCCCGCCACGCCGCCGACTGCGCCGCCGGCGCGGCGCCCGAGTCGGCCAGCCGCAGGATGTGCCCGATGATCGTGTGCCCGCGCCCGTGGTCGTCCTGCTGCAGGTGCAGCGCGTCGCTGCTCTGCAGGCCCCGGCTGATCGCCCGGCCGCTCACCGAGTCCATCACCAGGCCGTTGTAGAGGAACGGCGCGTACGCCGCGTCGACCGCGTCGAACACGGTCTGCCGCTGCGGATCGGTCACCGCCCAGGCCGAACCCGCGAGCAGGCCGAAGAGCTTGCTCAGCCCGCCGAGCAGCACCTCGCCGTACGAGCCGGTGTACGGCACCCAGGTGTGCTGCACGAACGAGCCGTCCGGGTAGAGGCCGTCGCCGGTCAGCACGTACGGGAAGACCGGGGAGAGCGAGGCGGAGGCGAGCGCCAGCTTGGCGGAGCTCTTGCCGATCACCCCGCGCAGGGCCAGGACCCGGCAGAGGTCGACCCGGTTGGCGCCGGTGGAGGTCCCGGTGTAGGAGGAGACCTTGGAGTCGGGGACCGAATGGTCCACCGCCGCGCAGTAGTCGGCGATCTGGGCGGCGGTGAGCAGCGGCTGGACGAGGACGCAGGTGTCGAGCAGCGCCTGCGGGGTGCCGATCTGCCAGTCCCACCAGTTGTTGTAGTTGGTCGCGGTCGGGGTGTACGCGATCGCGTGCAGGTGGTCCAGGCCGGTGGTGACGGCGGCGGCGAGCGCCGCGTCGGCGGTCGAACCGGTCCCGGGCTGGGCCCAGGCCAGCGCCATGGTGCGCAGGCGGAGGTAGCTGGAGGTGATGTTGGCGGAGACCGTGCCGAGCGGCAGGTCCGGCCAGAGCGAGCCGGCGGTGGGCGCCATCGCCGCCTGCTGGGTGCGGGCCCGGTCGCCGAGGGAGGCGAGGGAACCGGCGAACGGCTGGGCGGCCGGGTCGAAGTCGGTGCCGGTCAGCAGCGCCCGCCAGCGCAGGCGGAGCGTGTCGTACGCGTCGGCGGCGAAGGCCGACCGCCCGCCGAGGGCGGACCAGGCGCCCGCGGCGGCCAGGCCCACGGCGGAGGCCTGGAGCAGGCGGCGACGGGAGAGCGGGAGGCGGGCGGGGGAGAGCGGGAGGCGGGTGGGGGAGTGCGGCTCGGGGATCAAGGGGGCTCCTTGCCGGGTGCGACCTCGCGGCGCACGGCCGCCCGGCGCCGTGGGGGTCGGCGCAGCGGCGCCCGGGCGGCGCCGCACCGCGCCGGGCGGGTGTGACGGTAAGCGCTTTCCCGCCCGGACGTCAACGGATGGTGCAGACCGCGCCGGATCGCTGCCCGCCCGTCGTGTTCCCCCGCGCCGGTGGCCGTCCCGGCCTAGAGTCGGTCGCATGGCCTTGGTGTGGGAACAGATCGTGGTGGACTGCGCGGACCCGGTGGCGCTCGGGGCGTGGTGGGCGCGGGCACTGGGCTGGGTGGTGGTGGACGACTCGGCCGAGGAGTACGAGATCCGGCCCGCGCCCGACCGGCTGCCCGGCCTGCTGTTCGGCGTCAATCCGGACCGCAAGGCCGGCAAGAACCGCCTGCACCTGGACTTCCGCCCCGACGGGGACCAGGAGTCCGAGGTGCGGCGGCTGCTGGCGCTCGGCGCCACCCGCCCGGACATCGGCCAGAGCGGCGACGAGCCGTGGGTGGTCCTCGCCGACCCGGAGGGCAACGAGTTCTGCGTCCTCGCCGCACCGCAGGACCGCGCGAGCGGGTCGTGAACGGGGCGCGACGCGAACCGGCGGCGTGACGGCGGAATGCGATCACCCGTCAGGGGTGTTCGGGCTAGGGTGTGCGAGGTCGGCGCCGGTCCGGCGCCGGGTGGTACGTGAGCGGAGTGGAGACGGGGATGCGTTTCGGAGTCATCGGTACCGGGACGGTGGGCCGTACGCTCGCCGAGAAGCTGGTCGAGCTGGGCCACGAGGTCACCCTCGGCTCGCGGACCAAGGACAACGCCGCCGCCAACGACTGGGCGGACCGCGCCGGGCCGTACGGGCACGCGGGCACCTTCGCCGAGGCCGCCGAGTTCGGCGAGGTCGTGCTGAACGCCACCTCCGGCACGGTGTCGCTGCAGGCGCTGGAGGCGGCCGGCGCCGAGCGCCTGGCGGGCAAGGTGCTGATCGACGTCTCCAACCCGCTGGTCTTCTCCGCCACCGGCGAGCTCTCGCTGGAGCCGGTGAACACCGACAGCGTCGGCGAGCAGATCCAGCGGGCCCACCCCGACGCCTTCGTGGTGAAGGCGCTGAACACGGTGACCGCCCCGGTGATGGTCGACCCGGCCCGGATCCCCGGCGAGCACAACCTCTTCATCGCCGGTGAGGACGTCGAGGCGAAGGCCAAGGTCCGTGCCGTGCTGGAGGAGTTCGGCTGGCCCGCCGGCGCGATCATCGACCTCGGCGGGATCGAGGCCGCCCGCGGCATGGAGATGATGATGCCGTTCTGGATCACCATGATGCGCCACCTCGGCCACGCCGACTTCAACTACTCCATCCGCACCGCGAACTGACGCACCGACACACCGACGCACCGACGCACCGAAGCACCGACGCACCGACGCACCGACGCACGGACCGGGAACCGCCATGACCGAACAGCCCCCGCCCCCCTTCGAACCCGTCGACGAGGACTGGCAGACCGCGCTCGCGATCGTCGCCCACCCCGACGACATGGAGTACGGCGCGGCCGCCGCCGTCGCCCGCTGGACCGCCCAGGGCAAGACCGTGGTCTACGTGATGGTCACCAGCGGCGAGGCCGGCATCGACGGCATGGACCCGGAGCAGTGCCGGGCCGTGCGCGAGCAGGAGCAGATCGCCTCCGCCGCGATCGTCGGCGTCGACGTGGTCGAGTTCCTCGGCCACCCCGACGGCGTGATCGAGTACGGGCTGCCGCTGCGCCGCGACATCGCCCGCGCGGTGCGCCGGCACCGCCCGGACATCGTGATCACCACCAACTTCCGTGACACGTACGGCGGGGTGTTCCCCAACCAGGCCGACCACATCGCGGTCGGCCGGGCCACCCTGGACGGCGTCCGGGACGCGGGCAACCGGTGGGTGTTCCGGGAGCTGACCGCCGAGGGCCACGAGCCGTGGGACGGCGTCCGGCAGGTCTGGGCCGCCGCCTCGCCCGACGGCCGGCACGCCGTCGACACCACCGAGCACTTCGACGCCGGCGTCGCCTCGCTGGAGGCGCACCGCGCGTACCTGGACGGGCTCGGCGAAGGGCCGATGTCGGACGCGGCCGGATTCCTGGAGTCGATGTCCCGGGCGACCGGCACCCGGCTCGGGGTGCGCTACGCGTCCTCGTTCGAGGTCATCCCGCTGCGCTGACCCGGCGCGGTCGGCCGGCCGTCCGGTCGGGCGGGCCCACCCGGTCCGGCGTTCTCGTCCGGGCCGGCGGACCCGCCCGGACCGGTGGTGCCCTCCTGGTCGGTGGTGCCCTCCCGGCCGGCGGGCCCGCCCGGACCGCCGCCGCGGCGCGAGCGCAGACGGCGCAGCAGCGTGCGCGCCAGCAGCGCCAGCACCACCGCGCCGGCCAGGACCAGCAGCAGCACCTGGTACCGGACGGCCTGCCGGTACAACTCGTCCAGGTTGTCGCCCGCGAAGTAGCCCACCGAGGCCCAGACGCCGACCCAGAGCAGCGCGCCGACCACGTTGGCGGGCACGAACCGGCGCCGGGGCATCTCACTGGTGCCCGCGATGATCCCGTTGGTCTGCCGCAGCCCGTCCACGAAACGGGCGCCGGTCACCACCTTGGCGCCGTGCCGGTCGAAGAAGCGCTCGGCCTTGGCCATCCGCTCCGGGGTCAGCCGGACGTACCGGCCCCAGCGGTGCACGAAGGCGTGCCCGCCGGTGCGGCCGATCAGGTAGCCGAGGCTGTTGCCGACCACCGCCGCGACCACCGCGATGGCGACCACCGCGGCGATGCTCATCCGGCCGGTGCCGGCGTAGACCGCGGCCAGGACCAGGACGGTCTGGCCGGGCACCGGGATGCCGCAGTTGTCCAGGCACACCAAGACCCCCACCGCCGCGTAACCGTAGTCGTCGAGCAGGGGGGACAGGTGGGCCAGCGGGCCGGGCAGGTCGGTGATCAGGGGTTCCTTCCGGCGGGGCCAGGTATCAGCGCTGCTCCTCGGCGTTGCGGTGCTCGACGACGCAGTCCGGCCCCGGGTAGACGAGTCCCGTGTGGCCGTCCTCGAAGCGCACCATGTACGGCGGCTCGCCGTCGGCCCCGCGGACCTCCAGGATCTCGCCCTTGCGGTCGATCATGCCGATGTTGCGACTGTACATGTGGACGTGGTCACCCACTGTGGCTTGCATGCTCTGCTCCCATGGGGGGTGCGGGCGGATGCCTTCACTCCACTCTGCGGCGGGTGGCGGCGGCCCGCAATGGAAGGGCCGGTCACGCCGCCGGTGGGGCGAGGTAGCGCAGCAGCACCCGCTTGCACTCGGCGATCAGCGCCGGGTCGCCGTCCTGAGCGACCCGGAACGCCAGCTTGAGCACCGCGTCCGCGCACTCCATCGCGACCCGCAGCGACACCCCGTACCCCGGGTCGGCGAACAGCTCTCCGCCGATCGCCCGCAGGCGCACCGCCACGGCCGCGTTGTTGTCGAGGTCGTCGTCGAGCAGGTGGGTGTCGTCGCCGAAACCGGCCGGCACCGCGTCGACCAGGCCGAAGTCCAGGTGCCCGAAGCCGGGGACGGTCCGCTTCATCGCCACGAACTCCTCCACCGCCAGGTCGACGAAGGTCGCGAGCGAGCCGGGCCCGGAGGCGCCGGCGGTACGGGCGGCGAGGCGGGCCAGGTAGGCGGTGAGGTTGCGCTCCGCCAGTGCGGCGAGCAACCCCTCGCGGCCGGAGAAGAACTGGTACAGGGTGCCGATCGGCACCTCGGCGCGCTGCGCGACCTCCTTGGTGGTCAGCGCCCCGGCACCGACCTCGTCCAGCAGCCCCGCGCAGGCGTCGAGCAGCCGCTCGTACCGCTCCTGGCTGCGCTGCTGCACCGGCCGCCGGCGGACCGCAGCCCCACTGCCGCCCTGCACGCCGCTGTCCGTCCGCGCTCTCATGGCGCCACTCTGCCGCATCCGCGCCCGACGGGGCCAATCACCGCCGGTCGGGGGGCGGGTGTCGGCGCCGAGGGGCAGGGTCGGCGCCGAGGGGCGGGGTCGGAGCCGAGGGGCGAGTGTCGGTGCCGGGCCGCCGGGTGGCCGGCCCGGTCAGTGAGCCGGTGGGAGCGGGAACTCGGCCCAGACGGTCTTGCCCTCGCGGGTGTAACGGGTGCCCCAGCGGTCGGCGAGGCCGGCGACCAGGAACAGGCCGCGGCCGCCCTCCTCGTCGGGGCGGGCCCGACGGAGGTGGGGCGAGGTCTCCTTGCTGTCGGACACCTCGCAGAGCAGGGCCCGGTCGTGGTCGCGGAGCAGCCGCAGGTGCACCGGCGGGGCGCCGTAGCGGATCGCGTTCGTGACCAGCTCGCTGACGACGAGTCCGACCGCGAAGCCGACCGACTCCAGCCCCCAAAGGGCGAGTCGGTCGCCGACGGCGGCCCGGGCGCCGGCCACCTCCGCCGGGTCGGGGGCGATCTGCCAGTCGGCCGTGTCGTCCGCGGCCGGCGCGTGCAGCCGGAGCAGCAGCAGTGCGGCGTCGTCCCGGCCGCCGTCGGGCAGGCCGGACGCCGCGATCCGGCGCCGCAGCGCGTCCGGTGGCAGGTCGGCGTGCTCGTCCAGGATCCGGCAGAGCCCGGCGACGCCGGCGTCCGGGTCCTGCCGCCCGCCGGTCACCAGGCCGTCGGTGAACAGGGCCAGCAGGCTGCCTTCGGCGATCTCGAACTCGGCGGCCTCGAAGGGCATGCCGCCGACCCCCAGCGGCAGGCCGGCCGGCAGGTCCAGCGGCGCGGCGGTGCCGCCCGGGGCGCGCAGGACCGGCGGCAGGTGGCCGGCGCTCGCCGCCGCGCAGCGCCGGTGCACGGGGTCGTACACCAGGTAGAGGCAGCGTGCGCCCAGCGCCGGGTCGGTGCCGTCCGCCTCGCCGGGGTCGGTGCCGATCCGGGCCTGGCCGACCAGGTCGTCGAGGCGGCCGAGCAGTTCCTCGGGCGTGAGGTCGAGGGCGGCCAGGGCCCGCACGGTGGTCCGCAACCGGCCCATGGTCACCGCGGCCGGCAGCCCGTGGCCCGTGACGTCGCCGACCACCAGCCCGACCCGGATGCCGGACAGCGGGACCACGTCGTACCAGTCGCCGCCGACCCCGCCCGGCCCCTTGCCCGCCACGTAGTGGTGCGCCGTCTCCACGGCCGTGTGCCGCGGCAGTTCCTGCGGCAGCAGGTTGCGCTGGAACAGCAGCGCGGTGGCGCGCTCCCGCTCGTACCGGCGGGCGTTGTCGACGCAGACGGCCGTGTGGGCGATCAGCTCGGCGGCGACGGCGAGGTCGGCATCGTCGAACGGGCCGCGGGGGCCGGTGCGCAGCAGGGTGACCTCGCCGAGCCGGGCCGATCCGGCGGCCAGCGGGAGGACGAGCCGTCGGCCGTCCGGCGCTGGCCTGTCCGGCGCTGGCCTGTCCGGCGCGGGCCCGTCCTTGTCCGGCGCGCCGGTGCGGACGGGCTCCGCCAGGTCCACCCGGGCCTCGTCGGCGAGGTCGGGCACCACGGCGGCGACCAGCTCCCGGCAGGTCCGGGCCGGGTCCAGGGTGGTGCCGATGCCGCTGGAGCGGCTGAGCAGTTCGAGCCGGCGCTGCGCCTCGTACCGGTCGGTGATGTCGAACGCGGACTCGCAGACGCCGAGGTCGCGGCCGGTGTCGTCCTGGAGGCGGAAGTAGGAGCAGGACCACACGGACGGCTGGCCCCCGGCCCCGGGTGCCGGGCTGCGGTAGTGCAGGTCGACGACGGGTTCGCCGGTGCGCAGGACCTGGTCGACGACCGACCCGAGCGAGCGGCCCGCGAGGCCCGGCGAGACGATCTCGCCCGCGGGGAAGAGGTCCCTGACCGGGCGGCCGAACCAGTCGGCGCGGGTGAAGCCGAACGCCTCTTCGGTCGCGGGGTTGACCCACCGCACCCGTCCGTCCGGCCCGATCACCGACAGAGAGATCGGGGACTGCGCGGACAGGCCGGTGAGCATCGCCTGGTCGGTCGCCCAGCGCTCCATCCGCTCGGCGGCGACCGACACGATGCCCCACGCCGCGGTCGCCGGGCCGGCGCCGTCGGGGCCCAGCCGCAGGACGTACAGCACCACGTCGACGGCCCCGCCGGGGCGGCGGAGCGCCCACCGGTCGCCCCCGGACGCGACGGGGGCGTCGGCCGCGTCGAAGAGCGATCGCCCGTCGACGGGGACCAGGACCGAGCGGGCGGGCCGGCCGAGCACCTGGTCCGCCCGGTACCCGTACAGCTCCTGGGCGGAGGCGTCCCAGCCGATCACCGTGCCGCGCCGGTCGAGGACGGCGGTCGCCATCGTCCCCGGGCCGAACGGGGTGCCGGGCGGCTGCCCCGCTGCCCCGGGCACTGTCATGGCGGCCTCCCGACGGACGGACCTTCTCCTCACGCTACCCGCGGGCCTTGCAACCAGCCCGATGGTACGAAATCGCCATGACAAGCGTCCGGAGACCGGTCGTTCTGCTCGCCCTGACCGGCCGGGCGCTCTTCAGCGCCGCCTGCGGCGGCCCCGGAACGCCCTCGGCCGACGGCGGGTGGCTCCCGCAACCCTTCTTTCTTCTCCGTCGTCGGCGGGAGCCTGAGGGCCGACCACAGGGCCAAGGCCGCTGCGGCCATCGTCCCGGCCGACAACCACGCGCCGCACCGTCCTCAAGGACCGGAACGCCGACGTCCCGGAGCTGCTCGCCGACGCCGAGGGCCGGGTGAACCAGCTACTGGCGCAAACGTGAGGGAAGCTCATATTGTGGCGGCATCCGCGTGGCCCGCGTGGCCCGCGTGGCCTTCGTGGCCGCCGTGAGATCGTCAGCATCGTCGACAGGGAGCCCGGCCGTGCCGCACCGCATCAACCTCCCGCAGGACTTCCGCTGGGGCGTCGCCACCGCCGCATACCAGATCGAGGGCGCGGTGGCCGAGGGCGGCCGCGGCCCGTCGATCTGGGACACCTTCTGCGACCGCCCCGGCGCCGTCCGGGACGGGCACAGCGGCGCCCGGGCCTGCGACCACTACCACCGGTATCCCGAGGACATCGAGCTGATGCGCGGCCTCGGCCTCGACGCCTACCGATTCTCGATCGCCTGGCCGCGCATCCGGCCCACCGGCAGGGGCCCCGTCAACGCCACCGGGCTCGACTTCTACGAACGGCTGGTCGACGGACTCCTCGACGCCGGCATCACCCCCTTCCCCACGCTCTTCCACTGGGACCTGCCGCAGGCCCTGGAGGACGCGGGGGGCTGGCTCAACCGCGACACGGCGCACCGCTTCGCCGAGTACGCGGCCGCCGTCGCCGACCGGCTCGGTGACCGGGTGCCCGCCTGGATCACCCTCAACGAGCCCTTCGTGCACATGGTCTACGGCTACGCGCTCGGCATCCACGCCCCCGGACACGCCCTGCTGCTCGACGCCCTGCCCGTCGCCCACCACCAACTGCTCGGCCACGCCCTCGCAGCCGGCGTGCTCGCCGAGCGCGGCGCGCAGGTACTGATCGCCAACAACTGCACGCCGGTCCGGTCCGCCACCACCTCCGCCGAGGACGAGGCCGCGGCCGACGCGTACGACGCCCTCCACAACCGCCTCTTCAACGACCCGCTGCTGCTCGGCCGTTACCCCGACCTCGCGGCCTACGGCGTCGGGCCCGACCTGGGCGGCGCGGTCCGCGACGGCGACCTCGCGCTGATCGCCGCCGCCCCGCTCGACGGCCTCGGCATCAACTACTACAACCCCACCCGGATCGCCGCCCCCACCGAGCCCGGCCTCCCGTTCGCCGAGGCACCCATCGACGGCGTCCCCCGCACCCACTTCGGCTGGCCCGTCGTCCCCGACGGCCTGCGCGAACTCCTCGTAGGCCTGCGCGAACGCTACGGCTCCGCCCTCCCGCCGATCACCATCACCGAGAACGGCTGCTCCACGGACGACCTGCTCGACGACACCGCCCGGATCGACTACCTGGCCGGCCACCTCGACGCCCTCGCCGCCGCGAGCGCCCAAGGCGTCGACGTGCGCGGCTACTTCACCTGGTCCCTGCTCGACAACTTCGAATGGGCCGAGGGCTACCACCAGCGCTTCGGCCTGGTCCACGTCGACTTCGAGTCGCAGAAGCGCACCCCGAAGTCCTCGTACGCCTGGTACCGCGAGCTGATTGCTGCTCATCGAAACCAGATTCCTGCGTAGTCGAGCCATCCGCTCGACGTTGTGCCCGTCGGGACCCATGCGGGTTCGAGAGCGCCCTCGGAGCGGAGGGTCGCCTCCGACGGACGTGCCGGCCGCCCGGACCGATCCGTGAGCGATGCGCAGGGCGAGACTCGCGGAGGGGGGACGCGCCCATGGCGTAGCGCTGAACCTGAGGCCGGGCTGGGCGGCAGGTCAGGAGAGGCGCGATGATGCCGCCGCCCGCAGCGGATCCCCGTCTCCCCGGTCACAGCGCGCAGCCTGACGACGCCGGGCACTGCCCGGCGAACGCAGTCCCCGGTCGGGGCCGTCCTCGCCCGGCGTGATTCCGATTGCCGTGCGTCCGGGCGGTCTACTTGGTTTCGACTCGTCCGATCGGGTCGGGGTCGGTTCCCAGCGCCTCGCATGCGGCCTGCCAGGCCGTGTCGCCGAGGTGGAGCCGGCTGCGGAGGTAGGCGGCAGTGAGCCGCCCGACGGCGGCGACCCGTTCGGGGTTCTCGTCGGTGGTCTCGGCGGCGTCGTATCCGGCGATCCCGCCGAGTCCGTGCTCCGCCCCGAACAGGGTGAGCAGGGACTTCGGGCCGGGGGCGAGGGTGTAGGGGTCGGCGTGCCAGTCCGGACCCACGTCGGTGAAGTGGCGGGAGTCGTCCTTGTCGCCTGCGACGACCAGGGTGGGAGCGGCCATGGTGGAGAAGTCGACGGCCCCGATGATCGGCCACTGCTCGGCCATGGGGCCGTTGAGGACGTCGCCGCCCCTGCCGGGCGCGGCGAGCAGTACGCCCGCCTTGATCCGCGACTCGACCAGGTGCACCACCTTCCCGGTGCCGGGGTCGTTGAGTCCGGCGCCCAGCAGGAGGGCCGCGGTGAAGCCGCCGAGGGAGTGTCCGGCCAGGGCGATCTTGGTGTGGTCGATCCGTCCGGCCAGCTGTGGCACGGTGCGCTCGATCACGTCGAGCCGGTCGAGGACGTGACTCATGTCCTCGGCGCGGGAGCGCCAGAAGTCCGGTGCGCCCGGGGCGTCGGCGACCAGGTGGCTCAGCGTCCGGGAGGTGAGGTGGGTGGGTTGGAGGACGACGAACCCTTGTGCCGCCCAGGAGTTGGCGAGCGGTGCGTAGCCGTTCAGCGATGAGAGGTTGTTCGACGGGCCGTGGCCGTGGGAGAGCAGGATGACGGGAAGACCGGTTCCGGACGCGGGAGCGGAGACGCGTACGTGGAGGTCCACGGGACGTCCGGGCACGGGCAGGGCCACCGGGCTGTACGACAGGACGGGGACGGGTGCGGTGGGGTTGGATGCGCTCATGGCGAGCGGTTCTCCTTACTGCGGTGGGTGCCGCGGCCGGCCCCGGTCGGGTGGCGGCGGGCATGGGGCAGTTGCGTCCCGCTTCGGCTAACCTGAAGCGGAACGCTGTCCCGTTTACTATCCGGAACATCGTTCCGCTTTGTCAACGGGTGTCGGAGGGAGAACCGTGTCCAGCGAGAGCCCCACGGGGAGGGCGTCGGCCCGGAGCAAGCGGTCTGACGCGCTGCGCAACCAACAGGCGCTGCTCGCGGCCGCCGCCGAGGTGTTCGTGGCCTCCGGCGTCGACGCGCCGATCCGCCGGATCGCGGCCAAGGCGGGTGTGGGGACGGGAACGATCTACCGGCACTTCCCGACCCGGGCCGATCTCGTCACGGCCGTGTACCGCCATCAGATCGAGGAGTGCGCGGAGGCGGGGCCGGTGCTGCTGGCCGGCGCCGACTCCCCGGTCGTCGCGCTGCGCCAGTGGATCGACCTCTTCGTCGACTTCCTGGTCACCAAGCACGGACTGGCCGACGCCATGCAGTCGGACAGCAGCGGCTTCGCCGCGCTGCACGGCTACTTCCTCGACCGTCTGCTGCCGGTCTGCGGGCGGCTGCTCGATGCCGCGGTCGATGCCGGTGAGATCAGGGCGGGCACCCGGCCCTACGAACTCATGCGCGGCATCGGCAACCTGTGCATCGGAGGCGGAGATCCGCAGTACGATCCCCGGCACCTGATCGAATTGCTCCTGTGCGGACTGCAGCGCCACCCGTCGGAGTGACGTCGACGGCAACTGCTCGGTCCGCGTCGACTTCGAGGGTCGGAAGCGCACCCCCAGGGCGTCCTGCGCCTGGTACCGCGACGTGATCGCCGCCCACCGGGCGCGGTCGCAGGGGTAGCCGGGCGCCCGCGCAGGAAAGCCGGGTCCGAGGCCCGTCGGCCGCCTTTGCGTGAAGGGTTGACTGCGCGTACGGAGTGATGCAGGCTGCGGCCGTCGCCTTCACCACACGTTCCACCCCTCGGTGGAGGAGAAAGCCTCGGCGCGATTGTTAGCGCTAACAGTTTCGGGTGGGCCTCCCTTGCGCGCACCAGGCGGCGTCCCACCCCGATCGAACGAACCGTTTCAACCGGCCCGCAGAAGATCCGCCCGCCGGCGCCCTGAACTCCTGTCCACCCGCAGCGAAGGAAGAGCCCGTGAAACGCAGTTCCTTATTCACGCGCCTGCTGGCCCCGATGGTCGTCGTCGTGGCGGCGATCAGCACGGCGCTGAGCACCGGCCTCAGCGCGACCGCCGCCCCGGTCACGTCCGCCGCTCCGGTCGCCGCTCCGGTCGCAGCCGCCGCCGCGGCCAGCGGCGGCTGCGGCAAGGCGCCGTCGCTGGCGAGCGGCACCCGCACGATCACCAGCAGCGGCCAGAACCGCAGTTACATCCTGCGGGTCCCCGCCAACTACGACCAGAACCGCCCCTACCGGTTGGTCTTCGGGTTCCACTGGCGGGGCGGCACCGCCAATGACGTCGACTCCGGCGGCACCGATGGGTACAACTGGTCCTACTACGGACTCAGGCGGCTGGCGGACGCCGACAACAACGGCACCGTCTTCGTCGCACCACAGGGCTTCGACAACGGCTGGGCCAACTCCAACGGCCAGGACCTCACCTTCGTCGACGACATGACCAGGCAGCTCGAAGCCGGCCTGTGCATCGACACGACGCAGCTCTTCGCCGCCGGTTTCAGCTACGGCGGCGGGATGAGCTACGCGCTCGCCTGCGCCCGGGCGACGGTCTTCCGCGGGGTCGCGGTCTACGCCGGGGCGAACCTCAGCGGATGCAGCGGCGGTACGCAGCCGATTGCGTACATGGGCCTGCACGGCCTCCGCGACAACGTCCTGCCCATCTCCTCGGGACGGGCACTCCGTGACCAGTTCGTCAGGAACAACGGCTGCACCCCGCAGAACCCGCCCGAGCCGGCCTCCGGCAGCCTGACGCACGTCGTCACCACCTACTCCGGGTGCAAGCCCGGGTATCCGGTGGTCTGGGCCGCGTTCGACGGAGCGGGCCACGACCCCGGTCCGATCGACGGGTGCACCTGCGACGGCTGGCGCACCTGGACGTCCGGTGAGGTGTGGAAGTTCTTCAGCCAGTTCGGCTCCAGCACCCCCACCCCTCCGAGCACCGGCCAGGAGATCGTGGGCCAGGCGTCGGGCCGCTGCACCGACATCCCGGGCTCCTCCACGAGCAACGGCACCCAGGCCCAACTGTGGGACTGCCACGGCGGCACCAACCAGCGGTGGACCTACACCGCGAGCAAGCAGCTCATGGTCTACGGCAACAAGTGCCTGGACGCCTCGGCCAAGGGGACCGGCAACGGGACCGCCGTGGTGATCTGGGACTGCAACGGGCAGACCAACCAGCAGTGGAACGTCAACTCCAACGGCACCGTCACCGGAGTCCAGTCGGGCCTGTGTCTGGACGCCACCGGCACGGGTACGGCGAACGGGACGAAGATCCAGCTGTGGAGCTGCTCGGGCGCGGGCAACCAGCAGTGGAGTTTCCGCAACTGACCAGGGCTCCGGGGCCGGTCCGCCCGCCATCGCGGGACCGGACCCGGCGCGCCCGCCATCGCGGGACCGGACCCGGCGCGCCCGCGGACTCCCGCGCCGGGTCCTCCCGCGCAGGGTTCTCCCGTGCAGGGTCCTCCCGCCCGGCACCGGAGTGCGCGGGGGAGGTCCTCACGACAACGCCGCCCGTCCCCGGCTCGGGTCGCCGCGCACGCGCCCTGGCTGTTTCGGCGAGCAGTCCGGCCAGGACGCCGGGGAGGTGCGGCAGCAGCGCGTCGACCTCTCGCCGCAGCCCCGGCACGAGCGGGGCGGCCGTCCCAGCAGTGCCACCACGGAGACCGGGCCCGGCCGGGCCGGTGACCCGGACCCGGGGTCGGCCGCGGAGATTCCACCGGGCGCGCGACCCCAGCACGCCATCCCCTGCCATCCCATCGAAAAAGGGACTCGAACAATGGAATTCACACGTCGGCGGTGGTCGCAACGCTTCCTCGCCCTGACGGCGATCCTTCTCTGCACGACGGCATTGCTTCCGGCCGCGGCCCACGCGGACAACCCGATCGTGCAGCACATCTACACCGCCGACCCGGCACCGCTGGTCCACAACGGCCGGGTCTACCTGTACACCGGGCACGACGAGGACAACTCGACGACTTTCAGGATGCGCGACTGGCGGGTGTGGTCCTCGTCGGACATGGTGAACTGGACCGACCACGGCTCGCCGATGAGCCTGGCGACCTTCAGCTGGGCCGGCGCGGACGCCTGGGCGGGACAGGCCGTCCACCGCAACGGCAAGTTCTACTGGTACGTGCCGGTGCGCATGGCCAACGGGTCGCAAGCCATCGGAGTCGGGGTCTCGGACAGCCCCACCGGGCCGTTCCGTGACGCGATCGGCGGCCCGCTGATCCAGAACTCCGAAATCGACCCCACCGTCTTCATCGACGACGACGGGCAGGCCTACCTGTATTACGGGAACCCGAGGCTGTGGTACGTGCGGCTCAACGCCGACATGATCTCGTACTCCGGCAGCCCGACGCAGATACCGCTGACCACCGCGGGGTTCGGCACCCGCACGGGAGACGCGAACCGGCCCACCCTGTACGAGGAGGGCCCGTGGTTCTACAAGCGGAACGGCCTGTACTACATGGTGTTCGCGGCGAAGTGCTGTTCCGAGTCCATCGCCTACTCCACCTCGCCCGGCCCGACCGGACCGTGGACGTACCGCGGCACCATCATGCCCACGCAGGGCGGCAGTTTCACGAACCACGTCGGCGTCGTCGACTTCAACGGCGGCTCGTACTTCTTCTACCACAACGGCGCTCTGCCGGGCGGCGGTGGCTACACCCGGTCGGTCGCGGTGGAGAAGTTCAGTTACAACGCCGACGGCACCATTCCGACGATCAACATGACGACGGCCGGGGCGCCGCAGGCCGGCACGCTCGATCCTTACGTCCGCCAGGAGGCCGAGACCATCGCGTGGGGCAGCGGCATCGAGACCGAACCCTCCAGCGAGGGCGGGATGAACATCGGCTGGATCGAGAACGGCGACTACACCAAGGTCAAGGGCGTGGCGTTCGGCGCCGGTGCCGGCTCGTTCACCGCCAGGGTGGCCTCGGCCACCAGCGGAGGCCGGGTCGAGCTGCACCTGGACAGTGCCACCGGGCCGACGGTCGGGACGTGCACGGTGTCAGGCACCGGGGGCTGGCAGACCTGGAGCACGGTCTCGTGCCCCGTCGCCGGTGCGACCGGGACCCACGACCTGTACCTGCGCTTCGCCGGTGGCAGCGGGTCCCTGTTCAACATGGACTGGTGGCAGTTCACCTCCGGCCGGCCCGCCTTCTCGTCGACCGCCGTCGCCCAGCACAGCGGCTACTGCCTGGACGACCCCAACCAGAGCACCGCCGACGGCACCCAGTACCGGCAGTACACCTGCGGCACCGGTGAGGAACAGCGGTTCGACTTCCGCCCGGTGGCGGGGGTGGCGGACACCTACTCCTTGGTGAACCGCTACAGCGGCAAGTGCCTCGACGTCGGCGGCGTCTCCACCGCCGACGGCGCGGCGGTCAACCAGTGGACCTGCCACGGCGGCACGAACCAGCAGTTCACGCTGCGACAATTCGCTGCCAACGACTACCAGCTCGTCGCGGTGCACAGCGGCAAGTGCGTGGACGTCAGCGGGATCTCCACCACCGCCGGAGCGCTGGTCCACCAGTGGACGTGTGACTCCGCCGCGGCTCTGGCCACCAAGAAGAACCAGGTCTGGCGCCTGACCGGCAAGAGCTGACCACCGCGGGGTCGGGCCCGGGCCGGCAACTCGTCGCCCGACCCCGTCCAGAACCGTTCGCCGGCCGGGCGGTGACCGGCGAGGCTGCACGCGAACGTCCTTGCGGCGTGACCAGTCGGCGCGCCCGGCCCGAGGCGGGCGCGCGCTGGAAGCTTCCCGGCGCGGACGGTGCCCGGACCCCGCGACACGCCTCCGCCATCGCGCCGTGCCGCAGCACGTCGACGTCGTCGATGCTGTCGGAGCCGGCGAGCATGCCCGCCGTGGGCGAGCGACATCGCCATCACGCTGCTCATGGTCCGGCCTCGCGCCGCCGACGGCCGCACCGCGTCCCCGGTTCCGGACGGGAGCCGACGTGGGTCGGGTGGGCCCGTGAAGAACGTGACTGATCAGGGACCACGGAACCGGAGGCCCGCGGCGGTCCCGGCCGGGGAGGTCTCCACCCGTGCCCGCGAGCCGAGTTGAGCGTTCGGCGCACCTGGGGGCAACCAATGCCCGGCCGCGTTCCGGTGACTCGATCGTTACGCACGCGGGTCGACGCGAGGGCTTGGCGGCCCTTATCGCAGGCCGTATGTTGTCGCAGGCAACAAACCGGGGCCGGCTGCTTCCCCGCTCCGTGCCCGTGCCCATCCCCACCCTTCATCAGCCACGCACGTCCGGCGCAGATCGGACACGCCTCGAAAGGACCCTGCCCATGCGCAAGGGATTCCTGTTCGCCACCGCTGCCGTGTCAGCGGCCCTGCTCTCCACGGTCACCGCCTGCGGCTCCTCGGGCTCCGGTGCCGACTCGGCGGGCGCCAAGAAGCCGAAGATCGGCGTGATCCTGCCGGACAGCAAGTCGTCCGTCCGCTGGGAGACCGCGGACCGGCCGTACCTCGCCGCGGCCTTCAAGGCCGCCGGCGTGGACTACGACATCCAGAACGCCGAGGGCGACAAGCAGGCGTTCCAGACCATCGCCGACCAGATGATCACCAGTGGCGTGAACGTGCTGGTCATCGTCAACCTGGACAGCGGCACCGGCAAGGCCGTCCTCGACAAGGCCAAGGCCCAGGGCGTGGCCACCATCGACTACGACCGGCTCACCCTCGGCGGCTCCGCCCAGTACTACGTCAGCTTCGACAACACCCAGGTCGGCAAGCTCCAGGGCCAGGGCCTGGCGAAGTGTCTGAGCGAGACGGGCGCCAAGAACCCCGTCGTCGCCGAGCTCAACGGCTCCCCGACGGACAACAACGCCACCCTGTTCGCCAACGGCTACAACAGCGTGCTGGACCCGCTGTACGCCTCCGGCGAGTACACCAAGGGCCCCAACCAGTCGGTGCCCGACTGGGACAACGCCCAGGCCCAGACCATCTTCGAGCAGATGTACACCAGCCAGCCGAACATCGGCGGGGTGCTCGCGGCCAACGACGGTCTGGCGAACTCGGCCATCGCCGTGCTGCGCAAGAACCACCGCAACGGGCAGGTCCCGATCACCGGTCAGGACGCCACCGTGCAGGGCCTGCAGAACATCCTCGCGGGCGACCAGTGCATGACCGTCTACAAGGCCGTTAAGAAGGAGGCCGACGCGGCGTCGGCCCTCGCGGTGGAGCTGGCCGGAGGCAAGAAGAGCCAGACCACCGCCACCGTCAACGACCCGACCGGCAAGCGTGACGTCCCGTCGGTGCTGCTGGCCCCCGAGGCCATCACCAAGAGCAACATCCAGGACGTCATCACCGACGGCTACGTCACCAAGGCGCAGCTGTGCACCGGCGACTACGACGCGCTGTGCGCGAAGGCCGGCATCAAGTAGGCGCTCGGCCCTACCGGTGGGCCCCGGCCGCCGCCGGCCCGGGGCCCGCTCCGCCCATCCCCAGGAGCCTCACCCATGACAGAAACACCGACTCTCGAGTTGCGCGGGATCGACAAGAGCTTCGGCCCCGTCCAGGTCCTGCACGACGTCGCGCTCAGCGCCTACGCGGGGGAGGTCACGGCACTCGTCGGCGACAACGGCGCGGGCAAGTCGACGCTCGTCAAGTGCATCGGCGGGATCCACCCCATCGACGCCGGTGACTACCTCTTCGAAGGCCGGCCCGTCCAGGTGCACAGCCCGCGCGACGCCGCCGCACTCGGCGTGGAGATCGTCTACCAGGACCTCGCGCTGTGCGACAACCTCGACATCGTGCAGAACATGTTCCTCGGCCGGGAGAAGCGCCGGGGCATGGTGCTCGACGACTCGACCATGGAGGAGATGGCCGCCGCGACGCTCAGGGGGCTCTCCGTACGGACCGTCAAGTCCCTGCGCCAGAAGGTCTCCAGCCTCTCCGGCGGCCAGCGCCAGACCGTGGCCATCGCCAAGGCGGTGCTGTGGAACAGCAAGCTCGTGGTCCTCGACGAGCCCACCGCGGCGCTGGGCGTCGCCCAGACCGCGCAGGTCCTGGAACTCGTGCGCCGGCTGGCCGACAACGGGCTGGCCGTCGTCCTCATCTCGCACAACATGAACGACGTCTTCGCGGTCTCCGACCGGATCGCCGCGCTCTACCTCGGACGGATGGCCGCCCAGGTCAGGGCCTCCGACGTGACCCACTCCCAGGTCGTCGAACTGATCACCTCGGGCCGCAGCGGCGACCTCGGCCCCCGGACCACCCCCAACGGAGCCGCCGCATGACCGCGCTCGCCCCCCAGAAGCCCGAGCGGCCGAACCGGCCCACCGACCCCGCGGAAGGCCGGCCCCTGACCGCCGGCCTGGCGGACATCGGCCGCGGCTACGTCCAGCAGGTGCGCGCGGGCGAGCTCGGCGCCCTTCCCGCCGTCGCCGGCCTGGTCGTGCTGTGCGTGTTCTTCTCCCTCCTGCGCCCGGTCTTCCTGTCCAACCTGAACTTCGCCAACCTGCTCACCCAGAGCGCGGGCAGCATCGCCATCGCCATGGGGCTGGTCTTCGTCCTGCTCCTCGGCGAGATCGACCTGTCCGCCGGATACGCCAGCGGTGTCTGCGCCGCGGTCCTGGCCATCCTGCTGACCGACCACGGCTGGCCCTGGTACGCCGCGGTCGCCGCCGCCATGCTGACCGGCGCGGTCATCGGCCTGCTCATCGGCACGCTCGTCGCCAAGGTCGGCATCCCCTCCTTCGTGGTGACGCTGGCCGCGTTCCTCGGTTTCCAGGGCATCGTCCTGATCCTGCTGAAGGAGGGCACGAACGTCTCCATCAAGGACCCCACCATCCTGGCCATCGCGAACGACAACCTCAGCCCCGCCCTCGGCTGGGCCCTGCTGGCCTGCTGCGCCGCCGGACACGCCGCCCTGCAACTGCGCCGCAGCCGCGACCGGCGCGGCCGGGGCCTCGCCGGCACCCCGGTGGCACTCCTCACCATCCGGACCGGCGCCGTCGTCGTGCTCGGCGGCGCGGCCGTGTACCTGCTCAACCAGGAGCGCAGCCGCAACATCGTCATCGGCTCCCTCACCGGCGTGCCCGTCGTCGTGCCCGTGATCGGGGCCCTCGTCCTGCTCGGGACGTTCACCCTGCAGCGGACCGGCTTCGGCCTGCACGTCTACGCTGTGGGCGGCAGCGCCGAAGCCGCCCGCCGGGCCGGGATCAACGTCACCTTCATCCGCACCGCCGCCTTCGTCATCTGCTCCTGCCTGGCGGCCGTCGGCGGCATCATCGCCGCCTCCCGGGGCAACTCCGTGGACCCCAACACCGGCGGAAGCAACGTCCTGCTGCTCGCCGTCGGCAGCGCCGTCATCGGCGGCACCAGCCTGTTCGGCGGTCGCGGCCGCGTCGTCGACGCCGTGCTGGGCGGCCTGGTCGTCGCGGTGATCCAGAACGGCATGGGCCTGATGGGATACAGCTCGGGCGTCAAGTACGCTGTCACGGGATCGGTTCTGCTGGTGGCTGCCGGTGTGGACGCCATGTCCCGCCGCCGCACAGCCCGACGATGAGGGTCGCCCGCCGATGAAAGCCGGTCCTTCCCAGGAAGAGGTCCGCCAGCACAACCTGGGTGCCCTGCTGCGCCTCGTGCACTTCGACGGGCCGACCTCGCGGGCCGTCCTGGCGACCCGGCTCGGCCTCAACCGCAGCACCATCCTGGGCCTGGTCGGCGATCTCGCGGCCGCGGGCCTGGTCCGCGAGGAGTTGCCGCAGGAGACCGGCCGGGCCGGGAGGCCCTCGCTGGTCGTCCGGCCCGAGCCCGCCCGCGTGCACGTCCTGGCGGTGGACCTGGGCGTGGAGCGCCTGGCCGCGGCCCTCATCGGACTCGGCGGCGTGTTCCTGGACCGGCGCGAGTGCCCCTGGCCCGACGGGCACCCGCAGGACCCCGCGCGGGTGGCCGCCGTCCTCGCGGGATTCGCCCACGAGATGCTGGCCCGCGCACCGGCCGGCAGCTCGTGCGTCGGCGTCGCCGTGGCGGTACGCGGCATCGTCCGCCACCCCGACGGGCTGGTCAGCCTCACCCCCAACATGGGTTGGAAGGGCGTCGACTTCGCCGGTGCGTTCGCCGACCGGCTCCGCCCGGACCTCCCGGACGTCCCGGTCCTCGTCGCGAACGAGGCCAATCTCGGCGCGCTCGCCGAGCACCGGCGCGGCATCGGCCGCGGAAGCCAGAACCTCGTCTACCTCCACGGCGAGATCGGCATCGGCGCCGGAGTGATCATCGACGGTGAACTCCTGCGCGGCGAACGCGGATACGCCGGCGAGGTCGGCCACATGACCGTCAACCCGTACCGGGGGCGGCCGTGCGGCTGCGGCGCCCGCGGCTGCCTGGAAGCCGAGGCGGGGGAGCGCGCCCTCCTGGAAGCCGCCGGCCGGGACGGCCGCGTCACCGGGGCCGACGCCGTGCGGTCGGTGGTCACGGCCGCGGACCGCGGGGACGTCACCGCGCGGGAGGCCCTGCACCGCGTCGGAGACTGGCTCGGCATCGGCATCGCGAACGTCGCCAACCTCTTCGACCCGGACCTGGTCGTCCTCGGCGGCACCCTCCGGGACGTCTTCCTCGGATCCGCCGCGCAGGTGCGCAGCCAGATCAACACCAACACCCTTGCCGCGGTGCGGGAGAACCTGCGGCTGCGGGTCAGCGAACTCGGCGCCGACACCGTCCTGATCGGCGCCGCCGAACTGGCGTTCTCCGAGGTGCTCTCCCGGCCGTTGGAGACGCTGACCCGGATCTCGGAGCAACGCCAGGGCCCGCCGGGCCCGCCCCGTGACACCGAGCCCGTCCGTACCCGGGCCGACTGACGCTTCCCGAACGGGAGCAGGCCGACGGGCCACCAGCCGCGGAGCCGCGGAACCGCGCGAGAGGACCCAGGACCCGTGGTGAACCCGCTCGACGCTCCGGACGCGGTGTCAGCCGTGGCGGAACAACTTGAGGAGTTGCTCGACGAATCCGTCTTCGTCTCGTTCATCCACCTGTTCCACGTGGTCCCGGTGGCCGGGACCGCACGCGGTCACGACTCGGTGAAGGGTCTCGCGCAAGCCGTGTTCGACGCGGGGCCCAGTGGGCACCGGGTGGGCTCGGTCGCGCTGTTCGAGTCCCCACGGGCGTGGCGGGACGTCTTCCGCCGACAGGTGACCGAGGGGATCATGAGCCCCGCCGCCAGGCACTCGGGCCCCGGCCCGGCCTCGCCGGCCGACATCCGGCGGGCCGGTGAACTCGCCGACGGCGTCGCCGACCTCATCGGAGCACATCTCGGACCCGTCCTGAGCTCGGGCGACGTCGACGGCCCGCACACGGGGTACATCTGGTGGCGCAACCTGCTGCTGGTCACCGGCGACTGGGCCACCGTCCTGCATTTCGGGATCTGCGACTGACCCGGCACGCCCCCGCCGACCGGGGCCGCGCTACGACTCCTCGCAGGTGGCCAGTGCGGTGCGCGCCAGTGCGCGCAGCCAGGTGTGGGCGGGGTCGGTGTCGTAGCGCTGGTGCCACGACAGGTACACCCGTGCCGCGGGGAGTTCGAGCGGAAGGGGGAGTGCGATCAGGCCGAGGTCGGCGACCGCGGTGCGGGTGGTGATTTCGGGGACGGTGATCAGGAGATCGGTGCCGCGCGCGAACTCCAGCGCGGCTGCTTCCGTGGGGGCGGCCGCCACCACGCGGCGGGTGAGGCCGAGCTGGGCGAGGGCGTCGTCGACGGCGTTGCCGAGGTTTCCGCGTCGTGAGACGGTGACGTGTTCGGCGGCGGCGTACTGCTGGGCGGTGACGGTTCGGGCGCGGGCGAGGGGGTGCCCCTGCCGCACGACGGCGACGAGCCGGGTCTCGCCCACGTGCTCGGCGCGGATGTCGGGTGCGCCCGGGAGGTTGGCGTTCGCCTCCAGATCGACCTCGCCGCGTCGCAGTCCGGGGGTGTCGGCGCTCGACTCCGCGACGAAGCGCAGTCGCACGCCCGGCGCCTGTCCGCGTACGGCCGCGAGCAGCGCGGGGCCGCTGAGGGCGACCAGGGAGTCGTGCCAGCGGAGCGTGAAGGTGCGCTCCAGCGTGGCCGGATCGAGTGCACGGCTCGGTGCCAGTACGCCCCGGACCTGGTGCAGCAGCTCGTGCACCTGCTCCCGGACGGCGATCGCATAGGGCGTCGGGGTCATGGTGCGGCCGGTGCGCACCAGGATCTGGTCCCCGGTCGTGCGCCGGATCCGGCCCAGACTCCGGCTCATCGCCGGGGCGGTGACGTGCAGGCGCTCGGCGGCCCCGGCCACGCTGCCCTCCTCCAGCAGCGCGTCGAGCGCGGTGAGCAGATTCAAATCCAATTGCACGGGAGTCATCCCAGTCGTGCTTGACATGCAGTTGAGGTTAATGGATGGGGCGGATAGCGTCGTCACCACGGCGCAGGACGGAACGCCCCGCCTGGCCCGGAATCCTCAACACCCCTTGCTCAGACGGGAGTACACCCATGTTCGAAACTCTTCAGACCACTGACGTCACCGTCTCCGACGCCGACCTGCTCGACCGGACCGCGGCCGCCGTGCGTGAGGCCGGTTCGGCCCTGCGCGAGCGGTACGGCGAGGTGGTCCGGTACACCAACCGCGAAGAGCTGATGATCGAGCTCGCCGCCAACGACGACACGGCCCTCGGCATCCTGCGCCCCCGCCTCACCGGCCTGCGCCCGGACGCCGGCTGGGTGGAGGACGAGCTGGACGGCGGGGCGCTGCCGCCCGGCGAGTGGTGGGTCGTGGATCCGGCCGAAGGCAACGTCAACCACCTGCACGCCCTACCGGAGTGGGCGGTGACCGCCACCCTCGTGCGCGACAACCAGCCGGTGCTCACCGCGGTCCACCTGCCGCTGACCGGCGAGACCTACACCGCGCTCACCGGCGCGGGCGCCCACCTCGACGGCCGGCCGCTGAACGTCTCCCAGACCGCGGACCTCGGCCTGAGCATCGTGGCCACCAGCCAGGCCCGGCCGGACGAGGACGAGAAGGTCGTGCGGCGCGTCGGCTCCTCGATCACCGCGATGCTCTTCGACGCGCTCGTCGTCCGCGTCGCCGTACCCGCGACCCTGCACCTGCTGGACGTGGCCGCCGGCCGGACGGACGCCTTCTGGCAGTTCGCCGGTGCCCGGGCGGACCTGCTGCCCGGCGCGCTCCTCGTCACCGAGGCCGGCGGGCGGATCTCCGACGCCGAGGGCCGCCCCTGGACCCCGCGGAGCGAAAGCTTCCTGGCCGCCGCGCCCGGCGTCCATGCCGAGGCCGTCGCCACGCTCTCCCGCTGACTCCCCACCACAACCCGTACCCACGGAAGGACCGGATCATCATGACCACGATCGCCGTTCTCGGAAACGGCCGCGTCGGCGGCAACCTGGCCACCGCCCTCACCCGGGCAGGGCATGAGGTGACCGTGGCGGACCGCACGCCGGGCGCCGCCTCCGCCGCCGCCCGAACGGCCCGGATCGTCATCAACGCCACCCCGGGCGCCGGCTCCCCGGAACGACTCGCCGCCCTGCGCGACGAACTGCGCGGCAAGATCCTGGTCGACGTCTCCAACGCGACCGTCGACGGACCGGACGGACTGCCCGCCGACCTCATCCACCCCGGCTCCAGCCTCGCCGAGCAACTCCAGGAAGCGCTCCCCGAAACACACGTCGTCAAGACGCTCAACACCATGCTCTTCCCGGTGATGACCGCGCCGGCCGCCCTCACCCAGACGCCCACGGTGTTCGTCTCCGGCGAGGATCCCGGGGCCAAGCAGACCGTCCGCGGACTCCTCGCCGACCTCGGCTGGCGCGAGGAGTGGATCACCGACCTCGGCGGGATCCGGACCGCCCGCGCCACGGAGGCGGCGGTCCTCTTCGTCCCCCACGTGATCCGCTCCGAAGGATTCGTCCCCTTCGCGATCTCGATCGCCCGCTGACCCGACCCCGGACCGCGGGGCCTCCGCGACCACGGGCCTGCCCGTCGACGGCTCGGCGGGCTCGCCTGCGTCGATCGGACAGCCGGCGCGTGGGACGATCGGTTCGCCGACACCATCCGCACCGGAGCGGCCGGCGAAGCCGCCCGAATCGTCCACCGAGGAGCAGCTGTGACCGAGCAGCCCGGCCCGCAGCAGCGCATCGCCGACACCATCCGCCCGGCCATGCTCAACGGCCTGCAGGATGTCGCGCTGATCGGCCACCCGGGCACCGAGTGCATCAACCAATGGGTCGACTGGATCGCCGCAGTCGTCGCCGACCAGGTCGTGCAGTCGATCGCCGCCGAACGCGACGCCTTCGCGGACCGGGTGGACACCCTCACCGACCTCGCCAGGCGCAACCAGCAGGGATACAAGGACGCGACCCGGGACGTGCAGCGACTCGAGGCCCGTGTCGCCGAGCTGGAAGCGGAACTGACGCGGCTGCGTGCACCCGGAGCCGTGGTCTCCGGCGCGGAGGCGGAACCCGACGCGGAGGCGGAACCCGACGCGGAGGTGGAACCCGACGCGGGACCGGAAGCCGGCAAGCCCGCCCAGTCCCTCCGGGACCGGCTCCGCGCCAAGTACCCCGCGACCGCGGAGGCTCTGGACCGCCGGGATGCCGAAGCCGATCCGAGTCGGAACACCGAGGGCCACCCGCATGACCCGAACGACCTGCCGCACCCCTGAAGCCGCCCGGGGCACGACGAGCCTGCGGCGCTGTGACTGCCCGGCTGCACAGACACGCGGCGCAGGATCCTGAGGTGCCGACACCAGTACGGTGATCCCGGCACGCGGGCATGACAGAACGCCGGACCCCCGGCCTCGGGGCCAGTCGTACGGCGCCGAGCGCACCAGGAGGGCGGCGCGGTGAGACGGGTGCCGCGTGCGGTCCTGACTCCCCGGGCCACCTCCGCGCTGATCCGGCCCTCCTCGGTCCAGCAAATGTCCCGCAGGGTCAGCGGCAGCGCGGACCCGGCTGCCCGCCCCGGACGTCGTGGGTGATCAGCCAGACGGTGCCGAAGGTCGTACCGAAGACGGTCCGGGCCACCAGGAGGGACCGCCTGGCCGGTGCCAGGTGGGTGGCGGCAGCCTGGCTCCATCGTACAGTTCCTCAATCGTCGGCCTGAGGAACGCCGTTGTCGGCGAGCCGGGCCAGGTGCGCGGTCTGCTCGCCGGCGCCGGTGACGTAGCTTCCGTCGGGGCCGCAGACAGCGACGGCCCGGTGGCGCTTTATCAGCAGGGACCCGCGATAGGCTTCGTCATCGGGGGTACTGCCGACCCAGAGGAAGATCCGGAGATCGCCGAAGGGATCGTGGCCGGCAGCGATGATGTGGCCGGGCGGGGTGGTGTCGTCAATGCCGACCCAGTGGAGGGTGAGGTCGGTGAGGCGGAACTGCAAGCTGTCTCCTCGGTAGTGCTTCCAGCCGGGCGCGGGGCGGCCCGCACTGATCCCATCGGCCTTGGCGCGTCGCCGGAAGCGGGCGGATCTCGTCGACGGCCGGGAGACCGTGGAGCAGGTGGCGTCCTGCAGTTCGGCGAGCGCGGAGTGCGGAAACCCGGTGTGAAGGTGGACCAGGGTCACGAGCAGGCGGTCGGCGAACACCAGGGCGCTCGACCCTTGGTGATGTCGTTCACGCACCGCACGGCGAGCGGATGGTGCCATCGCGGGTCGTCGACCCGGGCGTCGTGGTCCGGGCGGTCGGCCTGCAGCACGAGGTCGCGCGGCAGGGGGTGGGCCGGGACGTGCACCAGGAGTACCCCTCGGGACGCGGAGGAGGGGCACAAGAGTCACCAGCCGGGAAAAGGATTCGTCTTCCGCGACGTCAGTGCAGGTCGACCCGCACGGTGGTGGGGGTGTCGTCGAGGAAGCCGCCCGACTGGTGCTGCCAGAGCTTCGCGTAGGCGCCCTCCGACGTGAGCAGTTCCTCGTGGGTGCCCTGCTCGACGATCCGGCCACGGTCGAGGACGACGAGCCGGTCCATCTTGGCGACCGTACTCAGCCGGTGTGCCACCACGAGGCCCGTCCGCCCCTCCATGAGCCGCCACAGTGCCTCCTGGACGAGGAGCTCGCTCTCCGAGTCCAGGGCGCTGGTCGCCTCGTCGAGCAGCAGGATGGGCGCGTCGCGCAGGATCGCCCGGGCGAGGGCGACCCGCTGCCGCTGCCCGCCGGACAGCTTGACACCGCGCTCGCCCACCATGGTGTCGAAGCCGTGCGGCAGGGTGTCGGTGAACTCCGTGACGTGCGCCGCCTCGGCGGCGCGGCGGATCTCGGCATCGGTGGCGTCCGGCCGGGCGAACGCGAGGTTGTCCCGCAGCGTCCGGTGGAACATCGCGGGGTCCTGCGGTACGTAGGCGATCAGGCTGCGCAGGTCGGCCTGGCGCAGCCGGCTGATGTCCTGACCCCCGATCAGGATCCGGCCGGCGTCGATGTCCGTCATCCGCAGCAGCAGTCGGGTGAGGGTGGTCTTTCCGCCGCCGGAGCGGCCGACCAGGCCGAACTTGGCCCCGTCGGGCACCGCGAGGTCGAGGCCCCGGAAGATCGGGTCCGCGCCCGAGTGGGCGAAGTTCACCCGCTCGAAGCGGATGTCCGCGCCTCGCCGCAGCAGCGGCTCCGGCGACGCGGGGTCGAGGACGGCGGGCGGCGTCAGAAGCAGTTCGGTGAACTGCGCGGCCTCCGTCAGCGAGCTCTCCAACCGGCGGTAGATCTGGTTGAAGTCGAACATGATCCGTGTCGCGTTGGTGTAGTACGTGAAGGCGACCACCACCGCCTCCACGCCGTGTCGACCCCCGCCGAGCGTCACCGCCAGCAGCAGGCCGAGCACGTTGGTCAGCACCGACATCGGCGCGACCAGCGTGTCGATGCGCAGATTGCCGTAGTCCCACGAACGCAGGGAGAGCCGGCGCGACTCCGCGACGCGGGACCGGTGCTCGGCCGCCTCGCCCTCCTCGGCCGCGAACGCCCGGACCGTGTCCATGTTCATCAGGCTGTCGGCGACATGGCCGGAAACCCGGGCGATCGCCTCCTCACGCTGGTCGACCAGCGCCTGGCGGCGGCGGATGAGCGGCGCCACGCACAGCGCCGTCAGCGCGATCATGGCCAGCAGCCCGACCACGAGGAGCGGTTCGTAGCGCCACAGCACCACCGAGCCGAAGAGCAGCGGCACGAAACTGGCCACGACCGAGAACGTCAGCGTGTCGACGAACTCCTCGAAGCGGGAGGCGAAGCTCAGCACCCGTTTGGTCAGCGAGCCGGCGAAGTTGTCGTGGAAGAACGCCGCGTCCTTGGCGAAGAGTTCGTCCATGCCGATCACGTACAGGTGCTCGATGCCGAGGGCGTCGAGGCGGTTCAGGCAGTGCAGGCCGACGCGCCACAGCGCCTCCCCGGCCAGCAGGGCGCCGGCGAAGCCCAGGACGTACGGCAGCATCGAGCCGACGTCGACACCGTCATGGCCGGCGATCCGTCCGACGAGCTTCGCCACGGCCAGCGGCGCGAGATAGCCGATCCCGATGTTGCCCAACGCCGGCAGTAGCATGCCCGGCACCGTCAGGCGCGGGAGCCGGGCCAGCTCCCGTCCGTAGTGGCGAAGAGCGAGGAGTACCGAGCGCCTGCCCGGCGCCCCCTGGAGTGACTCGGACGATCCCATCCCGACCTCGTTGTGTCGTGCGGCGGCCCAGGGCCTGCCCCTCCTGAGGAACGGAACGACGCGTGATGGACAGACAGTGGGGAAGCGGAGAGGGCAGGAACCGTAGTTTCCCGCGACGGGACCGCAGGAGTCCAAGCGTTTTCTCCCGCTCGACGCCGTCGCGCTGTGCCGTACGGGTGGTCGGCCGCGGACTCCGCCCGCGCCGGATGCCGCCGCCGCGGGCCGCGGCGCACAGTTGAGGACATGGACAGCGAACGGCGCTCGGCCGGCGGGCGGTTCCGGGAACGCACCCTGGTGCTGGTACCGGTGGCCCTCGTCGTGGTGCTCACCGCGGCGATTCTCGAGTCGCCCGCCTCGGCCCATCTCGGCCCGCTGCTCGTGATCGCTCCCGCGCTGACCCCGTCCTTCGCCGGGGCCCGGGTCACCGCCGCGGTCTGCGCGCTCACTGTCGCCGCCGGTTTCCTCATCGCCGTCCTGCGCGGCGGCGTGACCGACGGCGACCACCCGGCACAGCTCGCCGCCCTCACCGCGCTGTCCTTGATGATCGCGCTCTTCACGGCGGTCCGTGATCGCCGCAGTCGGCAGCTGGCCCGCGCCCAGTCGGTGGCCGAAGCCGCCCAGCGCGCACTGCTGCGCCCGATTCCCGAACGGATCGGCGCCCTGCAGATCGCCACCATGTACCTGGCCGCGGAGTACGAGGCCCAGATCGGCGGTGACCTCTACACCGCGACCCGTACCCACGACGGGGCGCGGATGATCATCGGCGACGTCCGGGGCAAGGGCCTGGCCGCCGTCGGTGAGTCCGCCCTGTTGATCAGCGCTTTTCGGCTCATCGCCGCACAGCACGCCGCACTGCCGGACCTCGCCTGCGCGCTGGACCGCAACGTCAGCCGGTACCTGCTCGACTTCGCCCAGACGGACCGGGAGAGCGCCGAGCACTTCGTCACCGCCCTGTTCCTCGACATCCCCGATGACGCCCCGTCGGCCCGCCTGACCAACTGCGGACACCCGCCACCGCTGCTCCTGCGCCACGATCGCGTCGTCCCGCTCGACGGTGCGGGTGCCGCACCGCCCCTGGGCCTCGGCACCCTCGTGGCGGACGACTACCCGGACGACACGTTCCCGTTCGAGGCCGGGGACACGCTCCTGCTCTACACCGACGGTGTGGTCGAGGCACGCGACCGGGCCGGCGTGTTCTACCCCTTGGCCGAACGGGTCGTCCGCTGGACCGGTTGCACGCCGGAGGCGCTGGTCAACCACATCCGTCGCGATCTGCTGGCCCATGCCGGCGGGCGCCTCGGGGACGACGCGGCCGTCGTGGCCGTCCGGCGCACGGCCGGACAGCCCGGCCACGGTCTTCACGGGCTGTTGTAGTCGGCCAGGACCGTGAGGGACTCCGGAGCCACGGTGGTCAAGGCCTTCAGCAGGGAGCATCAGGAGCCCGAGCGGGCCACCTCGTGGGCCTGATCGAGCCGCTGACCGCGGCGAGAGGTGACGGCCCGGGCGTCCGGTCGGTCGCCGGGCGGCCGGAGGGGGGCGGGCGCTCGACGACGCCGGCGCGGCGTCGGTGGGGGAACGGTGCCGAGCCCGGGTTCGGCTGCTGGCAGGGCGTGGAGTCGGCGGTGTCCCGGCCGTGCGCGGGTCAGGGACGCCGCCGCAGCAGGTGGCCGTGGGCCGGGGGATCCGGCTGATCACCGAGCCGATCAGGGTTCCGACGCTGACGCCGAACAGGGCCCCCACCGCGGCGAGGACGGCCTGCGCCCCGTTCCCGACCTCGATCTGCGCGGTGTTGAGCAGGCCGAAGGAGCCGGGCACCACGACCCAGAAGGCGGGAGGTGCGGCCGCCGCCGAAGTGTTCGTGGCCTCCGGCGTCGACGCGCCGATCCGGCAGATCGCGGCCAAGGGGGGGTGTAGGGACGGGAACGATCTACCGGCACTTCCCGACCCGGGCCGATCTCGTCACGGCCGTGTACCGCAACCAGATCGAGGAGTGCGCGGACGCTGGGCCGGAGCTGCTGGCCGGCGCCGAATCCCCGTTCGTCGCACTGCACGGCTACTTCCTCGACCGTCCGCTGCCGGTCTGCGGGCGGCTGCTCGACGCCGCGGTCGATGCCGGTGAGGTCAGGGCGGGCACCCGGCCCTACGAACTCATGCGCGGCATCGGCAACCTGTGCATCGGAGGCGGAGATCCGCAGTACGAACCCCGGCGCCTGATCGAACTGCTCCTGTGCGGACTGCGGCACTCCCGGCCGGAGTGACGGCGACGGCGACTGCCCGCCGAGGCCCACCTTCACGGCGGTCCACGGGTCGTACCGCGCACGATGGTTGATTCCAAGGCGCCTCACACGGCGGTATGGACCCCGAGTGGGGGTCTGTCCCCCGGGAGAGCTACGCGCAGGTGTCCCCTGTGAGGTGACGATTGCTGATCGCCGTTTCCGTAGCGTTCGGTTCAGCCGCGGCGCCTTGGCCGCGGACCGGACGAGGAACCGGGAACGGAACCGAAGAAGGAGTCGTCATGAAGCCGGTGTGGCAGATCCTGGCCGTGGGCCTGGCCGGTGCGGTCAGTGGTCAAGGCGCCGCCGCGGTCCAGGACAGCCCGTGGCTCTCGCTCCTCGTGGGCGCCCTGTCGGCCGTGCTCCTGGTGCTCGTCTACCGCTGGGTCGTGGGGCGTACCGAGCGGCGCCCGGTCACGGAACTGGCCCGCGAAGGAGCGCCCGGGTCGCTCCTGGTGGGCCTGGTGACCGGGGTCGCGATGTTCGGGGTCGTCATCGCGAACATCTATGTCCTCGGGGACTACGAGGTCCACGGCTTCGGCTCGGCGACCGGCGCGATCGGACTGGTCGGGTTCATGGCGGGTGCCGCCGTCACGGAGGAGCTGATGTTCCGCGGCCTGCTCTTCCGACTCGTGGAGCGCGGCCTCGGAACGTACCTGGCGCTGGCCCTGTCCGGCACCGTGTTCGGCGCGGTCCACCTGCTCAACCAGGATGCCACCCTGCTCGGCGGCGCCGCCATCGCGATCGAGGCCGGCGGCATGCTCGCCGCCGCGTACGCCGCCACCCGCTCCCTGTGGCTGCCGATCGGGCTGCACTTCGGCTGGAACTTCGCGGAGTCCGGCATCTTCGGCACCGAGGTCTCGGGCAACGGCGCCACCCACGGGCTGCTGGACGCCTCGACGTCGGGAGCCGCGTTGATCACCGGCGGCGAGTTCGGCCCGGAGGCCAGCGTGTACGCGACGCTGTCCGGCGTGCTGGTCACGCTCGTCTTCCTGCGGGTGGCCCGTCGGCGCGGCCACATCGTCCCTCGGCGGCGCGCCGAGCGGGTCGACGCCCTCGCTACACTCGCCCGGTGATGAGCGTTCGGGAGGCCGGTCGGGTGTGGCGCCGACTTGACGTCACCCTCCGCGACCTCCCGCTCGGGGTGCTGTTCCTGGTCGCGTCGTTCCTGCCGGGACTGCGCGGCCACGGTACGCAGGTCGGGGACCTGCCCACCCGCCCCTTCGACGCGCTCGCCGTCGTCGCCCTCGCGCTCGAATGCCTTTCCCCCGTGGTGCGACGGCGGTGGCCGGTCGTCTGCCTCGCGCTGGCGGCGTGCGGCTTCGCCCTCGACCAGCTGTGCGGCTACCACTCGGCCGCCGGTACCGCCCTGCCCGTCGCGCTGATCAGTGCCGGCTCCCATCTGGAACGGC
Source organism: Kitasatospora terrestris (assembly GCF_039542905.1). NCBI lineage: Bacteria > Bacillati > Actinomycetota > Actinomycetes > Kitasatosporales > Streptomycetaceae > Kitasatospora > Kitasatospora terrestris. The sequence continues at coordinate 7,797,174 of NZ_BAABIS010000001.1, forward strand.
TTCGGCGCACCACCGCGGCCGTTCTGTCCGTGGCGTACGTGCCGCTGGCCGTCGCGCTCGCCCGGCTCGGTTCGGGCGGCGAGACGGCGACGGAGTTCGTGACGTTCTACCTGACGCTCGCCCTGGCCTGGCGCGCCGGGGCGTGGCTGCGATCCACGCGGGCCGCGGAGGCCGCACGGCGCGAGCGCGTGGCTGCCGACACCCGTACCGCCGAACGGACCCGCATCGCCGCCGAGTTGCACGACGTGGTGACCCACCACGTGACAGCGATGGTCGTACAGGCCGAAGCCGCCCGCTACCTGACCGCCGCACCCGAGCGGCTGGAAAGGTCACTGACCGCCGTCAGCGACACCGGCCGCCTCGCCCTCACCGACCTGCGTCACCTGCTGGACCTGCTCAAGCCCGCCCACGACACCGATCACGGCACCGACCACGGTCTCGGCCCGACGGAGGCGACGCAGGCCAGGACACCGGCCGCCGGCAGGGTCCTCACGCTCGTCGAGCAGACCCGCCGGGCGGGACAGCCCGTGGACTTCACCGAGTGGGGCCCGCAGCCGGCATCCACGGGCGGCGCCGACCTCGTCGCCTACCGGGTGGTGCAGGAAGCACTGACCAACGCCCTCAAGTACGCCCACGGAAGCCGCACTTCCGTGCAGGTGCAGCGCGGCGAAACGGAGATCACCGTGGAGGTCAGCACGGACGGCACCGGCTCACGCGCCGCCACAGCCACAGCCGCAGCCGGCGGCGGACGGGGCCTGGCGGGCCTGCGCGAGCGCGTCGACGTCCTGGGCGGTGACTTCAGCGCAGGCTCCGACCCGGACGGCGGCTTCACCGTCCGGGCACGCATCCCCGCCGACGGCACCTCGTGAGCGCACCGATCCGGGTGCTGGTCTGCGACGACCAGATGCTGGTCCGCACCGGCCTGGTCACCATCATCGGCGCCCAGCCCGACATGGAGGTGGCGGGCGAGTGCGGAGACGGACGGACCGGTGTCGACCTCGCCCGCGAGGTGCGACCCGACATCGTCGTGATGGACATCCGGATGCCGGTCCTCGACGGCCTCGAAGCCACCCGCCTGCTGGCCGGCGTCGGAGTGCCCCACCCCGTCAAAGTCCTCGTGGTGACCACGTTCAACCTGGACGAGTACGTCTACGAGGCGCTGCGCGTCGGCGCCAGCGGCTTCCTCCTCAAGGACGCACCCGCGGACCGACTCCTCCACGGCATCCGGACCGTCGCCACCGGCGCGGCCCTCCTCGACCCCGACGTGACGCGCCGCCTCGTCGGACACTACGCCGCCCGCATCCGCCCCGCGGAGAAGACCCACCGGGACGTCCCGCTCACCCCTCGCGAGCTGGAAGTTCTCCGCCTCATCGCCGAGGGTCTCTCCAACAGCGAGATCGCCGCAACCCTCGTCATCAGCCCTGAGACCGTCAAGACCTTCGTCTCCCGCATCCTTGCCAAACTTCACCTCCGCGACCGCGTCCAGGCCGTCGTCTACGCCTACCGCCAAGGCCTGGTCACCTGACCGGGCACGTGAGGCCCCAGGTCCTGCGGCCCCACCGACACGGCCGCGCCGGAGCAGGGCGGCCGCCGGATGAACGTCGGGCGGGGGTGCGGCCGTTCTCGTCGACAGGAATGGTGGTGATGGCCGGCGGCGGTGCTGGCATCCTGAGGGGCATGACGGGGGAACAGGCGATGCGTGAACTGATCGGGTCCTGGCTGGCGGAGGAGGAGGTATCGGAGCCGTCCGGGGTCGGACCCGGGGCGGGCGAGGGTGGTGGCGCGCTGGCGGTGCCGCCCGCCACCGGTGCCGAGGTCGCCGAGGCGGCGCGCCGGCTGGCGTTGCGGGAGTTCGACGGGTTGCCGGGGGAGGCGCCCCCCGAACTGAGCGCGCTGGCGGAGGCGCTGGTGATCGACGAGCACCCGTCCGCCGCGTACTGGACGACCGCGGAACGGGCCGACGCGGTGCGGTGGGTGGCGCTGCTGGTGCATCGCTTCGGCGAGGACGGCGTCCAGGAGCTGGTGGCCGAGCTGTCGCGCTGAACCGCCATGGGCCGGGCTGAACCCGGGATGTTCGGCGGTCCGTCGAGCAGGTAGCGGGGCCGGACCGTCCGCCCCGCGCGGACCCGGGGAGGCAGCCCTTGTTGCGGATGAGCGGAGCGTGGCGGATCACGGTGCTCGGTACCGACACCGGGCAGGAGCGGCGCGCGGTCGCCCGCACCCCTATCGGCACCTTGATCCTGCCCGGCGTGGTCGGTGCGGTCCTGGACGTCCCTGCCGCCGCCGAATGGCACCTGACACCGGAACATTTCGCCGCCGGCGCGGGCTGGCAGCCGTCCCCCTGGCAGGACGCCGGGGCCGGAACCGTGCGCAGCCACGGCCTCACCCTGCACCTCCACCGTCTCGACACCCCGACCCGGGTCGCCCCGCCACCGCCGCCGGCCAGCAGGCCCGTGGTGAGGACCTCCAGCGATTCGACGCCCGGTGGCGGCGGTGCTGCTCACGGCTGGGGGCGGGAGCCGGAGTCGGGGGCGTTCGACGGCGGGTACCGGGAGGAACGGGCGCCGAGGGCGGAGCGGCAGGAGACCCCGGCGGCGGGGGCGGTGCACCGGCGGCCCGAGCAGCCCCCCGTCCCCGAAGGCTGGGAGTTGGCCCTGGTGCCGGAGGAGATGCTCGGGCCGGGGGAGCTCCGGGCGATCCGCCCGAAGCAGGGCCGGGCCCTGCACCCGATGCGCGGCGTGGAGGCGCGGCCGGCGACTCCGGCGAGGGAGGCCATCGGACAGGAGACCGTCCTCGACGCCTTGGCTGGACAGGATGTCGGTGCCTGGTCGGTACCGCGCCGCGCGGCCGCCGCCGCGGAGTCGTCGTGGGCGCCGCGCCGTGCGCCCGCGTCCCGGGAGGCGGAACGCGCTGCCCCGGAACCGGAGGAGCGCCGGACGCCCGCGCTCTGGGATGTCGAGGACGGTGAGGACGACGAGTCCGGGACTGCCGGCGGTTGGCCGCGGCGGGGGGCTCTCGGTGGGCGGCGTACCGCGAACAGCGGTTCTGCGGAGCCCGGCCGGTGGAAGGCGGACCGCGGTGTTCCTCCGGCGGCCGAGCGCCTGTCGGCGGTGGAGGAGGCCACGGGGCGGACGGCGCGCACCGTCGAGATCGGCCGCTCGGAGGTCTGAGGACCGGGCCCGCCGGGGCGGTCGGCTGAGCGGCGGGTCGCCGGGGGATGCCGGCTGCCACGGGGCGCGCCGTGGTGGTTCTCCGGCTCCGTGGCCCGGCGGCCCCGCGGGCGGTCCGTTCGACGTGACGTCAGGTCGGGGGTGGGGCCGATGCCGTCCGGGGTCGCCGTCGACTGCCGGGGCGGGGCTACCCGGGGTCCGGTGCGGGGCAGAGTTCCACGCCCGGCGTGAGGTGGTAGCGGCCGGGGTGCTCGACCGTCCGGCGTTCGGCCGTGGTCAGCCGGTCGCGGCGGTCCAGCCATGAGTGGAGACGGGTCAGGGCGTCGCGGTCGCGGCCGACCGGATCGGCGTCCGTGCCGCCGCACTCGCGCAGCAGTACCCGTGCGGGCCCGTCCGCCGGGTCGGCCGGCAGGACATCGAGGACGGTGAACGCGGTGGCCGGGGGGAAGGTGACCCGGGTCTCCTCCGGGCCGACGGCGAACGCGGAGGTGCGTCGGCCGGTGACCGACCAGATCACGAACTCCACCGGGGAACCCGGCAGTTCGGCGGCGGTCGCGGTCAGTCCGGTGACCGGGGCCGGCTCGGTCAGCTGCTGCCCCACCCGGTACTGCGCCAACAGGTCGTCCCGGTCCGACCCGGGTGGGGCAGTGAGCAGGACCGCGCCGTGGTGACTCGGCAGCCGACGCAGCCCGGAGCCCAGGCACCGCAGGAACGGCGCGAGCCGGGGGTCGCCGGAGCGGGCCGCCGCGACCAGTCCGTCCCGGTCGGCCGGAACGCCGGCTTCGGTGTGGTGCAGCAGGACGGCCGCCAGGTCCGGCGTGATGTCGTCCCCGGCGGTGAACCGCAGGCCGGGGAGCCGGGTCGAAAGCTGTTCCACCGTCCCCGAGCACCGGCGGTAGTGCTCGCCGAGCAGCGCCCGGACGGCGGCCCGGTCCTCGGCGGTGCTGACCCCGGTGGGTGCGGGTGCGGACGGGCCCTCGGCCCGGACCGGGCGCGGTGCTGACCTGCCCGGCGCGGAAGAGCCCGGGGTGCCACCGAGCGGGGGCGCGGACACCGGTGCGGACCGGCGTCGTGCGGTGGGCTCGGGCTGCTCGTCGGGCGGAGGCACAGGGTCGGTGTCGGGCGGGGGAGCAGGGTCGGTGTCGGGCGAGGGGACGGGCGGCGCGTCGGCCCGCGGGGGCGTGGATGCCGGTGGCGTTCCGGTCCGGGAGGATCCTGCCGGGGCGTCGGCCGGTCGGGCCCGTTCGGCGGCTGGTGCTCCGGTCTGTGGGGACTCTGCCGGGGTGTCGGCCGGTTCGGCGGCCGGCCGTGACGGGGAGCCGGCGGAAGCGGTCGCGGTGGGCTCCCCGGCCTGCGGCGCGGACGCGGTGCCGAGGGCGGGGAGGTCGGGGCCGCCGGAGGCGGTGGTGCGGGTGGGCGGGCCGATCGGTGCGACGGCTGCGGGCCCGGCCGCCGCGGAGGTGGAGGTGCGGACGGTCGGAGCCGTGGCCGGCGGGGGAACGGGCCGTTGGTGGTGCGGGACGGGCGGTGGCGGCGGGGCGACGGCGCCGTAGCGGACGGGCGCGGGGTGGGGCGCGGCGCCGACGGGCTGTTCGGGGCCGAGCCAGTCGAGGTCGTGGGTGCGGGCGAGGAACCGGGCGACGGGGGCGGCGGCCGGTTCGAGCAGGCCGTGGACGAGCAGGCCGAAGCCGTGCACCCCGACGGCGGGGAGCCGGTCGAGGAGGCAGCCGAGTTCCTCGAACACGTCCGGGGCGACCGGGCGGTCGCGTTCGCCGACGATCAGCAGCGGACGGGCCGCCTCGGGCCGGCGGAACCGGGGGGTCAGCACGTGCGGCGGTTCGGGGCGCAGCCAGAGGCCGGCCGGGACGGCCTCCAGCGCCCAGTGCGGGAACGCGCTGAAGACGGCGGGCCGTTCGGTGCGCCAGTCGGCGCCGCCGTTGTGCCAGGCGACGGGGGAGACGGCGTCGCCGGGTACGGCGGAGAGCTGCCGCAGGAACGGCTCCCAGCGCGGGTGTCCCTGGGCGTCCAGGATGCGCGAGGTGGGGCCGGTCTTCCCGGCCATGGGCACCCCGATCGAGGCGTGCACGGGCCGGTCCAGCCGGGTGGTGAGCGCGGCGGTGAGCGCGGTGAGTTCGTCGGGGGCCGCCCACGGGGCACTGACCACCAGCCGGTCGGGGAGGGCGGGCAGCGCGGTGACGGCGGCGACGAAGTCCTCGGGCAGCAGGACGGGCGCGGCGGGCGTACCGACCACCAGGACGGTACTGCCGAGCGGGCCGGCGGCCATCGCGAGTCCGGGCAGCGGGCCGGGGGCGGGGGCCGCGACGTGCGTGAGCCAGTACCCGGCGGGCAGCGTGCGCACCCGGACGGTCGGTGGGACGGCGGACCGGAGCGCGGGGACGGCTGTGGGCACACGGGCTGCCCGGCGGGCGCGGCGGGGGGTGGCGTCGGGGGCGCAGTACCACCAGGAGGCGGGTCCTGACGCACCGTCCGGGGCGAGCACGTCGAGGTCGCCGTCGGGGGTGATCTCCACCAGGCCGTCGGGGGCGATCACCGGAACCCCGGCCCGGGCGGCGACCACCTCGGCGGGGCGGCGGCCGTTCGGGGCGAGCGCGGCCAGGCCGGACGCGGCCAGCACCAGGACGGTCGCGCCGCGGGCCCGGGCGAGGCCGCCGAGCTCGCCCATCCGGTCGCGCAGGACGGGCGCGGCGTCGTCGTCGGCGGCCACCACCACCAGGCTGCCCGGGATCGGCCGCAGGACCCCGACCGCCGCCCACAGGTCGTCGAAGTTGGCCGCGGCCGGGGCGATCACGACGTGCGACCCCAGCTCCCGCAGCTCGGACCGGTGTGCCGGCCCGGCGGGTTCCGGCCGCACGACCTCCGACGCCGGGCCGGTCCCGGCGGGCAGCGCGGCGGCCGCCCGGCGTCGACGGCCGAACCGTCGGCGGGGCGGGTCGGGCTGCGGGGCGTCGCCGGTGGCGGAGCCGGAACGGAAGGCACTCATCGCCGGGTTCTACGGCCCCCGGCCGCCCCGGGGTTCACCGGGCCCGCCCGTACCGACCCGGGCGGGCCCGGTGAACCGTGCGGCGCCCACGGCCCGTGACTCGGGAGAGGACGTGCAGGACGCGCGTCCGGTGAAGCCGAGAACGCGCCCCCGTGGGCCGGGAAGGAACCGGATGCAGTCCCGTCGTGACCAGGTGCAGGCGCACATGTTCGTGGTCAGCAGGATGGCCGCGGGCATGCTGCGCGCGGAACCCGACGCACCCGACACCCCCAACGGGCGGACCGTGCGGGGCACCATGACGGGGCTGGCGCTGGCGGTGCTGGCCGGCCTGGGAGTCGCCGTGTACGGCGTGATCAGCCCCGGGGGCAACGACAGTTGGGCGACGTCCGGCACCCTCGTGGTGGTCGAGGAGACGGGTGCCCGCTACCTCTACGTCGGCGGGCAGCTGCACCCGGTGCTGAACGACGCCAGCGCCCGGCTGGTGGCCGGTGAGCGGATGACGGTGCGCCAGGTCGGCCGGAACTCGGTCGCGGACGCCCCGCGCGGCGCGCCGATCGGCATCGTCGGTGCCCCCGACGGCCTGCCGCAGCCGGCCGACCTGGCGGGGGGCGTCTGGCTGGTCTGCGGCACCGCCCGGCCGGGCCCGTCCGGCACACCGGTGCCCCGGCTGGGTCTGGTGGTGGACCCGTCCACCGAGGGGCGGGTCCTGACCAGGGACCAGGGGCTGCTGGTGTCCGTGCCGGACGGCTCCGTGCACCTGCTCTGGCAGGGCCAGCACCTGCGGGTCGACACCGGGAACCAGGCACTGCAGGCGCTCGGCTACGGGGGATCGACCCCGCTGCCGGTCAAGCCCGGCCTGCTGGACGCGCTGCCCGCGGGGCCGGACCTCGCCGCGCCGCCCGTCCCGGGGCGGGGGGAGGCGGGGCCCGCGCTGGGCGGAAGGCCGACCCGGGTCGGCCAGCTCTTCGACGGGCCCGGCGGCGCGCACTACCTGCTCACCCGGGGCGGTCTGGTGCCGCTCACCCAGACCCTGTACGGGCTGGTGCTCGGCGACCTGCGGACGCAGAAGGACGCCTACGGCGGCGCCGCGCCGACCGCCGCGCCGATCGGCGCGATGGACCTCGCCGGGCACACCGCGCCCGGCGCCCCGCCCGGCGCAGGGCTCCCGGACCGGCCGCCCGCCCTGGTGGCTCCGCAGCGGGGGGAGGGCGTCTGCGTCGACGTTCACGCCGGGAGCGGATCCCCGACGACCGGCGTCACCGTGCTCCCCGCCGAACGGGCCGAGGCGGGCCGCGCCCCGGCCGTTCCGGCGGGTACCCCGGCGGGCGCCTGCGCGACCGCAGACCTGATCGCCGTCCGTCCGGGCCACGGCGCCCTGGTTCGGGCGCTGTCCGGTGCGGGGGCGGGCAGCACGGAGTACCTGGTCACCGAGACCGGGGTGCGCTATCCGCTGCCGTCCCCGGCGGTGGCGAAGCTGCTCGGCTACGGCAGTGCCGCCCCGGTCGGCGTGCCAGCGACGGTGCTCGGGCTGCTGCCGTCCGGGCCCGTCCTCGACCCGGCCGCCCTCGGCGACGGGACGAGCGCCGCGCCGGCCGCCACGGCCTCGCCGCGGGCCGTTCTTCCGTGCGGCTGAACCGCCGTGTGCCGCAGGGCCGTTGTGTCGAACAGGAATTCCCGCCGGGCCCTCCGTCCGGCGGATGCAGGGGAAGGGAGCACATCATGGTTGACCCGGGCATGTTGACCAAGGAGGACGAGGCGATCCGCCAGGTCCTCGCCGACCTGGAACACCAGATCGAGAACATGGTGACCGCCGGCCGCACCGTCGAGCGGATCAAGGAGGAGGTCGCTGGGGGCTACATCTCCAGCGCCAGTACCGCGTACCAGGAGAAGCTGGTCGACTGGATGACCCGCTACCAGCAGGTCATCGGCGCCTTCGAGCGCTTCGTGCAGTCCACCCAGGGTGCCAACGCGATCCTCAATCAGGCCGAGGAGGACGCTCGCGCCCACGCCGCCGACGGCATCTACTACGGCCTGCAGGGCGACTGACACCACCTCACGGACACACAAGGATCGGACACATCCCATGGATTTCGGCACCATCCACCTCCACCACGAGACGGTCGAGCAGGCCGCGAGGGAACTGCGCGCGGCGGGCTCCCTGATGGAGACCAACCTCAAGCAGCTCATGCAGAGGTTGACGAGCGTGATCGACAACGGGCACTTCCAGGGTGTCGCGGCCGGCGCGTTCCACGAGTTCTCCGCAGCCGTGGCCGCGAACGACGTGCAGATGAAGGAGGACATCGACTCCGCGGCGACCACGCTCGAACGGATGCACGAGACCATGATCAACGGCGATCACGAGGCCGGTAAGAAGATCGCCCACCATTGAGGGGGGTCCGCGCATGAGCGGCGACAACATCAAGATCACGCTCTCCTACCTGAACGGCCGCGTCGCGGACCTGCAGAGACTCGAGGGTGAGGTGCAGGGCGAGAAGACGAACTGGACCAAGGCGCCGGAGGCGCTGAAGGCGGGTCAGGACCTGTTCACGGCCGCCAAGTCGCTGAAGGTGAACTACAGCGCCTACGCGGGGAGTGTGAAGGACGGCATCGGAGCCGTCTTCACGACGGTCCAGACCATCACCGACGACCTGCTGAGTGCCGGCCGGACGCTGCACGAGAGCAATGACGACGCCCTCTCGGAGACCCAGGTGCTGGACGTCTTCCACGACGTGCTCACCGGCATCACCCCGCCGAGCGCGCCGCCCTCCTGACCCCAGGAGACCCCCGCCGCCGCGTCGGAGGGCCGCACGGCCTTCCGACGCCGCGCCGCACCGCCGACCGAGAACCCGTTCCGCTCCTTTTGGAGGAAGACCATGGCCGACCAGGCGAACTACATCTGGGACGATCTGCTGAAAGCGTTCGCCGGGTCGGACCAGGCCGACGGTGTCCCGAAGCGGGCGAACGTGACCGGAAGCCCCTGGATACAGGCCCACTACCTGATCACGGACAAGCAGTCCGAAAACGAGAAGCGCAAGAGGAACGACGGACTCCACAAGGGCGACGCCGGGTACGACATGTGGGCCGAGTGGGTCTACGTGATGAGTGGCACCGCCTACAGCACGATCCTGGGTGTCACCTGCAACTGGCCGTTCTGGGACGGAAATCCGGGCGACACCACGCCGACCCCCTGGGGACTGTTCAACTCCGGTCCGGACAAGATCCTCGGCCCGTCGATCTCGGGAAGCTGCTCCGGCAACGACTCCACGGCCCCCTCGACGATGTGGGACGCCGCCGCGGCCATCTACACCGCCGACAACTTCTTCGCGGACGAGCGGGTGGTGGTGAACAAGTGGTACACCGACCTGGGCGAGCCGGACAGCGAGTTCCAGGGCTCTGCGGCCGGCCGGTTCAGGGAGGTCCTCTACGGCCTGGAGAACGAGTTCATCCAAATGCACTACGGGCTCAGCCACGACGTGAACGCGTACCAGAGCCCGCCCAAGCCCGCCACGAGGACGCAACCCGCGCCCGGCTCCAAGGACAAGTACCCGGACAATCCCGTCGCCAACACGCTGCACAAGGCCGGGGACGCCCTGCGGGACGAGTTGACGTACATGTACAACAACGGCTTCAAGGTCTGGACGGGCGACAAGAACACACTGGTGACCCAGAGCGGGGACAACGCCAAGGGTGAGCACTGGAAATACACCGGCGCCGACGGACTGACGAGCAGCTATTCCAATCCGTACGCGTGCGTGCACTACGCGTTCACCGAGCTGGTCAAGGACCTCAGTGCCGTCCTCACCAGCATCACCGGCTCGTGTTCCGCCACGGTCTCCGGCGCGGGGATCTCGCTGGTGTCCAGCAAGAACGGCGCGGCCGACAGCGCGGGCCTGGACGCCTTCGTCGCCAAGCTGGACGCCAAGGCGAAGGAGAAGTGGACCCAATGGGTCGTCGCGACCCTCGACTCGGCCGCGACCACCGCCGGGCGGAAACTGACCGACGCCTACGACGCGGCGGCCGACCTCCTGATGCCGATCCCGAAGGTCGACCTCAACCTGCCCAAGGACAAGGTCAAGACCCCGGACGGCAAGGACGACAAGGGCGACGGGTCGAAGACCGACGTCAAGGGGCCCCCGGGGATCGGCGGGACCGGCGGCACCGGCGGCGGCACCGGTGGCGGGAAAGGTGGGATCGGCGGGATCGGGGGGATCGGCGGGGGCGACACCTCCGGCAAGGTCCCGCTCCTGGACAAGGACGGCAAGCCGCTCCTCGACAAGGACGGCAAGCCGCAGATGGTCCCGGCCGGCACCCACGTCAACGACAAGGGTCAACTGGTCGACAAGGACGGCAAGCCGCTCCTCGACAAGGACGGCAAGCCCTGGACCGTGCCGCCGGGCACCGTCGTGGGCCAGCCCGGCCCGGGCGGCTCCTCCGGCGGGACCGGCTCCACCGGCGGCACGGGCTCGGCCACGCCCTTCAAGGTGCCCCCGGGCTCGAAGCGGAACGACGACGGGACGGTCACCGCCCCCGACGGCACGCTGGTGAAGGATTCCAACGGCAACCCGGTGGTGCTCGGCAAGGACCGGACCATCGCCGAGGACGGCACCGTCCGGGACGCGAACGGGCGACCGGTCTCCCGGCTCGAGCAACTGCTCACCGACCAGGAGCACGCCCTCGCCTCGGGCACCGGCGGGGGCGGCTGGAACCCTTCGATCGGTGGGAGCGGCGTCTCCTTCGGCTCGGGAGGCTCGGGCGGAGCCGGGGCCGACCTCTTCGGCGGGCGGTCCGGCGGCGCGTCCTCCGGCCCGAGGACCGTCGGCGGCGTGGCCTCCGGCCCGGCGGGCCTCGGCATCGGCGGCCAGTTGGCCTCGACCCTGGGCGTCAGGCCGACGGTCGAGGCGGCGGCCGAGGCCGCGGCCCAGGAAGCCCAGCTGACGGGCCGGGGCATCAGCACCACCGGCGGCATGACCGGCCCGATGATGCCGCCGATGGGCGCCGGGGCCGGAGCCGGGATGGCCGGCCAGGGGGAGAAGGACCGGCAGCGCACCACCTGGCTCTCCGAGGACGAGGAGGTCTGGGGCACCGACTCGGGCGCGGTGACGGGCGTCATCGGTCGCTGACGGACCGGTTCCGTCCACGGCCCCTCCGGCCCGCCCGGGCGGTGTCGAACCGCCGGCCGCGCTCGGGCCGTAGAGAGAACCGTACGGCCCCACGAGCCGGTGCGTCCCGGGCCCGGAACCCGACCCGGGACGCACCGCGGGGACCACGGGAAGAGACGGGAGGCACGGGCGGATGACGTTCTCGTTCGCTGAGCAGATCGAGCAGGCCATGGCCACCATGGCCGAACAGCACAGCCGGATGGCCGCCGCGGCCAAGGAACTCGAGGCGGCCACTGCCTCGGCGACCTCCAAGGACCGGCTGGTCACCGCGACGGTCGGCGCGCAGGGCCAGGTGGTGTCCCTGGTGTTCCACACCAACGCGTACCGGACGATGGCCCCGACCGAGCTCGGGGCGGCGATCACCGAGGTGCTGAACACCGCCCGGGCCGACCTCGGCGAGCGGATCGCCACCAGGATGACGGCGTTCAGCGGCCTGGGCGAGGCCCTCCGGGCCTCGATGACGGAGGGCACCGAGCTCGACGAGCTCTTCGCGCCGCTGAAGGCGATGCGCCCCGGGTACGCCGAGGCGGAAGCCGCGGAGGAACGGCGCAAGCACGACCGGCAGGAGGAGTTCCGTGGGTGACCGACTGAACGTCGGCGGGGACCTGGAAGAGAAGTTCAAGAAGTTCGGGCCGCTCGCGGACATCCTCACCGACATCAGCAACCGGTGCGTCGAGATCAACGAGTTCAACCGGAACTCGGCCGGGCACGACGAGATCGGCAAGACGTACCACGAGAACGTGGACAAGCCGACCGCCGATCTGGTCAAGCTGTTCACGCTGGTGAGCAGCGAGGTGGAGCTTCTCGGCATCAAGGGCCGGCTGAGCTCCCGGATCCTGCACAACGCGGGAGAGGACGCCAAGAACCAGGTCTGACCGGACCGTTCGACCGGCCCGGCCTCCGCAGTCCGTCCCAGCCCCGCCCCCACCCGCGGCCGAGCGCCGCCCGATCTCCCCCGAACGCCAGGAGCGTGCCCCCGTGTCGATCATGCTGCCGCCGGGCTTGGCGAAGTTCTTCAGCATCGCGACCGGCATGAAGTGGCCGGAGGCGGACGAGGACCGGCTGCGCACGGCCGGGGACGACTACCTGGCCATCGCGAAGGAGGTCCCCGAACTCCGGGAGTGGCTGCGGAGGTTGCTGGACACCGTCCACCAGAACGACGTGTTCGCGGGCGAGGCGGCCGACCGGTTCTACCAGCGGGTGCTGCCGCTCATCGGCGGCGCCGGCGGCACCGACTACGTGACCTCGGCGGGCCAGGTCGCCAAGCAGCTCGGCGACTTCGCCCACAAGGTGGCCAACCAGGTCGAGTACGCCAAGTGGATGATCATCGCCCAGCTCATCCAGCTCCTGGCGCAGATCGCCTGGGCCATCGCGATGTCGCCGCTCACCTTCGGCGGGTCGCTCGCGGAGATCTTCGTCGCCTACGAGACCGCGGGCCAGGTGATCAAGCAGGTCTTCATCTGGCTGCTGAAGCAGCTCATGCTGCACGAGTTCCTCTCCATCACCACCGCCATGCTGATGGACGGCATCATCCAGGGCATCCAGATCGGCAAGGGCCACAAGGAGCACTGGGAGAGCGAGTCCTTCGTCCAGTCCATCGAGATGGGTGCGATCAACGGCCTGCTGACCGGTCCGCTGGAGCTGCTCACCTTCGGCCTCGGCAAGCTGTTCGGGCGGGTGTTCGGGAGCGGCCTGAACAAGAACCTGCTGAACGACATCAAGACCCTGGCGGGGGCCGATTTCAAGAACGCGGTCGGGGACAGGCTGAAGAGCCTCAGCGGGGCGGAGTTGAACGCCGTCCTCAAGAACGGGTCGAAGCTCGGCTACGAGGAAGCGCTGGCCATGGTCGAGCGCGACCTCAAGGCCCAGGCCGCGAAGGCCCTCGCCAAGGACACCGCGGGAGCGGTCTGGCGCGAGCAGCTGAAGGAGGTCGCGGAGAACGTCGGGAAGGGCACCCTGGGCAAGGACGCCCTGTGGTCGGTGGAGCACCTCGGAGCCGGGTTCACCAAGGTGGGCCGGCTGGCGGACCAGATGGGCGAGCTGTTCGAGAAGGACCTCGTCAGGATGGGCGTCAACGCCGAAGTCGCCAACGCGGCGGGTCGGTTGGTCGCGGCCCGGGCCCTCGCCGCCGGCGGACGCTACGCGGTGGACCTCGGAGCCTTCAACAAGCTGGCGCGGAGCCTGGTCGAGACCGCGGGCACGGTCGAACTCAAGGGCGCGGAAAACCTCACCAGGCGGATCGGACAGCTGCAGAACGAGATCAAGGGCCTCACCGGCAACGCGCTGGAGGCCGACCTGAAGCGACTGGAGCTGCAGGGCCTCCAGGACACCGTCAAGGCCACCCAGGACCTCGCCCGGCGCGCGGTGGGCATGATGGACGGACTGCACCCGCAGACCGCCGGGCAGTTCCTGCACCGGTTCGGCGAGGGCGTCGGCACCTACCTCAGGGGCGGCGTCCAGAACGTCGTGACCGAAGGCTCCTACAACCTGGCCTTCGGCGAGAACCACGAGTTCACCGTCAGCGTCGAGAGTTTCTACGGCGGTGTCGCGATGGGCGCGTTGGGGCACCTGGGACACATCGGCGGCGCCCAGCTGCGACTCAGGCTCCAGGAGCTGGACCTGAAGCTCCCCAACTACGTCCGCTTCCCGTTCGCCGTGGTCTCCACCCTGATGGGCCACCCGACCTCGCTGTGGGTCTCCCACCCGACCGGCGGAGAGACCCCGGGCGGGTCCGCCCCCCGGGCGGGGGACGTGAAGGTGAAGCTGACCTCCGAAGACCCCGGGTCGACCGAGGGGACGACGGCCTCCGGCAACCGCAAGCCGGACACGTCGCTGGAGAGCCGGGATGACGGGGCGAGGAAGGAGACGGAGTCCGAGACCATCGAGCCCGCGAAGCCGGTCGTGACGGTCGGCGGGGGCGACGGAGACGGAGCGAAGCCGAAGCAGCAGGCGGAAGCACAGGCCTCCGCCCACGCCACCGTCCCCCCGCCCAGGAACGTCCCGACGGTCAGCAGCAGCCACCAGGAACTGCACGGGCAGCCCGCCCCCCACCACCAGGAGCAGCCCGCTCCCACGGAGCACGTCGCCCCCCACGACCAGCCCGCTCCCCCGGAGCACGAGAACGACTCCACGTCCGTGCTCCAGGACAAGCCGGTCGTGCAGCACCCGCCGCTCGACTACGGCCGGGCAACGGAGTTCGGCCGCCCGCTGGATCCCGAGGACAGGTCGGCCTGGGTGGTCGGCGACCCGCTCCCGGAGCCGCTCCGGAAGGCGCTGGCGCACCTGCCCGGGGACGACACGCGCTACGCCCTGGTGATGCACACCGACGAGCAGGGCTACCCGGTCCACGGGGGCAAGCGGCTGACGCCGAAGGACATCGCCCAGGTCATCCTCGATCTCGGCGGGCACGGGCAGCTCGAAGGCAAGGAGGTCATCGACTTCGTCGCCTGTGACCTGAACGGTGGCGAGCGCTTCGACTTCGGCGCCAGTGTGATGGAAATCGTCTGGCAGCAGCCGGAGTTCGCCCATCTCAAGGGGCGGGCGGCCGACGGGCCGGTCTGGGTGGTGCCCGCCTTCCGCGAGCCGAGGAAGGGAGCGGAACTCCCCGGTCCCGGTCACCTGGTCGTCGCCAGGGCCGTCGGCTTCGACGCGGCGGGGCGCCCGGTGCTCGAGGGCCGCGGCAACTGGCAGGAGTACAGCAAGGCCCCGAACACCCGGGAGGCCGTCGCGATCGTGGACACGTCCACCTCCTCGTTCCCGGAGCACTACTCCAACAGCAGGTCCGACGCGTCGACGGGGCCCATCGCCGAGCAGATGGAGCTCGCCGGGCGCTTCGGCGAGGAGGCGCCGAGGTTCCTGCTGGAGGAGCGGGACGTCCTGGTCAACGGGCAGCGGGTGTTCGGTGCCGGCGGCACCCACGCCACCGAGGCCGTCCCGTACGACCGGGTCACTGTTGGCAACCGGCGCCTGGACGCCGCGGGCATCGAGAGCTGGCTCCGCCGGGGCGGGCACCCGCTGACCGATGCGGACGCGGCGCACCTGGTGCAGACGTTCCTGGAGCACGTCCCGCGCGCCGACTACCAGGAGCACCAGCAGGAGAAGTTCCTCGCCGACGCACGGCGTTTCACCGCGTACGAGCGGCGCACGGAGTACCTGGAGGTGCTGGAGGCGGTCGGCCTGGCCGCGGACCGGGTGGTCGAGCAGTACCCGCCGGACGAGTACTTCTACCTGGGCCTCGGGCGCAGTCCGGCAGCCGTCGTCGCGTACCTGAGCGAGCTGGGCCACCGGCCCGTGTCGATGCCGCTGTCGAGTTTCCGGCCCGGGGCCCGCGAGCCGTGGGCGGCTGCCGCGCAGGGCCTGACCGACCACATGGGGCGGCCCAAGCCGACCCCGAACGAGCGTCAACTCGCGCACCTCGACAAGGCGTTCGCGGAGGTGCTCGGGCAGCTGACGCCGGAGCGGCTGGGCAACCGCAAGGTGCTGATGATCGACTATGTGCAGGGCGCGCAGTCGCTGGTGGCGGCCCAGCACTACGTGCAGGAGTACCTGCACGGGCAGAAGGGCACGGAGTCGACCGCGGTGGTGGCCCTGGCCATGCACCAGAAGATCAACGTTTCCTCCGTCGACGCCGTCGTGCGCTCCGTGGTCGACCCGAAGGAGCGGACCGCGTGGCGGCGGCTGGTGGGGCCGCCCGCCGAGGCGCTGACCCGCCGGCAGGAGTGGCAGGAGCAGTTCCACCGCCTGCCGCTCACCGAGGACGGTCCCCTCGGGAAGCCCGGGGTCGTGCTGGGTGAACTGCTGAAGCTCGAGGCCTTCGACGGGTTCGCGCAGTTCAAGTCGTTGAAGATCCTCGAAGTGGACGCGCAGTGGGTCGCCGGTCCCGTGCACGAGGTGGACCTGAACGCGCTGACCGGACTCATGGTGGGCGACCTCCACCACATCGCCGCGAACCGGCTCAAGGGCGTCGTCGCGGAGACCCTCGCCGAGCACTACCTGCGGACCGGCGACCGGACGGTGCCGCCGAAGGTCCGGGCGGACCTGGAGACCGAGGTCCGCAACAACCTCAGGCCGGAGAACCGGGCTGAGCACACGGGCCCGTTGACCGACAAGTTCGTGGCGGCCTACGAGAAGGCCGCCGCGAACGAGACGCAGGAGGCGGCCGAGCAGCGCGCCAAGGCGATGATCAACCGGGCCCTGGCCCGGGCCGACGACCACCCCCTGACCGGGGAGGAGGGCCACGACAGCACGCTGCCCGCCCCGGGCACCGAGGCGTACCGGGTCCTCCTCGAGGAAGTGCGCACCTACCTGGACCTGAAGCAGTACGGCGAGCCGCTGTCCGATTTCGGCTCCGCGGCGAAGGGCCACTGGCTGGGCGACCTGAAGCTGAACCGCACCCAGCGGTGGGAGCTGCACGAAGCGCTCTCACGCTTCCCGGCGCGCCAGAACACCTTCACCGTGGCCGTCCACGGCGGGCCGGACGGCCTGCCGGTCCGGGACGGTCGGGTGATCACCCCTCAGGAGATGGTCCGGACCCTGGCCGACCTCGTCACCACCAAGGCCTGGAACGGCACCGATGCCCTCCAGTTCGTCGTCTGCGGCCTCGCGGGCAAGGGCCTGAGCAGCCACTACGTCGCCGAGGTGATGAAGCTGCTGGGCGAGGTGGGCGAGAAGGGCCTGGGCAGTACGGCACTGGCCGCGACGGGGAAGGTGTTCTTCGTCCCCAAGGTCGAGGGCAACGAGGTCGTTTCCGGGGAGAGCGGGCACCTGGTGGTCGCCTCCCACGTCGGCTACGACGCGGCAGGGCGGCCGGTGCTGGTCCGGGGCGGCGAGTGGCTGGAGTTCCGGCGCCCGACCGCCGAGAACCCCGAGCCGCAGCCCGTCGAGCGCGGCTCCCTCCTCGGGGCGCACCACCCCGAGCAGGTGCCCGACGGGTACACCGAGGTACCGACGGAGGGACAGCTCGACCGGGGCCGGCGGCTCCCCGGGGCACTGGCCTTCGGCGACCGGCCGTCCCACCCGCCGCAGGACGGCGCGCGGCCGGACCACACCCCCGCCGGACCCGCCTACCACTACGCCGAAGCCCCCGAGCACATCCGCACCGAGCCGGACGGCACCCGGGCCGAGCAGTGGCGGCAGACCCAGCGGGACCTCCAGGACGCCTACGATGCCAAGCTCTCCGAAGCCGCCGAACAGCACCGCAAGGACCCCGACGGCAGCGGCCACCCGCTCGACGAAGCGGCCGCGGACCTGCTGGCCGAACAGTTCGCCGAGGGGTCCGTGCACTTCCCCGAGCACGTGCCGGCGGACCTGCCCGCGGCGGTGCGCCGCCGGGCCCAGGACATGCTGAACCAGGAACTGGCCGCCCGGCCGCAGGACCGCGACCGGATCCTCGCCGACCTGGACGGACTGGTGCGCGTCGCGGCGGTGCGCGAGAGTTACGTCCGGATGGCCCGCGAGCGCTTCGAGCAGGCCCTGGAGGCCACGGGCACCCCGAAGCTCATCGGCGACGGCACCGGCCCCACCCGCGCGCCCGCCCCGCTGCCGGAGGCCGCGCTGCGGGCGGTCCGCACGGGAACGGAGAGCGGGTTCCTGGCCCGGGCCGAGGCCGAGGCCGCCCGGCTCTACGCCCCGGCCGAGGGGACCGGCCCCGCCCACCGGACCGAGGACGACGCCGAGGCGGCCCGGGCGGAGGCGGAGAAGTCCCTGGAGGGGCTCACCGTCCGGCTGCGCGAGGAACTCGCCCTGCACGCCGACCGCGAGCGCGCCCTCGCCGAGGCCGACCGCCTGGTCGACGTCGTGACCCGGGACAGCGGCTGGTACGAACGGCTCTCGGCGGACGACCGGGACCTGCTCGCCGCGGCCGGGGTGACCGGGCAGCCGAAGCCCTCGGACGCCGGTGTGAAGGCGATCAAGGAACAGCTGCGCGCACGGGTCGCCGAGGACTTCGCCGAGATCACCGGCCCGCTCGACCCCGCGACCGGGGAGCGCCGCGACCGTGCCGAGGCGGTGAAGCTGTTCGAACTGGCCCTGGGCGGCCACCTCAGCGGCCTGCCCCGCGAACTCGCCGTCCAGGTGGCCCGCGAGAGCGCGATCCGGAACACCTTCGAAAAGGTGGAGCAGGCGGCCGAGTCCTGGCACCTGGACCCCCGGCACCACGCGCTCGCCGAACAGTTCGGCGTCACCGCGGGGGACATCCACCGGGCCAAGCAGGGAGTGACCCGGGACCTCGCCGAAGCCGTGGACCACCAGTCCCTCGAACACGCCGACCGCCCGGCCGTCCTCCGCCGCGCGATCGAGGGCCTCACCGAGGCCGGGAACATCCGCGACCTGCTGCTGCACCGCGCCGCCCGGGCGGCGGCCCACCGCACCGCCGAGACCGCCGCGCAGGCGGCGGCCCACGCCCACGGCGTCCTGTCCGAGCACGCCCGCGACCGGCTGGCGGAGGGCCACACCCAGCGGACCGAACACGCCTTCGACGAACTGTTCCGTACCGCCGAGGACCTGACCACCCGCCAGGAACAGTGGGAACAGCGCCGGAACGAGCTGGCGGACGAGCTGGTCGAGCACGCCTCCTTCGAGCGGCAGGCCGCCCCCGCTCTCCGCGAAGCCGCCCGGGCCTTCGAAGACCTGGCCCGGACGCACGTCATCGGCCAGGACCGGGCCGCCGCGCTCAAGCGCGCGTACGGCGACGAGTTCTTCACCCACTACCGCGAACTGTGGGCCCTCGGCCACTTCGACGAGGTCGCCTGGCGGACCCACGAACGCACCCACGAAGACGCCTTCGCCCACCGCGAGCAGCCGCGCCCAGAGGAGGACGGGCACGCGACCCCCATCGACAGCATCGACGACCTGATCGCGGACGCGCTGTCCCCGAGTACCGCCGTGAACCATGTGGTGGAGCAGTCGGTTCAGCAGGGGCGGGTGGATCGGCGGCCGCGTTTCGTGGTGCGGTCGTCGTTCGATGCGCGGCGTTTTGTGCACGGTGGTGAGGAGCACACCGATCTGACGGTGCGGGTCGCGTTCCGGGAGGGTGCTGGGCAGGGTGCGGCCGGGGTGTGGGAGAAGTTGGTCGCTGGGGTGGAGGAGCATCTCAACGGGCCCGGTTACCGGTTGGCGAACGGTGACTTGATGCATGTCACGGTGGTGCGGGTCGAGCCGGGTGCGGATGCGCATCTGACGGTGGACCTGGTGGGCCGGGACCGGGTGATGGACCAGAACGCGTGGTGGGTGGACGGTGACTCCCTCGACTATGTGCACGAGTTGGGTCACCAGTTGGGTCTGCGGGACGAGTACCGGACGGAGGACCTTCCGCACCGTCCGGAGGTCGACGGCACTCTGATCGGCGATCCGCGTGCCCCGGCGCCGGCGGGTCTGCGGCAGGGCGGTCTGCGCGAGCGGCACCTGTCGCTGATCTCCAGGATCGTCGGCGACGTGGAGCGGCCTCCGACCTCCGGTCCGAAGGACCTGACCTGGCAGCAGGCTCGCGACGCGGCGGCGCCGCACGAGCGGAGCCACGTCTGGGTGGACCCGGTCTCCGAGCCGCTGCACACCGACGAGGGCGCCGTCCCCCCGCAGATGGCGGGGCAGGGATGGATCGACCCGCCGGCCGAGGGCCCGTGGATCATCAAGCACCCCGGGTACGCGTCCGGCGACCAGTGGGGGATCGCCGCGGCCATGCTCCACAACGACCGGTTGCAGGTCCTGATCGCACGCGGGCCGGATCCCCACGAGTTCGGCCACGACCCGGCCATGGACAAGTCCCGGGAGATCGAGCAGTTCTACCGCTCCGCCGGGATCCCCCGCGAACGCATCCACGTGGTGAAGGCGGCGAGCGCGACGAAGGAAGCCTTCGGGACCGTGCTGCATCAGAATGCCATCCAGCTCCTGAAGACCGCCCGGGGGGTGTCACGCCTGTCCCCCGAGGACATCAAGCAGTCGGTCAGGGGTGTCACCGATGCCACCTACTACCTCGGCAAGCACTTCAGCGAGCCACTCCGGCACACCATCCGCGATGCCTGGGGCATGAACGACCGCACCTTCGACCCGCTGATCGGCCAGTGGCTGGAGGAGCGGCACGGCATCCCGACGCTGCCGCAGGATTCCAAGGTCCTCGTGCTCTGGTCCCGCTTCACCGGCAAAGCGGCGAAATGGGCCAACGTGTCCGGCCGGCTGGAGCACGACACGAGCTTCGAGGGCGTGCGGCAGATCCTGCGCGAATTCGCCCACAGCTACGACGCGGTGATCATCACGGGTGACCCCCACCCGAGCCGGAGCGGCAAGTGGGACAACCTGGTCACGGGCATGCGCTCCGAACTCGGCCGTGACGGCATTCACCACATCACCGGATTCTGGCGGGCGCAGGACGAGCTGACGTCCGCCTGGACGGGGGGCACCAGGATCGGGCAGTTGCGCCTGTACGAATACCTCAAGCAGCGCTACCACGTGGATCACCTGGGATTCCGATCGGGAAACCTGGAGTCGGTCGCCCTCATCGGCCACCGCGTCTCGTACCTGGAGGAGTACGGCGCCACCGGATCGTCCCGGATGGAGAGATGGCACCGCCAGAGCGACGGCAGGACCAAGGTCGGCGGCAAACCCGTGGGCTACGAGCGCGTGGTCGTCTCGCAGCCGCCCACCGCCTCCGGTCGGTACGCCAAGCCCTACGACAGCAGGGTGGAGGGCGCCCCTCCGTATGTGCCGCAAGCGGGGGAGTGGCCCAAGGCGTCGGAGGTGTACAGCCATGAGCGCGGCTTCGCCTACGAGGACCTCGTCGAGATCAGGAAGAGGCTGCTGCCCAAGGAGCGCCACGTGCAGGTGACGCACACCAGGTTCATGGTGAACCGCGTCCAGCACCTGCAGCGCCGGTACGAGAAACTCCGCCAGGTCTACAGCACGTACACGTACGGATCCCCGGAGGGCCAGGCCTACCTGAATGGGTCCTACGACACCGTCTTCCGGAAGACGGTGGATTTTTCGAGCGTCGAGAACGACTACGCCTCGATGGCGGCGTACCTGCCGTACCTGCCCACGCTCCAGCAGGCCGTCCGCACCGCGCACGCGGAGTACCTGCTCGGCATGGCGAACGTCCACGTCCAGGTGTTGCGGTCGGTGCCGCACGACGGGGACTCCCTCTACCACGCCGTCACCGCCGCCCTCCACATGTCCATCGGGGCGGGGGACGCGCGACAGGAACTCACCTCCTGGATGGAGGGCAACCGGCAATCGGGGATCGAGGACCTCGCGACGAGGTCCGGGACGACCTTCGACGCGTTGGTCACCGCGGTCCGCACACCCGGCAGTTGGGCCGGGGCCGCCGGTGAGCTGGTTCCGGTGCTCTTGGCCTCCGCGCTGCGCCTGCGCATGCACATCCGCGTCGGGGACATGTGGCACCAGGTCGGGCCGATGGACGGCCACTACGACCCGGAGGCCAGGGACATCTACCTCGACCTCTCGGGGAACCACTACACCCCGTTGGAGCTGGTTCCGAGCACGTCGGGCGAGCAGATGGTGTCGCAGAGCTCCTCGAAGCGCCCGTTCGAGGGCGGGTCGGACCACCAGGGCCGGGACGCGCAGCGTTTCCGGCAGGACGAGACACTGTCGGCCCCGCCGACCACCGGGCAGGACGGGCGGGTCGTGCCCGACCGGCCGCCGGTCGGGCTCGGCGGCGGTGACATGCCGGTGCCCGGGCCGCTGCACGAGCGGGTGCAGGCACTGGAGCACCTGTCGCGCGAGGAGCGGCGCACGCGCGCCGCGGACAGCGGCTTCGTGGAGAGCCTGTACACCGAACTGGGGCCGGAGGACTTCGCGCAGGCGGCGGCCCGACTGCTCGTCGACGTCGACCCCCGCACCCGGCAGCCGGTCGCCGCCCGCCGGACCGCGCAGGCGCTGGTCGCGCGGATGCTGTCGAACAAGGGCATCGCCGAGCGTCTGGTGGACGCGGGTGTGCACGTCGAGGTGGTGCCGCGCGACGTCCCGATCACGGAGGTGCCCGGCTTCTTCGGTCCCGCGCACGGCACGGACGACGGCCGTGACTGGGCGGTGGTCCGCGGTTCCAACGCGAACGGGCTCGTCCTGATCACCGAGGAGAACCTGCTCGGTGCCCGGACGACGGTGGGGCCGGGCCTGGACCACCCCGAGGGGTACTCCACCTCCGTCCACGAACTGGCCCACGCGATCCACCGGTTCGCCCTCACCCCGGAGCAGGAGGAGCTGGTCCGGCAGGCCTACCGGGACCGGAGCGTCGCCGACGCGCTGTCCGAGCTCTTCGGCGAGGAGGACGTCACGGCGTGGCCGGACGGCGGGCTGCACGACGCGGGCGGCGACCGGGTGGGCAACTACTCGGCGCGCAACGAGCACGAGTTCTTCGCGCAGCTGGTCACCGCGTACTTCGGCCACAACCACGGGAACGACCCGGCCACCCGACTGCCGCGCAACAACGGCGCCGCGTGGGTGCGGGAGCACGTGCCCGAGCTGGTGCCGCTGCTGGTACACCTCTTCGGAACGGACCCGCGGGCGGACCACCCGGAGGGGGCCAACCAGGTCGGCCGGACCGAGGCGGAGGAGCAGGTGTTCGCCGGCTTCCGGGAGTTCATGGACACCGCAACGGCGGAGCCCGAGCCGGTGGTCCAGCCGGAGCCGGAAGTCCAGCCCGAGCCCGAGCACCTCGCCCTGGACCAGGTGATCGAGCAGGCCCTCAACCCGGACGCTGCCCAGCAGCCGCTGGTCGAACAGCCCGTGGTCGAGCAGCCGCCCCCGGTTCCGGCTCCACCAGGCCGTTTCCGGGAGCGCGGGCTGTCCGCGTACGACGTGCTGATGCACCTGGACAACATCGGGGGCCTGGACTTCGGCAGCCTCCAGGGCCGGTTCGCCGAGGCGCTGCACGGGGACGCGAAGGCCGCGCGGACGTTGGCGGAGAGCCTGTTCGGCGCCGAGGCACTGCGTCCGACGATGTCCGCGCTGTCCCGCGGGGACGTACGGGAGGTGCCGTTCCGGGCAGGCCGGTGGTCCGGCGAGATCAGGATCAGCGCCACCGTGGGCGAGGGCAGGCACCTCAGGGAGCTGGACGGCTTCGAGTTCGAGTACGGCTCGGAGCAGCAGAGCACGGTCGGCGTCACCGCCGACCGGCTCACCCGGACGAGCATCGGCGCACAGTTCAGAGCGAAGTTCGGCACCTCCGGTGACCTTGCGGAGGCCCTCGGCCACCAGCGCGGCTCGCTGACGGGCGGCAGCACCGCCGAGGCGAGCCGGACCTCGGCCCGGGGCAAGACCACCGAGCCGGCCGACGTCTTCGAGACGCCGTTCACGCTGACCGTGGAGTTCCTGGACGCCAGGTTCCAGGGCGCACCGGGCCCGTGGCACGCGCCGCAGCCGATCGAGCTGCCGCTCACCGGCCACGTCGCGGTGCCGAAGCTGGACAGGGCCGACCTGCCGCCGACGGCGGAGGCGCACTTCGCGGTGCCCCGGGAGGTGTCCGAGCACCGGCGGTTGGCCGGCTCGCACATCGTCTCGGACGTGTGGCCGCTCGACCCTCCCCGCCGGCCGCAGGGGGAGGACGAGCAGGGCGGGATCGAGCTGATGGGCCCGAACGACCGGCCTGCGGCGCCGTCGACGGGGAAGTTCGTGGCGGGCTTCGAGGAGGCGGCCGAACGCTACTTCGGCAGCCGCTGGCCGCAGTTGCGGCGCAGGCTGCTGACCGGACTCGACCTCGGTACCCTGCACCAGGAGTTGAAGGCGACGATGGCCGGCCAGCGGTTGACCATCGTGGACGACAGTCCGCTCGGGGCGGCCGCGGTGATCACCGTCGGCGGCGGGACGGTCTCCCGGATGCACCAGGTCCGCACCCTTCCGAGCACCGAGTTCAACATCTCCACCGCCACCACCCGGTCGCAGGTCGAGCAGACGACCAAGAGCCACGAGGGGCAGGTGCTGCCGTCGTCGATCGCCAACCGGACGAGCACGAACCCCCTGGGCGGCGTCGGGGCGGGCGCCCGGGCCGGGCGGGACGGGGTAGAGCTGCGCGGCACCGGCACCGACCTGGGGAACGGCACCAAGGTCAAGCGGCCGGCGGTGCTGTTCGAGGGGACGGCCGAGCTGACCGTCACCTTCGGCTGGCGCGGCGGGGCGCTGCCGCGGCCCGCCGACGAGACGACCCACGTGGGCCTCGGCTTCCGCACCGTCATCGACCAGGACGAGGCCGTCCTGGTCACCGAGGCCGCGCAGGTCGTGGCAGGCACCCGGCCGCCGGAGTTCGTCGCCGACGGGCCGCTCGCGCCGCCCGTCGGGCCCGCCCACGCGGTGGGCGACCAGGTCCCGGCGCCGGTGGAGGACGTGTGGTCGGGCCTGCCCGACACCACCGTCGTGCGCGACCTGCGCGACATCGCCCCGCTCCACGAGGAGCTCGACCGGGTCGGGCGGGTGCTGCTCGGCGAGAAGACCTGGCACCAGGTCCGCGCGGAGGTCCTGGAGGCCTACTCGCACAGTGCGGTCAGCGCCCACGTCGTCGGAATGTCGCGCGGCACCGCGCTGCGCGGCCCCGAGGTCACGGCGGGACCGCTGAAGGACCTCCACCTCGCCACGACCGTGCGGCTGCGCCGGATGGTCCACCTGCGCAGCCAGGGGACGGCCGAGCTGAACCCGGTCCGCGAGACCGGCACCTTCGGCTCGACCCGCCACCTGCGCTCCGACACCGTCACCGGCCAGGTCCAACTGGCCGGCAAGGGGAGCGTGTTCACCCACGAGGACGTGCTGAAGTCCTCCGGCAAGCCCTTCGGCGACGTCCTGCAGGGCACCGTCGTGTCCTCCGCGGAGTCGCGGATCCGGGACGGCTGGCGCAGCGGAGAGTCCGACAAGGGCTACGCCAACGGCAAGTACCGCAGCCCGCAGGAGCTGTACCGGGCCGACTTCGAGGTGCTGCTGAAGGCCAACGGGCGGGACTACGGGCCGGTGCGGCTCACCGCCGAGCTGAGCCTCGAGCAGGCCCACACCGAGCCGCACACGATCGGCGGGAACGAGCGGCACGGCTTCGTGGTGCCGCCGGGGCTGCACGAGCGGGCCCTGACGGAGCCGCAGCACGTTGTTCCCGGCCCGGCCGGCGCCCCGGCCGCGCCGCCGCTGCGCCTCGGCCAGTCCGACGTGGTGCTCAGCCTCGGCCGCGGTGACACCGCGGTGCTGAGGACCGTCCTGGACGCGCTCCGGGAGCACACCGGCAAGCCGGTGCCCGCCGCCGCCGAGGCCCGGCTGGCCCGGTCCGTCGACGCGTACGGCCTCACGTCGGCGCTGTCCCGGCTCAGCCGGGGCGGGCGGATCCGGGTGCCCCTCGACTTCGACGGCTGGAAGGGCACGGTCGTGATCGGGGGCGACCTGGTGCGCCCGCGGCCCCGGGAGGAGCTGCTCACCGGCTTCGAGTTCGAGTCGGGCAGCCAGCAGCGCACCACCACCGGAACCACCGCGGACCTGCGCACCCGGCTCCGCCTCCGCGGCCGACTCGGGCTCACCCTCCCGTGGGTCAACCTCACCGGCGAGCACACGCGCACCCGCGACCTCGTCAAGGGCGTCTCGATCGACCGGGTGGGCGGCACCAACAGCCGCAGCAAGAGCACCGAGCCCGCCCGGATCACCGACGTGGACGCCGTGTTCACGATCGCCTTCGAGACGACCGGGCGGTCGCACGCGATCGCGTCGCCGGAGCCCGTCACGGCGTCCGCCGTGGTGGCCGCGCCCCAGCGCGTCCGGGAGGCGGCCTCGAGGATGCTGCCGAACCACCGGTTCGGCTCCTCCGACGTGATCACCGCCGTCCACCTCGACCAGGACCGCAGCGGCACCGTGCACGACCTGGTCCGCGGCCTGGGCGCCGTCCGGCTCGGTGACGGGAGCCGCACCGCCGCCCACTTCCTTGGCAGGGACTGGGCGGGCATGGCGCGGGAGCTGTCCGACGCGCTGGACTTCGACCGGCTGCAGATCCACCTCAAGTCGGTCATGGCCGGTCATCCGCTGGTCGTGGAGCACGGCCGGAGCAGGGCGCTGATCACCGCCGAGGTGGTCGGGCTCGTCCCGACCGGGCGGCCGCCGCAGGTCGAGTTCAACATCGGGACCGGCCACCAGACCTCGCTCACCAGCTCCGACGGCGCGACGAACACCGGTGGCGGCAGCGGCACGGCGTACTCCTTCGGCGTCCACGTCACGGGAGACCCGACGGCTTCCGGGACCGCACCGCTGGTCGGACCGACCTTCACCTACGCGACGGGCGTGAACCGCCTGGAGCACGGCAGCGACTCCGGCTCCGGCGGCACCGCGGTCAAGAGCAAGGTGGCCGCGGTGGCCCACCAGGCCGAAGTGGTCCTCAAGATCCGCCTCGAGCACCGGCCGCCCGTCGTGCTGCACCCCGCGGACGCCGTCCGTCCCGACCGTGCGCAGCGGCCCCCGGACGGCGACAGGTCGGTGCTCGGCGGCGTCGGCCGGAGCATCACCCGGCTCGGCGACCGGCTGACCGGGCTGGGCCGCTACCGGCGCTCGCTCGTCGAGGCGACCGTCCACGCCGACGTGCTGATGGAGACCGGCCGCGACGAGGCCGTGGTGCCGTTGCGCCATGGCGCCCCGACGGAGGGGTTCCCGCCGCTGCGCACGCCCCAGGAGGTCGGTGTGCTGCAGCTGCGCAGGCCGCCGGAGTCGCTGTTCCGGGAGGGCGTCCGCGACGTCGGGGTGCTGCGCTGGATCGACGACACCTCCGGCGTCCGGGACCTGCTCACCGTGTTCGGCGCGAGCTTCTTCGCGCCGGGCACCTGGTCCTGGCTGGAGTCCGTCGCCCGCAACACCCACAGCCACGCCCAGCTGTCCGCGCTGTTCGGATCGGTCTCCCGGGGGCGGGAGGTCCGGCACCTCGACGACGGGCCGGACCGCGACGTCCTGGCGCCCGGCGGCCGCAGCACCACCACCCCGTCGGTCGGCCGGCGCCTGCTCGTCGACGACGCCGACGTCACGGCCTCCGTCTCGATCGTCCAACTGGAGTACCAGCGGGACAACACGGCCGCCGCGCTCAGCCCCGCCAACGACACCGGCGGCGGCGGGCGCACCACCCGGCTGGACTGGACGCAGTGGGACGTCCAGTTCCAGGGCGGCGCGAAGGCCGGGCCGAAGGGCACCGACGTCGACCTCACCGGCCTGGGCACCGTCGGGTACGGCCGGCGATGGCGCGAGGGGCCGTCCGGCGGGGCGTCCGGCAAGACCGTCGCCGGGGCCAAGGTGCCCGTCCCGACGGCCCGTTACACCGGATACGCCGAGGTCGAGGTCACCTTCCGCGACGGCGACCGGACGCTCACCGAGAAGGGCCTCGTCCCGATCGAGATCGAGGTGCCGATCAGCGAGACCACCGAGCTGGACTCGGCCGGCCACCAGCGGGTGCTCTTCACCGCGCTGCACCCCGAGGGCGAGACGATCCTGCGCAACTCCGTCCCCGACGCCGTCGCCGACCTGCTCGCCACCCCGCTGCCGGGCGCCGGGGAGGGGATCCACCTGCTCGCCGACCCGGCGACCCGCGCCTCGGACGCCTTCCAGGGCCTGCTGGAGGCACTGCGCGCGCTCCCGCACGACGACCCGTACTTCACCGTCGTCTTCCACGGCCGCCCCGAGGACGGCGCCCCGCTCCTGAACGGCGAGCGGGTCACCCCGGATCAGCTCGCGGGGGCGCTGCTGCGGCTCGCCGAAGCCGGGCGGTGGCAGGGCGAGGAGGTGCGCTTCCTGTCCTGCAACAGCGCGGTCGGCGGGGCGCACTCCTTCGCGGGCAGGACCATGAAGGCCCTGCACGACCTGATCGTGGCCCGCCAGGCCGAGGCCGCCCGCACCGGGCAGCCGCTCAGTGAGAACCTGGCCCGGCTGACCCACCCGGTGGCCTTCGCCGGCAACGGCTCCGTCTTCCTGACCGCCGGCCACGACGCCCGGGCCGTGGTGGCCCGCAACGTCGGCTTCGGCGCCGACGGCCGGCCCCTGGTCGACGGTCCCGGCAACTGGCTGCGCCTCCACGTCGAGGACGGTGACGTCCGGGTGGCCCCGGCCGGGCAGGAGCTCCTCCGCCCGGAGCAGGAACCGGTCCCTCCCGTCACCGAGCACGACCCCATGGACCCTGACCGGCCCGCCCCGGTGCGGCTGGCGCACGAGTCGCAGCAGCACGCGCCGGACCAGGACACCGCCGCGCCGGCGGCCCACCCGCAGGTGGCGTGGCGGCGCATTCGCAACCGGGTCAGGAGCCTGGTCGCGGACCAGGAGACACGGATCACCCTGCCCGTCGGCTACCGCGCGATGAGGGAGGCGGAGAGGCAGGGGGTCGCCCCCCCGGTCGAGCAGATCGATCCGCTGCTGTACGAGTACGGCACCGGCAGCGCGGCGCTGGAGAACCTGGAGGCCAACCTCCGCAGGATGCCCGGCACGACTCCGGTGCCGGAGTCCGGCCGGGTCGCCACGGTCGTGATCACCCGGGCCGACGGGACCGACCTCCTGCTGCACGTGACCAGGACCGGGGACACCGGGGCGCACCGGTTCGCCTGGCGCGTCGCCGGAGAGCAGCAGGAGTGGGACCGCACCGGCGAGGACCTGGCCCAGGCCCACGTCCGGGCGGTCACCGTGGCCGACCACCTGCCCAAGGACCGGGTGGTGAGCGTGCTCGACGGCCGGAAGACGTACGTGATCAAGGCGGAGAACTCCGGCGACATGTACCACGTCCGGGCGGCGATGACGGCGAATCAGGACCACGACCTGCTGATCTGGAACGTCGGCACGGAGACGCTGGAGCAGGCCGAAGGGATGCTCAACCTCCACGACGACCTGGTCGAGGCAGGCCGCAGAGTCGCCTACACGACGGCGAAGGAACTGCCCGTCTACACGACGGCGAAGGGGCGGCCCGATGACTTCGGCCGCAAGGAGACCGACGCTTCGGAGGACGTGGCGAACTACTTCGCCCCCAGGACGGGGGCCGAGCGCGATTGGCAGACCGCGCTGCGGAGACTCACGCGGGAAACCTGGCAGGAAGGCCAGCCGAAGCCCTCGCCCGAGGTCCTGGCGCAACTGCTGCGCGACCACCCGGAACTGCTGCGTGCGGTGGAGCGGATCCAGCGTCGGGAAGAAGCCGTGCAACTGCACGAACTGCTCTCGAACCATATGGACAAGGGCGACCGGAACGCGCTGCGGCAACTCCGCGAGGGGGCCCTGAGCGCCTGGTTCCGGGAGCGGGACAACCACTTCTTCGACGGCTTCGGGCGCTACACCGAGGAAGAGGGCAGGGCCTTCGAACAGGACCTGACGGCCGCGGAGCGCGGTGGCCTCCAGCACGGCCAGAAGTACGTCATCGTCACCTACCGCGGCAGCGGCCACAGCGGGCGGGCCGGTGCCAACGCGCCCGCGCTCGACACGGGTGAAGAGGGCGTGCTGCAGGTCATCGAGGAGGTGAAGGAGGCGCTCGGGCCGGACGTCAAGGTCATCCTGATGGGTGAGAAGCCGGAGAACTGGTCCGGACCGAGCCTGCGGGAGTACTGGAACTGGGCGTCGACCGGCAGCCGGCGCAAGGAACTCGCCCTGCTGCGCTACCTCAAGAACAACTTCGACATCGTCGGCGCCGTCGGCATGCGCAGCGGTGTCATCGACCAGATGGCGTTCGCCGGCATCGAGGTGGTGTCCATCGACGTCAGCCCGCACCGGACCGAGGGGGACCTGCTGCCGAAACTCGCGCAGTCCAAGGGATGGACCCGCGGGCTGAGGTTCGAGGACGCCCTCGGGCGCCTGTACGGCCGGATGTTCCTCACGTACCCGCGAGAGGGGGACACGCACCTCGGGGGCGGGGACTTCCCCGGGGAGTTCCACCCCGACGACCGGGCGGCGATCAGGCACGCGGTGCACTTCTACCTCGGCCACAGCCAGGAGGAGCGGGGCATCGAGGACCGGTCGCACCCCCTCCGGGAGGATCAGGTCACGGAAGCCTTCGCCCGGCTGATGGAGATCGACGACATGACCGGCATCCAGCTGGCCAGGCGCGCCCTGCCCTACCTGAACGAGCTCTACAGCCTCCGCAACCGGCTCTCCCCCGATGCGCTGGGACTCGTGCGCAGCGTGCTGGCGGAAGCGGAGCAGGTAGCGGCCGAGTACCGGCGCCTGGCCACCGAGCTGTGCCGGGCGGAGGTGCCCGACTTCCCGGCGAACGGGATGGACGCGCTCACCGTGACCGGGGCGTCCGACCTCCTGGCGAAGGGCCGGGCCCGTCACGTCCTCGCCGAGAACGCCAACGCGGAAAGCACGGACGCGTTCGCCAAGGACAGCCGCTCGGAGCTCAAGAAGGGGATCGAGCAGACGACCAAGAAGTGGAAGGACCAGGCACCCCGGGCACTGCAGACCGACGCCTCCACGAAGGCGAACAAGCAGAAGGCCAAGGAGCGGATCGAACAGATGCGCGTGGAGGACCCGGACGGCTTGGCGGCGTTCCTCCGCGGCAGCATGGGCATCAACCAGGACGCCAAGGACTGGATCGCAGGGACGAACCCGGTGGAGTATGCGATGGCCGTCGCGATCCGGGAGGAGTACGACCGCGACGCCAGGCTGTGGATCGCAGGGGCGACCCCGCAGCAACTGGCGGTCCTCCTGAGGATCTGCGCGAAGGTGTACGGCTGGACGCCGCCGCCCGCGGGGGAGCAGCCGGAGGGGGGAGAGCAGTAGGGCGACGGGCGGGCCCCGGCCGGGGCCCGCCCGTCGCCCCCCGGCTTTCGTCAGCCGCCCAGGCCGCGCAGCCGGTGGTAGACGCCGCAGGCCTGGAGCGCCAGCGGCAGCAGGGCCAGGGCGCACAGGGAGTGCAGGATGTCGGCGGCGCGCCCCCAGTAGGGGAGCAGCCGCCGGCCGGGCACCGTCCAGCCGACAACCAGCAGCACCGTGCCCACGGCCGGGAGCGCGCCCGCCAGGGCGAGGCGCCCGGTCGCCGGGGCGGCGGCCACGGTGCCGGCGAGCAGGAGCAGGATGCCGAACACGCCCGGCAGCAGGACGACCAGCCGCTGGCGGATGCTGCCGACGGCCCGCGCGTGCAGCAGGAGCAGCAAACTCAGGGCGGCGGTCTCGGCGGGCCCGGCCCAGCCGTCGATGAACGGCAGGACCGCCAGGCAGGCCGCGCAGACCGCGCCGATCGCGGTGTGGAAGGCCATCAGGTAGTCGTCCGCCACCAGCGCGCGGGGAAGGACGGCGGACGCCGGTACCGGGTCGATGTTCTCCTGCAGCTCCTCCGCGTTGCGGGGCAGCATCGGCAGCCGCAGCCCGGACAGCCGGAAGGCCGTCGACGGTACGAACGCGCCCACCAGCACCGCCGCCACCGCCATCACCGCCACCACGGCGGACGGCGTCAGCCCGACGAGCAGCAGGGCCCCCGCCATCATGCCGAGCAGGGCGGTGAGGACCACCCCGAGGAACAGCGGCGCCGCCGCGCCGACCGCCGCCAGCGCCAGGACCGCGGCACCGGCCGCGGCCGAGGACGCCGCCAGCACCCGCGCCCCCAGCAGGTCGTCGCCGCCCGGCCCCTGCGGGACCAGGAACGCGGCCAGCGCCAGGTACGGCACGGCCGCCGCGCCCAGCGCGGCGCCGGTGCCCGCGTCGGCCATCGCCCGGGAGGCGCCGGCCGCGCCGAACAGCAGCAGCAGGGCCACCAGCGCCGCGACCGCCGTGCGCGGGGCGCCCGGACCGGACACGGCCAGCGGCACCCAGCCCGCCGCGAACGCGGTCAGCGCCAGGGCCAGCGACAGGACCCGGGTCGCGGCCGGGCGCCAGGTGTCGCCCCGCCCGCTCACGCCGGTGGCCACGCCGTCCACCAGGTCGTCGAAGTGCACCGGCGGCAGCGCCTTGTGACGCTCCCTCAGGTAGAGGGACTCGCCGTCGTGCAGGCCCAGCGCCTCGGCGCTGCGCTCCTCGTCCAGCGGCTCCTCGCCGAGGCGCTGCAGCACCCAGCCGCCGTGCTCCAGCCCGTCCTCGGCGAGGTCGGGGCCGGCGTGGCCCAGGACTGCGGGCAGCAGGTCGGCCAGCGGAACGTCGGCGGGGACCGCCAGTTCGAAGGCCGTACCCGGTGCGTGGAACCTCAATCGGCACAGTCCTGCGACGACACTGTTGCTCATGCCTGTCCTTCGGCTCGGTGGGCGCACCCTGCGCTTCGGGCGCTTCGCTCTCCGCCCCGGAGAACGGCCGGTCGGGCGCCGGGTGTTCACACCGGCTGAACCCGGCGCCCCCCGCCGTCCGTCACTCCGGGAGACGGCGACGGTGGTGAGGAGGCCCGGGTGGGCGTGGTGCTGATCAAGCGGAAGCCCCGGCGGCCGGGGCCGGCGATGCCCGACGGCGAGGTCCAGCTGCAGGAGCCGCCGGTCCTGCCGGAGAAGCAAAGCGGCCTGTCGGGCATGCTCACCATGGCCCCGATGGCGCTCGGCTCGCTGTCGATGGTCTTCATGTTCCTGCACCCCGCCGGCAGCCAGGGCAGCGGCGCGCTCAGCTACGTCGCGATGGGCATGATGGCGCTCTCCGCCGTCGGCATGCTCCTCACCCAGCTGATCCGGGGCTCCAGCGACCGCAAGCAGCAACTGCGCGCCGAGCGGCGCGACTACCTGCGCTACCTCTCCCAGATGCGCCGCCAGGTGCGCCGCTCGATCGACGCGCAGCGCCGGGCGCTCGCCTGGCGCCACCCGGCCCCCGAGGAGCTGTGGACGCTGGTCGGCACCAGCCGGCTGTGGGAGCGCCGACCCGCCCACCCGGACTTCAGCGACGTCCGGATCGGCCTCGGCGCCCAGCGCCTGGCCACCCCGCTGGCCCCGCTCGCCACCAAGCCGGTCGAGGACCTGGAGCCGCTGTGCGCCCACGCGCTGCGCCGCTTCATCCACGCCTACGGCACCGTCGACGACCAGCCGATGGCCATCCACCTGCGCGGCTTCGCCCACGTGCTGCTGCGCTCCGACGACCCCGCGGCCGCCCGGGCCATGGCGCGCGCCGTGCTCGCCCAACTCGCCGCGGTGCACGGCCCGGACGAACTGACCGTCGCCGTCGTCACCGCCGGTGAGCAGCGGGCCGAGTGGGAGTGGACCAAGTGGCTGCCGCACGCCCTGCACGCGACCGACACGGACGGCGCCGGACCGGTCCGGCTGGTCGCGGGCAGCCTCGGCGAGGTCGAGCAGCTGCTCGGGGAGGAGTTCACCGGCCGTCCCGGCTTCGAACCGGACGCCACGCCCGAACGCGACGAACCCTTCACCGTCGTGGTCCTCGACGGTCCCGGCGCGCACACCGGGAGCCGGGCGGCCCTCGCCGGATACCGCAACGCCGTCCTGATCGACCTCGCCGACACCCTGGAGTGGTCCCCGGCCCGCGCCACCCTGCGGCTGCGGATCGAGGACGGCAGGCTCGCCATGGTCGGGTCGGACAGCAACCGCAAGGACGTCGTCACCGACCTCGGCCGGCCCGACGCGCTCGCCCTGCCCGCCGCGACCAGGCTGGCGGCCCGGCTCGCCCGCTACCGGATCGCCGACGGCGTCGACGCCGCCGAACCGCTCGCCACCGACTTCGACCTCACCGCCCTGCTCGGCATCGGCGACCTCAACACCCTGGACGTCGACGCGCTCTGGGCGCAGCGCGGCATCCCGCAGCGGCTGCGCGTCCCGCTGGGGCTCGGCCCCGACGGACGGCCTGTCGACCTCGACCTCAAGGAATCCGCCCAGGGCGGCATGGGCCCGCACGGCATGCTGATCGGTGCCACCGGCTCCGGCAAGTCGGAACTGCTGCGCACCCTGGTGCTCGCCCTGGCCGTCACCCACTCCTCCGAGGTGCTCAACTTCGTCCTGGTGGACTTCAAGGGCGGCGCCACCTTCCTCGGCCTCGACACCCTGCCGCACACCTCCGCGGTGATCACCAACCTGGCGGACGAGTCCTCGCTCGTCGACCGCATGCGTGACGCCCTGCACGGCGAACTCGTCCGGCGCCAGGAGCTGTTGCGCGACGCCGGCTACGCCTCGCTGCTGGACTACGAGACCGCGCGCGCCGCCGGCGCCGCGCTGCGTCCGCTGCCCACGCTCTTCGTCGTCGTCGACGAGTTCAGCGAACTGCTGTCCGCGCACCGGGACTTCATGGAGCTCTTCATCATGATCGGCCGACTCGGCCGCTCCCTCGGCGTCCACCTGCTGCTTGCCTCGCAGCGCCTCGACGAGGGCCGGATGAGCGCGCTGGAGTCCCACCTGTCCTACCGGATCGGCCTGCGGACCTTCTCCGCCATGGAGAGCCGCGGCGTCCTCGGCGTCCCCGACGCCTACCAGCTGCCCTCCCAGCCCGGCAACGGCTTCCTGCGCAGCGACATCTCCACCCTGACCCGGTTCAAGGCCGCCTACGTCTCCGGCCCGTACCGGCCCAAGCGCAGCGCCGCCCGGCAGGCCGCGATCGCCGGCCAGGTCGTCGCCTACGGCACCGACTACGTGATGCCCCGCCGACCGCAGACCGGCCCGGTCGAGCCGGAGGAGGAGCAGGCCCCCGTCGGCTCCCTCCTGGAGGTCGCCACCGGCCGGCTGCACGACGCCGGCCCGCCCGCCCACCGGGTCTGGCTGCCGCCGCTGGACGTCCCGCCGACCCTCGACGAACTGCTGCCCCCGCTCGTCCCGCACCCCCGGCGCGGCCTCACCACCGAGCACGCCGACAGCCACGGCAGCCTCAAGCTGCCCCTCGGCGTGGTCGACCGCCCCTTCCACCAGCTGCGCGACCTGCTCACCGCGGACCTGGCCGGCGCGGGCGGCCACGTCGGCGTCGCGGGCGCCCCGCAGAGCGGCAAGAGCACGCTGCTGCGCAGCCTGATCGCCGGCCTGGCCCTCACCCACACCCCGGCCGAAGTCCAGTTCTACTGCCTCGACTTCGGCGGCGGCACGCTCTCCACCCTGCGCGGCCTGCCGCACGTGGGCGGCGTCACCGGCAGGCACGACGGCGAGCGGGTGCTGCGCACCGTCGCCGAGGTCAACAGCGTCATCACCCGCCGGGAGCGGTACTTCGCCGAACTCGGCGTCGACTCGGTCGCCGACTTCCGCCGCCGCCGGGCGGCGGGCGACCTGCCCGAGGAGGAGCAGCACGGTGACGTGTTCCTGGTCGTAGACGGCTGGAACACGCTGCGCCAGGAGTTCAACGACCTCGTCCAGCCGCTCACCCTGATGTCCCAGCGCGGCCTCAACTACGGGGTCCACCTGGTCATCGGCACCACCCGCTGGGGCGAGATCGCCGGCGGCCTGCGCGACCAGCTGCAGACCCGGTTCGAGCTGCGCCTCGGCGACGCCGTCGACTCCGTGATCAACATGCGGGCCGCCGCCAAGGTCCCCAAGCTCCCCGGCCGCGGCCTCACCGAGGAGCACCTGCACTTCCTCGCCGCGCTGCCCCGGATCGACGGCTCCGGGCGGACCGACGACCTCGGCGAGGGCATCGCCGACCTGGTGGACGCGGTCGCCGCACACTGGAGCGGGCCCCGCGCCCCCGAGGTGCGGACGCTCCCGCTGAGCCTGGACGCCGGAAGCCTCCCGGCCCCCCAGGGCCGCCTGCGGGTCGCCATCGGCCTGGAGGACACCGAGCTCTCCCCGCTCTGGCACGACTTCGAGGAGCACCCGCACCTGCTGGTCGTCGGCGACACCGAATCCGGCAAGACCAACCTCCTGCGCCTGATGATCGACGCCATCACCACCGCCTACACGCCCTCCGAGGCCCGCATCATGCTGGTCGACTACCGGCGCGGCCTGTACGACGCGGTGCCCGAGGAGTACCGGCTCGGCTACGCGGTCGCCGTCGACAAGCTCCGCCAGATCGTCGACGGCGCGTCCCGGGCGATGAAGAACCGCGTCCCGTCGGCCGACATCACCCCCGCCCGGCTCAGGCTGCGCGACTGGTGGACCGGCCCGGAACTGTTCGTCCTGGTCGACGACTACGACCTGGTGGGCGCCAACAGCAGCAGCCACCCCTTCGCCGCCCTGCTGGAGTACCTCTCCCAGGGAACGGAGATCGGCCTGCACCTGGTCGTCGCCCGGGGGGCCAACGGCATCGGCCGGGGGCTCTCCGACCCGCTGCTGCGCAAGCTCCAGGAGGTCAACTCGCCCGCGCTGCTGATGTCCTGCCCGCCCTCGGAGGGCTTCCTGTTCGGCAACGTCAGGCCCCGGCCGCTCGCCACCGGGCGCGGTTCCTACATCACCCGGCGGCGGACCGTCCAGGTGCAGACCGGACACCTGGCGGCGGAGGAGGGAGAGGAGTGACCGGCCCGCCGCACCGCGCTCCCGGCCCGGTGAACCCCGGGGCCCCGTCCGCCCGTCGACAGGGTGTACGGACCAGGGATCGGCAGCAGGAGGACGGCATGGGCGGGGCAGAGCACGACGGGTTCCGGCTCGCGGCGGTGTTCGACAGCGTGGACCCGGCGGCCGGACCCGGCTTCGCGCCCGACCGGCCGCGGATCGAGGAGGACGGCGAGCGCGAGGCGGTCGCCCGCTACCTGCGGGCCGGAGCGCCGGTGCTGCTGACCACGATGCTGATGGACGACGTGGTCGACCCGGGCCGCCGGGCCGTCGTGCCGATGGGCTTCCGCACCGACGGCCGGTGGATCTGGACCGACACGGTGACGTACTACCTCCAGGAGCACGGGCTGGCGCCGGACCCGGAGCTGCTCGCGCACATCCGCGCCCAGGGCGACGGCCCGTGGCCGGAGCCCTCCCCGGCGGCCGTCGAGCGGGCGGTCGCGTTCGTGCTGGCTCCGCAGGAGGAGCCCCGGGAGCCGGTCTGGACCGTCGGGTCCTGAGCCGGCCGGAGCCCCCGTCCGCCCGCGTCCCCGCCGGCCGCACACCCCCTCCCGCCGGCCGCACACCCCGTCCCCGTCCCCGTCCCCGCCCCCGACCCCGACGAAGGGAACCCGGCATGCCGCGTCCGGCGCCGACGG
This sequence comes from Kitasatospora terrestris, assembly GCF_039542905.1. Taxonomy (NCBI): domain Bacteria; kingdom Bacillati; phylum Actinomycetota; class Actinomycetes; order Kitasatosporales; family Streptomycetaceae; genus Kitasatospora; species Kitasatospora terrestris. Next base: position 7,834,431 of record NZ_BAABIS010000001.1, read on the forward strand.
TCCGCGCGGAGCAGCGCGGACCCGGCTCGTCCCGCCCGACCGGAGCAGCCCCCCGGGCCGGGGGGCGGTCCGCGGTGCTGCTCCTGGCCGTCGGCCTGCTGCTGCCGGCCGCGGCCGGTGCGGCCGCCGACACCCCGGACGCCCTGCCCGGTGTCACCCAGCTGCGGCGCGATGCCGAGGACGGGCAGAACGGATGCCTGCCGCGGTCCACCAGGGGATCTCAGCTCACCCCGTGGGCGCAGGCCTTCCTGCGACCCGACCGGGTGTGGCTGCTCAGCCAGGGCGAGGGCGTCACCGTCGCCGTCCTCGGCTCCGGGGTCGAGGACGGGAACGGCCTGCTCACCGGGCGCCTCGACCGCGCCCCGCTGCCCGGCGGCGCCGACCCCGCGCAGGACTGCGTCGGCCACGGCACCTTCCTCGCCGACCTGATCGCCGCCGACCGGCGGGAGGGGACGGGATTCGCGGGATTCGCGCCGCGGGCCAGGATCCTCGCGGTCCCGGTCACCGACGGCACGGGAGTCTCCTCGCCGGACCTGCTCGCCCGAGGGATCACCGCGGCCGTCGACCGGGGTGCCCGGGTCCTCGCGGTGGGCGTGGCGCTGCCCGCCGGCAGCGACGCGCTGGCCGCCGCCGTCCGGGCCGCCCGGGACAGGGGAGCGCTGGTCGTCGCCCCGGCGGCCCCCGACAGCGTCCCGTTCGGCAGCTCCGGGCCCGGGCCCGCCTACCCGGCGGCCTACCCCGAGGTCCTCGCCGTCCGCGACCTCGCGCCCGGCGGCGCCCTCCCCGGCAGCTCCTCGTCCGCCGCGGTCGGGGGCCGCGTCGACCTCGCCGCCCCCGGCGACGGCGTCACCGGGCCCGGCGCCGGTCCGGGCGGCCACTACATCGGCACCGGCCCCAGTTACGCCACCGCCTTCGTCGCCGCCACGGCGGCCCTCGTCCTCGGCTACCGCCCCGGCCTCACCGCCGACGGGCTGACCCGGCGCCTGGAGGACACCGCCTACCGCAGCACCGACCCGGGGTACGGCCACGGCACCGTCGACCCGATCGCCGCCGTCACCCGGTCCGGCGAGGCCGCGCCCGGCACCCCGCTCCCCGCCGCGGCCGTCGTCATGCCGCCGGCCCGCCCCGCCACCCACGCCCCGGCCCAGGCCGTGCTCGTCGCCCTCGCGGCCCTCGGCGGCTCGGCCGTGGTCGCGGCGGCGGTCGCCGCCGTCCCCCGCGCCCGCGGACGCGGCCGGCGCCCGGGACAGCCCGCCGGGGAGTGAGGAGCGTCCGGCAGGGCGCTCGTCAGTCCTGTGCCGGCCGGTCCGCCGGGTCGGGCCCCAGGGCCGCGGCCAGGCCCGTGGTGATCTCGCTCGGCCCGCCGCCGCGCCGGTCCTCGGCGCGGAAGTGGGCCAGCGCCGCGCGCAGCCGCCGATCGGCCTCCCAGGACCGGTGGCGGGCCGTCAGGTGGGCGGCGTACGACCGTTCGGCGGCCGCGTGGAGGTCCAGCAGGCCGGCCTCCCCGCAGGCGGCGAGCAGCCGGTGCCACAGGAGGTCGGCGGTGTCGTCGCGGAGCGTGGGCGCGAGCGTCCGGGCCTCGGTCAGCAGGCACCAGAGGTGGATCCGGGTGAGCGGCACGGCCGGCAGCAGGTCCCGGACCTCCCACGAGCGGCGCCGCGCGGCCTCCAGGTCGCCGGCCGCCAGGCCGACCAGGCCCTGGTGCACCGTGGCCTCGACCAGGTGGCGGGGCTCGCCGGTGGCGAGGGCGAGGGCGAGTGCGTCCGCGATGAGCCGCTCGGCCTCGGCGCGGTCGCCGACCAGCGCGGTGGCCAGGCCGAGGGTGGCGAGCGAGCGGATGCGGGCGGCCGCGGCCCCGGGGCCCCCCGCCGGGTCGAGGACGGCGACGGCCCGGCGCGCCGCCTCGGCCGCTTCTCGGGGTCGCTCCAGCGCGACCAGGGCCCGGGCCCGGGAGTCGTGCAGCAGCGCGACCGGCACCGGGTCGCCGCACCGCTCGGCGGCCCTGCGGCCGGTGTCGGCGCAGTCGAGCCAGGCGGTGAAGCGGCCGAGGCCGTGGTGGAGCGCCCCGCTGAACAGGGCGAGTTGCCAGGCGCGCCCCGGGTCGGTGCGGGCGGTCGTCTCCGTCAGCGCACGGACGGTTGGCTCCTCGGCGCGGAACCAGTCGAGCGCGGTGCGGATGTCGGCGATGTCCGGGAGGGCCTGCGGCGGGTGCGCCGGCGCCCCGGCCCCCTCCTGCCAGGGGTCGAGGAAGCGTCCGCAGCGCCGGAGGACGGCGAGGACGTAGTCCGCCAACCGCTCGCCCGGCAACTGCCGCAGCGGCTCCGCCCGTTCGGCGAGCAGCCCGGCGCCGAACGGGCGCACCAGGGGAGCGCGGCCGTAACGCCCCGGCCCGGCGCCGGTGAGCAGGTGGTGGGCGGCCAGCTCGTCCAACGCCCGGCGGGCGGCCGGGGTGTCGGTGCCGAGCAGCGCGGCGCTCGTGAGGGCGTCGACCCGGTCGCCCGGGTGTGCGGCCAGGGCGGCGAGCAGGTCGGCGGCCGGTGCGGAGAGTCGACGGCGCGTCAGGTCGAGCCGGGGGTGGACACCGAAGGTGCTGTCCGTGCTCAGGGCGGTCAACCGCTGCTGTTCGTCCGCGAGTTCGTCCGCGAACGCCGACAGCGACCAGCCGGGCTGGGCGGCCAGCCGGGCCGCCGCGATCCGCAGCGCGAGCGGCAGCCGGTCGCACAGCCGGACGAGACGGGCGGCCGCCCGCGGATCGCCGTGCACCCGTTCGGGCGTCAGGGCGTGCTCCAGGAGGAGCAGGGCGTCCTCCTCCGGCAGTTCGGCCAGTTGCAGCACGGCGGCCCCGTCGAGGGCGAGCAGGTCCTGCAGGTGCCCCCGGCCGGTGACGACCGTCACGCAGCCGGGGTCCGGCAGCAGGTCGACTACCTGGTCGGCGCCGTCGGCGTCGTCCAGGACCACCAGCAGCCGCCGGCCCGCGGTGCGTTCGCGGAACAGCCGCGCCCGGTCGGCGCGGTCCGCGGGCACGGCCCCGGCGGGGACGCCGAGCTCGTCCAGGAAGTCGGCCAGGACCTCCTCGGGCCGGGCCGGCCCGGACGCGGTGAGGCCGCGCAGGTCGGCGTACAGCAGGCCGTCGGGGAACCGGGCGGCGGCCCGGTGCGCCCAGACGACGGCCAGCGCGCTCTTGCCGACGCCGGGCGGCCCGGTCACCAGGATCGGGCCGCCCGCGGTGCGCCCGGGGAGACCGGCCCGGTCCAGCCGGTCGAACTCCGCCCGCCGCCCGGCGAACCCGGTCGGCCGGCGCGGCAGTCGGCGGGGGACGCGGACGGTGGGCCCGACGGGGGCGGCCGCCTCGGCCGGCTGCTCCGGGCCGTCGTCGGCCAGCACCTCGGCGAGGGCGGCCTGCAGCGCGGGGCCGGGCCGGATGCCCAGTTCGCGGTCCAGCCGCCGACGGGTCCGGTGGTACGCGGTGAGCGCGTCCGCCGGCCGTCCGGCCCGGTGCAGACAGCGCATCAGCAGCGCCACCAGCTCCTCCCGCAGCCCGTCCGTGCGCACGTGCTGCTCCAGTGCGGCGACGGCGGCCGCGCCGGTGCCCCGGCGCAGCTGCAGCGCGGCCCAGCGGAGCAGGACGTCGGTGCGGGTCCGGTTCAGGTGGTCCACCGCGGCGGTGCGCAGCGGGGTGTCGGGGAGGTCGGCCAGCGCTTCGCCGCGCCACAGCCGCAGCGCCTCCTCCAGCAGGGCCACGGCCTCGGCGTCCTCGGGCGGGCCGGCCGCGTCGGCGGGTCCGGCGGTACGGGTCGCCAGCGCCTCGAAGCGCAGCGCGTCCACGTCGTCCGCCGGCCCGGTCAGCAGGTAGCCGCCGTCCCGGGTGCGCAGCTCGAACGGGGTGTCGACGAGGACCTTGCGCAGGGCGGCGACGTGCCCCTGCACCGCCGCCCGCGCACTGCTCGGCGGCCGGTTGCCCCACAGCACCTCGCAGAGCCGCTCCACGGGCACGACCCGTCCGAGCTCCAGCGCCAACAGTGCCAGCACCGCCCGGCGTTGGGCCCCCGCCACGGTGGTGAAACCGACCGGTCCGGTCCGCAGTTCCACCGGACCGAGCAGCCGGATCCGCACCCCGTACCCCCTCCGTCCACACCGCCGGGCGCCACGGGTAGGCGCCGGGGGACGCAGTGTAGTGTGCGCAGTTGTCCGGGATGTGTCATCGGTCCGGCCCTGCCGGCGGACGCGCCGCGGGCACGGAGCGACCGGCGGGGGCCGCGGAGGGCGGACGTGCCGGGGGAGGCCGGGAGGGGCTCGGCCGCGGGGGAGGGGCGCGTGCGCATCGATCTGCTGGGGCCGGTGGTCGTACGGCGGCCGGACGGCGCCGTCGTGACGCCCTCGGCCCTGAAACGACGGGCCCTGCTCAGCGCCCTGGCCATCAGGCTCAACCGGACGGTGGCCACCGGAGAACTGATCGACCTGGTCTGGGACGGCGCCGCGCCGCCCACCGCGCGGGCCGCCCTGCAAGGACACGTCGCCGCACTGCGCCGCCTGCTGGACGGGCCGGGGTTCGCCCTGGAGACCCGGGGCTCCGGATACCTGCTGGCCGGTGACCCCGATCGGGTCGACGCCCTGCGCTTCGCCCGCCTCTGCGAGGAGACGGCGCTACTGCCGGGCGAACCGGCCGGCCTCGCCGCGGCGGGCCGGGAATGCCCCCTACCGACGTTGCGGACCGCACTGGACCTGTGGCGCGGGCCCGCGCTCGCCGACTGCGGCTCGGACCGGCTGCGCGCACGGGAGCTCCCGCACCTCACCGGCCTGCGGCTCGACGCGCTGGAACGGCTGGCCGAGACCCTGCTGCGGTCCGGCCGGGGCGGCGAGGCCGTCGCCCCGCTGACCGAGGCCGCCGCCTCCCACCCGTCCCGGCGGACCCTGGCCGCCCTGCTGGAGCGCTGCCTGCGGCAGGACGGGCGGCACCCGCAGGCGCGGGAGCGCTTCGGCCGCGCGCCGGTCCGCCCGGCGGGGCTGCCCGGGGCTGGGTCGTACGGCGCTGGGTCGCTCGGGGCGGGGCTGCCCGGGGCTGGGTCGTACGGCGCTGGGTCGCACGGTGCGGGGCTGCCTGGCGCTGGGCCGCTCGGGGCGGGAACTGCGACGGTTGCCCGGCCTCCCGGGCCCGACCGCCGCTTCTGCGGCCGCAGCCTCGAACTCGCCCGCCTGGACGAGGCGCTGCCCGCTGCCCGGGCCGGCAGCCCGGTCCTGGTCACGGGCCCGGCGGGGGCGGGCAAGACCGCCCTGGTCCGGTCCTGGGCCGCGCAGCGGGCCGGGGACTTCCCGGACGGCGTCCTGGAGGCCGCCCTGGGCGGGTTCGACCCGGGCGGGCCACGGGAACCCGCGGACGTCCTGGGCGGTTTCCTCACCACGCTCGGTGTCGCGCCGGACGACCTCCCCGCGTCGACGACCGAACGCTCCCGCCGCTACCGCGAACTCGTCGCCGGCCGGCGGATGGCGGTCCTGCTGGACGACGCGGCCTCCCGGGAACAGCTCCTCCCCCTGCTGCCCGACCCGCCGCCGCCCGGCGCCGAAGGCGAGGGGCGGACCCCGGTCACCGTCGTCACCAGCCGCAGCCGCCTGCACCGCCTGCTGGTCCACGAGGGCGGCGTCCCGGTGCCGGTGGGCGCCCTCACCCACGAGGACGCCGTGGCGCTGCTCACCCGCGCCTGGGGTCCGGACCGGGCCGAGGACGACCCGGGAGCCGTCGCCGAACTCGTCGACCGCTGCGAGCGCCTGCCGCTGGCCCTGCGGCTGGCCGCCGCCCGGCTGGCCGCCCGTCCGGACTGGTCGGCGAGCGCTCTGGCCCAGGAACTCGCCGACCCGGAGGCGGGGTTGACGGCCCTGACGGGGTCCGGCACCGGACCGTCGGGTGCCCCGGCCGGCCTGGCCGCCGCCCTGGACCGGACCCACCGGACGCTGGCTCCGCCCGCGGCCCGGCTGTTCGCCCTGCTCGGCCTGCACCCCGGAGCGGTGATCGACACCGCGGCCGCGGCCGCCCTGGCCGGCGCCCCGCGCACCGCCACCCGTACCCTGCTGGCCGAACTGGACGCGGTCCACCTGCTGGACGAGGCGGCTCCCGGCCGCTACACCAGGCGCGAATCGGTGCGCCGCCACGCCGCCCGGTACGCCGCCGAGCTCGACCGGGACGAACGGTCCGCCGCCCTCGACCGGTTGACGGACCACTACCTGGACGTCACCGCCGACTGGACGGCCGCGTGCACGGCGGAGGGCGGGCCGGCGTCGATCAGGGGCGCGTTCGAGGAGGCAGAGGGCAGCCTGCGCGCCCTGGTGCTCCTCGGCGAGCGCACCGGTCCGACCCCCGGCACCTGGCGGCTCGCCCACCGCACCGCCCTGCTCCACGAGCAGACCGACCACGACCGGTCCCACTGGCGGACCGTCGCCGAGGCCGGACTGCGCGCCGCCCGGGCCGGGAACGACGACGCGGCCGTCGCCCGGCTCGGCACGGACCTCGCGGTCCTCCACACCGTACGGGCGGCCCACCACGCCGCCGCGGTCGAGCTGGACCACGCGGTCGCGGCGGCCGCCCGGGCCGGGGACGAGGCCCTGCGCCACGACTGCCGCGGCCGGGTGGCCGCCGCGCTGCTGCGCACCGGGCAGCACCGCCGGGCCCTGCCCATGCTCGTCGACCTGGTGGAGGCCGCCCGGAGCCCGGCCACCGCCCACCTGCTGGTGCCCGCACTGACCGGCCTCGCCGATGCCCTGGTCCTGGCCGGGGAACCGGGCCCGGCCCTCGCCCGTGCCGACGAGGCCGTCCGGGCCGCCACCACCCTCGGCGAGGACGCCGCGGCCGTCCTGGCGCTGCACAGTCGCGCCCGGGCCCTGCACGTGCTCGGTCGGCGCGACGCCGCGATCGCCTCCGCCCGGCTCGCGGTCGCCCTCGGCCGGACCGCCGGCGTCCTCGCGGCCGAGAAGCGCGCCCACGAACTGCTCGCCGACCTGATGGGCGCGATCGGCCGGGGCATCGAGGGGCCCGTACCCCCGCGGTGAGCCGCGGCACCGACCGCCGTCCGCTGACCCGGACCGCCCCGCCCGCCCCGTCCGCCTGTCGCGGCCCGGTGCGCTCCTCCGCACCCGGGCATCGGCAGTTCCGGGGAGACGGAGAGGCAGAACTGGGGAGGAACCTCCGGCGGTTCTTCCTGCAGAACGCCCGCGCCGCCGGATCCGCCCGGGGCCGGACCGGCCCCGGACCGCAGGTGGTGCCGGGTGCGTTTCACGATCATGGATACTTCTGCCTGTTCGGGCAGAACTGCCGAACGCGAGCAGGCATGCGGTCACGGCGTGACCGGACGAGTGGGGGACGGGGCATGGTGGCTGGGGACGGCGGCAGGACCGACACGGGCGATTTCGGCCGGCTGTTGGCCGGGTACCGGACGGCGGCGGGTCTGACCCAGGAGGAGCTAGCCGCAGCCGCCGGCGTCAGCCTGCGCGCCCTCGGTGACATGGAACGCGGCCGCACCCGCGGGCCGCAGCGCCGCACCGTCCGGGCGCTGGCCGCCGCCCTGCACCTGGCGGACGACCGGGCCGGGGCACTGGAGCGGGCCGCCCAGGCCGGGCGTCCGCGCAGCGTGCGGCCCGAACCCGCCCCGGTCGGGACCCCCGTCCCGGTCGAGGCACCCGTCCCGGTCGGGGAGCGCCCCCCGGTCGGGGACCGCGGCCCGGCGCTGCGGGCGCCCGCCGTCGGCGAGGGGCAGAGCTCCCTCGCCCTGCCCCGCGACATCGCCGACTTCACGGCCCGCGAGGACGTCCTCGCCGAACTCGTCGCCCTCGCTTCGGAGGACCTGCCCGCGCACCCCCGCGTGGTGCTCGTCAGCGGCCAGCCCGGCCTCGGCAAGACGGCCTTCGCCCTGCACACCGCCCACGTCCTGGCCGGGCGCTTCCCCGACGGCCAGCTCTCGCTCAACCTCGGTGCCATGTCCGCGCAGCCGCTGTCCGCGCACGACGCCCTCGGCCAGGTGCTGCGCGCCCTGGGCGTGCCGGACGCGGCCGTGCCCGTCGGGGCGGAGGAACGGGCCGGGCTCTACCGGGCACTGGTGCGCGAGCGCCGGCTGCTCCTGGTCCTGGACGACGCCGCCGACGAGGGCCAGGTGCGCCCGCTGCTGCCGGGCTCCGGACCGACGATGACCATCGTGACCAGCCGCAACCTGCTGCCGGGGCTGGAATCGGTGCGCCGGCTGAGCCTGGACGTGCTCACCGCGGCCGAGGCGGCCGACCTGCTCGCCCGGATCGCGGGCCGCGAGCGGATCGGGGCCGCCCCGGACACGACCGCGGAGCTGGCCCGGCTGTGCGGCTACCTGCCGCTGGCCCTGCGGATCGCCGGGCAGCGCCTGGTCGCCCGGCCGCAGCAGACCGTCGCCCACCTGGTGCGCCAACTGGCCGCCGAGGAGAACCGCCTGGACCTGCTGCAGACCGGCGACCTGGCGATCCGTCCCGCCTTCGACCTGTCCTACCGGCGGCTGCCCGCCGAGTCCCGGCTGGTGCTCCGGCGCAGCGCCCTGACGGCCGGGCCGGACTTCTCGGCGGCCGTCGCCGCGGCCCACACCGGCCTCCCGGAGGTCCGCACCGAGCTGCTCCTGGAGCAGCTGGCCGACGCGGGCCTGGTCCAGGCGCTCGGCGCGGACCGCTACCGGCTGCACGACCTGATCCGGCTCTGCGCCGGCGAGCGGCTGGCCGTCGACGAGACGGCCGAGGAGGTGGCGCAGGCCCGCGACCGGGCCGCCCGGCTGCTGCTCGGCCGCACCGTCGCCTGCGGGCTGCGGTTCGACCCCGAGCACGCCGAGGACGGCACCGGCACCGCCGAGGCGGCACAGTGGCTCGAACGGGAGCACCCCGACTGGCTGGCCGCCCTGCACCACGCGCGGCGGACCGGACTCCACCGCGAGGTGATCGACACCGCCGAGGCCGTGCACTGGTTCTCCGACCGGCTCATGAGCTGGGGCATCTGGGAAGAGGTCTTCCAGCTCTCGGTGGACGCGGCCCGCGCGCTCGGCGACCGACAGGCCGAGGCCGTGCACGTCAACTACCTCGCCTGGACGTACGTCACCTGCCTGCACCGCTACCGGCAGGGCATCGAACTGGCCGCCGAAGGGCTCCGGTTGGCACAGGAACTGGGCGACCGCGAGCAGCAGGGCTGGGCGCTGGTCTACCTCTCCACCGGTCTGCGCCGCCTGGAACGCCACCACGAGGCCCTCGACTCCATCCAGCGGGCGGCGGACGCGTTCGCCGGGATCGACAACCGCTCGGCGGCGATCGGCCGGCTGGTGGCGCTGCGCGTCACCGCCAACTGCCTGCGCGAGTCCGGCCGGCCGGAGGAAGCGGCGGACACCCGCCGACGCGTCCTCGCCGGCGCGATGGAACTGGTGGAGCGCCGGCCCTCGCCGCCGATGCACCTGCTGGCCGCCATGACCGCCCACGAACTCGGCCTGGACCGCGCGGCACTGAAGCACTGGCCGGCCGCCGAGGCGGCCTACCGACAGGCCCTCGTCCACTACGAGGAGGCCGGCCGGCCCGACAGCATGACCAAGACCCTGACCGAACTGGGCACCGCGCTGATCGAGCAGGGCCGCGCCGAGGAGGCCCGGGAACTGCTCACCGAGGCGCTCAGCGGGCTCGGCGAGGACAGCCGCACCGACCCGGACACCCGGCGCCCGCTCGGCCGCGGCCCGGTCCGGCCCTAGGGTCCGTGCCCTGGCCCGCGCGCTGCTCCGCGGCGTCCCGGGCCGGATCCCGGCGCGTCACCAGGACACCTCGGCCCCGCCCCCGTCCGTAGCGGTCGTCCGGCCGCCGCCGGTGCCGGTGCCCCCGCCGCTGCTGGTGACCGGTCGGCCGCCGGCCGCGGGGTCCGGGCCGCTGGCCCACCCGCCGCCGCTGGTGGCCACCCGCACGCCGGACCCGGCCTCCGTCCACCCGCCCCGCGGCGCCGCGGCCGTCGCCCGGGCCTCCCCGGTCGCGGCCGTCGTCCGGGCCTCCCGCGCCGCGGACCCGGTGCCGACCGGGACCGCCCGGGTCGTCCGTTCGGCGGCCGGACGCCGGGCCTCGGCGCGGTCGATCCGGATCACCACGTTGCGCTCGCGGTTGGCGCGGTTCGGCCAGTCGTGGTCCTTGCTCCAGACCAGCTGGCTGCGGACGCCGTCCACGTCCGCCCACCTGCCCTGGGTGGCACGGACGTTCGGCCGCCAAGCCCCGTCGTACTCGTGCTCCAGGGACAGGTCCCACCCGCGGCCGCAGGCGCTGTCGTCGATGAGCTCGCTCGCTCCGACCGTGCCGGGGATCACCACGGTCTCCCCCCGCCGGATCTCCACCACGATGCGCTGCGGCCAGTCCGCGTCCACCCCGACGACGGTGATCCTGCAAGGACCTTCGTACCAGGTCATGGGCAACCTCCCGCGCTCGCGCCGACCGAGCCCGGGACCGGACTCTCCGACCAGGCGAACGGCTCCCCCCGCCCCGGGGGTTCGAACCCCCGGTCCGCGACTCCGGAACCGACCGCCGGTCCCGCGACCATCCGCTCGAACGGGTGAACCGCCGGGCGGGTCCGGGCCGTAACGAGGGAGGGAGCGTCCGCGGGCCGATCGGCGGGGCGCTCCCGTCGACCGGACCGCATGGGAAGCCGAGGAGTTCTGGTGGGTACGAACACGGGTGGAGACGGTTCTCAGTCCGGGGGCATTCAACTGCCCACGGTCGCCTGGGAGATCGAGGACGACCCGGCAGCCGTCGCGACCGCCGTCGCGACCGCCGTCGCGACCGCCGCCGCGACCGGTGCCGAGACCGACGCGCCCTCGTACGGGCAGGTCGAACCGGCGGCGGCAGAGGCGGCGGCAGAGGCGCCGGCCGAGCCGAGGTACGGCCGGGTGCTGCCCGACCCCAACGCGGTGCGCCGTCAGCCGGAGCCCGTCGAGCCGCAGCCCGAGCCCGCCGCCGTTGTCGAGCCCGAGCCTGAGCCCGAGCCCGTCGCCGACGACCGGCGGTCCCGGCGTCCGAACCGCATCCCGCCCGGGGTGTTCCCGTTCCTGTCACCCGAGCCGGTGCCCCGCGACGCGCCCATGCCCGACCCGACCGCCGTCGGCCTCGATGGCGGAGTCCCGGACGGGATCGACGAGGAGGAGGCGGAGCCCCGCCGGTCCAAGAAGCCGATGGTGTTCGCTGCCGTCGCCGTCGGCGCGCTGCTGCTGGGCCTGCCGTTCGTGCTGACCGGCGGCGGCTCGAAGGCCCCCGCCGCTGCGGCCGAGCAGCCGCCCGCCGGGGTCAGCGGGCCCGGCGACCCGCTGCCCACCCCGGGCCCGAACGATCCCACCGCCGTCGCGGTGCCGGTCGACGGGGTGCCGGCCCCCAGCGGCTCGGCCTCGCCGACCGACGCCACCAACGGCGGCGCGGGCGGGACCGGCGGTGCGAACGGCACGGTCGACCGCCCCGCCGGCGGGGCCGGTTCGCAGGGCGGTCAGGGCACCTCCGGCGGCGCGGCCACCGGCGGCAGCGCGGGCGGCGGCACCGGTGGCGGTACGGGCGGCGGCTCCACCTCCGGCGGCGGTACGGGCGGCGGGTCGACCTCCGGCGGCGGCGCCCCGGTCGTCCCCCCGCCGACCAAGACCACCCCCGCCGCGCCGACCTTCACCGCCGTCGCGGGAACCGGCTGCACCAACACGGGCGGCGGCTACGACCAGAACGGCTACTACACCGACGGCAGCAAGGGCTGGACCACCAGTACGACCGGCGGGTACGCGGGTTCGGGCTGCAGCGGCAAGTACGTGTCGGTGCCGATGTCCGGCAGCGCCAGCAAGGACGCCGGCAAGTCGGTGCTGTGGGCGTTCAGCACCAATCCGGTCCCCTCCGGCACCTGCAAGATCTCGGTGTTCATCCCGAACAACGGCGACGTGAAGGCCGTCGGCGGCAAGCCCGCCTACTACACCGTGCAGCGGTACTTCACCACCGGCGAGGGCACCATCAGCGCGTTCACCATCGACCAGACCGCCAACCGCGGCAAGTGGGTCAACGCCGGAACCTTCCCCGTCACCAACGGGAAGATCGCCGTGATGCTGCACGACCGCGGCGTCGACTTCGGCTCCGGCGCCGACCAGGCCCACCACGCCGCCTCCGCCGTCCGGGCCGACTGCTCCTGACGGAACACCGGCACCTGGCGCCCCGTCGACCGCTCGCAAGACCGCCCAGCCCACCCTGAAAGAGGAGAGCCCACGCCATGTCGCGCCACGTGCTGACGGTGTGCCCGGAACAGCGGGACGGCCGCTACCGCACGATCGGTGAGGCACTGGCGGAGGCCCGCAGCGGCGCGGTGATCTCGGTCCGGCCCGGCCGGTACGAGGAGAACCTGGTGATCAGCAAGCTGGTCACCATCACCGCCGCCGAGGCCCGCGGCACCGTCCGGATCACCGCCCGGCGCGGCTGCGTGGTCCAGGTCACCGCCGAGGCGGTGCAGTTGACCGGCCTGATCCTGCAGGGCCAGGACGAGGAACTGCCCGCCGTCGACGTGCCGCGCGGCCAGGCCGCCTTCCAGGACTGCGAGGTCGTCGGCAACTCCTGGACCGCCCTGCTCACCCGCGGCGACGGCTCGCTGGCGATGCGCGGCTGCCGGGTCACCAACCCGGCCGGCGCCGGCCTGGTGGAGACCTCCACCGGCAACAGCGTCATCGAGGACTGCGTCGTCGAACACCTCGGCAGCTCCGCCGTGGTGATCGGCGAACGGGCCGACCCGCTGCTGCGCAACTGCGTGCTGCGCGACGCCCGCGGCAACGGCATCTGCGCCAACGGCAACGCCCGCGGCACCTTCGAGGACTGCGAGGTCTCCGTCACCGACAAACCCGGCATCGCCCTGGAGGAGGACAGCACCACCCGGCTGCTGCGCACCGACGTCCGCGACACCACCATCGGCGTCTACATCAGCTCCACCGCCCGGGTCGTGCTGGAGGACTGCACGGTCACCGGCACCTCCGGCCACGGCATCGCGCTCGCCGCCGGCACCGACCCCGAACTGCGCCGCTGCCGCACCGCCCGCACCGCCGGCCACGGCATCCACGTCACCGGCCGCTCCCGCGGCACCTTCGAGGACTGCGAGGTCGCCGCCGCCCAGGGCACCGGCGTCTGGATCGGCGAATCCTCCGGCCCCACGCTGCTGCGCACCGTGGTCCGGGACTGCGGCGGCGACGGCCTGGAGCTGACCGGCGACAGCGCCGCCGACCTGGACCGGCTGGAGGTCCGTGACACCGCCGGCACCGGCGTGCTGATCACCGAGGGCGCCAACCCGCGGCTGCGCCGCGCCGCCGTGCACCACGCCAAGGGCGACGGGGTGGCCGTCCTGCGGGACGGGCGCGGCCAGTTGGACAAGTGCGAGGTACTGGACGCCGGCCGCTCCGGCATCCGGATCGCCGACGGCGCCGACACCCGGATCGGCGACACCGCGGTGCGCGACGCGGCCGGCTCCGGCGTGCTGGTCGGCCGGGTCGGCACCGCACACCTGCGGGACTGCGAGATCACCGGCTCCGGCGAGGACGGCATCACCGCCGAGGACGACTCCGACCTGAACTGCACCCGGGTCCGCGCCGTCGGCAACCGCCGCCACGGCCTCCGGCTCGGCACCGGCGCCCGCGCCGTCCTGGTCAGGGTCGCCGCCGCCGAGAACACCGGCGACGGCGTCCGCACGGACTCCGTCGAGGCCGTCCGGCTCACCGCCTGCACGTTCTCCCGCAACAAGGGCTCCGGCCTGCGACAGACCGTCCCCAGCGAGCGGCTCGCCGTGGAGGAGCTGCTCAGCGAGGAGAACGGCCTGCCCGACGCGCACGGCACCGCCGCCGCCACCCAGTCGTCCGTCCCGGCCGCCCCCGAGGCCGGGACGGATCCCGCCACCGGCGACCCGACCGCCGCCGCCGACGGGCCGGCCGCGCCCGCCCCGCCCGCCGCCCCGCCCGGCCCGCTGGAGGTGCTGGAGTCGCTGGTCGGCCTGGCCGAGGTCAAGGAGCAGGTCGCCACCCTGGTCAACCTCAACAAGCTGGCCCGGCGCCGCGAACTCGCCGGCATGCCCGCCCTGCCGATGAGCCGGCACCTGGTCTTCGCGGGCCCGCCCGGCACCGGCAAGACCACCGTCGCCCGGCTCTACGGCAGCATCCTGGCCGAACTCGGCGTGCTGGCCGGCGGCCAGCTGGTCGAGACCGCCCGCGCCGACCTGGTCGCCTCCGTCATCGGCGGCACCGCCCTGAAGACCACCGAGGTGTTCCGCTCCGCGCTCGGCGGCGTCCTGTTCGTCGACGAGGCGTACACCCTCTCGGCCGGCTCCGGCGGCAGCGGCCCCGACTTCGGCCGGGAGGCGATCGACACCCTGGTCAAGCTGATGGAGGACCACCGCGAGGAGATCGTCGTCATCGTGGCCGGCTACTCCACCGAGATGACCGACTTCCTGGCCTCCAACCCCGGCCTCGCCTCCCGGTTCAGCCGCACCGTCGAGTTCGCCAACTACTCCGACGAGGAACTCGTCACCATCGTCGAACGCGCCGCCGCGAACCACGGCTACACCCTCGCCGACGGCACCCGGGATGCCCTGCGCACCCTGTTCGAACGGCTCCCCAAGGGCGAGGACTTCGGCAACGGCCGGGCCGCCCGCAAGGTCTTCGAGGAGATGGTGGACCGGCAGGCCACCCGCCTCGCCACCCGCCCCGAGATCTCCGACGAGGACCTGGCCCGGCTGCTCGCCGAGGACGTCACCCCCGCCGGACCCGACCCCGCCGCCCGCAAGGACGGCACCGAGCTGCTCGCCGAACTCCGCGCCATGGTCGGCCTCCCCGCCGCCAAGGAGCAGGTCGAGGACCTGGTCGACCTGCTCCGGCAGAACCGCCGCCGCGAGGAGGCCGGCCTGCCCACCGCCCGGATCGGCCACCACCTGGTCTTCGCCGGCCCGCCCGGCACCGGCAAGACCACCGTCGCCCGGCTCTACGGCCAACTCCTCGCCGAACTCGGCGTACTGCCCACCGGCCAGCTGGTCGAGACCGCCCGCGCCGACCTGGTCGGCCGCTACATCGGCCACACCGCCCAGCTCACCAAGGAGGCCTTCGACCGGGCCCGCGGCGGCGTCCTGTTCATCGACGAGGCGTACACCCTCACCCCGCGCAACGGCGGCGGCAACGACTTCGGCCAGGAAGCCGTCGACACCCTGATGAAACTGATGGAGGACCACCGCGACGAGGTCGTGGTCATCGTCGCCGGATACGAGGACGAGATGCAGCACTTCCTCGCCTCCAACCCCGGCCTCGCCTCCCGCTTCTCCCGGCAGATCGAGTTCGGCCACTACACCGACGAGGAACTCGTCACCATCGTCGGCCGCCACGCCGAGCAGGCCGGGTACACCTGCGCCCCCGAGACCGTCGCCGCCCTCGCCCGGCACTTCGCCGCCGTCCCCCGAGACCGCACCTTCGGCAACGGCCGCTACGCCCGCCAGACCCTCGAAGGCATGATCACCTGCCAGGCCCGCCGCCTCGGCCGCCTCGACTTCGCCGACGTCTCCGAACTCAGCCTCCTCCTCCCGCAGGACATCGCCGACACCCGCCCCCGCAACCCCGCATAGGCCTGTCCGGCCCCGCGTTGGCGCGACGTTGGCGCGACGTTGGGGCGGCCCGCGACGGTGGGCGGCGGAAGACGGTGGGCCATGCAGGCGGCTGGCCCGATGCAGACGATTGTTGTGAAGGGCTCTACCGCTGTGGCCATCGACGTTACCGCTTGCTTGAAGGACACCCTCCCCGCCACCGGGACGACCGGCGGTGCGACCGCCGCACGACCGGACACCACCCCGGGGACCGCACCGACCGCGGACGCCCCCGGCACCGCCAGGGCGCCGCGACGCCCCACCCTCGACCAGCAGACCCTGGCCGAGCTGTACCGCCTGCACGGCGGCTACCTGCTCCGCGCCATGCTCCGCGCCACCAGCGGCGACCGGGGCAAGGCCGAGGACATCGTCCAGGAGACCCTGCTGCGCGCCTGGCAGAACCCGGACGCGATCCGCCGCGGACCCGAGCACAGCCGCCCGTGGCTGTTCACGGTGGCCCGCCGGATCGCCATCGACCACTTCCGGATGCAGTCCGCCCGCCCGCAGGAGGTCGCGGGGGAGACCCCCGAGGGCCACGCCGGCGCCCACGACCCCTACGACGAGCTGGTGGACGCCCGCGACATGGCCGTCGCCCTCGCCGAACTCCCGCCCCACCACCGCGACGTCCTGGTCGAACTCCACATGAAGGGCCGCTCGATGGCCGAGGCCGCCGCCGTCCTCGGCGTCCCCGTCGGCACCGTCAAGTCCCGCAGCTTCTACGCCGTCCGGGCCCTGCGCCCCATCCTGGAGGCCCGCGGTCTCGCCTCCGCCGACCACTGACACCCCGGTGCAGGCAGGCAGCTGAGAGGCGCCACCCGAACCACCGGACCGCGGGCGTTGTGGGGCGCCCGCGGTCCGGTCGCCTTCGGAGGGCCGCCCGCGGTGACCGGTGGCGAGCCGCTCCCGCCGGCTGGCCCCGGGCGGGCCGCGGGCAGAGCCTGGTACGGGAGGCGCGCGATGGGCACTTCGTACGACGTGGTGATCGTCGGGGGCGGCAGCGCGGGCTGTGTGCTCGCCGCCCGGCTGAGCGAGGACCCGGCGCGGCGGGTGCTGCTCGTCGAGGCGGGGCCGGACTACGGGCCCGGGAGTCTCCCGGCCGATCTCGTGGAGGGCACGCAGGGGCCGGCGGCCTCGCACGACTGGGGCCTGCGCGGCGTGGGTGTCCGCGGCGCACCGGCCCTGGAGCTGCCGCGCGGCCGGGTGATCGGCGGCTCGTCGGCGGTCAACGCGACCTTCGCGCTGCGCGGACACCCGGCGGACTACGACGGGTGGGCCGCGGCCGGCGCGCGGGGCTGGGCGTTCGCGGACGTCCTGCCCTCCTTCGTCCGCCTCGAACGCGACCTCGACTTCGGTGCCGCCGACCACCACGGCAGCGACGGGCCGCTGCCGATCCGCCGGTACGCGGGCGCCGAGCGGTCCGCCGTCGCGGACGCGGCCGAGGCGGCGATGACCTCGCTCGGTCTCCCGCCGATCGCCGACCACAACGCGCCCGGCGCGGTCGGGGTGGCGCCGCTGCCGGTGAACGCGGTGGACGGCCGGCGGATCAGCACCTCCTCCGCCTACCTCGACCCCTGCCGGTCGCGCGCCAACCTCGACGTCCTCGCCGACACGCTCGTGCGGGAGGTCGTCGTCCGCCGCGGCCGGGTCGAAGGCGTACGGCTGGACGCCACCGGGGAGGTCGTTCCGGCCGGCGAGGC
The DNA here is from genome assembly GCF_039542905.1 of Kitasatospora terrestris. NCBI lineage: Bacteria > Bacillati > Actinomycetota > Actinomycetes > Kitasatosporales > Streptomycetaceae > Kitasatospora > Kitasatospora terrestris. The sequence continues at coordinate 7,851,756 of NZ_BAABIS010000001.1, forward strand.
GGTCGTCGCGGCGGGTGCCTACCTGTCGCCGGGGCTGCTGCTGCGGTCCGGGATCGGTCCGGCGGCGGAGGTGGCGGCGCTCGGCCGGCCGGTCGCGGTGGACCTGCCAGGGGTGGGGGCCGGCCTCGTCGACCACCCCGCGGTCGCGATCGACTTCCCGTTCGTCGGCCCGGTCGGCCGCCACGCCCGGTTCCAGCTGGTCGGCACCTGTCACAGCGGGTCGGCCTCCGGGCCGCCGGACCTGCAACTGGTCGCGGTCGGCCCCTATCCGCTCGGCGCGGGCGCCCACGGGTGCTCGGTCTTCGCCGCGCTGCTGAAGCCGGCCTCACGCGGCCGCGTCCTGGTGCGCTCCGCCGACGCGGGCGCACCGCCCGACATCGACCTCGGCTACTTCGACCACGGCGGCGACCTGCCCCGACTGATCGACGGACTCCGACTGGCCGAGGCCGTCACCCGCACTCCGGCGTGGCAGGCGATCACCGCCGCCCCGGCGGCCGGTCTCCCCGCGGGGCTGCCCGACGACGAGACGGAGATCCGGGCCTGGGTACGGGCCCACACCTGGACCTACCACCACCCGGTCGGCTCGTGCGCGATGGGCACCGACCCCGCGGCGGGCGCCGTGGTCGACCCCGGGGCCCACGTCTTCGGCGTGCAGGGCCTGTCGGTGGTGGACGCGTCGATCATGCCCGGCATCCCGTCGGCCAACACCAACCTGCCGACCGTCATGGTCGCCGAACACCTGGCCGCCCGGTGGGACCGGAAGCAGCCGGACGGCGCCCCGCCCCGGAGTCCGGCGTGAGGTGGCCCGCGGTGGCCAGCCCGTGGAGGAGCTCGACGGTGGCCTCCTCGTGCGAGGCGAAGACCCCGTGGTCGCTGGGCCAGGTGAGCGCGCGGGTCGCGCGGGCGGCGAACCGTCGTTGCAGGTCCGGGTGCATGACGCGGTCCTCGGAGCAGACCACGTACGTGCTGGGCCGCCGGTGCCAGGCGGCGCGGGTCGTCGGCTGATGGCCGGGGGCCATCGCCTGGGGGACGAGCCCGGCGGTGTGGCGGGCCCGTTCCTCCTCGCCGAGTTGCGCGTGGAACAGCTGCCCGGCGGCATCCGGGTCGATCGTCGTGGTCCCGGCGGGACCGCCGATCATGCTGGTCGCCAGGTCGGTGGGCGGCGCCCCGGCGAGCAGACCGAGGGCGGTCTCGCCGAGGTCGGGCATCATCGCGGCGAGGTACACGAGATGGCCGACCGTCCGCGGCGGAAGGCCGGTGATGACGGCGCCGCCGTACGAGTGGCCGCACACGACGGCTGGGCCGCCCCCGGGCAGCCGGTCCAGGGCCGTCCCGGCCGCGGAGATGTCCGCGGCCAGCGACCCGCGGTGCAGCTCGGCGACGGCCACGGCGACACCGCGGGCCCGCAGCCCGGCCGCGACGCCGTCCCAGGCGCGGCCGGTGTGCCACGCGCCGTGCACCAGCAGCACCCCTCGGGGCGCGGAGGAGGGGGTTGGGGAGGGAGGGATCATGACCGGGCCTCTCGGTGCTCGTACCGTTTGCGGATAAGAGTCACCAGCCGGGCAGAGGATTCGGCTTCCGCCCCGGGAACCCCGCGCCCCCGGGTCCGGCGCTACTTGCTGACGGCGAAACGCATCAGGTCCTTCTCGTCGCCCTGCTTGATCTTCCCCGTCTCGTTGATCACCTGGAGCTTCCAACCCGTGCCCACCCGTACCGCCTTGGCGACGGCGCAGCCGTTGTCGTCGGTGAGCATGCTGGGCCAGATGTCGGCGACCTGCTGGCTGCTGCCGCCCGTGGCGTCGTACACCTTGAAGCTGATGTTGCGGGCGTTCTGGAACGCGCTGCGCTTCTTGTAGGCGGCCGCGATGAACACGATGGACGTGATGTGGGCGGGGATCTGGGCGAGCGTCACGGTGACGGTCTCGTCGTCGCCGTCCCCGTGCCCGGTCTGGTTGTCGCCGCTGTGGACCAGCGAGCCGTTGCCCATGGGGTCCAGGGAGTCCAGCCCGGCCAGGCGCACGGGCTCGCTGCCGTGCATGGCGACGGCGATCAGGTCGAGGTCGGTGCCGGTCTTCTGCCGGAGTTTGCCCAGCAGCCCGCCGCTGCTCCCCGCGGTCGGGTCCCAGGACACTCCGATGGACAGGTGGGTCACCCCGTCCAGATCGGCCGGGCCGTCGTCCTTCGTCAGCGTGATCATGCGTGGTCCTCTCGGTGGTGGGGCTTCCGCGGATGCGGATCTGCCCGGTTGCCCGCCCCCGGCCGGGAGGACGGCAGTCGGGCGGTCGTGCGTCAGCTCGGCGTGTGTCGGCGTCCCCATGTCAGACGATCTTGTCGGGCGGTAGGTTCCTGCCCGGCGGGTCACCTCCCGCGTCGACGGGTGGCGGAGGGGGGACGCGCGCTCGTCCTTGTCGGGGGCGTCTTCGGCCACGCGAGCCGCAAGGACGCCCTGCTGACCGAGCCCGGTGTGATCGACAACGACCGGGTGCCGCATCTCGGCGTCGCGCCGTACCGGCCGACCGGGGCGGAGGTCCGTACCGCGTCGGCGGCGCCGGCAGCGGTCCCGTCGCGGGGTGTTCCGCTGTTCGCGCGGGTGGATCCGGTGCTGGACGACCTCGGCGGGCCGACGGTCCTGGAGCTGGAACTCGTCGAGCCGAACCTGTTCCTGGTTCCTGGGGACCGACGCGGAGGCAGTGGGACGCTTCGCCGACGCGGTGGCGACGCGGGCCCGAAGGCGGCGCCGACTCGCGGGGCGGGGGTGGCGGCCGGCGGCGGCGTACGCGCGCACGACCGAGGGGCGGCCCGGGAGGGCCGCCCCTCGGTGCGGATCGTCGAGGTCCTGCCGGGGTACTAGGCCCGCCGCGAGCGGCGGAGCCGGACCAGCACGCCGCCCGTCCCGAGCAGGGCCGCCGCGCCGAGCAGCAGCGGCAGCTCGTCCGTACCGGTGCGGGCCAGCTCGCCCTTGGCCGCCTGGGCGGACGCCAGGGAGTCGGACGAGTGGCCGCCCGACGGCCGCGAGTAGTCGGCGTCGGACTTGCCGTGGGAGCCCTCGTGGCCCCCGGCGTGCTCGCCCTTGCCGCCGGCGTGGCCACCCTTGCCGCCGGCGTGCTCGCCCTTGTGGTGGTGGGCCGAGACCACGTTGGAGACGTGGACCTGGCCGCCGTTGCTGTTGTGGTTGCTGTTGTGGAGGCTCTGGTGGTTCTCGAGCTTGTTCTCCACCTTGTTCTCGATCTTGTTCTCGACCACGACCGTGACCACGACGTTCTGGTTCTGGCCCTGGGCCTGCCCCTGGTTCTGGTCCTGACCCTGGGCCTGCCCCTGGTTCTGCTCCTGCCCCTGGCCCTGGTTCTGTCCTTGGTTCTGCCCCTGGCCCTGGCCCTGGTTCTGCTGGTCGCCGGCCCCCGGCTTGTCGCCGTGCTCGCCGTGGCCGGGCTTGTCGCCGTGGTCCCCGTGGCCCGGCTTGTCGCCGTGCTCGCCGTGCCCGGGCTTGTCGCCGTGGTCCCCGTGGCCGGGCTTGTCGCCGTGCTCGCCGTGCTCGGAGCCGCCGCCGAGCGGCTGGGCCGCCTGGGGGGCCGTCTCGGTCGTCGGTGCGCCGACGGTCATCCCCTCGGCGGCCGGTTCGGCGGCCGGCTCGGCCGCGGAGGACGACTCGAACCCGGGGAGGTCGAAGGCCTCGCCGGCGACGACCGACTGCGCGAACTCGTCGAACCACTGGTTCTGTTCGGCTCCGGCCGACGCGAAGGTCGAGGCCGGGGTGAGCTCGGGGAGGGTGTTGGCTTGCGCCGTACCGCCCGTGCCGAGAGCGAGGGCGAATGAACAAAGTCCGGCCGCGACGAGACCGGAGGCACGCGTCTGCATGACTCTCCTAGATGATCGGTAAAGCGGAACTTATGTCTACGATCAGCCGCGAGAGGATGCCGGACGGCGCCACCGCACAGTCACCGGGATGGACGAAGCGGATGCCCTTCGTGGGCGAATCCGGCTCCCGCGGCCGGGTCGGCGCGAGATCGGCGCGAGATCGGCGCGGGGGCGGTACGGGTCCGGCGCGGGTCAGCCGGTCGGACGACCCGTCAGGACCGTACGGGCCCCGGCGTGGTCGCCGGTGGCCAGCAGCAGCTGGGCCGTCCGGTGACGGGTCTCCAGGGCGAGGGCCGGGTCGGTGCTGTCGAGCGGATGCAACTGGGGCACCAGGGAACGGAGTTCGGCGAGTGCGGCGGTGTGGTCGCCGAGCCGGTCCAGGCACTGCGCGGCCTCGATGCGCAGGCGCAGGGTCTGCGGATCGGTCGGGCCGGCGTCGGCGGCGGAGCGCTCGGCCAGCAGCCGCAGCTCCGGGAGCGCGGCGTGGAAGCGGCCGGCCTCCATCAGCGTCGCGGCGTACTGCCTGCGCAGCATGTGGACGACGGTCGCGTGCGGGCCGTGGGTCCGTGCGGCGGCGGTCAGGGCGTCGCCGAGCACGTCCACGGCGTCGGTGATCCGGCCGGTGTCCAGCAGTCGCTTGGCCTCCTCGACGGCGGCGGCGAGGTCGGCGTTCCCGGTGGTGGTCGGCGCGGCGGCGCCGGGAGCGGCAGGGGTCGGACCGGCAGCGGCCGGGGCGGGCGCGGACGGCCGGGGCGGGCGCGGGGGAGGCCCGCCGTGCCAGGGCGCGTACGGCTGCCGGAACGGCCGGGTCGGGTCCATCGGCACGCCGGGGCCGTCGAGGGCGGACGGGACCGCCGCGGGCAGCAGGGGTTCCAGCGCGCGGTGGACCTCGGCCGCGTCCGCCGGCCGGTCCCGCGGGTCCTTGGCGAGCAGGCGCAGGACCAGGTCCTCCAGCGGCTCCGGCACCTCGGGCCGGAGCCGGCGCAGCGGCACGGGCGCCTCGTGGAGGTGCTGGTGCAGCACGGCGAGGGGCGTCGGGCGGGCGAACGGGACGGTGCCGCCGAGCAGTTCGTGCAGGATGACGCCGAGCGAGTACAGGTCGGTGCGCGGGCCGACCTCCTCACCGAGGGCCTGTTCGGGGGCCATGTACGCCGGGCTGCCGATGTGCGAGCCGGTGAGGGTGAGCCGGGTGGTGTCGGCGCCCAGGACGGTGACGAGGCCGAGGTCGAGCACGACCAGGGTGCCGTCCGGGCGGACCATGACGTTGCGCGGCTTGAGGTCGCGGTGGACGGCGGGCACCGCGTGGACGGCGGCCAGCACCGGGCAGAGCTGCGCCGCCACGGCGACCGCCCACGGCCAGGGGTACGGCTCGTGCTCGGCCAGGTGCTCGGCCAGGTCCGCGCCGCGGACGTGCTGCATCACCAGGTAGAGGTCCTCGCCCTCGCAGGCGGCGTCGTGCACGGTGACCAGCCCGGGGTGGTCGACCTGGGCGGTGACCCGGCACTCCCGGCCGAAGCGCCGCCGCAGTTCGTCGGACTGCTCCGGGCCGGAGATCCGGTCGGGCCGGAGCAGCTTGACGGCCACTTGCCGGTCGAGGGTGCGGTCGTGGGCCGCCCAGACCTGTCCCATGCCGCCCTGCCCGATGAGCGTCACCAGCTCGTAGCGCCCGGCGAGGAGCCGACCCTTCACGGGCGGTCCTGCCGCTGGAGGTAGCTGCTCAACTCGTCCAGCCCGGCCCGGACCTGCCCGATGCGGTCCTGCGGCGGCGGCACGGCCGCGGGCGGGTACGCCGGCGGGACGGGCGCCGGCACGGCCCGGGCCGGGTCGGGCAGGGCCGCGTCGGGCCAGGCCGGCCGGTGGGGCAGGGTGCCCGCGGTCGCCCCCGGGCGCGGCCGGAGGCGGACGGCGAGGACGTACGCCGAGACGAAGACCGCGTTCCCGAGCAGGAACACCATGCCGACGGTGGTCCGCCAGTCGTCCGCGGTCCCGACCAGCGCCATGCCGCCGACGGACGCCACCCCCGTCCCGGCGAACAGCAGCCAGTCGCGGACGCGGCGGTGCACCAGCGCCGGCCACAGCATCGGGACCCAGGCCAGCATGCCGAGGCTCGCCAGCGAGACGGCGGCGAGCACGATCCGCGCGGCCATGGTCCACGCCCGCACGGCGCGGCTGGGCCCCGGCGGTGTCGGGTCGGGGCCGTACATGGCGGGACTCCTGGTCGGCGGGTCGGCGGGTCGGGTCGGCGGTGTGCCGGGGTCAGCCTACCGATCCCCGCCGCCGGGGCGTCCGCCGCACCGGGGGCGGGCTCAGGAGGGGCCCACGCTCCCGTCGGTCAGTCCGTCGTACAGGCCCTGGACCAGCAGTTCGCCCAGTCGGGCGGCCGACCGTGACGCCTCCTCGAAGGCGGCGACGGAGCGGAACCGCTCGCCGTAGCGCCGCTGGTCGGCGGGCGGCAGCCGCGGCACCTGGAGCCTGCGCACGTCCAGCCGGGTCGCGGACGAGGTGAAGCTGCTGGCCTGCCGGCTGTTGGCGGTGCTGCGCAGGAACCCGGCGAGGAACCACGGGTCCAGGACGGCGGGGTCGGTCCGCAGCAGGTACACGTTGCGGCCGAGTGCGGCACCCGCGGTGGCGTCGTCGATCACCCGGGCGGTGGCACCCCGCCCGAGCGCCGGGATCACCACGTCGCCGGCCCGGACGAGGACCGGCTCCTCCGACGCCCCGTCCGGCAGCGCGCCGGACGGCGCGCCGCCGGTCACGACGTCGTGCTCGGTCAGGACCGGCGGGCCGCCGCCCGGGCCGGACCCGGGGCCGCCGGTCAGCACCGACAGGGCCCCGGTCCGGGCGAGTTCGCCGATGCTCGTCATCGCCCAGTGCGCGGGCGGGCCGGGCGTTCCGGCGGTCGGTGCCAGGTCCAGGGCGTGCCGCAGGGCGGCGGTCAGCCGGTCGCGGACCTCCTCCACGCCCTCGCCGGCGTCCGCCGCCCGGGTCGGCAGGTGCCGGGCCGGGGTCACGTCCACGTCGTCGTCCAGCAGGTCGACCAGGGGGACGGTCCGGCTGACGCCGGGGCGGTCGGGTGCGGAGCCGTCCCGGTCGAAGGCGTGCCACGCGTCCAGGACCGTGCCGCGGAGCTCCTGCCACGGCACCCTGTCCTGGCCCTCGGAGCGGTCGGCGACGTCCACCACCAGGAGCTGCTGCGGTGCGGGCGTGTCGGCCGCGGGCCTGCGCAGCACCCACAGGTGCAGCGGGATCCCGAACGGCGGTGCCGCGCCCGCGGGCAGCGCGACCACGGCCCGCAGCGCGCCCCGCCGCAGCAGGTCGGCCCGGATGCGGCGGCCCGAGCGGCGGGACGCGGCGGCGGGCGGCATCAGCAGGACGGCGGCGCCGTGCTCGCGGACGCGGGCGAGGGCGTGCTGCACCCAGGCCAGCTCGGACTCGGTCCGCGGCGGCAGGCCGTACTCCCAGCGGGGGTCGTAGGCGAGTTCCTCGTGGCCCCAGGCGCGCTCGTTGAACGGCGGGTGGCACAGCACGGCGTCCGCGCGCAGCCCGGTGTGCTCGTCGGCGCGGAGGCTGTCGCCGACCCGGATCCGTACGGGGGCGTCCGTGTGCAGGGCGAGGCGCAGCGCGGTGAGCGCGGCGAGGTCCGGGTCGGCCTCCTGGCCGGCCACGGTGGTGGCGGTGCCGGCGGCCAGCAGCAGCCCGCCGTATCCGCAGGCGGGGTCCAGCACCGGGCCGGCCGGGCCGGCGAGTTCGGCCATCAGCTCGGACAGCGGCGCGGGGGTGAGCGTGTACTGCCGGGGCCCGGCCTCCAGGTGGCGGCCCATCAGGAACTCGTACGCCGGGCCGGCGCCGAGTTCGTCCGCGAGCTGCGCGCCGCCGCGCACCAGCGGCAGGCGCCCGGTGAGCCCGGGCCCCTCGGGCACCGGGACCGGGTGGCCTTCGCCCAGGCGGGCCCGGAGGGCCTCGGCGAGCGCGTCGGGCAGCTCGCGGCCGAGCCGGGCGTCGTCCGCGGCGAGCAGCCGCCGCCACTCGGCGGGACGGGCGTGGAGCAGCAGGACGGCGCCGACCAGGCGCAGGGCGGCGGCGGCCCCGCCCGGGTCCTGTTCGACCTGCTGCCAGACCAGTTCCCGCAGGGGCACCTGGTCGACCTTGCCCTGCTCGCGCAGCCACTGCTCCACCTCGGCCAGGTCGAACACCGGGCTGGTGTCGGTGCCGCCGACGGGCTTGGGGAAGTCGCTGTGCCGGCGCCGCCAGTTGCTGACGGCGGCCCGGCCGACCCCGGCGAAGCGCGCGATCCCGGCCGCGGTGACTTCGGTCCTGTTCTCCGGCACTGACTGACCCTCCAGCGGCTGCGCGATCACGGCGATCGGATTCTACAACCTGCCTCACGGAGGGATCGCGTGTTGACGCGGTTCACACGTCATGGTCTGATTGGCGCGCCGCTCACCCAATCTTCTCGTTCGAAAGGTGCACAGCCTCATGTCGCAGCTGTTCCGCCGGACCGCCCTCCTCGCCTGCACCACCGGTGCGATCCTCGGCCTCGGCGCCTGTGCCTCCGGAGCCGCCCACGACCCGGCCACCAAGGGCGCCTCCCCGGCCGCCGCTACCGGCTCCTCCGCCTCGCCGATCCCCGGCCCGGCCGCGGGCACCGACGGCCTGCCCAACGGCGACAAGCTCAACGCGATGCTCCTGCAGGCCGCCGCGCTCCCCCCGACGCTCCGGCTCGACGCCACCGGCACGAAGAGCACCGGCAACGGCTTCAACCCGCCCCTCGCGCCGTCCGCCGTCCCGGCCTCGGAGGCCTGCACGATGCTCGGCGGCACGGCGTGGATCCGGGTGGCCGGGATCGAGGGCGCCTCCTTCGCCCAGAACGACTACATGGACGACTCGCAGAACATGTTCGCCCAGGAGCTGAACGCCTTCCGGGGCGGCGACGCGCAGAAGGCCATGGCCGGCCTCAAGCAGGCCGTCACCGGCTGCCACAGCTTCACCGAGGAGCAGAACGGCCAGAAGTTCGCGGTGACCGCCGCCCTCAAGGACCTGCCCGGTGTCGGTGACGAGGCCTTCCAGGCCACCCTCACCTCGCCGGACTGGACCGGCGGCACCACGCTGGTCGCCGCCCGGGTCGGCAGCGTCGTGGTCACCACCCTGTACAACGACCAGAAGTCCACCGGGGCCGCCGGGGTGGACCTCACGAAGGCCCTGGTCAAGAACGTCGCCGCCGCGCACTGAACGCGAGGCCCGGCCGGCGCGGCGACGTCCGCGCCGGCCGGACCGGCGATGCCGCCGGAGACGGGCCCGACACCGCAGGGGAGCGCCGGGCCCACCTCCGCTCCGCCGGGCCACGGGCGTTGTGGGACGCCCGCGGTCCGGCTCCCCCCGCATCCGCCGCCGACCGCTCCGGGCCGACGGGCCGGGCGTAGAGTGCGGGGAGTCGAACGGGGGAGGTGCGGCATGCCGCAGCGTCAGGCGGTGGTGGTCGGCGCCGGGATCGGGGGCCTGACGGCCGCCGTCGCCCTGCTCCGGCGCGGCTGGCGGGTCACCGTCTGCGAACGCGCCCCCGAACTCCCGGCCACCGGCGCCGGGATCGGCCTCGCGCCCAACGCCCTGCGCGCCCTCGCCGCGATCGGCAGCGACGCCGCGCACGCCGCCGGCAGCGCCGTGCCCGCCGCGATGGGGGTGCGCCGCGCGGACGGCCGATGGCTCACCCGGGCCACCACCGCCGAGCTGGCGGCCCGCTACGGCACACCCCCGATCGCCGTCCCGCGCCCGGCGCTCACCGCGGCGCTGGCCGCCGAACTGCCGCCGCAGGCCGTCCGGTTCGGCACCGCCGTGACCGCCGTCGACGACCCGGAGGGCCGCCCGACCGTCCGCACGGACGGCGGCCCGGACCTCCCCGCCGACCTGGTGGTCGCCGCCGACGGCATCCACAGCCCGCTGCGCCGGGCCCACTTCCCGGGCCACCCCGGCCTGCACTACCTCGGCGAGCGGGCCTGGCGGGCCCTGGTCGACGCCCCGGACCTGCGGATCCCGGCGATGAGCGAGACCTGGGGGCGGGGCGGGCGCTTCGGCATCACCCCGCTCTCCGACGGCCGGTACTACCTCTACGCCACCACGCCCGCCCCGGCCGGCACCCGGTCGGCCGACCCCGGCGCCGAACTCCGCCGCCGCTTCGGCGCCTGGCACGACCCGATCCCCGACCTGCTGGACCGGGTCGAGCGCCTCGACCCCGGCGCCGTCCTGCAGAACGACCTCTACGACCTGGCCGCCCCGCTCCCGCGCCTGCACCACGGCCGGATCGCCTGGCTCGGCGACGCCGCCCACGCCATGGCCCCCAACCTCGGCCAGGGCGGCTGCCAGGCCGTCGAGGACGCGGTGGTCCTCGCCCACCTGCTGCCCGCCGGGGACACCGCCGAGGGCCCGGACACCACCCCGGCCGCCCTCGCCGCGTACACCGCGGCCCGCCGCGACCGCACCGACGCCGTGCGCGTCCGGGCGCGCCGGGTCGGCCGCCTGGGCGCCCTGCGCAGCCCGCTCGCGGGGGCGGCCCGCGACCTGGCGGTCCGCGCCACGCCCACCCGCCTGGCGCTGCGCGGCATGGACGACCTGTTCAACGGGTTCCGCCTGCCCGGGTAGCGGCCCCCCGCGGCGGGTGCGGCGCGTCGGCCCGCGCGTCCGTCGTGCCCGGGTACAGGACTGCGAGGATCCGCTCGAAGCGGGCGACCATGTCGGCCGCGCTCTGCTCGGGACGGTGCTGCCACCACGCCACCGCGGCGCTCACGTTGCCGTACCACAGGTGCGTGGCCAGGTCGGCGTCCAGCGGATCGCCGGCCGGGGGGAGGCCGAGGACTTCGCCCACGCCGATCGCGCCCAGGCGGTTGAGCTCCCGCCGGTGGACGGCGGCCGCCTCGTGCAGCGGGCCGTGCGCGGGCACGGTGGTGTCGTAGACCAGGGTCCACTCGTACACCCGCGACTCGAGCGTCCGGAAGATCGCCTCCAGGGTGCGGGCGGCGCGGGTGAGGTCCGAGGGCCCCCGCTGCGCGGACCGCACCGCGTCGACCAGCCGGGTGCCGGCGCGCTCCAGGCAGGTCAGGTACAGGCCGTCCTTCGACGCGAAGTACTCGTAGATCATCGGCTTGGTGATCCCGGCCCGCGCGGCCACCTCCGCGGTCGAGCCGCGCGCGTACCCCTTGCGGCCGAACTCCTCCGCCGCCGCGTCCAGGATCAGCCGCTCCCGCTCCCGGCGGGGCATTCCCTTGGTCCCGACCCTGCGGGCGGCCCCCGGCTGGTTGCTCATGCCCGCATCCTATGCCAATCTGACCGCTCGGTAACTTACCTGGCGTTCAGATGGGGGGCGGACGTGAGCGGCAGCGCGACGCGGTCGTGGTGGGGATGGGGCAACGTCGAGGACGCGGTGGTCGGCGCGGAGCGCGCGGAGCTGACCCGGCGCGCCGCCGCGATGCTGCCCGGCGCCGACCTGACGGTCCATCGCGCGCCGCCGGTCCAGGCCCTCGGAGTGGGCCCGGCCCGCATCGGGGCGCCGAGGGCGCTGGCGGGGATCGCCTCGCAGGACGTGCGCGACCGGCTCGCGCACAGCCACGGTCAGGCGTTCCGCGACGTGGCCCGCGCCCTGCTGGGCCGGCTGCCGCACGTGCCGGACCTGGTGCTGCGCCCGACCTCGGAGGAGCAGGTCGTGCAGGTGCTGGACTGGTGCGCCGGGGCGGGCGTCGCGGTCGTCCCGTTCGGCGGCGGCACCTCGGTGGTCGGCGGCGTCGAGCCCCGGGTGGGCGACGGGTACGCGGGCGCGGTCAGCCTCGACCTCACCGCGATGGACCGCGTCCTGGAGGTCGACCGCACCAGCCGGGCCGCGCTGGTCCAGGCCGGGGTGCTCGGCCCGCACCTGGAGCGGCAGTTGCGCCCGCACGGGTACACGCTGCGGTTCTTCCCGCAGTCCTTCGAGTTCTCCAGTCTCGGCGGCTGGCTGGCGACCCGGGCCGGCGGCCACTTCGCCACCGGGCCGACCCACATCGACGACCTCGCCGAGTCGCTGCGGGTGGTCACGCCCGCCGGCGCGGTGGAGAGCCGCCGGCTGCCCGCCTCGGGCGCCGGGCCGTCGCCGGACCGGATGTTCCTCGGGTCGGAGGGGGCGCTCGGCGTCATCACCTCGGCCTGGGTCAGGCTCCAGGACCGCCCGCGGTGGCGGGCCGGCGCCTCGGTGGGCTTCACCGACCACGACGCAGGCGTCCGGGCGGTGCGGGCGCTCGCCCAGTCCGGGCTCGATCCGGCCAACTGTCGCCTGCTGGACCCGATGGAGGCCCTGATCAACGCGGGCTCGCCGAACTCCGTCCTGGTGCTCGGCTTCGAGTCCGCCGACCGTCCCGTCACCGCGGAGCTGGAGCGTGCCCTGGAACTGTGCGCGGACCACGGCGGCGTCCCCACCGGGCCGCCGCGCTCCACCGACGGCGCCGACCGGGCCGCCCGCGACGCCGCCGCCGACACCTGGCGCGCGTCCTTCCTGCGGATGCCCTACCAGCGGGACGCCCTCGCGGCGCAGGGCATGATCGTGGAGACCTTCGAGACGGCCTGCACCTGGGACCGCCTCGACGCCCTGCGGGCGGCGGTCACCGCCGCGGCCGAGGACGCGATGCGCCAGGTCGGCGCCGTCGGTGTGGTGACCTGCCGCTTCACCCACGTCTACCCCGACGGGCCCGCCCCATACTTCGGCGTCTACGCGGCCGGCCGGTGGGGCAGCACCGTCGAGCAGTGGGACGAGATCAAGGCGGCGGTCTCCGAGGCCCTGCTCGCCCACGGCGGCACCATCACCCACCACCACGCGGTCGGCCGGGACCACCGGCCCTGGTACGACCGCCAGCGCCCCGACCTGTTCGCCGCCGCGCTGCGGGCCGGCAAGGCGGTCCTCGACCCGTCGGGGATCCTCAACCCCGGCGTGCTCCTCGACCCGGCCCCGGTGAGCACGGCCGCCCGTTGACACCGCTCGCCGCCCGGCCGTGGAGAGGGCCGGGCGGCGAGCGGGACTCAGCCGACCACCGCCGGCGAGCGGAGCTCCGCCGGGGCGGCCTGCGGCTGGTAGGACTCGCTGTGGCCCTCGACGTGCAGCTGGGGCAGGCGGCGGTCCAGCCAGCCGGGCAGCCACCAGTTGCCGCGCCCGAGCAGGTGCATCACGGCCGGCACCAGCAGCAGCCGGACCAGCGTCGCGTCGATCAGGATCGCCGAGCCCATGCCCACCCCGATCACCTTGATCGGCAGGTCGGGGGCGGGGACGAAGGCCGCGAACACCGCGACCATGATGGCCGCCGCCGCGGTGATCACCCGCGCGGTGCCCGCCAGGCCGCTGACGATGGACTCCGCGTTGTCGTTCGAGCGAAGCCACGCCTCGCGCATCCGGCTGACCAGGAAGACCTCGTAGTCCATCGACAGGCCGAACAGCACGGCGAAGGTCAGCACCGGGACGAACGCGGGCAGCGGCGTCGGGTTGTCGATGCCGATCAACTGCCCGGCCGTGCCGCCCTCCAGGACGAGGGCGACCACGCCGTACGCGGCGCCGACCGAGAGCAGGTTCATCACCGCCGCCTTGAGGGCGACGGCGACACTGCGGAAGGCCACCAGCAGCAGGAGCATCGACACCGTCACCACGCCGCCGACCAGCAGCGGGATGCGGCGGGAGATGTTGTCGGTGCTGTCGATCGCGCTGGCGGTCGCCCCGCCGACGTGGACCTGCACCCCGGGGGCGGCCGCGGCGGGGATGACGCGGTCGCGCAGGTCGCGGACCAGGTCCTTGGTGGCCCCGGACTGCGGACCGCTGTCCGGAACGACCGTCAGCAGCAGCGACCGGCCGTCCGTCCCGGGCACCGGCGGGCTGACCGCCGTGACGCCCGGCGCCGCCCGCAGCGCGGCGGTCAGCGAGGTCGCCGCGTCGGCGGGCGCGCCCGGTGCCAGCTCGGCGACCAGGACCAGCGGACCGTTGCTGCCCGGACCGAACCCGGCCGCGACCGCGTCGTACGCCATCCGGTTGGAGCGGTCGGCGGGGTCGTTGCCCGCGTCGGGGAAGCCGAAGCGCACCCCGAGGAACGGCGCCGCCAGCGCCAGCAGCACGACGACCCCGGTCACCGCGCCGAGGACGCGGTGGCGCTCCACCAGCCGGCTCCAGCGCAGCCAGCCGCTGCCCACCGCGGGCCCGGCCGAGGAGGCGCGGCGCCGGGGCAGCGGCAGCCGCAGGCGCTCGATGTGCCGCCCGAGGTAGCCGAGCAGGGCCGGGAAGAGGGTGGCGGACGCGGCGATCACCACGAACACCGACAGGATCGCCGCGACCGCGGCGCCGCGCATGAACGACAGGCCCATCGCGAACAGACCGAGCATGCTGACCACCACGGTCATGCCGGCGACCACCACCGCGCGGCCCGCGGTGTCCAGCGCGGCGACCGCGGCGGCCTCCGGCTCCAGCCCCTCGGCCCGCCACTCGCGGAACCGGGTGACCAGCAGCAGCGCGTAGTCGATGCCGACGCCGATGCCCAGCATCGCCGCGAGCGAGGTCGACCAGTCCGGCACCGGCATGATCGCCGCGAGGACCGGCAGCAGGGCGCTGCTCACCGCGAGCCCGCCCAGCGCCGTGAGCATCGGCAGGCCGGCGGCCACCACCGAGCCGAAGGTGACCACCAGGATCACCGCGGCCGCCGCGATGCCGATGCCCTCCGAGCCGATCGCGCCCTGCTCGGCCTGCTGGACCGCCATGCCGCCGAGGTGGACGCGCAGTCCGCCGTCCGCGGCGCGCGCGAGGTCGAGCAGCCGCTGGGTGTCCGCCTTCGGCATGTCGGGGGCGTTGGCCACGTCCAGGTGGATCTGCCCGAGTGCGGTGCGCCCGTCGGGCGACACCTTGCCGCGCGGGCCGAACGGGTCGTCGACGCCGCCGACGTGCGGCACTTCGGACATCCGGGCGATCAGGCCCCGCACCTTCTCGCGGGTGGCGCCGTCGGTCAGCCCCGCGTCGGACTGCAGCACCAGACTGACCGCCTCGCCGCCGAGCCCCGGGAAGTCCCGGGCCAGCAGCTGCTGGGCCTGCTTGGAGTCCGAACCCGGCGCGGTGTAGTCGGCGCTGTACTTGCCGCCCAGGCCGGCCGACAGCCCGAACGCCACGACGGCGGCCAGCAGCCACAGCAGCACGGTGCGGCCCCGGTTGCGGAAGCACCAACCCGCTATTCGGCCGAGCGGTCCCGGTCGGTGAGGCCCGGACTCCGCGGCGGTCGCCCGCCGGTCGTCCCGCGGTCCCTCGGACATGATGTCCTCCGTACGTCGAGAGGGGCTGCGCCCCCCGGAAAGCGTTACGCTTCATAACGCAGCTTATGAAGCGTAACGTTTCCTCCGACGGGTACGGATTGTCAACGTGGCGCCTGCCGCACCGAGCCGATGGAGATGCGATGACGGACGGGTCGACCGACGAAGGGGGCCTCAGCCGGCGTGAGCGGCTGCGCGCCGACACCGTCGAGGAGATCAAGCACGCGGCCCTCGGCCTGATCGCCGAACACGGCAGCGCCAACCTCCGCTTCACCGACATCGCCCGGACCATGGGGATGACGGCGCCCGCGCTCTACCGCTACTTCGCCGACCGGGACGAACTGCTGACCGCGCTGGTCGCCGACTCCTTCGACGACCTCTCCGACGCACTGACCGAGACCCGGGCCACCGTCGCGCCCGACGACCTGGACGGCCGCTTCCGCGCCACCTGCACCGGCTACCGCACCTGGGCGCAGCGCAACCCCGAGCGCTTCGCCCTCATCTTCGGCTCCCCGGTGCCCGGCTACGCCGCCCCGCCGGACGGCCCGACCGTGGCCGCCGCCAAGCGGGCCATGGAGCACATGGTCGAACTCGTCGCCGACACCTCCCGGCGCGGCCGGCCCGCCGGCCCGCTGGTCCCCGACCCGGGCGAGGCGACCATGCTGGCCTGGGCCACCGTCCACGGCTTCGTCACCCTGGAGGCGTACGGCCACTTCCACGCCCTCGACGAGGCGGCCCGCGACCGCCTCTTCGCCGTCCAGGCCGCCGTCGCCGCCCGCACCGCCGGCCTGGCACCGCCGGCGTAGCGGCCCCGGTCACCGGGGCCGGGTCAGGTGAAGGTGCCGAGCACGGTCAGGTCGCCGCCCGCGGCGTCCAGGGCGGGGGCGGCCTGTTCCCCGGCGGTGAGGTGACGGCAGCCGGAGAGGCGGACCAGGACGGCGTCGCCGAGCAGCAGGCGGTCGGTCTCGCCGAGGGCGACCCGCCCGCCCGGCTCCGAGCGGCGCCACGAACCGCGGTGCAACAGGGTGCCGTTGGCCGAACCCAGGTCCACCGCGAAGGCGCGGGGTCCCCCGGAGGTCTCTTCCAGCGACAGCATCAGGTGCCGGCGGCTGACCCGCCGCACCTCGAACGGGGGCCGGAGCTCGGTGGCCGCCAGGTTGACGCCGTTGCTCAGGTCCCCGCGGCCGAGCTGCACCGCGCTGCCGACGCTGATCGGGAAGCGCAGGAACTCCCGGCCGTCGGCGGCATCCGAGGCGACGATCACCCGGCTCGCGCCGCGCGGCCCGGCCTCCCGCAGCGGGTAGCCGCAGCAACCGCACTCGGCCCGGCCGTCGCGGCCGATCGACGGCCAGTCCAGCAGCCGGTCCGGCCACAGGAACGCCTTCATGCAGCCCCGGGTGGTGCACCGCCAGTGGCTGCGCAGCACCCGGCGGTGCGCGGTGACGTCGGTGTCGATGTGGTGCTGCCCGTGCTTGAGGTCCTTGTACTCCACCGCCCGCGAGACCAGGTGGTCGGGCACCGGCTGGATGCCGCTGGGGCGCAGCCGCACCCCGCCCCCGTCCTCCTCCCAGCCGAGGAAGCGCTCGGGGGAGCGCTCGATCCAGGGGTGCAGGCGGCGCAGGTCCTTGAACTGGTCGGCGCTGACGACGTACCAGCCGCGGTCGAGGGCGAGCTCCAGCAGCAGCGGGTCGGCGGCCGGGGCGGACCGCAGCACGCCGGAGCCCTCCAGCCGGAGCAGCGTCCGCCGGTCCTCCGGGGGCAGGGCGCGCCGCAGCGAGTTGTCGGCCACCAGCAGCAGCGGCGCGTGGGCGCCGAACTGCCGGTACCAGGCGGCCCGGACCAGGTCCAGGCGGCGCAGCAGCGGGTAGTGCCGGCCCAGCGGCGGCAGCCGCTCCGACCAGCAGACGTTGGACACGTCGACGACGGCCCCGATGTCGGTCGGCACCTGCTGCACCGCCCCCACGATCTCTCCGCTCCTGACCAGGAGCCGCCCAAGCTAGCCGCCCGCGCCGGAGGTCGGCAAGACGGTCGTCACCCGGGTGGGGGACGGGTCGGGGGACGGGCTGAGCGCGGCCGGGCCCGGGGGCGGGGTGGTGGTGCGGCACGGGCGGGCCCTTTCGCCGGGGCGGTCCGAGGTGATCGGTGTGGACCCGACATGCGCAGCCGCTCCGCGCGGCCGGCGGCGACAGCACCGCGAGGTCGCTCCGCCGGGCGCACCCCCGCCAGACGGTGACCGGCCGTCAGCCGGGGTCGGGCGCGGTGTGCCGGGCGGTGTCGTGGGCGGCGAGCGCGGCGCGCAGGGTGAGCTGGTCGGCGCCCCGGGCGGCGTCCAGGCCGGTGAGCTCGGTGGCCTTGCGCAGGCGGTAGTCGACCGTGTTGGGGTGCACCTGGAGCCGCCCTGCGGCCTGCCGCCGGTCGAGGCCGCAGGCGAGGAAGGTGCGCAGGGTGTCGAGCAGTTCGGGGCGCCCGGCGAGCGGGGCGAGCAGGGTGGCGAGCCGGTCCCGGGCCGGGCTCGGGCGGCTCAGCTGGTACTCCAGCAGGACGTCGTCGAGCAGGTGCAGTCCGGGTCCGCGGCCGGACGCCTGCGCCACCTCGCGGACCTCGCCCACCAGCCGGGCGGCGGCGGCGACGCCGTCGGGCGCGGCGGCGGCCGCGGCCACCAGCAGCTCGGCGCCGCACACCCGGGCGAGGTCCTCGACCAGCCGGGCGAGCCGGTCGCGGGCCGGGCCGGCGAGGTCGGCGGGCGGAGCCTCGGAGGGGATGAGCACCAGCCCGCCGGTGGCGGAGAGGGCGGAGAGCGGGTCGCCCTTGGTCCGGTGGCGCAGCTCGTTGCGCAGCCGGCGGAGCTTGCGGCGGGCGGCGACGTCGTGGTTGACGCCGGGCAGCAGCTCGTCGGGGTGCGGTCCCATGGTGATCCCGAGGACCAGGAAGCACGGCGGCAGCGCGAGTCCGGCCCGGTCGGCGGCGGCCTGCGGGTCGCCGCCCTCCAGCAGCCGGGACAGCAGCGCCTGCCGGGCCACCTGCTCGTCGCCGAGCGCCGCCTGCCGCTCCTGGACGTACCCGGCGGCGACGGCGCAGCTGACCAGCCGGAGGTAGTCCAGCAGCCGGTACTGGACCAGCAGGACGTCCGGCAGGTCGTCGGGTCCGGCGGCGGCCAGCACCCGGGCCGCGCACTCCTGCGCCCCGAAGTGGTACGCCCCGACGACGGCCTCCAGCGGGACGCCCTCGTCGGCGCGCCGGGCCGAGGACTCGCTGATCCGGGTGAGTTCGCCCTCGCCGGGCAGTTCGCCGGTGCGCAGCGTCTCGGTGAACGCCCGGATGCCGCGGTCCACCTCCCGGACGACCTCGCCGCGGAGCTGCTCCGAGGGCAGCGCCCCGTACGCCGGCAGCTGCTCGACCAGCCGGGCCATCACCGCGGGCGCCAGGACCGCCGCGGCGGCCCGCAGCCGCTCGTGCACGGCCACGCCGCCGAGCCGCGGCGCCGGGCCGCGCCCCGCCGGGCCGTGCCGCACGGGGTCGCGCAGCTCGGTGTCGCGGTCCGCCTGGTTGGACGCGGTCACAAACCACCTCGCGAATCTCTGGTGTACGGCCCGGGGACACCCCCGCCGTACCGCCGCCATGATGTTCTCCGGGACGTTACTTACCAGTTGGTAACACGCCCGCCGGTGGACCACCAGAGATGTGCGGACCCCAACCGCACCGTCCACCGGACCCTCACCCACCCACCCCACAGACTCGGGGGAGTCAGTCATGCGCAGGAACACCTCCCGGCTGCTCGCCGCCGCCGTCACCGCCGCCCTGGCCGCGACGGCGCTCGCCTCCACCGCCGGAACCGCCGCCGCGGCAGCCGCCCCCTCGGCCGCCGCGGCGAGCGACCCGTTCTACTCGTACGACGGCACCACGCCGCTGTCCTCGCTCGCACCGGGCACCGTGCTCAAGACCCGGACCCTCACCTACCACGTGGTGGGCCTGCCCACCCCGGTGAAGGCGATCCAGCTGCTCTACCGCACCACGGACGCGCAGGGCCGCCCGTCCGCCAACGTCACCACCGTGGTGCGCAGCCTGACCGGCGACACCACCAAGGCGGTCTCGTACCAGTCGTTCTACGACTCCCTCGACCCGGCGGACAGCCCCTCCCGGGCCGTCGCCGGCGACCTCAGCCTCGGCGGGCTGATCCCCAATGCCGAGGCGCTGTTCGTCGTTCCGCTGCTGGCGCAGGGCTACAACGTGGTCATCCCCGACACCGAGGGGCAGACCGCCGACTTCGCCGCGGGCCCCGAGTACGGCACCAACACGCTGGACTCGATCCGCGCCGCGACCCGCTCCGAGGCCACCGGCATGACCGCCGACACCGCGTTCGGGCTGATGGGCTACTCCGGCGGCGCCATCGCCACCGACTGGGCGGCCGCCCTGGCGCCGTCCTACGCGCCCGACGTCAACCGCACGCTGGTCGGCTTCACCGAGGGCGGTCTGCTGGTCGCCCCCGCCCACAACCTCAAGTACGTCGACGGCTCGCTGGCCTGGAGCGGCGTCATCCCGATGGCGGTCATCGGCGTCTCCCGCTCCTTCGGCATCGACCTCAAGCCCTACCTCAGCGACTACGGCCTGACGGTCTACCGGGAGCTGGAGCAGGGGTCGATCATCGACGCCATCGGCCACTACCCCGGCCTGACCTGGAAGAAGATGGCCAAGCCGCAGTACGCCGACCCCAACTCGGTGCCCGCCTTCCTCGCCGCGGTGAACCGGATCAACCTCGGCTCGGCCCCCACCCCGACCGTCCCCGGCTACATCGCGCAGGGCAACGGAGGCGTCCTGGAGGGCACCTTCAACAACCCGGCCGGCATCGGCACCGGCGACGGCGTCATGGTCGCCGGCGACGTCCGGGCGCTCGCCCGGCAGTACTGCGCCACCGGCAACCCCGCCATCAAGTACCAGCAGTACGACCTGCTCAGCCACGTCGGAGCCACCGTCCCCTGGGCGCCCCAGGCCCTCGGCTGGCTGAACGACCGCTTCGCCGGCCGGACCGCCCCCAGCGACTGCGGCCGCATCCCCGCCGGCAACTCCCTCGCCCCCGAACAGCCCGCCCCCGCCTCCTGACATCCCGCACCAGCCGGGGCCCCGCCGCACCAGCAGCACGCGGCGGGGCCGCAACCCCGACGGACCCCTGTCAAGAATCGCCCGCCGGAGCTAGCCTGCTCCGCATGGCACCACGGCCCCCCTCGCCGGCCGTCCTGCACGGCCGCCACACCCGGCTGGAACCCCTCACCACGGCGCACGTCCCGGACCTGCACCTCGCCGGAAGCCGCGACGACGGCCTCTGGCAGTGGCTCCCGGTCGTCGCGCCCCACACCCTCGGCGAGATGCACATGCTCGTTGAACAGCGCCTCGCCCAGCAGGCCGCCGGCGGGGCGGTGCTGTTCGCCATCGTCCCGGCCGCCACCGGCCGCGCCGCCGGCTGGATCGCCTACACCGACGTCTCGGTCGCCGACGAGCGCCTGGACATCGGCTGGCACTGGGCCGCCCGCTCCACCTGGAACACCCCGGTCACCACCGAGACCCACCTGCTGCTGCTCCGGCACGCCTTCGAGCAGCTGGCCTTCGGCCGGGTCCAGTGGCAGATCGACCACCTGGACGTCCGCTCCCAGCTCGCGCTGTCCGGCCTCGGCGCGCTGCGCGAGGGACCGCTGCGCCGCCACGCCCGCCGCTCCGACGGCACCTGGCGGGACACCCTGGTCTACGCGCTGCTGGCCAACGAGTGGCGCAACGGCTGGGGCGCCGGGCTGTTCTGAGCGGCGCCGACGGCCCGGTCTCAGAACCTGGAGCCGGCGACCCAGCGGGCCAGCAGCTCCCGGTCGCCCGCGACCTCGAGGACGTCCGCGTCGAACGGCAGCCGGCCGTAGACGAGCAGCAGCAGATCGGCCGCCGCGCCCCGGACGGTCGCGTCCGCCTCGGCCGGCTCCCCGTCCGGGACCAGCCCGAAGCCGTCCGGGACCAGCCCGAAGCCGTCCGGGACCAGCCCGAAGCCGTCCGGCCGCAGCCGCACCAGCCAGTCGCCGTCCCCGTCGGTGGAGCGGAAGCGGAGCGTCTCGCCCTCGCCCCGGAGCCCCGCCACCCCGGGGGCGAAGAGGCCCGCGTACGGCAGGTTCACCAGGAACTCGTCCACGCCGTCGACCGCGAGCGCCCGCTCGACCCGCGGCCGGATCCCGAGGGCCAGCTCCGCGTCGACCCGGTGCACCAGGGTCTCGAACAGCATCCGGCGGGCCCAGAAGCGGGCGTGCTGATCCGCGCCCCACGCCCACATCGGGGTGTCCGGGGCGGTCGCCGCGAACGCGTCCGCCGCCTCGGCGGCGCTGCCGGCCAGCCAGTCGGCCCACGCGTCGTCGCCGTCCCGCCCGTCCGGCAGCCGCAGGTCGACGTCCCGGCTGCGCGGCGGCTCCTGGATCCGGCCGCGCAGGAGGGCGGAGAACCACCGCTGCGCGCTGCCGGTGTGCCGGACCAGCTCGCCCAGCGTCCACTCCGGGCAGGTCGGGACCTGCGTCGTCAGGTCGGCGCCCTTGACGGCGGCGACGAACCGGGCGGTCTCGGCCGCGACGGCGGCGTGGTGGTCGGCGGGGGAGAGCGCGGAGGTGCTCATGGGTGCGGTGCCTCTCGGAGGTGGTGGGCGGTGGTGGCGGCGCTCTCAGCCGAGCGGCTTGTCGAGGACGGCCTTGGTGTGGCTGAACGTGTCGAGCGAGTACTCGCCGTGGTAGCGGCCCATGCCGCTCTCGCCGACCCCGCCGAACGGCAGCTCGGGGACGGCCAGGTGCGACACCGGCAGGCCGAACACCAGCGCGCCGGAAGAGGTCTCCTCGGTGAGGCGCCGCTTGGTGTCCTCGGAGTCGGTGAAGGCGTACAGCGCGAGCGGCTTCTCCCGTTCGTTGACGAAGGCGATCGCCGCGTCCAGGTCCGGCACGGTGACGATCGGCAGGACCGGGCCGAAGATCTCCTCCCGCATCACCGGGGCCGAGGGCGGGACGTCGGCGAGCACGGTGGGCGCGAGGTAGCGGGCGGCCCGGTCGTGGCCGCCGCCGATGACCACCCGACCCTCGCCGAGCAGCCCGGTGAGCCGGTCGAAGTGGCGCTCGTTGACGATCCGCCCGTACTCCGGGTCGGCGGCCGGGTCCTCGCCGTGCGCCGCGCGGACGGCGGCCGCCAGCTCGGCCTCCAGCCCGGCGGCGGTGTCGCCGACGGCCAGCACATAGTCGGGGGCGACGCAGGTCTGACCGGCGTTGAGGAACTTGCCCCGGACGATCCGCTGCGCGGTCACCGCGAGGTCGACGCCGGGGTCGACCACCACGGGGCTCTTGCCGCCGAGTTCGAGGGTGACGGGGGTCAGGTGCCGGGCGGCCGCCGCCATCACGATCCGCCCGACCGCGCCGTTGCCGGTGTAGAAGATGTGGTCGAAGCGCTGCTCCAGCAGCGCGGTGGTCTCCGGGACGGCGCCCTCGACGACCGCGACCGCCTGCGGGTCGAGGTAGCGGGGCAGCAGCCGGGCGATCGCCGCCGAGGTCGCCGGGGCCAGCTCGCTGGGCTTGACCACGGCGGTGTTGCCGGCCGCGAGGGCGCCCACCAGCGGCGCGAGGGCCAGCTGCAGCGGGTAGTTCCACGGCGCGATGATCAGCACCGTGCCGAGCGGGTCGCGGACCACCCGGGCCTCGGCCGGCCGGAACGCGTCCGGCACGGCGGCCGGCCGCGGCTCCAGCCACCCGGCCAGGTGCTTCACGGTGTGGTCGAGCTCGTTGACGGTGAAGGCCACCTCGGTGCGGTACGCCTCGGCGGCGCCCTTGCCCAGGTCGGCGCGGAGGGCGGCGAGGAACGCGTCCGACTGCTCGGTGAGCATGGCGCGCAGGGCCGCCAGCTGGTCGAGGCGCCAGGCGAGCGGCTTGGTGCGTCCGGTGCGGAAGGTGGCGCGCAGCCGCTCCACCACGGCGGCGGGGTCGGTGGCGAGGGGCTCGGTCATGGTGGCGCTCCAGGGAGATTGAGAACCTTGATGGTTGAGGTTCTCAAGTAATGGCTCCGACGGTAGGCCCCGATGGTTGAGTATGTCAACCAATCGCCCGGGGGTCGTGCCGCGGCCGTCGATTCCTTGATCGTGATTCGGCTCACGGCGCGGCGGCGGTGGGCTGGGCGCTGCCCGTCCTCGGCGTCACTCTGCTCGGGTTCCTCGCCGTCGACGTGGTGATCGGCGCGCTCCGTCGCGCCCGCGCCGCCGGCTGACCCGCCGCCGTGCCGCCCTCGTCGCCCCTGCCGCCGGTGCGCGGTGGGGGCGGTGGGGGCCGGTGGGGGAGGAGGGGGCGGGGGCGGCTGAGGCCCGCACGCCCGGTCCGTCCAGCCTGACCGGCAAGCACTCACACGGTGATTCCGGCGGCACGGGCGAGGAGGCGGGCGGTCCGCGACCCCGCCGCCGCGGCGTGATCGGCGGTGCTGGGCAGGCAGCGGCCGTGCTCGGCGACGAACTCGGTCATGATGACGCCGGCGTGATCGGTCGCGACCTCGTCCAGGGACACCGGCCAGCCCCGGTCCTCGAGGGCCGTTCGCAACTCGCGTGAACGCTCGACGTCCACCACCGGATCGGCAGTGCCGTGCACCAGCCACACCGGTATCGGCGGCACCGGGATGCCGCCCGGACGGAGGTCGTCGAGCGGTACGGTGCCGGTGGTCGGTGCCGCCGATCCGTACCCGCCGGCGATTCCCGCGACGGCCCGCGGCCTCCAGCCGCGGAACGCGGCGGGATTCAGGGCGACACCCACCGCGGCCTTGCCGCCCAACGACCAACCGGCGAGCACGATCCGCCGGGGATCGCCGCCGAAACGGGCCACGTCCTGCCGTGCGAAGTCGGCCGACTCCCGAAGGTGGGTCCGCCCTCCGTCCGGGGCGTCGGGACGCCAGTCCGGCACCAGGACGACGACTCCCAGCTCCGCCGCGGCGCGGGCGACCGGGGCGAGGACGTCCCGTTCGTCGGGGCCCCGGCCGTGCCAGAGCAGCACCGCGGGCACCGGCTCCGACGCGCCCGCGGGTTGGTAGACGTCCATGAGCTTGCCCGAGGCCCCGTACCTGAGCCCCGTCCTGACGACAACCTCCGCGGCCACCGCGACACCCCCCGATCCGCCCCACCACCAGCCACGTCACGCTACCAACGGGAGCCGGTCGGCCTGACTCCGGGTCAGGGGCGACGGACCTCCGCGGGAGGCGTGGTGGCACCTCCTGTCAGGCGGCGACGGCCTTGGCGCGGTCGGTGGCGATGCGGACGGCGATGCCCGCGAGGACGGTGCCCATCGCGTAGCGCTGGACGCGGAGCCAGGCGGGGCGGCGGGCGAGGAAGCCGGCGACGGTGCCCGCACTCATCGCGATCAGACCGTTCACGGTGACGGCGATGGCGATCTGCGTCAGCCCGAGGACGAGGCTCTGCTCCGCGACGTGCCCGCGCTCCGGGCGGACGAACTGCGGCAGCAGGGAGACGTACATGATGGCGATCTTCGGGTTGAGCAGGCAGGTCAGGAAGCCCATGGCGACCAGGCGGCGCGGCGGGTCCTGCGGAAGCTGCTGCGGGGCGAAGACCGCGGTGCCGCCGGGCCTGACGGCCTGCCAGGCGAGCCGGAGCAGGTACGCCGCGCCGGCCAGCTTGACCGCGGTGTAGAGGAGCGGGACGAGCGCGAAGACCGCGGTGATGCCCGCGGTGACGGCGGCGAGGTAGACCAGGAAGCCGGCGGCGACACCGGTCAGCGAGAGCAGCCCGGCCCGGCGTCCCTGGGTGATCGAGCGGGAGACCAGGTAGATCATGTTGGGCCCGGGCGAGAGCACCATGCCCGTCGCCACGGCGGCGATCCCGAGTACGGCCTGCGCGTCGACGGCGGAGGTGAGTGCGTCCATGCGCCGAGGCTAGGCGCCGATGCGCGCTCGGTGCAATGATGACTTTGCACTCGGTGCAATCGGGAGGAATGCGCTGATGGACGACTACCGCGCGATCGCGGACGAGATCGCCGCCTCCATCGCCGACGGACGCCTGCGCCCCGGCGAACAGCTCCCCACGCAGCGCGCCTTCGCCCGCGGCCGCCGCATCGCCGGATCGACCGCGGGCCGCGTCTACCGCGAACTGGTCCGGCGCGGCCTGGTGGTCGGCGAGGTCGGGCGCGGCACCTTCGTCCGGGCGGGCGGCGGCGAGCCCGGCACACCGGTGGCCCTCGCCGAACCGGCCGCCGCGCCCGTGGACCTGGAACTCAACTATCCGGTCGTCCCCGAGCAGTCCGCGCTGCTCGCCGCCGCGCTGGGGCCCATGCTGCGGGCCGACGCGCTCGACGCCGCCCTCCGTCCGGTCGGCGCCGCGGGCACGGCCGCCGCTCGGGAGGCGTTCGCAGCCCTCGCCCCGGGCACCGGCGGCGCGGGGTCCGGGCCGCCGTGGAGCGCGACCCCCGACGAGATCCTGTTCGCCGCCAACGGCCGCCAGGCCGTCGCCGCGGCCCTGTCCGCACTCGTCCCGCCCGGCCGGCGGCTGGGCGTCGAAGCGCTCACCTACCCCGTGGTCAAGGCGGTCGCGCAGCGCCTCGGCATCACGCTCGTCCCGCTGCCCACGGACGAGGACGGCCTGCTGCCGGATGCCCTCGCGACCGTCCACCGGGCCACGCCGCTCCACGCCCTCTACCTGCAGCCGCGGATCCAGAACCCGCTCGGCGCCACCCTGCCGGCCGAGCGGCGGGAAGCGCTGGCCGCCGAACTGCGCCGCCTCGACCTCCCGGTGGTCGAGGACGCGATCTGGTCCTTCCTGCGGCCGGGCTCCCCGCCGCTGGCGGCGCTCGCACCGGAACGGACCGTCCTCGTCGACAGCCTCTCCAAACGCCTCGCCCCCGGCCTCACCACCGGCTTCGCCGTCGTACCCGCCGCGCACCGGGCCGCCGTCGGGGCCGCCATGCGCTCCGGCGGATCGGCACCCAGCGGATTCGCCCTGGAAGCGGCCGTCCGCTGGATCGCCGACGGCACGGTCGGCGCGGTCGAGGCCGCCAAGCGCGCCGACGCCACGGAACGCCAACTGCTCGCGCGCCGCAGCCTGGCCGGCCAGACGCTGCGCGCCGACCCCTGCTCGTACTACCTCTGGTGGGAGCTGCCGGCGGCCTGGCGTGCCGAGACCTTCGTCGCCGCCGCCGCGCGCCAGGGCATCGCCGTCACCCCCGGCGCCGCCTTCGCCGTCGACACCCGCTCCACACCGTCCGCGGTCCGGGTCGGCCTCGCCTCGCCGCCGCTGCCCCTCCTGACGCAGGCGCTCGACACCCTCGCCCGGGTGGCCCGCGGCACGCCGGAGGACCTGCTCGACTGACGGCCGGGCGGGGGAAGGCCTACGAGCCGGTGCGGCCCTCGTCGGCGAGGCGGGAGACCGTGCGTTCCAGGCGGGCCTGCCGGGCCCGGTCCGTCGGCGCCCGGAGCAGCGGCAGGACCGCCAGGTAGCGGCCGGTGCGGTCGAGCGCCCGGAAGGCGCGGTCGGCGTCCGGGTCGGCCGCCAGCGCGGCGGCGAGGTCCTCGGGCACGGTCGCGGTGCGCTGCGACTCGTACGCGCGCTCCCAGCGCCCGTCCGCCTGCGCCCGGCGGACCTCGGCCAGGCCCGGCTCGCGCATCCGGCCCTCCGCGGTGAGCACCGCCACCTTCTCGACATTGACCTGCGACCACAGGCTGCCCGGCCGGCGCGGCACGTACTTCTGCAGGTAGTACCGCTCGTCGAGCCCCCGTCGCTGCCCGGAGATCCAGCCGAAGCACAGCCCCACGTCGACCGCCTGGTCACTGGTCAGCGACGGGATCCCGCTGCCCTTCTTCGCCAGCTTCAACCACACCCCCTCGGTGCGGGTGTGATGGCCGCTCAGCCACTCCGTGAACGCCTGCTCGTCCGCGAACGGCAGGACCTCGACCCCGGCGATCGTCTCGCTGCTCTCCATCCGGCCAGGCTAGCGCCGCGGGCGGACCCGGTCAGGGCGCGCGCCAGGCGGGGCGGAGCCGCTCGGCGGCGTCGGCGGCCTGGTGGAGACCCGCGTGGTAGGCGGGTTCCCAGGCCGACCGGTCGTTGAGGTCGGGGCCGAAGGCGCGCAGGGAGGCCGGATCGGGCTCGACGGTCACCGCGGTGTGCGCTGCGGCGAGGGCGAGTTCCCGGTCGAGCAGCGTGCGGGGGAACAGGTGCGCCTGCGGGTCGACGACGACGAGCGTGCGGGCTCCGGCCGCGAGGCGGGCGTTGGTGGCGGAGTGCAGCGCGCCGTCCAGGTAGCGGCGGCCGTCCACGGTGATCGGCGGGTAGATGCCGGGGAAGGCCGTGCCCGCTGCCACGGCGGAGGCGAGCGGCGCGCCGCTCGTGCGGTCCAGGACCACCTGCTCGCCGGTCTCGGCGTCCGTCGCCGGGACGAGCAGCGGCCGGTCCGGCCAGGCGTCGGTGCCGACCATGGCGTGCATCCGGGTGACGTGGGCCCGCTCGGGGCCGGTGTCGGCGGCGAGGGCGATCCGGCCGACCCGGCGCCGGGCGCCGTCCGGGTCGGCGGCGGCGTTGCCGAGTTCGGCGAAGACCTCGCCCAGTCGGCGCCCGTCCACCCGGGGAGGGGCGGCTGCGGTTCCGGTGGTTCCAGCGGTTCCGGCGGGGCGTGCCGGGGCGGCGAGCCGGGCGGGGTCCTGGCCGGTGGCCAGCAGCGCGGCGACGATCGCGCCGGCCGAGGTGCCGACGAACAGGTCGGCCTCGGCGAGATCCACTCCCCGGTCGCGCAGTCCGCGGGCCAGCCCGGCGGTCCAGGCCGTGCCCACGAGACCTCCGGCGCCCAGGACGAGTGCCCGGTCAGGTGCCCTCTCGGGTGCGTGCACGACTGTCTCCCTCCCCGTTGGTGAAACAGTCGTACCATATACTGATGCGGCATCAGATGCGCTCGGAAGGAGGGACGATCGACCGTGGGGCGACCCCCTGACCCCGCGCGGCGCGCGACGACGCTGGCGCGGGCCACCGACTACGTCCTGGCGCACGGCCTCGCCGGGCTGAGCCTGCGCCCGCTCGCTGCCGCCCTCGACACCAGCCCGCGGATGCTCCTCTACGACTTCGGCAGCAAACAGGAACTGGTCGCCGCCGTCCTCGCCGAGGCCCGCCGCCGCGGCGCGAGCCGGATGGCCGAGTGCCTCCCGGCGGAGGCGGCCACCCCGGAGGAGCACCTGCGCGGGATCTGGGCCTGGATCAGCGCACCGGAGCGCGCCCCGTTCGTCCGGCTGTTCTTCGAGGTGCACGCCGACGGCCTCGTCCACCCCGAGAACTACCCGGACCGGGCCGAGGCGATCACCGGCTGGTTCGGCACCCTCGGCACCGCGCTGCGCGGCGTCACCACCGGCCCCGACGACACCGTCACGCCGACACTGGTCATGGCCGTCGTCCGGGGCCTGCTGTTCGACCTCGCCAACACCGGCGACCGCGACCGCACCGACCGGGCGCTGGACCGCTTCTGCAGGCTCCTGCGGCCGTGACGGCGCAGGTCGGGGTGGCGGGATCTCGACGAAAGGTGTCACTGGCGGCGCTTCCGGGCGGAGGTCCGTGGAGTCGATCATGGATGTTCGAACCACGGAACGGAGACCGTCATGGCCCTGGAGATGCGCGACCGCTGCGAACGCTGCGAGGTCGCCGAACTGACCGAGACCTCGCCGGCCCGCATCTGCACGTACGAGTGCACCTTCTGCGTGCCCTGCAGCGAGGCCATGCAGGACGTCTGCCCCAACTGCGGCGGCGAGCTCGTCGCCCGCCCCCGCCGCGGGGCGGCCCGGGTCGGCGCGGGCGAAAGCAGTTGACCGGCTCGGCATGATGTCCGGCATGGGAACCGATATCAGCGGCCACCTGGAGTACCGGGCGCCGCAGGACAGTCAGGGAGGGATCTGGAACACCGCACACGATCTCGACTCCCTCTATCAGAACCGCGACTACGACCTGTTCGGGTGTCTCTTCGGCGTCCGCAACTACGCGAACTTCCGCCCCCTGGCCGCGGGCCGGGGCCTGCCCGCCGACGTCTCGGCCGGCGTGGGCGCGCGGTTCGCGCAGCTGACCGAGTGGTACGGCGAGGACGGCATCCACGGTGCCACCTGGATCACCTGGGCCGAGGTGAAGGCGGTGGACTGGGACGAGCGGGCGGAGCGCCCCGACAGCCGGCTCCACGAGTACCGCCGGACCGCGCACGGGTTCCGGCTGACGGGCAAGTCGTCCTGGAGTCCCGCGTTCGCCGAGGCCGTCGGACTCGCGAGGGGCGAGGTGCGGCAGTGGCCCGAAGGGAGCGAGTGGCTCGTCGGGGAGACGCTCTACCGATCGGTGACCCTCCGGCGCAAGGACGCCGTCACCGCGACCGGGGAGTGGCAGGCCGTGTGGACGGCCATGGAGACGCTCGCGGCGCGGCACGGTGACGACAACGTGCGCCTGGTCGTGTGGTTCGACGAGTGAGCGGCGTCCCGCGAGTCGGGATCGGATTGACGGGCCGACCAGCGCCTTCCTAGACTCGAACGCGGCGAAGAGTGTCAGTCCCACGGCCCCGGCCGACTGACCGGCAACCCCCACACTGCGGTGGGGTGCCCCGGGGATAAGCCAGGTGGCATGGCGTCATGCCGCAAGCGCAGTCGTGTGCCCCTCGGGGGCGGGGATGGAGAAGGTCGTGGCCCAGGGGGCGGTCGGACGTCGCACGGTCGGGCTCCGGTTGGTGGCGAGGCTCGACATCGACCTGCTGAGGCGTGCCAGTTCGCTGTGTCGTTGACGACAGTCGGCCGAGGGCCGGGGCGCGTGACGTGCCGTCCGGTGGGCCGACAGAGGACCCGACCATGAACTTCGCGATTTCCGTGTAGGGGGCGCCGTGCGGCCGCGCTCCCTCGCGGCCTGCTTCAGGAGTACGGATGTCCATCGCCCCCGTGCGTTCGTCGCACGACCTTCCGAGAACGCTGCCGGCCGGCCGGGAGGCCGAGTACCGGCACCTGGCGCAGGCCCTGGACCGGTGCGAGGCCGGCGTCGGCACGGTCGTCGCCCTGCACGGGTCGGTGGGCAGCGGCCGCAGTGAACTGCTGTACAGCTTCAGCGACGTGGCGGCCGAGCGCGGCGCCACCGTACTGATGGGCACCGGATCCCCGCTGGAGCGGGACTTCCCGCTGGGCCTGGCCCGGCAGCTGCTGCAGAGCGCGCCGCTGGACCCGACCGAGGAGGCCGCCGCGGAGACCCTGCTCGCGCAGGGCGCGGTGGAGGCCGCACGGCGGGCCCGGACCGCCGGGCCGGGCTCCGCGGAAGGGCTGGAGGGGCGGCTCGGACAGCCCACGCTGGAAGGGCTGTTCGGCCTGGTGCGCGGGCTGGCCGCGCGCGGCCCGGTGCTGATCGCCGTCGACGACCGGCAGGACGCCGACCCGCAGTCGCTGGAGTTCCTGCTGTACCTGGTCCGCCGGACCCGGAACAGCGGTGTGCTGACCGTGCTCAGCTCGCGCGAGACGATGACCCCGCCGAACCCCTTCTTCGAGGTCGAGCTCGCCCGCCAGCCGCACCACCGGCAGGTCAGACTGGACGTGCTCTCCCGCGAGCTGGTGGAGCAGCTCGTCCGGGAGCGCTTCGGGGCCGTGGCCGCCGCCCGGACGGGCCGCGCGGCGCACGAGCTGACCGGTGGGAACCCGCTGCTGGTCCACGCGCTGATGGACGATCAGGAGCGCGCCGGGGCACCGGCCGACCTGGTGGCCGGCGAGGGCTACCGGCGCGGACTGATGCACTGCCTGCACCGGATCGACCCGCTGGCGCTCCGGTACGCCCGGGGCGTCGCGGTGCTGGGCGCCGCGGCGAGCCCCGCGCTGCTCGCCGAACTGCTGCTGCTGCCCGCCGAGGCGCTGCCGCGGGCGCTGTACCTGCTGCACGCGGCCGGGCTGTTCCGGGACGGCGGTTTCCGGCACGTCAGCGCCGCCGGGGACCTGCTCGCCGCGATGCGTCCCGAGGAGCTGGCGAGCCTGCACGAGCGCGCCGCCCGCCTGCTGAGCGCCGCCGGGGCCGAACCCCGGGCGGTCGCCGGGCACACCCGCGCGGCCGAGGGCTACCGGCGGCCGCCGTGGTACGCGGGCGCGGCGGGGGAGGACGAGCTGCCGTCCGGCTCGGCGGAGCCGGAGAGCGCCGTGGCCGCGGTGCAGGTGGCCGCGGTGCAGGTGGCCGCGGTGCAGGTGGCCGGGCCGCCGGTGGCAGCGGACGGCGCGGGCGACGGCGGTGGCGGTGACCTCCGGGTGGGTGGGAGCGCCGAGCCGAGGACTGTCGCGGTGCCCGGTGACGCTCGTGCGTACGCGGCCGGACCGCCTGTGGGTCGCGGGACGGAGGCGCCGGCGGCGTACGCGTCCGTGGTGTCCGGGGCGGGAGCGGCGCACGGGGACGCGGTGGCCTTCCGGTGCGTGCCGTCGCTTCCCGGGACGGTCGGGGACGGCGCGGGGGCGCTGCGGCACGAGCTGAAGGAGATCCGGCACCTGTTCTGGCAGGGCCGCGCGGAGGACGGCGTGGCCGCGCTGGAACGCTTCGAGGCGGGCGCGGGCAACGCGGGGGCGAGCGCGGGGCTGCGGACGTGGCTGGGGTACTGGTACCCCTCGCTGCTGCCGGCCCGCGCGGCCGGTGGGGCCGAGGCGCCCGGCGGGATGCGGCTGCTGGCCGGGCTGCTCGCGGGGACGGTCGCGGTCGGCGAGGCGGTGGTCCGGGCGGAAGCGCTGCTGCGCGACGGCCGGCCGGGGCAGCGGGGCGTCGAGGGCCCGGGCATGGAGGCGCTGAGCGCGGCGCTGACGGTGCTGCTGTACGCGGACCGGGCCGACCGTGCGGCGCACTGGTGCGGGGTGCTGTCGGAGCGCGGCACGCTGCGCTGCGGCACGCCGTGGCAGGCGCTGTACTCCGCGCTGCGGGCGGAGGCGGCCCTGCGCCAGGGCGACCTGCGGACCGCCGACGAGGCGGCGCGGGCGGCGTTCGCACAGGTGACGCCGGACGCGTGGGGCGTCGCGGTGGGCCTGCCGCTGTCCACGATGGTGGCCGCCCGGACGGCCCTGGGCCTGCACCAGGACGCGGCGCGCTTCCTGGAGCTGGCCGTACCGGACGGCATGGCGCGGACGCCCGGCGGGTTGCACCTGCGGTACGCCAGGGCCGGGCACCTGCTGGCGGTCGGACGGGCCAAGGAGGCCCTGGGCGAGTACCGGGCGTGCGGCGACACCATGGCCCGCTGGGGGCTTGAGCACCTGCCGGCGATGGCCCCGTGGCGGCTGGGCGCGGCCCGGGCGCAGCTCGCGCTGGGCCGGCCGCAGGCGGCCGCGTTCCTGGCGGACCAGCAGCTGGCCCGGCTCGGCGAGGCGGGGCCGCTGCGGCTGCGCGGGCAGGCGCTGTGGATCCGGGCGGCGGCGGGGGAGCGGGCGGAGCGGACCGCGCTGCTGGAGCAGGCGGTGGAGCTGCTGGAGGAAGCGGGTGCGGAGGCCGACCTGGCGGGGGCGCTGGCCGAGCTGAGCCAGGCGCAGCGGACCGACGGCGACCCGGGCGGCGCCCGGCTGACGGACCGCCGGCTGCGCCGCAGCCCGGCCCTGTCGGTGGTCCCGGCGCTGGTGCAGGCCGCGGTGGCACAGCCGGCCGCCGGGCCGTCGGTGCTCGCCCGCCCGCAGGGCGCCGACCCGGCCGTCGTGCATCCGGCACTTGGGCATCCGGCACTCGCGCAGGCGGTGGTGCATTCCCCGGTCGCCCATCCGGCCGTGGCCCACGCGGTGGTGGCCGGTCCGGCCGTCGAGCCGCAGACGCCCGCGCCCCCGATGCCCGGGCCTCAGGCTGTCGCGCATCCGGCCGTCGCTCACCCGGCACTCGCGCAGGCGGTGGTGCATTCCCCGGTCGCCCATCCGGCCGTGGCCCATGCGGTGGTGGCCGGTCCGGCCGTCGAGCCGCAGACGCCCGCGCCCCCGATGCCCGGGCCTCAGGCCGTCGCGCACCCGGCGTTCGCGCATCCGGCCGTCGCGTACCAGACGTTCGCTCCTCCGGCGGTCGCCCAGCAGGCCGTCGCGCACCCGGTTCCCGTGCATCCCGGAGCCCCGCAGCCCCCGGCCGGCGCTCGACCGGCCGCCGGGCCGCCCGCGGAGGGGCTGTCGGACGCCGAGCGGCGGGTGGTGGAGCTGGCGGTCCGCGGACTCTCGAACCGGGACATCGCGCGCAAGCTGTTCATCACGGTGAGCACCGTGGAACAGCATCTGACCAAGGTGTACCGGAAGTTGGGGGTCCGTCGCCGGGTGGACCTGGCGGCGGTGGTCGGCGGCGCGGACGGCGGAGCGGGAGCGTCGGCGGGCGGGAGCGGGGTCGGGGTGCCGTTCGGACTCGGGGCTAGGGGTACGACAGGGGTTGCGTAGGGGCCCGGTGGGACGGGTCGGCGGGGGACGCTGCGGGACGGAAGACGACACCGGCCCCAGGAGTGGAACCCACCATGGCGGAATTCCCCGACCCGTCCGTGCTCGACGCCGGCTCACCGGAGGCGGTGGCCGTGATCGGCGCCGCGTGCCGGCTGCCCGGTGCGCCGGACCCGGAGGCGTTCTGGCAGCTGCTGGACGCCGGCCGCAGCGCGGTCGGGGCGCCCCCGGCGGGCCGGTTCGCGGACGGCGAGCCGGTCCGGGCGGGCGGGTACCTGGAGCAGGTCGACCGGTTCGACGCCGACTTCTTCGGCATCACCCCGGCCGAGGCGGCCGCCGCCGACCCGCAGCAGCGCCTGGTGCTCGAACTGGCGTGGGAGGCGCTGGAGGACGCCGGGGTGGTGCCTGCCGGGCTGGCGGGCAGCCGGACCGGGGTGTTCGTCGGCGCGATCGGCGGTGACTACGCCGCGCTGGCGGCCCGGACCGGTTCGCCCACCCGGCACACGCTGACCGGCCTCAACCGGGGCGTCATCGCCAACCGGGTGTCGTACGCGCTGGACCTGCGCGGGCCGAGCCTCACGGTGGACTCCGCGCAGTCCTCCTCGCTGGTCGCCGTCCACCTCGCGGTGGAGGCGCTGCGGTCCGGCGAGGCGGAGTACGCGCTGGCGGCGGGTGTCCACCTCAATCTGGCGCCGGACTCGGCGCTGGCCATGGAGCGGTTCGGCGCGCTGTCGCCGGACGACCGCAGCTTCACCTTCGACGCCCGCGCCAACGGCTTCGTCCGCGGCGAGGGCGGCGTGGTGCTGGTGCTGAAGCCGCTGGTGCGGGCGCTCGCGGACGGCGACCGGGTGTACGCGGTACTGCTCGGCAGCGCGGTCAACAGCGACGGCGCCACCGAGGGGCTGACCGTGCCGAGTGCCGCCGCCCAGGCGGACGTGGTGCGCCGGGCGCTGCGCCGGGCCGGGGTCGAGCCCGCGCGGGTCGGGTACGTGGAGCTGCACGGCACCGGGACCCGGGTCGGCGATCCGATCGAGGCCGCCGCGCTCGGCGAGGCGCTCGGCGCCGGCCGGGCAGCCGGGTCGCCGCTGCTGGTCGGCTCGGCCAAGACCAACGTCGGGCACCTGGAGGGCGCGGCGGGCATCGTCGGGCTGCTGAAGACCGTCCTCGCCGTGCACCGTGGCCGGCTGCCGGCCAGCCTCAACTTCGCCACGCCCAACCCGGGCATCCCCTTCGCGGAGCTGGGCCTGCGGGTGCGGACCGAGTCCGGGCCGTGGCCGGAGGACGGCGGAACGCCGGTCGCGGGCGTGAGCTCCTTCGGGGTGGGCGGCACCAACGCCCACGTCGTGGTGGCTGCCGGGCCGCAGGGCGCGGCCGCGGCGACGGAGGGCCAGGGTGCGCCGACCGCGACCGCGGAGGACGCGGGTGCGCGGGTGCTGTGGCCGGTGTCCGGTCGGAGCCCGGCGGCGCTGCGCGAACAGGCGGCCCGGCTGCGGGAGTTCGCCGAGTCCCGGAGCGACCTCACCCCGGCCGGGCTCGGCCGGGCGCTCGCCACCACCCGGACCGCCTTCGAGCACCGCGCCGCCGTCACCGGCACCGACCGCGCGGAGCTGCTGGCGGGCCTCGCGGCGCTCGCGGAAGGCGGGCAGGCCGCCGGGCTGGTCCAGGCCCGGGCGCACGCCGGCGGTCCGACCGTGCTGGTCTTCCCCGGCCAGGGCTCCCAGTGGGACGGCATGGCCCGCGAACTCCTGGACACCGCACCGGCGTTCGCCGATGAGCTGGCCGCCGTCGAGCGGGCGCTGGCCCCGTACACCGACTGGTCGGTGGGCGCGGTGCTGCGCGGCGAGCCGGGGGCGCCCGGGCTGGAGCGGGTGGACGTGGTGCAGCCCGTGCTGTTCGCCGTGAACGTGGCGCTGGCCGCGCTGTGGCGCGCCGAGGGCGTCCGGCCGGCCGCGGTGATCGGCCACTCGCAGGGCGAGATCGCGGCGGCGTACGTGGCCGGCGCGCTCACCCTGGAGGACGCGGCCGCCGTGGTCGCGCTGCGCTCGCAGGCCATCGCCGGGCTCGGCGCCTCGGGCCGGGGCGCGATGGCCGCGATCCCGGCGCCCGCCGAGGAGGTCGCCGCGCGGCTCGCCGACCGGCCGAGCGGGATCAGCGTCGCCGCCGTCAACGGACCGGCCGCCACCGTGGTCTCCGGCGACCGGGAGGCGGTCGAGCTGCTGGTCGAGGAGTACCGCGCCCAGGACGTCCGGGCCCGGCTGGTGCCCGTCGACTACGCCTCGCACTCCCCGCACGTCGAGCCGCTGCGCGACACGCTGCCCGCCCTGCTCGCCCACATCCGCCCCCGCCGCGCCGACCTGGCGTTCTACTCCACCGTCACCGGCGGCCTGCTGGACACCGCCGAGCTGACCGCCGACTACTGGTACCGCAACCTGCGCGGCACCGTGCAGCTGGAGCGCGCCGTGCGGGCCGCCCTCGCCGACGGGCACCGCAGCTTCGTCGAGTCCAGCGCCCACCCGGTGCTGACGGTCGGTCTGACCCAGATCACCGACGGAGCGGCCGCCGTCACCGGCACGCTGCGCCGCGACCACGGCGGGCCCGGGCAGTTCGCGGCGTCGCTCGCCGAGCTGTGGGCGCGCGGCGGCGTCGTCGACTGGACGGCCCGGTACGGCGTTCGCGGCGGCCCGGTGCCGCTGCCGACGTACGCGTTCCAGCGCCGCCGGCTGTGGCTGGACGGGCAGACCGCGCCGCTGACGGCCGGCCCGGAGCCGGTCCGGGCCCAGGCGGCGGAGGTGTCCGACGGCTGGAGCGAGGAGGCGGCGCTGGCCGCCGTCCGGTCCGCGGCGGCCCTGGTGCGCGGGCAGGACGGACCGGAGGCCGTCGACCCCGACCGCACCTTCAAGGACCTCGGCTTCGACTCGGTCGCCGCCGTGGAGTTCCGCGACCGGCTGGCCGGTGCCACCGGCCTCGCCCTGCCGTCCACCCTGACCTTCGACCACCCCACCCCGCGCGCCGTCGCCGCCCGGCTGGCCGCGCCGGCCGCCGGGCCCACCGGGCCGGCCGTGCCCGCGTACGGCCCCGGCGGGGCGGCCGACGACGACCCGATCGCCGTGGTCGCGCTCAGCGGCCGCTGGCCCGGCGGTGCCGACACCCCCGAGCAGCTGTGGGAGCTGCTGCGCGAGGGCCGGGACGCGATCGGCCCGTTCCCCGACAACCGCGGCTGGGACCTCGACGCGCTCTACGACCCCGACGGGGAACGCCCCGGCAGCTCGTACACCCGGCAGGGCGGCTTCCTGGCCGACGCCGACCGCTTCGACGGCGCGTTCTTCGGCCTCGCCCCGCGCGAGTCCGCCGCGATGGACCCGCAGCAGCGCCTGCTGCTGGAGTCCGCGTGGGAGCTCACCGAGCGGGCCGGCATCGTCCCCGCCACCCTGCGCGGCAGCCGCACCGGCGTGTTCGTCGGCGCCATGCCGCAGGAGTACGGGCCCCGCCTGCACGAGACCCCGGTCGGGTACGAGGGCCACGCGCTGACCGGCACCCTCAGCTCCGTCGCCTCCGGACGGCTCGCCTACACCCTGGGCCTGGAGGGCCCGGCGATCACCGTGGACACCGCCTGCTCCTCCTCGCTGGTGGCGATCCACCTCGCCGCCCAGGCGCTGCGCACCGGCGAGTGCGACCTCGCGCTGGCCGGCGGCGTCACGGTGATGTCCACGCCCGGCATGTTCACCGAGTTCAGCCGCCAGCGGGGCCTCGCGCCCGACGGCCGCTGCAAGCCCTTCGCGGCCGCGGCCGACGGCACCGCCTGGGCCGAGGGCGTCGGCCTGGTCCTGCTGGAACGCCTCTCCGACGCCCGCCGGCGCGGCCACCGGGTGCTCGCGCTGGTCCGCGGCTCCGCCGTCAACCAGGACGGCGCCTCCAACGGCCTCACCGCCCCCAACGGCCCCGCCCAGGAACGCGTCATCCGCCAGGCCCTCGCCCAGGCCGGCCTCGCCCCCGGCGACGTCGACGCCGTCGAGGCCCACGGCACCGGCACCGCCCTCGGCGACCCGATCGAGGCGGGCGCCCTGATCGGCGCGTACGGCCAGGGGCGGGAGCGGCCGCTGCTGATCGGCTCCGCCAAGTCCAACCTCGGCCACACCCAGGCCGCCGCCGGCGTCACCGGCGTGATCAAGCTGGTCCAGGCGCTGCACCACGGCGAACTCCCCGGCACCCTGCACCTGGACGCGCCCTCCCCGCACGTCGACTGGGCGGCCGGCGACGTCCGCCTGCTGGAGCGCACCACGCCGTGGCCCGCCACCGGCCGCCCGCGCCGCGCCGCCGTCTCCTCCTTCGGCATCAGCGGCACCAACGCCCACCTGATCCTGGAGGAGCCGCCGGTCGAGCCGGCAGCGCCCGAACCGGTCGGCGGCGGCCTGCCGTTGCTGGTGTCGGCGCGCAGCGAGGCCGCCCTGCGGACCCAGGCCGAGCGGTTGCTGCCGCTCGCCGGGCAGGCCGGCCTCGGCCGGGCGCTGGCCACCCACCGGACGCACTTCGAGCACCGCGCGGCCGTCCTCGGCGACCCGGCCGAGGGACTGCGGGCCCTGGCCGACGGCCGGGACACCCCCGGACTGCTGCGCGCCACCGCCGCCCGGAACGTGCGCACCGCCTTCCTGTACTCCGGCCAGGGCAGCCAGCGCCCCGGCGCGGGCCGCGAACTGTACGCCGACGAACCGGTGTTCACCGCCGCCGTGGACGAGATCGCCGCCCTGTTCGCCGCCGAACTCGCCGTCCCGCTCACCGACGTCCTGTTCGCCGAGCCCGGCACCGATAACGCCGCCCTGCTCGGCACCACCGCCTACACCCAGCCCGCGCTGTTCACCCTGCACGTCGCCCTGCACCGCCTCGCCGAGTCCTACGGGCTGCGCCCCGACCACCTGATCGGCCACTCGGTCGGCGAACTCAGCGCCGCCCACCTGGCCGGCGTCCTCTCCCTGCCCGACGCCGTCACCCTGGTCGCCGCCCGCGGCCGGCTGATGGAGGCCCTGCCCGCCGGCGGTGCGATGGCCGCCGTCCAGGCCACCGAGGCCGAGGTGGCGGCCGACCTCGGCCCCGCCGTCTCGCTCGCCGCCGTCAACGGACCCACCTCCGTCGTGCTCTCCGGCGACGGCACCGAGGTCCGGCGGATCGCCGACGCCTGGCGGGCCCGAGGCCGCCGCACCAAGCTGCTCCAGGTCGGCCGGGCCTTCCACTCGCCGCACATGGACGCCGTCCTCGACGACTTCCGCGCCGTCGCCGAACGGCTGGAGTACCGCGAGCCCCGGCTCGCCGTCATCTCCAACCTCACCGGCGCACCCGCCACCGCCGAGCAGCTGCGCAGCCCCGACTACTGGGTGCGGCACATCCGCGAGGCGGTCCGCTTCCACGACGGGATCCGCGCCCTGCGGGCCGCCGGGACCGGCGCCTACCTGGAACTCGGCCCCGGACCCGTGCTCACCGCGCTCGCCGAGGACACCCTGGACGACACCGACGAGCCCCGCGTGCTCGCCGCCCTCCTGCGCGCGGACCGGCCCGAACACGACACTGTCGCCGAAGCCCTCGCCCGGCTCCACCTGCACGGCGTCGAGGTCGACTGGCACGCCGCCCTCCCCGGCGCCCCGACCGGCGTCGACCTGCCCACCTACCCCTTCCAGCGGCAGCGGTACTGGCTCGACCAGCCGGCCGGCACCGGCGACACCGGCGGCCTCGCCTCCACCGGACACCCGCTGCTGGGCGCCGCGACCGAACTCCCCGACGGCACCGGCCTGCTGCTCACCGGACGGATCTCGCTGCGCACCCACCCGTGGCTCGCCGACCACGCGGTCGGCGGCCAGGTGCTGCTCCCCGGCACCGCGCTGCTCGAACTCGCCCTCCAGGCCGCACTGCGCACCGGCGCCGGACAGGTCGAGACGCTCGACCTGGAGGCCCCGCTGGTGCTGCCCGAACACGGCGGGCTCCGGCTGCAGGCCGTCGTCGGCGCGGAGGACGGGAGCGGCCGCCGGCCGGTCCAGCTCCGCTCGCAGACCGAGCACGAGGACGCCGACTGGACGCGGCACGCCACGGGCGTGCTGGCGCCCGGTGGTGCGGCGCGGCCGGCCGCGGACGGCGCGTGGCCGCCCGCCGGCGCGGAGCCGGTCGAGCTGGACGGCGTGTACGAGGAGCTCGCCGCGCGGGGATACCGGTACGGGCCGGTGTTCCGGGGGCTGACCGCGGCCTGGCGGCGCGGCGAGGAGCTGTACGCGCAGATCGCCCCGGCCGCCGACGGTGAGGCGTACGCGCTGCACCCCGCGCTGCTGGACGCCGCCCTGCACGCCGTCGTCCGGGACGCCGAGCGGACCGTCCTGCCGTTCGCCTGGCGCGAGGTGACGGTCCACCGGGCCGGAGCCACCGCCCTGCGCGCCCGGATCACCCCGGCCGGGCAGGACACCGTGACCCTGGAGGTCAGCGACAGCACGGGCACCCCCGTCGCCACCGTCGCCGCCCTCACCCTCCGCGCCGCCACCCCCGCCGGGGCGGCCGAAGCAGCCCTGCGCCTCACCTGGCAACCCCTGCCGACCGCTGCGGGCGGAACCACCGGCCCGGCGGGGGTGGCGCAGGCCGTCGCCGGCCACCCGGCCGCCGCGCCCGCCTCCGGCGGGGTCACCGGGGCTGCGCCCGGCGTTCCGCCGCAGGGCGGTGCGCACGGGGCCGTCACGGGAGCCGTTCGCGCAGCCGTGGCCTCGGGTCCCGCCTCCGGCGGGGTTCCTGCGGGCGCGGCGGGAGCCGCTCGGTCCGCCGTCTGGCTGGAGGCGGTGCGGGCGGGGCTGCCGGGGGACACCTCGTTCGAACTCGTCCGGGACGCCGAGGAGGCGTTGCGGGTCGTCCAGCCGTGGCTGGCCGGTGACGGCGGGACGCTGGTGGTGGCCACCGAGCACGCGGTGGCCACGCATGCCGGTGAGGACGTGCCGGAGCCCGCGGCCGGGGCGGTGTGGGGGCTGCTGCGCACCGCGCAGGCGGAACACCCGGGCCGGCTGGTGCTGGTGGACCTGGACGGCACCCCGGAGTCCCTGGCCGCGCTGCCCGCCGCCCTCGCGGCCGACGAGCCCCAACTGGCGCTGCGCGCCGGTGAGCTGCTGGTACCGCGGCTGATCCGGGACCGCTCCGACGGCCTGCTCGACCTGGCGGGCCGGGACACCTGGCGGCTGGACACCGAGACCCCGGGCAGCCTGGACGGTCTCGCCGCGCTGCCCGCCCCCGAGGCCCGCCGTCCGCTGGCCGCGGGCGAGGTGCGCCTCGCGGTGCGCGCCGCCGGGCTGAACTTCCGCGACGTCCTGATCGCGCTGGGGGTCTACCCGGGCGGGGCCAGGGTCGGCGCGGAGGCGGCCGGCACGGTGCTGGAGACCGGGCCGGGCGTGGAGCGCCTGCGGGTCGGCGACCGGGTGGCCGGTCTGGTGCAGGGCACCCTGGGGCCGGTCGCGGTGACCGACCACCGGCTGCTGTTCCGGGTGCCGGAGGGGTGGAGCGACGCGCAGGCGGCGACCGTCCCGGTGGCGTTCCTGACGGCGCACCACGGGCTGTACGACCTGGCGGGCCTGCGACCGGGGGAGAGCGTGCTGGTCCACGCCGCGACCGGCGGCGTCGGCCAGGCGGCGGTGCAGTTGGCCCGGCACGGCGGTTCGGTGGTCTTCGGTACGGCGAGCCCCGGCAAGTGGGGCACGCTCAGGGACCAGGGCCTGGACGACGCGCACATCGCCTCCAGCCGGACGCTGGACTTCGAGCCGGCGTTCCGCGCGGCGACCGGCGGGCACGGCGTGGACGTGGTCCTGAACGCGCTGGCCCGGGAGTTCACGGACGCCTCGCTGCGGCTGCTGGCCCCGGGCGGGCGGTTCGTGGAGATGGGCAAGACCGACCAGCGCGACCCGGAGGCCGTCGCGCGGGACCACGACGGCGCCGCCTACCTGGCGTTCGACCTGTTCGACGTGGATCCGGACCGGATCGCCGCGATCCTGGCCGAACTGGCGCCGCTGTTCGCCTCCGGCGCGCTGACCCCGCTGCCGGTGCTGGCGCAGGACGTGCGGCACGCCCCGCAGGCGGTCCGCCGGCTCAGCCAGGCCCGGCACACCGGCAAGCTGGCGCTCTCCCTGCCCGCACCGCTCGCGGACGGCGGCACCGTCCTGGTGACCGGCGGCACGGGGGCCCTGGGCCGACTGGTGGCCCGACGCCTGGTCACCCACCACGGCGTCCGGCACCTGCTGCTGGCGAGCCGTCAGGGCATCGGCGCGCCGGGCGCGGCCGAGCTGGCCGCCGACCTCGCGGCGCTCGGGGCCGAGACCACCGTCACCGCCGCGGACCTGGCCGACCCGGCGGCGGTCGAGGCCCTGGTCGCGGGGGTGCCCGCCGCGCACCCGCTGACCGCCGTGGTGCACACCGCGGGCGTCCTGGACGACACGGTGCTCACCTCGCTCACCCCCGAGCGGCTGCGCCGGGTGGCCGGGCCCAAGGCGGAGGCGGCCTGGCACCTGCACCGGGCCACCGCCCACCTGGACCTCGCCGCGTTCGTGCTGTTCTCCTCCGCGGTCGGCCTGCTCGGCAACCCGGGCCAGGCCAACTACGCCGCCGCCAACAGCCAGTTGGACGCGCTGGCGCAGCACCGCCGGGTGCGCGGCCTGCCCGCGGTCTCACTCGCCTGGGGCCACTGGGCGAAGGCGGGCGGCATGGCGGCCGGTCTCGGGGCCGCGGAGACCGAGCGGCTGGCGGCCACCGGCCTGGCGCCGATGGACAACGCGTACGGCCTGGCCCTGTTCGACGCCGCGCTGGGCGGCCCGGACGGCACGCCGGGCACCCCGTACGCGCTGTTGGCCGCCGCGCGGATCGACACCGCCGCGGTGCCCGCGGACCGGCTGTCGCCGTTGCTGCGCGGCCTGGCCCGGCGGCGCCCGCAGCGGGCGGCCGGCGGGGACGGCGCGGCCGCCCTGGCGGCCCGGCTGGCCGGCAGGCCCGCGGCCGAGCAGGAGCGGGAGCTGCTGGAGCTGGTCCGTTCGACGGCCGCCGCGGTGCTCGGCCACCCGGACGCGGGCGCGGTGCGGCCGGAGATCGGCTTCATGGAGGCGGAGTTCGACTCGCTGGGCGTGATCGAGCTGCGCAACCGGATCAACGCGGCGACCGGTCTGCGGCTGCCCACCACCGCCGTCTTCGACCATCCGACCCCGCTGGCGCTCGCCGCCCACCTGCGGGAGCGGCTGGCCCCGGCCGAGCAGCCGGAACTCCCGGACGCAGCGGCGGAGTTCGCCCGGCTGGAAAGGGCCTTGGACGCCCTCCGGGAGGATCCGGACGCCCGCGCCGACGCGGCCGCCCGGCTGACCGCCCTGCTCGCCGCGCTCGGTGCGCCGAGGCCCGCGGCGGACACCGACGACGACCTGGCCGTACGGATCGGCGAGGTCAGCAACGACGACATCTTCGACTTCATCGACAACGAGCTCGGCATCTCCTGAGGAAGGCCCGCAGATCATGAGCACGGACGAGCAGAAGCTGCGCGACTACCTCAACAAGGTCGCGACCGAGCTGCACCAGACCCGCCGACGCCTCGCCGAGGCCGAGGCCAAGGCGGCCGGCACCGGCCCCGAGGAGCCGATCGCCATCGTCGGCATGGCCTGCCGCTTCCCCGGCGGCGCCGACACCCCCGAGGCGCTGTGGCGGCTGGTCGCCGAGGAGCGCGACGTGGTCGGCCCGTTCCCGACCGACCGCGGCTGGGACCTGGACCACCTCTACGACCCCGACCCGGACCGGCCCGGCCGCAGCTACGCCCGCGAGGGCGGATTCCTGTACGACGCGGGCGAGTTCGACGCCGGCTTCTTCGGCGTCTCGCCGCGCGAGGCGCTCGCCGCCGAGCCGCAGCAGCGCCTGCTGCTGGAGACCGCCTGGGAGGCGCTGGAGGACGCCGCGATCGACCCGCACGCGCTGCGCGGCAGCCGCACCGGCGTGTTCGCGGGCGTCATCGCTCAGGAGTACGGCCCGAGCATGCACCACCTGCCCGCGGAGCAGACCGACGGCTACGTGCTGACCGGCACGACCACCTCGGTCGCCTCCGGCCGGATCGCCTACACCCTGGGCCTGGAGGGCCCGGCGGTGACCGTGGACACCGCCTGCTCGTCCTCGCTGGTCGCCCTGCACCTGGCGGCCCGCGCCCTGCGCGCCGGGGAGTGCTCGCTGGCCCTCGCGGGCGGCGCGACCGTGCTCTCGGCGCCCGGCATGTTCATCGAGTTCAGCCGCCAGCGGGGCCTCGCCCCGGACGGCCGCTGCAAGCCGTTCGCCGCCGCCGCGGACGGCACCGGCTGGGGCGAGGGCGCGGGCCTGCTGGTCCTGGAGAAGCTCTCGGACGCCCGGCGCCACGGCCACCGGGTGCTCGCCGTGCTGCGCGGCTCGGCCGTCAACCAGGACGGCCGCAGCAGCCAGCTGACCGCCCCGAGCGGCACCTCGCAGCAGCGGGTGATCCGGCAGGCGCTGGCCTCCGCCGGGCTCGCCCCCGCGGACGTCGACGCGGTCGAGGCGCACGGCACCGGCACCCGGCTGGGCGACCCGATCGAGGCGCAGGCGCTGCTGGCCACGTACGGGCAGAAGCGCGAGCACCCGCTCTGGCTGGGCTCGGTGAAGTCGAACATCGGCCACACCCAGGCCGCGGCCGGGGTGGCGGGTGTGATCAAGTCGGTGCTGGCCATCCGGCACGGCGTCCTGCCGCGCACCCTGCACGTGGACGCCCCCTCGCCGCACGTGGACTGGGAGTCCGGCGCGGTGCGGCTGCTGACCGAGCAGCAGCCGTGGCCGGAGCTCGGGCGTCCGCGCCGGGCCGCCGTGTCGGCGTTCGGCGTCTCCGGCACCAACGCGCACGTGATCGTCGAGCAGGCGCCGGCAGCCGATCCCGCCGAGCCCACCGGGCGCGGCGCGGTCCCGCCGGTGCTGCCGTACGTCGTCTCGGCCCGCACCGCGCAGGCGCTGCACGCCCAGGCCGGGCGGATCGCCGCCGCCCTGGAGCACAC
Organism: Kitasatospora terrestris; assembly: GCF_039542905.1. Lineage (NCBI taxonomy): Bacteria > Bacillati > Actinomycetota > Actinomycetes > Kitasatosporales > Streptomycetaceae > Kitasatospora > Kitasatospora terrestris. The sequence goes on from NZ_BAABIS010000001.1 coordinate 7,896,302, forward strand.
CGACCCCCTGGACGCGGCGCACACCCTGGTGCACGGCCGCGCCGCCCTGGAGGAGCGGGCGGTCGCCGTCGGCGACCCGCAGGCGCTGCGCGACCCGGACGGGCCCGAGGTGGTCCGCGGCACCGCCGGCAGCCCCGGCAAGGTGGTCTTCGTCTTCCCCGGCCAGGGCTCCCAGTGGACCGGCATGGCCGCCGAACTGCTCGCCGCCGAGCCGGTGTTCGCCGCCGCGCTGGAGGACTGCGCGGCCGCCCTCGCCCCGCACACCGACTGGTCGCTGCTGGACGTGGTCCGCGGCGTCCCCGGCGGCCCCGACCCGGACCGGGTCGACGTCGTCCAGCCCACCCTGTGGGCCGTCATGGTGGCCCTCGCCGCGCTCTGGCAGGCGTACGGGGTGCGCCCCGACGCGGTGGTCGGCCACAGCCAGGGCGAGGTCGCCGCCGCGTACGTCGCGGGCGGCCTGACCCTCCCCGACGCCGCCCGGATCGTCGCCCGCCGCGCCCAGGCGCTCGCCACCCTGTCCGGGAAGGGCGGCATGGTGTCGGTGGCCCGCCCGCTCGCCGAGGTCGAGCAGCGGATCACCGCCTGGCCGGGGAAGCTGTCCATCGGCGTGGTGAACGGCCCGCTGTCCACCGTGGTCTCCGGCGACCCGGCGGCGCTCGCCGAGCTCACCGAGGCCTACACCGCCGAGGGCGTCCGGGTCCGCCCGGTCAACATCGACTACGCCTCGCACTCCGTGCAGACCGACGCGCTGCGCGAGGAGCTGCTGGAGCTGCTGGCCCCGGTCCGCCCGCGCACCGGCACGGTGCCGCTGCTGTCCACCGTCACCGGCGACTGGCAGGACACCGCCGGCCTGGACGCCGCGTACTGGTTCCAGAACCTGCGCCGCACCGTCCGGTTCGAGCAGGCCATCCGGGCGCTGGCCGCCGACGGGCACACCGTGTTCGTCGAGGTCAGCCCGCACCCGGTGCTCACCGGTGCGATCGAGGACACCCTGGACGCCGCCGGCGTCGCCGACCCGGTGGTCGGCGCCTCGCTCCGCCGCGAGCAGGGCGGCCGGCACCGCTGGCTCACCTCGGTCGCCGAACTCCACGTCCGCGGCGTCGCCGTGGACTGGACGCCCGCCTTCGCGGGCACCGCCCCGCACCTTGCCGAGCTGCCCACCTACCCGTTCCAGCGGCAGCGGTACTGGCTCGACGCCAGCCGCTCGCCCGAGCACCTGGACGCCTCCGCGCCCGCCCCCGACGGCCGCTTCTGGGACCTGGTCGCCGACCGCGACGCCGGCCGGCTCGGCGAGGAGATCGGCGTGGACGGCGAGCGGCTCGCCCCCGTGCTGCCCGCCCTCGCCAGCTGGTGGGACCGCCGGCAGGCCGCCACCGCCGCCGACGGCTGGCGCCACCGGCTGACCTGGCGCTCCGTCACCGCGCCCGCCGCGCCCGCACTGGACGGCAGGTGGCTGCTGGTCACCGCCGAGGAGCACGCCGCACACCCGTGGACCGCCGCGCTCGGCCGGGCGCTCGACGCCCTCGGCGCCCGGACCGCCCACCTGGTCGGCGGCCCCGACCGGGAGCGGCTCGCCGCCGACCTGGCCGCCGCCGGGCCGGTCGCCGGCGTGGTCTCACTGCTCGGCCTGCGCCACGGCCCCCACCCCGAGCACCCGGCACTGCCCTGGGCGCACGCCGCCTCGGTGGCCCTCGCCCAGGCGCTCGACGACACCGGCGCACCCGCCCCGGTCTGGTACCTGACCTCCGGCGCCGTCTCCACCGGCCCGTCCGACCCGGTCACCGACCCCGCCCAGGCCCTGGTCTGGGGCTTCGGCGCGATCCTCGCCGCCGAACAGCCCGACCTGCACGGCGGCCTGCTCGACCTGCCCGCCGCACCCGACGCGCGGCTCTGGCAGCGGGCCGCCGCGCTGATCGCCGACACCGCCGCCGACCGCGAGGTGGAACTCGCGCTGCGCCCCGCCGGGGCGTTCGCCCGCCGCCTGGTCGCCGCCGCCCCGGCGGGCGAGGCCGCCGAGCCGTGGCAGCCGACCGGCACCACCCTGATCACCGGCGGCACCGGCGCGCTCGGCGGGCACGTCGCCCGCTGGCTGGCCGCCCGCGGCGCCGAGCACCTGCTGCTGGTCAGCCGCCGCGGCGCCGAGGCGCCCGGCGCCGCCGTCCTGGAGGCCGAGCTCGCCGCCCTCGGCGCCCGGGTGAGCTTCGCCGCCGCCGACGTCGCCGACCGGGCCGCGCTGACCGCCGTCCTCGACGCGGTCCCCGCCGAGCAGCCGCTCACCGCCGTGGTGCACACCGCCGCCGCGCTGCACGACGGGCTGATCCCGACCCTGACCGCCCGGCAGCTCGAGGACGCCCTGCGGGCCAAGGCCGGCGCCGCCCGGCTGCTGCACGAGCTGACCGCCGACCGCGCGCTCTCCGCGTTCGTGCTGTTCTCCTCGCTCGCGGGCGTGGCCGGCATCCCCGGCCAGGGCAACTACGCGCCCGGCAACGCCTACCTGGACGCGCTCGCCGCCGAGCGCCGGGCCGCAGGGCTGCCCGCCACCGCCATCGCCTGGGGCCACTGGGCGGGCGACGGCATCGCCGCCGACGGCGCCGAGGAGCAGCTGCTGCGGCACGGCCTGGTCTCGCTGCCGCCCGCCCGGGCGGTCGAGGTGCTCGGCCAGGCGCTCGACCACGGCGAGGGCCACCTGGTGGTCGCCGACGCCGACTGGTCGGCGCTGTTCCGCGGCCGCCGGCACCCGCTGGCCGCCGAACTGGTCCGCGCCGCGCCCACCGGGCCGGCCGCCGAGCAGCCGGGCAGTGACCTGCTCGGCCGGCTCGCCGCGCTGCCCGCCGCCGAGCGCCGGCGCAGCCTGCTCGGCGTCGTCCGGGCCCAGGCCGCCGCCGTCCAGCGGCACGGCTCCGCCGACGCGATCGACCCCGCCCGGGCCTTCCGCCAGCAGGGCTTCGACTCGCTGACCGCGGTCGAGTTCCGCAACCGGCTCGGCGCCGCCACCGGACGCCGACTGCCCGCCACCGTGGTCTTCGACCACCCCACCCCCGCCGCGCTGGCCGACTGGCTGGCCGAGGAGCTGTGGGGCGCCGAGGAGCCGGCCGCCGCCGGACCGGTCGCGGCGGTCGCGCACGACGAGGACCCGGTGGTGATCGTCGGCATGGCCTGCCGCTACCCCGGCGGCGTCGAGTCGCCCGAGGACCTGTGGCGGCTGGTCGGCGACGGCGTCGACGCGCTCACCGAGTTCCCCGCCGACCGCGGCTGGGACCTGGAGAACCTGTACAGCCCCGACCCGGACCGGCCCGGCACCTCGTACTCGCGGCACGGCGGATTCCTGGAGGGGATCGGCGACTTCGACGCCGAGTTCTTCGGCATCCCCCCGCGCGAGGCCCCCGCCGTCGACCCGCAGCAGCGCCTGCTGCTGGAGACCACCTGGCAGCTGTTCGAGCGGGCGGGCATCGACCCGGGCACGCTGCGCGGCAGCCGGACCGGCGTCTTCGCCGGCATCTCCGGCCGGGACTACGGCGCCGGCATCCAGCAGGCCCCGGAGGAGCTGGAGGCGTACCTGGGCATCGGCAACGCGGGCAGCGTGGCCTCGGGCCGGATCTCGTACACCTTCGGGTTCGAGGGCCCGGCCGTCACGGTGGACACCGCGTGCTCGTCCTCGCTGGTCGCCCTGCACCTGGCCGCGCAGTCGCTGCGCAGCGGGGAGAGCGACCTGGCGGTGGCCGGCGGCGTGCTGCTGATGACCACGCCGACCACCTTCGTGGAGTTCTCCCGGCAGCGGGCGATGTCCCCCGACGGGCGGTGCAAGGCGTTCGCCGCGGCGGCGGACGGCACCGGCTGGGCGGAGGGGGTGGGCCTGCTGCTGGTCGAGCGGCTCTCCGACGCGCGGCGCAACGGGCACCGGGTGCTGGCGGTGCTGCGCGGCAGCGCGGTCAACCAGGACGGTGCGTCCAACGGCCTCACCGCGCCGAGCGGCCCCTCGCAGCAGCGGGTGATCCGGCAGGCGCTGGCCGCGGCCGGGCTCGCCCCCGCGGACGTGGACGCGGTCGAGGCGCACGGCACCGGGACGACGCTCGGCGACCCGATCGAGGCGCAGGCGCTGCTGGCGACGTACGGGCAGGAGCGCGAGCACCCGCTCTGGCTGGGCTCGGTGAAGTCGAACATCGGCCACACCCAGGCCGCGGCCGGGGTGGCGGGCGTGATCAAGTCGGTGCTGGCGATCGAGCACGGCGTCCTACCGCGCACCCTGCACGTGGACGCCCCGTCCCCGCACGTGGACTGGGAGTCCGGCGCGGTGCGGCTGCTGACCGAGGAGCAGCCGTGGCCGGAGCTCGGCCGTCCGCGCCGGGTCGCCGTGTCGGCGTTCGGCGTCTCCGGCACCAACGCGCACGTGATCATCGAGCAGGCGCCGGTCGAGGCGCCGCGCGCGCAGGCCCCGACCGTGGTGCCGCCGGTGCTCCCGTTCGTCGTCTCGGCCCGCTCGGAGCAGGCGCTGCGCGCCCAGGCCGAGCAGATCGCCGACCTGGCGGCCGGCGGTGGCGCCGACGCGGTCGCCCAGGCGCTGGCCGCCTCGCGCGCCCACCTGGAGGAGCGCGCGGTGGTGCTCGGCACCGCCGAGGCCCTGCTCGACCTCGACGGGCCCGAGGTGGTCCGCGGCACCGCCGGCTCCGGCGGCCTGGCCTTCCTCTTCTCCGGTCAGGGGAGTCAGCGGGTGGGGATGGGGCGGGAGTTGTACGGGGCGTTCCCGGTGTTCGCGGCCGCGTTCGACGCGGTGGTGGAGGCGTTGGGCCTGCCGGTGGCGGAGGTGATCGCCTCGGGTGAGGGGTTGGACGAGACGGGGTGGACGCAGCCCGCGCTGTTCGCGGTGGAGGTGGCGCTGTTCCGGTTGTTCGAGTCGTGGGGGGTGCGGCCGGACCTGGTGGCGGGGCACTCGATCGGTGAGCTGGCGGCGGCGCACGTGGCGGGGGTGTTCTCGTTGGAGGACGCGGCCCGGCTGGTCGCCGCTCGGGCGGGGCTGATGCAGGCGCTGCCGGCGGGCGGGGCGATGGTCGCCGTGCAGGCCACCGAGGAGGAGGTCCGCGAGGCCCTCGTCCCGGGCGCGGAGATCGCGGCCGTCAACGGCCCGCGTGCCGTGGTGGTCTCCGGTGACGAGGACGCCGTCCTCGCGGTCGCCGAGCGGTTCGCCGACCGGCGCACCCGCCGGCTGCGGGTGTCGCACGCCTTCCACTCCGCGCACCTGGACCCGATGCTGGCCGCGTTCGAGGCGGTCGCCGCCACCCTGACCTACCACCCGCCGACCCTGCCCGTGGTCTCGAACGTGACCGGCAAGGTCGCCACCGCGGCCGAGCTGACCGACCCGGCGTACTGGGTGCGCCAGGTCCGCGAGCCGGTCCGGTTCGCCGACGTGGTCGGCGAGTTGGCCGCCGAAGGGGTCACCACCTTCCTGGAGCTCGGCCCCGACGGCACGCTGACCGGGCTGGTCGAGCAGACCCTGGAGGCGCCGGTCACCGCCGCCGCCCTGCGCCGGGACAGGGCGGAGGCGCACAGCGCGCTCACCGCGCTCGCCCGGATCCACGTCCACGGCCACCGGGTCGACTGGACCGCCCTCTTCGGCGGCGACCGCCGGCCCCGCACCGAACTGCCCACCTACCCCTTCCAGCGCCGCCGCTACTGGCTGGAGGCCGCCGCCGGAGCCGTCGACGCGGGCGGCCTCGGGCTCGGCAGCGTCCGCCACCCGGTGCTCGGCGCGGTCGTCCGCCCCGCCGACTCGGACGGCGTGCTGCTCACCGGCAGCGTCTCGCTCGCCACCCACCCGTGGCTCGCCGACCACGTCGCGCACGGCACCGTGCTCGCCCCGGGCGCGGCCCTGCTGGAGCTGGCGGTCCGGGCCGGCGACGAGGTCGGCGCGCCCGTCCTGGACGAACTGGTCGTCGAGGCACCGCTGGTGCTGCCCGAGCGCGGCGCGCTGCAGCTGCAGGTCGCCGTCGGCGAGCCCGACGGGCACGGGGTGCGCACGGTCGCCGTCCACTCCCGGGCCGGCGCCGACGCCGAGTGGACCCGGCACGCGAGCGGCCTGCTCTCGGACCGCGAGGCCGCGCGTCCGGAGGCCGTCCGGCCCGCCCCGGCGGACGCCGAGGAGATCACCGCCGAAGAGGCGTACGAGCAGCTCGCAGCCGTCGGACTGGACTACGGCCCGGCGTTCCGGGGCCTGCGCTCGGTGCGCCGGGACGGGACGGACCTGTACGGCGAGGCGGCGCTGCCCGCCGAGCAGGCGGGCGACGCCGCGCGGTTCGGCATCCACCCCGCGCTGCTGGACGCCGCCGCCCAGCTGCCCGCCCTCGCGGGCGGCCCGCGGGCGGGACGGCGCCTGCCGTTCGCCTACCGCGGCGTCACCCTGCACGCCACCGGCGCGACCGCGCTGCGGATCCGGGTCACCGAGACCGGCCCGGACCAGTACGCGCTGACCGCCGACGACCTCGAGGGCCGTCCGGTGGTGTCGATCGCCGAGCTGGTCACCCGCCCGGTGCAGGACGGCCCGGCGGCCGGGGCCGTACGCCTCGACCGGGACAGCCTGTTCGCCGTGGAGTGGCCGCGGATCGAGGCGCCGGCGCAGCCCGTCGACCCGTTCGACGAGCTGCGGGTGGCCGCGCACCGGGGCACCCTCGCCGAGGTGCTGAAGCAGGTCCAGGGCTGGCTCGCCGACGAGGCGAACGAAGCCTCGCGGCTGGTCGTGGTGACCCGGGGCGCCGTCGCCGTCGACGGCGAGGTGCCGGACCAGGTCCTGGCACCGGTCTGGGGCCTGCTGCGCTCCGCGCAGTCCGAGCACCCGGAGCGGATCGTCCTGGTGGACACCGACGCCGAGGCCGCCTCCGAGCAGCGGCTGGCCGCCGCCGTCGCCACCGGCGAGCCGCAACTCGCGCTCCGCGAGGGCCGGGTGCACGTGCCCCGGCTGCAGCGGGTGGCCGTCCCGCGGCAGGCCGAGCCGCGCCCGTGGGACCCGGAGGGCACCGTCCTGATCACCGGCGGCACCGGCGTGCTCGGCGCGCTGCTGGCCCGGCACCTGGTCGCCGAGCGCGGCGTGCGCCACCTGCTGCTGCTGTCGCGGCGCGGACCGGACGCACCCGGCGCGGACGGCCTGCGGGAGGAACTGCAGGCGCTCGGCGCCGCGGTGACCGTCACCGCGGCCGACACCGCCGACCGCGCGCAGCTCGCCGCCGCGATCGCCGCCGTCCCGGCCGCGCACCCGCTCACCGCCGTGATCCACACCGCCGGTGTGGTCGACGACGGCGTGTTCGGCGCGCTCACCCGGCAGCGGCTGGCCGGCGTCTGGGAGCCGAAGGCCGACGGCGCCCGGTACCTGCACGAGCTGACCCGGGGCCACGACCTGGCCGCGTTCGTGCTGTACTCCTCCGTCGCCACCGTGCTCGGCTCGCCGGGGCAGGCCAGCTATGCGGCGGCCAACGCCTACCTGGACGCGCTGGCGGCCCACCGCCGCTCGCTCGGCCTGCCCGCCCAATCGCTGGCGTGGGGCCAGTGGGCCGAGGCCAGCGGCATCACCGGCCACCTCACCGCGACCGACCACGCCCGGCTCGCCCGGTTCGGCATCCGGCCGATCGACTCCGCGGAGGGCCTCGCCCTCTTCGACGCGGCCGAACTGCTCGGCGAGCGGCCCGCCCTGGTGCCCGCCCCGCTCGACCTGGCCGCGCTGCGCGGACGCGCCGTGCCGCCGCTGCTGCGCGGCCTGGTCCGCCGGGCCCGCCGCACCGCGGGCGCGGCGGCCGGGGCGAGCGGCGAGGCCCCTCTCGCGCAGCGGCTCGCCGCGTTCGGCGACGGCGCCGAGCGGCTCGCCGAACTGCTGCGGCTGGTCCGCGCCGAGGTGGCCGCCGTGCTCGGCGGCGACCCGGAGTCGGTGGGCGGCAGCCGCTCGTTCACCAGCCTCGGCCTGGACTCGCTGACCGCCGTCGAACTGCGCAACCGGATCGGCGCCGCCACCGGCCTGCGCCTGTCCGCCACCCTGGTCTTCGACCACCCCAGCCCGGTCGCGCTCGCCGAGCACCTGCTCGCCGAACTGCTCGGCGACACCGCGGAGCAGCCGGTCGCGGCCCAGGCGCCGGTGCCGGTCCGGGCGGACGAGCCGATCGCGATCGTCGGCATGGCCTGCCGCCTGCCCGGCGGCGTCACCGACCCCGACGAGCTGTGGCGGCTGGTCGCCGACGGCGTCGACGCGGTCGGCGAGTTCCCCACCGACCGCGGCTGGGACCTGGACGCGCTGTACTCGCCCGACCCGGACAACCCGGGCACCTCGTACACCCGGCACGGCGGATTCCTGGACCGGGCCGCCGAGTTCGACGCCGCGTTCTTCGGCGTCTCGCCGCGCGAGGCGCTGGCCACCGACCCGCAGCAGCGCCTGCTGCTGGAGGCCGGCTGGGAGGCGCTGGAGAGCGCCGGACTCGACCCGACCGCGCTGCGCGGCAGCCGCACCGGCGTGTTCGCCGGCGTGATGTACCACGACTACGCGCCCCGGGTCCGCGAGGTCCCGGCGGAGCTGGAGGGCTGGCTCGGCAACGGCACCGCGGGCAGCGTCGCCTCCGGCCGGATCTCCTACACCTTCGGCTTCGAGGGCCCGGCCGTCACGGTCGACACGGCCTGCTCCTCCTCGCTGGTCGCCCTGCACCTGGCCGCGCAGTCGCTGCGCACCGGCGAGTGCGACCTGGCGCTGGCCGGCGGCGTGGCCGTGATGTCCACCCCGACCACCTTCGTGGAGTTCTCCCGCCAGCGCGCCCTGTCGGCCGACGGCCGCTGCAAGGCGTACGCGGGCGCCGCGGACGGCACCGGCTGGGGCGAGGGCGTCGGCCTGCTGCTGGTCGAGCGGCTCTCCGACGCGCAGCGCAACGGGCACACGGTGCTCGCCGTGCTGCGCGGCAGCGCGGTCAACCAGGACGGCGCGTCCAACGGCCTCACCGCGCCCAGCGGCCCCGCCCAGCAGCGGGTGATCCGGCAGGCGCTGGCCAACGCCGGGCTGGCCGCCGCCGACGTGGACGCGGTCGAGGGCCACGGCACCGGCACCCGGCTGGGCGACCCGATCGAGGCGCAGGCGCTGCTCGCCACGTACGGGCAGGACCGCGAGGAGCCGCTCTGGCTCGGCTCGCTGAAGTCGAACATCGGCCACACCCAGGCCGCCGCCGGCGCCGCGGGGGTGATCAAGATGGTGCAGGCGATCCGGCACGGCGTGCTGCCGCGCACCCTGCACGTGGACGAGCCCACCCCGTACGTGGACTGGGAGGCCGGCGAGGTGCGGCTGCTCACCGAGCAGCGGGCCTGGCCCGAGGCCGGGCGTCCGCGCCGGGCCGGGGTGTCCTCGTTCGGCGTCTCCGGCACCAACGCGCACGTGATCATCGAGCAGGCGCCCGCCGAGCGGCCGCGGCCCGAGCGCGGACCGACCCCGCCGGTGCTGCCGTTCGCGGTGTCGGCCCGCTCCGGCGCGGCCCTGCGGGCCCGGGCCGGGCAGGTCGCCGAGCTGCTGGCGACCACCGAGCCGGTGGACCTCGCGCACACCCTGGTCACCGCCCGGGCCGCGCTCGAGGAGCGGGCGGTCGCGGTCGGCGGCGCCGAGGGCCTGCGGGCGCTCGCCGCCGACGAGCCCTCGCCCGCCCTGGTCCGCGGCACCGCCGACCTGACCGGGAAGACCGTGTTCGTCTTCCCCGGCCAGGGTTCCCAGTGGGCCGGCATGGCGGTCGAACTCCTCGACACCGCACCGGTCTTCGCCGCCCGGATCGCCGAGTGCGCGGCCGCCCTGGCCCCGCACACCGACTGGTCGCTGGTCGACGTCCTGCGCGGCGCGCCCTGCTCGCCCGGACTCGACCGGGTCGACGTGGTGCAGCCCGTCCTGTGGGCGGTCATGGTCTCGCTCGCCGAGCTGTGGCGGGCCCACGGCGTCCACCCCGACGCGGTGGTCGGCCACAGCCAGGGCGAGATCGCCGCGGCCGTGGTCGCCGGCGGGCTCTCGCTGGAGGACGGCGCCCGGGTGGTCGCCCTGCGCAGCCGCGCCATCCTCGCGCTCTCCGGCAAGGGCGGCATGGCCTCGGTCGCGCTGCCCGTCGACCGGGTCGCCGAGCGGATCACCGCCTGGGACGGCCGGTTGTCCGTGGCGGTCGTCAACGGGCCGTCCGCGACCGTGGTCTCCGGCGAGCCCGAGGCGCTCGCCGAGCTGGTCGCCGGCTACCGCGAGGAGGGCGCCCGGGCCCGGCTGGTCCCGGTCGACTACGCCTCGCACTCCGCCCAGGTGGACGGGCTCCGCGAGGAGCTGCTGGAGCTGCTGGCACCCGTCCGCCCGCGCACCGGCACGGTGCCGCTGCTGTCCACCGTCACCGGCGACTGGCAGGACACCGCCGGCCTGGACGCCGCGTACTGGGTGACCAACCTGCGCGAGACGGTCCGCTTCGAGGACGCCACCCGGGCGCTCGCCGACCAGGGCCACACCGTCTTCGTCGAGGTCAGCCCGCACGCGGTGCTCACCGTGCCGCTGCAGGAGACCCTGGAGTCCGCCGGGCTCGGCCGCCGCAGCGCGGTCACCGGGACGCTGCGCCGCGACGAGGGCGGGCTGCACCGCTTCCTGCTCTCGGCGGCCGAACTGTGGGTCCGCGGCGCCGCCGTGGACTGGACGGCGCCGCTCGCCGACGCCCGCCCCCGCCCGGTCCCGCTGCCCGGCTACCCGTTCCAGCGGCAGCGGTACTGGCTGGAGGCGACGGTCTCCAACACCACCGTCACCGCAGCCGCCGCCCCGCAGCCCGCGGCCGACGGCGAGGACGCCCCGTGGATCGCCCGGCTGGCCGCGCTGGCCGACCCGGCCGCCCGCGAGACCGAACTCCTCGCCCTGGTCCGCCGGGAGGCGGCCGCCGTCCTCGGCCACGGCGACAGCGCCGGCGTCGACGCGGACCGGGCGTTCCGCGACCTCGGCCTGAGCTCGCTGACCGCCGTCGAGCTGCGCAACCGGATCGGCGCCGGCACCGGACTCGACCTGCCCGCCACCCTGGTCTTCGACCAGCCGACCCCGGCCGCCGTCGCCGCCCACCTGCTGGCCGAACTCCCGGCCGCCGCGGGCGGACCCGGCCCGCTCGGCGCGCTGGAGTCGCTGGCCGCCCTGGAGCGCGCCCTCGCCGCCCCGGACGGCGCCGCCGAGGTCGACCGCGCCCTGCTGGGTCGGCTGCGCGCCCTGGTCGACCGCTGGGACCTCGACGAACGAGCGGGCGAGGAGGACGAGTTCGACTTCGACAACGCCAGCGACGAGGAGCTCTTCCAGCTGGTCGAGCGCAACTCCGACACCCACTGATCCGACCGACCCCCGTCCCACCGAACACCGTGACGCGAGAGGCAGCGATGTCCAACGACCAGAAGCTCAGGGACTACCTGAAGCGCGCCCTGGCCGACGCCCAGAAGGCCAACCGGCGGCTCCAGGAAGTGGAGCACGCCAAGCGCGAGCCGATCGCGATCATCGGCATGGCCTGCCGGCTGCCCGGCGGCGTCGACTCGCCCGAGGACCTCTGGCGGCTCGTCACCGAGGGCCGGGACGCCGTCGGCCCCTTCCCCGCCGACCGCGGCTGGGACCTGGAGGCGCTCTACTCGCCCGACCCCGACAACCCCGGCACCTCGTACACCCGGCACGGCGGATTCCTCGACACCACCGCCGACTTCGACGCCGAGTTCTTCGGCATCTCGCCGCGCGAGGCGCTGGCCACCGACCCGCAGCACCGGCTGCTGCTGGAGACCGCCTGGCAGGCCTTCGAGCGGGCCGGGATCGACCCCGGCACGCTGCGCGGCAGCCGGACCGCCGTGTTCGCCGGCATCGCGGGCAGCGACTACACCCCGCGCCTGCACGACGCGCCCGGCGAACTGGAGGGCTACCTCGGCATCGGCGGTCTGGACAGCGTGGCCTCGGGCCGGATCTCGTACACCTTCGGGTTCGAGGGCCCGGCGGTGACGGTCGACACCGCGTGCTCCTCCTCGCTGGTCGCGCTGCACCTGGCGGCGCAGTCGCTGCGCAGCGGGGAGAGCGACCTTGCGCTGGCCGGCGGGGTCAGCGTGATGGCCACCGCCCAGGGGTTCGTGGAGTTCGCCCGCCAGCGCGGCCTGTCCGCGGACGGCCGCTGCAAGGCGTTCGCGGCCGCGGCGGACGGCACCGGCTGGGCGGAGGGGGTGGGTCTGCTGCTGGTCGAGCGGCTCTCCGACGCGCGGCGCAACGGGCACCGGGTGCTGGCGGTGCTGCGTGGCAGCGCGGTCAACCAGGACGGCGCGTCCAACGGCCTCACCGCGCCGAACGGCCCCGCCCAGCAGCGGGTGATCCGGCAGGCCCTGGCCGGCGCCCGGCTCGCCCCGGCCGACGTGCACGCCGTCGAGGCGCACGGCACCGGCACCCGGCTGGGCGACCCGATCGAGGCGCAGGCGCTGCTCGCCACGTACGGGCAGGACCGCGAGCAGCCGCTGCTGCTCGGCTCGCTGAAGTCCAACATCGGGCACACCCAGGCCGCGGCCGGGGTGGCGGGCGTGATCAAGTCGGTGCTGGCCATCCGGCACGGCGTCCTGCCGCGCACCCTGCACGCCGAGGAGCCCACCCCGTACGTCGACTGGACCGCCGGATCGGTCGAGCTGCTCACCGAGCAGCGCGACTGGCCGGCCGTCGACGGCCCGCGCCGGGTCGGGGTGTCGGCCTTCGGTGCGAGCGGCACCAACGCGCACGTGATCATCGAGCAGGCGGAGGACGAGGACCGGGCCGAAGTCCCTTCCCCCGCACCGCCGCTGGTTCCCTTCGTGGTGTCGGCCCGCTCGGAGCAGGCGCTGCGCGCCCAGGCCGAGCAGATCGCCGACCTGGCGGCCGGCGCCGACCCGGTGGCCGTCGCCCGCGCCCTGGTCACCACCCGGGCCGCGCTGGAGGAGCGGGCCGTCGTCCTCGGCGACCCGAGCGGCCTGCGGGCCCTGGACCGCCCGGACGTGGTCACCGGCTCCACCCTCGGCTCCGGCCGGCTCGCCCTGCTCTTCTCCGGTCAGGGGAGTCAGCGGGTGGGGATGGGGCGGGAGTTGTACGGGGCGTTCCCGGTGTTCGCGTCCGCGTTCGACGCGGTGGTGGAGGCGTTGGGCCTGCCGGTGGCGGAGGTGATCGCCTCGGGGGAGGGGTTGGACGAGACGGGGTGGACGCAGCCCGCGCTGTTCGCGGTGGAGGTGGCGCTGTTCCGGTTGTTCGAGTCGTGGGGGGTGCGGCCGGACCTGGTGGCGGGGCACTCGATCGGTGAGCTGGCGGCGGCGCACGTGGCGGGGGTGTTCTCGTTGGAGGACGCGGCCCGGCTGGTCGCCGCTCGGGCGGGGCTGATGCAGGCGCTGCCGGCGGGCGGGGCGATGGCCGCCGTCCAGGCCGCCGAGGACGAGGTGCTGCCGCTGCTGACCGGCGCGGTGGGCATCGCGGCCGTCAACGGCCCGCGCTCGGTGGTGGTCTCGGGCGAGGAGGCGGCCGTGGAGGCGGTCGCCGCGCACTTCGAGCAGGAGGGCCGCAGGACCACCCGGCTGCGGGTCTCGCACGCCTTCCACTCGCCGCTGCTCGACCCGATGCTGGAGGAGTTCCGCGCGGTCGCCGAGAGCATCGCCTACCGGGCGCCCACCCTCCCGGTGGTCTCGAACGTGACCGGCCGGGTCGCCACCGCGGCCGAGCTGACCGACCCGGCGTACTGGGTGCGCCAGGTCCGCGAGCCAGTCCGGTTCGCCGACGGCGTACGGGAGTTGGCCGCCGAGGGAGTCACCGCCTTCGTCGAGCTCGGCCCCGACGGCACGCTCAGCGGCCTGGTCGAGCAGGCGCTGGACGCACCGGTGACGGCCGCCGCGCTGCGCCGCGACCGGGACGAGGTGCGCAGCGCGCTCACCGCGCTCGCGCGGATCCACGTCCACGGCCACCGCGTCGACTGGACCGCCGTCCTCGGCGCCGACGGATCGCCCGCCGACCTGGTCCTGCCCACCTACCCGTTCCAGCGCCGCCGCTACTGGCTGGACTCCGCCCCGCGTGCCACCAGCGCCGCCGGCCTCGGCCTCAACGACGCCGACCACCCGCTGCTCGCCGCGGTCACCCGGCTGCCCGACAGCGGCGGGGCGCTGCTCACCGGCAGCCTCTCGCTCGCCACCCACCCGTGGCTCGCCGACCACGCCGTCCAGGGCACCGTGATCGTCCCCGGCACGGCGCTGATCGAGCTGGCGGTCCGGGCCGGCGACGAGGTCGGCGCGCCCGTCCTGGACGAACTGGTCGTCGAGGCCCCGCTGGTGCTGCCCGACCGCGGCGCGGTGCACGTCCAGGTCGCCGTCGAGGAGCCGGACGGCGGCGCCCGTACCGTCACCGTGCACTCCCGGCCCGCCGGGACCGGCCAGGAGTGGACCCGCAACGCCTCCGGCGTCCTGCTGGAGGGCCCGGCCCTGCCCGGTGAGCCGCTCACCGCCTGGCCCCCGCCCGGCGCGCGCGCCCTGCCGGTCGACGGCGTCTACGAGGAGCTCGCCGCCGCCGGACTCGCGTACGGGCCGGCCTTCCAGGGCCTGCGCGCCGCCTGGCGGGACGGCGACACCTTCTACGCCGAGGTGGAACTGCCCGCCGAGCAGCGGGAGCAGGCCGGCCGGTTCGGGCTGCACCCGGCCCTGCTGGACGCCGCCGTCCACGTCACCGCCCACCACGGGCTCGGCGACACCCCGCCCGGCCACAGCCGGCTGCCGTTCGCCTACACCGGCGTGCGGCTGCACGCGGCCGGCGCCGGCGCCCTGCGGGTGCGCCTGCGCTACACCGAGCCGGAGGCGATCGCGGTCGACGTCGCGGACGGCTCCGGCGCGCCGGTCGCCTCCGTGGCCGCGCTGCGGGCCCGGATCGTCGCCGCCGCCCAGCTCGCCCCGGCGGGCGGCCGGGACCGCGACGCGCTGTTCGAGGCCGCCTGGCCGACCGTCGACCTGCCGGCCGGGACGGGCGCGGCGTTCGACCAACTGCCGGTCTCCGCCGGGCCGGACGTCCTCACCGAGGTGCTCGCCTCGGTGCAGGCCTGGCTCGCCGACGAGTCGGCGGCGGCCCCGCAGCTGGTGGTGCTGACCCGCGACGCGGTCGCGGTGGACGGCGGCTCCCCGGACCTCGCGGTCGCGGCGGTCTGGGGCCTGCTGCGCTCCGCGCAGTCCGAGCACCCCGGCCGGATCGTCCTGGTCGACACCGACGGCGACCCCGCCTCCGAGCGCGCCCTCGCCGCCGCCGTCGCCACCGGCGAACCCCAACTCGCCCTCAGGGAGGGCGTGGCACGGGTGCCGCGGCTGATCCGGGCGGCCCCGGCGGGGCAGGACGACACCGCGTCGCCGGCCGGCTGGAACGCCGACCCCGACGGCACGGTGCTGATCACCGGCGGCACCGGCGTGCTCGGTGCGCTGCTGGCCCGGCACCTGGTCGCCGAGCGCGGGGTGCGGCACCTGCTGCTGCTCTCCCGCAGCGGCCCGGACGCGCCCGGCGCCGCCGAGCTGACCGCCGACCTGGAGGCGGCCGGCGCACGGGTGACCGTCACCGCCGTGGACGCCGCCGACCGGGACGCGCTGCACGCCGCGATCGACGCCGTCCCGGCCGAGCACCCGCTGACCGCCGTGGTGCACACCGCCGGAGTGGTCGACGACGGCGTCTTCACCGCCCTCACCCCCGAGCGGCTGGCCGCGGTGTGGAACCCGAAGGCCGAGGCGGCCCGCCACCTGCACGAACTGACCCGGGGCCACGACCTGGCCGCGTTCGTGCTGTACTCCTCCGTCGCCGCCGCGCTCGGCGGCCCCGGCCAGGGCAGCTACGCGGCCGCCAACACCTACCTGGACGCGCTCGCCGCGCACCGCCGGGCGATCGGCCTGCCCGCGCTCTCGCTGGCCTGGGGGCCGTGGGAACCGGCCAGCGCGGTGACGGCGCACCTGAGCGACGCGGACCGGCGGCGCGCCGCCCGCGCGGGCCTGCGGCCGATCACCGCCGAGCGCGGCGCGGAGCTGTTCGACGCGGCCGCAGGGCGCGCCGAGGCCGCCCTGGTCCTCGCCCCGCTCGACCTGCCGGCGCTGCGCGCCCGGGCCGCCGACCTGCCCGTGCTGCTGCGCTCGCTGGTCCCGGCCGTCCGGCGCCCGGCGGCCCGGGCCGGCGAGCCGGGCACCCCGGGCGCGGCCCTGGCCGAGCTGGCCGGCCTCGGACCGGAGGAGCGCAGGGCCGCCCTGCTGGAGCTGGTCCGCACCGAGGTCGCGGCGGTGCTCGGCAGCGAGCCGCAGGCGGTCGCGCCGGCCCGCCCGTTCAACGACCTGGGGCTGGACTCGCTGACCGCCGTCGAGCTGCGCAACCGGCTGACCGCGGCCACCGGCCTGCGGCTGGCGCCCACCGTCACCTTCGACAAGCCGGACCCGACCCGGCTCGCCGAGCACCTGGCCGAGCTGATCGGCGACGTCCCGGCGCAGCCCGCCGCGGCCGGCGCCCCCGACGGGGACGACCCGCGGCACCCGCTGTCCACGCTGTACCGCCGGCTCGCCGCGCAGGGCAGCTTCGGCGAGGCGTCCGCGCTGATCGGGGTGGCCTCCCACCTGCGGACCCGGTTCCCCGTCGAGGACCGGGCGAAGCACGCCCTGAAGCCGCTGCAGCTGGCCTCCGGCGACGGGGAGCTCGCGGTGGTGGCGTTCCCGGCGCTGAGCGCGATCTCCGGCCCGCACGAGTACGCCCGCCTGGCCCACGCCTTCCAGGGCGAGCGGGACGTGTTCGTGCTGCCCTCGCCCGGCTGGACGCCGGAGGACCACCTCCCGGACAGCCTGGACACCTTCCTGACCCTGCACACCGAGGCCGTCCTCGACCTGGTCGGCACCGAACGGCCGCTGGTGATCGTCGGCCGCTCGATGGGCGGCGCCGTCGCGCACGCCGTCACCGAGCGGCTGGAGGCGCTCGGCCGCCCGGTCGCCGGCCTGGTGCTGGTCGACTCGTACCCGATCGAGAGCGCCGTGCGCGAGGGCATGGGGGAGTGGTGGCTGACCGCCATGCTCGGCGGGATGCTCGACCGGATCGACCGGTACGACATGGTGTGGAGCGACGCCAGCCTCACCGCGATGGGCGGCTACAACAACGTGTTCGCCGGCTGGCGGGCCGGCCCGGTGGACGCCCCGGTGCTGGCGCTGCGCGCCGACACCCCGCTGCGCGGCACGGTCGTCGACCCGAGCGGCGCGCACGACTGGCGGGCGTACTGGCCGGTGCCGCACGAGGTGCGGGACATCCCCGGCGACCACTTCACCGTGCTGGAGCAGCACACCCCGACGACGGCGCAGGCCGTCCGCGAATGGATCGAGACGAAGGAGCAGGCATGGGCGACCCGGTAGTCCTGGTGACCGGAGCGGCATCGGGCATCGGCGAGGCGGTGGCCCGGCTGTTCGCCGAACGCGGCCACCGGGTGGTGGCGGTGGACGTCGACAAGGCGGGCCTGGAGGCACTCGCCGAGCTGGACGGGGTGGAGACGCTGGCCGGCGACGTGGCCGAGGAGGCCACCAACGCCGAGGCGGTCGAGCTGGCCCTGCACCGCTTCGGCCGGCTGGACACCGCCGTGCTGAACGCCGGCATCGGCGGCGGCGGGCCGCTGGAGGCGCCCGGCGCGCTGGAGCGCCTGGACCGGCTGTACGCGGTGAACGTGCGCGGCATCGTGGCGGGCCTGCGCGCCGCCGTGCCGGCGCTGCGGGCGTCCGGCGGCGGATCGGTGGTCGCCACCTCCTCGGTCTCCGGCCTGCGCGGCGACCCCGGCACCTGGGCGTACAACGCCACCAAGGCGGCGGTGATCAACCTGGTGCGGGGCGTGGCGATCGACTACGCCGCCGAGAACATCCGGGTGAACGCCATCGCCCCCGGCGGCACCGCCACCGCGATGACCGCCGCCCAGATCGCCGACCCCGGCTTCTCCGCCTTCATCACCCGCCGGATCCCCGCCCAGCGCTGGGCCGACCCGCGCGAACAGGCCGAGGTGGTGTGGTTCCTGGCCTCGCCCGCGGCCTCCTACGTGACCGGGGTGACCGTCCCGGTCGACGGCGGGCTGAGCGCCAACGGCGGCATCCTGCTGCCCCCGCAGAGCACGTCCTGACCCCCTTCCGTACACCCAACCCGACGAAGAGAGACGAGACATGAGCATCGAGGCGAACAAGGCCCTGGTGGAGCGCTACTACCACGAGCTGGTCAGCGGGCAGCGGGTCGACCTGATCGAGGAGCTGATCGCCGAGGACGCCGCCGACGAGACCCGGGTCGGACCGGGCGGCAGCGGCACCCGGGAGGACTTCCGCGAGCACCTGCGCTGGCTGTGGGAGAACGTCCAGGACGTCAAGGCCACCGTCGAGGACCTGGTCGCCGAGGACGACCGGGTGATCGCCTTCTGGCGGATCGAGGGCGTCCACGTCGGCCCGGTCTTCGGCGTCCCCGCCACCGGCCGGCCGTTCACCGGCTACAGCATCAGCACGCTGACCGTCCAAGACGGCAAGGTCACCCGCTACAACGTGCTGCCCGACCGGCTCGGCATCATCCAGCAGCTCGTTCCCGCCGTCGTCTGACCCACCCCTTGCCCCAGGACCCGGCCGGTCGCCACCGGCCGGGTCCGACCCACGCCAGGAGGCCCCCGTGTCCACCGAGTTGAGCCCGACCGACGCCGAGCAGCTGCGCCAGCTGCTGGCCCGCTTCTCGCACGCCTTCGACAACGCCGACGACGAGGCGCTCGGCACCGTCTTCGCGCCGGACGGCGTCATCGAACTCGCCCGCACCGGCGCCGTGTTCACCGGCCTGGCGGAGATCCGCGCGTTCGCGAAGGAGCTCGGCGCCGAATCGCCCGACCACCAGACCCTGGACTCGGTGCTCACCCCCGACCCCGACGGCACCGTCAGCGGCCGCAGCCGCTACCTGGTGCTGCTCGCCGACGGCGCCGTGCACAACGGCGAGTACCACGACCGGTACGTGCGCACCCCCGACGGCTGGCGGATCGCCCACCGCCGCTCCGTGCCGCGCTACCCGCTGGCCCGCAGGCACTGACAGCAGGGGTGCGCTAGGGGTCGGCTAGGGGTGCCCGGGCCGCGGCGGCGCGGCTAGTTTTCCGGCATCAGCCCAGCTCAACCCCCTTCCTTCGCAACGGAGTCACCAGCATGCCCAGAACCGGGCCCCGTCCCCTCCCGCTGCTCGCCGCCCTCTCCGCGGGAACGCTCCTCCTGACCGCCTGCGGCTCGGGCGGGACGGGCCCGGCGGCGGACAGCGCGTCGGCCACGCCCGTCCAGGGCGGCTCGCTCACCTACGCCACCGACGTCGAGCCGATCTCCTTCGACATCCACGTCAGCCAGCAGGACATCACCGGCGCGATCCAGCGCAACGTCTTCGACTCGCTGGTCCACCAGGACGCCAAGGGCGAGTTCCAGCCCTGGCTGGCCACCAAGTGGGAGATCGGCCCCGACCTGAAGAGCTACACCTTCACGCTGCGCGACGGCGTCAAGTTCACCGACGGCACGCCGTTCGACGCCGAGGCCGTGAAGCTCAACTTCGACCGGATCGTCGCCAAGGAGACCAAGTCCCAGTACGCGGCCAGCCTGCTCGGCCCGTACACCGGCACCCAGGTGGTCGACCCGCACACCGTCAAGGTGACCTTCAGCGAGCCGTTCGCGCCGTTCCTGCAGGCCGCCTCCACCGCCTACCTCGGCTTCTACTCGCCGAAGGCGATCAAGGAGAACGGCGCCAAGCTGGGCGCCGGCGGCCCCGCCGACGTCGGCACCGGCCCGTTCGTCTTCACCGCGTACACCAAGGGCCAGAGCGCCCAGTTCAGCCGCAACCCCGACTACAACTGGGCGCCGGCCGACGCCGCCCACCAGGGCCCGGCCTACCTCGACAAGCTGACCATCCGCTTCCTGACCGAGGACTCGGTCCGCCTCGGCGCCCTCACCAGCGGCCAGGTCCAGGTCGCCGAGCCGATCCCGCCGGCCAGCGTCAAGACCGTCCAGGGCGACCCGAAGATCAAGCTGCTGAGCACCGACGCGCCCGGCGCCAACTACGCGCTGGTCCTCAACACCAGCAAGGCGCCGCTCGACGACCCGAACGTCCGCAAGGCCGTCCAGCGCGGCATCGACCTCGACACCGACGTCAAGAGCGTCTACTTCGGCGTCTACAAGCGCGCCTGGAGCCCGATCTCCCCGACCACCCCGGACTACGACAAGTCCCTCGAGAACTCCTGGCCCCACGACAAGGCCGCGGCCGAGAAGGCCCTCGACGCGGCCGGCTGGACCACCCGCGACGACGCCGGCTACCGCACCAAGAACGGCCAGCGGCTCACCCTCGAATGGCCGCTGCCGCCGGCCGAGTTCGTCCGCGAGCAGCGCGAGACCCTCGGCCAGGCGATCCAGGCCGACCTGAAGAAGATCGGCATCGAGGTCACCCGGCCCCGGCTCGACATCGGCACCTACATCAAGAACGTGTACGGCGGCCAGGAGCACATCGCCGACTACAGCTGGGCCCGCTTCGACCCGGACGTGCTGCGGCTGTACTTCAACAGCGCCAGCCAGCCCGCCAAGGGCGGCCAGAACGCCACCTTCTACAAGGACGCCCAGCTCGACGAGTGGACCAACACCGGCAAGACCACCTTCGACAAGGTGGTCCGCAAGGACCTCTACACCAAGACCCAGCAGCGGGCCATCGACCTCGCGCTGATCGTCCCGCTGTACGTCCGCACCGCCGTGGTCGGCCAGTCCGCCCAGGTGCACGGCCTGACCGCCGACCCCAACACCTGGCTGAACTTCCACGACGCCTGGCTCGGTCAGTGACGTGAGCGCTTCCGACCCGACGGTCCCCGCCCTGCTGCGCGGGACGGCACGACGGCTGGCCGGCGCCCTCGCGGTGCTCCTCGGGGCCGCCACGGTCGCGTTCGCCGCGCTCCAGCTGATCCCCGGTGACCCGGTCACCGTGATGCTGGGCCCGGGCACCGCCGCCACCCCCGAGGTGAAGGCGCAGATCCGGGCCCAGTACGGGCTCGACCAGCCGGTCCTGGTGCAGTACCTGCACTACCTGGGCCGGCTGGCCACCGGAGACCTCGGCGAGTCGTACCAACTGCAGCGGCCGGTCGCCGACCTGATCGGCGACCAGCTCCTGCCGACCGTCCAACTCGCCCTCGCCGCCCTGGCCCTCGCCCTGGTGCTGGCCGTGCTCGCCGCCGTCGCCACCGCCGGGCGGCGCGGCCCGGCGCGCACCGCCGGCTCGCTCGCCGAACTGCTGGCCGTCTCCAGCCCCTCGTACTGGATCGGCATCCTGCTGCTCACCGCGTTCTCCTTCCAGCTGCGGATCTTCCCCGTCGCCGGCGACCAGGACCTCTCCGCCCTGGTGCTGCCCGCCGTCACCCTCGCCCTGCCGCTCACCGGCGTGCTCGCCCAGGTGCTCCGGGAGGGCCTGGAGACCGCGCTCGGGCAGCCCTTCGCCCTCACCGCCCGCTCCCGGGGCCTGGCCCCCGCCGCCGTCCTGCTGCGGCACGCCCTGCGGCACGCCGCCGCCTCCGCGGTCACCCTGACCGGCTGGCTCACCGGCTCGCTGCTCGGCGGCGCGGTGCTGGTGGAGAGCGTCTTCGGCCGGCCCGGCATCGGCGCGCTCAGCCTCCAGGGCACCACCAACAAGGACATGCCGCTGGTGGTCGGTCTGGTGCTGCTCTCCGCGCTGGTCTTCGTCGCCATCTCCACCCTCGTCGACCTGCTGTACCTCGCCATCGACCCCCGACTCAGGAGCCGGTGACCCATGGCCGAACCCCGCGCCGTCCTGCGTCCTCCCACCGCCCTGCGCCGTCTCGGCGCCCTGCGTCAGCCCACGATCCTGCGCACCGCCCGACGGCTCGGCGGGCGCCTCGGCCCCGCGCTCGCGGCCGTCCTGCTCGGCCTGCTGGTGCTCGCCGCCCTCGCCCCCGGCCTGATCGCCGGCGCCTCCCCGCTGGAGACCGACCCGGTCGCCGCGCTCACCCCGCCGGGCGGCGCCCACTGGTTCGGCACCGACCAGCTCGGCCGCGACCTGTTCGCCCGGGTCGTCCACGGCACCCGGCCGTCCCTGCTGCTGGGACTCGGCGCCACCGCGCTCTCGGTCGCGGGCGGCGCCGCCCTGGGCCTGGCCGCCGCGCTCGGCGGCCGGGCCGCCGACCAGGTGCTGATGCGGGCCGCCGACGTCCTGCTCGCCCTCCCGCCGATCCTGCTCGCGCTGCTCGCCGTCACCGTGCTCGGCACCGGCTCGGTCAACGTCATGATCGCCATCGCGATCGCCTTCGTCCCCGGCTACGCCCGGATCGTCCGCGCCGAGACCCTGGTGGTGCGGCGCTCCGGCTACGTCGAGGCCGCCGTCGTCCTCGGCGTGCCGCGACCGGTGCTGATCCTGCGGCACGTGCTGCCCAACGCGATCGGGCCGATGCTGGTGCTGGCCACCGTCGGCTTCGGCGCCGCCCTGATCGCCGCCTCGGGCCTGAGCTTCCTCGGACTCGGCCCGCAGCCGCCGTCCCCCGAGTGGGGCGCCATGCTCTCCCAGGGCCGCAGCTTCCTCGCCACCGCCTGGTGGATCGGCGTCTTCCCCGGCGCCGCGATCACCCTCACCGCGCTCACCGTCAACACCGTGGGGCGCCGCGCCCAGCGCCGCTACACCCGGAGGACCGCCGCATGACGCTGCTCGCCGTCGAGGGGCTGGACGTGCGCTTCGGCGCCGTCCACGCCGTCCGCGACGTCTCCCTCACCGTCGACCGCGGCGAGTGCCTCGCCGTGGTCGGCGAGTCCGGCTCCGGGAAGAGCGTCACCGCCCGCACCCTGGTCGGCCTCACCGGCCCCGGCTCCACCGTCACCGCCCGCGGCCTGCGCTTCGACGGCGAGGACCTCACCCGGCTGACCGACCCGCAGTGGCGCGCCGTCCGCGGCCGCCGGATCGGACTCGTCCTCCAGGACGCCCTCACCTCCCTCGACCCGCTGCGCACCGTCGGCGCCGAGGTCGCCGAACCGCTGCGGGTCCACCGGCTCGCCGCGCGCGCCGAACGCCCCGCCCGGGTCCGCGACCTGCTCACCGGTGCCGGCATCCCCGACCCCGAGCGGCGCGCCGCCCAGCACCCGCACCAGCTCTCCGGCGGCCTGCGCCAGCGCGCCCTGATCGCCTCCGCCCTGGCCGGCGAGCCCGACCTGCTGATCGCCGACGAGCCGACCACCGCCCTGGACGTCACCGTCCAGGCCCAGGTGCTCGACCTGCTCGACGGGCTCCGCCGCGAGGGCACCGCGCTGCTGCTGATCAGCCACGACCTGTCCGTGGTCGCCCGGCTCGCCGACCGGGTCGCGGTGATGTTCGGGGGCCGGATCGTCGAGACCGGCCCCACCGGGCAGTTGCTCGCCGAGCCCCGGCACCCGTACACCCGCGCCCTGCTCGCCGCCGTCCCCGGCGGCCGCACCCGCGGCCGGCGGCTCGCCGTCCCGCCCGTCGACGGGCCGGCACCCGGCCCCCACGGTTGCCCGTACGCGAGCCGCTGCCCCGCCGCCGACGCGGTCTGCCGCGAGGCCCTGCCGCCGTTCGACGGCCACGGGACGCGCTGCCGGCACCCGGCCACCGGCGCCGTTGCCCTGCAACCCGCCACGGGGGAGGGGCCCGCGGGCACCCCCGCCCGGAAGCCTGCCACGGCCCCGCTGCCGCGGCTGACGGTCCGTGAGGCCGCGCCGGGCGGGTCCGGTCCGGCCGACGGGCCCGCCGCCCGCGGGGCGAAGGCGGCCGCGGCCGTGCTGCTTCCGCCGACCGACGGGCCCCCGCAGGGCGTCCCCCTGGTCGAGGTCGACGGCGTCTCCAAGGCGTACGGCGGGCGGCCCGTGGTCCGCGAGGTGTCGCTGCGGCTGGCCGCCGGGGAGACGCTCGGACTGGTCGGCGAGTCCGGCTCCGGCAAGACCACGGTCTCCCGGATCGTCCTCGGCCTGGAGGAGCCCGACACCGGCGCCGTCCGGCTCGACGGGCAGCCGTGGAGCGGCCTGCCCGAACGCCGGCGCCGCGCCCTGCGCCCCCGGCTCCAGGCCGTCCAGCAGGACCCGCTCTCCTCCTTCGACCCGCGCTGGACCGTCGCCCGGGTGATCGGCGAGGCCCTCGCCCGCACCGGCGTCCCGCGCGGCCGCGCCCGCACCGCGCGCACCACCGAACTCCTCGACCAGGTCGGCCTGTCCGCCGCCCTGCTGGAGCGGCGCCCCACCGAGCTCTCCGGCGGCCAGCGCCAGCGCGTCGCCATCGCCCGGGCGCTCGCCCCCGCCCCGCGGATCCTGGTCTGCGACGAACCGGTCTCCGCGCTGGACGTCTCCGTCCAGGCCCAGATCCTCGACCTGCTCGACGACCTGCGCCGCGACACGGGCCTCGCGATGCTGTTCATCTCCCACGACCTCGGCGTGGTCCAGCACCTCGCCGACCGGGTCGCCGTCATGCAGGACGGCCGGCTGGTCGAGACCGGCGACGCCGACGAGCTGTTCGCCCGCCCCGCCGCCGACTACACCCGGCGCCTGCTCGCCGCCACCCCGCTGGGAGCGGACGCATGACCGGAGACCTGCTCGCCATCAGCGACCTGCACATCGGCTACGCCGAGAACCGCCGCATCGTCGAGGAACTGCGCCCCGGCGGCGCCGACGACTGGCTGATCGTCGCCGGCGACGTCGCCGAACGCTTCGACGACATCGAGTGGGCCCTGAAGACCCTGCGCGGCCGCTTCGCCGAGGTGGTCTGGGCGCCCGGCAACCACGAGCTGTGGACCCTGCCCGACGACCCCGTCCAGCTCCGCGGCGAGGCCCGCTACCGCGCCCTCGTCGAGCTCTGCCGCGGGCTCGGCGTGCACACCCCCGAGGACCCGTACCCCGTCTGGGACGGGCCCGGCGGCCCGGTCGCCGTCGCCCCGCTCTTCCTGCTGTACGACTACACCTTCCGCCCGCGCGGCACCGCCACCAAGGCCGAGGCGCTGGCCGCCGCGCACGCCGCCGGCGTGGTCTGCACCGACGAACTGCTGCTCCACCCCGACCCGTACCCCGACCGGGAGAGCTGGTGCCGGGCCCGGCTCGCCGAGACCGACCGCCGCCTCGCCGAGCGCCACCCCGCCCTGCCCACCGTCCTGGTCAACCACTTCCCGCTGCGCCGCGACCCCACCTACGTGCTGCGCCACCCCGAGTTCGCGCTGTGGTGCGGCACCGAGCACACCGCCGACTGGCACCTGCGGCACCGGGCCGCCGCCGTGGTCTACGGCCACCTGCACATCCCGCGCTCCACCGTCGCCGACGGCGTGCCGTTCGAGGAGGTCTCGCTCGGCTACCCGCGCGAGTGGACCCCGCGCGGCGGGCCGGCCGGGCCGCGCCGGATCCTCCCGAGGGGGCGGGCGTGATCGGCCTGATCCTGCCCGGTTCGGTCGCCTGGTCGGAGACCTTCGGCGCCGCCCGGGACACCGCGCTCTTCCCGCAGGAGGAGCGCCTGGCCGCCGAGATGGTGCCCGCCCGGCGCCGCGAGTTCGGCGCGGCCCGGGCCTGCGCCCGGCAGGCGCTCGGCCGGCTCGGCATGCCGCCCGTCCCGATCCTCCCCGGCCCGCGCGGCGAACCCGGCTGGCCGTCCGGGGTGCTCGGCAGCATGACGCACTGCGAGGGCTACCAGGCGGCGGCCGTCGCCCGCTCCGCCGACCTGCCGGTCCTCGGCATCGACGCCGAGCAGCACCGCCCGCTGCCGCGCGGCGTCCTGGCGGCCGTCTCGCTGCCGCAGGAGCGCGGCCGCCTGCACGTGCTGCGCCGCGGCCACCCCGGCATCTACTGGGACCGGGTGCTGTTCTCCACCAAGGAGAGCGTCTTCAAGGCCTGGTACCCGCTGACCCGCCGCCCGCTCGAGTTCGAGGAGGCCGACATCACCCTGACCCCGGACGGCACGTGGCGCGCCCGCCTCCGCCTGCCCGGCGACCCGGCCGCGGCCCGCCTCCCGCGCGGCTTCACCGGCCGCTGGCTGGTCGCCGACGGCCTCGTCCTCACCGTCAGCACCGACCTGGCCTGACCCGGCCCTCCGACCCGCTCCCGCCGGCCGACCGGAAGAGTACGCTCGGGCCCGTGACAGGGGCTCGGGGCGAGGGGCGGGTGGGCCGGATGGGGGAGCGGCGGCGGAGGGCGGCGGAGCGGCTGAGGCTGCGGCTGCTCGCGGAGATCAACGCGACCGTGCACGGCTCCGACCTGCACCTGGAGCGCTACGACCGGCCGGCCGGCGACCCGGGGCTGTTCGGCCCGGGCAGTGTGGTGTGGCGGGTCCACCAGCACCCGGCCGGGATGCTGGTCGGCGGGTTCGCCGCGCTGCTGCTGCAGTCGCTGCACCCGCTGGCGATGGCCGCGGTCGCCGAGCACTCCGACTACCGCAGCGACCCGACCGGCCGGCTGAACCGCACCGCCCGGTTCGTCTCCACCACCACGCTCGGCTCGACCGGCGCCGCCGAGCAGGCGATCGCCGCCGTCCGGCACATCCACACCCGGGTGCGGGGCACCGCGCCGGACGGCCGGCCGTACCGCGCGGACGACCCGGCGCTGCTCACCTGGGTGCACACCGCGGAGGTGGCCTGCTTCCTGATGGGCCACCAGGTGTTCTCGACGACGCCGCTGACCGCCGCCGAGAGCGACCGCTACCTGTCCGAGGTGGCCACCGTCGCCCGGCGGCTCGGCGCGGTCGAGGTGCCGGCCTCGCGGGCCGAGGTGGCGGCCTACCTGGCGCGGGTGCGGCCCGAGTTGGCCGCGGTACCGGCGGCGCTGGAGGTGGTGGCGCTGCTGCGCGGCTTCGGGCGGACCCGCCGGGAGCGGGCCGCGGTGCGGGTGCTGACCAACGGCGCGCTCGGCCTGCTGCCCGGCTGGGCGCGGGCCGAGCTCGGCGTGCGCCGGCCGTGGCCGGTGCGGCGGTTGGTGGACCGGCCGGTGGCGCGGGCGCTCGGCGCGGTGATGGTGTGGGCCTGCGGGCCGTCGGAGATCCGGGCGGCCGCGTACGCCCGGGCGACCGCCGGAATGTTCGGCGCCGACGTCGCCCTGGTGGACGGGGAGTGACGGCCGGTCAGTCGCCCGGGTTGAGGTAGCGGCGGCCCGCTATCTGCTCGAAGATCAGGTTGGTCCGGGTCTGGGCGACGGCGGGGTGGGTGGTGAGGTGGTCCACCACGAAGTCGCGCAGCGACTCCGGGCCGGAGACGCCGACGTGCAGCAGGTAGTCGTCCGAGCCGGCCATGTGGAAGACCGCGAGGACGCCCGGCAGGTCCGGCGCGGTGGAGCGGAAGCTCTCGTTCTGCTCCCGGGTGTGGGCGCGCAGCCGTACCGAGATCATCGCCTGCAGCGGCAGCCCGATCGCCGCCGGGTCCACCTCGGCCCGGAAGCCGCGGATCACCCCGCGCTCCTGCAGCGCCCGGACGCGGGTCAGGCAGGTCGAGGGGGCGATGCCGACCGCCTCGGCGAGCGCGTTGTTCGGCAGCCGGGCGTTCTCGGCGAGCGCGCGGATGATCGCCCGGTCGACGTCGTCGACGGGCGCGCGGCGGTGCTGCGGATTGTTCGGCACGACCCCCACGATGGCAGGCCTGTCCGACGATGTGCAAGGCTGCGCGCCGATTATCCGAACATCATTCGGGAGTACTTCCGCATCGTCGTCAAAAGTTCCATCCTGTCCGCCATGAGCCTGACCGCCGACCTCGCCGCCGCGCCCACCTGCGACCCGGGACCGGAGCTGGACGGCCGCGACTTCGCGCTGCCCGCCGCCGGCCTCGACGACTACGCCCGCCACCGCGCGCTGGACACCGTCGACGAGTACCTCACCCGCAAGCGCCGCCACCTGGTCGGCTACCAGGCCACCCAGGACATGCAGAGCTGCGCGCTCGAGCTGGCCCGGTTCATGCCGAACAACATCAACAACCTCGGCGACCCCTTCCAGTCCGGCGGCTACAAGCCGAACACCAAGGTGATCGAGCGCGCCGTCCTCGACTACTACGCGCGGCTGTGGAACGCCAAGGGCCCGCACGACCCCGCCGACCCCGAGTCGTACTGGGGCTACATGCTGTCCATGGGCTCCACCGAGGGCAACATGTACGCGCTGTGGAACGCCCGCGACTACCTCAGCGGCAAGGCGCTGATCACCCCGCCCGCGCCCCCGTACGACGCGCTGCGCTACGTGAACGCCGCCCCCGAGCAGGGCAACCCCCACGCGCACCGCCCGGTCGCCTTCTACTCCGAGGACACCCACTACTCCTTCGCCAAGGCCGTCCGGGTGCTCGCCGTCGAGACCTTCCACGCCGTCGGCCAGGAGCTCTACCCCGGGCAGTGCCCGCTCGCCGGCAGCGGCGGCGCCTGGCCCACCGAGGTGCCCTCCGCCGCCGGGCCCTCCGGCCACTCCTGGGACGGCCCCGGCTCGATCGACCTGGACGCGCTCACCGAACTGGTCGAGTTCTTCGCCGCCCACGGCCACCCGGTCTTCGTCAACCTCAACCTCGGCTCCACCTTCAAGGGCGCGCACGACGACGTCCGCGCCGTCGGCGAGCGGCTGCTGCCCGTCCTGGAGCGGCACGGCCTGGTCGAGCGCGAGGTCCAGTACGGCACCGACCCGCACACCGGCGAACCGCTGGTCGACCGGCGGCGCGGCTTCTGGATCCACGTCGACGGCGCCCTCGGCGCCGGCTACGTCCCGTTCGCGCGGATGGCCGACGCCGACCCCGAGCAGTACGGCTGGCGCCCCGAGGCCCCGCTGCCCGAGTTCGACTTCGGCATCCGCCTGCCCACCCGCGAGCACGGCGAGATCGACCTGGTCTCCTCGATCGCCATGAGCGGCCACAAGTGGCCCGGCGCGCCCTGGCCGTGCGGCATCTACATGACCAAGGTCAAGTACCAGATCTGCCCGCCCTCGCAGCCCGACTACATCGGCGCGCCGGACACCACCTTCGCCGGCTCCCGCAACGGCTTCTCGCCGCTGGTGCTGTGGGACCACCTCTCCCGGCACTCCTACCGCGACCAGGTCCAGCGGATCCGCACCGCGCAGGACCTCGCCGGGTACCTGGAGCTGCGGCTGCGCGACCTCGGGGCCGAGCTCGGCACCGACCTCTGGGCGGCCCGCACGCCCGGCGCCGTCACCGTGCGCTTCCGCAAGCCCAGCCCGGGGCTGGTGGCGAAGTGGTCGCTGTCCTCGCAGGACGTCCTGATGGTCCCCGGCGACGAGTCCAGCCGCCGCACCTACGTCCACGTCTTCGTGATGCCCTCGGTCGACCGCGCCAAGCTCGACGCCCTCCTCGCCGACCTCGCCGAGGACTACCGCCGCACCGCGGGCTGACGGCTCCGCCTCCGTGCGCCGGGGGGCGCGCGGAGGCGGAGGAAGCAGCCCGTCAGCCGTTGCGGGCGGCCTCCGGGCCGGTGATCCGCCGCAGCAGCGGCAGGGTGGAGGCGATGATGCCGAGCGCCGCGGCCAGCCCGGCGCCGACCAGCGCCCAGTAGCCCGCGCCGGGCGACATCAGGTCGTAGTGCATCTGCGAGCTCAGGAACAGCTCCGAGGCGGCGAAGGCGGTGCCGATCGCGACCACCGCGACCACCAGCAGCGGCATCGCGCTCTCCAGGGCGACCACGACCCGCAGCAGCCGCAGCGGCGCGCCGGTGAGCCGCAGGATGGCGAACGGCCGCATGCGGTCCGACAGCCCCGCGACCACGCTCACCGCCAGGCTGCAGCCGGCGACCGGCAGCGTGGTCAGCAGCACCACGTCGGCCAACTGCCGCCAGCCGGCCAGCTCCTGCTGCATCGCGGTGCCGAAGTCGCCGACGGTCCGGGCCGCCTGGTGCGGGTAGGCGGTGGTGAGCAGCGTCCGCACCCGCTCCATCGCCGCCGTCGAGCCGTCGGTCGCGACGTAGAGCGTCTGCACCGGCAGCCTCGCCACCGCGTCCGCGGTGATGCCGGCGGCCGGCCACTCCCGGCCCGGGTCGGAGCGCAGGCTGAAGAAGCCGAACGGGTCGACGGCCGCGACCTCCGCCCCGGCCGCGCAGTGCCCCACCATCGGGGTCCGGGCCAGGTCGGCGCAGGCGACCAGCACCGGCGGGTCCGGCCACGGGTCGGCGGCGTTCTTCCCGATGCCGTCCGGGTTGGCGTGCACCACGGCCGCGCCCCGCACGCCCGGCACCGCCGCGAGCCCGCCGAGCAGCGCCGGCTCCACGCCCGCGCCGATCGGACGCTCCCGGGGGTCGCTGACCTCCACCACCGTCCGGGTCAGCGGATCGCCGTCGAGGGCGGCGCGGTTGTGGTTCACCGTGCCGATGATGGACACCGTCGCCGTGGTCACGAACAGCGCCAGCACCAGTCCGCTCACCGCGCGGAACCCCGCCTTCGGGTCGTCCGCGAGCCGCCGCACCGCGATCAGCGTGGCCGGGCGGCCGGTCCGCCGGGCCACCGCGCGGGCGGTCACCATGGTGAGCCAGGGCCCGGCGACCACCAGGCCCAGCATCACCGTCAGGAAACCCGGGAGGTACGCCGCGGCCTGTCCGTTGCCGGTCGCCGGGCGGCGGTCCAGGAAGTACGCCAGCTCGGCCAGGCCCGCGAGCAGCGGGACCAGCCGCCAGGCCCCCGGCGGCTTCGGGGTGACCCGGCGGGCCACCCCGAGCGGCGAGACGGTGACCCGGCGCAGCGCGAGGCGGGCCGCGACCGCCGCCGCCACCGGCACGCCCACCAGGACGCCCAGCACCTGCCCGGCGCTCGGAGCCAGGTCGGAGAGGAAGAACCGCTGACCGGTGAGCGCGACGCCGGAGACCAGCGGGCGCAGCGCCGCGAACACGGCGAACCCGACCACCGTCCCGGCCGCCGCGGCCAGCGTGGACTCCACGGCCGAGACCAGCGACACCTGCCGCGGGGTGGCGCCGACCAGGCGCATGGCGGCGTAGCGCTGCTCACGGGTGGCGGCGGAGAGCCGGGTCGCGGTGCCGATGAAGACCAGCACCGGGAAGATCAGCGCGGCGGCGACCACGGAGAGGATCAGCGTCATCGCGTCCCCGCGCACCGTCCGGCTGAAGCAGGCCTCGTCGCACCGGGCCGGCCTGGCCGTGGCGATCGAGGTGACGCTCCGGGCCAGGGGGGCGCCCTCGACCTCGGCGGGCGTCCGGCCGACCACCGCGATCAGCGCGTCGGGGGAGGGCAGCGCCGCGTCGGCGATCGTGCCGGCGAGCCGGCCCGGGAAGCGGTCGCCCAGCCGGTCGGCCGGGGTGGAGCGGATCAGCTCGGCCAGGGCCGGCGAGGCGAAGTACTCGCCGGGCGCCGGCAGCCGGGTGAGACCGGGCGGCACCGGCGAGGACGGGCCGGTGGCGGCGACGTCCACCGCGGTGATCTCCCGGCCGGCGTAGTAGTCGCCGTGCGGCCGCCACCACAGCGGGTCGCCCGTCGCCGGATCGGCGCGGTCCGCGGCGCCGGTGTCGAGCCACACCTGCCGCTGGTTCGCACCCTCCACGGCGTTCATCGCGGAGAACGTGGACACCAGCAGCCCCACGCCGACGGCCACCGCGCCGGCGATCATCACCAGCCGACCCACCGCCTGCCGGCCGCCGCTCACCGCCAGGCGCAGCGCGAAGGCGATCACGAGGCGATCCGTCCGCTCGACAGGGAGCTCGCCCGGCCGTCGCGCACCACGGCCTCGCGGTCCGCGTACGCGGCGACCCGCGGCTCGTGCGTGACCAGCACCACCGTGGTGCCCTCCTCACGAGCCGCGGCCACCATCAGGTCCATCACCTGCTCGCCCGTCAGCGAGTCCAGCGCGCCGGTCGGCTCGTCCGCGAACAGCACCCGCGGACGGGCCACCAGGCCCCGGGCCAGCGCCACCCGCTGCGCCTGACCGCCTGAGAGCTCGCCGGAGCGCCGCCCCTCCAGCCCGTCGAGGCCCAGCCGGCCGAACCACGGACGGGCCTGCGCCAGCGCGGCCCGGCGGCGGGTGCCGGAGAGCAGCAGCGGCAGGGCGACGTTCTCCTCCGCGGTCAACTCGGGCACCAGCTGGCCGAACTGGAAGACGAAACCGAAGGCGTCCCGGCGCAGCGCCGAACGCTCGGCCTCCGCCATGGTGTCGATCCGCCGGCCGTCGAAGAGCACCTCGCCCGCGTCCGGGGTGAGGATGCCGGCCAGGCAGTGCAGCAGGGTGGACTTGCCCGAACCGCTCGGCCCCATGATCGCCAGCACCTCGCCGCCCTCCACCGCCAGGTCCGCCCCGCGCAGGGCCGGGGTCGCGCCGAACGAGAGCGTCAGTCCGCGGGCCTCCAGCAGCGCGCTCACGGGCGCACCTCCTCGGCGAGGGCGTCCAGCCGGGCCGTCGTCAGGTCGATCCACCGCAGGTCCGCCTCCAGGTGGAACAGGCCGTGGTCGGCGAGCAGCGCGTCCACCAGCGGGCCGGTGCGGCGCAGCTCGGTCAGCTCGCGCATCCGCCGCATGTGCGCGGCGCGCTGGGTGTCCAGGTAGCGCTCCGCGTCCCGGCCCAGCATCAGCGCGAGCACCACCTTGGTGAACAGCAGCGTCTGCAGGTTGGGCTCCGGCGCCACCGGCTCGGTCAGCCACGTCTCGAACTCCGTCGCCCCCGCGTCGGTGATGACGTACCGCTTCCGCTCCGGCCCGTCCCCGGCCTCCGCCTCGCCCGCCACCACCTTCCCGTCCCGCGCCAATCGTCCGAGCGTGGCGTACACCTGCCCGTACGGCAGCGGCTTGCCGCGCCCGAAGAAGGCGTCGTAGTCGCGCTTCAGGTCGTAGCCGTGGCTCGGCTCCCGCTCCAGCAGCCCCAACAGGGTCAAAGGAACACTCATGGGGCGACCATACATCACGGATATACTCTGAGTGTATAGCTGCAGTGAGTACCGCCCCGGCCCGCCGCCGCGGGCTCGGCGGTGACCGGCGGGGGTGTCCGCTTGGTACGGTGCAGGTCAACGTCGTGCAGCCCCCACCGGGCGCTGACCGGCGGCAACCACCTCCATGACGACTCCGACCCAGCTAAGGACACCGCCGTGCCCCTGGTCTCCGTGGTGATGCCGGTACACAACTCGGCCGCCACCCTCGGCGCTTCGGTGCGCTCCGTCCTCGCGCAGACCCACGCCGACGTGGAACTGCTCGTCACCGACGACGCGTCCAGCGACGGCTCCATGGACCTGCTGCAGGACCTGGCCCGCCAGGACGAGCGCGTCCGCCCGCAGGCCGCGCCCCAGCAGGGCGGCGCGGCCAAGGCCCGCAACCTCGCCCTGGCGCGGGCGCGGGGGGAGTACGTGGCCTTCCTGGACAGCGACGACATGTGGCTTCCGGAGAAGACGGAACGGCAGCTCGCGTTCGCCGCTGACGGCGACGCGCCGCTGACCTTCACCTCCTACTACAAGGTCGACGGCGACTACGTCGGCGAGGCCCGCGACTTCACGCCCAACGGGCGGGTGGTCGCGGCACGGGAGCGCGTGACCTACCGGGACATGCTGGTCCAGGACCACATCGGCGCCCTGACCGCGATGTACGACCGGTCCGCGCTCGGCACCCGGCTGATGCCGGACATGCCCAAGCGCCAGGACTACGCCCTGTGGCTGAGCATCATGCGGGACGGCCACCCCGCCCGGGGCCTGCGGGAACCCCTGGCGGTCTACCGGGCCGGCCGGGCCGGGTCGCTGTCCTCGAACAAGCTGTCGCTGGTCGAGCACAACTGGGCGCTGTACCGCCGGCACGAGCGACTGTCGCTGGTCCGCTCGACGCTGGCCCTGGCCGGAGCGACCGTGCACTCGGTCCGCAAGGCGCGCATCTAGGGCATGGCCCAGATCGTCGGCCCGGTGGGTGCACCGCTTTGACCCGAACGGCGGTGGGCCGGAGCGGGGATGGGCCCGGCGGCCGTTCTGGACTGCTCAGCCGCAAGGTCGTGGGCTGGTCGATCGCGCAATACGGGTCCAGGGCGCCCGTGACTGCGGCGACTCCCCGCCCACCTGCCGCAGGACCGCGTTCGTCCGGCTGACCCGCTACAACACCCGCCGCCCCGCCCCGCCCCGGCCGTCCGCTCCGCCGAACAGGTGTACACCCCTCCCTCCTTCGCGTGCGCTAAGCTCTGCGCGGCTTCGGGCCAGGGGGGAGACATGGAGCAAGAACCATCCAGAGTGGCGCAACACGGCAACGGGAAACGTGTGCTGGTGCTTGGCGTTCTCGGCGTGATGATGACGATGAACCTCGTGGCGACCGTCTTCGCGGCGCGCCAGCACTACCGTTACGCCGACGCCGAGAGGGTGCAGGCCACGGTGGTGAGAGCGGAGTACTGGGACACGGCGCGGGAAAAGTCCAAATTGATCGTGCTGACACTGGCCGACGGGCGGGAAGTGACCCCGCTCTCCGAATTCGGCGGGTACGAGCCGAGCCGACTGGAGCCGGGCGAGGTGCGGACGGTGTTGATCAATCCCCACCGCCCATCCGTCGTAGTGTTTCCGGAGCAGGTGGGCTGGTGGTCCGTGCTCGTGCCGTGGGGGCTCGTGACGGTTGGAGCGGCAGTCGTCGCAGTGGCGCTGCCGCTCTACACGAAATACGGCCACCACTTGCCGATGACGGCCTTGAGGCTGGCGCTTCAGTGGCGCCGAATGTAGGCGACCGATCGTGCCAACGGTCTCCGGAAACCGGTGTTGCCGGATCCAGACCCGCCGCACGTCTTCCACCTGCGGCAATCGCCGGAGCCGAGCCGGGGCGTCGGGCGTGAGGAGCCCGTGGAACAGGCGCCTGCCGTCCTCGCCGACCGTCAGCGCGTACTGCAGCACCGACACCGGCGCGAGACGGGCCGCGGACAGACCCCGGCGTCCGTCGGCGGGGATGCCACTCCTCGAAGCCGCCGTCCGTGAACAGCCCATCCAGATGGTCCCGCACCCACATCGCCGCCGTACCACGCGGATTACTCGCACGAGCCGTCCGCGCCGTCAGCATCAGTTCCACGGAGGGCCGCTGCGGGGTCGCTACCCGGTGGCCACAACCTGGCCGGCCGTGACCTGGGGAGGGTTGGGCAGCAGTGAGGCGAGGTTGTCCCGGACGAAGTCCGCCGCTCTCCGGACCGACTCCTCGGCCCCGGCCCGGTCCTCGAAGACGCTGGTGGAGACCATCACTCCGTTCCCGGCGTCGACCCAGTAGTAGGCCACGAATCCGGGAACCTGCCGTAGCAGCGGCACGAATCCGTCGTTCACTCGGCGTGCTGCCTCCGCAGGATCGGTCACCCCGTCGTACCGTCGCACTGCTGCGTACACGCTGCTCTCCTCACGGGTCCCGAGGCCATCTCGTGCGAGACGGCATACCCCTCACCGGCGTCTTCCGCTCGCGAGGCGGTCGGAAGGCACTCGGACAGCCGAATCGGTGATCCACGGCGGCCCGCGCCGGGCGCCGGGGACGGACCGAGGACCCACGGAGCTGCGGCCAGACCCGATTTCGCGGATCCCTCCCTCCTCCCTCGGGATGATCGTGCCGGTCGTGAGGTCCGGCCGACCCGGGGCTGAGTGCGCTCGTGCTACGGCGTGACGACGGCTCGTTGTGGTGCCTGCCGCGCGACGATGCCCCCTCGACCGGTGAACTCCAGCATTGAGGCGTTCATCGCCTTCAACCGTTTGAGGAGACCGCTGCTGAGGCCGATGCATACGAGAGTCCTGCGACGGTCCGGGCAGTGCATGCCTTTCGTGCTGCGGATGCGGGACCGCCGGGGCCTGACTACTGCGACGCCCGCAAGGCCGCCCCGCAGCCCCGGCATCCAGGTCGACCACGACCTCCTCATCCTCCCAGCGGCCCCGCGAGGAATTCGCGCGCGCCGCGGAGCCTGGTGCGGAGTCGGCCCTGGGTGGCGCGACTGTCGAGGCGGACGTCGAGCGGACCCGGGAGCGCGGTGTCCGCCCGCAGGCCGGTCGGGATGCGACGCGGGTCGAGCCCGTCGCGGCGGGCGACGAGGGTGCCGAGTTCGTGACGGCTCACGGCATCGGTGCCGGCCAGGTGGCGGAGGCCGGTCTCGTCGTTCGCGGCGAGCTCCAGGAGGGCGGCTGCCAGATCCCCGACGTGCACGGGGCACCGGATGTCGTCGGTGAACAGAGCCCCGCTGCGGCTCCCCGCCACCAGTTCGTGCACCGCCCGCACGTGCTCCGACCGCCCGTCGCCGATGATCAGCGAGGTGCGGGCGACGACGGCGCCCGGGTGGACGAGCCGCACGCCCGTCTCCGCGGCCGCCTTCGCCGCACCGTACGGGGTGAGCGGGTCAGGGAGGCTGGACTCGTCGTAGTGCACGCGGGCACCGGAGAACACCGCGTCGCTGGACACGTGCACCAGTCGGACGCGGTGCCGTTCCGCAGCCAGCGCCAGCCGGACCGGGCCCTCCGCCGTGACGCCCCAGTCGGATCCACCGCTCGTCGCGTTGACGACCACCTGCGGCTTCACCTCGGCCATGAGCACTTCGATGCCGGAGGCCCCCCGCAGGTCGAGCGCGCGCCACAGGGCCGCAGGACCGTCGCCGGGCGCGGTGGCGAACGTCGCGACCACCTCGCGCCCGCCCGACACCGCTCGGCGGACCAGCTCCGCGCCCATGAACCCGCTGCCTCCGACGATCAACACGGTCATGGCTCAGACCGTAGAGGTTCGGCCGGGCGGCTCGGCCTAGTGGAGGGGGAGGGCGAGGCCGGTGGCGGCCGGGGCGGGGGTGGCGAGGGCGCCGGCGATGTCGGCGGGGAGGGGCGTGAGGCCGAGGAGGGCGCCGGTGAGGTCGGCGGTGGTGCGGTGCCAGTCGGCGGCGCGGCGCATCA
Organism: Kitasatospora terrestris; assembly: GCF_039542905.1. Taxonomy (NCBI): domain Bacteria; kingdom Bacillati; phylum Actinomycetota; class Actinomycetes; order Kitasatosporales; family Streptomycetaceae; genus Kitasatospora; species Kitasatospora terrestris. The sequence goes on from NZ_BAABIS010000001.1 coordinate 7,933,070, forward strand.
GGGTGTGGCCGCTGCCGACCACGCGGTAGCCGGCGACGTGGGCGCCCTCGCTGCGGGCGCGGGCGGCGAACAGGTCGGTGTCGGCGGGGGAGGTGACCCGGTCGCGGTCGCCGTGCAGCATCAGGACCCGGCGGCCCGCCAGGTGCTCCACCGGTTCGTCGCGCGGGCACCACGGCGCGAGTGCGACGACGCCGGTGACGCAGGGGTGGCCGCCGGCCCGCAGCGCGGCCCGCCCGCCCATGGAGTGGCCGATCAGGACGGTGGGTACGGGGCCGAGCTCCTCCGCGAGGTCGCCCAGTGCGGCGAGCGCGTCACGGGCGGCGTCGGCCCGGTCGCCGTTCCAGCCCTTGCAGCGGTAGCGCACCGTGCCGACGGCGATGTCGGCGTCGGCGGTGACCCGTTCCACGGACCGGGCGAAGCCGACCATCCGCAGGCCGGGGAGGTTGAGGAGCCCGGGGGCGTGCTCGCCGTACTCCTGGCCGCCGTGCAGCACCAGGACCGCCGCCCGGGGCGACGCCGGCCGGGTCCGCCACTGCAGTGCCCGGTGCGCTCCCGCTCTCGCGTTCATCCCGCTGTCACTCCCGTCCGCTGTCACTCCCGTCCGCCGAGGTTGTCACTGTACGCGGAGCGACCCCCGCCCCGGTGCCCGGCCGGCGAAGCGGGACGCGCACCGCACCTGCCCGCGCGCCACCCGCCGCCCCGCGGGCGCCCCCGTGCCGCGGGCGCCCCCGTGCCGCGGGCGTCCCCGTGTCGCCGGACGCGCCGCGGGCTGCCGCGGGGGCGGTGCGGACCGTAGGGTGGGGACGAGGACCGCCGCCGGACCCTGGGGAGCGCGCCATGACCGATCGCACCGCCGCCCATCCGGCCGCCGAGCTCGGGGTGATCGGGGGTTCGGGGCTGTACGCGCTGCTGGACGACGTCACCGAGGTGTCGGTGCAGACGCCGTACGGGCAGCCGAGCGACTCGGTGTTCCTGGGGGAGGTGGCGGGGCGCCGGGTGGCGTTCCTGCCGCGGCACGGGCGGGGGCACAGCCTGCCGCCGCACCGGATCAACTACCGGGCGAACCTGTGGGCGCTGCGTTCGCTGGGGGTGCGCCAGGTGCTGGGGCCGTGCGCGGTGGGCGGTCTGCGGCGGGAGTTCGGCCCGGGCACGCTGGTGGTGCCGGACCAGCTGGTGGACCGGACGGCGGCCCGGGTGCAGACGTTCTACGACGGCCTGCCGCTGCCGGACGGCTCGCTGCCGGAGGTGGTGCACGTCTCGATGGCGGACCCGTACTGCCCGGAGGGCCGCGCGGCCGCTCTCGCCGCGGCCCGGGACCACGCCTGGGAGCCGGTGGACGGCGGCACGCTGGTGGTGATCGAGGGGCCGCGGTTCTCGACCCGCGCGGAGTCCCGCTGGTTCACCGCGAACGGCTGGTCGGTGGTCGGCATGACGGGCCACCCGGAGGCGGTGCTGGCCCGTGAACTGGCGATCTGCTACACCTCGTTGGCGCTGGTCACCGACCTGGACGCGGGGGTGGGGACGGGCGAGGGGGTGACCCACGCGGAGGTGCTGAAGGAGTTCGCCCGCAACGTGGACCGGCTGCGCACGGTGCTGTTCAAGGCGCTGGAGTCGCTGCCCGCCACCCGGGACTGCGTCTGCTCGCACGCCCTGGACGGGGTCGCCACCGGCCTGCCGCCCGCCTGAGCGGACCGGACCCGGACCGGCGGGGGCGGCGCCGCGCTCAGCGGTGCCGGAGCAGGACGACCAGCCCGCCGGCCCAGAAGCCGATCACCGAGCCGATCAGCAGCGGCCGGGCCAGTACCACGCCGGCGGCCAGCATCACCCCGGAGACGGCGACCAGGACGCCCAGCCCGCCGAGGACGAGCTGCGCCGTGAGCCGGGGCCGGCGCGGCCGGTAGAGCCGCATGGTGCGCAGCTCCCGGTCGAGCAGCCGGGAGTCGCTGCGCAGCCTGGCCTCGATCTGGGCGAGGATCCGCCGTTCGCGTCCGGACAGTACGGGTTCGTCCACCGGCCCCACCTCCGCACGACGCGTTCGCGATGACGTACACCTCTGCTGCCCGGTGCGGAAGGCTCCGACACCGCGAAACCGGCCGACGGACCGTCGGAAACGCGCGTCAACACTGTTCGATGTCGGCCTTCTCCGTTCGAACAGCGCTGGCATAGCCTGCCTGCGGCGTGATTTGACTGACAGTCAATCCACCAGTCACGTGCTCCCTGTCAGGAGGAATACCACCATGTCCGCTCTGCCCGACCGCCGTACCGTGCTGCGCGCGGGGCTGGCCACCGCCGGCACCGCCGCGCTCGCGACCGCCGCCACCACCGCCGCGGCCGGCCCGGCCGAGGCCCGCCCGTTCACGCTGCGCCCGCAGGACGTGTCCCGCTGGATGACGGCCTACCTGAAGGCGTGGCAGACCAAGGACGCGGACGGGGTCGTCCAGCTCTTCACCCGGGACGCCATCTACCAGGCCGTCCCCGGTCTGCCGGACCAGATGTTCCACGGCCGCCAGGAGATCCACGACTACTGGACCTCGGTCACCGCGCCGCAGGCCGGCATGACCTACCTCCAGGGCACCCCGCTGGTCAACGGCAACCAGGCCGACCTGGAGATCTGGGTGTACTTCCAGCAGCCGTCCGAGACCGACGGCACCCTGCAGTGGGTCACCCTGATCGAGACCAACGTGCTGACCTTCGCCTCCCCGACCCTGGTCTCCCGCAACATCGAGTACAACCGGATCCTGGACGGCCGGGTCGACCCGCCGGCCGGCTGGGGCCGGCGCTGAACGCAGCCCCGGCCGGACGGTCGGGGCCGGTCGGCGGCCGGCTGGCCGCCGACTCGGCCCTGACCGTCCTCGCGCCGGCGATCTGGGGAACCACCTACCTGGTCACCACCGAGTGGCTGCCGCCCGACCGGCCGCTGCTGGCCTCCACCGTCCGGGCGCTGCCGGCCGGCCTGGTGCTGCTGGCGATCGGCCGGACGCTGCCGCGCGGCGCGTGGTGGTGGCGGGCCGCCGTCCTCGGCGTGCTCAACATCGGCGCGTTCTTCTACCTGCTGTTCGTCGCCGCCTACCACCTGCCCGGCGGGGTGGCGGCGCTGGTGGTGGCCGCGCAGCCGATGATGGTGCTGGTCCTCGGCGCGCTGCTGCTGCGCGAGCGGATCCGGCCGCTCCAGGTGGTCTCCTGCCTGCTGGGCGTCGCCGGGGTGGTCCTGCTGGTGCTCAAGCCGCAGGCCGGGATGGACGCGATCGGGGTGGTCGCGGGCCTGGCCGGCGCGGTCTGCATGGCCAGCGGCATCGTGCTCACCAAACGCTGGGGCCGGCCGGAGGGGGTCGGCGTCCTCACCTTCACCGGCTGGCAGTTGACGGTCGGCGGGCTGGTGCTCGTCCCGGCGACGCTGCTCGCCGAAGGGCTGCCCGGCACGGTCACCGCCGGCAACCTCGGCGGGTTCGCCTACCTCAGCCTGATCGGCGCGCTGTTCGCGTACGCGATCTGGTTCCGCGGCATCGCCCGGCTGCCCGCGCTCGCCGTCTCGATGCTCGGCTTCGGCAGCCCGCTGTCCGCCACCGTGCTCGGCTACCTGGTCCTCGGCCAGACCCTCACCCCGCTCCAACTCGCGGGCGCCGCAGCCGTGGTGACCGCGGTCGTGCTCGCCCAGCTGCGCCCCCGCAGTACCGCCCCGGCCCCGGCCGAGGCGCCCCTAGTCAAAGCCTTATGACCCATCAACGGCGTGAAGAGGAGTAGGCGTTGGACACCACCCGGTACAAGTCCCGACTTCAGGACAGCCGTCTGGGCAGATGCCTGCCCGACTTGCTGCGGGACCAGGCCGAGACCCGGCCGGACGCCGTCGCGGTCAGCTTCGAGGACCAGGACCTGACCTTCCGGGACCTGGAGCAGACGGCCGGTCGGCTCGCCTGCTACCTGCACCGGCAGGGCGTCGGCAACGACGACTGCGTCGGCCTGTACGTCGAACCCTCGCTCGACCTGATGATCGGCGCCTGGGGCATCCTGCTGGCCGGCGCCGCGTACCTGCCGCTCTCCCCGGAGTACCCGGAGGACCGGCTGCGCTACATGCTGGAGGACAGCCGCACCCGGGTCGTGGTCACCCAGGACCACCTGGTCGCCAAGCTCGCCGAACTCGCCCCGGCCGGTACCCGGGTGATCACCCTCGCCGACGCCCAGACCTGCGAGGACGGCGGCTGCTCCGACGTGGAGCGGATCTCCGTCCCGCCGGACGCGCTCGCCTACGTGATCTACACCTCGGGCTCCACCGGCCGCCCCAAGGGCGTGATGATCGAGCACCGCAGCATCATGTCGCAGATGCGCTGGCTCGCCGACTGCGGCCACCTCGGCCCGGAGACCGCGATCCTCCAGAAGACTCCGATGAGCTTCGACGCGGCGCAGTGGGAGATCCTCGCGCCCGCGCTCGGCGGCCGCGTGGTGATGGGCGCCCCCGGCATCTTCCGCGACCCCGAGGCGCTGATCTCCACCGTCATGAAGCACGAGGTGACCACGCTGCAGTGCGTGCCCACCCTGCTGCAGGCGCTGATCGACACCGAGGAGTTCCACCTCTGCCTGTCGCTGCGCCGGGTCTTCTCCGGCGGCGAGGCGCTCTCCCGCAGCCTCGCCCGCGCCCTGGCGGACGAGCTGCCGTGGGTCTCGCTGGTCAACCTGTACGGCCCCACCGAGTGCACCATCAACGCCACCGCGCACCTGGTCGACCCGGACGAGATCGCCGAGGGCCCCGGCACCATCCCGATCGGCGTGCCCGTCGACAACACCCAGTGCTACATCCTGGACGAGAACCGGGCCCCGGTCGGCATCGGCGAGACCGGCGAACTGTACATCGGCGGCGTCCAGCTGGCCCGCGGCTACCTGCACCGCGAGGAGCAGACCGCGGAGCGCTTCGTGCCCTCGCCGTTCATCCCCACCGAGAAGCTGTACAAGACCGGTGACCTCGCGCAGTGGAACCCGGACGGCACCATCCAGTTCTTCGGCCGGGTCGACAACCAGATCAAGCTGCGCGGCTACCGGGTCGAGCTGGACGAGATCGCCCTCGCCATCGAGGAGCACACCTGGGTCAAGCGGGCCGCCGCGATCGTCACCGACGACCCGCGCACCGGCTTCCAGAACCTGGTCGCCTGCATCGAGCTCAACCCCAAGGAAGCCGCCCTGATGGACCAGGGCGTGGCGGGCTCCCACCACCAGTCCAAGAGCAGCAAGCTCCAGGTGAAGGCGCAGCTGTCCGACCCGGGCCTGCGCGAGCCGGAGGAGCTGGCCGGCCGGCCCACCCTGGTGCTGCCGGGCAAGCAGGAGAACGAGCGGCAGCGCCGCGAGACCTTCGCCCGCAAGACCTACCGCTTCTACGACGGCGGCAGGGTCAGCCGGGACGACCTGCTCGAACTGCTCGCCCCGAGCCGGGTGAACACCTTCTCCCGCCCGCTGGACGAGCTCTCCTTCGAGGAACTCGGCGAGCTGCTGCGCTGGTTCGGCCAGTACCGCAGCGAGGAGCGGCTGCTGCCGAAGTACTCCTACGCCTCGCCCGGCGCGCTCTACGCCACCCAGCTCTACCTGGAGACCGGCGGCCTGCCCGGGCTGGACGCGGGCATCTACTACTACCACCCGGTGGACCACTCGCTGGTGCGGATCGGCGGCGCCACCGGCGGCGCCGGCAAGTACCTGGAGCTGCACTTCCTCGGCAAGAAGCGGGCCATCGAGCCGGTCTACAAGAACAACATCCAGGAAGTGCTGGAGTTCGAGACCGGCCACATGCTGGGCGTTTTCGAGGAGATCCTGCCCGAGTACGGCCTGACCGTCCGGCCGTCCTCGTACCACCCGGCGGTCAAGGCCAGCCTGGACGTCGCGGACGAGGACTACTACCTCGGCACCTTCGAGGTCTGCGCCAACGACGGCAAGCGCCGCCCCGACCCGACCGAGCTGTACGTGCAGGCCCACCCGGGCCGGGTGGACGGCCTCTCGGCCGGCCAGTACCGCTACCTGGACGGCGAGCTGCAGCCGATCTCGCCCGAGCTGGTCCAGCCCCGGCACGTGATCGCGATCAACCAGCAGGTCTACGACCGGGCCAGCTTCGGGATCAGCGCGGTCAGCCGCGCCGACCAGGACTGGCTGCACTACATCGCGCTCGGCACCAAGCTGCACCACCTGCAGCGCAACGGCCTGTCGCTGGGCTTCATGTCCTCCGGCTACAGCTCCAAGACCGGCAACCCGCTGCCCGCCGCGCGCCGGATCGACGACATCCTCACCTCGCGCTCCATCGCCACCGGCCCCTCGTACTTCTTCCTCGGCGGCAAGGTCACCGAGGAGCAGATCCTCAGCGAGGGCATGTACGAGGACACCGTGCACATGCGCGGCCCGGCCGAGATGGTCCGCGACGAGCTCTCCCACCTGCTGCCCGACTACATGCTGCCCAACCGGGTGCTGGTGCTCGACTCGCTGCCGCTGACCGCCAACGGCAAGGTCGACGCCAAGGCGCTGGCCGCCTCGGAGGAGGTCAGGAACGCGAGCGCCGGCACCGAGTACGTCCCGCCCGCGACCGAGACCGAGCGCTGGCTGGCCGAACTGTGGGGCCAGGCCCTCAAGTACGAGAACGTGTCGATGGAGGACGAGTTCTTCTCCTCCGGCGGCAACTCGCTGATCGCGGTCTCGCTGGTCAACCGGATCAACAAGGCCAGGGGCACCAAGCTGCCGCTCCAGGTGGTCTTCGAGGCGCCCAAGCTCGCCGACCTGGTGGCGCGGATCGAGGACGACGGCGCCGAGCCGGCCTCCCGGCTGGTGCTGCTGCACAACGGCGGCGCCGACCGCCCGGTGTACTGCTGGCCCGGCCTCGGCGGGTACCCGATGAACCTGCGGCTGCTCGGCCAGGAGGCCGGGATCGCCCGCCCGTTCTACGGCATCCAGGCGTACGGCATCAACGAGTCCGAGATCCCGTACCCGACCATCAAGGAGATGGCCGCCGCGGACGTCGCCGAGCTGCGGCGCACCCAGCCGGAGGGCCCGTACACGCTGTGGGGATACTCCTTCGGCGCCCGGGTGGCCTTCGAGGCGGCCTGGCAGCTGGAGCAGGCCGGCGAGCTGGTCGACGACCTGCTGCTGATCTGCCCCGGCAACCCGAAGGTCCGGCAGGCCGACGGCGAGCAGTGGGGACGCGAGTCCTCGTACCGCAACCCGGCGTACGTCACCATCCTGTTCTCGGTGTTCGCCGGCGGCATCAGCGGCCCGGACCTGCAGCGCTGCCTGGAGGTCGCCAAGGACGAGGACAGCTTCGTCGCCTTCGTGCACGGCCTGCTGCCCGCCCTCGGCGAGCCGGTGATCCGCCGGATCACCCGGATCGTCCAGGAGACCTACGAGTTCGAGTACAGCTTCCGCGAGCTGGCCGAGCGGCAGCTGAGCGCCCCGGTGACCATCCTGAAGGCCACCGGCGACGACTACTCCTTCATCGAGGGCAGCTCCGGCTACTCCGCCGTCCCGCCGACCGTGGTGACCCTGGAGGGCGACCACTACAGCGTGCTGCGCGAGGCCGGGATCACCGAACTGGTGACCGCCATCCGTGACCGCGACCGCGGATAGCGGACGGCGGGTTAGGGTTCCGGGGCGGCCTGTCCATCCAACGGGCCGCCCCAGAGCCGTCTCTGATCGACCGTCATCGAGCTCCACCGAAGGGACCGCCCATGCTCGACCTGCCCAGCCGCCCCGGACCGGCACCCGAGGTCTACGGCCCCGCGCCGCACGCCCAGCGCTCCCAGACCGCCCCCGTGATGCTCCAGGAGGAGCTGTGGGAGCGGATGCGGGCCCTGCCGTTCACCTACATGGCCCCGACCCTGGTCTCGGTGTCGCACGCCCGCTCGCTGTTCATCCCCGAGGGCATCGGCGCCGGCCCGGCCGCCGCCTTCCAGCGCGGCCGCGAGTGGGCGCACATCCACCCGCACCACGACGGCAGCCTGCACCTCACCCTGCCCGACCCGCTCAAGGACGAGGTGGAGAAGGCCGGCTGGGGCGTGCGCCACCCCGAGCAGGACACCATCCTGGTCTACGGCCCGCGCGAGCGCGGCGAGTTGGAGGTGGTCTGGGCGCTCGTCCAGCTCTCCTACGCCTACGCGGTCGGCGAACTCGGCTGATCGCAGACCTGCGGCTCGGCGCCGAGACCCGTCTCGGCGTCGAGCACCCGCAGGTGGTCGTGCGCGCCGCAGTCGTCGAAGACCAGGACGCGGTCGCCGCCCAGCGGCACCGGCAGCCCCGGGTGCACCGGGCGCCGCCAGCGGACCCGGCCGTCCCGGACGGACACCAACCCCTGCCCGTCCAACCGGTGCAGCACCGCGAACAGGTGGCGCGGTCCGGCCGTCAGCTCGACGGACGAGCCCCGGCGCTCCCGCCGCGGCACCCCCCGCGGCCAGCGCAGCCCGGTCAGCAGGCGCGGCCCGAGGCCGCCGACCCGGGCCGAGACGATCCGCGTCCCGCGCGCCCGCCAGTGGTCCGGGTTCCCCAGGTCCACCTTCGCCACCGTGTAGAGCCGGTCCCCGACCTCGGCCACCGCGTCGTCGTCGAACCAGTACAGCTCCTGCAGCGGCGCGTAGAAGGTCCGCAGGCGCAGCGAGTCCAGCGGTCCGAGACGGCGCGCCCGCAGGCGGCCGAAACCGACCCAGGCGTCCGGACCGGTCATCCGCTGGGCGTGCCACTTCGCGCCGTAGCGGCTCGCTCCCCGCAGCCTGCGGGTGCCGAGGTCGGCACCGGTCGCCGGGTCGATCCGGGTGACCACGCCCGAGCGCTGCGACGCGGCGAGCAGCACGGTCTTGCGGATGCCCGCCCCGGGAACCATCGCGAGCGTGCCGCGGGCCTGCTCGCCCGTGCGCCGCCACAGCCGGGTGCCGGTCCGGGCGTCGAACGCGGCGAGGGTGACGGTGGTGCCGGTCCGGGCGAACACCCTCCCGTGCGCCACCAGCACGTCGTCGATCAGGTCGTGCTCGTGCCGCCACAGCACCCGGCCGTGCGCGAGGTCCACCGCCTCGATGTACCGCGGCCCGTCGACGTCCTGGTCGCCCTGCCAGCGGACCAGCGTCTGCCCGTCCGCCCGGTAGCCCGACAGCGGCACCGTGTCGCTGCGCCAGGCGAGCCCGCCGTCCGCCCGGCGCAGACAGACCAGCGCGATCGGCTGTGCGCCGTGCCTGGCCGTCGGCGCGGTGGCCACCAGCACGTGGTCGCCGGCCACCGTCAGCGGCGTCGACCGCGGGTACTCGAGCTCCCCGACCCAGTCCGGGCTGCGCCACAGCTGCCGCCCGTCGGCTGCCGCGAGACAGGTCAGCTGACCGTCCACCAGGAGCAGCACCTCCTCGCCGTCCACCACCGGCACGCCCAGCAGGTGACGGCGCGTCGAGACGGTCCACAGCGCGGCGGCCGCATCGCGGGTGACGGTCAGTGGGACGGCGTCGCTGGGCACAGGGCTTCCTCCGGTCGGGTGCGCACAGAATGATCTCCCGCGAACCGCCCCGCCGTACAGTGGCCCCGGAACCCAGCGAGTGCGGAGGCGGCGTGGACGAGCTCGACTACCCGGACGTGCGGCAGGCGGCCGAGCGGATCGCCGGACGGGTCCGGCCGGTCGCCGTGGTGCCCGCCGGATTCGCGGCCGGCAGCGGGCGGCTGCACCTCGCGCTCGAGTACCTCCAGCACACCGGCAGCTTCAAGGCCCGCGGCGCGCAGAACTTCCTCGCCGCCCACCGCGAGGCCGGCACCCTGCCCGACGCCGGCGTCACCATCGCCTCCGGCGGCAACGCGGGCCTGGCCTGCGCCTGGGCCGCCCAGGAACAGGGCGTCCGCGCCACCGTCTTCCTGCCCGCCAACGCCCCCGAGGTCAAGATCGCCAAGCTGCGCGGGTACGGCGCCGAGGTGGTGCTGGCGGGGCGCGAGTACGCGGACGCGCTGGCCGCCTGCGAGGAGTTCGCCCACGTCTCCGGGGCGCTCGCCTCGCACGCCTACGACCACCCGCTGATCGCCGCGGGCGCGGGCACCCTGGTCGACGAGATCCGCGCCACCGTCCCGGAGGTGGAGACGGTGGTGGTCTCGGTCGGCGGCGGCGGACTGTTCGCCGGGGTCGCCACCGCCGCCCGGTACCACGGCGTGCGCACCGTGGCGGTCGAGCCGGAGAACTGCCGGGCACTGAACGCCGCCCTGCAGGCCGGCAGGCCCGTCGACGTCCCGGTCGACTCCGTCGCCGCCGACGCACTCGGCGCCCGCCGGGCCACCGCCCTCGCCGTGGCCGCCGCCCGGCGCGCCGACGTCCGCTCCGTCCTGGTCCCGGACGAGGAGATCGTCCGGGCCCGCCGCCTGCTCTGGGACCAGCGCCGCTCCGCCGTCGAACACGCGGCCGGCGCCGCTCTCGCCGGTCTCCTCGCCCCCGGCGGCTACCGCCCCGAACCCGGCGAGACCGTCGTCGTCGTCCTCTGCGGCGCCAACACCGACCCGGTGGACCTCCAGGCGACCTGAGCCCCCGTCCACCACCCACCGGACGCCCGAGCCCGCACCGGGGGCCTCCGGCGGCCCCACGCTTCACGCGACCCTTCGCCTCCGGCGGTTCTTGCCTCCGGCGGTCTCGCCTCGGGCGGTTCTTTGCCTCACGCGGTCCCGCCTCCGGTGGCCCCGCCTCCGGCGGTTCTTCGCCTCACGTGGTCCCACGCTTCACGTGGTCCCCGCCTTCGGCGGTTCTTTGCCTCACGTGGTCCCACGCTTCACGTGGTCCCACGCTTCACGTGGTCCCACGCTTCACGTGGTCCCCGCCTTCGGCGGTTCTTTGCCTCACGCGGTTCTTGCCTCCGGCGGTCTCGCCTCGGGCGGTTCTTTGCCTCACGCGGTTCTTGCCTCCGGTGGTCCCGCCTCGGGCGGTTCTTGCCTCTGGCGTTCTTCGCCTCGGGCGGGGTCGCCCTCGCACGTTGCTGTGCGCCCGTTCGCGCGGCGTGGGCGGGGATGTCGGTGGGGGCTGGGATGCTCCCGCCATGGAGATGGAGCTGCAGTTGGTGATCGACTGCGCCGACCCGGTGCGGTTGGTGCGGTTCTGGGCGGAGGCGCTCGGGTACGTGCCGGAGCCGGCGCCGGGCGGGCACGCCACCTGGCGGGAGTACTGGGCGGCGACGGGCGTGCCGGACGAGGAGCTGCCGCCGGGGGCGGGGGAGACGCCGGAGTCGATCGTCGACCCGGAGGGGAAGGGGCCCCGGGTGTGGTTCCAGGCCGTTCCCGAGGCGAAGACGGCGAAGAACCGGCTGCACCTCGACCTCAAGGTGGGCGGCGGCCGCGGCGTCCCGCTGGAGGAGCGCACCCGCCGGGTCACCGCGAAGGTCGACCGCCTCACCGCGGCCGGCGCCACCGTGCTGCGGGTGATGGACGAACCGGAGACGGCGTACTACGCCGTGGTCCTCCAGGACCCCGAGGGCAACGAGTTCTGCGTGGTCTAGGAGGCCGCGGCTTCGCGGAAGCGCTCCAGGCGGCCCGACCGCGGTGACGCCTGTCCAGGTGACCTGTGGCATATCCGGTCCTTCCTGCGGGGATCTACCGGTATGCCCGAGCGCCAGGTCACGGAAGTCGACGGCCGCCGGCTGGTCCTCTCGCACCTCGACAAGGTGCTGTGGCCCGCCACCGGATGGACGAAGGGCGAGGCCCTCTACTACTACGCCCAGGTCGCGCCGGTGATGCTCCCGCACCTGCGCGGGCGGCCGGCGGCCTTCCTGCGCTTCCCGCAGGGCATCGGCGAGGAGGGCTTCTTCGCCAAGAACCCGCCGCCCGGCCTGCCCGCCTGGGTGCGCACGGTGACCGCTCCGAGCCGCGAGGGCCCCAAGGAGCGGGTCGCCGTCGACGACCTGGCCACCCTGATGACGGTCGCCAACGGGTACGCGCTGGAGCTGCACGTCCCGCAGTGGACGGCCGACAGCGGCCCTGACCACCACGACCGCCTGGTGGTCGACCTGGACCCCGGGCCGGGCACGGACCTCACCGACTGCTGCCGGGTGGCGCTGGTGATCCGCGAGCTGCTGGCCGCCGACGGGCTGACCGCCCACCCGAAGACCTCGGGGGCGAAGGGGCTGCACCTGTACGCCGCGCTGCGGCCGGCGCCCGCGCGGGAGGTCGGCGCGTACGCGAAGGCGCTCGCCGAGCGGCTGGCCCGGGAGCTGCCGGGGCTGGTGGTGGCGCGGATGGCCAAGGCCCTGCGGCGGGAGCGGGTCCTCGTGGACTGGTCGCAGAACGCCACCGCCAAGACCACCGCCGCGCCCTACACCCTGCGCGCCACCGCCGTGCCGGGCGTCTCGACCCCGCTCTCCTGGGCGGAGGTGGAGGGCTGCGAGTCGCCCGAGCAGCTGGCCTTCACCCCGGACCGGGTCCTGGAGCGCGTCGCCGACCGGGGCGACCTGCTCGCCGGCCTCCTCACGGACGCCGGCGAGCTCCCGCGGGGCTAGATCCGCGGGCTCACGGTGCGATCTCGAACGCGGGCGGCTCCAGGCAGGCCAGGCACGCGAGGTCCGGCGCGGTCGGGGTGTCGAAGAACGACCGGGTGACGGACTGCGCGCAGGGCGAGTCGGCGAAGACCACGTGCGCGACGTACGGGACGGTGACGACCGTCGACCGGCTCAGGGTGCGGGCGGCGTACGGGCCGCTGCTCGGCGCGGTCTGCGAGTCGAAGCCGCCCGACAGGACGAGGGTGGGGATGTCGCTGACCGTCACGTCGCGGACCGAGCCCGGGGCCGCGGGGACGTCCCAGGCGCGGCAGTCGTCGTGCAGCCAGGCCAGCCCGGGGGCCTGCGCCTGCACCGACGCGGGGAAGGAGGGGAAGGCCTGCTGCCCGGCCCGGAGCACGTCGGCCTCGGTCTCGAACGGCGTCCACTCGCTGCAGAACACGCCGTAGGCGAGGCCGTGCGAGAGCCGCCCCACGGCCTGCGGGGCGAGCTTGCCGCCCGCCCACTGCTCGGCGATCCGCTGCGGGTTGCCGTGCGCCAGCTCGTCGAGCGAGCGGGGCACCCCGGCCGCCAGGTGGCTGGCGAAGGTCAGCCAGTTCACCAGGACTCCGCCGTCCAGCACGACCTCCACCGGGTCCGGGTGGCCCGGGACGGCGACCTCGGTGGTGACCGGGTGGGCCTCCAGCTCGACGACGAGCCGCTCGAAGGTGCCCTTGAGGTCCGGGTAGCGGCCGTCGCACTCGGGCTGCGCCGCGCAGGCCGCGAAGATGCCGTCGAAGCCCTCGCGGGCGGCCTTCCAGGTGACCGCGCCGCTCGCCAGCGAGGGCGGCAGGACGCCGTCGATGCCGACCGAGCGCAGGCCCTCCGGGTGCAGGCGCTGGTAGAGCAGCGCCAGGTCGGTGCCGTAGGAGATGCCGAAGACGTTCCACTCCCGGATGCCGAGCGCGCGGCGCAGGTCGGCGTAGTCGGCGGCGCTCTCGGTGCTGTTGTACGCGCCGAGGTCGGCGCCCAGGCCGGTCAGCCGGTCGCGGCAGGCGCGGGTGGCCTCGACGTGCAGGGCGCCGGTGGAGGGCGCGCCCCAGACGAGGTTCAGCGCGCGGGCGTTGAACGCGTCGATGTTCGGGCAGGTGAGCGCGGGGTCGGCCGAGTAGGTGCCGCGCTGGGACATGAAGATCAGGTCCCGGTCGCGGTTCAGGCCGCCGGCCAGCGCCAGCCCGATCTCGGAGTTGGCGTCGTCGCCGGGGCCGCCGGCGAGCCACACGATCGGGTCGGGTGCGGGCCGGTGGGCCTCGGCGGGCACCACCGCGACGGCGAGGGCGATCGTCCGTCCGGTGGGCCGGGAGCGGTCCTCGGGCACGGTGAGGGTTCCGCAGCGGGCGTCGTCGAGCCCGGGGGTGGGGTCGGCGGTCCGCGGGCAGGGGCCCGGTTCGTAGTGGGCGTGCCCCCAGGTGCCGGCGGCGGTGCCGAGCGGCTCCGGGGCGCCGCCCCGGGCGTGGGCGGGCAGGGCGGCGAGGCCGGCCAGCAGGGCGCCGGCGGCGGCGCCGGCCAGGGCGGTCCGCAGCCGGCGGGCGGTGCGGCGGTGGCGGGGAGGGCGGATGGTCACGGGACGGCCTCCGGCTCGGGGGTGATGGTGAACGGGGCGGGCTCGAGGCCGGCCGCGCAGCGGGTGTCGGGCGCGGCCGGGTCGGCGAGGAAGGAGACCAGGACGTCCGCCGCGCAGCACGACTGGGGGACCACCCAGTGGCCGATCCCGGGGATCCGCACGACCGTCGAGCGGGACAGCGTCCGGGCCGCGTACGCGCCCCAACTGGCCCCGGTCTTCGCGTCGAAGGTGCCGGAGAGGACGAGCGCCGGCAGGTCGCTGACGGTGGGCACCCGCTGGGCGGCGGTGCGGTCGGGCACGTCCCACACGTCGCACACGTCGTACTGGAAGGGCAGCTGCGGCGCCTGCGCCAGGACGGAGTCCGGCCATCCGGGGAAGGCCCGCCGCCCGGCGGCCAGCACCTCGTCCGCCGCGTGGCCCGGCACCCACTCGCCGCAGGCGACCGACTCCTTCAGCCCCTGGGCGAACTCGCCGACGACCGGCGTCGCGCCGGCGGCGCGGGCCCGGGCGAAGCGTTCCGGATTCCCGTGCGCCAGCTCGTCGATCGCCGCGGGGAGGTCCGCGAACGGGACGGCCTTGGCGACCAGCAGGTCCACCAGCGCGCCGCCGTCGAGGACGACCCGCACCGGGTCGCCCCCGGCCGGCGGCTGCACCGTCAGCGTCAGGGGGTCCGCCTCCAGCCGTCCGACCTGCTCGGTCAGCGTCCGCTCCAGGCCCGGGTAGCGCTCGGCGCAGGCGGGCTGGGCCTCGCAGGCCGCGAACACCGCGTCCAGCCCCTCGCGGGCGCTGTCCCAGGTCCACGGCAGGGTGATGACCTGCGGAGGGGCGACCGAGTCGATCGCCACCGACCGGATCCCCCCGGGGTGCCGGCGCAGGTGGGTGAGGGCCAGGTCGGTGCCGTAGGAGTAGCCGTAGACGTGCCACCGCCCCACGCCCAGGGCCTCGCGCAGGTCGGCGAAGTCGGCGGCGTTCTCGAAGGTGTTGTACGCGCCCAGGTCGACGCCGTCGGCCGTCAGGCGGTCCCGGCACTCCTGCGTGGCCCGTACCAGGAGCCGACCGGTCGAGGGCGTGCCGTAGCGCAGGCCGACCGCGGCCGCGTTGAACCGGTCGACCTCCGGGCAGGCCAGGTTCGGCTCCGAGTGGAGCGTCCCGCGCTGCGCCATGACGATCAGTTCGCGGTCCCGGTTCACCCCGGAGCCGATCAGGAACGGGATGGACCCGAACGCGTCGCCGCCCGGGCCGCCCTCCATGAACACCACCGGGTCCGGGTCCGGCTCCGAGGACGCGGCCGGGACGATCGCGACGGCCAGCCGGATCGTCCGCCCGCCGGGGTGCTCACGGCTCTCCGGCACCTCCAGGAAGCCGCAGCGCCCCGGCACCGGCTCCGGCGTCGGCGGGCAGGGGCCGGGCACGAACCGTGCCGGGTGCCCCGACCCGCCGCCGTGCCCCGCCGGCGCCGCGGCCGGGGCCGGACCCGCCGCGCCCAGCAGCACCAGGGCGCCCGCGAGGACCGCCGCCCCGGCGGGCGCACCCCGGGGGCGCCTGCGCGCGTACCGGTGCTGTGCCCACCGCCGTACCGACCTGCCGGCCGCGCGAACGCGCGGCGGGCAACTCTGCTGCCTGCCCTGCTCCACCATGTGGTTCCGTCTCTCCGACGCCCCGTCCGCCCCCGATCGGGGGACGCCGCGTGGATGTGCCCGCCGCCTGGTGCGCGCGGGCCATGGCCAGCGTGCGGGGACGGACGGACGGACACCACCGGTGGACTCCACTTGGAGCAGGCCGGGCCGACGCGGAGTCAGGAGCGGCGCCGGGACCGGGAGCCCGACCGGAGCGGTGCGGCCGGGCTCAGGCGGGTTCGGCGATGAGGGCGGTGGCGATGCGGCGGAAGCCGGCGGAGGCGTAGACCCGGGCCACCGCCTCGTCGCTCGCGGTGAGGAAGACCGTGGTGGCGCCCTTGGCACGGGCGTCCGCGGCCAGGCGGGCGGTCAGGGCGCGGCCGACCCCGCGGCGGCGGGCGACGGGGAGGGTGCCGATGCCGACGAGCTCGCTGACCTCGCCGACCCACTGGTGCTGGCCGGAGCCGAGCAGCGCGCCGTCCGCCGCCAGGGCCACCGCGACCGCGGACAGCCCGGCCTCGATCCGCCCGGTCAGCCGCTGCGCCGTACCGTCGGCCTCCGCCGCCTCGACCGCCGCGGCGAGCTCGCCCGCACCGGCCGACCCGATCGCCGTGCCGGGCTCGCCGAACGCGAGGTGCGCCACCGCCATCGAGGCGGCCAGCAGCGGGTCCCCGCCGGGGAGCAGCCGGACCTCGACACCGTCCGGGCCGTCCTCGGCGGCCGGCACCGTGTCGGTGTCGAGGACCATCAGCGGGTGCTCGTTCACCCTGAGGCCGCTCTCCTCCACGGCGGCGCGCAGCGCGGGGGCGGTCTCGGCGGTCCACTCGAAGGCCTCGGGCACGCCGAGCTCGCGCTGCCTGGTGCGCACCCGGTCGACGTCGGCGGCGGTGACGCCGGCGCTCGCGCCGAGCGCGGGCCGGGCGTAGTACGGCCAGCCGGCGCCCTCGCGGACGAAGAGGCTGAGCGGGCCGAAGTCCTCGGCCCGGGCGCCGGAGCGCGGGACGGCGTCGTAGAAGCGCTCGATCCGTTCGAGCAGGGCGGCGTTCGGGGCATCAGGGGAAATGATCACGGAGCATCCAAGCACCGCCGCCGCACGGCCGCATCCGATTTTCCCGCTCCGGCCGCCTCAGCCGGCGTCGACGGTGAAGTCGCCCGGCCCGGGGTTGGGCTCGGCGAGGATGTCGCCGGTCGCCAGGCGGGCCCGGAGGGTGAGCCCGGAGCCGGGGTGCAGGCCGCCGGTGAGGCGGCGCGGGATGCCGAGCTGCACCGTGCGGCCCACGTACTGGGAGAGCAGGTCGGCGCGCCCGGACACCGGCTCGGCGGACAGCACCTCGGCGGAGGCGAGGTCCCAGTCGCCCAGGCGCGGGTGCGGGCCGAGGGAGGCGACCCGCACGTGCAGGGTGGTGAGGTTCTCGACCGGCGCGACCACTGTGCTTCAGACCTCCGTCCGTACGGCCGGGCCCGTGCGGGCGGCGGCCAGCAGTTCGACCAGGGCCGCCGCGATCGGCAGCCCGGTGTGCGACTCGTAGTAACTGTAGGCGGGCATCGGGTTGACCTCGAAGCACACCCATCCGCCGTCCGGCCGCACCCGCAGGTCGATCCCGGCGAGCGGCAGCCCGAGCGCCGCCGCCAGCGCGACCGCCCGCCGCGCGACCCCGGCCGGCAGCCGGTACGGCGCCAGCTCGGCGCTCAGCCCGTCCCGCTGCGCGTAGCGGTAGTCGATGGCGGGGGAGTCCACCGAGGCGGCGAAGACCCGCTCGCCGACCACGTGGACCCGGACGTCCCGCCCCGGCACGTACGCCTGGAACTGGGTCGGCAGGGCCCGCAGCAGCGGCAGCCGCGCCTCGTCGGCGGGCTGCAACTCCCGGACGACGGACCGGATCCCGCTCACCGACTTGTACACCACCCGGCCGTGCTGCCGGCGGAACTCCAGCACCTCCTCCGGGTCGTCGCTGACCAGGGTGTCCGGGACGGCGAAGCCCGTCCGGGCGATCAGCTGCGCCTGGTACGGCTTGGAGGAGTTGGACTCCATCGCCCGGGGCCGGTTGACCACGAAGGCGTCGGCGCCGTCCAGCCAGTCGGTGAACCAGCGGTGGAAGGCGGCGGCCCGGGCCCGGGCCGACGCGTCGTCCCGGGGGAGCGGCGGCTCCAGCGGCCGCGCGTACACCGCGGTGATCCCCGCCAGCGGCAACTCCCGCCCCTCGGCGGCGAGTCGGGCGTCCAGGCCGGGGCCGCAGACCAGGTCGTAGCGGGCCAGGCGGGTCTGGTCGACCAGCAGGTGGTCGAGCCCGCCCGCGCGGGCGGCGGTGACCGCGCGGGCGAGCGGTTCGTCGTCGGGGCAGCCGTAGAAGAGCAGCACTCAGACCTCGCCCGCGAGTTCGGCCAGCGCCCGGACGACGGCGGCGCGCTGGGCCGGCAGGTCCAGCGGCGGGCAGGTGTCGACGTCCGTCAACCGACCACCGGCGAACCGGAGTTCGAGCAGACCGGTGCCGAGCGCGGCGCCCAGCTCCCGGGTCTGCGGGCCGTAGCGGGCGGCGAGCGGCCCGACCAGGCCGGCCCCGCAGAGCAGCAGCCGTCCGTCCGGATCGGGTCGCAGCGCGGACCGCAGGTCGGCCGGGACGGGCGCCGCGGCGCCGCCCGGCCAGGCCAGGTGCGGCAGCAGGCGCTCGGCGGGACCGGGCCGGCCCAGCAGCCCGGCCCGGGTCGCGCCGCCGCGCCGCGCCACCGGCAGCCCGCAGCGCGCCGCGTCGGCGAGCGCGGCCTCCGGCGAGGCCGCGCCCTGGACGGTGCCGTACGCGCTGACCGTGCCGAGCACCCGCCCGCCGAGCGAGAGCAGCCAACTCGCCAGCAGGGCGAGGATCTCGGTGCGCGCGTAGTCCCGGTCCTTGGCACCGGCCCGGGCCAGGCCCGGGACCGGCAGGTGGGTGAGGCGGTGCAGGACGGCGCCGGGCTCGGCGGAGTCCAGGACCGTCCCGTCGGGCAGCGAGATCCGGGTGCGGGCCCGGCCGTCCGGGCCGACCCGGTGGCTCCACCGCGCCCGGGCGAGCCGGGCCGGGGTGAGCCGGTGCACGCGGTCGCCGCCGAGGCGGGCCGCGAGCGCGCCGGCGACCGCCTCGGCACCCGCGTCCCCGGGCCCGGCCAGGACGGCGACCGCGCCGGTCACTGCGGCGGCAGGGTGTCGAAGGCGCGCTTGGCGTGGGCGTCGCCCTCCGCCATCGCCCGGCGCAGCTCGGCCGTGCCGTCGTCGTACGCCGGGCCGCCGGCCAGGTCCGGGCGGAGCGAGGAGCCGATGAACGGTTCACCGCCGCCCGTGCCGCCGTCGCCGGCCTCGCCGCCGCTCCCGCCGCCGTCCGGGCCGTACTGGCCGGCCAGGACCTCCTCGACCGCCTCCAGCCGGGCCTGCAGATCGGCCAGGGCGGCGGCCACCGAGTCCTCGCCGGCCGCGCCGACCGGCGGCCGGCCCGGCCGGTCGAAGGGCTTGGTCTCGGTGCGGTCCTTGATGTCCTTGCGCTCCTTGAACGGCTCCTTCAGCTCCTTGCGGAGTTCCTTGCGCACCTCCTTGAGGTCCTTCAAGCCGTCCTTGCGCTCCTTGGCGGCGTCCTTCAGCTCCTTGCCGCCGTCCTTGAACTCCTTCGCCAGCGGCTTGCCGCAGGAGACCGAGACGGTCGCCGTCATGGTCAGGCCCGGCGCGGAGATCGCGGAGAGCGACACGCAGGTGTCGGCGCCCGCGTAGGACTTGGTGCTCGGCGTGGTGGAGCCGCTGATCGCGGTGTTGCCGGCGCTGCCCGGGTACGGGTCCCCGCCGTCGCCGCGGTTGCCGGCGAGCTCCAGGTCGCGCCGGGCGTCCGCCTGCAGCAGGCCCACCTTGTAGTGGTTCTCGTCGCTGTTGGTCGGCTTGGCGTCGTCGATGTGCCAGACCAGCAGGCCCGAGCCGGGCAGCGACTGGTCGTAGCCGGTCTGCTGCCGGTTCTCCACCAGGAAGTACTCGCTGCCCCCGCCGCCGTCCTTCCACAGCCGGTGCACGGCGTGGCTGGACTTCACGTCCTCGAACGACACCGTCCCGCCGCTGGTCACCACGGTCGCCGAGGCCCAGCCCTGGTTCACCTTGCACCACGCGGACGGGTGCACCGGGATGTCGCCGCCCCCGCCCCACGAACCCGCGCCCATCAGGCACCAGTTGCCGACGCCCTCCGAGGTGCCGTCGATGTCGTACAGGTCGGGGAAGCCGAACAGCAGGTGCCCCAGCTCGTGCGCGCAGACGCCGATCCTGGCGTCCTCCGGGATGGTCAGGTAGGCGAAGATCTTGGTGCCGTCCGCGTTCAGCTCCGCCGGCAGCGTCCACTTGTGCGACCAGATGTCGCCCGAGTCGCCGCTCGCCTCGCCGCCCGACCCGGCGTGCACCACGATGAACGCGTCCACGTAGCCGTTGCCGTCGTTGTCGTACGGGCCGAAGTCCACGGCCGGGTCCGCCGCCTGCGCCGCGTCCCTGGCCATCACGTTGGCCCGCGCCTCGCCGGTCGGCCGGCCGATGCCGAAGTTGCCGTTGGCGTACCAGGCGAGGGTCTGCGGCAGCCGCAGCGGGCCGACCACCTCGCCGACGATGTCCACCAGGCCGTGCGTCACCTCGCGGTAGTACTCCCGGACGCTGCCGTGCGGCAGCGTCCCGAGCGAGAAGAACAGCTCCTCGAAGTGCTCCCGGGTCGCCGTCATCGCCCGGTCCGAGAAGTCCGCCAGCACCACGACCACCCGCACCGTGCCGCGCAGCGGAGCCCGCTCCGCCGCGGCGGCCTGGATGGTCGCGTACGGCGTGCCCAGCGGGAACTCGTCCGGCGGGAAGATCGTGCCGTCGTCGAAGCCGAGCTGCCGCGGGCCGCGCGACACCCCCAGCTGCGACGCCAGTTCGTCGGCGCCCGACCGGGCCCGGGCCAGCTGCTCCTGCAGTTTCTGCCGCAGCTCCGGGCTGGGCGCCACCGCGCAGAAGTCCGACCGGACGGCGCGGACGGCGGTGTGGTGCTGCGAGACGTGTTCGGGCATGACGACTCCCTCGGACAGCGTTCGGCGACGGCCCCGCTACAAAGCGTAGTGACGCCGTGTCGGTGCGTCGACAGGCGCGCCGGGGGCCGTACGTGCTCGATCCTCGGTGATCTTCCTCTGCGCGCACGGCACTTGGCCGGTCCGGGGTCCGCCCGGGGTCAGCCCGCCGCAGGGCCCTCGGCGGCGTGCTCGGTGGCGTGCTCGGCGGCATCGAGGCGGCGGCGGAAGCAGCGGGCGGGCCTGCCGTCGACCACCGTCTCGCCGGTCGCGGTGAACCCCGTGCGCCGCAGCACGGCGAGCGAGGCCGGATTGTCGAGCGAGGCCATGGCGGTGAGCCGGGTCAACCCGTACGGGCCGGCGGCCAGCGCGCAGACCGCGCGGACCGCCGCCGTGGCCACCCCCCGCCCGGCCGCGGACTCGCCCACCCGGTAGCCGAGTTCCGCCGAGCCTTGCTCGACGTCCACCAGGTTCACCCGGCCCAGCAGCACCCCCTGCCCGTCCAGCACGAGGTGGAAGTGGCAGATCCCGGCGTCCTGCTCGGCGAGCAGCATCAGGTGCCGGGTCGCGAACTCCGCGAAGTACGCGTCGCCGCGGTCCCGCACACTCCGGGCGAAGAACTCCCGGTTCTCCCGCTCGAAGCGGAGTACCGCGTCCGCGTGGTCCGCCCGCAACCGCTCAAGCCTGATCACGGACCCACCCTACTCATCGCCCGCGCGCGCCCCGCGTCTTCACGGCCCCGCGTGCTCACCGCCCCGGGTGCGGCCCGTTCACAGCCCGAGTGCCGCCGGGTCCTCCCCGAGCTGGACGGCCGCCGCCCGCACGGTCTGCTCCAGCAGCACCGCGACGGTCATCGGGCCGACGCCGCCCGGGACCGGCGTGATCAGTGACGCGCGGGCCGCCGCGCCCGCGAAGTCCACGTCGCCGACGTTGCCGGGGTTGTAGCCCGCGTCCACCACCACGGCGCCCGGCTTGATCCACTCGCCGCGGATCAACTCGGGCCGCCCGACCGCCGCCACCACGATGTCCGCCTCGGCGACCCGGGCCGGCAGGTCGACCGTCCGCGAGTGGCAGTACGTCACGGTGGCGTCGCGGGCGAGCAGCAGCATCCCGGCGGGCCGGCCGAGGATGGCCGAGCGGCCGACCACCACGGCGTGCCGCCCCGCCGGGTCGACGCCGTACGCGTCGAGCAGCCGCATGATGCCGCCCGGCGTGCAGGAGACGAACCCGGGCAGGCCGAAGCCCATCGCGGCGAAGGAGTGCATGGTCACGCCGTCGACGTCCTTGCCGGGCGCGATCGCCTCGAACGCGGCGCGCTCGTCGATGTGCGCGCCCACCGGGTGCTGCAGCAGGATGCCGTGCACCTCCGGATCGGCCGACAGGCCGGACACCACCTCCACCAGCCGGTCGGTGGTGGTGCCGGCCGGAAGGACGACCTGCCGGGAGCGGATCCCGTTGAGCTCGCAGCGGCGCACCTTCATCCGCACGTAGGTGACCGACGCCGGGTCCTCGCCCACCAGCACGGTGGCCAGGCACGGGGCCGTCCCGGTGCGGCGGGTCAGTTCGGCGGCGCCGGCGGCCGTACGGGCCGTCAGCTCGGCGGCGCGCGCGGTGCCGTCCATCGGACGGGCGGTGGTGGGGTGCGTGGACACGGGCGGACTCCCTGGTCGACGTGGATCGCCCAGGCGCGCGGCAACGGCGTGGCTCCGCCGGGCCGCTCCCCGGTGGTGGCCCACCTCAGCGCCAGTCACGGCCCGCGCCCACCCTACCCAACGCCCACCGCGCCGGGTGGGCCTGCGCCGGGTGCATCCACGCTCACCGCGCCGGGTGGGCCTCGGCCAGGTACGCCAGGAGCAGCTCGGTGACCTCTGCCGGGCGCTCCAGGCTCGGCAGGTGGCCCGCCCAGTCCAGCAGCACGGACCGGCTCCCGCCGCCGAGCCGGCCCGGCAGCTCGCGCGCGATCTCCACGAAGTCCGGGTGGTCGAACGCGCCGCCGACCACCAGGGCGGGAGCCTGCACGTGAGCCAGGTCCACCTCGGGCCGGGTCGGGCCGACGTCCTGCGGGCCGGCCAGCTGCACGTCGAAGGAGTGCCGCTGCATGGTGCGCACCAGCTCGCGGGTCGCCCCGTCCGCCTCCGGGCCGAGCCACGTCTCCAGGTTCAGCTCCACCGCGCCCGCGACGTCACCGGCCTCCAGCAGCTCGTCCTCCCGGGCACCGAACTCGCGCAGCTTCGCGCTCGGCTCGTGCCCCGGCACCGCCGGGCACAGCAGCGCCAGCGCCGCCACCCGCTCGGGCCGCAGCGCGGCCAGGTTCAGCGCGATGCGCCCGCCGTACGAGGAGCCGACCACCGCGGCCCGCTCGATCCCGAGTCCGTCCAGCAGGTCGGCCACGTCCTCGTGCTCGGCGTACGGCCCGTCGGGCATCGGCGTCCCGCCGAACCCGCGGAAGTCGCACCGCACCACCCGGTACCCGGCATCCACCAACGCCGCCCACTGCGGCTCCCACATCCTCCGGTCGCACACCGAGGAGTGGAGCAGCACAACTGCAGGGCCCTGACCAGCCACGTCATGAGAAAGAGTCACCGACGCACCTTAAACGATCAATCCTCGACCGTCCGCCGAATATCCCCGCGCGTCCGGCGGTCGGGGCATGATGGGGACGTGCCCGAGGGTGACAGCGTGTACCAGGTGGCCGCGCGGCTGCACGAGGTGCTGGCCGGGCGGGTGCTGACCGCCGCCGACCTGCGGGTGCCCGCGCACGCCACCGCCGACCTCGCCGGGCGGCTGGTGCTGGAGACCGTCCCGCGCGGCAAGCACCTGCTGACCCGGTTCGACGGCGGGCTGACCCTCCACACCCACCTGCGGATGGACGGGCGCTGGCAGGTGTTCCGCGCGGGGGAGAAGTGGAGCGGCGGCCCGGCCTTCCAGATCCGCGCCGTCCTCGCCACCGAGCAGCACACCGCCGTCGGCTACCGGCTGCCCGTCGTCGAACTGCTGCGCACCGCCGACGAGCCCAGCGTCGTCGGCCACCTCGGCCCCGACCTGCTCGGCGCCGACTGGGACGCCGACGAGGCCCTCCGCCGGCTCGCCGCCGACCCGGCGCGACCGCTCGGCGAGGCCCTCCTCGACCAGCGCAACCTCGCCGGCATCGGCAACGTGTACGCCAACGAGCTCTGCTTCCTCGCCGCCGTCACCCCGTGGACCCCGGTCGGCGACCTCACCGTCCTGCCCCGCCTGGTGGCCCGCGCCCACCAACTCCTCGACTTCAACCGGATGCGCCACGGCCACATCACCACCGGCGACCTCCGCCCCGGCCGCACGCACTGGGTCTACGGCCGCGCCCGCGACACCTGCCGCCGCTGCGGCACCCGCATCCGCACCGCCCCCCACGACCGCGACCGCCCCGCCTACTGGTGCCCCCACTGCCAGAAGGGTCCCACCCCGTCGCCCTCACCCCGCCGCTGACCGGCCGGCGGCTCAGCCGCACACGGCCGCGCCTGCTTCCCGCAGGACGAGCATTTCGCTTCCGTGCTGTGTGCGGCCGGATTGTTTCGTTCTGCCGGCTGCGGTGCGGCGGACCGCGCGGCACGGTCGAAGGACGACACGACCGGGGGCGTTCTCTCCTGGGAAGGAGACCGCATGGACACGGCCCTGAGCGTCAGCCGCCGGCCGGCGCCGCCGGGCGTCACCGTCGTGGCGCTGCACGGCTCCGCCGACCTGGACAGTGCGGCGGTGCTGGCCGGTGCCCTGCGCCGGGTCCTCGCCACGCCTCCCGCGCCCGGGACGCTGGTGGTCGACTGCTCGGGCGTGAGCTTCTGCTCCTCCTCCGGTCTCAACGAGCTGCTGCGCGCCCGACGCGTCGCCGACGAGGCCGGGGTCGTGTTCCGGCTCGCGTCGCCCAGCCGGCAGGTCGCCCGCCTGCTGACGCTGACCGGGGCGGACACCGTTTTCGACGTCGTGCCCGCGGAGCTGCCGGCATGACCGGGCCGGTCCCGGCGGGCCGGAAGGGGCGCGGCCGGCGCCCGCCGGCACCGCCGCTGCAGGTGACCGCCACCGTCCTGCCGGGGGCGACCGTCGTCCGGCTCGCGGGGGAGGCCGACCACGTGCAGTGCCGGACCCTGGAGATCGAGTTCGCCAAGGTGATGGAGGGCCGGCCGGCCCGGCTGGTGGTCGACCTGTCGCGGGTCACCTTCTGCGACACCGCCGGACTGAACTCCCTGCTGCGGATGCGCGGGACCACCGAGACCGAGTGCCGCCTCGTCCTGGCCGCCCCGTCGCGGCCGGTGCGGTCGCTGCTGGCCGTCACCGGAACGGACCGGGTCTTCACCATCAGCCCCAGCATCCGCGCGGCCCTCGCCGTCCCGGAGGCGGACCCGGAAGCGTGCGGGGCGTCGGACGGCTGAGGTCCCGGTCAGGTGCGCTCGACCAGCGCGGGGTGGCGCAGGTCGTCGGTGCGGACGGTGAGGTCGGCCAGGTCGGTGGGGCCGGTCTCGTCGGCGTAGCGGGCGAAGGCGGGGAGGGTCCAGCGCTCGTCCTCGGGGGTGCGGCGGGCGAGCGCGCCGGGGGAGAGGAAGAGGTGGACGGCCAGTTCGAGCGGGAGCCAGCGGCCGAGCAGGAGCGGGCCGTCGAGCAGCAGGACGCCGCGCGGCGCCAGCTCGACGTACCGGGCGCGGCTGGCACGGTCGGCGGCGGCGTCCCAGAAGGTGGGCAGGACGCGTCCGCTGCCGCCGGGTTCCAGCGGGTCGAGGACCTCGCGGAGCAGCGCCCCGTCGTCGAGCCACAGGTCGTGGTAGGCGTCGGCGTCCTGCTTCCCGTACTCCAGGCGGACGGAGGCGGGCCGCAGGAAGTCCGCGGCGGAGACCCGCAGCACCGGTCGGCCGCGCAGTCGCAGCGGCTCGACGAGCGCGTCGGCGAGCTCGCCGGGCCGGGCCGCGGGCGCGCCGTCGATCGCCACCCGCAGCCGCCGGTCACCGGGGTCGAGGGCGTCGATGCGGTCGGCGAGCAGCTCGGCGAGGCGTTCGGGCGAGATCGGGGTCACCTGGACGTCGGGCACGCTGGGATCCACTCCTTGTCGTCAAGTCGACTATATTGCGGGGAACCTGAAGACCCGTCCAGGAGAGCCGCATGAGCACGCTGACCCTCGCCGAGGTGGACGCCCTCGCCGCCGAGGCCCACGCCGGGCAGACCGACCGGATCGGCGTGCCGTACGTCGAGCACGTCCGCGCGGTGGCGGACGGCGTCGCGCCGTTCGGCACCGGGCTGCGGATGGCGGCGCTGCTGCACGACGTCCTGGAGGACACCGCGCTGACCGCGGAGGACCTGCTGCGCGCGGGTGTGCCGGCGGCGGTGGTGGCGACCGTCGTCCGGGTGACCCGGGTGCCCGGCGCGGGGTACGAGGAGATGCTGCGCGAGGTCGTCCGCGACCACTCCGCCACCCTCCTCAAGATCTCCGACAACGCCCACAACTCCCACCCCGACCGCGCCGCGCACCTGCCCGAGGCCGACCGGCTGCGCCTCGCCGAGCGCTACCGGGCCGCCCGCGCGGTGCTCTGGCCGGCGGTCGCCGCGGAGGACGTCCGGGCCGTGGTCGAGCGGGTCAACCCCGCACTGCTGGCGGAACTGCCCCGGTAGGTGGCCGCGCGGGCGGCGCGGGAGCACGCTGGTAGGGAGCAACGCGTCCGGCGGGCCGGATATGCCGCCCAGCGGCGGGACGGCCCCCGGACCGGCAGAACCGCGAACACCGGGAGCCGACCATGTCCGACCTGTCCGACCGGATGAACGGCAAGGCCGACCGCGACGAGGACGACGTCCGCGCGGCCGACCCCGAAGAGGGCGTCACCTCGTACCAGAACCTGCACGCCCAGGAGGAGTCGCTCGCCGAGGGCGAGCCGTGGGAGGAGTCGCGGGCCGAAGACGGCGCGCGATGAGCGGCGCCGCCCGCGAACCGCAGGTCACCGAGTGGGCGGTCCGGCTGCGGGTCACCGAGGACGGTGACCTCACCCGCGTCCACGCCGCCCTGGACACCGGGGCCGGCACGGTCGAGTCCGACGCCGAGGCGCGCCGCAGCCCGCTCGACCCGGCCGACCCCGCGATCGGCGACGAGCTCGCCGCCGGACGCGCGCTGATGGACCTCGGCCACCAGCTGCTGCGCGCCGGATCCGTCGCCGCCGAGGCCGCCGACACGGCCCGCCGCCGCGACACAGGGTGACCGTGTACGTCCCATCCGCCCGCTGCAAGGACTGCCCGCGGGCGGACAAGTAGTGTGCGAAACAACTGAATCGTGACCTGCCACCCCGGCGGGGTCGGAACCCTCCGGGCCGCGATAGCGTCACTGCCGGTGACCGCGCGCCCGTGCGGACCACGCGACGCCGCCCAGGGTGGACAGACAGGTGAACCAGGACATGCCCCCGACCCAGCCGACACCCCAGGACGCCCGCTGGGAGCTGCCCGACTACGCCCACGAGCGGGAGCTCGGCGCAGGCGCCTCCGGCCGCGTCGTCCTCGCCCGCCACCTGGCGACCGGCACCCCCGTCGCCATCAAGTACCTCACTGCCGCCGGCTCCGAGCACGCCGCCTTCCGCACCGAGGCCCAGCTCCTCGCCACCCTCGACTCGCCGCACGTCACGCGGCTCTACGAGTACGTCGAGGGCCCGTACGGCGCCGCCATCGTGATGGAGCTCGTCGAAGGCATCTCGCTGCGCGACCTGCTCAACGCCGAGGGCGCCACCGGCCCGGAGGCCGCCCTCACCGTCCTCAAGGGCTCCCTGCTCGGCCTCGCCGCCGCCCACCGCGCCGGCGTCGTCCACCGCGACTACAAGCCCGGCAACGTCCTGGTCACCGTCGACGGCGGATCCAAGCTCGTCGACTTCGGCATCGCCGTCCGCAGCGGCGAGAAGGACACCGTCGTCGCCGGCACCCCCGCCTACATGGCCCCCGAGCAGTGGGCCGGGCAGCCCGCCTCGCCCGCCACCGACGTGTACGCCGCCACCGCCACCTTCTTCGAGTGCCTCACCGGCGCCAAGCCGTACGCCGGCACCACCGTGCTCGAACTCGCCGTCCAGCACACCGAGGCGGAGATCCCCGACACCGAGGCGCCCGAAGCCCTCCGGCCCCTCATCCGGGCCGGCCTCGCCAAGGCCGCCGAGCAGCGCCCCGACGGCGCGGAGGCGCTCGTCGCCCAGCTGGAGGCCGTCGCCGGCGCCGCGTACGGCGAGGACTGGGAGGAGCGCGGACGCCGCAAGCTCGCCGCGCTCGTCGCCGCCCTGCCCCTGCTGCTGCCCGGCGCCGGCGGCGAACCCGCCGCCGGCGGCACCTCCTTCGCCACCACCGTCCTTCCCCCCGGCCCCCCGCCGGGCTCCGGCGGCGGCACCGGCCTCCCGCGGGTGGGCCGCCGCGTCCCCCTGATCGGCGCGGGCGTCGCCCTCGTCCTGATCGCCGGCGGCATCGCCGGCGTCGCCGTCGCCGGCAGCCACGCCTCCGACAGCACCACCAAGGTCGCCGCCCCCGAACTCACCACCACCTTCGGCGCCCCCCTCCCGACGGACTCCCCGACCGCGACCGACTCCGCCTCCCCCTCCCCCTCGGCATCCCCGTCAGACTCGGCCTCCCCGTCGCCGTCCGCCTCCGCGTCGACGAGCCCGACCAGCCTGCCGTCCGCCTCCCCGAAGGCCCCGCCCACCACCAGCGCCCCCACCAGCACCCCGCCCGCTCCGCCGACGACCACGCCGCCCACCACCACGGCGCCGCCGCCCACGCCGGCCGTGACCAGCATCGGGATCAGCACCACCTGCAAGGGGTACACGCTGGTCGCGACGGTCACCGGCAGCATCACCCCGGCCGGGAGCGTACCCGCCAACATCACCTTCTACGTCCCGCTGGGCGCGGGTCAGAAGGTCCTCCACGTCACGCCCGTGACCCTCACCGCGATCCGCGGCGGCCGGTTCACGGCGACTGCCGAATGGTCGTTCTCCGACTACGTCGGCTATACCTGGGGCGCCAGTGTCGCCGCGGCGACGAAGGGGCAGAACGCCTCCACCACCAACAGCTGCACAGTCATCCGCTGAGAGGGACGGACCCACTGATGAGCACCACCCCGACCGGGCCCGAGGGCACCACGCCGCCCGGGCTGACCCTCGGTCCGGTCCGCAAGCCGGAAGCCGGACCGGCCGTCCCGCCGCAGCTCACCGCCGCCGAAGCCGCCGACCAGACCGTCCGCCTCGGCGGTACGCCGGAGCCGGTGGCCGATCACACCGTCCAGCTGGGTGGCAAGCCCGCTGACGTCGAGTCGACCGTCCGTCTCGGCGGTTCCGACCCGGAGTCCACCGTGCGTCTCGGCGGCAAGCCGGTGCCGGTGGCGGACCACACCGTTCAGCTGGGTGGCAAGCCCGCTGACGTCGAGTCGACCGTCCGTCTGGGTGGTGGCGACCCCGAGGCGACGGTCAAGCTGGGCGACCCGGCGGCGACCGTGAAGCTGCCGCCGGCCGGGTCCGTGGACGCCTCGGAGGCGGGGACGGTCCGGCTCGACCCGGGGGCGGTTGCCGCGGGCGTTGCCGCCGCGGCCGGTTTCGAGAGCGCCACCCACCTCGACCCCGAGGTGTGGACCACCCCCGTTGCGGAGTCGGAGCCGGAGCCGGCGCCGACCTCCGGGCCGGCCGCCGCCGCCGAGGAGGAGTTGCACCGCTTCGGCCCCGGCGTCCCGCCGCTCGCCGCGGCGGCGTGGCACGGCACGGACACCCCGGCCGAGCCGGTGGAGCCGAAGCGGCGCCGCGGCCGGTGGCTGATCCTGCCGCTGGTGCTGCTGCTGGGCGTGCTGGGCTACCTGGGCTGGGACCGCTACGGCAAGCCGGTCACGGTGTCCGCGGTCGAGGTCCGCACGGACGCCGCCGGGCCGGCCTGTGACGGGACCGCGGTGATCACCGGAACGGTGGAGACCGACGGTGGCCAGGGCGTGGTGGAGTACCGCTGGGTGCGCAGCGACGGCACGGACTCGGGGACGCTGCGCCAGCAGGTCTCGGCCGGCCGGCACCGTACCGACGTGGTGCTCCGCTGGACCTTCCAGGGCAAGGGCGAGATGCAGGCGACCGCCACCCTGGAGGTGCTGTCGCCGTCGAACCGTTCGGCTGCCACCACCTTCACGTACACCTGCCGCTGACGGAGACCGGTGCCCCGTCGCGAGGAGCCTCCTCGCGACGGGGCACCGGCATGTCGTCAGGCCGTGTGGTCGGGGCTGGTGTCGCGGCGCGGCCCGGGCAGGTCGGTGCTGGGCAGGTCGGCGGTGCCGGGTTCGGCGGTGGGCGGGGCGGGCGGCCCGTCGGCCGTGGCGCCGGCCGGCCGGGCGTCCGCGGGCTGGGCCGGGGCGGGCAGGTCGGCGGTGCGGGACGGGGTGCCGGCGGGCAGGTCGCGGATGTCGGCCTGCTGGCCGAAGTAGGTGATGCCGGGGCGGCCGCGCCAGGCGGGGTCGGCGCAGACGAGGCCTTCGGGGTACGCGGGGTAGCCGTAGGACTCGACGTAGTCGGAGCGGCGCCGGTAGGTGCGGCGGTAGACGCCGTCGCCCTGCGGGGAGCCGTCGGCGTTGGTGTTGCCGGCGACGACGGTGATGGTGGTGGCGGTGTAGGCGGTCACCACGCCGGTGTGTTCGCCGCCGGGCCCCCAGGGGTTGCCGTCGGCGCCGAAGAAGACCTGGGCGCCGACGGCGGGGTAGACGGAGAGCCGGCCGTGCCGGCGGAACCAGTCGCGGCCGACGGCGCAGGACGCGGTGTCGGGGAAGTACGCGGCGTTGCCGCTCTCCCGGGCGACGGCGCTGACGAAGTCGGCGCACCAGCTCTCGGCGGGCCGCCCGACTTCGGCGGAGAAGCGGTTGGCGTTTCCGGCTCCCTCGCGGTAGCCGATCCAGTGTTCTGCCCGGTTGATCATCGCTCGCGCGCTCACCATGTCCTCCGAGTGTTCCGAGGAGACTCCGCCATGTGGCGGTTTCCCTGCGAACGAACGACACCGACTTGGAGTAACGGCTCAGCGGGTGCGGAAGGCGGTGACCCCGTCCGCGGTGCCGACCAGCACCTGGTCGCCGACCAGGACGGGCGAGGCGAAGTTGGGCACTTTCGCGCCGACGTCCACCGTGTGCAGGACCCGTCCGCTCGCCGGGTCGACGGTGTGGAGCGTCGCGGCCCGCCAGTCCAGCACCCACACCGCGCCGCCGCCGACCACGGGTGACCCGCCGCGGCCGAGCGGCAGCCGCCAGTCGACGTGCAGGCTCGCGTCGGCGCCGACGGCGAGCCGGACCAGGCCGTCCTCGCAGGGCACGTAGACGGTCGTGCCGTCGACCGCGGCGCCGCCGAAGGCCGGGCAGACGTCGGCCCGGGCCTTCTCGCCGCCGATCCCGCCGAGGTTCTTGGCGTCGAGCAGGTACCCGGTGCCGCGCTTGCCGACGGCGAGCACGTACGGGCCGACGCGGACCGGGGCGAGCGAGCCGAGGTCGAGGTCGGCGGCGTTGTCCTCGGCCCAGGTGGCGGGCGCGAAGAAGTCGGCGCGGGTCAGCTCGGGGGTGAGCGAGAGCACCGAGTCGGAGCCGTCGTGGCCGCCGCCGGTGGACTCGCCGTTGCCGACGGAGAGCAGCAGCCGGTCGCCGTCGACGACCGGTCCGCCGCTCGCCCAGATTCCGCCCTCGCGGCCGGTGGGCACGGTGTACGCGCGGATCTCCCCGGCGCCCGTCGCGGGCACCGACAGCACCGTGCCCCGGTAGTCCCCGCAGTCGCCGTACAGGCCGCCGTACGCGATCACCACCCGGCCGTCCCAGAGGGCGAGTGCGGCGCGCTGCTGGTGGGCGGTCCGGTCGCCGACCGGCGGTTCGGCGTCGCGGCTGACCACGACCTCGCCGGTGGCGGCGTCCAGGCCGGTGAGCCGGTGGCGCCCGCCGGCGAGTTCGGCGAGGACGAAGAGCAGGCCGGTCGCCGGGTCGTACACCGGGGTGGAGGTGATGCCGAGCGGGTCGATGTTGCCGCACGGCAGCTCGGACTCCCGGGCGGGGGCGCCCAGGTTCCGGCTCCACAGGACCGTGCCGCCGGACGGGTCGAGCGCGTACACGGTGTTGTTCTCGGTGGCGGCGAGCACCCGGCCGCCGACCAGCAGCGGCTGGCCGTAGACGGCGCCGTCCAGGTGGGCGGCCCAGGTGCGGGCGGGCGCGCCGGCGGCCGGCAGGTCGGGCACGGTGCCGGTGCGCAGCGCGTCCCGGTGGTACTGCGTCCAGTCGCCGGGTGCGGCGGGCGTCGGGCCGCGCGGCCCGGCGGTGAGCTCCGACGGCCCGGGCGAGGACGGTCCGGGCGAGGCGCCCGTCCCGCCGTTCGGCGTCCCCGGGGTGCCGCCGGAGCCCGAGGCGCAGCCGCCGAGCAGCAGTGCGAGGGCGCAGACGCCCGCCGACAGCGGATCAGCCCACCGGTGCCGTGGCACCGCCGCCCGCCTTCATGCCCTCCACCATCCGCTGGTGGACCTCCCGTGCCGTGTGCTCGTCGGCGGCCGGCACCGGACTGCCCTCCACCGTGAACCAGTCGAGCGCCCCGCTGTACTGGACGGTCAGCCGCGCCTCGCCCTCGATCCAGGTGGTGTGCAGCGTCAGATCGCCGGTGATCACACCGATCTCCACGGTCTTCACCCCGCCGGTCCCGGCCTGGATGCCCTGCGTCGTCCACGTCGCCCAAGTGTTCACCAGCACCGCTCCCATCGTGCCGTTCGGCGTCGTCCGTCACCGACCCCACAGGTACCCAGCCTCGCCGCAGCGGCTCCCGCTGTCACCCGGGCGGCCGAAAAGCGCCCCCCGGGCGGGTGCCGACGGGCGGGTCTAGCATCGTCGTATGGGAGAGCGAGAGTTCGCGCTCACCGCTCCGCAGCTCGTACTCGAGACCGACGGCGACTCACAGGTGATGAGCCCGAGCCGCAGCTACGCCGTCGGGCGGGATCCGGCGAGTGACATCGTGTTCACCGACCCACGGGTCTCCTGGCACCACGCCGTCCTGCACGTCGGGGACGGCCACTGGGTGCTCGACGACGACGGCTCCACCAACGGGACGTACTGCGAGGGGCACCGGGTCGCGCACCTGGACGTGGGGCCCGGAACCGTCCTGTGGTTCGGCAGCCCGGCCGACGGACCGTCCTGCCGGCTGGCCGCGCTGCCCGAGCCGACCGCGCTGTCCGCCCCCCGGCAGCCGTCCGCGCTGACCGCCATCACCGGCTCGTTCCGGCCACCGACCACGGTGCGGCCGCTGCCCGCCAAGGTTGTGCGGATCGGCCGCGCGCCGGACAACGACCTGGTGGTGGGCGACCTGTCGGTCTCCCGGCACCACGCCGAGCTTCGCGCGCGGGCCGACGGGCGGTACGAGATCGCCGACCTGGAGTCGCACAACGGCACCTTCGTCAACGGACAGCCGGTACTCCAGGCCCTGGTCGGGCCCGGCGACCTGGTGGGCATCGGGCACTCGGTGTTCTGCCTGGTCGGCGACCAGCTGCAGGAGTTCGTCGACACCGGCGACATCGACCTCGACGTGGAGGGCCTGACCGTCCAGGTGGCGGGCGGGCGCACCCTGCTCGACCAGGTGACCTTCCCGGTCGGCCAGAAGTCGCTGCTGGCGGTCGCCGGA
Source organism: Kitasatospora terrestris (assembly GCF_039542905.1). NCBI lineage: Bacteria > Bacillati > Actinomycetota > Actinomycetes > Kitasatosporales > Streptomycetaceae > Kitasatospora > Kitasatospora terrestris. The sequence goes on from NZ_BAABIS010000001.1 coordinate 7,966,392, forward strand.
CCGAGCGGCGCCGGCAAGTCCACCCTGCTGAACGCGCTGACCGGCCTGCGCCCCGCCGACCACGGCACCGTCCGCTACGACGGCCGCGACCTCTACCGCGACTACGCCGAGCTGCGCAGCCGGATCGGCCTGGTGCCGCAGGACGACATCCTGCACACCCAGCTGCCGGTGCGCCGCGCCCTCGCCTACGCCGCCGAACTGCGCTTCCCCGGCGACACCGCGCCCGCCGAGCGGGCCGCCCGGGTGGAGGAGGTGATCGACGAGCTCGGCCTCGCCCAGCGCGCCGACCAGGTGATCTCCAGCCTCTCCGGCGGCCAGCGCAAGCGCGTCAGCGTCGCCCTGGAGCTGCTCACCAAGCCCTCGCTGCTCTTCCTCGACGAGCCGACCAGCGGTCTCGACCCGGGCATGGACCGCTCGGTGATGCAGATGCTGCGCAACCTCGCCGACGACGGACGCACCGTCATCGTGGTCACCCACAGCGTGCTCAGCCTGGACCTCTGCGACCGGCTGCTGCTGCTCGCCCCCGGCGGCAAGATCGCCTGGTACGGGCCGCCCGGCGAGACCCTGGAGCACTTCGGATACCGGCACTGGCCCGAGGCGTTCGAGGCGTTCGAGAACGAGCGGGACCGCGACTGGTCCGGCCAGTTCCGCTCCTCCCCGCCCTACCGCCGCTACATCGCCGGCGTCACCGAACGCCCCGCCGCGATCCCGGTGCCCGAACCCGACCCGCAGGCCGCCGTGCCCGCCCCGGCCAAGCCCAAGCCGCGCCGCTGGCGCAAGCAGGTCGGCACGCTCTGCCGGCGGTACGCCAGCGCGCTCTCCGCCGACCGGACCTTCCTCGCCGTGATGATCGCCCTGCCGTTCGTCATGGGCGCCATGGCGCACGCGCTGGCCGGCTCCAAACTGGACGAGTCCACCGCGCTCAACGCGCTGCTGATCCTGTGCGTCGGCGGCGTGCTCACCGGCGCCGCCAACGCGGTCCGCGAGCTGGTCAAGGAACGCACCATCTACCAGCGCGAGAGAGCCGTCGGCCTGTCCAGATCGGCGTACCTCTGCTCGAAGATCATCGTGCTGGGCACGGTCACCGTGGTGCAGTCCGTGGTGCTCACCATGGTCGCCCTCGCCGGCGTCAAGTTCCCACCGGGCACCAGCGGCAACTTCATGCCGCCGCTGCTGGAGATCACCCTCGCCGTGGCGCTGCTGTCGGTCACCGCGATGATGCTCGGCCTGGTGATCTCCGCGCTGGTCAAGAAGGAAGAGGTGACCATGCCGCTGCTGGTCCTGGTCGCCATCGTCCAGGTGGTGTTCTGCGGCGCGCTGCTGGAGCTCAACGGCGTGCCCGGCCTCAACCAGCTCTCCTGGCTGATCCCCTCCCGCTGGGCACTGGGCGCCATGGCCTCCACCATCGACCTGCCCCGCGTCGTCCCCGGCACCCTCACCGACGACCCGCTGTTCCGGCACACCAGCGGCGTCTGGCTGCTCGACATGGGCATGCTGCTGGCCCTGGCCGTGGTGTACGGCCTGGTCGTCGCGCGGCTGCTGCGCCGGCACGAGCCCGCCGTGATGCGGAAGCAGTAGGGAGTGGCGGATGACCGCACCCTTCGAGTTCCGGCCCACCCACGTCGCCCCCGGCGACGGCCTGCAGACCTGGACCGGCCCCGACCCGTCCCGCCCCTCGGTGCGGCTCGACCCGCTGCTGCCCCTGCAACTCCTGTCCACCAGCGGCAACTGGGCCCGGATCCTGTGCTCCAACGGCTGGTCCGCCTGGGTCGACGGACGGCTCCTGGTCGCCCTCCCGCAGCACCCGCCCGGCACCGGCGAAGCGCTCGGCACCGGTGAGGACCCCCGGCCGCTGCTCGCCGCCCTGGAGCGCTCCCTCGCCTCCTACCGCCGGCTGCTCGACGACTGGGCGGCCGGCCGGATCGACCTGGAGACCTTCCGCGACGGCACCCGCAACTTGCGGCTGGGCGCCGTCCTGGACGGCGCCTCCGCCTGGCTCCTCGACCTCGACCAGGGCCGCTGGTACTACTGCGACGGCACCCGGCTGCAGACCTACGCCACCGTCGACAGGGACGGCGCGGCATGACCACCGCCGCCCGCACCGACCTCACCGGCCACCAGCTGGCGGGCTACCGGCTGGAGAAGCTCATCGGCCGCGGCGGCATGGCCGTCGTCTACCGCGCCGAGGACCTGCGGCTCGGCCGGATCGTCGCCGTCAAACTGCTCGCCCCCGAACTGGCCCGCAACGACGTCTTCCGCAAACGCTTCGCCCGCGAGTCGCGGATCGCTGCCGCCATCGACCACCCCAACATCGTCCCGGTGTACGAGGCCGGCGAGGCCGAGGGCGTGCTCTACATCGCCATGCGGTACGTCCGCGGCCGCGACCTGCGCGCCCTGCTCGACCGGGAGGGCCCGCTGTCGGTGCGGCAGACCGTGCGGATCGCCATGCAGGTGGCCAGCGCCCTGGACGCCGCGCACGCCCGCGAACTGGTCCACCGCGACGTCAAACCCGGCAACATCCTGATCGCCGAGGGCACCGACAGCGACCACCCCGAGCACGCCTACCTGACCGACTTCGGCCTGACCAAGAAGTCGCTCTCGCTGACCGGCCTGACCAGCGTCGGCCAGTTCGTCGGCACCCTGGACTACGTCGCTCCCGAGCAGATCTCCGGCAAGCCGGTGGACGGGCGGTGCGACGTCTACAGCCTCGGCTGCGTGGTCTTCGAGATGATGGCCGGAGGGCCGCCCTACCAGCGCGACGACGACCTCGCCCTGCTCTGGGCCCACCTCAACGACCCGCCGCCCCGGCTCGTCGAGCGCCGCCCCGACCTGCCGCAGGCCGTCGACGCGGCCCTTACCAAGGCCCTCGCCAAGGCGCCGGACGAACGCTACGGCAGCTGCCTGGAGTTCATCGGCGCCCTGCGCCTCGGCGAGGCCTCCGCCCCGGCACCCGCCGCCGCGACCGCCGCGCCCGAGCCCACCGCCGTGGTCCGCGAGGTCCCGGAGCCCGAAGGGCCGCCGCCCCCGCCGCCGTGGGCCTGGCCGGTCTTCGGCGTGACGGGCTGAGCGCCCCGTCAGAGGACCTCCGTCTGCTCCGGGGTGACGCAGTAGGAGTAATCGTCGACCTGCACGGTGTAGCCCTTCGGCGGCTCCAGGGAAGTCGTCCACCAGAGGCCGGTGACCTCCCCGACCGCAGGACCCAGGGGCTGCCGTCCTCGCCTGCCACCGAGTAGCGCGGGACGATCGAGCCGTCGAACTCGTCCCGGTCGACGACCCACTCGACGACCACGCCGCGGGTGCCACGATGCCCGGCCCGAGCCGGCCGAGCCGCGGGTCCAGCGGGTCCGACGGGTCCGGCGTGGTCAGTTCCACCAGCTCGCCGTAGGCCGGCGCGGCCTGCTCGGCGGCGGAACGGGGGTGGTTCAGCCGGTGGTGGGCGGGCGGCGGAAGCGGTTGGCGAGCGCGCCCCCGGCGAAACCGGCGAGCGCGCCCCACGCGGCGGCCAGCGGTACCGTCCGCCACAGGTCCGGCGTCAGATCCGCCGAGCCGTCGCTGCCCACCAGGCCGAACAGCGACAGCCCGTACACCGCCGAGATCCGGGTCGCGACGCTGATCAGGAGCAGCGCCAGCGCCATGGCCACCGCCAGGTGGACCGCGTGCCGCCACGCCGGCAGCCGGACCGGCGTACGCCACGCCACCGCCGCGCCCGCCAGCAGCACCAGCACGCCCGCCAGCGGAAGCAGCAGCCAGGCACGGGTGTCCTGCGCTGCGAGCGTCGACAGGTCGAGCGTCACGTTCTCGCGGGAGCGCAGCACGCCCGACAGGGCCTCCGGGAACGGCAACCCCAGACTGCCCGGCAGATGCCCGTGCCAGGAGCCGCCCAGGCCCACCCCCAGCGCCAGCCACGCCACGTTCGGCAGGCCCAGCAGGACCACCGCCAGGGTCTCCCGCGGCTGACTGCCGACCACCAGCGCCACCAGGCCGCCCACCAGACCCAGCACCACGTACACCAGCGCCAGCGTCAGCACCGCGTGCGCCGCCGGACGGACCCCCACGTGGAAGCGCACCAGGCGCGCCGGGAGCGGCGCCCGCCGGGAGACCGCCAGGGCGATCAGCAGCACCACCGCCAGCCACAGCAGGCCCCAGCCGATCGCCGGGCCGGGATCGACCTTGAACCCGACCACCGGCTCGGCATCGAACGCGCCGCCGATCTCGTCCAGCAACGGGTCACCCGTCGACACCGTGAAGGTGTGGCCGGCGGCGAGCGACAGCAGCAGGACGGCGACCGTCCAGACCACGGCGGTCTGCGCGGCGCGTAAGCCCAGCTCACGGGCCGTGACCACGGCGTGCGAGCGCAGCGGCCGCAGGAACAGCGCACCCGCCACCAGCGCGCCCGTCAGACCGACGGAGAGCGGCAGCGCCGTCACCCCGCCCTGCGCCGACGCGACGAACGCGGCGCCGCCGTCCAGCCGCAACGGCGCACCCAGCGCCATCAGCACGGTCGCGCACACCACCGCACCGAATCCGCCGCCCGGCAGATCCGTCGCACGGGCCAGCCAGAGGCCGACCGACGCGACAAGCAGCATCGAGGCGAACGCGGCGACGGTCACCAACAGCGCGGACAACCAGCCGCGCAGCGCGACCGGGGAGCTCTCGGGCACCCTTCCAGCTTCCACCGGACGATCGACGTCGGCGAGTCGCAGGGCGCCGGCGAGTTGCAGGGGCGGACGGATCGGCGCAGACAATTGAGACGGGCCCGCACCCGCGGGCCCGCGGGGGAGTCCCCGATCGGGAGGAAGTCCGGTGAGTTCCCAGCCGCCGACCGACCAGTCGCCCGAACCGCCCGAACAGCCGGACGGCGACCCCGCCCGGCGCGCGGCCGCGCCGCGACCCGAGCACGACGCCACCCGCGTCGTCGCGAGCGGAGAGCCGACCGAGGTCGCCGACGTGCCACCCGACGAGGACGGCGAAACCGGTACCACCCAGGTGGTCGGCCGACCTGCGGACGCGGTGGGCGACGACGCCGACGGGCGAGACGACGCCGACGGGCGCGACGAGGGCACGGCCGTGACACCGGTGGCGGCGGCGGAGGCGCGACCGCCGGAACGCGAGGTCACGCAGGTGGCGGACAGCGAGCCGCCTGCGGCGCCGCCGGACGCACCGGGGCCGGAGTCGAGGACCGGGACGACCGAGGTGGTGGGGACGCCGCCGGTCGCCGAGCCGACCGCGGTGGCGGACGTGCCGGAGGGGCGGCCCGCGGCCGCGCCGTCGTCGGGGTCGGGGGTCGGTGGGCCGGTGGTCGGGCACGAGCCGACGGAGCTGGCTGCTTCGCCGACGGGTGGGGCGGGCGAGGAGACGGAGCTCGCGGCTGCGCCGTCGTCGGGGACGGGGCCCGCGCCGGCCGGTGGGGACGCGGGGGAGGAGACGCAGCTTGCGGAGGGGGAGAGCGGCGGCGGTGGGTGGGGGGCGGCTGCGGCGGCTGCCGGAGCGGCTGCGGCGATGGGGTCGGCGGGGTGGACGGGGGCGCCGAAACCCGGGCCCGAGGGGGACGGGGCCTGGTCGGAGCCGCCGCCGTCGGGTGGGTCGCGGGGGTCGGAGCCGCCGCAGTTCGGGGCGAGCGGGCCGTCGTGGCCGCCGGCCGGGACGTACGGGGACTCACAGGCGTCGGGGGAGCAGCCGGTGGGGCCGCCGTCCGGGCCGCTGTCGGCGCAGGGGTCCGGTCAGGGCACCGCGCCGGCCTCGGTGCCGTCGGGCGGTGGGGTGGTGCCACCGGAGGGCGGCGGCAGCGGAGGAGGGAAGCCGCCGGGCGAGCCGCCGCTGCGGGAGGTGCCCGGCGGGGGCGGGCGGCCGCCGTGGTGGCGGAACCCGCGGATCGTCGCCGTGGGGGCCGGTGCCGCGGTGGCGGCCGTGGTGCTGGGCGTGGTGTTCGCGAACCAGTCGTCGAACAGCGGGGGCAGCCCCACCACCACCCAGGCGGCGGGCAGCGAGCAGGTCGCGTTGCAGCCGGTGGCGGCCGTCGGACAGGACCCGTTCACCGGGTCGGTGGCCAATGCCGTGGCGACGTCCGCGTACGCGTCCGCGCCGGCGACCAGCTACTCGGCGTCCGCGTCCAGCGCGGGCGGCGGGGTGGTGAACGGCGGCACGGCCGGCCTCTACGGCGGCAGCCAGAAGCTGGCCAGCTGCGACGTGCCGAAGCTGTCCGGCTACCTGAAGGAGAACCCGGACAAGGCGCAGGCGTTCGCGAAGGTGGAGAGCATCACGCCCGACGCGATCGACGGCTACCTCAAGGGCCTGACCCCGGTGGTGCTGCGTGCCGACACCCGGGTCACCAACCACGGCTTCCGGGACGGCGCGGCCACGCCGTACCAGGCGGTGCTGCAGTCCGGTACGGCGGTGCTGGTCGACTCGTACGGCGTGCCGCGGGTGCGCTGCGCGTGCGGGAACCCGCTGCTGCCGCCGACGGCGGTGACCGCCTCGCCCTCGTACCAGGGCACGGCGTGGTCGACGTTCAAGGGCACCGACGTGGTGATCGTGCAGCCCGCGCCGGCGCCGACCGACGTGATCGTGCTGACGGACCCGCAGAGCGGTGCGCACTTCGACCGGCCGGTCGGGACGACGGGCGGCGGCGACCACAGTTCGTCGGCCTCGCCGTCCGGGCCCTCGTCGGGTCCGTCCTCGGGACCGTCGTCCGGCCCGTCCTCGGGCAACTCGCCGGCGTCGCCGGGTTCGCCCGGTTCGTCGCCGTACAGCCCCGGCTCGCCCGGCTCCTCGCCGGGCTCGGCCCCCGGGGCGCCGAAGTCGCCCGCCTCGCCCGCCTCCGGGGCGAGCGTCGGGAGCTCCGCGCCGGGCGGGTCCGCGCCGAGTGTGAACTCCTCGGGTCCGGTTGGTGGGGTGTCCGCGAATGCCTCGGTCGGCGGGGACTAGCAGCGGCGCGGCCGTGGCATGCTGGGGCGGTGATCCTCGCCGACGACGCGCACTACCTCCAACTGAGTCCGGTGCGGTACCAGTTCCCCACCCCGATGGGCAACGAGTTCGACGACAACTGGCTGATCGTCCGGGGTGACGTGACGACCCCCGGCGGGAGCTGGGGGTTCGCCGACCCGGCGATGCTGCGCTTCGAGGCGGAGGGCGTCCCGCGCTGGCTGCGCGCGGTCGCGGACGGGCGGGTGCCGGTGACGGCGGCCGACGACGAGGACGGGCGGGTGGAGTTCCTGGAGCCGGTGCTGGGCTTCAGCCTCGCCGCCCGCGACGAGCGGGCCGCCGTCGTGCGGGTGCACTTCGCGCTCGCCGCCGCCCCGCCGTGGGCGGAGGAGCACGAGCAGACGGCGCTGCCGTCCGCCGTGGTGGAGATCCGCTGCACGGACCGGATGCTGCGCGCCGCCGCCGACGAGTGGGCCCGCGAGCTCGCCCGCCTCCCGGAACGCTGACCGGCCCGCGCGGCCGACCGGCACGCCGCCGGACGGCTCACAACCCGCGGACGGCCTCCGCCAGGTCGGGGCCGTAGGAGGACCAGCAGACCACCGAGCCGTCGGCGTCGAGCTGTCCCATGAACCATTCGCCGTCGGCGTGCGCGAGGCACAGCTCGTGGAAGGACAGGATGACGTCGGGCCGGAGGACGTCGTAGTCGGCGGCGCCGCACTGCTCGACGACGACGAGCCGTTCGAGCGGGAGCAGCTCGGCCCGGGCGTCGCCCGACACGGAACGGACCCGCTCGATCGTCCATCCGTCGGGGAGTTCCGCGTTCACCGCCGCATGGTCTCAGCCCCGGGCGCCCCGCAGCCACTCGTTTCCCGAGCTGTGGGCGGGGGTGAACGGCTGCGTACGATCGAGGGCATGAGCACTGTGAGTCCGTACGAGATCTCCACCGACCCGGACCGGCTGGACCTGGATCTGGTCCACCACTGGCTGTCCACCGGCGCGTTCTGGGCACTCGGGCGCAGCCGGGAGACGATCGGGCGGGCGGCGGCCGCTTCGATCAACTTCGGTGCGTACGACGGGGAGGGGAGGCAGGTCGGGTACGCGCGGGTGGTCAGCGACCTGGCGACGTTCGGGTGGCTGTGCGACGTGTACGTGGCGGAGGCGCACCGGGGGCGGGGCCTGGGGACGAAGCTGGCCGAGGCGGTCCGCGACCACCTGGCGCCGTACCGGCTGAAGCGGCTGCTGCTGTCCACCATCGACGCCCACGAGGTGTACGCCCGGGTCGGGTTCGAGCCCTTCCCGTACCCGGAGCGGCTGATGTACATCCCCGGGGCGGGCGGGTGACCGCGCCGGTGGCCGGCACGTACGCGCGGGTCGAGCGGGAGCGGCGCTTCCTGCTGGCCGAGGTGACGGACGACCCGCGGTTCGCCGGCGGCGCGCTGGTCCGCACCGGGCGGGCCGAACTCCTGACTCTGCTGGGCGAGTTCGGGATCGCCGCGGTGGGGTGAGGTGACGCCCGAGGAGTGGGGACGGACCGGAGATCGAATCGCAACCGCGCGGCGCTGGACCGGGCCGTTGCGGTACGACCATAGTGGGCCGTCGGTTCGAGACGGGGGACGGTGGGCGGCGTGGGCCGGGTCAGGTACGTCGATTTCCTGCGGGGCGTGGCGATCGTGATGGTGGTGCTCGGACACTGGGTGATCACCGCTCTGGTCCGCGCCCCGGACGGGACGATCACCGCGCCCGAGCTGCTGGCCACGGTGGGGTGGACGCAGTGGCTGACGCTGCTGTTCCAGATCATGCCGGTGTTCTTCCTGGCGGGCGGGTACGCGGCGGCCGGCTCCTGGCGCAGGCACCGGGAGGCCGGCGGCGGGGCGGCGGGCTGGATCCGCGGACGCGCGGTGCGGCTGCTGCTGCCCGCGGCGGCGTACGTGGCGATCGCGGTGGCGTGCCTGGCGGTGAGCCGCGCGGCCGGGGTGGATCCGGGGCTGCTCGGGATGGTCGGCTGGGCGCTGGCGATGCAGTTCTGGTTCCTCCCGGTCTACCTGATCGTCAGTGCGCTGACGCCGTGGCTGTACGCGGCGCACCGGCGGTGGGGGCTCGCCGCCGCGGCGGCGTCGGCGGTGCTCGCGGTGGCGGTGGACCTCGTCGACCTGGCGGATCGCGGGAGCTGGATCGGGGCCGCGAACCACGTCCTGGTGTGGGCGGTGGCCTACCAGCTGGGATTCGCCTGGGAGGACGGCCGGTTGGCGGCGCGCCGGCCGCTGCTGTGGGCGGTGGCCGGGGCCGGGGCGGCGGCGTTCGCGGCGCTGGTGGCGTACGGGCCCTTCCCGGTGAGCCTGATCCTGGTGAGCACCGAAGAGGTCAGCAACACCAACCCGCCGTCGCTCGCGATGCTCGCCTGGGTGCTCGCGCAGTGCGCGCTCTGTCTGCTGGCGGCCCCCGCGATGGAGCGGGCACTGCGGGCCGAGTGGCTCTGGCGCCTGGTCCGGCCGCTCGGCCGGGTGTCGATGACGCTGTACCTGTGGCACATGGTGCCGGTGCTGGCGGCGGCCGCCGCGTTCTACCTGACCGACCTCGCGCCGGAGCCGGTGGTCGGCTCCGGCGCGTGGTGGGCGTGGCGGCCGGTGTGGATCGCGGTGCTGGCGCTCTTCCTGGTGGGGCTGCTGACGGCGCTCGTGCCGGTGGAGCGGCTGCTGCTGCGGGTCGGCGGTGCGGTGCGTCCGCAGGCCGAGGTCCGGCAGCCGTACGCCGTGCTGGCGGGGCTGGCCGGACTGGCCTGCGCGGTCTGGGCGCTGACGGTGTGGGCGGGGGAGGGGCTGGCCAGGACGGGCGCCCCGGCGGGGTGGACGGTGGCCGGGTTCGCCGCGGGGACGGCGCTGGTGCTGCTGCCCCCGGCGCGGGCGGCGGTCGCGCCGGAGGCGGCCGGGACGGGCTGACCCGGCCCCGACCCGGCCCTGCCCCTGGCCGGCGGGTCAGTCGCCGGAACGGGGCAGCCGGTGGTGCCCGTCGCTCTCCGTCGCCGCGGCGGCGAGCCGGGCGGCGTGCTCGCCGTACGCGAGGTGGGCCTCGGCCGGACGTCCGGCGGCGCTCAGCAGGGCGCTCAGCTGCGGCAGGTACCGATCCCGGTCCCACGCGGTGGGCGGGAGCACGCGGCGCTGTTCGTGGAGGGCGTCGGCGGCCTCGCCGAAGCGGCCGCACCCGGCGAGGGCGGTGGCGAGCGCGTACAGGGCACCGGCCAGGAAGGCCGGGCCGCCTGACGACCGGGCGAGGTCGACACGGTGCCGGCTGAGCGTCAGCCACTGCTCGTGGTCGTCGAATTCGGAGTGCATGGTCTGGAGGGCGTCGAGCGCCGTGTGGAGCGCGGGGTTGCGGTCCGGGTTGTCCGGGTGGAGACCGTCCGCCGCTTCGAGGGCCTCGGAGAGCAGGGCGTGCCGGGCCGCGTGGTCCTCCCGGACCGAGTCGCTGAGGCGGACGAGCGCGCGGGTGAGCTTGGGGCGGTACACGGCGGGCGAGACCGGGGCGAGCAGGCGGAAGGCCCAGACCTGCTGCAGGAGGGTGGGCTCGTCGGTGCTGAGCAGCATGGTGCGGGCGCGGGTGGTCAGGTCGTCGGTCATCAGGGTCCCCCTTCGTCCGTCCGCTCCGCTGCCCCGCCGGACGACGGGGCAGCACGACGCGGCACGTCGGCTCCCCGGGGAGGGGAACCGACGCGCGGTCAGGAGTGGATGCGGACGAGTCTGCGGGTCGGCGCGGGGCCGGGACAAGATCGAACCGACGTGCTCTCGGCCCTACCGCCGGGGCGGTCGACCGGGCAGAATGGACTCGACACTCTGCTGCGGCGCCTACAGCTCCAACTGGTACTGGACCGAGGTGTGGGTCAGCCGGTAGCCGAGGGCGTCGTTGACGGCGCGCATGCCCGTGTTGGACCGGGCGGTGTCGGTGAGGAGCCCCTCCAGTGACGGCTGCTCGGTGAGCGCCCAGCGGATCGACTCGGCCTTCATCCAGGCGGCGAGGCCGCGTCGCCGGTGCTCGGGCAGCACGCCGGTGCCGTAGTGCTGGGCGTCGCCGGTGCGGGACCGCGGGACGACCAGTTCGGTGAAGCCGGCGATCGAGCCGTCCGACTCGTCCACGGCGGCGACGGTGTGCAGGAGTTCGCCGCGGGCGGCGACCTTCTCGGCGATCGTCCGGACCAGCTCGGTGTCCCAGGTGACGGTGCCGAAGTCGGTGTCGTCCATCGGCATGTCGTCCATCGCCCGGCGGGAGGCGGTGAAGGTCTCCAGGAGCGCGTCCGGCACGGTGCCCACCCAGGAGACCAGGCGGTAGCCGGGGTGGGGGCGGGCCACCAGCGCTTCCATGGCGGCCGGGTCGGCGTCGGCCAGCGGCAGGCGGGCGTACAGCAGGGTGAGGACGGCCCGGAACCCGCGGGCGGCGAGGAAGGCGTCGGCGGGGGAGCCTGCCTCTGCCTGGGCGAGGACGGTGCGCCGGCCGTGCTCGCGGGCGGCGTCGACGGCGGCGCCGAGCAGCGCGGTAGCGGCGCCCCGACGGCGGTCCTCGGGCCGGACGTCGATCTCCAGCGCGGCGAGGTGGGCCTGCCCGGCGGACCCGTAGAGCCGCAGCGAGGCGGTGCCGGCGGGCGCGTCGTCGGTGCGCCAGCGCAGCAGATCGTCGGTGTCGGTGGGGACGGCGGTGACGGTCGGGGTGGTGCGGGGGGTCAAAGCGGCTCCAGGCGGTGCGGTGATCATTTCGCGAGCACGCAACCATCCGGACGTCGCCGGGGCAAACGGTTTTGACGCATGTTCAGTCTCGGGAGACGGGCAGAGCCATGCGGCAGCGTACCCGGCCGTTCGGTGCGGAGTGCAGCCCTTGACGACCGGCCCGCCGGGAGTGAACGATACGTCGTGCCTGCAATGGAGCGGAATCGGGCCATTGGATTTCGGGGTTGCGCACGCCGTCGGAGCAGGAGGCGCGCCCTCCCGCGTGGCCCGTGGCATCCGGGCCGCCGGAGCAGGATGATCGACACCGCCGCGCGGTCGGACGGCCCGACGGACGCACCTGCAGAGGAGAGCACCACATGAGTCAGCCGACCCTGACGCTCGACCGCCTGCGCGAGCTGGTCGCCGAGGGAACCGTCGACACGGTGGTCCTCGCGATGACGGACATGCAGGGCCGTTTGCAGGGCAAGCGGATCGCCGCCGACTACTTCCTGAGTGATGTGGTCCCGCATGCGGCCGAGGGGTGTGGCTACCTGCTGGCCGTGGACATCGACATGAACACCGTGGACGGCTACGAGGTCTCGTCCTGGGAGAGCGGTTACGGCGACCTGGTGTTCGTGCCGGACTTCTCCACCCTGCGCAGGGTGCCGTGGCAGCCGGCGACGGCGATGGTCCAGTGCGACATGGTCCACCACGACGGGCGGCCGGTGGCGGTCTCGCCCCGGCAGGTCCTCAAGCGGCAGTTGGAGCGGCTGGCCGGTTACGGCTGGCACGCCTATGTGGGGACCGAGCTGGAGTTCATCGTCTTCAAGGACAGCTACGAGCAGGCCTGGGAGAAGAACTACCAGGCGCTCACGCCGGTCAACCAGTACAACGTGGACTACTCGATCCTCGGCACCGCCCGGATCGAGCCGCTGCTGCGGCGGCTGCGCAACGAGATGGCGGGCGCGGGGCTGGTGGTGGAGTCGGCGAAGGGCGAGTGCAACCTCGGTCAGCACGAGATCGCGTTCAAGTACGCGGACGCGCTGCGGACCTGTGACGACCACGCGGTGTACAAGACGGGTGCGAAGGAGATCGCGGACCAGGAGGGTTACAGCCTGACCTTCATGGCGAAGTACAACGAGCGTGAGGGGAACTCCTGCCACATCCATCTCAGCCTGCGCGACGGGGAGGGGCGGCCGGTGATGGCGGGGGAGGGCCCGAACGGCTTCTCGCGGACGATGGAGCACTTCCTGGCGGGGCAGTTGGCCTGCCTGGCGGAGTTCTCGCTGCTGCTGGCGCCGAACATCAACTCCTACAAGCGGTACGTGGCGGGCAGTTTCGCGCCCACGGCGGTGGCGTGGGGGCGGGACAACCGGACCTGTGCGCTGCGGGTGGTCGGCCACGGCCCGTCGCTGCGTTTCGAGAACCGGGTGCCGGGCGGTGACGTCAACCCGTACCTGGCGGTGGCGGCGCTGATCGCGGCGGGACTGCACGGCGTGGAGCGGCAGTTGGAGCTGGAGGCGGAGTTCACCGGCAATGCGTACGCCAGTGACGCGCCCCGGGTCCCGGCGACGCTGCGTGATGCGGTCGCCCTGTTCGAGAACAGCGCTGCCGCGACGGAGGCGTTCGGCAAGGACGTCGTGCGGCATTACGTCCATGCCGGGCGGACCGAACTCGCCGCGTACGACGCCGCGGTCACCGACTGGGAGCGCCGTCGGGGGTTCGAGCGCCTGTGAAGCCGCTGATCGGAATCACCACCTACCGGGAACCCGCCCGGTGGAGCGTCTGGACGACGGCCTGCGGGTCACCGCGTGGAGTGCGGACGGCGCGGTCGAGGCACTGGCGTCGGCCGGAAAGAAAGGATGATCGTGGCTGAGGACCTGTTCGAGGTGGTCAATCCGGCGACGGAGGAGGTGATCGCGACCGTCGAGCTGGCGGACGAGGCCGCGACGGATGCGGCGATCGCGCGGGCGAAGGCGGCGTTCGAGGGCTGGCGGCGGGTTGCTCCGGGTGATCGGGCGCGGCTGCTGCGGGCGTTCGCGGCGGCCGTGGATGCCGATCGTGAGCATCTGGCGGCGCTGGAGGTGGCCAATGCGGGCCACACGATCGGCAACGCCCGCTGGGAGGCGGGGAACGCCCGCGATGTGATCGAGTACTACGCGGGGGCGCCGGAGCGGTTGTTCGGCCGGCAGATCCCGGTGGCGGGCGGGTTGGACGTGACTTTCCACGAGCCGCTGGGCGTGGTGGGTGTGATCGTGCCGTGGAACTTTCCGATGCCGATCGCGGCCTGGGCCTTCGCCCCGGCGCTGGCGGCGGGCAACACGGTGGTCGTGAAGCCGGCCGAGTTGACTCCGCTGACCGCGCTGCGGCTGGGTGAGCTCGCGCTGCGGGCGGGGCTGCCGGAGGGGGTGCTGCAGGTCCTGCCCGGGCGCGGCACGGTGGTGGGGCAGCGGTTCGTGACCCATCCGGATGTGCGGAAGGTGGTGTTCACCGGGTCGACCGCGGTCGGGAAGTCGATCATGGCGGGGTGTGCGGCGCAGGTGAAGCCGGTCACCCTGGAACTCGGCGGCAAGAGCGCCAACATCGTGTTCGCCGACGCGGACGTGGAGAAGGCGGCGGCGAGCGCGCCGTACGCGGTGTTCGACAACGCGGGGCAGGACTGCTGCGCGCGCTCCAGGATCCTGGTCGAGGCGTCGGTGTACGAGGAGTTCGTGCAGCGCCTGGAGGTGGCGGTGCGCGGGGTGCGCGTGGGTGATCCGATGGATGAGAAGACCGAGGTGGGTCCGTTGATCTCGGCTGCGCACCGGGAGCGGGTGGCCGGTTTCGTGACGGATCCGGTCTTCCAGGGGAGTGTGCCGGACGGTCCGGGTTTCTGGTTCCCGCCGACGGTGTTGACCCACGCGTCGCACCGGGAGCGGGCGTTCACCGAGGAGATCTTCGGCCCGGTGGTGAGTGTGGTGCCGTTCCGTGGCGAGGGTGATGCGGTGCGGATCGCGAATGACACGGAGTACGGCCTGTCGGGTTCGATCTGGACCCGTGACGTGGGCCGGGCGTTGCGGGTGGCGCGGGCGGTGGAGGCGGGGAACCTGTCGGTCAACTCGCACTCGTCGGTGCGGTACTGGGCGCCGTTCGGCGGGTTCAAGCAGTCCGGGCTGGGTCGTGAGCTGGGTCCGGATGCCCTGCACGCTTTCACCGACATCAAGAACGTTTTCATCTCTACCGAGGAGTGAGCATCATGACCGAGCGACTCGAGGGCCGGGTGGCCGTCATCACCGGTGCGGGCAGCGGCATCGGCCTGGCCACCGCGCGGCGGTTCGCCGCCGAGGGCGCCAAGGTGGTCTGCGTGGACGTCGACGAGGAGCGCGGCGCCAAGGCGGCCAACGAGGTCAGCGGCCTGTTCGTGCAGGCGGACGTGACCGACGAGGAGCAGGTCCGGGCGATGTACCAGACCGCCGTGGACACCTACGGCTCGCTGGACATCGCGTTCAACAACGCGGGCATCTCGCCGCCCGACGACGACTCGATCCTGGTGACCGGGCTGGAGGCCTGGAAGCGGGTCCAGGACGTCAACCTGACCAGCGTCTACCTGTGCTGCAAGTACGCGATCCCGCACATGCAGCGTCAGGGCAAGGGCTCCATCATCAACACCGCGTCGTTCGTCGCGGTGATGGGCGCCGCCACCTCGCAGATCTCCTACTCCGCCTCCAAGGGCGGCGTGCTGGCGATGTCGCGCGAGCTCGGCGTGGAGTTCGCCCGGCAGGGCATCCGGGTGAACGCGCTGTGCCCGGGGCCGGTCAACACCCCGCTGCTGCAGGAGCTGTTCGCCAAGGACCCGGAGCGGGCCGCGCGCCGCCTGGTGCACATCCCGCTCGGCCGGTTCGCCGAGCCGGAGGAGATCGCCGCCGCCGTCGCCTTCCTCGCCAGCGACGACTCCTCGTTCATGACCGCCAACACCTTCCTGGTCGACGGCGGCATCTCCGGGGCGTACGTCACCCCGCAGTAGTCCGCGCAACGCCGGCGGCCGGGCACCCCGCACGGGGTGCCCGGCCGCCGGCGTTGCCCGCGGGGGGTTCAGCAGTCCTCGTCGGCCGCCTCGGTGTCGTCCACCACCGCGTCGCCGCCGGTGACGATCGCCGATCCGCCGTGGACCCAGGCGTCGCCGCCGGTCACGATCGCGTTCCCGCCGGTCACGTCGGCGTCGCCACCGGTCACGACGACCCACTCGTCGTCACCGTCCACCACCGCGTCGCCGCCGGTGACGATGGTCGCCGAGGCCGGCGGGCAGTGCTTGTGGTGGTTCGCGTGCGGGTGGTGGTGGCCGTAGGCGGCGGCCGAGCCGGCGGCACCGAACAGGGCCAGGCCGGCGGCGGCGGTGAGCGTGGTGACCTTGGCAATGCTGAAACGCATCGGAGTCCTCCGTGGTTGGTGACGGACGCCACCGATGATCCAGCGGACCCGTGCCTCGCCCACGAACCGACGCGGTGTCGGTCACCCTCACGGTGGACACGATCAGCGCCAATGGCCCAGTACGGCGCTCCTCCTCATGGATGGTCACCCGAAGTGCCTGAAGTGCGGCAGGTGGAGGGCCTGGCGGTCAGCGGCGGCCTGGCAGGGTCCTGCTTCCGGTGGATCCGCCGCCGGGGCGTCCGGCCCGCTCAGTGGGGCGGGGTGCCGATCGGGAGCTCCAGTTCGAACCAGACCACCTTGCCGTCGCGGGTGGCCCGGCTGCCCCAGCGGTGGGCGAGCTCGTTGACCAGGTGCATGCCCCGGCCGCCCTCGTCCTCCGCGCGGGCGGCGCGCAGCCGGGGCTCGCGGCTGTCCACGTCGGACACCTCGACGGTGAGCAGCTGGTTGCGGAACAGCCGGATCTGGACCGGGGCCCCGGCGTGCACCAGGGCGTTGGTGATCAGCTCGCTGGTGAGCAGCTCGGCCAGGTCGCCCAGCGAGCCCAGCCCCCAGCCGTGCAGGGTGTCGCGGGTGAAGCGGCGGGCGTGCCGGACCATCGCCCGGTCGCCCTCCAGGGTCAGGGTGGCCAGCTGGTCGCCGCCGATCGGCCCCGCGTGGGCCATGATCACCGCGACGTCGTCCTGCCCGGCGTTGGCGTTGAGCGCGGCCAGCACCGCGTCGCAGCCCCGCTCCAGGGTCGGCTGCCGGAGGGCGACCGTGCGGCGCAGCAGGTCCAGCCCCTCGTCCAGGTCGTGGCCGCGGCGCTCCACCAGGCCGTCGGTGTACATCACCAGCAGGCCGTCGTCCGGCAGGGTGAAGCGCATCGCCTGGAACGGCACCCCGCCGACCCCCAGCGGCGCGCCCGGCGGCGGGTCCAGCAGCCGGGCGGTGCCGTCCCGTTCGGAGACCACCGGCGGCAGGTGGCCCGCGGTGGAGAGCGTGCAGATCCGGTCCACCGGGTCGAAGACCACGCACACGCAGGTGGCGAACTGGCCCTCGCCGAGCGCCGCGGTCGCCTCGTCCAGGCGCCGCAGCACCCGCGCCGGGTCCATGTCCAGGGTGACCAGGGTCCTTGCCACGGTCCGCAGTTGGCCCATGGTCGCGGCCGCCCGGATGCCGTGCCCCATCACGTCGCCGACGATCAGCGCCACCCGCCCGCCGGTCAGCGGCACCACGTCGAACCAGTCGCCGCCCACCTCGCTGATCACGCTCGACGGCAGGTACCGGTAGGCGATCTCCAGACCCGGCGTGCGGTGCACGTCCTGCGGCAGCAGGCTGCGCTGCAGGGTCAGCGCGGTGTCCCGCTCGCTCCGGTACAGCCGGGCGTTGTCGATGCAGACCGCGGCCCGCGCCGCCAGCTCCTCCGCCAGCGCCACGTCCGCCGGGGTGAACGGCTCCTGGTTGCGGGTCCGGATGAACTCCGCGCCGCCGAGCACCGTCCCGCGCGCCAGCAGCGGCACCATCAGGTACGAGTGGACGCCCGCCTCCAGGCTCGGCTCGATCCGGTCCGGGTGCGCGACGATCCGCCGCAGTGCCGGCTCGTCCACGTGCGGCACCAGGATCGACCGCCCGGTGCGCAGGCTCTGCGCGTACAGCTGCGCCGACCGCGAGGCCCCGCCCACCGGGTCGGAGGCCGAGGTCATCGTCCCGGCGTCGTCGATCTCGCCGACCGCGACCGCCCGCAGCAGCACCGAGCCGGACGGCGGCACCGGGTCCGGCACCTCGCCCTCCATCACCGACTCCAGCAGGTCGACCGTCACGAAGTCGGCGAACCGCGGGATCACCACCTCGACCAGCTCCATCGCCGTGCGCGGCAGGTCGAGCGTGGTGCCGATCCGGGTGGAGGCCTCGTTGAGCAGCGCCAGGCGCTCCTGCGCGGCCCCCGCCGCGTCCAGCGCCCGGCG
The DNA here is from genome assembly GCF_039542905.1 of Kitasatospora terrestris. Lineage (NCBI taxonomy): Bacteria > Bacillati > Actinomycetota > Actinomycetes > Kitasatosporales > Streptomycetaceae > Kitasatospora > Kitasatospora terrestris. The sequence goes on from NZ_BAABIS010000001.1 coordinate 7,984,354, forward strand.
GCGCTGCTCGGCGGCGTCCCGCTCGCGGGTGTACAGGATCGCGTTGTCGATCGACACCGCGGCCCGCGCCGCCAGCTCCGCGGCCAGAGCCATGTCGGCGTGGTCGTAGGGCTGCTCGGTGATCGAGCGGTAGAAGGTCGCGGTGCCGATCGCCGCGCCCCGGGCGATCAGCGGGATCACCATCAGCGAGCGCACGCCCTGCTCGCGGACCGCCCGGGCCCGCTCCAGGTCGTCGGCGAACCAGCTCATCGCCCGCTCGTCGGTGTGCGGCAGCAGCACCGGCCGCCGGTGCGCCAGCGCCCATGCGTACGGGGTGCTCGGGTGGAAGCGGTGCACGGTGCCCTCCGGCGCGACCGGCACCATCCCGCTGCCCGGCACGGTGTGGAACGCCAGCCGGCGCAGCACCGCCGAGCGGTCCGCCTGCCCCGGGGTGGGCGAGGGATCACCGCGCACCAGCGCGTCCAGCACCTCCACGATCACCGTGTCGGCGAGCCGCGGGGTGGCGGTCTCGGCCAGCTCCCGGGCCGTGGTCGCCAGGTCGAGCGTGGTGCCGATCCGGGTGGAGGCCTCGTTGAGCAGCGCCAGGCGCTCCTGCGCGGTCTGCGCGGTCTCCAGCGCCCGCCGCCGCTGCTCGGCGGCGTCCCGGGCCCGGGTGTACAGCCGGGCGTTGTCGATCGCGGTCGCCGCCCGGGTGGCCAGCTCGTCGCCCAGCGTGACGTCGTCCTCGGTCAGCTCCTCGCGGTCCGCCCGCCGCGAGTACACCAGCATGCCGAGCACCGAGCCGCGGGCCACCAGCGGCGTGACCACCACCCGGCGCGGCCGGTCGCCCAGGTACGCGCTGAGCGCGTGCTCCGGCACGGCCTCCGCCAGCAGCGGCAGCTCCCACGTCGGGGCGCTGACCGTGCGTCCCAGCTCCAGCGCCCGGCCGTACGCCGACTCGCGGGGCACCAGCAGCACCGCCTCGGTCGGCAGGTGCCGGGTCGGAAGGTCCGGGTCCACCGTGGTCAGCGCGATCCGCCGCAGCCGGTGCGGCAGCTGCCCGCCGTCGCCCGGCACCTCGTCGGCCGGCTGCTCCTCGCCGCCGCTGATCAGGTGCTCCAGCGCGAACACCCCGGCGCTGTCGGCGAGGTCCGGCACGACGGCGTCCGCCAGCTCGTGCGCGGTCTGCCGGACGTCCAGCGTGGTGCCGACCGTCGCGGTGGCCTCCGCCAGCAGGGTCAGCCGCCGCTGGGCGCGGGCGGCCACCGTCTCGGCCTGGAAGCGCTCGGTGATGTCCACGATGGTCGAGGAGACGCCCAGCACCCGCCCGTCCGCCTGCTGCAGCCGGAAGTAGGAGGCCGACCAGGCGTGGTCGTGGGTCGGGTCGCCCGGGGTGCGACCGTGCGAGCGGGTGTCCACCACCGCCTCGCCCTCCTCCAGGACCCGGCGCATCACCGCCTCGATCTCCCGGCCGTTGATGCCCGGCAGCACCTCGGTCACCCGGCGGCGCAGGTGCGCGTCGACCGGCAGGCCGTTGATCTTCGCCAGCGCCTCGTTCAGCCGGACGAAGCGCAGCTGCGCGTCGTACACCGCCATGCCCACCGGGGACTGGGTGAAGAATCCGTCCAGCACCGCCAGGTCGGCCTGCAGCCGGCGCAGCGCCGTCACGTCCGAGGCGACCGCCAGCACCAGGGGCCGGCCGTTCGGCCCGGCGATGGGGTGGGTGCGGAACTCCAGGTTCACGTGGTGCCCGCTGCGGTGGCGCACCGGGAAGACACCGGACCACGCCCGGCCCTGCAGGATGTCCCGGAACAGCGCCAGCACCTCCGGCCGCTGCTCGGCGGTGACCAGCAGCTGTGCGGCCGGCGAGCCGACCGCCTCGTCCGCGCGGTAGCCGAGCAGGGCCTCCGCGTCCGGGCTCCAGTGCAGGATCAGGCCGTCCTCGGCGATCAGCGCCGTGGCGATCGGGATGGTCAGCAGGCCGTCGAAGGCCTGCTCGTCGGCTCCGGCGAGGGCCGGGTTCCGGCGGGTCTGGGGGATCCTGCCCTGTTTGTCGGTGTCCATCGGCCACCTGCCGCTCACTGGGCGCTCCGCCCTGCCATGTTCCCATGGCGGCCCGCCGCTGTCCCGTACGGAGCCGAAGGCGTTCCGGCCACCGGGCGGCGCCGCGCGGTGGGTAGGGTGGGCGGACGGGTCGAGCGGCGGGAGTGGTGGACTGTGGGGCGCAGGTCAGGGGTGCCGGCGAGCCCGCTGCCGCAGCGGGACGGCATCGACCCGGTCCGGGTCAAGCTGCCGCAGGAGGGCCCGTGGCCGACGGCCGCCGACTACCTGCGCGAGCGGTACGGCCGCGCCGTCGGACCGGACCGGGTGGCCGGGATGCTGGCCCGCGGCGAGTTCGTCGCCGCCCACGGCCCGATCGACGCCGACACCCCGTTCACCCCCGGCGGGTACCTGTGGTTCCACCGCGAGGAGACCCCGTACGAGGAGCCGGTGCCCTTCGAGGTGGAGGTGCTGTACCGCGACGAGCGGATCGTGGTCGCGGACAAGCCGCACTTCCTCGCCACCACCCCGCGCGGCTCGCACGTCACCGACACCGCGCTCGCCCGGCTGCGCCGCGACCTCGACCTGCCCGCGCTCAGCCCCGCCCACCGGCTGGACCGGCTGACCGCGGGCGTGGTGCTGTTCGTCGCCGATCCGCGCCACCGGGGCGCCTACCAGGGCCTGTTCGAGCGCCGGCTGGCCCGCAAGGAGTACCGGGCGGTGGCCCGCCACGATCCCGCGCTGGAGCTGCCGGCGGTGGTGCGCAGCCGGATCGTGAAGGTGCGCGGCGAGATGGCGGCGTACGAGGTGCCCGGCGAGCCGAACGCGGAGACCCGGGTGGAGCTGGTCGGCCACCGCGCGGGCCTGGCGCTCTACCGGCTGCTGCCGCACACCGGCCGCACCCACCAGCTGCGGGTGCACCTCAACCGCCTGGGCGTGCCGATCCTGCACGACCCGATCTACCCCGTGGTGCGGCCCGCGTCCGAGCCGGAGGACTTCGGGGCGCCGCTGCAACTGCTGGCCAGGTCGCTGGAGTTCACTGATCCGGTGAGCGGGGAGGAGCACCGCTTCCGCAGCCGCCGCGCGCTGGCGGGGTGGCCCGGGTAGACGGGTTCTGCGCGGTGTATTGACGGTGGGTCTAATAACTTCTACCGTCGCGGCACGGGACACGTACGCGCCGCGAAGGAGATCCCCATGCCCGAGACGACCCGCCTGCGCGACCGCGAGCGGACCGCCGAACGCCTGCTCGCCTCGTCCGCCAAGCTCTCCTTCGACCCGCTCAAGGACGTCGACTGGGACTCCGCCCCCGAGCCCGGCCGCTACTACTGCCCGCCCCACCGCCTCTCGCTCTACGGCACCCCGCTGTGGGAGGAACTGGACGAGGAGCGGCGGATCGAGCTCAGCAAGCACGAGACCGCCTCGATCGCCAGCGTCGGCATCTGGTTCGAGGAGATCCTGATGCAGATGCTGCTGCGGCACTCCTTCGACCAGGACCCGACCTCCGCGCACGTGCAGTACGCGCTGACCGAGATCGGCGACGAGTGCCGGCACTCGGTGATGTTCGCCAGGATGATCAGCTGGATGGGCGTCCCCGCGTACGGCGTGCGCCCGGTGGCGCACAACCTCGGACGGCTCTTCAAGGCGATCTCCACGCACAGCCAGACCTTCGGCGGCACCATGTACGTCGAGGAGATCCTGGACGCCTTCCAGCGCGAACTGATGGCCGACGAGACGCTCCAGCCGCTCACCCGGCAGGTGTCCCGGATCCACGTCATCGAGGAGTCGCGGCACATCAGCTACGCGCGCGAGGAGCTGGTGCGGCGCCGGCTCGGTCCGGTCCGGCGCCGCTACGAGCAGCTGTTCATCGGTCTGATCGTCTACTTCGCCACCGTCAGCCTGATCCACCCGCGCCTGTACCGCGCCGTCGGCATCGCCCCCGAGGTCGGCAGCGCCGTCGCCAAGGCCAACCCGCACTGGCGGGCCACCAAGGTGGAGATGGCCGCCAAGGTGATCGGCGTCCTCGACAGGGCCGGGCTGGTCGGCCGCACCAACCGCTGGCTGCTGCGGGCCGCCGGCGTCATCCACTGACCGGCGGCCCGGCGGCCCCTACTTGTCCAGCTCGAGCACCAGGCCCGGCTTGAGCAGGTCCGGGTTGTCACCCACGACCTGCTTGTTGGACTCGTAGAGCCCCTTCCAACCGCCCTGCAGGCCGTTGTTGCGGGCGATGGACGCCAGCGTGTCGCCCGCCGCCACCGTGTACGCCTGCGGGGCGGCGGCCGGCGGGGCCGTCTCGGTGGCGGGAGAGCTCGGCTGCGCGGTGGGCGCGGCCGGAGCGGTGGCGTCGGCGCCCGGGACCGTCGGGGTGGTCGGACCGGTCGCCGGCGCCGTCGGGTCGACCGGCGGCGCCACCGGCAGCGTCGGGGCGCCGGTGATCGGAGCGGTCGGGTCGACGGTGACCGGCGGGACGGTCGGGGTCCCGGTCGGGTCGGTCGGCAGGGTCGGCGTCGTGGTGACCGGCGCGGTGGGAACCGTCGGGTCGACCGGGACCACGGGAGTCGCCGGAGTCGCCGGGGCGACCGGCGCGGTGGTGGCGGGCGCCGTGATGCCCTGCGCGTCCCGGGCGTCCTGCGCGGCCTTCGCCGCCTTCGCGGCGGCCGAGCTGACGTGGTGCTCGTACACCGAGCGGTGGCTGGTCCAGAACCAGCCGCCGTCCTGCTCGTACCAGTACACGCTGTACACCGGGTCCCAGCCCGGGAGGCCGGAGAAGACCGGGGTGGTGTGCGCGGCGGGCAGCGAGCCGTCCTGGGCCGCGTTCACCATGTCGACGCCCCGGCTGCCGCGCAGCGAGCCGGTCTCGTCCGCCGAGTCGTTGACGTCCACCACGCCGGTCACGCCGTCCCGGGACAGGCCCGCCTGCTGGGCGCAGGTGCCCCAGCCGCCCTCGCCCTCGGCGGCGAGCACCCGCTCGGCCACCGCGATCTGCTGGCTGCGGGTCGCCTTGTCCGCGCTCGGCGCGAACTCGGTGCCGCCGTACGCCGCCCAGGTGGAGTCCGTGAAGCGCAGGCCGCCGTGGTAGCCGTCGCCGGAGTCCGCGCTCCAGTTGCCGCCGGTCTCGCAGCCCGCGACCTTGTCCCAGACCGGCGTCGGCGCGGCCTGCGCCCCGGTGGCGGCCAGCAGGGGCAGTGCCAGGCCCACGCCCGCGATACTCGCGACAGCGATGGCCTTCTCCGCCTGGGTGGGGCGGCGGTGCCGACCCGGGCCCGTGAAGAGCATGAGGACGTCCCTCTCCGCACGCCTGCGAGGTGAGCTGTCGGGTTCGGACCGGGAGGTGGCCCGGCCGCCGGGAGGCGGCTTCACCCCGAGCCGTCGGGGACGGCGACTGACCTGGTTCCCCCACCCCTGCCCCAGGTGGTGTGTTCGGCATCCCGGGAGCGCGGCGGACAGGGCTCGGCGTTTCCGCGCACGGGGCCCGCGTGTGCGGGCTGCACGGAGACTATTCAACCCGGGCAGCCAATCACAAGCTCATACCGCCCGGATCACGGCCCCGTCACGGGCCGTCCGCCTTCGTCGCCCACAAACCACAGCCTCCCCACAAGCCCCGTCCGCACACCGCCGCCCCGCGCGGCCGTTCGAAACTCGCTTGCGCGAAGCTCGAACCACGGTACGGTCCGGCCGCTGACGCCAGGTCGGCGGCCGGAGGTATGTGTCGGTCCGGTCAGCGCTTGGTGATGGCGACGTGACGGATGTTCACCGGCAGGGTGGGGAAGCCGTCGCCCGGGTTGTTCTGGTCGTCCTCGCCGCCCGCCGCGATCCTCTGCAGGACGTCGAGCCCCGCCGTCACCCGACCGAACGGCGTGTAGGCGGGGGAGAGCTTGGTGTCCTTCCAGACGAAGAAGAACTGGCTGCCGTTGGTGTTCGGGCCGGCGTTGGCCATCGCCACCGTCCCGGCCGGATAGGTGGCGCCCTCCAGGTTCTCGTCCGGGAAGGAGTAGCCGGGCCCGCCGCTGCCGGTGCCGGTCGGGTCGCCGCACTGCAGCACGAAGATGCGCTGGGTGGTGAGCCGGTGGCAGTGGCTGCGGTCGAAGTAGTCGTGCTCGGCCAGGAACCGGAACGAGAACGTGGTGCACGGCGCCTTGTCGGTCAGCGCCTTGAACGTGATCGCGCCCTGGGAGGTGCGCAGCGTCGCGCTGTACGGCTTCGCCGCCCGCTTCGCGTCGAACACCGGGATGCCCTTGAAGTTGTCGGCCGGGACCGCCGGGGTGTAGCTGCAGGCGGCGGACGCCGCGGGGCCCGCCCCGGAGGGCTGGGCGGCGGCGGTGCCGGACAGAGCGAGCGGCAGGGTGGCCGCGGCGGTGAGCAGGGCCAAGGACTTGCGGTTCACGGATCGACCTTCCGGGTGGAGTTGGCGTGGACCCGTCATGCATGCCCCGTCCGGTCGGCCGCCAAGCGTGCCGGATTCACCCGCGACGCAGGCGCACCAGGGTGTCGATCGCCTCACCCGGCGTCCCGTCAGGACGGGTCGCAGGGCGGCGGACCCGCTCCGCCCGAACGGCCGTCAGGCCGCTGCCGGCGAGGGTGGCGAGGATCTCCGGCAGGCGGTACAGCACCGCCGGGTCCTGCGGCCCGCCCACGCCCCCGGCGAGGTTGGTCGAGTCGTGACCCACCACCAGCAGCGTGCCGCCCGGTGCGACCGCCCCCGCCGCGCGCACCAGCACGGACGCGAACTGCCCGGCGGGCAACTGCAGGTATGCGATCAGCACCAGGTCGTACCCGGCCGCCTCCGGCTCGTACCGCAGCACGTCCGCCTCGACCAGCTCCACCCGGGCGCCCGCCTCCGCGGGCAGCGCGGCGGCGAGCGCGCGGGCGCGGCCCAGCGCGACGGGGGAGAAGTCCACCGCGGTCACCCGCCAGCCCCGGGCCGCCAGCCACAGGCTGTTGCGGCCCTCGCCGGCCGCCAGGTCGAGCGCCCGCCCGGGCGGCAGGTCGGCGGTCTCCGCGGCGACCCAGCGGTTGGGCTCGGTGCCCCAGACCAGCTCCGAGCTGCGGTAGCGGGTGTCCCAGGCGCTGCTGTCCAAGGCGTGCCTCCGGTGCGGTGCTCGTCGGGAGGTCGAGCCTATCCGGCGGGGGAGCCGGCGGCGCGGAGCCGGCGGACCCGGCCGGGCCGGGCCCGCCGCCGAGCACCGGCAGCAGGCCGCCGACGCAGGGAGGGGCGCGGCGTGCGGGTTCCGTGCGCCGGTGCAGGAGTCGGAGGCCGATGAAGCGGTCGGGGTGCGGGGGCTAGGAGCCGCGGGAGGCAGCCTCGGCGCAGTGCCGGTGCTCGGGGCCGAGCGCGCGCAGCAGGTCGAGGGCTTCGGTGCCGCCGGGCGGCGGGGTGAAGACGCGCAGGCGCTGGTCGGCCGCCGGCGTCGCCAGCACCTCGCAGTCGAAGACGATCCGGCCCAGCTCGGGATGGACCAGCCGGTACGGGTGCGAGGTCCGGACCGCCACCTCGTGCCGCTCCCAGAGCGCCGCGAACTCCTGCCCGGCGGCCGAGGCCCGGAGCCGGGCGAGGAGGGCGCGGGACGCCTCGTCGGTGCCGCGCCGGACGACCGCGGCGCGCAGGTCGGCGACCAGCTGCCGGGCGTACTCCTCGTGCTCCTCGGCGGCCAGGCGATCACGCACCACCCGGTCGGAGAACCAGCGCAGCACGATGTTGCGGTCCGGGCGGGCCACCGAGCAGACGCAGCCGAACAGCGCCTGCGCCAGCTCGTTCTGCGCCAGCAGGTCACCCAGGTCGCTCAGCACCTGCACCGGGACGCCCTCCAGCCGGTCGAGCAGGTACAGCAGGCTCGGCCGCAGGTACTCCCCGGCCCGGTCGGCCTCCGGCGGGCGGTGGCCGGCGAGCAGGTACAGGTGGTCGCGCTCGTCGACGCCCAGCCGCAGGGCCCGGGTCAGCGCGGCCAGCATCTGGTCCGACGGCTGCGGGCTCCTGGCCTGCTCCAGACGCACGTAGTAGTCGGCGGACATCCCGGCGAGCACGGCCACTTCCTCGCGGCGCAGCCCGGGCGTGCGCCGCCGCGGCCCCTCGGGCAGCCCGACGTCCCGCGGGCCCAGCCGCGTCCGGGACCGGCGCAGGAAGTCGGCGAGCTGATCGCGGTCCATCCCCATGCCGGTAGTGATACCACCGCACGCCGGGCCCGGCGCCACCCGTTTGCCAGGGACCGCCAATCCCAGGAAGAGCGCTCCGCTCCCCACCCGACGGCGGCCGACGCACAGTGGTGACGTCCCGTCAGGCCGGCCCGTACGAACCGAACGGTGGTCACCCGATGAAAGCGTCCCTGCTGGCAGTACCCGGCGCCCGGCTGCGCCACCTCGTCCGCGGCTCGGGCCCCGTGCTGGTGCTCGTCGCCGGCGGCCACGGGGACGCCACCGCGACCGAGGCCCTCGCCGACCGCCTCGCCGACCGGTACACCGTCCTCACCTACGACCGCCGCGGCCTGTCCGGAAGCACCGCCGACCGGCCCGGAGCGAGCCCCCGCACGCACGCCGACGACCTCTCCCGGCTGCTCGCCGCCCACACCGCCGAGCCCGCCCACGTCTACGGGAGCAGCCTCGGCGCGCTGATCGGGCTGGAACTCACCGCCCGACACCCCGGGCAGGTCGCCACCCTCGTCGCCCACGAACCGCCCGTCACCCAGGTCCTGCCGGATCCCGAGCGGGCCGCCGCCCTCAGGGACCTGCGCTCCGCCGAGGAGGCCTTCGCGGCTGACGGAACCGCCCCGGCCCTGCGCAGGTTCGCGGAGCTCGTCGGCATCGACCCGAGCGACCGCGAGCCGGAGGTCGAACTCCGAGCCCCGGGCCCGCAGCAGCGGGCGAACGCAGCCTTCCTGCTCACCCACGACACCCCGGCCGTCCGTACCCACCGGCTCGACCTGGCCGCGCTCGCCGCGTCCCCGGCCCGGATCGTCCCCGCCGCCGGCGAGGACTCCGCCCGCTACTGGCCGCACCGCTGCGCCGCCCTGCTCGCCGAGCGGCTGGGGATTGCCTGCGAGCCGTTCCCCGGCGGGCACAACGCCTACGTCCTCCGTCCGCGGGCGACCGCGGAGCGGCTCCACCAGGTGCTCGGCGGCGGAGCCGAATTCCAGAGGCACGTGCGGGACCGGCCGGGTGGGGTGCACGCTCGGTAGTGGACAGGGCATCAGGGGGAGTGTTGACGGAGCCGTCGCCGGACCTGACGGACCGGCTGGTCCGTGCGGTGATCGCCAAGGACGCGGAAGCGGTCCGGGCCCGCCTGGAACAGGGCGCCGCACCCGACACCCCGGGCCCCGACGGCCTGCCCCTGCTCTGCACCGCCGTGGCCGGCCTCGACCACCGCACCGCGGAGCTCCTGGTCGACGCCGGTGCCGACCAGGACCGGGACCTCCCGGACGGCAGCACCCCGCTGCTGCGGGCGGTCGACACCGGCTCCCCCGCCCTGGTCCGCGCCGTCCTCGGGGACGAGCCGCGCCTGCGCCTCCCCGAAGCCGCCCGGCACCGCCTGCTCGACCGGGCCCGGCACTGGCACGAGACCGGCGCGGTCGAGGAGTTGCGCCGCCGGACCGGGGCCACCGGGCCGGTCGTCGTGCGCCGGATCGACGAATCCGACGGCGACACGCTCGACGAGCTGTCCCTCGGCGGGCTCACCGTGCGGAACGGGCACGGAGCCGTCCTCACCGCCCTGGAGTGGAGCTTCGTGCTGTTCCCGCCCGTCGAGGTGGTGATGGCCCGCGCCGTCCCGGGCGCGGAGGCGGGCGACAGCAACTGGTTCGCCGCTTCCTATTTTCTCGGCCGGCGCCAGGGTCCACGCGTCTGGTCGGAGCTGACCGCCCTGCGGAACCGTCCGGATCCCGTCCACCGGCGCTTCCTGGCATCGGTCCTGGAGATCCGGAACCTCTTCGTGCCGTTGTACCGCAGGCCGGAGATGTCCCGTGACGCCGACTTCCTGGCGGACTGGGCGCTGGACGAGCCGGACGGCCACGTGCTCGCCGCTGTCCTGGATGTTTACAGCGGCCACGAGCACCCGGATCGGGAGGCCGTCGGCCTCCGCCACGTAGCCCACCCGGAGCCGGACGTACGCGCCGAGGCGGCGTTCTGCCTGAGCGAGGAACGCACCGCACGCAGCGAGGCGGCCACGACGGCACTGCTGGGCCTGGTCCGCGACCCCGACCCCGGCGTGCGGCTCACCGTGGCCCAGGTGTTCGCTCCGCGCTTCACGGCCGACGGCCGACTCGAGCCGGCGATCAGGGACGCCCTGGTGCTCCTGGTCCGCGACGAAGCCCGCTCGGTGCGGCGCCGAGCCGCCGCGTCCCTGGCCCTCTCGGAGGACCGGAGCGTCCCCGTTCTCGACGCCCTCCTCTCCCTCCTCGACGAGGAGGACCCGGACCTGCGGCTGGAGGGGGCCTACGCGCTCGCCCTCCGTGACGACCCCCGGGCCGCGTTGGCGGCCGAGCGGGTCGGACCGCTCGACGTCTTCTCCGAGCACGACCCCCGGGTGTTCGCCGTCTGGAGGTACCTGGCCTGACGGCCGTTCGCCCGCCGTCCGCTACGGGACGGGCAGGGCGAGGCCCGCCTCGACGGCCATGGCGGTGAAGGCGACGGTGTCCGCGCCGCGGCGGGCGGTGTCCTCGCCGTAGGAGGAGGGGGAGCCCTCGCGGAGGGCCAGGGCCTCGGTGATGATCGGGTGCCAGTGGGCCTCGAAGGCGGTCAGGGCGTAGCGGCCGGCGCCCGACTTGGTGGTGAGGGCGCCGGTGGCGAGCAGGTGGTGCAGGCGGCTGACGCCGAGCACGCACCACTCGGCGGCGAACGGGCCGGCGGCGGCCCGGGGGTCCGCGGCGATCGCGGCGGCGGTGCCGGACCAGTACTCGGCGAGGTTGCGCCGGCTGTAGGCGCGCAGCGCCGCGTCGTCCGTCCACACGTCGGCCTCGGTGAGCCGCGGGCCGCGCACCGGGACGCTGTGGCGGGCGAGTTCGTGCCAGGTCACCGGGTCGACGCCGAACCGGCCGGCCTCGCGGTACTCGCCGTTCCGGGTGCACGGGAGGTCGGGGCATTCGTCCGGCGACCGCGCGAGGTCGGCGCGGACGGCGTGCAGGCCGTCGAGGAACGGGCGCGGGTGCTCCGCGCGGACGCTGGCGTGGGCGGCGGCGAGGGCGTCCAGCGCGGCCCGTCCGGGGCGTTCGGCGAGGACGGCGACGAAGTCGACGTCGCTGTGCCCGGCGACGTACTCGCCGAACCCCAGCGAGCCGCACAGGTACAGGCCCTCGACCAGGCCCGGCGCGGACCGGTCGACGGCGGTGAGGAAGGTCGTGACGGTCTGCGTGACGTCGACGGGAAGCGACATCCCGTCACCGTACCGGGAGGCCGACACCGCGGTCGGCCTCCCGGTACGGTGCGGCGGGCTCAGGCCAGGTCGACGCCCGGGTAGAGCGGGAACGGCGCGAGCAGCTCCGACGCGCGCTTGGCGACCGCGTCGCGGACCGCGTCGTCGAGGCGGTACTGGGCCTTGGACGGGCTGCCCCCCTTGCCCTCGGCGGGCGCGGTGTTGCGCAGCACGGTGTCGATCAGGTCGGCGATCTCGTCCATCTCGGCGAGGCCGAGGCCGCGGGTGGTGAGCGCCGGGGTGCCGATCCGCACGCCGGAGGTGTACCAGGCGCCGTTCGGGTCCTGCGGGACGGAGTTGCGGTTGGTGACCACGCCGGAGTCCAGCAGCGCCGCCTCGGCCTGGCGGCCGGTCAGGCCGTAGCCGGTGACGTCGGCGAGCACCAGGTGGTTGTCGGTGCCGCCGGTGACCAGCTTGCCGCCGCGCCGCAGCAGGCCCTCGGCGAGCGCCTGCGCGTTGTCGACGACCTGCTGGGCGTACTGCCGGAACTCGGGGCGGCGGGCCTCGGCGAAGGCGACGGCCTTGGCGGCCATCACGTGCGACAGCGGGCCGCCGAGGACCAGCGGGCAGCCCCGGTCGACGTGCTCGGCGAGCTCGGAGTCGCACAGCACCATGCCGCCGCGCGGGCCGCGCAGCGACTTGTGCGTGGTGGTGGTGACGATCTGGGCGTGCGCCACCGGGTCGAAGTCGCCGGTCAGCACCTTGCCCGCGACCAGGCCCGCGAAGTGCGCCATGTCGACCATCAGGGTGGCGCCGACCTCGTCGGCGATCTCGCGCATCAGGCGGAAGTTGACCAGCCGCGGGTACGCCGAGTAGCCGGCGACCAGGATCAGCGGCCTGAACTCGCGGGCGGCGGCGCGCACCGCGTCGTAGTCGACCAGGCCGGTCACCGGGTCGGTGCCGTAGCTGCGCTGGTCGAACATCTTGCCGGAGATGTTCGGACGGAAGCCGTGGGTGAGGTGGCCGCCGGTGTCCAGCGACATGCCGAGCATCCGCTGGTTGCCCAGCTCGCGGCGCAGCTCGGCCCAGTCCTGCTCGGTCAGGTCGTTGACGTTGCGCACCCCGGCGCGCTGCAGCGCCGGACTCTCGACGCGCTGCGAGAGCACCGCCCAGAAGGCGGTGAGGTTGGCGTCGATGCCCGAGTGCGGCTGCACGTACGCGTGCTCGGCGCCGAACAGCTCGCGCGCGTGCTCGGCGGCCAGCGCCTCGACGGTGTCGACGTTGCGGCAGCCCGCGTAGAAGCGGCGGCCGACGGTGCCCTCGGCGTACTTGTCGCTCAGCCAGTTGCCCATGGCGAGCAGCACCGCGGGGGAGGCGTAGTTCTCGCTGGCGATCAGCTTCAGCGACTCGCGCTGGTCGGCGAGTTCACCGCCGATCGCGTCGGCGACCCGCGGCTCCACGGCGCGGATCACGTCGAGCGCGGAGCGGAACGCGGTGTCGGCGGCGGCGTTCGCGGCGGTGTGCGGGGGAAGCGCGGACTGGGCCAAGGCGGTCTCCTCATGACGAACCATGACGGTACGGACGGCCCAGGCGCACGGCGACAGCGCGGCACGATGCCGCGGAGCCGCTCCCCGATGGTCGAATCCATCCCTTGCGCGCCAGTCACGGCTCGCCGCGATCGTAGCAACCCCGGTCGGCGCGCGGACAAAGGGGTGGCGGCGGACCGGTCCCCGGCGGCATGATCACGCCATGACCTGGACCGCACCCGAGATCACCCGCCCCGACGGCTCGCTCTCCGCCCCCGAGGGCGAGATGCTCCCCGGCTACCTGGCCTTCCACCGCGCCACCCTGCTGCACAAGTGCGCGGGCCTGACCGGCGAGCAGCTCGCCGTCGCCCCGCTGCCGGACTCCAACCTCACCCTGCTCGGCCTGGTGCGCCACATGGCCAAGGTCGAGCGCACCTGGTTCCGGATCCGGTTCTCCGCGCTGCCCGTGGAGCCGCTGCACTTCGTCGAGGGCCGCAAGGACGCCGACTTCGAGCTCCTCGACCCGGCCCGCGCCGAGGAGGACTACGACCGCCTGGTCGAGGAGGTCCGCCTCGCCGACGAGGCCGTCGCCGGAGTGCCGCTGGACACCACCTTCGACCTCGACGGCGAGGCGATGTCGCTGCGCATGATCCACCTGCACATGATCGGCGAGTACGCCCGCCACAACGGCCACGCCGACCTGGTCCGCCAGCACCTCGACGGCACCACCGGCGCCTGACCGGAAGCCCGCGGCCGGCCGGGACGGGCTCCCGGCCGGCCGCGGGCGGGGTGAGGTCAGGCGGCGGGCAGGTGGGTGTCGTAGGGGCGGGTGATGAGTTCCAGGCCGTGGCCGGCGGGGTCGAGGAAGTAGACGCCGCGGCCGCCGTGGTGGTGGTTGATCTCGCCGGGCAGCTTGCCGTGCGGGTCGGCCCAGTGGGCCAGGCCCTCGGCCCGGATGCGCGCGAAGGCGGCGTCGAAGACCTCGTCGGTGACGAGGAACGCGTAGTGCTGCATGACGATGGACTCCGCCGGGATCGAGGCGAAGTCCAGGGTGACGCCGTTGGACGTGGCGACGGGGACGAACGGGCCCCAGGGGGTGCCGACCTCGAGCCCGAGGACGTGGGCGAGGAATTCGGCGGACTCCCGGGCGTCCCGGGCGTGGACGATGGTGTGGTTCAGTTCGACGGACACGGTGGGATGCCTCCAGAAGGCAATCTCACGGGCACCTCCATGCCTCACCCGGACGGTGACCGACACGCGATGCCGTACGACGGATCGTACGGCATCGCACCGTCGGGTCGACCGGGTTGTCAGCAGGGGCCGTCGTCGGCCCACGGACCCCACTGGCCGCTGGAGGCCGGGTTCTCGTTCAGGGTCCACCACTTGGCGTGGTACTTGTGGCTGTTGTAGGAGACCTTGTTGCCCGCGGTGTACGTGGTGGTGGCGCTCCACGCGGGGTCGGTGCAGGTGCCCGGCGGGTTGCTGGTCGGCGGGTTGCTGGTCGGGGGCTGGGTGGTGGGCGGCGTGGCACCGGCGAACTTCACGGTGAACTTGGTGAAGTCCCAGTCGTTCTGGGCGACGCTGGAGCACGAGCCGGACAGGCCCGGGTCGACGGTGCCGGGGCACTGGCGGTCGCGGTTGACCGACCAGTAGGTGTAGCGGGCCAGCTTGTGCGCGGTGGCGAAGTCCAGCACGGTCTGGAAGTCGGCCTGCCGGAAGTACTCGGCGGCGTCGGTGCGGCCGTTCATCAGCGAGACGCCTTCGTGGGCGTAGGCGTTGGCCTCGGTCCAGCCGAAGGTGGTCTGCAGGATCTGGTTGAACTTCACCAGGGCGTCGGTCTGGGCCGCCGCGCCGTTGAAGCCGCCGTCGAACGGCATGATGGAGTAGTTGTTCGGCGTGAAGCCCTGGGACTTGGCCTCGTTGAGCATCTGGGTGCCGAACCAGCCGGTGCCCGCGTTGGTGCCGGCGGTGGTGATCGAGACGTACAGGCCCGGGTTGTTCTGCTGCAGGATCCGGGCCGCGCCGATCTCGTTGTGGATGGCGGCGGTGTTCTCGTACTCGGGCTCCTCCAGGTCGAAGTCGATCGCCTTGAGGCCGTACTTGGTGATCACCTTCTGGTAGCCCGCGGCGGTCGCCTCGGGGGTGCCGCAGGTCTGGCCGAGCTTGGTGCCGCCGTAGCCGCCGACGGAGACCGAGACGTCGCCGCCCTTGTCGCGGATCTTCTTGATGACCGCGGGCATGGTGGTGTCGGAGTCGATCGAGGAGGTGCCGCCCCAGGCGGGGGAGCAGCTGTTGCCCTGGGCCAGGATGAAGGCCAGTTGGAAGGCCTTCTGGCCGGTGGCGTCCATGACGGCGGCCGCGTCCGGCGGGCTGTTGTCCTCGGGCATCAGGTACGGCGCGGAGGCGTACCAGTTGGAGCCGAGGGTGGCCGCGGTGGCCGGCTCGGCGGCGGTGAACGCGGCGACCGCGCCGGCCAGGAGGCCGAGGGCGGAGAGCAGTCCGACCGCGCCGCGGCGCCGGCGGTGCCGCGCGGGACGGGCGGGGGTGGGGGACGGTGGGGGCGTTGCGCGTTCCATCGGGGGACCCTCTCCAGGAAGCGGGCGAGGACGGGCCCGGCCCGTGCGCGGGCATGGGGGTGCGCACGGGCCTGGCCGCGGTCGGGGACCAGGCCGTGGTGGACGTGAGGTGAGCTGCCCACTGGTATAGACCTGCGGCGGGTCCGCGTCAACCTCCTTGGATCACACCGGAGTCGGTCAGCCCACGGCGGTGAGGCGGAAGGACTGGGCCGCGCCGCCGGTGCAGGACCACTGCTGCAGCCGGGCGCCGTCCGCGGTGGAGACGTCGGTGACGTCCAGGCACTTGCCGCTGGACCGGGAGACCAGGGCGTACGTGCCGCCGGCCTGGGCGACCGGCTTCCACTGCTGGTTGGCGCCCGAGGACCACTGCCAGGTCTGGATCTTGGCGCCGTCGGCGGTGGAGGCCCCGGTCACGTCGAGCACCTGGCCGGCGCCCGCGGCGTTGCGGTTGGTGATCCGGTACCAGCCGCTGTCGGTCGGGGCGAACTGCCACTGCTGGTTGGCGCCGGTGCCGCAGGCCCACTGCTGCACGGCGGTGCCGTTGGCGGTGCCCCACCCGGCGGCGTCCACGCACTTGCCGGAGTTGAGGTTGGCCGCGGTGTACCAGGCGGTGGGGGAGATCGGCCCGGAGGACTGGCCGGGCGAGGGGGACTGCGTGGGACCGGAGACCGGCGCGCCGGGCCAGGTGAAGGTGGCGACCGCGCCGGCCGGCAGGTCGTAGCTCAGCGAGCGGCCGCTGTCGCTGATCGAGAAGTGCTGCGAGGAGCCGGTGGCGTTGAGCACCACCGCGCCGCGCGAGCCGTCGGGGTTGAGGAAGGCGACGTTCTGCAGCCCGCCGCTGCCCTGGCTGGTCGAACCGATGCGGTGCGCACCGGACTTCGTGAACTTGGCGATGTGCCCGAGCAGGTAGTACTCGGCGTTGCGGGTGTACGCGTTGCCGTTGATCTCCACCACGCCGTTGCAGTTGGTGGCGCAGTTGCCGTACTGCGGGCCGCCGTTGGCGTCCAGCGCCATGTTCCACAGCAGCACGGTGCGGCCGCCGCTGCGCAGGTTGCGGATCACCAGGTTCTCGGTCTGCCACTTGAGGGTGTCGGCGAAGGTGCGCGACCTGTCCGCGGAGTCGGTGCCGGAGCACTCGGTGAAGTAGACGGCCTTCCCGGTGTCGTACACCTGCTGCTCGGCCTCCGGCTGACCGCCGTAGCAGTGGAAGGCGGCGCCCTTCAGCCGGGCCACCGAGGAGGCCCGGGAGAGCACCGAGAGCGGGTAGCCGGCGTTGTCCCAGTTGTGGTCGTAGGCGTACACCTCGGTGCCGAGGCCGGCCGCGGTGAGCCTGCCGTCCAGCACCTTGATGAAGTCGGCCTGCTGGGCGGCGGTCATCCCGGTGGAGGGGTAGCCGGTCTCGAACTCGGGCTCGTTCTGGACGGTGAGGTCGCTGATCGGGGCGCCCGCGCCCTGGTACGCCTTGACGGCCTTGACCAGGTAGTCCGCGTAGTCGCCGTAGTTCTCCGGCCTGAGGGCGCCGCCGTTCAGGGAGCCGGAGGACTTCATCCAGGCGGGGGCGGACCACGGGGTGCCCATGATCCGGATCGCCGGGTTGACCGCGCGGGCCTGGGTGACGGCGGGCAGGATCTCGGCCTGGTCGCGGGCGATCGAGAAGGACCCGCGGGTGTCCTCGTAGGTGTAGAAGGGCAGCTTGGCGACGAAGTCGGAGGCGCCCAGCGGTTGGCGCAGGTAGTTCAGGCCGATGCCGTTCGGGCCGAAGAGGTCGTTCATCAGCGCCGAGCGGTTGGAGCTGTCCAGGCCCGCCACCAGGTGCGCGGCGGACTCGGTGAAGGAGGCGCCGAAGCCGACCAGCGGCTGGCGGACGTCGCCGGCGTCGACCGCGATGTCCAGCGACTGCGGGGTGCCCGAGGAGAACGCCGCGTCGGCGCCCCGGGTGAGCCGGCTGGACCCGTCGGCGGTGGTGATCCAGACCTGGGCGGTGGTGTCGGCGGCGTGCGCCGCGGAGAGGGTGGTCAGTCCGGTGGCGCCGAGCGCCAGGACGGTGCCGGCGGCGAACAGCCGGCCGAGCGGGGTGCGTTGCATGGTGCGGCTCCTGGTGTGGGGGAGGCGGGGGCCGTACGGGTGGTGGTTCAGCGGTACAGGCGGAGGTCGGCGATGCTCCACCAGGCGCCCGCGGTACCGGTGCTGGTGATCCGCAGGTGCCGGGTGCGGGTGCCGGGCAGGTCGACGGTGGTCAGCTGGCCGGTGCCCGTACCGGTCGCGAGGGTGCGCCAGTGGGTGCCGTCCTCGCCGGCCTCGACGCGCCAGCCGCGGGCGTAGTCGCCGAGGTTGTCGCCGCTGTCCAGGGCGAGCCGGTCGAAGCGGGTCGGCCGCCCGAGGTCGACCTGGAGGTACTGGCCGGGTGCCTGGGCCTGCCCGCTGGACCAGCGGGTCGAGCCGTCGCCGTCGAGGGCGGCGGCCGCGTCGGTGCCCGCGGGCAGGGCGGTGGCCTTCGCCCCGTCGAGGGGGATCTCCCGCTCCTGGGAGCGCAGTCGGTGCGAGGCCGGCCAGGTGAAGGTGGCCAGTGCGCCGCCCGGCAGGGTGTACTCGAAGCGCTGCCCGCCGACGGCCACGGCGAAGCTGCGCGGGGCGTCGTTCTCGTTGTGCACCACCAGTGCGGTCGACCCGTCCGGGTTGCGGAAGGCGACGTCGGTCAGCTGCCCGTTCCAGCCGGTGGTGCCGTAGTTGGTCGAGGCGATCCGGACCGCGCCGGGCCGGACGAACTTCGACAGGTGGCCGATGGTGAAGTACTCGGCGTCGGTGGTGACCGTGCCGTCCGGGTGGACGGTGAGCAGCCCGGTGCAGGTGTCGCAGCCGCCGAGGTGCGGGCCGCCGTCCTCGCGCAGGGCGATGTTCCAGTTGACCACCGACTTGGCCCAGTTGCGGGGTGCGCCGACGGTCAGCGTGCGGGCGTGCCAGGTGAGCGTTCCGCGGAAGATCTGCTCGGGGGTGTCGTTCGGCCCGTGCGAGCCGGAGCACTCGGTGAACCAGACGCCCTTGTCGGGGTGGGCGGCGTGCAGCTTGCTCTGCGCGCCGGGGTCGCCGGCGTAGCAGTGGTAGGCGGTGCCGGCGATCCAGCGGGCGGCGTCGCTGTCCAGCAGCCGGTACGGGTAGTCGGTCTGCGGGTCCTCGCCGGCCGGGGTGGTGGAGACGTCGCCGGGGTGGGTGGTCCAGTTGTGGTCGTAGCCGAGGATCTTCGTGCGCTGGCCGGCCTGCTCGAGCAGCGGGCCGAGGATCCGGATGACCGCGAGCTCCTGCTCGACCGGCAGGTCGGTGCCCGGGTAGCCGCCGGGGCGGCGGTTCTGCGGCTCGTTCTGCAGCGAGAGGTAGTCGATCGGCACGCCGGCCGCCGCGTAGGCCCGGACGAACTCCACCAGGTAGCGGGCGTAGGCGTCGTAGATCTTCGGGTCGTCCTTGAGCCGGCCGCCGATCAGCGAGTCGGTGGTCTTCATCCAGGCGGGCGGCGACCACGGGGTGGCCATCACGGTGAGCTCCGGGTTGAGCCGGCGGGCCTCGCGCAGCAGGGGGAGGACCCGCTGCTCGTCGCGGGCGATCGAGAAGTGCGCCAGCGGGAAGTCGGTCTGCCCGGCCGGGACGTCGTCCAGGCTGTAGTGCTCGGTGGCGGCGGTGAAGTCGGAGGAGCCGACGGGCTGGCGCAGGAAGCTGACGCCGATGCCCTGCTCCGGGTCGAAGAGCTGCCGCATGGCGCGCTCCCGGGCGTCCGGGGCGAGTCCGGCGAGGACGGCCGCGGCGGAGTCGGTGAGGGCGGCGCCGAAGCCGTCCATCGACTGGAAGGTCTGCTGCGGGTCGACGGTGATGGTGGTGCGGTCCGAGCCGCCGGGGGCGAAGGCGACCGGGTCGCGGTGGTGGAGGAGTTCGGCGCGGTCCGGGGTGGTGACCCAGACCTCGGCGAGGGCGGGGCCGGGCCGGCGGGCCGCGGCGGCGGCCTGGACCGCGGTGGTGCTGCCCAGCAGGCTCAGCGCCACCGCACCGGCGGTGGCGGCGCCGAGGACGGGTCTGTTCATGGCTCTCCCTGTAACAAAATGAAACATTTGCAGCAAATCCTGTGCTGCGATTAGGTAAACGGCGGCGCTGTTCGCTGTCAATAACTAGCGCTACGATGGGAGTTGTGAAACGAAACGATGTAACAAATGGCTAGGCCGCGTTCCACGAAGGTGACGGTCCGGGAGGTGGCGGCGGAGGCGGGCGTCTCGATCGCCACCGTCTCCCGGGTCCTCAACGGCCAGGCCGTGGTCACCGCCGGGACCCGGCAGGCGGTCGAGCAGGCGGTGGAGCGGCTCGGCGGTCCGGCCGCCCGGCCGCCCGCCCGCCCCGGGGCGGTCCTGGTCCGCTGCCCGTACCTGCTCACCGACTACTTCGGCGTGATCCTCTCCGCCGTCGCCGAGGCGCTGGACGCCCACGGGCGGCAGCTGGTGCTCAACGCGGGCGAGGCCGCCCGGGACGCCCGGGTGCTCGCCGAGCTCCCGGGCCGGCGCGACATCGCCGGCGCGCTGCTGATCCTCCCCGTGGAGGAGAGCGAGGAGCTGGCCGAACTGCGGCGCCGCGACGTCCCGTTCGTGGTCATCGACCCGCGCACCCCGGTGCCGCGGGACATCGCCGCGGTCTCCGCCGCGCACTTCGCCGGCGCCCGCAACGTCGCCGCGCACCTGGTCGGCCTCGGCCACCGCCGGATCGGCCTGATCAACGGCCCCAGCGAGTGGCTCGCCAGCAGCTCGCGGCTGGCCGGGCACGCCTCGGCCCTCGCCGAGGTCGGCGTCCTGGTCGACCCGGCCCTGGTCGCCTCCATCGAGCCCACCAGCGACTGGGGCCACACCGCCGCCCGCCGCCTGCTCGACCTGCCCGAGCGCCCCACCGCACTGGCCGCGTTCAACGACAAGGCCGCCGTGGGCGCACTGCGCGCCGCCCACGAACGCGGCCTGCGGGTGCCCGAGGACCTCTCCGTCACCGGCTTCGACGACCTGTACCTCAGCCGCAGCTCGGTGCCGATGCTCACCACCGTCCGCCAGCCGCTGGAGGAGCTCGGCGGCATGGCGGTCAGCCTGCTGCTGCGCCTGATGGAGGGCCGGACGGTGGAGGCGCTGCACGTCGAGCTCGCCACCGAACTGGTCGTCCGCGGCTCCACCGGCCCGGTGGCTCAGCCCTCGGCGGGCCGCTCGATGTAGGTCTCCAGGCCGCGCAGCAGGGTCTCGATCTTGAAGACGAAGCGCTGGTCGCCGTCGCCGGTGACCAGGGTGTCCGCCATGCCGCTGAGCACCGGGTAGCGGTCGGCCGGCAGCGCGTGCAGGTAGCCGCGGATGGACTCGAAGTACGCCTGGGGGTCCTGCCCGGACATCTTCCCGGTGTAGAGGGTCGCCTCGTACGCGTCGACGTCGATCAGCTGGGCGAGCGCGTCCAGCGCCCAGGCGGCCTGCTGGCCCGGGACGCCCGCCCGCAGCAGCAGGTCGAGCAGGAACTCGGTGAAACGCAGCTGGTTGGGCCCGAGCGGGATGGCGCCGAGCGAGACCAGCGAGATGTCCCGGTGCGCGGTGAAGACCTTCTGCGCGGCCAGCGCGATCTCCAGCACCTGCTCCTTCCAGCGGGCCGGCTCGGGCTCCGCGGGGAGCGGGATCTCGCCCGCGATCCGCTCCAGCATCAGCTCGCAGAGCTCGTCCTTGTTGGAGACGTGCGCGTACAGCGAGGCCGGGCCGGTGCCCAGCTCCTGGGCGACCCGGCGCATGGTGACGCCGCCCAGGCCCTCGGCGTCCAGCAGCCGCACGCCGGTCTCCACGATCAGCTCCCGGCTCAGGGGCTGCCGGGGCTCGCCCTTGCGCGCCTTGTGCCAGGGGATCTCGGGCATCGCCGACGTCGACATGGGCCACCTGCTTTCGCTGCTGTGCGGTCGACGAACATCGTACCTCCGACGAACGCCGTTCGGGCGGACGAACGGTGTTTGACAGATCTCCGCGCGACGCGTAGAACAGTGTTCGTCGCAGCAAACGCTGTTCGTACGTCCTTGGATTCCCCCTGGAGCACCCGGTGTCCGACACGCCCTACAAGTGGCGATGGGTCGCGCTCTTCGTGATCCTCGCCGCGGAGGTCATGGACCTCCTCGACTCGCTCGTCACCAACATCGCCGCCCCCGCCATCCGCGCCGACATCGGCGGCGGCGAGTCCACCATCCAGTGGCTCGGCGCGGGCTACACCCTCGCCATGGCCATCGGCCTGATCACCGGCGGCCGCCTCGGCGACATCTTCGGCCGCCGCCGGATGTTCCTGATCGGCGCCGTCGGCTTCACCCTCGGCTCGATCGCCTGCGGCCTGGCCCAGGAGCCCGACCAGCTGATCGCCGCCCGGGTCGTCCAGGGCCTGCTCGGCGCCGTCATGCTGCCGCAGGGCCTGGGCATCCTCAAGGACATCTTCTCCGAGAAGGAACAGGCCACCGCGTTCGGCATGTTCGGCCCGGTGATGGGCCTGTCCACGGTCGGCGGCCCGATCCTGGCCGGCTGGCTGGTCGACGCCGACCTGTTCGGCACCGGCTGGCGGATGATCTTCCTGATCAACATCCCGCTCGGCCTGTTCGCCGTCGCCGGCGGCCGCGCCTTCCTCCCCGAGTGGAAGAGCGCCCGCACCGTCCGCCTCGACCTGCTCGGCGCGCTGCTCGCCGCCGGCGGCTCGGCGCTGATGGTCTACCCGCTGGTCCAGGGCCGCGAGCACGACTGGCCGGCCTGGGCGTTCGTCCTGATCGGCCTGTCCGTCGCGGTGTTCGGATTCTTCGGCTGGTACGAGAAGCGCAAGAGCGCCCGCGGCGGCGACCCGCTGGTGGAGCCCAGCCTGTTCGCCAAGCGCGGCTTCAGCGGCGGCATGGTGCTCGGCCTGATGTTCTTCTCCGCCATGACCGGCTTCTGGCTGACCTTCAGCCTCTACACCCAGCTCGGCCTGCACTACTCGCCGTTCAAGGCGGGCCTCACCGGCATCCCGTCCTCGATCGGCATGGTCGTCGCCTTCGTCCTCTCCCAGGGCCTGCAGCGCTTCGGCCGCAAGGTGATGCACGCCGGCCTGGTCGTCATGGTGCTCGGCGTCGGCGGCCTGATCCTCACCCTGCAGCTCGCGGGCGCCGAGGTCACCCCCTGGCAGCTGATCCCCGCGCTGACCGTCTCCGGCTTCGGCATGGGCCTGGTGATGGCGCCGTTCTTCGACACCGTGCTCGCCTCCGTCGAGCCGCACGAGACCGGCTCCGCCTCCGGCACCCTCACCTCCGTCCAGCAGCTGGGCGCCGCGCTCGGCACCGCGATCCTCGGCACCGTCTTCTTCGAGCGGATCAAGTCCACCGACTTCGTCAAGGCCGAGCAGTTCACCCTCGGGGTGGAGATCGCCATGCTGGCCGTCGTCTTCGCCGCGGTCTTCCTGCTGCCCCGGCACGCCCGGCCGCAGGGCCACGGCGAGGCCGAGGCCGCCGAGCCGGAGAACCGGGCACCCGCCGAGGCCACCGTCTGAGCCGAATCCGGTACGTCCCCACACCACCGAGGTGCCCCAAGCGCCGCCCCGCCCTCCACCGGGGCGGGGCGGCGCCGCCGTCCGTCCGGCCCCCTACGATGACGCCCATGGACACTGGGGGGCCGGCCGACCGGCTGATCGACGGACGGTTCGAACTGCTGCAGCGGCTCGGCGGCGGCGGCATGGGCGTGGTCTGGAAGGCCCGCGACACCGCCCTGCACCGCGAGGTCGCGCTCAAGGAGGTCCGGCCGCCCGACCCCGCCGTGCTCGCCGCCGACCCGGCCGCCGCGCACGAGCTCCGCGAGCGCGTCCTGCGCGAGGCCCGCGCCCTCGCCCGCCTCCAGCACCCCAACGTCGCCACCATCCACCACATCGTCGACACCCCCGACCTGCCCCACCCGTGGCTGGTGATGGAACTCGTCCCCGGCGGCTCCCTCGCCGACCGGATCGCCGACGGCCCGCTGAAGGCCGCCGAGGCCGCCAGGATCGGCCGCGGCGTCCTCGCCGCCCTGCGCGCCGCGCACGCCGCCGGCATCCAGCACCGCGACGTCAAGCCCGGCAACGTCCTGCTGCGCCTCGACGGCACGCCCGTGCTCACCGACTTCGGCATCGCCGCGATGACCGAGACCACCAGCCTCACCGCCACCGGCGCGCTGATCGGCTCGCCCGAGTACATCGCCCCCGAACGCATCCGCGGCAACGAGGGCGACCCCGCCTCCGACCTCTGGTCGCTCGGCATGACGCTGTACGTCGCCGTCGAGGGCCACCACCCGCTGCGCCGCGCGACCACCTTCGCCACGCTGGCCGCCGTCCTCGACGAGCCGCTGCCGCCGCCGGTCCACGCCGGCCCCCTCGGCCCGGTGCTCGCCCGGATGCTCGGCCGCGACCCCGCCACCCGGCCCGACGGCGCCGAGCTCGACCGGCTGCTGGCCGCCGCCGAGCAGGGCCCGGCCATCGCGTACTCCTCCACCGAGCGCGACACCGGCCGTCCCACGATCACCCCGGGCCCGCCCGCCGACCCGTCCACCCCCTGGCCGACCGGCGGCCAGCAGCCCGGCACGCCGTGGCCCGCCACCGGTGCGCCCGCCTTCGGCGCGCCCGCCGCAGGCGCCGGCACGCCGTGGCCGGCGCAGTCCGCGACGGGTCGGCCGACGCCGTGGCCCGCGCAGTCCGCGACCGGGCAGTCCACCCCGTGGCCCGCGCAGTCCGTCACCGGGCAGTCCACCCCGTGGCCCGCCCAGTCGCCCACCGCGGGCGGTGGCTTCCAGGGCCCGACCGCGGGATCGGCGTGGGCCGGCGGCCCGACCTCCCCGTACGACGCCCACCCACCCGCCCCTGCCCGCAAGCGCGGCGGGCTGACGACCGTCGCGCTGGCCACCGCCGCCGTGGTGGTCGTGGCGGGCCTGGTCTGGACGTACAACCGGGAGACCGGCAACCACGGGGGCCGCAGCAACGACGCCGGCGCCACCCAGAGCCCCGGCGGTCAGTCCACCGGCAACGGGACCGGGACCGGGACCGGGACCGGGACCGGCGGCGGAGGCTCCGCCAAGCCCAGCAGCACGCCCAAGACCACCACCGGCAAGGTGGACCTGCTCACCCCCGCCGGCCTGAACACCGCCGTGGCCGCCCTGGAGGCGCAGATGGGCGGCAGCAAGGTCGACGAGCTGGTGGTCTACCCCGAGTACGCCAGCGCCAAGGCCCCGACCACCGCCGACGCCAAGCTGTACGACACCTGGCAGTACCGCAACGGCCGCGCCGCCAAGCTGGAGCACTTCAGCGGCACCTTCAGCTCCAGCGACAAGATCATCGACCTGGGCGTCTACGACTGGAACATCGTGCCGTCGCTGATCGAGCAGGCCGAGAAGGCGCTGAACATCCCCAACCCGACCAGCCGCTACCTGATCATCGACGCCTGGAGCGAAGGCCAGCCCACCATCCGGGTCTACCTCGCCGACGCCTACGGCAGCAGCTACCTCGCCGCCGACCGCACCGGCAAGGTGATCAAGGCCTACCCGCGCTGACCCGAGCGCCGTAGCCGCTCCGTCACCGCCCGCTCCTGGCGTTCGGGCGATCCGTTCTGTTCACTGGGAGTGTCCGGTGGGGTTTCCCGGCAGAACGGAGGGCGTGCCATGGAATGCCCGCACGCACCCGGCTTCCACGCGGCTGTCCGGGCCCGGTACGGCGCCGCGGCCCAGGAGTTCGGACGGCTGGTCGCGGCCGTTCCGGAGGACCGCTGGAGCGCTTCCACACCGTGCCCGCGGTGGACGGTCCGTGACCTGGTCAACCACGTCACCGCCCAGCACATGTGGGTCTGCCAACTGCTCGGCGGTTACACGGCGGAGCAGCTCGGCCGCCGCTTCGAGGGCGACGTGCTCGGGGTCAACCCCGGCGGCGTCTGGCGGAGCGCGGCGCACAGCGGCGCCGACGCGCTCGCCGCACCCGGCGCGCCGGACCGGCTGATCCACCCGCCGTACGGACTGCGCGACGCCGGCGGGTACGCCGTCGAGCTGATCGCCGAGACCGTCGTGCACTCCTGGGACCTCGCCCGCGCGCTGGGCGAGCCGGGGCGGATGGCGCCGGAGGCCGCGGTCTTCGCGCTCAGCGAGTTCCGCGGCTACCGCAACCTGGCCGCGACCGGGCTGTTCGAACCCGCGCTCCCCGCCCCGGCGGGCGCCGACGCCCAGACCCGGCTACTCGCCCTGACCGGCCGCGACCCGGCCTGGGCCGCGCTCTGAGAGCCGGCGGCAGGCCCTGGAGATCGGCCCCCGGCGCCCGGTTCTTGAGCGTCTTCGGTTCCGGTCACGCCGGTTCGGCTCGGCGTCGTCGGAGTTCGTCCAGTCCTTCGGTGCCTTCTTGGACGTAGGCGGGGAGGCGCTGTTCGCGGGCGAGGTCGACGGCGGACTGGAGAACGGTTGCGGCCTGGTCCAACTCGTCGAAGTGGAGGTGGGTGCGGCCCGTGATCAGCAGACAGCTGGTGACGCTCTTCAGGTTGCCGATCTGTTCGTTGATCTGGAGGGCCTCGTCGAGGGCGGCCAGCGCCTCGTCGCGGCGGCCCAGCCCCCGCAGGCTGTCGCCGAGGTTGGCCAGGGCCACGGCGATGTTGTACGGGTTGCCGTGCTGCCGCCAGATCTCGACCGCCCGCCGGTACCCCGCCTCGGCCGAGACGAAGTCGTTCAGCTGCAGGTGGGCAGACGCCATGACGGTGACCAGTACGTTGTCGTCCTCCGGGACGCCGAGTTCGAGGGCGCGCTGACCGTGGACGAGCCCGGCCGCGCCGTCGCCCATCTGATTGTGAAGAACGGCGAGATTCCTGAGTACGCGGGCCGCGATGTCGTCGCGGCCCGCCTGTTCGGCTCTGTCCCCGAAGCACTCGGAGGTGCACTCAGGTCGATCTGGAGATCCTATTGTCCATCTGTTGCCCCGGGCCCGGGCGTGGTCTCGCGGGTCGTTGGTGCGGGCCGGCCGGTCGGCCGGCGGTCGGCGAGGAGGAGGGCGGTGACGCTGCCCGCTTCGGTGATCCGGCCGTCCAGGGCCATGGCCAGGGCCTCGGCGAACGGGCACTCCCGGACGGTCAGCTCGCCCTCGGTGTCGTCCGGGGCGCGGCGGCCCGGGTGCAGTTCGGTGGCCCGGAACAGGTGCACCACCGTGGAGCTCGCACCCGGCAGCGGGTGGACGGCTCCGAGCGGCTCCCAGTGCCGTGCGAGCAGGCCGGTCTCCTCCTCGAGTTCGCGTCGGGCCGCGGCCTCCGGCAGCTCGCCGGGCTCGATCCCGCCGCCTGGCAGGCTCGGCATGCGCCGGCCGGTGAGGTAGAACTCGTCCTCCACCAGCACGATCCGCCCCTGCCCGTCGAGCGC
The DNA here is from genome assembly GCF_039542905.1 of Kitasatospora terrestris. Taxonomy (NCBI): domain Bacteria; kingdom Bacillati; phylum Actinomycetota; class Actinomycetes; order Kitasatosporales; family Streptomycetaceae; genus Kitasatospora; species Kitasatospora terrestris. Next base: position 8,011,199 of record NZ_BAABIS010000001.1, read on the forward strand.
GACCACCCGCACCGCGTCGGCGACCTGGACGTGCTCGTACGCGTACCCCGGGGCTCCGGGGGCCTCGACGGTGTCCCGCAGCAGCCGCAGGAACCGTCCCGTGTGCAGCACCTCGCGGCCCGTCCTGCGCCACCGGCCCTCCGCCGCCATCCCGCGCCCTCCTTCGGCTCGCCGCGCTCCGCCGCCCCGAGCCTACGCGCCGCCCGGCCGCCCCGGGCCGTTCCACCGGTCGAAATCCCGTCCCCGCCGACGGCCTTCCCTGCTAGGGTCCGGCGGTTCGGTGACGATCAGGGGGAGGACCGCAGGTGCACCTGCAAGGATGGGCGAGGCGGAGCGGGGCGGGGCTGCTGGCGGCGGCGGGACTGGCCGGGTGTACCGGCGGGGGCGGCTCCTCGGAGGCCGTGGCCGAGGCGGACAAGGCGCCGGCGGTCGCGGCCATGTCGGCCCCGCAGGTGGTCCGCACCGGACGGCAGGCCCTCGCCGACGCCCCGTCCTTCACCTTCAACCTGGCGGTGGGCGTCCGCAGCTACCGCTTCCCGACCGTGTCGGTCACCGCCGACCGCTCGGGCCACTGCACCGGCACCCTCGCGGGCGAGTCCAGGGGCCCGGTGGAGGTGCGCCGGATCGGGCAGCGGGCCTGGGTCAAGGGATCGGCGGACTTCTGGAAGGAGTTCGAGGGCTCGCAGAGGGCGGCTGCCCCGGCCCGGCTGGCCGACCGCTACGTGCTGGTCCACCGGGGGTACAAGCCGCTGGACGACCTGGTCGCCCGGTGCGACCCGGAGTGGATCCTGGACTTCCTCGACGAGAACATCGGCGGCGAGGAGCAGGAGAAGGTCGGCTCGACGACCATGAACGGCACCGACACCCTGCAGGTCCACAGCGGCACGCCCGGCCAGGGCGCCGAGCTGTACGTGGCCACGACCGGTACGCCGTACCTGGTGAAGCTGGCCCGCCAGGCCGGCCCGCGGGCCTCCACCGTCTCGTTCAGCGCCTTCGGGGAGCCGGTGTCCGTCACCGAGCCGCCGGCCGCCGAGACGGTCGACCTCGTGGAGGCCGTCACGGCCGCCGCCTGACAAGGCGCGGGGCCCCGCGGAGCGGGTGCTCCGCGGGGCCCGTCGGCGTGGCGTCGGGTCAGCCGATGGTCCAGCGCTGGAGGGCCGAGCCGGTGTCGGTCTGCTGGGTGACCAGCGCGCCGTTGCCGCTGGAGGCGGTGGTCAGCGACAGCCCGCTCTTCTGGCTGGTCACCTTGTAGCCGCCGGTGGCCGCGGTGACGTTCCACCGCTGGTTGGAGCCGCCGGTGCAGGCCCACTGGATGATCGCCGCGCCGGCCGCGGTCGAGCCGCCGTTGACGTCCATGCAGAGGTTCGACTCGCCGTTGACGATCTGGTAGCTGCCGTCGGCCTGCTGGGTGAGGACCCAGTTCTGGTTGGCGCCGCCGTTCGGCGACCAGACGACCAGCTGGGTGCCCTGCGTGGTCGAGTGGTTGGGGTTGTCCAGGGCCTTGCCGGAGGCGACCAGGGTGTGGGTGCCGTTCAGTGCCGTGTTGACCGACCAGGTGAAGGCGGCCGAGCCGCCGGCCGTCCCCGAGGAGGCGGTGACCGTCACGGTGGAGGCGCCGGTCGCGGTCGGCGTGCCGGTGACGAGCCCGGCGGAGCTGATCGACAGTCCGGCGGGCAGGCCGGTCGCCGACCAGGTGAGCGCCTTGCCGGCCGAGTCGGTGCCGGAGAGCTGCAGCGAGACCGCGGTGCCGACCTTCGTCGACTGGTCGCCCGGGTTGGTGACGGCGACCGTCTCCTGCGCCGAGCCGACCGGGGTGAGGGTCAGGGTCTGCTCGGCGGCCGCCCGGCCGCCGCCGACCGCGGTGCCGCTGCTGTCGGTCCAGCTGCGCACCGGCGTGGTCTCGGCGGGCCGGGCGCTGTCCGAGGACAGGCCGAGCACCAGGCCGCTGTACCGGTTGACCAGGCGGAAGGTGCCGCCGGAGGAGTTGGCGATCACGAACCACTGCTGGCCGACGCTCGGCCCGCCCTGCCCGGCCGCGGTCACGGTCGGCTTGGCGCCCCAGGCGCGGCCCGCCGTCCCGGTGGCGGGGACGCCCAGCAGCTGACCGGTGGAGCCGTTGGTGATCCGGTACGAGCCGTCGCCGTTGGCCGCGAAGGTCCACTGCTCCAGCGCCGAGCCGGTCGCCGCCGCCACCGAGGTGGTCGCCGAGGAGCCCGAGACCTGGGCCAGCACCCGCCCGCCGCCGCTCGCGATCCGGTAGCTGCGCGAGAGGTCGACCGGCGCGGCGGCCGGCGCGGAGGAGTCGATGGTCAGGTTCACGTACTGGCCGGACGCGCCGCCGGAGCAGCCGAAAGCGCAGTACGAGCGGAAGGTCTTGCCGACGATGGTGGAGCTGGTCCGGTTGGCGCCGTCGAGGAACCACCGGTACCAGGACGCGGTGTGGTAGCTGCCGCTGTCGCCGATCGGGTACCACTTCTGGCTCGCCAGGTCGTCGGTGGCGTAGTACTTCTGCGGGGCGTTGCCGCTCTGGTCGACGGCCTGCGGCTCGCCGATGTACAGGCCCAGGTAGGCGTTGTACGTGATGTCCATGACGAACAGCGGCGAGGTGGGCGGCATCTTGCCCGCGGCCACCTGCTGGTCGCTGGTCCCGGTGTTGGCCGGGTTGTACTCGCCGGAGGCCGGGGTGTAGCCGGTGGTGCTGGAGCCGTCGACCGGCACCATGTTGGACTCGCGTCCGCCGACGCCCGCCTCCGTCCAGGCGCCGTTGTACCACTTCTGCCAGGAGCCGGGCGCCATCTTCCCGGAGATCGGGGCGCGGGCCACGTGCTCGTGGAAGGCCTTCCAGCCGCCGGACTTGTCGACCACCCGGGAGCCGTAGAAGACGTAGAAGTAGCCGGAGGCGGCGTCCACGAACAGGCGCTGGTCGCCGTCGCCGTAGTAGTACGTCTGGTTCGGGAAGGCCGCCGTGTCACCGCGCTTGGTGCTGTACGGCGAGGTGATCACGTGGTCCTTGATCTTCCAGGTCCTGCCCTGGTCGGTGGAGACCGCGTAGTCGATCGCGTCGTAGTGCAGGCCGTCGCCGAAGGGCTGCGGGGTGAACTCGTTGTGCACCAGCCCGTACCAGTCGCCGGTGTCCGGGTCGATCCACACGCCCGACAGGTCGCAGTAGTTCTTGTGCGCGTAGCCGCTGCCGGCGGGCGCGTTGGTGGCCTCCAGACCGGTGGGGGAGTTGTTGCAGCGCCAGGTGGTGTCGTTGTTGCGGTCGCTGGAGTTGGCCGGGTTGACGTAGTTGCTGACGGTCGCGTTGCGGCTCGCGGTGTCGAAGTCGGTGCCGGAGAAGAAGTCCCAGTAGCGGACGTCGTTGGTGCCGTAGAGCGCCGCCGACTGCTGGAACCAGAAGGTGCCGTCCTTGTCGATGTACGGCACGGCCGGGGTGTCGGTCGGGTGGCCGTAGGTGACCGGCGAGCCGACCGAGATCGAGAAGGTCGCCGCGGACGGGGGAGCCGCGGCGGCCGGCGGAACGGCAGCGGCCAGCGCCAGGGTCGCGGCGGCGACCCCGGCGGCCAGGGTTCGGTGCAGGAGGGTGGGCACGGGTACTCCTCGGGTGACGGTGCGCCGACGTGGGGGAGCGGCGGGTGTGCGAGCCCCGGCCTGGGGAGCTGATGCTCCGAGTTGCGCACTCCGCGTCAGGAGACGGCAACTTCGAGCACACCGTGGCAGCCCCTCGCGGACACCGTCAAGGGGTGGGCGGCCGGTGGACGCAAAACGGCCCCGACCGGCACAAAAGTCCAATCGGGGCCGACAGCTGTCCTTTGACGCCGCGCCACCCACCGGCCCAGACTCGGGGGACGGCGAACGCGGCCGCCCCCGGGGTGCGAGCCCGGGGGCGGCCGTCCGTCAGCCGAGCCGCTCCGCCAGCAGAGCCGATCCGTCAGCCGAGCTGCCAGGACACCTCCGCGACGTCCAGCTCGGCCGTCCCGGCGGTGTAGAGCATGAACGGCACCGCCACGTGCCGCAGGTCCGTGCCGATCGCCGCCAGCTCGGCCAGCGGCACCGCGACCTCCGTCCACTCCTCGGCCCCGGCGCCGGGCAGCCAGGGCGCGAGGTCCAGGCCCGGCTGGGCGGGGAAGTCGTCGTGGCAGGCCAGGTGGAGCGGGGCCGACGGCGCCTGCCGCACCCGCACCGAGAACCGCAGGCTCCCGCCGCCGTCCAGGTACCCGCGCAGGTCCGCCGGCTCGCCGCCGGGCGCCTCCGCGTACACGAACGCCTGGTACCCCTTGAACACCAGGTTCAGCCCGGCCCCGGCCGGCAGCGGCGTCGACCGGACGATCAGGCAGTCCGTCACCCGGTCCAGGTGGACGTCCTCGCGCGACCAGGTGTTGTGGCCGCCGATCCGCAACCGGTACGGCGTCCCGTCCGCGTCCAGCACCCGCAGCGGCCCGTCGACGGCGGGCGCCGGCGGCGCCGGCTCCGGCACGTGCGGCTCCAGCGGACCCGCCGGGGACGCCTCGTGCACCGACAGCCCGTGCCCGACCGCGAAGAGCGGCCGGTGACGCCCCGTCGGCGCGGTCTCCTCCGCCGGCACCCGGTAGTCCGGCAGGTGCGGGGGGATCCGGTTCACCGCGCTGGCGTCCCGGGTGCGCGGCCAGGACGAGGGCAGCCGGCCCTGGAAGTCGTACCGGACCCCGCCCCGCGCGTCCGCGACCAGCACGTCGGCGACCCCCTGGGCGAACGGCCCGGGCAGCCAGGCCACCACGAAGGCGTCCGACAGGTTGATCTCCTCCGTGCAGTACAGCGGCCGGCCGGTGAAGAACACCGTCACCACCGGCACCCCGGCCGCCCGCAGCCGGCGCAGCAGCTCCAGGTCGCGCGCGTAGCTGCGCTTCAGGTCCGCGTACCCGATCGAGCGCCAGGGCTTCACCGTGCCGCGCATCTCCGCGTACGCGTCCTCGCCGAGGCAGACCACCGCCACGTCGAACGCGCCCGGCTCGGCGCTCTCCAGCACCGGGTCCACCGTGCACGTCCCGGCCCCGACCGCCTCGCGCAGCGCGTCCGCCATCGTGGCGCCGCCCGGCAGGTCGGCCCGCTCGACGTCGTCGCCCTGCCAGGTGAGCGTCCAGCCGCCGCACTGCTTCTGCAGGTCGTCGGCCGCGCTGCCGCACACCAGCACCCGGGCGGTGGGGGCGATCGGCAGCACCCCGGGCGTGTTCTTGAGCAGCACCAGCGACTTGCGGGTCGCCTCCCGGGCCAGCTCCCGGTGCTCGGCCGAGCCGATCACCGCCGGGGCGCCGGGCCCGGTCAGCGAGCGCGCGCCCGGCCGCGGCCGCTCCCACAGGCCCGCGCGCATCTTCACCCGCAGCACCCGGCGCACCGCGTCGTCGATCCGCTCCGGCGCGATCACCCCCGACCGCAGGCCCTCCAGCGCGTTGCGGTACACGCTCTGCCAGGCGTCCCGCCCGGCCACCATCAGCACGTCCAGCCCCGCGTTGATCGCGTAGTTGGCGTCGCCCGCCGAGCAGCCCGCCACCTCCGCGTGCGCGTCCCAGTCGCTGATCACGATGCCGTCGAAGCCCAGCGCGCCCTTCAGCACGTCCGTGATCAGGTACCGGCTGCCGTGCACCTTGTGGTTGTACGGCTCCGCCCGGCCCGGCGTGTGGTCGTAGTTGGCCGGGTGCTCCCAGCTGCTGAACGAGACCATCACGCTCTGCGCCCCGGCCCGGATCCCGCCGAGGAAGCCCTGCGCGTGGATGTCCCGCAGCACCTGCTCCTCGCACCGGGCGGTGCCCCGGTCGCCGCCGTCCGCGGTGCCGCCGTCGGCGATCCAGTGCTTCAGGGTGGCGAGCACCCGCTCGTCGGTGCGCAGCGCCGCCGCGTCGCCCTGCAGGCCCTCCACCATCGCCCGGCCGTAGGCGTACCCGAGCGCCGGGTCCTCGCCGTAGCCCTCGTAGTAGCGCCCCCAGCGGCGGTCGCGCGGGTTGGTGACGGTGGGCGCGAAGATCCAGTCCATGCCGGTGGCGGCGACCTCGCGGGCCGTCGCCGCGCCGATCCGGCGGATCAGCTCCGGGTCGCCGGCCGCGCCGAGGCCGATGTTGTGCGGGAAGACCGTCGCCCCGTACACGTTGTTGTGCCCGTGGACGGCGTCGGTGGCCCACAGGAACGGGATCCGGAACGGGCGGCCCTCCCACGCCCGCTCGGCGGCCGACCAGAAGTGGTCCACCATGTCCACCCAGTCCCGGACGGCGGCGTGCCGCTTGCCGTCCGGCCAGATCCCGGCGCCGTTGAGCGCCGAGCCGATCCGGTACGCGCGGACGTCCTCGGCGGTCAGCTGCGCGAGTTCGGGCTGCACCAGCTGCCCGATCTTCTCCTCCGGGGTCAGCGCGGCGAGGATCTCGGCGACCTTCCGCTCGACCTCCGGGTCGGGCGGGACGGCGGACTCCAGGCGCGGCCACTCGGCGAGCGGTCGCAGCGCGGGCAGGGGTTCGTCGGTCACGGCGGCTACTCCACTTCCAGCCGGACGGCGGCCGGCTCGGTGATCCAGAACTCCTCGACGGGGGTGGTGAACACGCGCTGCTGGAACGGCTCCGGCACGACCGGCCGGGTCTGCCCCGGGGCGTACAGCTCGACCTGGGTCCGGTGCGCGCGGAACGCGGCCTGCTTGCGCGGCAGTTGCTCGGTGATGTCCACGGTGACCAGCCGCTCGGCGACCCCCGCTCCGGCGGCGGGCGGGTTGCGGTTGACGAAGGCGAACTCCTGCTCGGTGCGCTCGTCCCACACCACGTACCGGTGGATCAGCGGGGTCAGGTCCAGCTCCGCCAGGCAGGCCAGCACGGTCTCCCCGGTCAGCCGGTGGTCGGCGTTCAACTCCCGCACCTCGTGCGGCAGGTAGACCTCGCTGACGCCCGGGTGCACCCGCAGCACGTCGAGCACCCGGGCCCGGAAGGCCGCCAGGTGCCCGGCCAGCGCGGTGTCCGGGAAGTCCAGGAAGTGCACCGCGTCCTCCGGCAGGCCGAGCTCCTTCGCCGCCGCGCGCGCCTCGCCCCGGCGGATCAGCCGCAGCTCGGCGGGCGCCGGATCGCGGTGGATGCCCAGCACCGCCGAGTGCGACATCGCGCCGTCGGTCGCGAACACGATCCGCACCCGCGCGCCCTCGGCGGCCAGCCGCGCGATCGTGCCGCCGCAGGCGATCACCTCGTCGTCCGGGTGCGGCGCGAACACCAGCACCGTGCCCGCCGAGCGCTCGGTCCGCAGGTACCACTCCGTCCAACTGCCCATCACCGGCGGGGTCATCGCGCCTGCTCCGGCTCGACGCCGCGCACCGCCGTGCCGAACAGCGGGCTCGGCCGGCCCGGCGCCAGGCCCCGCGAACGCAGGATGTCCTCGATCTCCTCGAAGTGGTGGTCCGGCACCAGGTGCGCCACCGGGGTGTCGTACTTCGCCGCGAAGTAGCGGTAGTTGGCGGCGGCCGCGGCCATGTTGCCGGAGTAGCTCTTCTCGTGCGGCACGTGCAGCGAGGAGGCGTCCCGGCGCAGCACGAACCGGGCGCCCGCGGTGTGCAGCCGGTACCCGAGGTCCACGTCCTCCGCGCCCCAGGCCCGGTACGCCTCGTCGAAGGCGCCGACCTCGCGCAGCTGCGCGGTGTTCGCGGACACGTTGCAGGTCCACCACATCAGCCAGGGCGCGGTCAGCGCGCCCAGGTCCTCGCCGTAGCGCGCGTAGTACGTCTCGCGCAGGTCCAGCCACCGCCCCTCGGCGGCGAACGCGGCGATCGAGGCGTCCGGGTCGGCGTGGTCGATGGCCTTGGCGATCAGCTCCCCGTCCTCGTTGCCCTCGTTGAAGCAGAAGACGTAGCCGGTCACCGCCACCGGGCCGTCGGCCGCCCGGTGCGCCGCCAGATGGGCGGCCAGCGCACCCGAGTGCAGCACCACGCCGGAGTCGACCAGCACGCACACCTCGGCGCGGGCGTGGGCGATGCCCACGTTGCGGGCGGCGGCGACCCGGTAGCCCCGGTCCTCCTGGAAGAAGTAGCGCAGGTCCAGCCGGTCGCGGTAGGACGCGGCGAGCTCCGCGGTGGCGTCGGTGGAGCCGTCGTCCACCACGACCACCTCGAACCCGTCGCCCGGCTCCAGCCGCTGGCGCACCAGCGCGTCCAGGGTGTGCCGGAGCAGGGCGACCCGGTTGTAGGTCGGGACGATCACCGTGCAGGCGGGCGGCGCGCTCATGCGGCGCTCCCTTCGTCGAGGGGGTGGGAGACGGGGCCCCGGGCGCCCCGGGCCAGGAACACCAGCAGGCCGGCGGCGGCGGTGAGGCCCGCGCAGACCCAGAACACCTGGCCGTAGCCCGTCCAGGTGGCGACCGTGCCGACGGCGAGGCCGCCGAGGAACATGCCGGTCTTGAACGCGCTCGCGTACAGCGAGGACGCGGTGCCCGCCCGGCCCGGCAGGGCGTCCTGGAGCATCACCACGGGGATGTTCATCACCACGGCGGTCCAGAAGGCGTTGGGCAGTTGGAGCAGCAGCAGGGCGGCCCGGCTCTCCGCCAGCGGCAGCGCCGCGAAGAACAGGGTCGCGCAGACCGTCGCCGCCAGCAGCAGCCTGGCCTTGCCGATCCGCTCCGCCCAGGTGCCCACCGCGATCATCAGCGGGATCTCCAGACAGGCGCTCAGCCCCAGCAGCAGGCCCGCGAAGGCCGCGCTCAGGTGCAGCTCCGAGGTGACCCGCAGCGACAGGTCGATCTGGTACATCATGTTGGCGCCCAGCAGCAGCACGGTCGCCGCCAGCAGCAGCGCGGTCCGCCCGCCCAGCCCGGCGAACGCCCCCCGCAGGCCCGCACCGGCCGCGTCCGCCCGCTCGGGGCGGGCCAGGTACGGCAGGCCCCAGCGGCAGATCGCCGCCGCCAGCAGCGACAGGCCGGCCGCCGCCGCGTACAGCACGGTGAACGACCACTGCGCGACCAGCCAGAACGCCACCGGCGGGCCGACCACCCAGGAGAGCGAGGTGACCGAGCGCAGGATGCCGTTGAAGAACGGCGCGTCCACCGCCCGGTCCTCCGCCAGCTCCCGGGTGAAGGCGAACAGCTGCCCGAAGCAGGCGCCGCCCAGGCCGAAGCAGACCATCCCGGCGAGCAGCAGCACCCAGTAGTCGCGCAGCAGCGAGTAGCACAGCGCGCCCGCCGCGTTCAGCAGCGCGGTCAGCACCAGCACCGTCCGCCGGTCGCGCATCCGGTCCGAGACCACGCCCATCACCAGGTCGGTGCCGATCTCGCCGACCGAGCGGGCGGCGAAGAACAGCCCGATCATCAGCGCGGTGGCGCCCACCGCGTCCTTCAGGAACAGGCTGACGCTCGGCACCACGAACGCGCCCGCCAGGCCCACCACGCCGTTGGCGCCGATCAGGCTCTGCACGGAGCGGTCCGCCAGCAGCCGCCAGCGCCCCGCGGGCGCCGCCGGCGCCAGCTCCTTCACACCGTCCACGGTCATGCCCCCGCCTCCACGTTCTCCCGCTGCCGGTAGGGCAGCCACGGCGCCAGCTCGCGGCCCGCCGGCACCGCCGCGGCCGCCGCCAGGTCCGCCTCGTCCACCTGACCGGCGGCCAGCAGCCGCCGGCCCACCCCGGGCCCCAGCGCGGCGAGGATCCGGTGCCGCACCCCGGCCAGGTCGAGGCGGTGGTCGAGCGCGGCCGGCTCCGGCCGGGCCCGCCCCGGCTGCAGGTGCGCCGGGTCCACCCGGCTCGACACCAGCGTCCAGTACGCCCCGAAGTCCACCGCCGGGTCCGGCAGGCTCCCGCTCAGCAGGCCCAGCCGGACGGTCTCCAGCCAGCAGTCCAGGTAGCGCCGGTCCTCCAGCGCCCCCAGGTGCCGCTCGCACCACGCGGCCCGCTCCCGGGCACCGGGCAGCGCCGCCTTCCCGGTGTGCACCGCCAGCACCCAGCCCGCCACCGCCTCGAAGTACGGGCACGCGGTGCCGAACGCCTCTGTGTCCACCGGGGTGTTGACCACCGCCAGGGTCGGGTCGTGCCGCCAGAAGTGGTGCTCGTACAGGTCCTCGCGGCGCAGCGGCTCGCCGGGCAGCGGCTCCAGGAAGCCGTAGTCCGGCATCTCGTAGCCCAGGCACAGCACCACCGCGTCGTAGCGCCCGGCGGTGCCGTCCGCGAACTCCACCGACCCGTCCGCGGCGAACGCGCCGAACGCCGCCACCGCGCGGACCTCGCCCGCGTGGACCTTCGGCACGATCCGCTCGTTCACGTGCACCGCGCCGTGGAAGCCGCGCTCCGGCAGCAGCCCGGTCGCCCGGTACATCGCCAGGTACTCCGGCTCCAACTCGCCCATCCACGCCAGGTACTCGGCGTACGGCAGCTCCTCCACCGCCACCCGGCCCGCGTACGAGAACAGCGCGTCGTTGTACAGCCCGCCGAGGCTGCGCGGCAGGAACAGCTGCCGCCGCCGCACCGACCAGTCCACCCGCTCCGCCGTGCCCGCCAGGTCGGCGGCGATGTCCGCGCCGCTCACCCCGCCGCCGACCACCAGCACCCGCTGCCCGGCGAACTCCGCCGCGCCCCGGTACGCCGGCGAGGCCAGCACCCGCACCGGCGCGTCCGGGCCGGGCAGCCGGGCGGGCAGCCGCGGGCGCCACAGCTCGCCGTTGGCGACCATCACCGCGTCCACCGCCCCGGTCCGCTCCCGGCCGTCCGGCGTGCGGGCGGTCACCCGCCAGCCGCCGCCGTCCGCGCGGGCCACCCGGACCACCTCGCTGTCGAACTCCACCGCGTCCAGCAGCCCGTACCGCTCGGCGTACGAGTGCAGGTACCCCTGCACCTCGGCCTGGGTCGGGAAGTCCGCGGCGAAGCCCGGCGGGTGGTCCGAGAACGGCATGCTCATCCGCGAACTCTGCATCCGCACCCCGGCGTACACGCCCTCGGCGGCGGGGTTCCAGATCCCGCCGAGGTCCGCGTGCCGCTCGAAGCAGACGACGTCGAGGCCCGCGGCACGGGCCTGCCGGACGCAGGTCAGCCCCGCCGGACCGGCACCGATCACGGCTGTTCGCATGGCGGCTCCAAGCTCGTCGACGACGTGCGGCCGAAGGCCGGGCGCACGCTCAGATGAAGGGGTCGAAGTCGTCGCACAGCTCCGACCGCAGGCGGGTCGGCAGCAGCGCGATCTCCTGGTTGGACGGGTGCCGGGCGCAGACGAACCGGCAGTCGGTGCTCGGGTCGATCACCGAGGTGTCCGCCGCCGCCCACAGCTCCGCGAACGAGGACTCCTGGATGTCGCCGATCCGGCCCTTCGGGTTGCCCCGGTGGTACGGGCAGACGAACACCCCGGTCGGCGTCACGGTGGTCCGCAGCTCCGCGATCGCGCACCGGTGGTAGTCCTTCGGCTGGACCGCGTCGGTGTGGCTGCGCACCGCCTGCCAGTTGGAGGAGTGCAGCACGTGGAAGTGCTCGTCCTCCAGCGCGCGCAGCCGGGCGACCTGCTCCTCGACCGCCGCCACGTCCTCGGCGCGCTGGTTGACCGTGTAGTGGTCCTCGTCCAGCATCGCCTTGACCTCGAAGTAGTCGCAGCCGATCTCCTTGGCCAGCACGCCCGCCCGGTACACCTCGCCGTAGTTGGACTCCACCACCCGGCCGTCCGCGTCGTGGCGCTGCATCAGCAGGAACGAGTAGCCGAGCCGGCCGCGCTTGCGGCCCGCCAGCAGCCGCATGTTCTCGATCACCTGGGGGAAGACGCTGCGCTTCCCGCGGGCCGGGCGGAAGGCCGCGTAGGTCTCGGGCGTGCCGGCGTCGATCGACACCCGCACCCAGGACAGCATCTCGGCCAACTGGTCGACGTACCGGTGGATCTGGGTGCCGTTGGTGACCAGGCCGATCTTGATGCCGGCGCCGTGCAGCACCTCGATGATCCGGCCGGCCGAGCGGTGCATCAGCGGCTCGCCGCCGCCGATCAGGATGACCGCCAGGACCTTGGAGTCGGCCAGCTCGTGGGCCAGGCGCACGATCCGGTCCTGGCCGATCTGGCCGTGGTGGAGCACCTGCGAGCTGATGCACTCGGGGCAGGCCAGGTCGCACACGGTGGTCGGGTCGAGGTCGACCACCAGGGGCGAGGGGAGGCGGCCGCCGTGCGCGACGTCCAGGACCGCCGGGAAGACCGAACGCTGGTAGAGCTTGCCGACGAGATCGAGGTTGCGTTCGACGAACCGGGTGCCGACGGCATCCCCCAGCTGGGTACGCGACTCGTCCATGGGACTCTGTGTCTCCTGCTCGTGTGGGAGCGCTCCCACGCGAGCGCCGACCAGCGACGCTAGTTGACGCAGTGTTGCGACGTCAACGCAAAAGTACGAAGCGGGACGGACATTGATGACCAATCAGCGCAATCAGGTGCTCAGAGCAGGGCGCCCAGCCGCCGCACCGTCTCGGCCGCCTCGGGGCCGGCCGCCCGCTCCGCCAGCCGGTCCCGCAGGCCCCGCACCTCGTGCCGCACCAGCGCGGGCAGCCCGCTGCCGGCCGCCTCGGCCAGCACCGGCGCCAGCACCTCCACCGCCGCCGCCGGATCGCCGGCGCACAGTCGGCAGTCCGCCGCCCGCACCGCCAGCATCATCCGGGCGGACGGGAGTTGCCCGTCCCCGAGCAGTTCCAGCGCGGTCTGCGCGGCGCCCAGCGCGCGCCGGGCGAACCGGACGTCCCCCGACAGCACCGCCACGTCCCGCAGGGCCGCCGCCGCCCCCGACTCCACCCGCAGCCGCAGCGACTCGGCCGCCAGCCACGGCGCCGCAGACTCCTCCGACCCGTCGAGGTGGTCCAGGTGCAGCCGGGCCCGTCCGACGTGCCGCACCACGGCCCGGACGTCCCCCGCCGCCGCCTCGGCCCGGGCCAGCCCCAGCTGGCTCAGCGCCCCCGACCAGTGCCGCCCCGGCGCCGCCCGGGAGATCTCCCGGGCGAACCCCGCGGCCGCCGGCGGGTCGCCGTCCAGCAGGCTCAGCACCGCCATGTCGCTCAGCGCCGCCACCTGGGTCAGCGCGTCCCCGGCCAACTCGGCCCAGCCGAGCGCCCGGTCGAAGCACACCATCGCCGTCGCGCCCCGGCCGCGCTGCATCCGCAGCGTCCCCGCCGCGTGCGCGTACTCCGCCGCCAGGTGCGCCCACACCCCCCGCTCGCGCGCGCCGGAGGCCGCCAGCCGGTCCACGACCACCCGCAGCGTGCCCTCCAGCGACCGCTCCGGCCCGGTCGCCGGAGCGGGGTGTCCGTCCGCGTCGCGCGGCGGGCCCCCTCGGCCGGTCGCCGGCTCCGCCGCCCGCAGCCAGGCGACCAGCGCCCCCGCCAGGGCGTGCACGGTGTCCGCGTCCACCCCCGCCCGGGTGCCCGCGCAGAACTCCGCGTGCAGCGCCAGCACGTCCTCGCCCGAAGGGAGTTCGCACCCCTCGGCGCCGTGCAGCGGGCAGAGCAGCCCGTACTCCGGCAGCTCCCGGGGGACGAACCCGGCGCCCGCCGGCCCGCCCTCGCCGCCCGCGACCGGGAGCGGCATCCGGGTCAGCGGCTCCGCGAGCGCCGAGCCCTCCCGGCCGACCCGCTCGGCCGCCCCGCAGGCGTCCGCCAACTCCCCGCCTGCCCCCAGCAGTTCGTCCAGGCGCAGGGCGAGCCGCGGGGTCGCCCTGCGGGCCCCGTGCTCCAGGCGGCTGACCGCGGTGTGGTCGTAGCCGATCGCCGCGCCGAGCTGCGCCTGGGTGTACCCGGCCCGCCGCCGCCAGCTGCGCAGACAGGCCCCGAAGCTCTCCCACCCGCCAGCCGGGTGTCCCATCGCGCGTACACCTCCCGGCAGCCGAACCCACACCGAGACGCTACCGAACCGACCCCGTTCCCGTACATGGTCTAAACCTCTCAACTCTCAACCGCGCTCTCCGCGAGTCGACTTGTCGAAACTTGCCACCACCCTCGCGGGGCCCCGCTCCCCGTTGACCCGCACATGGCGGCGTGTGAAGGTTCCGGGCACCCCCACACCGATGAGCGAGGAGCTCTGATGAAACGCAGACTGCTGACCGCGGGCACCACCCTTGCCGTGCTGGCCGGCCTGCTCGGCGCCGCCGGCCAGTCGGCCGCCGTCCCCACCCCGGCCGGTGGCCCGTCCCCCGCCCCCACCCCGCTCGCCGCCGCCGTATCGGCCGCCGACCAGGCGGCCGCGGCCGGACTCGACGCACTGGCCAAGGGCCCCGGCGAGACCTACGAGCGCCGCACCGTCACCCCCTGGCTCGGCGGCCTCTACTCCGTCTCGTACGAGCGCAGCTACCGCGGGCTGCCGGTGGTCGGCGGCGACGCCGTGGTGCTCGCCGACGGCGAGGGCCGGGTGCGCGGACTGCAGTCCGCGGCCACCGGCCCGGTCGGCGTGCCCACCAAGGCCGCCGTCAAGGCCGAGGACGCCGAACGCACCGCCCGCGCCGCGCTCGCCGACGTCGACTCCGCCGACGCGGCCCGACTCGTCGTCCGCGTCCACGAAGGCACCACCAAGCTCGCCTGGGAGTCCGTCCTCACCGGACGCACCGCCGACGGCACCCCCAGCCGCCTGCACGTCTTCGTCGACGCCACGACCGGCGAGGTCGCCGACAGCTACGACGACGTCCGGGCCGGCACCGCCAACAGCAAGTGGAACGGCCAGGTCTCCATCGCCACCACCGGCTCCGGCAGCAGTTACTCGCTGCGCGACCCGGGCCGGCCCGGCCTCAGCTGCGCCGACTACAGCACCGGCCAGGTGTTCACCAAGTCCTCCGACTCCTGGGGCAACGGCAGCTCCACCAGCAAGGAGACCGGCTGCGCCGACGTGATGTTCGCGGCGCAGAAGGAGTGGGACATGCTCCGCGACTGGCTGGGCCGCAACGGCCACAACGGCAACGGCGGCAGCTGGCCGGTCAAGGTGGGCCTGAGCGACGTCAACGCCTACTGGGACGGCTCCTCCGTCTCGATCGGCCACAACAACGCCAACGAGTGGATCTCCTCGATGGACGTGGTCGGCCACGAGTTCGGCCACGGCATCGACCAGTTCACCCCCGGCGGCGCCAACAACGAGAACGGCCTCGGCGAGGGCACCGGCGACATCTTCGGCGCGCTCACCGAGGCGTACGCCAACCTGTCGGCGCCCTACGACAACCCGGACTACACCGTCGGCGAGATGATCAACCTGGTCGGGCAGGGCCCGATCCGGGTGATGTACAACCCCTCGCAGATCAGCGGCAACCCCAACTGCTACTCGTCCTCGATCCCGAGCACCGAGGTGCACGCCGCGGCCGGCCCGCTGAACCACTGGTTCTACCTGCTCGCCGAGGGCTCCAGCCCCGGCGGCGGCAAGCCCACCAGCCCGACCTGCAACAACAGCCAGGTCACCGGCGTCGGCATCCGCGACGCCGGCCGGATCTTCTACGGCGGCATGCTGCTCAAGACCAGCGGCATGACCTACAAGCGGTACCGCACCACCACGCTGACCGCCGCCAAGAACCTCGACCCCAGCTGCGGGCTGTTCACCCGGACCAAGGCCGCCTGGGACGCCGTCAGCGTCCCCGCCCAGACCGGCGACCCGACCTGCACCCCGTCCGGCACCAACGACTTCTCGCTGGCGCTCAACCCGGCGGCCGGCACCGTGCAGCCCGGCTCCTCCACCAGCGCGACCGTCACCACCGCCACCACCTCCGGCACCGCCCAGAGCGTCTCCCTGGCCGTCTCCGGCGCCCCCTCCGGCACCACCGCCTCGGTCAGCCCGGGCAGCGTGCAGTCCGGATCCAGCGCGACCCTGACCGTCAACGTCGGCGCCTCCACCGCCCCCGGCAGCTACACGCTGACCGTCACCGGCACCGGATCCGCCGTCCACACCGCCCAGTACGCGCTCACCGTCGGCGGCGGCAACCCCGGCGGCTCCGCGCCCGACATCGACGTCGCCAACGTCCAGGCGCACCTCACCCAGCTGAACACCATCGCGAGCCAGAACGGCGGCAACCGCCGGGCCGGCACCGCTGGCCACAGCCAGTCGCTCGCCTACATCAAGGGCCGCCTGCAGTCCGCCGGCTACACCGTCACCGAGCAGACCTGCACCAGCTGCACCTACACCTCCAACAACCTGATCGCCGACTGGCCCGGCGGCCCCGCCGACCAGGTCACCATGTTCGGCGCGCACCTCGACAGCGTCGCCGCCGGACCCGGCATCAACGACAACGGCTCCGGCTCCGCGACCCTGCTGGAGAACGCCCTCGTCCTCGCCCAGCAGAACCCCACCCTCACCCGGCACGTCCGGTTCGCCTGGTGGACCGGCGAGGAGCAGGGCCTGCAGGGCTCCCAGTACTACGTCGGCCAGCTGAGCTCCACCCAGCGCAGCGCCATCAAGGGCTACTACAACTTCGACATGGTCGGCTCGCCCAACGCCGGCTACTTCATCAACAACGTCACCTCCGCCACCGCCGCCCCGCTCAAGGCGTACTGGGACTCGCTCAACCTGCAGCCCGAGGAGAACGTCGAGGGCCAGGGCCGCTCCGACGACTACTCCTTCCAGCAGGGCGGCATCCCCACCTCCGGCTACGCGGCGGGCGCCAGCGCCACCAAGACCTCCGCGCAGGCCACCAAGTGGGGCGGCACCGCCAACCGGGCGTACGACTCCTGCTACCACTCCTCCTGCGACACCAGCGCCAACATCAGCGCCACCGCGCTGAACCGCAGCGCGGACGGCGTCGCCTACACCATCTGGCGGACCTCCGTCGGCGGCACCACCCCGAGCAACGACTTCTCGCTCGCGGTCAACCCCGCCACCGGCACCACCAGCGCCGGCGGCTCCACCACCGCCACCGTCTCCACCACCACGACCGCCGGCAGCGCGCAGAGCGTCAACCTGAGCGCCACCGGAGCCCCGGCCGGCACCACCGTCGGCTTCAGCCCCGCCACCGTCCAGACCGGCGGCTCGGCCACCCTGACGGTCGCCACCTCGGCCTCCACCCCCGCCGGCACCTACACCATCACCGTCACCGCCGCCGGAACCGCCACCCACACCACCAGCTACACGCTCACCGTGGGCAGCGGACCCGGCACCGGCACCTGGTCGCCCGGCACGACCTACCAGGCCGGAGACGTCGTCACCTACAACGGCGTCAGCTACCGGTGCATCCAGGGCCACACCGCCCAGGTGGGCTGGGAACCGCCGATCGTTCCCGCCCTCTGGCAGCAGATCCAACCGAATATGGGGTGAAAGAAGCGGGTGTGCCGCGACCGGCCTGGGGGACGGAGCGCGGCACACCCGCCACCGCGTTCCCGCGGTCCGTCCGTACGCTGGGAGTCGGCACGCCCGCCGTGCCGCGGCCACGCACCCGGGAGACGCATGCACAGTCCATCAGCCCCGTCGCCACCACAGCGCCCTGACGGGCCGTCCGTGCGGATCGGCGCGCTGGTGCCGCTCACCCCGCCCGGGTGGGTCGAAGCGGGCCGGCAGCTGCTCGCCGGGCTGGAACTGGCGGTCCGCGAGGTGAATGCCGCCGGCGGTGTCGGCGGGCGGCCGCTGGAGCTGCTGGTCCGGGACACCGCCGCCGATCCCGGGCGGGCCGAGGCGGCCGTCGAGGAGCTGGCGGGGCTGGGCGTGGCCGCACTGGCGGGGGAGTACCACAGCGTCGTCGCCCGCGCCGTCGCCGGCCGGGCGGACGCGCTGGGCCTGCCGTTCCTCTGCTCCTCCGCGGTGCTCGACGCGCTCACCGACCGGCCCAGCACGTGGGTGGCCCGGATCGCCCCCGCGCAGTCGCACGGCTGGCGGCGCTACGCCGACTTCCTGCTCGACGCCGGCCACCGGCGGATCGCCGTCGCCGCCGATCCGAGCACCTACTGGGCGGCCGGGACGGAGATCCTGCGCGAGCGCGTCGCACCGCGCGGCGGTGCGGTCCTCGCACTCGACGCCCGCGCCCGCACCCCCGCCGACCTGTGCGACGCGCTCGCCGCGCACCGGGCCACCGCGCTGCTGCTGCTGGTCGGCCACCCGGAGCCAGCGGTGCCGATCGTCCGGGCCGTCCGCCACGACCCGCGGCTGCCCGGCCTGCTGCTGGGCGCCCCGGCCGGGCAGCCCGAACTGCCCTCATGGGCCCGGCTGCTGGGGGAGGACGGCGCCGGCATCCCGTTCCTGCGGTACCTGCCCGAGCGGCCCACGCCGCTCGGCGCCCGGGTCGAGGCGTCGCTGCGGGAGCGGCTCGGCGGGCCGCCGTCCTTCGTGGCGTTCGAGGGGTACGACACCGTGGCCGTCCTCGCCGAGCTGCTGCGCCTGCACGGCCCCGAGCGGGCCCGGATCGCCGCCGGGTGGGGGGACGTCGCCGTCGAGGGGACCCGCGGCCTGATCGGTTTCTCGCACGCTCCCGGCATCGGCGTCCGGCAGTGGGTGTGGCCTCCGGTGCAGATCGCCGACCGGGACCCGGCCGACCCCGACCGCATCCGCGTCCTGCGCACCGGCTGACCGGTGAGTCGACGCCGCCCACCGGACGGGCCGCGAACACCAGGTCCACCGGTTCCGCCCAACGGCGTGGGTCCGTCCGGTCCGGACAGGCGCCCGGTCACGAGGTCGACGGGTCCGCCGGCCTGGCCCGCTGCGGGTGGATCGTCTCGTGCCGGGCCAGCATCGCCACGTACTCGGCGATCTTCCGGGCGCGCGTCTCGGCCCGCTTGACGGCGTTGACCCGGTTGATGAGCGAGAAGCGGTTGGTCTTGGTGAGCACCTCGAACATGGCCTGCGCCGCCGGGTCGGCGGCGATCGCGGCCAGCAGGTCGGCCGGCACCTCCGCTTCCGACGACGGCGCGTAGGCGGCCGCCCACCGCCCGTCGGCCTTCGCGGCGTCCACCGCGGCGCGGCCGGCGGGCAGCATCAGGCCGGCCGCCTCCAACCGGGCCACGTTGGCGACGTTGCGCCGGGACCAGACGCTGCGGGGCCGGCGCGGGGTGAACCGCCTCCAGGAACTCTCCTCGTCACGCTTGCGGGCCTGCCCGTCGATCCAGCCGAAGCACAGCGCCTCGTCGACCGCCTGCTGCCAGGTCAGCGTGGTGACGGAGCCGCTCTTCCTGGTCAGGGCGAGCCACACGCCAGGAGAAGTGGCGTGGTTGTCCATCAGCCACGCGCGCAGCGCCGCACTGTCAGCGACGATCAATTCATCCAGCTCGGTTTCGGTCACCACCGCAGGTTAGTGCCGCAACCCGGTAGCGCGACCCGTCAGGGGCCTCGATGAGCCCGCAGTGTCGGTACCGGCCTGGCCCGCCCCCCACCCGCGACCTCGTGGCGCCACGGGGAGACGACGGCGTGACCGCCCGGGCCCACCGGGCGGTCCGCCTGCGCACCTGCGGGGTGCCTACTGCTCCGCGGCGGGGGCCGGCCACGCCTCCGGGGTGCCGATCAGCTCCTTCGCCGCCGCCAGCTCGTCGCCGGCCGCGAGGTGCATCGGCTCCAGGAACTCGTACGCCCCCGGCCCGATCGGCACCCGCAGCGGGGTCGGCGCGGGCGTGCCGACGATCCGCACCACCGTCTCGGCGAAGTCGTCGGCCCGGCCGAGGCCCGGCGTCTGCTCCATGGCCCGCAGCGAGCCCAGCATCTGGTCGACCGCCTCGTCGTACACCGGCAGCCGCCCGGCGGCCTCGGTCGCGGAGGTGCCGTAGTGGGTCGCGTAGCCGCCCGGCTCCAGCACCGTGACGCGGATCCCGAACGGCCCGGCCTCGGCGGCCAGCGCCTGGCTCATCCCCTCCAGCGCGTACTTGCCGGTGACGTACGCCGACAGGCCGGGGAAGGCCATCCGCCCGGCGAGCGAGGACACGTTCACGACGTGGCCCGCGCCCTGGGCGCGCATCACCGGCAGGACCAGCCGCGCGAGCCGCCACGGGCCGACCACCAGGGTCTCCAGCTGGTCGCGGAGCTCGTTGTCCGAGACCTCCTCGACCGCGCCGACGATCCCGTTGCCCGCGTTGTTGACCAGCACGTCGATGCCGCCGAGGCGGTCGACGGCGATCCGCACCGCCTCCTCGCACTGCGCCTCGTCGCGGACGTCCAGCGCGACCGGTGTGACGCGGTCGGGCCACGCCCGGACCAGCTCCTCCAGGGAGGCGGGCTTGCGGGCGGTCGCGACCACCTCGTCACCCGCCCGTGCCGCCTCGGCGGCCAGCGCCCGCCCCAGACCCGACGAACACCCGGTCACCAGCCAACGACGCGTCATCGCGTCAACCCCCCTCGTCTCGGTACGCGGCGCCAACACTCCCACGCCATCCGTCCCACCCGCGACTCCCGTCACCGGGGCGCACGGAAGCACGCACAGGCGCAGACCGGAATCCGGTACGCCTGTTTCGCCCGGCCGGGTCGGGTCCGGGCCGGCCGCTCGGGGAGCCCCCCGGGCGGGCCGTGCGGATGGCGGCGCCGCCGGGGGCGGGAGAGGGTGGGGGAACGGGGCATCCGCGAGAGGAGTGGACATGTCGTCGAAGCGTCGTCGCAAGAAGAAGGCCCGGGCCAGGCGTGGTGCGAACCACGGTCGTCGGCCGCAGTGCTGACGGATTCCTGATCGGACGCGGTGGAGGGCCGGCGGCGCGCGTGCCGCCGGCCCTCCGGCGTCCGCGGGGTCGCCCGGCGGGCGTGCACGATAGGTTCCGGTGTCATGGCTGACGTGCGGCTGACCACCGCTTCCTTCCTCGTCCTCGGCACCGTCGACAAGCTCGGCGAGGCCAGCGCGTACGACGTGAAGGTGGAGGCGGCCGCGACGGTCGCGCCGTTCTGGTCCATCCCGCACGCCCAGGTGTACGCGCAGTGCGACCGCCTGGTGGAGGCCGGCCTGCTGCACGAGGTGCGCCGCGAGGGCGGGCGCAACCGGCGGCTGCTGCGGCTCACCGACCGCGGACGCGAGGTGCTGGGGGAGTGGCTGGCCGACCCGGACTTCGTCCCGGTCGAGGCGCGCGAGCACGCGATCCTGCGGCTCTGGTTCGGGGCCCGCCCGCAGGAGCTCGCCCCGGCCCAGCTGAGCGGCCACCGGCGGATCCTCGCCGAGTACGAGGGCCTCGCCGAGAGCGTGGGCGAACTCCTCACCCCCGGGCAGCGCGAGGCGCTGGAGTTCGGCATCCGGTACGAGCGGATGATGCTCGAGTTCTGGGAGTGGGCGCGCAGCCGCCGGGAGCGGCTCCCCGGCACCTGACCCGCCCCCGGGTGCCTTGTTGGAAAGCATGTCAGGAGCGCGTGCCGGGAGCATTGACCGGCCCCGGGGCGGCCTCTACCGTGCCGATAGTCCTTTCTGGACTATCGAGCAGCAGGGGAGCCGCCGTGAACCGCCCCACCGGACCGTCCCGGCCGCGCGCCGTACGCGCCGCCGCGATCGCCGTCGCCGCCCTCGGCATCGGCTACGCCCCGATCGCCGCCACCGAGATCTGGCCCTACGCCCGCCCCGGTGCCCCCGCCCTCGGCGAACGGCTCCTCGCCCACACGGTCGACTCCCAGTACGTCGCCGACGCCGTCGCGGACCGCACCGCGCCGTACGGCCACAGCCTCACCGCGCTGATCGTCCACTCCGTGCTCGGTGCCGCCCTGATGCTGCTCGGCCCGGTCCAGCTGCTCACCGCCGTCCGCCGGCGCCGGCGCCTGCACCGGGCCCTCGGCACCGTCTACGCCGTCGCCGTCTACGCCGCGATGGCCGCGGCCGCCGCCTACCTGGCCCGCACCGCGCCCGAGGACGCGTTCGGCGGCGCCTCGTTCTGGATCGTCCTCGCGGTGATCCTGGCCGGCACCGTCCTGTCCTGCACCTTCGGCGTCCTCGCCGCCCTCACCCGCCGGCCCGACATCCACCAGCGCTGGATGCTGCTCTGCTACGGCTACCTGATGACCGCCCCGCTGCTGCGCCTCGAATGGGGAACCCTGCCGCGGTTCTGGCCCGGACTGCCGATGCAGGACATCAACCGGCTCGCCCTGATGCACCTCGGCACCCTGGTCGTCCTCGGCGCGCTCCTCGCCTCCCGCGCCGGCGACCGCCGCCGCACCGTCGCCGGCCTCACCGGCAGCTGGGCCCCCGGCCCGCTGCTGCTCGCCGCCCACCTGGCGGGCGCGCTCGGCCTCACCTGGCTCGGCATCTCCTTCCGCGCCGCCGGGCCGGAAGGTCAGCGCCTGCTGGTCGCGCTGCTCGTCCCGCACCTGTCGGCGGTCGCGCTCCTGGCCCGGCGACGCGCCGCCGCGGGCCGCGCCGGGCGCGGGTGGGCCCGCGAGGAGTGGAGCATCCACCTCGCCGCGTTCGGGCTCGCGCCCGCGTTCTCCGCCGGCTGCACCGTCCTCTTCGAGCACGCGCTCCACCTCGACCGGCTCACCGCACTCACCGCCGGCGCGGGCATCGGCACCGGCGTGCTCGCCTTCGCCGCGACAGCCGTCGTCAGCCTCCGCCTCCAGTACGCCCGGCACGTGCTCGCCCTCGCCCCGCCCCCGGCCGCCACCGCAACGCCGGCCACCGCGCCGGCCTGAGCCCGGTCCGCCCGGCCTCCGGGCTCCGGCCGGTCTGCCCCGACCAGGGCTTCGCCCTACCGGGCCCGACCGGGGCTTCGCCCGACCCGACCGGCCCCGGCTGCGCCGGGCCGGGAGGAGCCGGCCGAGCCGACCCGAGACTGCGCCGGGCCGAGATGACCGCCGGGAGGGGCCGGCCCGGCTGACCCGAGGCCGCGCCCGACCGGCCTCGCCTCCGGGCGCCGCCCGACCCGCCCGTGCCCGGGTCGAGCGGAGCGAACGGTGAATGCCGCGGGCCGTGGCGTCGCACAGACTCGCGCGCCCCGCCCCCGCCCCTCGCCCGTACGAGCCGTCCCCCATCCACCGCCCCGGACAAGGAGCCCCCATGGCCGCCGACGTGCGTGAACGCGAACTCGCCGCCGCCGTTCCCCTGCTCGCCCAGGTCGTCGCGACCGTCAGCGTCCTCACCGGTCTGGCCATGGCCGGCGCCGGGGCGACCGGGCACGCCTTCGGGCCGTGGGCGTCGCCCGACCCGCTCGGCCCGGCGATGATCGGCGCCGGCATGCTGGGCGTCGCCCCCGGGCTGCTCGCGCTGTCGCGCGCCCGCAGCTGGCCGGAGGCCCGGACGCTCACGCTCTCCACCGCGATCGTGCTGCTCGGCCTGTTCGCGGTGACCCTCCTCAACGCCGGATCCCTGCACCTCGCCCGCGGCGGCTCCGTCGTGCTGGTCCTGTTCAGTCTCGGCTGGCTCGGCGTCACCGGCCTGCTCGCCCTGCTGACCGTGGTCGCCCTGGCCGCGCAGTACCGCAAGCGGCCGACGCCGGTCGCCGCGTTGGAGGTGCCCGCCGTGCCGCTGCCCGCGCTCGCCAAGCCGGCGCTGGCGCTGCTCGGCTCCGCCTGGTTCGGCATCGGCGCCGGGCTGCTCGCGCTTCCCGGGTTCTGGGGCGCGTTCGTCCCCTGGGAGGTCTCGCGGGCCGACGCGCAGGCCCTCGGCGTCTGGGCGCTCGCGCTCGGCGCCGGTGTCCTCGCCTCGCTCGCCGAGGACGACCTGGCCCGCCTGCGCCCGGCCCTGCTCGCGCTGCCCGGCGTCGCGGTGGCCACCGGCCTGCTGCTCGCCGCCAGGGCCGCGCATGTGCACTGGAGCACCGGCCCCGCCCTCGCCCTGCTCGCGATGACCGCCGGACTGCTGGTCGCCGGCCTCACCGGCCGCCTGCTGCTGCGCCGCCCCGCGTCGGCGACCTGAGCGGGCGGCAGGTATCGGCCTGAGCGCGCGGCCCGCGTCGGCCCGGACGGGCGACCCGGCAGCGGCCTGAGCGCGTGGCCCCGGCCCGCCCGAGTTCGCGCCACGCCCGGCGGGGCATTTGCACCATTCGCCGCAAACCTGCACAGTCGGGGGCATGAGTTCACCGGTCTATCTCGGCCCCGCCACGATCCTGGCCTCCGGCCAGGAGTTCCCCGTCGAGGTCGAGCTGACCGGTGACGTCCCCGCGGTCGGCCTGCCGAGCTGGACGGGCGCGCTCTACACCGCCGACGCGCGCTTCGCGACCGCCACCCTGCGCCGCGGCCGACTGCGCCTGCCCGGCGGCTGGGAGGGCGGGTTCGCGGTGATGCGGACGATCCTCGGCGTCTCGACGATCTGGGTGCGGGGCAACGACCTAGAGGCGTCCCCGGCGGACTGGCCGGCCTGAAGCGTCCGGGGCTCCCGGGCCGTGGCCGTCGTCAGCGAGGATGTGTGGGCGACGTGATGTCTGTCTCTTGTCCGAGCCTGATTGTCATGGTTGTATCACCGCATGTGTGCGGGTCGTCACCCGCAGACCGACGCGCAGCGTCCGCACCACGGGGGTCCGGGCGGCGCCGCCGGGCCGGGTTTGTGGGGGAGTGATGACGATGGCTGCCGACGATTCCGCCGCCGGGTACGGGGGAGAACCGACTCCGGCGGAGCTGCGCGACCTGCAGGCGCGCGCGGACGCGCTGACGCGGGACATCGCCGCGATGCGCTCCCGCCTGACGGCCCAGTCCCATCTGCCGCGCAACCTGCGCTCCGCCCTTCCGGAGAGCGTGGACCGCGGCCTGGCCCGGGCGTCGCAGCGGCTGTCCGCCGCGGCCGACGGCCTGGCCCGCGTCCGTGCGGCGCAGTGGCTCGGCGCGTGCACCACGGGGTGGGGCATCTGCCCGCACTGCGGGCTGACGCTGCAGGCCGAGGACGACCGCTCCTGGTGCGAGGCGTGCGGCACCGCCTGGGACTACGACCGCTCCCAGGGCCCGTGCGGCGAGCGCGGCGTCTACCTGGCCATGGACGAGCTGGGCGGGACGGTCCTGGTCTGCGCCGCCCACGGCCGCTACCTCAGCGAGCGCCTCGACGGCGGCCTCCTCCTGGCGATCCCCGAGCTCTAGACGGGCAGGGCCGACATCGACCGGTGGCCGGACGCGACCGGTGGCCGGACGCGATCGTGGCCGGGTCGCGCTCCGCTCGGCTCAGGCCTCCTCCTCGCCGGTGCTCGCGCTCGCGGTCGCGATGGCCACCGCCTGCCCGCTCACCCGCACATGCGGGTCGGTCGTGGAGGCCCGGACCCGGAGCAGGCTGGGCCGGCCGAGGTCCTCGCCCTGGTGGATGGTGAAGGAGCCGGAGGGCGGGAGGGCGCCGAGGGTGCGCAGGTAGCCACCGAAGGCGGCCGCCGCGGCACCGGTGGCCGGGTCCTCGACGACGCCGCCGATCGGGAAGGGGTCGCGGGCGTGGAAGAGATCGGGGGCCTCGCGCCAGACCAGCTGGAGCGTGGTCCAGCCGTGGCGGTGCATCACCTCGGCCAGGGCGTCGAAGTCGTAGTCGAGGGCCGCGAGGCGCTCGCGGTCGGCCACTGCCAGGACCAGGTGCTCGTTGCCGCCGAAGGCGACGTGCGGCGGCAGTGCCGGGTCGAGGTCCTCCGGGGACCAGCGCAGGGCGGCGAGGGAGGCGTGCAGCTCCGCGTCGCTCGCCGGTCGGGAGCGGGTGGGAACGCTGGTGAGCGTCGCCGTCACGGGGCCTCCGGGCGCCGCCGATGTGTCCAGGGGGATCTCACCCACCGGCGTGTCGAACACGAGCGGGCCGGGGCCGATCCGCTCGGCCAGCGCCACCGCGGTGGCCACGGTCGCGTGGCCGCAGAAGGCGACCTCGGCCAGCGGGCTGAAGTAGCGCAGCCGGAACCGGCGTGCCGCGTGGTCGGCGACGGTGACGAACGCGGTCTCCGAGTAGCCGACCTCGGCGGCGGTCTCGAGCATGGCGGCGTCGTCCAGCGCGCTCGCGTCGAGCACGATTCCTGCCGGGTTGCCGCCGGCGGGGTCGGTGGTGAAGGCGGTGTAGCGCAGGGTCTCGGGGCGTGTCTTCGGGCTCATGCGCCTATCGTGGCCCGAACCAGGCATGCTGACCAGCGATGGTTCTCGATGGTTTCCATCGCCTTCCACGATGGCCGAGGGATATCGTCGACGGCATGGACACCCGCCTGCTGCGCACCTTCGCCACCGTCGCCCGGACCGGGAACCTCACCGCCGCCGCGGAGCGCCTCCACCTCGTCCAGTCCACCGTGACCGCCCACGTCCAGGCGCTGGAGAAGGAACTCGACCTGCGCCTGTTCGACCGGCTGCCCCGCGGGGTGGTGCTCACCGGCGCCGGGCGCGACGTGCTGGCGCAGGCCGAGGCGGTACTGGAGGCCGAGGCCCGGCTGCGGACGGTCGCCGCCTCGGCCGGTGGCGCGGGAGGGCGGGTGACCGGGCGCGTGGTGCTCGCGGCCGGCGAGACGCTGGTGTCCGCCCGGCTGCCGGGAGTCGTCGCCGCGCTGCGGCGCAGCCACCCCGGGATCGAGGTGGACCTGCACACGATGGGCACCGCCCCCGCCGTCGCCGCGCTCCGCACCGGCGAACTGGACCTGGCCCTGCTGCTGGAGGACGAGGCGGCCTTCCCCGACATCGAGTGCCCGCCCCTGGCCCGTGAGCCGCTGGTGCTTGTCTGCTCTCCCCGGCACCCGGCCGCCACCCGTGACGCCGCCGACCCGGTCGCCGGCTGGGCGGACCTGGCCCGCGAAGACTACTTCCTGCACGAGCAGGGCTGTTCGTACAGCGACCGCTTCGTCGAGCGGCTGCTCGCCGCCGCGGGGGGAACTCCGCTGCGGATCACCCGTTTCGGCAGTCTGGAGGCCGCCAGGTCCTGCGTCGCCGCGGGCCTCGGCCTCAGCCTGCTGGCCCGCGCCAATGTCGCGGACGCCCTCGCGGCGGGCCGCCTGGCCCAGGTGCCGGGCCCGCGGTTCCCCGACGTCACCGTTCGCCTGGCCCGCCACCGTCGCCGCTGGGTCTCCCCGGCGGCGGCCGCACTCGCCGCGGAGCTGCCCCACCACTTCCCCCACTGAGCGCGGGTGGGCGCGCGGGTGGGCCCGCATCCTGGGGAAGGACGCGGGCCCGTGGGGGGAGTGGTGGTCAGGCGGTGGTGCAGGGGACGCCGTTGAGGGTGAACTGGGCGGGGGCGGCGGTGTTGCCGGTGTGGTTGGCCTGGAAGCCGAACGAGGTGGAGCCGCCGGGGGCGAGGGTGCCGTTGTAGCCGAGGTTCTTGGCGGTGACCGCGCCGCTCGCCGGGGTGACGGTGGCGTTCCAGGCGGACGTGACGGTCTGGCCGGTGGGCAGGGTGAAGCCGAGGGACCAGGCGGTCAGGGTCGCGGAGCCGGTGTTGGTGAGGGTGACGTTCTCGGTCAGGCCGGTGTTCCAGGCGTTGACCGCGGTGGTCACCCGGCAGCCGGTGCCGGTCGACGGGCTGGGCGACGGCGAGGGCGAGGTGGACGGGGAGGTGGAGGTGGACGGCGAGGGGCTGGAGGTGGAGCCGCCGAGGGCGTTCACCGAGGCGGTGTACGCGGGCTTGGGCTGGTAGCCGTTGTCGTACATGGTGGCGGCGCCCCAGCCGGAGAAGACACCGGGGATCCAGGAGTCCGCGTCGCCGACGCCCCACTGGGTGACGCCGACGCAGCGGCTGACGGCCAGGCAGGTGTTGACGACGTTGACGTAGTCGTTGGCCTGCTGGGTGAGGTTGGCGGCGGTCGCCGGGAGCTGGATGCGGTCGTCGAGCTCGGTGATGGCGACGTCGAGGCCGAGCGCGGCGAAGCGCTGCAGGTTGGCCTTGAAGGTGGAGGGCACCTGGCCGAGGACGAAGTGCGCCTGGAAGCCGATGCCGTCGAGCGGCACGCCCTGGCTGACCAGGGTCTTCGCCAGGTTGTACATGGCGTCGCTCTTGGCGTTCTGGCCCTCGATGTTGTAGTCGTTCAGGTAGAGCTTGACGTCCGGGTCGGCGGCGCGGGCGGTGCGCAGCGCGTCGGCGACGTAGCCGCTGCCCATGGCGTTGTAGAAGGCGTCGGTGCGGTAGCTGCCGTCCTCGTTGAACGGCTCGTTGACCACGTCCCAGGCGTAGAGCTTGCCCTTGTAGTGGGTGACCTCGTTGGTGACGTGGTTGCGCATGGCGGCCTGGACCTGGGAGGTGGGCAGGCTGCTGACCCAGGAGGGCAGCTGGCTGTGCCAGACCAGGGTGTGGCCGCGGACCTTCATGCCGTTGGCCTGGCCGTAGGCGAGGATCCGGTCGCCGGGGCCGTAGTTGAAGCTGCCCTGGCCGGCCTCGACGGTGTCCCACTTCATCTCGTTGCCGGGGGTGACGACGCCGAACTGGCTGCCGGCGACGGCGGTGAGCGCGGAGTTGTTGAGGTCGCCCTGGGTGAGAGCGGTGCCGAAGTAGATCCCCTTGGCCTCGGCGAGGGCGCGCAGGGAGGTCCCGGCCGCGCCGGCCTGGCCGGCGGGCAGCAGGGTGGCGGCCGCGAGTGCGGCGGCGGCGGTGGCGGCGAGCGCGCCGAAGGCGCGGCGGGCGCGCCCGGTGGTGGGGGTGCGGAGCGTCCGGACTGGCACCGGCGTGGTCCCTTCTCTTCTCGGGTGGGGGCAGAGAGCTGGACGTGCGGTGGAGCATGGAACGCTGACAGGTGCGGACGCCCCGCATGGTGCCGAAAGCTGTCGAAACTTTCGGAGCGGCCGCCGATTCCGATCGGTGACCCTAGGCCCGGACTGACGCCGCGTCAAGCGGTCCTGGGCGGGGCGGTGCTGCTGCGCTCGACCAGGCTGGTGGCCAGGTCCACCCGCTGGGCGCCCGGCCGCACCCCCCGCGCCAGGTCGATGACCAGCCGCGCGGCGACCTCGGCCATCTCGGTCAGCGGCTGGCGGACGGTGGTCAGCGGCGGTCCGACCCAGCGGGCCAGCGGCAGGTCGTCGAAGCCGACCACGCTGAGGTCCTCCGGGATGCGCAGGCCCAGCTCGCGGGCGGCCTCGTACAGGCCGAGCGCCTGCAGGTCGTTCCCGGCGAAGACGGCGGTCGGCCGGTCGGGCAGGCCGAGCAGCTCCAGGCCGACCCGGCGCCCGGCCTCGTGGTGGAAGTCGCCCTCGCGGACCAGTTCCGGGTCGTACGCGATGCCGGCCATGTCGAGCGCGGCGCGGTAGCCGTCGGCCCGGGCCCGGCTGCACATCATCCGCCCCGGCCCGCCGATCAGGCCGATCCGCCGGTGGCCGAGGTCGAGCAGGTGGCGGGTGGCGGCCAGGCCGCCGTCCCAGTTGGTGGTGCCGACCGCGGGCACCTGCTGGCCGGGGTCGCCGGCCGGGTCCATCACCACGAACGGGATGTCCCGGCTGGCCAACTGCTCCTGCTGGGAGCGGTCCAGGCCGGAGAGGACCAGCACCACGCCGGTGGGGCGGCGGGCGAGCACCCCGTCCACCCAGGACTGCCCGGGGCTGAGCCGGCCCGAGGACTCGGAGAGCACGATCGACAGGCCCTCCTCGCGGACCACGTTCTCGACGCCGCGGATCACCTCCATCGCCCAGGCGCTCTCCAGCTCGTGGAAGACGAGTTCGAGCAGCGGCGCGGCCTGGCTGCCGGAGCGCCGGCGCCGGTAGCCGTGCCGCTGCAGCAGCTCCTCGACCCGCTCCCGGGTGGCGGGTGCGACGTCGGCGCGCCCGTTGAGGACTTTCGAAACTGTCGGCGCGGAGACCCCGGCCTCCTGCGCGATCTCGGCGAGCGTGGCCGCTCTGGTCACGAGTGCCTCCTGCACTGCCCCTGCTGGGCGAACTCCGCTGATGGCCGGTCGTACGCCACGGATGCTAGCCCCTCGGCGGGTCCGACCGGATCCCGCGAGGGCCCTTGACGGGTGGCGGGGTCGGCTCTAAGTTTCCCACAACATTCGGCAACTTGCTCGAAACATTCGAAAACGAGGCAGGGTATGAGTCCGAGATTCGTCGCCGTCGCCGCGACCACCGCACTTCTCCTGGGCATGGCCACCGCCTGCTCCTCCGGCGGGACCTCCGCCGACGGGGGCTCCGGGACGATCCACGTGATGGTCTACGGCGACGCCACCAACAAGGTCGAGAAGCAGATCGTCGAGACCTTCAACAAGACCTCCAAGGTCAAGGTCGTGCTGGACACCGTCCCCGGCGCGGACTACCAGCAGAAGCTGCAGACCGTGATCAACACCCCGCAGGCCCCCGACGTCTTCTTCAACTGGGGCGGCGGGTCCATCCAGCCGTTCGTCAAGGCCGACCTGCTGCTCCCGCTGGACGGGTTCATCGCCCAGGACCCCGGCCTGAAGGACAACTTCCTGCCGTCCGTCTTCAACTCGGCGGTGGTCGACGGCAAGCCGTACGGCGTGCCGATGCGCGGAACCCAGCCGGTGCTGCTCTTCCACAACAAGAAGGTGCTGGCCGACGCGGGCATCACCCCGCCGAAGACCTGGGACGAGCTGGTCGCCGACGCCAAGGCACTGAAGGCCAAGGGCGTCACCCCGATCGCCCTCGGCGGCGCGGACCAGTGGCCGACGCTGATGTGGTTCGAGTACCTCTACGACCGGATCGCCGGCCCCGGGCTCTTCCAGCGCGCGCTCGGCGGCGACCCGGCCGCCTGGGCCGGCGAGGACAGCCGCGCGGCCCTCGCCAAGCTCAAGGAGCTGGTCGACGCGGGCGCCTTCGGCACCACCTACGACTCGGTGAAGTTCACCGACGGCGGCTCCCCGGCCCTGGTGGCCAAGGGCAAGGCCGCGTTCGAGCTGATGGGCTCCTGGTACTACTCCACCCAGCAGGACGCCAACCCCGACTTCGCCAGGACCGGCCTCGGCTACACCGGCTTCCCGACCGTCGCCGGCGGCAAGGGCGACGCGGCCGACGTGGTCGGCAACACCAACAACTTCTACTCGGTGCTGAAGAAGACCAAGCACCCGGAGGCGGCCGCCGCCTTCCTCAAGCTGATGTACTCCGACGAGTTCGTGAAGGCGCAGCTGGCCATCGGCAACCTGCCGACCACCACCAACACCGCGAACTTCCTCGACACCGCCGCCAGCCCCGAGTACTCGAAGTACCAGTACGAGCTGGTCAAGGCCGCGCCCTCGTTCCAGCTCTCCTGGGACCAGGCCTACCCGCCGAGCGCCATCACCCCGATCCACGTCGCCGTCCAGCAGTTCTTCAACGGCAAGCTCGACGCGGACGGGTTCATCAAGGCCATGCAGGCCTTGTCGACGTCATGACGCGCGCCGGGCGGACCGGCGCGGGGGTGACCCGTCCGGGCTTCGCCTGGGCGGCGCCCGCCGCCGTGTTCTTCCTGCTGTTCGCGATCGTGCCGCTGCTGCTGGTCGCCGTCCTCTCCTTCACCAGCTGGGACGGCATCACCGACCCCCGCTTCAACGGCCTGGACAACTGGACCGGCCTGGCCCACGACCCGGTCATGCTCCAGTCGGTCGGCACCACCCTGCTGCTCACCGTCCTCGGCGTGGTCACCCAGACGCCGATCAGCATCCTGCTCGGCGTCTGGGCGGCCGGGCACCAGCGCAACCGGGCCGTGCTCTCGGCGATCTACTTCGTGCCGCTGCTGCTCTCGGCGACCGCCGTCTCGGTGGTGTGGCGGGCCGTCCTCGACCCCAACTTCGGAGTGCCCTCGCAGGCCGGCTGGCTGTTCGGCGACGGCAACCTGCTGGGCACCAGGGCCGGCGCGATCGGCGTGCTCACCTTCGTCGGCGTCTGGCAGTTCACCCCGCTGCACGCGCTGATCTACCAGGGCGGCGCCCGGGCGATCCCGCAGGTGCTCTACCAGGCCGCGGCGGTCGACGGCGCCGGTACCGTCCGGCAGTTCTTCCACATCACCCTGCCGCAGCTGCGCAACACCGTCATCACCTCCATGGTGCTGATGGTGGTCGGCGGGCTCACCACCTTCGACACGGTGCTGATCCTGACCCAGGGCGGCCCCGGCACCGACACCACCGTGAGTGCCTACTACATGTACCAGAAGGCCTTCAAGGGCTTCGACTTCGGCGCCGGCTCGGCGATCGCGCTGGTCCTGGTGGTGGTCGCCACCCTGATCTCGCTCGCGGTCGTCCGGCTCTCCGGCTACGACCGGATGCGCTCCTCGGCGGAGGGCCTGTGATGCGTCGACGCCCGAACTGGCTCGCCGGCCTCGGCTCGCTGGTGTGGCTGGCCCTGGTCGGCCTGCCGCTGTACGTGCTGCTGCTCGCCACCCTGCGCACCCGCTCCGACTACTCCACCGAGGGGCCGCTCTCCCTCCCCGCGGAGTGGACCTTCGACAACTACCTCACCGACCTGTCCAACGGCTTCGGCCAGGACTTCCTGAACACCCTGGTGGTCACCGCCAGCGTGGTCGCCATCGTGCTGCTGCTCGTCCCGCCGCTCGCGTACGCCATCGTGCGCGCCCGGGGGCGGACCACCGGGTGGGTGTTCCGGATGTTCCTGCTGGGTCTGGCGATCCCCGCGCAGGCGGTGATCGTGCCGATGTTCTACGTGATCAGCAAGGCCGGACTGTACGACCACCTGATCGGGGTGATCCTGCCGACCGCCGCCTTCTGCCTGCCCGTGTGCACGCTCGTGCTGACCGGCGCGATGCGCGACATCACCCCGGAGCTGTACGAGGCGATGGCGATGGACGGCGCCTCCCCGGCCCGGGTGTTCCGGCAGCTGGTGCTGCCGCTCTCCCGGGGCGGACTCTCCTCCGTCGTGGTGTTCGCCGCGCTCCAGGCGTGGAACGGCTTCCTCTTCCCACTGATCCTCACCCAGTCCGACGCCACCAAGGTGGTCACCCTCGGCCTGTACGAGTTCCAGACCGAGCACGGCGTCGACGTGCCCGGCCTGCTCAGTGCCGTGGTGCTGTCCATGCTGCCCATCTTCATCGTCTACCTGTTCGCCCGCCGCGCCCTGGTCCAGGGGCTGATGGGAGTCGGAGGAAAGTGAACGACCGTCAAGATCCCCCGCCCGCCTGGCGCGACACCGCGCTCGCGCCGTCGGAGCGCGCCGACGCCCTGATCGCGGAGATGACCCTGCCCGAGAAGCTCGCCCAACTGGTCGGCGTCTGGGTCGGCGCCAGCGACGAGGGCGGCGAGGTCGCCCCGCACCAGCACGAGATGGAGCAGCCGCCCGACCTCGACGAGCTGCTGCCGCACGGTCTCGGGCAGCTGACCCGCCCGTTCGGCACCGCCCCGGTCGACCCGGCGCTCGGCGCGCTGTCCCTGCAGCGCAGCCAGCAGCGGATCGCCGCCGCCAACCGCTTCGGCATCCCGGCGATCGCCCACGAGGAGTGCCTCGCCGGGTTCGCCGCCTGGGGCGCCACCGCCTACCCGGTGCCGCTGTCCTGGGGCGCCGCCTTCGACCCCGACCTGGTGCGGGAGATGGCCGCCGCGATCGGCCGCGACCTGCGGTCCGTCGGCGTCCACCAGGGCCTCGCCCCGGTGCTCGACGTGGTCCGCGACGCCCGCTGGGGCCGGGTCGAGGAGACCGTCGGCGAGGACCCGTACCTGGTCGGCACGGTCGCCACCGCCTACGTCCAGGGCCTGGAGTCCGCCGGGATCGTCGCCACCCTCAAGCACTTCGCCGGGTACTCCGCCTCCCGCGCCGGCCGCAACCTCGCACCGGTCAGCATGGGCGCCCGCGAACGGGCCGACGTCATCCTGCCGCCGTTCGAGATGGCCGTCCGCGAGGGCCGGCCCCGTTCGGTGATGCACGCCTACACCGACACCGACGGCCTCCCGTCGGCCGCCGACGAGGCGCTGCTCACCGGCCTGCTCCGGGACACCTGGGGCTTCACCGGCACCGTCGTCGCCGACTACTTCGGCATCGCCTTCCTCAAGGCGCTGCACGGCGTCGCCGAGGACTGGGCGGACGCCGCCGGCCTCGCCCTGGCCAGCGGCGTCGACGTCGAACTGCCCACCGTGAAGACCTTCGGAGCGCCCCTGCTGGACGCCGTCGCGTCCGGCGCCGTACCGGAGGCGCTGGTCGACCGGGCGCTGCACCGGGTGCTCGCCCAGAAGGCCGAACTCGGCCTGCTGGACCCGGACTGGAGCCCCGTGCCCGCCGTCCTCGCCGACGCCGACCCGGACGCGCCGAAGGAGCTGCGCGGGCGGGTCGACCTCGACCCGCCCGCGAACCGGGCGCTCGCCGAGCGGATCGCCGAGCAGGCCGTCGTCCTGCTGCGCAACGACGGCACCCTGCCGCTGCACCGCCCCGCCCGGATCGCCCTGATCGGACCGAACGGCGACGAGCCGACCGCCGTCCTCGGCTGCTACGCCTTCCCCGTGCACGTCGGCAGCCAGCACCCGAAGACCCCGCTGGGCATCGAACTCCCCACCCTGCGCGAATCGCTGGCCGCCGAGTTCACGGGCAGCGAGCTGTGGACCGTCCAGGGCGTGGCGGTCGACGGCGAGGACACCGCCGGCATCGCCGAGGCCGTCCGGGCCGCGCGCGCCGCCGACCTGGTGGTGCTCGCGCTCGGCGACCGCGCCGGACTCTTCGGCCGCGGCACCAGCGGCGAGGGCTGCGACGCGGCCTCCCTCGACCTGCCCGGACGGCAGCGCGAGCTGCTGGAGGCCGTGCTCGACACCGGCACCCCGGTGGTGGTCACCCTGCTCGCCGGCCGGCCCTACGCGCTGGGGCGGGCGGTGGAGGAGGCGGCGGCGATCGTCCAGTGCTTCTTCCCCGGCGAGGCCGGCACCCGGGCCCTCGCCGGGGTGCTCAGCGGCCGGGTCAACCCCTCCGGGCGGCTCCCGGTCTCCGTCCCCGCGCACCCCGGCGCCCAGCCGTCGAGCTACCTGGCCGCACGGCTCGGCCAGGCGAGCGAGGTGTCCAGCAGTGACCCGACGCCCGCCTACGGCTTCGGACACGGCCTCGGCTACACCGAGTTCACCTGGTCGGAGCTCACGGTGGAGACCGGGGAGACCGGCACCGACGGGGCCTTCCGGGTCGCCTTCGAGCTGCGCAACACCGGCGACCGGGCCGGCAGCGAGGTCGTCCAGCTCTACCTGCACGACCCGGTGGCGAGCGTGGTGCAGCCGGTCCAGCGGCTGGTCGGCTACCGGCGGATCGAGCTCGCCGCCGGCGCCCGCTGCCGGATCGCCGTCGAACTCCCCGCCGACACGGCCTCGTTCACCGGACGCGACGGCCGGCGGATCGTCGAACCCGGCGCCCTGGAGCTGCGCATCGCCGCCTCCAGCACCGACGCCCGGCTCACCGTGCCGCTGCGCCTGACCGGCCCCGTCCGCGCCGTCGACCACACCCGCCGGCTGCACCCGGCCGTCACCGTCGACCGACTCTGAGGAGACCCGCATGCACGGCGACCTGACCGAGGCCGAGCTGCACGCCTACCGCAGCAGCCAGCGCGAGCCCGCCGACCTGGACGCCTTCTGGGCCGGCACCCTCGCCGAGGCCCGCACCGCCGGCGGCGAGGTGCGGCTCGACCCGGTCAGGACCGGTCTGACCACCCTCGACACCTACGACCTGACCTTCCCCGGCTTCGCCGGCGAACCGGTCCGGGCCTGGCTGCGCCTGCCGCGCGGCGCGGCGGGCCCGCTGCCCGCCGTCGTCCAGTACGTCGGGTACGGCGGCGGGCGCGGCGACGCCCTGGAGAACCTGCTCTGGGCCTCGGCCGGCTACGCGCACCTGCAGATGGACACCCGCGGCCAGGGCTCCGGCTGGAGCCGCGGCGCCACCCCCGACTCCGGACCGGCCGGACCGCAGGCCCCCGGCATGATGACCCGCGGCATCACCGACCCGCACGGCTACTACTACCGGCGGCTGATCACCGACGCGGTCCGCGCGGTGGACGCCGCGCGCACCCTGCCCGCCGTCGACCCGGCGCGAGTCGCCGTCCTCGGCGCGAGCCAGGGCGGCGGCCTGGCCCTGGCGGCGGCCGGACTGCTGCCGGACCTGGCGGCGGTGGTGGCGCACGTGCCGTTCCTCTGCGACTTCCCCCGGGCCGTCACCGGCACCGACGCCTACCCGTACCGGGAGATCGCCGACTACCTGGCCGTCCACCGCGACGCCGAGGAGCGCGTGCACCGCACGCTCTCCTACGTCGACGGCGTGAACCTCGCCCGCCGGGCCGCCGCCCCCGCCCGGTTCTCCGCCGCCCTGATGGACGAGACCACCCCGCCCGCCACCGTGTTCGGCGCCTACCACGCCTACGCCGGGCCCAAGGAGATCACCGTCTGGCGGTACAACGGCCACGAGGCCGGGCAGGCCGACGACGACCGGGCCGCGCTGGAGTTCCTGGCGCGGCACCTCGCGCCGAAGGAGTGACGTGCCCCACGCCGTCAACCCGATCCTGCCCGGATTCCACCCCGACCCGTCGATCTGCCGGGTCGGCGAGGACTACTACCTGGTCAACTCCAGCTTCCAGTACTTCCCCGGCCTGCCGATCCACCACAGCCGCGACCTGGTCCACTGGCGGCCGCTCGGCCACGTCCTGGACCGGCCCGGGCAGCTGCCGCTCGACGGCGTCCGCCCGTCCGGCGGGCTGTACGCGCCCACCGTCCGGTACGCGCACGGCCGCTTCCACGTGGTCTGCACCCTGGTCGACGGCCTGCGGGAGAGCGGCACCTTCGTGGTCACCGCGGAGGACCCGGCCGGGCCGTGGTCCGACCCCGTCTGGCTGCCCGAGGCGCCCGGCTTCGACCCCGACCTCTTCGTCGACCCGGCCACCGGCCGCACCTGGCTGCTCGGCGCCCGCCCGGTGCCCGGCCTCGAACCCGAGGGACGCACCGAGATCTGGGCCCGCCCGATCGACCACGGCAGTTGGCGGTTCACGGGGGAGGAGCGGGTCCTGTTCCGCGGCGCCCTGGTCGACGCCCGCTGGGCGGAGGGCCCGCACCTGCTGCACCGCGACGGCTGGTACTACCTGCTGCTCGCCGAGGGCGGCACCGAGGAGCTGCACGCGGTGACCGTCGCCCGCAGCCGCTCGCTCGACGGGCCGTTCGAGAACTGCCCGCGCAACCCGCTGCTGACCCACCGCCACCTCGGGCCGGGCCAGGCCGTCACCGGTGTCGGCCATGCCGACCTGGTCGAGACTCCCGACGGGGACTGGTACGCGGTGGTGCTCGGCAGCCGTCCGTACGAGGGGCGGCACACCGCGCTCGGGCGGGAGACCTTCCTGGCCCGGGTCGCGTGGGCGGAGGACGGCTGGCCCGTGGTCAACCCGGGCGTCGGCCGGCTCCAGCAGCTCGTCCCGGTCGACCTGCCGGCGCACCCGTGGCCGGCGGGGGCCGAGGACCCGTCGGAGCTCGGGCCGCAGTGGTGCTGGGTGCGCACCCCGCGCCGGCGGATCCACCGGCTCGACCCGGCGTCGGGCGTCCTGCGCCTGGAGGCCGCCCCGGTCCCGCTCGCCGAACGCGGCAGCCCCTCCTTCATCGGCCGCCGCCTGCAGCACCACCGCTTCTCCGCCACCACCACCCTGCTCGGCCGCACCCCGCCGACGGCTGCCGGCCGGGCCGGCCTGGCCCTGCTCCAGGACGAGGACCACCACGTGCTGCTCACCGTCGGCGCCGGCGGTGCCCGGGCGACCGTGCGGTGCGCCGGGCGCGAGCGGGTGCTCGCCGAACTGCCGCTCCGGCCGGGGCCGGTGCGTCTCGCCGTCCGCGTCGACGGCCGGGACGGCGAGCTGCTCACCGCCCAGGGCGACGAGGGGTGGCGGCAGCTGGCCGCGTTCGACGCCCGGGTGCTCACCACCGCCACGGCGGGCGGTTTCACCGGTGCCCTGGTCGGTCTCCACGCGTACGGCGAGGCCGGCGGGCACGCCGACTTCGCCGGCTTCCACTACGGCGGTGACACTACTCACGTGTGACATGTCACGCAACACATAACTGAAAACTTCCAATCTATGCGTCATGCATGCAATGCAAGCCTTCGAGTGGATCGTGCAAGCCTCTTGACAGGGACTCACCCGGAAGCCCTCAATAGGCAACACGCTTCAACGGGTTCCAACATCACCGCCGTCCCCCACGGCCGCGGGCACCCCCACTCGAGAGGATCGACCGCGCATGCGTCGATTGGCCTGTGCACTGTCAGCACTGCTCGTCTCGGCCGGTACGGCCGTTGTCGTGCCGCCCGCCTTCGCGGCGCAGGCACCGGTGTCGCCATCGTCGGCGGCCGGGCCCTACGTGCTCGAAGCCGAGAGCATGGCGCTGACCAACTTCACCACCGAGACCGTCGACCACACCTGGAACAACACCCTGGTCGACCATGCCACCTACGCCAAGGGCGTGGCGGGGCAGACGAGTTCGGCCCGCTCCTCGTTCAGCGGCGTGGCCGGCACCTACGACCTGATCACCCGTTACAACGGCATGACCGCCAACGGGGTGACGTACAGGCTCACCGTCAACGGCACCCAGGTCGACAGCTGGGGGACCTCCCGGCGCTGGGGCACCGACTACACCGACCCCAAGAACATCGACACCCGCACCAGCAGCAAGGTCGACCTCAAGCCGGGCGACGTCATCGAGCTGACCGCCACCTCGGCAGGCGAGGTGCCGCGGGTCGACCGGATCACCGTGCAGAGCTGGGTCGGCGCGCCGACCAGCACGCTGACCATCAACTCGCCCAACACCACGCTGAACGACGGCTTCACCTGGGGCAAGAACCGCGCCCTCGGCATGACCTTCTACCCGGGCAACCCGATGATGGGTCACGAGCCCGAGTGGTGGCGCCTGCAGAACCCCGCGCACCCCACGGTGCAGCCCGGCTACTGGGGCGCCTACACCAACCGCGAGTCGTACTACAACCGGGACATCTCCCACCAGTCGGACGGCGCGCACATGCTCGGCCTCGATGCCGAGACCTTCAGCATGCTGAAGACCTTCGCCGCCGACGCCGACGACGCGGGCCAGAACGGCTGGCCGCTGTGGGCGCACAGCCCGACCGGCGCGATGTACTACATCGACGGCACCGGCTTCCGCGAGCTGCCCTCGCCGTTCAACGTGATGGCCAAGGCTTACAAGCAGTACCAGTGGACCGGCAACGCGGCGTGGATCAACGACCCGACGCTGTCCGCGTACTACGACTCCACCATGGGCTCGTTCCTGACCGGCCACGAGGTCAGGTGGAGCGACAACAATCCGGCCGACGACCAGCCGGTGTCGAAGAAGCAGGCGGGCGAGTACACCGCGACCTTCTTCGAGTTCCCCAACGAGAACCTGGTCTCCGCCGGCGACTCGCTCGGCTACCAGTACCAGTCGATGGTCGCCTACTCCGAGATCCTCAAGGCCAAGGGCGACTCCGCCGGCAGCGCCACCTGGGCCGACCGGGCGCAGCGCCTGCGCTCGTACTTCGAGGCCAACTGGTGGGACGCGGCGAACGGCCGCTACTACCGCGGCAAGGACGCGGCCGGCACCGGTTACAGCAGCTGGGGCCACGAGGCCAGCTTCCTGATGATGCTCACCGGCCTGGGCGACCACGGCCCGCGCACCGGCAACTACCTGGACTTCATCGCCGCCAACGACGACAACCTGAACGTCGAGGCGACCTCCTACCTGCCGGAGATGTACTACCAGTACAACCGCTCCGCGGAGGGCTGGTCCTGGCTGAAGAAGCTGATGACCGGTCGCGACAGCTACCCGGAGATCTCCTTCCTCGCCGTCAGCAGCGTCACCGACGGCATGATGGGCATCCAGCCGGACGCCCCGCACGGCAAGGTGGCCACCGTCTCCCGGCTGACCTCCGAGACCCCGTGGGTGGAGCTCGACCACGTCAAGGTCGGCGGCAACGACCTCAAGCTCAAGCACACCGGGACGACCGCGTCCACGCTGACCAACAACTCCGGTTCCACCATCAGCTGGGAAGCCCAGTTCTACGGCACCCCGTCCACGATCAAGGTCAACGGCGTCGCGCAGACCCCGCAGACGAAGACGCTGTACGGCCAGACCGTCTCCTACGTGACCGTGCCGGTCGCCGCCGGCGCGAGCGTCACCGCCGACGCCGGGGCGGTCGCGGCCGACACCACCGCCCCCAGCGCGCCGACCGGCCTCACCGCGAGCAACGTCACCGCCGGCAGCGTCGACCTGAAGTGGACCGCCTCGACGGACGACGTCGGCGTGAGCGGCTACACCGTCTACCGCGACGGCACCCAGGTCGGTACGGCGACCGGCACCTCCTTCACCGCCGGCGGGCTGACCGCCGGCACGGCGTACGCCTTCACGGTCAAGGCCGTCGACGCCGCCGGGAACGCCTCGGGGGCCAGCAACACCGCCACCGTCACCACCGGCGGCGGTGCCGGGCAGGGCACCGACCTGAGCGACCTGACCTGGTCGAGCGCGCGCAGCGACTTCGGTGCCGTCCGCAAGGACCTGAGCGTGGACGGGCGCGCGCTGAAGCTGAACGGCACGACGTACGCCAAGGGCATCGGCACGCACGCCAACGGCTCGATCACGTACGCGCTGAACGGCGGCTGGTCCCGGTTCCGTTCGGACGTCGGGGTGGACGACGAGGTGACCGCGAACGCGACCGTCCGGTTCGAGGTGTGGGGCGACGGGGTGAGGCTCTACCAGAGCCCGAGCGTGCTGACCCCGAGCAGCGCGACCCAGTCGATCGACGTGGACGTGACCGGGGTGAAGACCCTGGAGCTGCGGGTCACCGACGCGGGCGACGGCATCAACAGCGACCACGCCGACTGGGCCGGCGCCAAGCTGATCGCCAACGCGCCGACCGCCGTCAGCGACCTGACCTGGTCGAGCGCGCGCAGCGACTTCGGTAGCGTCCGCAAGGACCTGAGTGTCGACGGGCACGCGCTGAAGCTGAACGGCACCGCGTACGCCAAGGGCATCGGCACGCACGCCAACGGCTCGATCACCTACGCGCTGAACGGCGGGTACTCCCGCTTCCAGTCGGACGCGGGCGTGGACGACGAGGTGACCGCGAACGCGACCGTCCGGTTCGAGGTGTGGGGCGACGGGGTGAGGCTCTACCAGAGCCCGAGCGTGCTGACCCCGAGCAGCGCGACCCAGTCGATCGACGTGGACGTGACCGGGGTGAAGACCCTGGAGCTGCGGGTCACCGACGCCGGTGACGGCATCAACAGCGACCACGCCGACTGGGCGGGGGCCAAGCTGCTCCGGTAGCACCGAGCTGCCCGCGTACGGCGGGGCCGCGTCCTGGTGGACGTGGCCCCGCCGTCGTCGTTCCCCGGGAGGTCCGGTGTTCCCCCGATGTCTCGGTCGTCAGTGATCAGTGCGATGCGGGGCGGATCAGCCGCTCGTCGGGAACGACCGCGACGCCGAGGATCTCGATCATGGCCTCGGGCTGCCACAGGGCGGTCGTGCCGATGCCGGCCATCGCCGGGTAGACCGGGCCCGCCAGCTCGCGCCAGACCTCGCCGATCTCCTTGCCGTGCGCCTGGTAGTCGGGGATGTCGGTGAGGTAGAGGGTGACGGACACCAGGTCCTGCGGGATACCGCCCGCCTCCGCCAGGGTGGCGAGGACGTTCGAGAACGCCTGGCGGAACTGCTCGACGATGCCGCCCGGGACGATCCGCATGTCCCGGTCGAGGGCCGTCTGGCCGCCCAGGTGCAGGAGGTTGCCGCTGAGCGTGCCGTGCGAGTAGCCGCTGGGCCTCGGCAGCGAGGGGGGGTTGACCGGAACGGGGGCCGAGAAGGTCGCCATGGAGGACTCCTGCGCGTCGGATTCCGTCTGGGCGCCCACCGTAGCATCATCTATTGACACTGTTGTGACGGTCGCAGAAGTATTGAAACACCGCGGCACGGTCGGCCGTGCCGGACAGGAGGGAGACTCCCCATGCGCCTCGCCACCGTCGCCCACGCGGGCGGCACCAGCGCCGCGGTGCTCCGGGGAGAGGCCTGGCACGCGCTCCCCGCCGCCGACCTGTCGGCCTTCCTGCGCACCGCGCCCGCGGCGGCGGCGGCCGGCCTGGCCGGCGGGGCGATCGACGGCGCCGTGCCGGTGCTCCCGCTGCCCGCCCCCGGCAAGGTGGTCTGCTGCGGGCTGAACTACGCCGACCACATCCGCGAGACCGGACGCGAACTCCCGTCCTTCCCCACCCTGTTCGCCAAGTACGCCGACACCCTCACCGGCCCGCGGGACGACCTGGTCCTGCCGCGCGGCCTCCAAGTGGACTGGGAGGCCGAACTCGCCGTCGTGGTCGGCGCGACCCTGCGGCGGGCCGACCGGGCGGCGGCCCGGGCCGCGATCGCCGGATACACCGTGGCCAACGACATCTCGGTGCGCGACTGGCAGTACCGGACGCTGCAGTGGTTCCAGGGCAAGGCCTGGGACGGGTCCTGCCCGGTCGGCCCGGTGGTCGTCACCCCTGACGAGGTGGACCCGGCCGCCGGCCTGGACGTCCTCTGCCGGGTCAACGGCGAGGAAGTGCAGCGCGACAGCACCCGCACGCTGGTCTTCGACTCCGCCGAACTGCTCGCCTACGTCTCCACCTTCACCGTGCTGCGCCCCGGCGACCTGGTGCTCACCGGCACCCCCGGCGGCATCGGCGCGGCCCGCGACCCGCAGCGCTTCCTCTCCGACGGCGATCTCGTCGAGACGGAGATCCAGGGCATCGGCACGCTGCGCAACACCGTGCGCCTCACCGACTGACACCTCACCGACCGACGCCGCGCCGCCCGGCACCCCGGGCCGCCCGGCCCCCTGCACCACCCGGCACCGCAACTCGACCCATCCACGACGAGGAGCACCCATGGACCCCACCCCGGGCACCGCCGCCGACTACAGCTCGTACGTCCTCGACGGCGACAACTCGATGTACGCCACCGCGAGCGGCCTGGTGGTGCCGGTCGTCACCCGGGCCGGCACCGAGCCGGGTGACACCGGGCAGTCGGCCGGCGCCACCCGGATCTCCGGCATCAGCATCCAGCACACCCCGGCCACCCGGCTCTGGTTCGGCAAGGTGGGCAACGACGCCGGCTACCGCTCGGTGCCCCACCACCACGGTGAGGCGGAGACCGGTGGCTACGTGCTCTCCGGCCGCGCCCGGATCTACTTCGGCACCGGGTTCGAGGACTACATCGACCTCTCCGAGGGCGACTGGGTGTTCGTCCCGCCGTTCATGCCGCACGTCGAGTGCAACCTCGACCGGAACCGCCCGCTCACCTGGATGACCACCCGCACCCCGGAGAACATCGTGGTCAACCTCCCCGAGGTCCCGGACGCGGCCCTGCGCGACTGGCTGGAGCGGCCCTGATGACCGACACCACGTCCGAGTTCTTCAGCGCCGCGGTCACCCTCGCCCCCGCCGAACCCGAGCACTTCGACCTCGCGTTCACCGCGGTCACCCAGCCCTGCCCCTGGCCCAAGGCCTACGGCGGCGACCTGGTCGCCCAGGCGGCGGCCGCCGCGATGCGGTCGGTCGACGACGGCAAGTCGCTGCACTCCGTGCACTCGTACTTCATGCGCCCCGCCGAGATCGGCGAGGCGGTGCGCTACGAGGTGGAGCTGCTGCGCGACGGCCGCGGCTACGCCACCCGCCAGGTGCGCGGCTACCAGAACGGCAAGCCGCTCTACGTCTGCCTGGCCAACTTCGCGGCCGGCGAGCCCGGCGGCAGCTGGACGGCCCCCGCCCCCGACCTGCCGGGGCCCGAGGAGCTCCCCGCCTCCGCCGACTACCTCGCCGACCGCAGCGGCGGCACGATGACCGACGGCTCCAGGGCCTACTGGTCCTCCGGGCGCAGCTTCGACATGCGGCACGTGCCGGGGCCGGTCTACCTGGAGGTCGACGGCGGCCGGGCGCCCCACCAGGCCGTCTGGGTACGGCCGTTCGACGCGCTGCGGCCCGTGGACGGGCTCACCGACCCGCAGCGCGACGCCGCCGCCCTGGCCTACGTCTGCGACTACACCATCCTGGAGCCGGTGCTGCGGGTCCTCGGCCTGGCCTGGGCCGGGCCCGGCCTGGTCACCGCCAGCCTCGACCACGCGATGTGGCTCCACCGCGCACCCCGGCCCGGCGACCTGGACGGCTGGCTGCTGTACGCCCAGCAGGCGGTGGCCGCGGAGTCCGGCCGCGGGCTCGCCGAGGGCCGCTTCTTCACCCCCGACGGCGTCCACCTGGCCACCGTCCTGCAGGAGGGAATGATCCGCGCCGCCCTCCCGGGAGGTGCCGGATGACCCTCTCGCCCTCCGGGTTCAGCGACGGCTTCGCCCGCGACCACCTGCCCCCGGCCGAGCGGTGGCCGGTGCTGGAGTTCACCACCGAGCTGCTGCACCACCCCGAGCGCCTCAACGCGGCCGTCGAACTGCTCGACCGCCAGGCCGCGGAGCTCGGCCCCGACCGGCCCGCGCTGCGCACGCCCGGCGGCGAGACGTGGACCTACGGCGAGCTCCTGCGGCGCTCCTGCCAGGTCGCCCAGGTGCTCACCGAGGACCTGGGCCTGGTGCCCGGCAACCGGGTGCTGCTGCGCTCGCCCAACAACCCCTGGACGGTGGCGGCCTGGCTCGGCGTGCTGCGGGCCGGCGGCATCGCCGTCACCACCATGGCCGCGCTGCGCGCCCGCGAGCTGGGGCCGATCGTGGAGAAGACCCGGCCCGCGATCGCCCTGGTCGACCACCGCTTCCTCGACGTGGTGCACGAGGTCCGCGCGAGCGCCGCACCGGAGATGGCGGTGGTGGCCTACGGCGGAGACGGTGAGGACGACCTGACCCGGCGGGCCGCCGCCAAGTCCGGCGGGTTCACCGCGGTGGACACGGCGGCCGACGACGTGGCGCTGTTCGGGCCCACCTCCGGCACCACCGGCACGCCCAAGATCACCGTGCACTTCCACCGCGACCTGCTCTCCATCGACAACACCTTCGGCAAGTGCACGCTGCGGCTGGTCCCCGACGACCTGGTGGCCTGCACCGCGCCGCTGGCCTTCACCTTCGGCCTGGGCATGCTGGTCGTCTTCACCCTGCGGGCCGGCGCCTGCGCGCTGCTGACCGAGTCCGCGACGCCCGCGGAGCTGGCCCGGCTGGTCGCCGACCACGGCGTGACGGTGCTGGCCA
Organism: Kitasatospora terrestris; assembly: GCF_039542905.1. Lineage (NCBI taxonomy): Bacteria > Bacillati > Actinomycetota > Actinomycetes > Kitasatosporales > Streptomycetaceae > Kitasatospora > Kitasatospora terrestris. Next base: position 8,055,926 of record NZ_BAABIS010000001.1, read on the forward strand.
CCGCGCCGACCGCCTACCGGCAGATCGCCAAGTCCGGTCTGGTGCACCGGCTCTCCGGGCTGCGCCGGGCGGTGAGCGCGGGCGAGCACATCCCCCGGGAGGTCTGGGAGCGACTGCGCGACGAGATCGGGCTCCGGGTGGTGGACGGCATCGGCGCCACCGAACTGCTGCACATCTTCATCTCCGCCTCCGGCGACGAGATCCGCCCCGGGGCGACCGGCCGCCCCGTCCCGGGCTTCCGCGCCGCGGTCCTCGGCCCGGACGGCGAGGAGCTCGGCCCGGGCGAGGAGGGCCGGCTCGCGGTGATCGGCCCGGTCGGCTGCCGCTACCTGGACGACGACCGGCAGGCGGACTACGTGGTCAACGGCTGGAACCTCACCGGCGACACCTTCACCCGCGACGAGGACGGCTACTTCTGGTACCGGGCGCGCAGCGACAACATGATCGTCTCCGCCGGCTACAACATCGCCGGCCCCGAGGTCGAGGCCGCCGTCGACACCCACCCGGACGTCCTGGAGTCGGCGGTGGTGGCCGCCCCCGACCCCGAACGAGGCTCGGTGGTCTGCGCGTTCGTGGTGCTGCGCGAGGGCGCCACCGGCGACCCGGCCACGGCCAGGAAGATCCAGGACCACGTCAAGCAGCAGCTCGCCCCGTACAAGTACCCGCGCCGGATCCGGTTCGTCGACGCGCTGCCGCGCAACCCCAGCGGCAAGCTCCAGCACTTCAAGCTCCGCCGGATCGTCGCGCAGGAGGAGGGAACGCCATGAGGATCGCCGTGGTCGGCGGCGGCCCCGGAGGACTGTACTTCGCCGCCCTGATGAAGCAGTTGGACCCCGCGCACCGGGTGACGGTCTGGGAGCGCAACGCCCCCGACGACACCTTCGGCTTCGGCGTCGTCTTCTCCGACGAGACGCTCAGCGGCATCGGCAACGCCGACGACGCCGTGCACGCCGCGATGGAGGAGCGCTTCGCCCGCTGGACCGACATCGACATCGAGGTCGACGGCCACCGCCGCACCGTCGGCGGGCAGGGCTTCGCCGCGATGGGCCGCAAGGACCTGCTGCAGATCCTGCAGCGGCGCGCCGCCGAACTCGGCGTCGAGGTCCACTACCGGAGCGCGGCGCCGGACGTCGACGAGCTGCGCCGCGGCCACGACCTGGTGCTGGCCGCCGACGGCGCGCACTCGGCCGTCCGGGCGAAGTGCGCGGACGTCTTCCGCCCGACGCTGGACCGGCGCCGCAACAAGTACATCTGGCTAGGCACCGATCTGGTCTTCGAGGCGTTCCAGTTCTTCGTCAAGCAGACGGAGTGGGGCACCATGCAGATCCACGGCTACCCGTACTCCGCCTCCCGCTCGACCTTCATCGTCGAGATGCACGAGGACGTCTGGCGGCGGGCCGGGTTCGACCGCGGCGAGGACCGGCCGCTCGCGCCGGGCGAGTCCGACGCCGACGCGGTCGCCCGGATCGCCGAGATCTTCGCCGAGGAGCTGGCGGGCCACCGGGTCCTCACCAACAACTCCAAGTGGCTCGAGTTCACCACCGTGCGCAACGAGCGCTGGTACGACGGGAACGTGGTGCTGCTCGGCGACGCCGCGCACACCGCGCACTTCTCGGTCGGCTCGGGCACCAAGCTCGCCATGGAGGACGCGCTGGCGCTGGCGGCCTGCCTGCACGAGCACCCGACGGTGGCCGGGGCGCTGGAGGCGTACCAGGCCGAGCGCAAGCCGGTGGTGGAGTCGACCCAGCGGGCCGCGCAGGCCTCGCTGGAGTGGTTCGAGGACATCGGCATGTACGTGGGCCAGGAGCCGGCCCAGTTCGTCTTCAACCTGCTCACCCGCTCGCGCCGGATCACCTTCGAGAACCTCAAGGAGCGCGACGCCGAGTTCGCCGCGCTGCTGGAGGAGGAGTTCGCCCGGAGCGAGCGGGCCCCCGGGCCGGCCCCGGCGATGTTCCAGCCGGTCCGGATCGGCGCGCTGGAGCTGAAGAACCGCGTCGTCGTCTCGCCGATGGACATGTACTCCGCCGTGGACGGCGTGCCCGGAGACTTCCACCTGGTCCACCTCGGCTCCAAGGCGCTCGGCGGCGCGGGCCTGGTGATGAGCGAGATGGTCTGCGTCTCCCCGGAGGGCCGGATCACCCCGGGCTGCCCGGGCCTGTGGAACGACCGGCAGCTGGACGCCTGGCGGCGGGTCACCGCCTTCGTGCACGAGAACACCTCGGCGCGGATCGGCCTGCAGCTCGGCCACTCCGGGCGCAAGGGCTCGACCCGGCTGATGTGGGAGGGCATGGACGAACCGCTGGCGGACGGCAACTGGGAGGTGGTCGGGCCGTCCCCGCTGCCGTACGGGCCGGGCTGCCACGTCCCGCGCGAGGCCGGCCGCGCGGACCTGGACCGGGTGGTCGCCGACTTCGTCGCCGCCGCGCGGCGCGGGGTGCGGGCCGGCTTCGACCTGGTCGAGGTGCACGCCGCCCACGGCTACCTGCTCTCGTCCTTCCTGTCGCCCGTCGCCAACCGGCGCACCGACGCGTACGGCGGCTCCCTGGAGAACCGGCTGCGCTTCCCGCTGGAGGTCTTCGACGCGGTGCGCGCCGCCGTCCCCGCCGAGGTCCCGGTGACCGTCCGGATCTCGGCGACCGACTGGGTGCCCGACGGCAACACCGGCGAGGACGGCGTCGCGATCGCCCGGGCGTTCGTCGAGCACGGCGCGGCCGCGATCGACGTCTCCACCGGCCAGGTCACCCAGGACGAGAGGCCCGCCTACGGACGCTCGTACCAGACGCCGTTCGCCGACCGGATCCGCCACCGGGTGGCCGGGCCGGCCGGCGTGCCGGTGATCGCGGTCGGGGCGATCTCCTCCTACGACGACGTCAACTCGATCCTGCTCGCGGGCCGCGCCGACCTGTGCGCGCTCGGCCGCACCCACCTGTACGACCCGCAGTGGAGCCTGCACGCGGCCGCCGAACAGGACTACCGGGGCCCGGGCGCCGAATGGCCGGCCCCCTGGCGGGCGGGCCGCCGCAAGCCGCCCGCCGCCCGCACCGACCGCGTCCCGCCCCGGCTGGCGCTGCTGCGCGAGGGCACCCCGCGGACCACGCACCTGCGCTGGACGCCGGACCCGACCGCCGTACGATCATCCGAGGAGCGTCCGCCATACTCGACGGGATGAGCGAGACGACGGACACCCGGCCCACCGCAGGACGCCGATCCAGGACCGTGCTGGTGACCTTCCTCGGCGCCGTCGTCCGCAGGATGGGCAACTGGATGCCGATCGCCGGCACCGTCGACCTGCTCAGCCAGGCGGGCCTGGACGCCGCCAGCGTCCGCACCGCGGTCTTCCGGCTCAAGAAGCGCGGCTGGCTGGAGCCGGAGACCCGGGCGGGCGTGCGCGGCTACGCGCTCACGCCCGTCGCCCTGGAGGCGCTGGCCGTCGGCGACGAGGTGATCTGGCACGCCCGCCAGGCCGCCGACCTGGGCGACGGCTGGTGCCTCGTCAACTTCTCGGTGCCGGAGTCCGCCCGCGCCAAGCGCCACCAGCTGACCGCCCACCTGGCCTCGCTCGGCTTCGGCAACATCGGCTCCGCCGTGTGGATAGCGCCCGCCCGGCTGCTGCCGGCCGCCCAGCGCGCCATCGGCGAACTGGACCTGACCGAGCAGTGCGCCGTCTTCGTCGGCGACCACGTCGCCGGCCAGGACCTCCCGGCCATGGTCCGCAAGGGCTGGGACCTCGACGAGATCGACCGCCGCTACCGCGCCTTCACCGAGCAGCACGCGACGGCCGCCGACCGGCTCGCCGGGGCCGCGTTCGTCGACGGCCGGGAGGCCTTCGTCGGCTACCTCGCGGTGGTCGACGACTGGCGCAAGCTCCCCTTCCGCGACCCCGGGCTGCCGCCCGAGGTCCTGCCCGCGGACTGGGCCGGCCCCGCCGCCGCCCGGCTCTTCGAACGGCTGGTCACCCTCCTGGAGGGCCGCGCCCTGGCCCACGCCGCCCCGGCCTGGTCGGCCCAGCCCCGCCGCCCGGACCCGGCCGAGGCCTGAGCCCCGCCAACGCTCGAGCCCTGCCAACGCTCGAGCCCTGCCAACGCTCGAGCCCTGCCAACGCTCGAGCCCTGCCAACGCCTGGGCCCCGCTAACCGCGGGGCCCTCGTTCCGCCGCGCCCTGCTCCTCGCCGGCCGGCTCCTCCGGGTCCTCGAACTCGACGTCGACGCGCTGCTCGGGGCGCCGCTCCTCCTGCTGCGCGATCGACCCGAGGACCTCCTCGTCCGCCTCGGTCAGCGGCGGCTGCAGGAGGCTGCGCGGCCACAGCCGCCGGTGCAGCACCACATTGGTCTCCGCGGCGTACACCGTGATCTGCGCGGTCAGGTACAGCCACCAGAGCAGGCCGATCACGGTCGCGAAGAACCCGTAGACCGCGGTGGTGTGCCGCAGCTGGTGCGCCACCAGCAGGGCGCCGAAGGCCTGCAGCACGGTGAACAGGGGACCGGCGACCACGCACCCCGGCAGCAGCGCCCGGCTCGGCACCTCCTTGGGGGTGAGGATGCGGAAGCAGGCCAGGCACAGCGCCGTGTTGAGGACGGCCGACAGGAGCAGGCCGCCGATCCGGGCGGCGGGCCCGCCGAGGGTCGTCGCCACCAGGGTCGCGGCGCCGGTGGCGAGCAGCAGGCCGACGGCGAGCGTGGCGAACAGCAGCAGGCTGCGGACCAGGCGCGGGAAGTAGCCGGGGCGGACCACCCCGGGCACGTTCCAGACCTCCGCCATGGTGTGCTGCAGCACCTGCGCGACCCCGAGGGCGCCGTACAGCATGCCGAGCAGGGCGACCACGAGGGCCAGGCCGCTGCCCTGGACGGTGTGGACGTTGCCGCGCAGCTGGTCGCCGATCACGGGGAAGTCGGCGAGCGCGGAGTCGACGACGGCCTGCTGGGCGTCGGGGTGGCCGTGCAGGACGAAGCTGAGCACGGTGCTCAGCAGGAGCAGCAGCGGGATCAGGGCGACGAAGCCGTAGTAGGTGATCAGTGCCGCCAGCAGCCCGCCGCGGTCGTCCCCGTACTTCTTCGCCACCCCGACCACCATGCCCGGGGCGGTGTGGCGCCGCTGCGTGCGGTCGAGGCCGCGCAGGGCCCGTTCGAAGGGATTCATCCGGCCCTCCTCCGATCACCGATCTCGCCGATCCGTTCCCACCTCTGCTCCTGGCTGGCCCGGGTGCCCGGGAAACCTGCCGGGCCCGGCGCCGCGGCGGGGGCGCCGGGGCTCGATTGCCGGTGCCCGGGGCCGGGGCTACGGTGAGGGCGACAGGGCAGGTGATCGTCTTGACCGAGGGCTTCGACGCCGCCGGGCGCCCCCACCTGGACCGCCGCCGCACCGGAGGCCGCCCTGGACCCCGGCACCGGCTGGGGCGCCCTCGAACGCCGCTTGCGCGCCCGCGCCGACGACCCCTCCAGGGAACGGGCCGCCCACCCCGCTCCCCGACGGCACCCTCGGCCCCGCACAGGAACCCTGGCTCGCGCTGCTGCGCGACGGCCGGCTCCCCGACGCCGACCCCGACTCGTACCAGACCGACCCGGCCTGGGAACCGCTGCTGAGCCGAGCCGGCGGCTGGCTCGCCCCGACCTGCACCTCGGCGTCCTGGGGGCCGCCCGCGACGACCTGGACGGCGCCCCGGGTCGCCTGGACCGACTCCCTGAACTCCCGCCCCACCAGCTGGGCCTGGCGCAACCTCAGCGCTCCTGCAGCCACCGCGAGCAGTGGCCGCAGGCCGTCGACGCGTACCTGCACGCCCGGGAACTCGCCCCCGACAGCCTCCCGCTGCTCCGCGAGACGGTCACCGTCCTGCTCGCCGTCGGCCGGCCCGAGCTCGCCCTGCGGCACCTCGACGCCCGGCGGGCCGAGGGGGCCGGCGGGAGCGACGGGCGGCTGCGCATGCTGGAGGCGCGCGCCGCCCTCGCGGTCGGCGACCGTGAACGCTTCGACGCCCTCCTCGACGGCGGCATCGAGGTGGCCAACCTGCGCGAGGCGGGACCTCGCTCAGCGACCTCCGGCGGCAGCACCGCGCGGACGTCCCCGTCCCGCGCCACTACGACTTCGTCATGCAGCCCGGCGACGCCTGATCCGGCCTGGCGCCGACCGGCTGAGCCGGCGTCATGCTCGCCCGAACAGGCCGCCGCGCTGGCGGCGGCGCGGGGTGCTTGCTTGGGTGGTCGTTGTCGTGCCCGCGTACCGGTGGGTGCGCGCCTGGCGTGCCGGCGACCCGGGAGAGGGCCATGTGCGACTGCGGATCGTCAACCTCCGAGTTCGGTGCGCGGCCCGACGGCGCCGACCCCCTCCCGCCCGACGTCCCCGACGCCCCGGTGATCACCACCGAGCGCGGGCCGGCCGCCGCCGGGGACGCTCCGACGGAGAGGAGTTGCGACCCGGAGCTGCCGCACGGCTGCTACACGGTGACGATCCGTCCGCGACAGCCCGGCGCCCGCCCGCTGGTCGGCACCCTGCGGGTCGACCGGAGGGCACCGGCCGCCGGGCCGGACGGACTGATCGTCAGCGGCGACCTCTACCGCCGGCCCGCGGTGGAACCGGCCCCTGCCGCCCCTGCCGCCCCTGCCGCCCCTGCCGCCCCTGCCGCCCCTGCCGCCCCTGCCGCCCCTGCCGCCCCGGGCGGCTCGGTCGCGGCGGCGGTGAGCCGGGCCGTCCGTCCGTCCGACCTCCTGCCGCCGGCCATCCCCGTCCACCCGCGCAACCGCTACCACGCCTACCTCAGCGGCACCCGGCTGCAGGTGCTGCCGGCGCCCACCGCCGACGGGTCGGGGTGCCAGGTCTCGCTGAGCGTCGACGAGTTCCGCTACACCCAGCCGACCGGCGGCTCCTTCCGGGGGGCGTTCCCGCACTCGCCCAGCCGCTACCTGCGGTTCGTCCTCCACCGGGTGCACGACTCGCGGTACGAGGGCCGGGTGATGCAGGGCGGCGCGGAGGTGGGCACGGTGAGCCTGACCCGGGTCTCGGACTTCCTGCGCCGGGCCGTCCTGGAGATCGACACCGTCGCGGGGGCCGTCGCGCCCCGGCCGGTGCCCCGCGCCGACGGCACCGGGACGGAGTACTTCGACACCATCTACGCCACCGCCGGCTGGGAGCTGGTCGTCGACCGGTCCGAGTCGCAGACGGACCTCCCGCCGCCGCCCGGCACCGACCCGCACGCCCGCTGGACCAGCGCCGCCATGCACGCCGCGATGACGGCCGCCCGCAAGCCCGGCACCGACCTCGACGCCGAGTGGCGCACCCACCTCCTGGTCGTCCCGGCCGCCCTCGGCTGCGACCGCGGCAAGATGTACGACATGGGCATCGGGGTGCCCCGGGAAGGGGCCGCGACCTTCAGCGACGACGGCTACCCGACCGCCGACTCGCCGTTCTTCGGCGCCGCCGAGAACCGGCTCCAGCGTGACGTCCCCCGCGCCTACCTCCGGTCCGCCATGCACGAGGTGACCCACGCGTTCAACCAGGTCCACACCCCCGAGGGCCTCGCCGACAACTCGATCATGACGCCGACGCCCACGGTCGCCCGGGTGCTGGGCGGGCCCGACAGCGGAGCGCCCGGCGTCTTCCCGGACCAGATCGAGCTTGCGTTCGACGCCGTCGTGCGCAACCGCCTCGCCCACCTGCCCGACCCGGTCGTCCGCCCGGGCGGCTGGCCGTTCGACTCCTGGCGCTCCGCCGGGGCCCCGCAGGCGTCCGACCGCAACCTCTTCCACCAGGACGAGCTGCGCTTCGAGGTCTCCGCCGAGGCCGAGCGGGTGCCCCTGGGCGCTCCCGTCACCGTCACCTGGCGGCTGACCAACACCTCCGGCGCCGAATTGGCGGTCCCCACCGGCCTCCGCCTGGAGGCGCTGTTCGCCACCATGTCCTGCCGGGACGAGAGCCGCACGGAACGGCCGGTCCGACCGTCGGAGATCAGCTGCGACAACGCCGCCCTCGCACCGCTGGCGCCCGGCGCCTCGCGGGAGGCGTCCCACCGGGTGTTCTGGAGCTCCGAGGGCTTCGCGCTGGAACGGCCCGGCCGGCACGCGGTGACCGTGACGGTCGGCTGGTCCGCGGGCGGTGTGCCCGTCGGGGTGACCGGCAGCTGCGAGCTCTGGGTCGACTGGCCCACCTCGGACGCGGAGAACCGCGACGCCGCCCTCGTCCTGCACCCCGAGGTCGGCCACTGGGTCGCCCTCGGCGGGGCACCCCACCTGGAGGCCGCCGCCGAACGGCTGCGCGCGCTGGACGGCCGCGCCGCGGTCGCCGGGGCGGAGGCCTCGCCGGGCGAGCTCTCGCGGGTGGCGCAGGCGTTCCGGCGGCACGGGCTGATGCCCGGGCAGGACGGCTGATGTCCGGGGGCGGCTGATGTCCGGGCGGGACGGCTGACCGTTCAGCGGACCCTGGGCGACTCGCTCGGCGGGCCTCGGGTGGCCGGCTCAGCGTCCCTTGGGCGCGAAGCCGCGGTTCAGCCCGGCCAGGAAGGTGTCCAGGCCGCCGAAGGGGTGGGCGTGGTGGACGGCGTCCGTACCCGCCGGGGCGGAGCCTTCGTGCCCCAGGGGGCCGGTGGCGTGGGCCGCGCCGGCAATCGGCAGGATGGCGGCGAGGACGGCGACGGTGGCCAGGGCGCGCTTGATCGAGGTCATGCGCGGACAACTGTCGTGGTGCACCGCAGGTCACGGGCGCGGGACCACCCGTGTCGGTCGCGGCCCGTCACACCAGCTCGATACTGAGTTGGGCGCCCAACTCACGGAACCCCAGGGCGGCCGCCACCCGCCGGGACTCCGGCGGCCGGGCTCGCCACTGCGGCAGCAGCCCCGCCGCGAGCGCGTGCGAGGTCGCCGCCGAACCGGTCACCCGGGCCAGCCCTCGCCCCCTGGACCCCGGGGCGGTCAGCACGCCGATGTGGGCGGTCCGACCAGGCCAGGTCCGGTACCCGGCCGCGGCCACCACCCGGGCGCCCGCACGGACCACGAACGCCGGCGAGGTGATCTCGTCCAGACCGGCCTCGCCCGCCTCGTCCGCGCCCGCCGCGCGCTCCAGGGCCCGCAGCTCCGGGTGGTCACCCGGCAGCCGCTCCACGGTCGGCGATCCCGCCGCGGCGGGACGGAAGCCCTCCGCGGAGGCGTACGCCAGGGCGGCCGGCCCGAGCAGCCGGACCACCGGCAGGACCGCCCGGACGGCGTCGGCGTCGGTGAGCGCCTCCACCGCCAGCCCTTCGAACGCGCTCCGGACGGCCGCGGCCGTCCCCCCGTCCGGCGCGGTCACGATCGCCGCCCCGCCCAGGGACACCACCCCGACCCAGCCGCCGGGGCACAGCCCCGACCGGGGCGAGACGACCACGTCCGCACCGCCCGCGGGCGGGAACGCCACCGGCGCCGAGGCCAGGCCCTCCCACAGCCCGCGGGCCCTGACCAGGAGGGGATCCATCGGCATGGCCCGATCCTGCCACGTTCCCGGCCCGGCTCCCGGCGGTGGGCCGGGAGCCCGGCGGGGCGGCGGGTGCGGCTCAGCGGGCGCCGAGGAGGTGCTCCAGGGCGAGCTGGTCGAGCTGCTCGAAGGCCATGCCGCGGGCGGCCGCCGCGTCCACGTCGAAGTCCTCGAACGCCGAGCGGTCGGCGAGCAGGCCGGCCAGGCCGTCCGCGGCGGTGGGCAGGGCCAGCTCGGGCAGGCGGGAGGCGGCCAGCGCGGCCGTGACCTCCGGGTCGGCCCGGAAGGCCCGCGAGCGCTCGGCCAGCAGCAGGTAGTTGCGCATGCAGGCGGACGCCGAGGCCCACACCCCGTCGAAGTCCTCGGTGCGCGGCGGCTTGAAGTCGAAGTGCCGCGGGCCCTCGTACCCGGCCGTCTCCAGCAGGTCGACCAGCCAGAACGCCTGGCGCAGGTCGCCCGCGCCGAAGCGGAAGTCCTGGTCGTACTTGATGCCGGACTGCCCGTTGAGGTCGATGTGGAACAGCTTGCCGTGCCACAGCGCCTGCGCGATGCCGTGCGGGAAGTTCAGCCCGGCCATCTGCTCGTGGCCGACCTCCGGGTTGAGGCCGACCCGGTCGGGGCGCTCCAGCTCGTTGATGAAGGCGAGGGCGTGGCCGACGGTCGGCAGCAGGATGTCGCCGCGCGGCTCGTTCGGCTTGGGCTCGATGGCGAAGCGCAGGTCGTAGCCCTGGGACTCGACGTACTCGCCGAGCAGGTCGAAGGCCTCCTTCAGCCGGTCGAGGGCGGTGCGCACGTCCTTGGCGGCGCCCGACTCGGCGCCCTCGCGGCCGCCCCAGGCGACGTAGGTGGTGGCGCCCAGTTCGGCGGCCAGGTCGATGTTGCGGATGGTCTTGCGCAGCGCGTACCGGCGCACCTCGCGGTCGTTCGAGGTGAACGCGCCGTCCTTGAACACCGGGTGGGTGAACAGGTTGGTGGTGGCCATCGGGACCTTCAGCCCGGCCGTGTCGAGGGCGGCCCGGAAACGCTTGACCACCTGCTCACGTTCGGCGTCGCTACTGCCGAAGGGAATGAGGTCGTCGTCGTGGAAGGTGACGCCGTACGCGCCGAGCGCGGCCAGGCGCTGGACGGTCTCGACCGGGTCGAGGGCGGGGCGGGTGGCGTCCCCGAAGGGGTCGCGGCCCTGCCAGCCGACGGTCCACAGGCCGAAGGTGAACTTGTGCGCGGGGGTGGGGGTGAGGGCGTCGGTGCTCATGATGCGGCTCCGGGAATCACGGCCGAAGGGGTGTTTGTCATCGCAGAAAACAAACTAGTATCCCGACACGTCGGAACGGAACCCCCCGAGCGGGAACCGCCGACCAGAACCCCCGAGCGGAGGAACGCATGGCAGCGCAGCGCGTCGTGATCGGCGTCGACAGCTCCACCCAGTCCACCAAGGCCCTCGCCGTCGACCTGGACACCGGAACCGTCCTCGGCCACGGCCGGGCCGGCCACACCGTCACCACCGGCGCCGGCCGCGAGAGCGACCCCGAACAGTGGTGGAACGCCCTCACCGAAGCCCTCACCGCCACCGGCTGGGCCGACCGCGCCGCCGCCGTCTCCGTCGCCGGCCAGCAGCACGGCCTGGTCGCCCTCGGCCCGGACGGACGGCCCGTCCACCCCGCCCTGCTCTGGAACGACGTCCGCTCCGCCCCGCAGGCCGCCGACCTGCGCGCCGCCTACGGCCCCGCCGAACTCGCCCGCCGCACCGGCAGCGTCCCCACCGCCGCCTTCACCGCTCCCAAATGGGCCTGGCTGCGCGCCCACCACCCCGACGCCGCCGACCGCGCCACCGCCGTCCGGCTGCCCCACGACTACCTCACCGAACGGCTCACCGGCCACGCCACCACCGACCGCGGCGACGCCTCCGGCACCGGCTGGTGGGGCCCCGACGGCTACGACCGCGCGCTCCTCGACCGGATCGGCCTCGACCCCGCCCTCCTCCCCGAGGTCCTGCCGCCCGGCGCCACCGCCGGCACCGTCCGCCCCGGCCTGCCGCTCCCCGCCGGCACCCCCGTCGCCACCGGCACCGGCGACAACATGGCCGCGGCCCTCGGCCTCGGCCTCACCCCCGGACAGCCCGTCCTCAGCCTCGGCACCTCCGGCACCGTCTACGCCGTCGGCCGCACCCGCCCCACCGACCCCAGCGGCACCGTCGCCGGCTTCGCCGACGCCCTCGGCGGCTGGCTCCCCCTGGCCTGCACCCTCAACTGCACCCTCGCCGTCGACCGCTTCGCCACCCTGCTCGGCCGCGACCGCCAGGACGTCGAAGCCGGCGGCACCGCCGTCGTCCTGCCCTACCTCGACGGCGAACGCACCCCCGACCTCCCCGCCGCCACCGGCCTCGTCCACGGCCTCCGCCACGACACCACCCCCGGCCAGCTCCTCCAGGCCGCCTACGACGGCGCCGCGCACGCCCTGCTCACCGCACTCGACGACGTCCTGCGTGCCGGCAACGAGAACGCCACCGACCGGCCGCTGCTCCTCATCGGCGGCGGCGCCCGCGGCCACGCCTGGCAGCAGACCGTCCGCCGACTCTCCGGCCGCGCCGTCCAGGTGCCCGCCGCCGAAGAACTCGTCGCCCTCGGCGCCGCCGCGCAGGCCGCCGCCCTCCTCACCGGCGAGCCCGCCGACGCCGTCGCCCGCCGCTGGCGCACGGCGGACGGGCCCGTCCTCGAACCCGTCGCCCGCGACAAGGACACCCTCGACCGGATCGGCGCCACCCTCCGCCGGGCGGCGGAGCTGCAGGGCGCCCCGGCGGGGGAGCGGTAACGACGCGCGGGGTGCTCGCGGTTGGCCGCGAGCACCCCTGCCCCAAGCCGGTGATCGGATCGGACCGGTGTCCCGCCCGCGGGTCCTACCGGCCGGCGTCGGGGCGGTTCCGAAACCCCTTGGACGGCAAGGGGACCGGCTTGCTGCAATGGGAGACGGCCGCTGTCGGAGTCGAAGGGGTGCGGCGATGACCGAGATCAGGCTGCACCTGTCGGTGCGCGGCCTCAACGAAGCGGACCTGCCGTCCTGCACCTGGGCCGGCTCACCCAAGCACGTGCGCGAGCTCGTCCACCAGATCCGCCGCGCCGAGGCGGGTGAGATCGACTACCTGGCCGTCTGCACGCCGGCCGGGCTCCCGGTGGCGGTCGGCGGAATCGACTACACGGTCGAGCCCGGCGCCGGCACGCTCTGGCAACTCGCCGTCCACCCGGCCCTGCAGTCCTGCGGGATCGGCACGCTGCTGATCCGCTCCGCCGAGCAGCGGATCGCCGCCCGGAGCCTGGCCCGCGCCGAACTCGGCGTCGAGGAGAGCAACCCGCGCGCCCGCGCCCTCTACGAACGCCTGGGCTACCGGGCCTTCGGCCGCGAGCTCGACTCCTGGGACGTGGAGGCCGAGGACGGCTCGCTCCAGCGGTACGAGACGATGTGCACGCTGATGCGCAAGGACCTGACGTGACCATGGATTTCGCGGCGTTCGTCGCCGATGCGACGGCCGACCCGGCCGTCGTCGGGCTCGTCCTCAAGGGCTCCCGGGCCCACGACGGCATGACCACCCGTCACTCCGACCACGACCTCTACGTCATCCTCGCCGACGACGCCGCGAGCGGGCCGACCGCGCTCGCAGGCTTCCGCTCCGCGCGGCTCGACCTGGTCGTCACGACCCTCGAAGGTTTCCGCCGGCCCGCCGACTGGGAGCGGTACGCCATCGCCCGCTCCCGGGTGCTGGTCGACCGCTGCGACGGGGAAGTCACCCGGATCGTCGCCGCGATGGGACGGCTGGGCGCCGAGGAGGCCTTCCGGTCCGCCGCCGCCCTGCTGGACGCCTACGCCAACGCGCTCTACCGCTCGGTGAAGAACCACCGCGACGGCAACCCGCTCGCCGGCCTCCTCGACGCGGCCGCCGGCGTCGGATTCCTGCTCGACCTGCTCTTCGCCCTGGAGCGCCGACCGCGCCCCTACAACAAGTACCTGGCCTGGGAGCTGGACCGGTTCCCGCTGCCCGGCTGGGAGAGCGCCGCGCTGCTGGACACCGTCGCCCGGATCACCGCGACCGGCGAAGTGGCGCTGCAGCAGCGGCTCTTCGCCCAGATGGAGGCGGCTGCCCGGGCCGCCGGCCACGCGGCGGTGCTGGACGCCTGGGGCGAGGACCTGCTCCTGATGCGGCCGCACCCGGACTCTCCGGCCCACCTGCCCTCCTGACCTTCGGGACGCCGAGAGCTCGGTGCGGCCCGTTCGAGCCGGCAGCGGATGGACGGGGTGGAGCAGTCACCTCAGCGCGCCGGCATCGGAATGCCGGGAGTCCTCGCCCTGGGAGAGAAACACCCTTCGCCGTGGCAGCTCAACGGCGGTGACAACGACTTGCACCTCTGCGCCGACCTGGAAGGCCTCCGGCGTGCCCGCTGCGGGCCTGCCGTGCACCTCTACGAAGGGCACCAGGCCCACGACTCCGTCCGATCGGGAATCGGGTTCCTGGAACCGGCTGGTGTGCTTCGGGGCAGCGGGTTCGGGGACGGGCCCTACGCCGCGGAGCGGATGGCGGCGAGGACGTCGAAGGCGTCGGCCGGGTCGGCGTCGTCGGGGAGGGAGACGGAGACGCGGCTGACGATGCCGGTGTAGCGGTCGGCGATCCGGCGGCCCGCTTCGGCGGGGTCGCCGACGGCGGCGAAGGTGTGGAGGACGTCGTCGTCGACGAGGCGGCCCATCTCCTGCCAGCGGCCGCGCATGGAGAGGGTGTGGAGCTCGTCGTGGAGCGCGCCCCAGCCGTGGTGGTCGAGCACGGCGCGGTAGGCGGGGGTGGAGGCGTAGAAGGCGATCCGCTCGCGGACGGCGGTGACGGAGGCCGCCAGTTCCTCCTCGGTGCGGCCGGTGGCGGTCAGCACGCTCACCGACACCTCGAAGGGCCGCCCGGCCGTCCACGCGGCGCCGGCCGCCTCGGAGTCGGCGCGGGCCTCGAGGACGCCGGGGAGGAGCCGTTCGGCCAGGTAGGAGGGGGAGTTGAGCGGGTGGCAGACGAGGCCGTCACCCACCTCGCCCGCGACGCGGGACATCAGCGGGCCGACACCGGCGATGAGCAGGCGGGGCGCGCCGTGGTCGAGCGGGCCCGGGTCGAAGAACGGGGTCATCAGGGTGTGGGTGTAGAAGTCCCCGCGGAAGGCGAGCCGTTGGCCGGTCTGCCAGCTGTGCCAGACGGCCCGGGTCGCGCTGACGAACTCGCGCATCCGGGCGGCGGGCCGGTCCCAGGGCATGGCGTAGCGGCGGGTGATGTGCGGCTTGACCTGGGAGCCGAGTCCGATGACGGCCCGGCCGCCGGAGTACCGCTGGAGGTCCCAGGCGCTGTGGGCGAGGGTCATCGGGGTGCGGGCGAAGGCGATGGCGACACCGGTGGCGAGTTCGATCCGGGTGGTGCGTCCGGAGGCGAGGGCGAGCAGCTGGAACGGGTCGTGGGCGGTCTCGGAGAACAGCGCCCGGTCGATGCCGAGCCGGTCGGCCTGCTCGATGCCGGTGAGCGCGGCGTCGGGGCGGGCGCCGGCGGTGAAGTCCACGCCGAGCGGCGCCGGGAAGGGGGGAGGGGATTGGGGCGCCATCTGCCTGTTCCTGCCGGTGGGTTCCGACCGTCGACGAACGGATCTCGGTCCACCCTATCCGGCCCGGGGGTCGGCGCCCGCCCGGCGCTGCCGGGGGATCCGGATCGTACCGGCGTATTGACACGGCATCAGGGCGGCCAGAATCATCAGGCACCGGTGGGAGCGCTCCCACTCAGTCCGAAGTCGATCGCAAGAGGAGAGGCCCGTGAAACCGTCGCGCATCCCGCGCCGCGCCGTACCGGCCGGAATCGCCGCACTGATGCTGGCGCTCGCCGTCCCCGCTCCGGCCCAGGCGGAGCAGGCCGGGGGCCACACGCTGCCCGCCGACACCCGGTTCTACGTCGAGCCGGACAGCGACGCGGCGAAGCAGGCCGTCCGCGACCTGCTGGCGCACAACGTCTCCGAGGCCGCCGCGATGGCCCGGCTCGCCACCTGGCCGCAGGCCCACTGGTTCACCGGCGGCACGCCCGCCGAGGTCGAGGAGCAGACCCGCACCCTGGTCCGCCGGGCCGCCGCCACCGGTACGGTGCCGGTGCTGGTCGCCTACAACATCCCGCTGCGGGACTGCTCGCAGTACTCCAGCGGCGGCGCGCAGTCCGACGCCGAGTACCGGGACTGGATCTCCGCGCTGGCCCGCGGCATCGGCCGCAGCAAGGCGGTAGTGGTGGTCGAGCCCGACGGCCTGGCCAACCTGCCGTCCGACTGCTCGCCGACCAGCGACCCCACCGGCGCGCTCACGGCCGGCCGGATCGCCGACCTGCGGTACGCGGTCGACGCCCTGGCGCAGCAGCCCAACAGCGTGGTCTACCTGGACGCGGGCAACAGCCACTGGCACGGCGTCGGCGCCATCGCGCAGCGCCTGCAGCAGGCCGGGATCGAGCACGCCCAGGGCTTCTCGCTGAACGTGTCGAACTTCCTCTCCACCGACCGCTCGGACCGGTACGGCACCTGGGTCTCCGGCTGCCTGTGGTTCGCCACCAAGGGCCCGGAGTGGGCGCGCGGGCACGCCGACTGGTGCGCCAGCCAGTACTACTCGCCCGCCGCCCCGAACGACGGGCAGCCCGGCAACGCGGTCGACGTCGAGGACCCGGCCACCTGGCACTGGACCGACGACTGGTTCCGGCAGAACGTCGGTACCCCGCCGCTGAACGAGCTGACCCACTTCGTCGTCGACACCAGCCGCAACGGCAAGGGCTCCTGGACCCCGCCGGCCGGCAAGTACAGCGGAGACCCGCAGGTCTGGTGCAACCCGCCCGGCCGCGGCATCGGCGACCGCCCGACCGCCGCCACCGGCACCCCGCTGGTCGACGCCTACCTGTGGATCAAGACCATCGGCCAGTCCGACGGCCAGTGCAACCGCAACATCCCCGGCGGCACCGTCGACCCGGAGTACGGCATCGTCGACCCGGCGGCCGGCGCCTGGTGGCCCGAGCAGGCGCTGACCCTGGTGCGCAACGCCACCCCCGCGCTGACCTTCGCCCCCTGGACCCGTCCCCGCCTCCCCGGGAGCACCGGCCAGAGCTCCTGAGCCGGGAGCGCCGACCGAGGGCTCCTGAGCCGGGAGCGCCGGCCGGGGCTTCGGGGGCAAGTCAGCCCCCGATGCCCGTCCGGGCGCCGAACTTGCCGCCGCGCGAAGCCAGTTCCTTCAGGGCGACGGCCGGCCGGCCGGACATCGAGGCCCGGCGGAGGCTGTCGTCGCGGTGGGTGAGCTGGCCCACCGCGGCGCGCCGGCCCAGCGTGACCGCCCGTGCCAGGTAGCGCACCGCGAACGGCTCCGGCGGCCGGCCCGCGACCAGCCGGGCCAGGTTGTCGACGGCGGCCGCGGCCTGCGGGGTCGCGGTCGCACACGCGAACCGGGCGCCCGGCACCGCCGCGCAGTCGCCCACCGCGAACACCCGCGGATCGGCGACGCTGCGCAGTGCCGGGTCGACCAGCGCCCGGCCGTCCGCGTCCACGTCCAGGCCGCTGCGCGCCGCCAGGTCCGGCACGCCGGAGACGATCCCCCACAGCGTCAGGTCCGAGGCGAGCGAGGCGCCCGAGCGCAGGTGCACCCGGCCGCCGGTGACCGCGGTCGCGCCCTCGTCCACGATCGCCACCCCGAGCCGCTCCAGGCCCCGGCGGATCCGGTCGAACGCCCTGTGCGAGAAGCCGTCGGCGACCGGCGAGCCGATGATCCGCACTCGCAGGTCGGGTCGGGCCTCCGCCACCTCCGCCGCCGTCTCCACGCCCGTCGCTCCGCCGCCGATCACCGTGACCGCACTGCCCGCCGGCAGCGCGGCCAGCGCGGCGCGGGCCTGCTCCGCGCCCTCCCAGGTCCCCACCGGGACCGTCCCCGGCATCGGGCGGACCGTGCTCCCGACGGCCAGGAACGCGTAGTCGAACAGCAGCACCGACCCGTCGTCCAGCACCACCGCGCCGTTGCCCACCTTCTCCACGCTGCCGAGGCGCACCTCGATGCCGGCCTTCAGCATCGACTCCAGCGGGGTGGCGGCGCGGGCCGTCCCCACGATCCGCTGGTGCAGCCGCACCCGTTCCACGAAGTCCGGACGCGGGTTCACCACCGTCACCTCCGCGCCCCGTACCTTCCTGACGGTCCGGTTCGCGGCCAGCGAACCCGCGTACCCCGCACCGATCACGACGACCTTCATCCCGGCCTCCCAGCCGCTCCGATTGACGTGCCGAGCAGGAGACACCGCCCGGCCCCGGCCCGTGACACCCCCGCCGGTGTGGCACAGGTCACCGCGCGGCGCGGTCACAGCCGGGGCGGCGCCGGCGTCCTGTGGGTGGCACCGCCCACGAACGAGGAGGCACCCCACCCATGAGCAGCGAGGACGCCCGTCCCGACCCCGCCACCGAGGCATTCGTCGCCCACCGCAACCTGCTCTTCACCGTCGCGTACGAGATGCTCGGATCCGCCGCCGACGCCGAGGACGTCCTCCAGGAGACCTGGCTGCGCTGGGCCGGCGTCGACCACGCCGCGGTCCGCGACCGCCGGGCCTACCTGGTGCGGATCACCACCCGGCAGGCCCTCGGACGGCTGCGCACCCTCAGCCGGCGCCGCGAGTCGTACGTCGGCCCGTGGCTGCCCGAACCGCTGCTCACCGCACCGGACGTGGCCGAGGACGTCGAGCTGGCCGAGAGCGTCTCGATGGCGATGATGCTGGTGCTGGAGACCCTGGCCCCGACCGAGCGGGCCGTGTTCGTGCTGCGCGAGGTGTTCGGCGTCGACTACGAGGAGATCGCCGAAGCCGTCGACAAGAGCCCTGCCGCCGTCCGGCAGATCGCCCACCGGGCCCGCACCCACGTGGCCGCCCGCCGCCCGCGCGGCGCCGTCACCGCCGCCGAGAACCGGGCCGCCATCGACGCCTTCCGGCGGGCCGTGGACACCGGCGACCTGCAGGGCCTGCTCGACCTGCTCGCCCCCGACGTGGTCGCCCTCTCCGACGGCGGCGGCATCAGGCAGGCGATGCCCCGTCCGACGGTCGGCGCCGAGAAGGTCGCCCGCCTGCTGACCGCCGGCATCGGCGTCTGGGGACCGGTCGCCACGGCCGAACCGACCCGCGTCAACGGGCACCCCGCGCTGCTGCTGCGGATCGACGGGGAGGTGGACCTGGTGATCGCACTGCGGTTGGACGACGGCCTGATCAGCGGCATCTACACGGTGCGCAACCCGGAGAAGCTGACCCGGATCGAGCGGGAGACCGCGCTCACCCGATGACGCCCCCGGCGGGTCATGGCGTGCGAGCGGGCGTACTGTTGGGGGCGGGCGCCTGCTTCGCCCGTACGGAGGCACGGACTACCGAGACAGGTCAGCTCCCGTAGCCATGGCGTTGGCTGACCGACCGTAAGGACCGACCCGTGAGCCTCGACGGACCGCGCCGGTGAACGAGACCTGGGTGATCGACGGCGGCAGCCCCGGGCCCGTGTCGTCCGCGACGGTGGTGGAGGCCCTCCGTGCGCGGGCCGACGACAGCCGGTTCGAGACGTGGCTGACCAGCTCCTCCGGGAGGTCGCTGGCCCTCGTGACCAACACCGAGCGGGCGATGGTCATGCTGCTGGAGGACGAGGGGGATCCCGGCGAGCACGCCGTGACGCCCGGCGCCGAGGGATCGAGCAACGGGTTTGTCCTCTCCAACGGGCAGGACGACGAGTACCCGGACGCGGACACTGTGCCCGTGGACGAGGCGTTGAGGATCGTCGCGCACATCGTCTCCACGGGCTCGTGGCCGACCGACGCACCCAGGGTGGTCGATCGCTGACGGCCACGGTCGGGTGCGTCGGGTGCTCATGTTCGGCGGGACGTCAGCGTCGGCGCCGACCTCGCTGGGACGGGACGCGGGGCCACATGCCTCCTCCGGCCCACTCCTGCTCGAACACCGCCGTCAGCTGAGCCCGCATGACACTTCGCCAGATCGGCTCGGGGCTCGGACCGCGGGTGCCCATCTCGCGCAACTGGTCCACGATCGACAGGAGCAGCGAGGTGGCGAGCTCGGCATCGGTGACGGGGCTGTCGTGACGGACCAGCAGCCGGTCGAAGGCGCTCCCCAGCACCGGTGCGGGGACGACGCGTTCCAGGAGGGCGGTCCGGAGGCTCGCGCCGGCCGGCAGCGAGTCTTGACGGGGGCGGTCGGGTGAGCCGGTGGAGAGCTGCCGGGCCAGGGAACGGACAGCACGGTACTGGAGGGTCCTGACTGCGCCTTCGTCCCTGCCGGTGATCCGGGCGGTCTCGCTCACGGAGAGCCCCCCGAGGAATCGCAGAGCGGCACACTCCTGCTGCGAGGGAGTGAGGCGCTGCAAGGACTCCACCAGCGCAGTGTCCTGACCGTGCGCGTCGGAGCCGAGCGCCTCGCTGCCGGTCAGGGCCAGCTGGAAGCGGCTGGACTTGAAGTGGTCGGCGACCAGGTTGCGGGCGATGGTGACCAGCCAGGCGCCGAAGTCCCGGCCCTGCCAGGTGAAGGTGCCGATCCGGCGCAGCGCCCGGAGGAAGGTCTCGCTGGTCAGGTCCTCGGCGGTGGCCCGGCTGCCGACCCGGTAGTAGATGTACCGGTAGACGGTGTCGGCGTGGTGGTCGAACAAGGCCGCGAAGGCCGCGGCATCGCCCGCCTGGGCGCGCGCCACCACAGCGACAGTGTCGGACGAGGCTCGGGCCTGGAGAACGACTTCGGCGTTCTGTGGGGCCAACGGGGCGGACACCGGCTCGCGGAGTCCCGGCGAACGTCGTGACAGTACGGCCAGCACCCGGCCGGCGAAGGAGTCGCCGCGGATCATGGCGTGGTGCCTTCCGTCACGGGCTCGCCCGGTCCGGCGGGCGTGGGCTCGCCGGCCATCGCCTCACCGGCTGCCGGCACGAGAGCGGGCTCGGTCCGCGCCCGGGGTGCGGGTTCGGGTGCGGGCTCGACGGCCGGCGTCCGTGGCTGGGGGGCGGGCTCGTCCTCGCGAGGCCGGGCAGCCTCCATGTCCCGGAGTGCGTGCTCCGCCACCTGGAGCGGGACGACCTTGGTCAGCTTGTCCAAGATGCCCCGGACGTTCATGCCGAGGATGAAGGACACCGCCGGAACCGCGGCGTACGCGTAGGTGGCCGCCATGACACCGGCCACCGCGCTACTGACGAACACGCCGAGGGCAACCGCCACGGCGTAGGCGGTGCCACCAGGTGCGGGCAGGTTCTCCTCGCCCGGTCGCAGGTCCGGCCGCCGGACGATCCGCCCGGAAGGGTCCGGTCCTACCTGCCAGGGCAGAGCACCGTGCGACTTGAGCGCGTGGATGAAGTCCAACGCCTCGATCGAGAATCCGCCGAGCCCGCCCAGGGCCGCGGCTGCCAACCAGTCCATGCGACGCAGCGTAGGGAGCGGGGCAGACGCGGCGAACAAAACGCCGAAAGGTTCCTACGTTTGGGTGAAGGGGATGCCTGACGGATGGTCAGGTGTTCGACGGCGTCGGCTGGAGGGAGTCGAGCCAGTCGAGGAGGCGGGTGCCTTCGCGGGTCATGATCTCGGGGTCGCGGAGGGCGTTGGCGAGGAGGGACATGCCCTGGTAGCCGGCGACCAGGGTGAGGGCGAGGCCGTCGGGGTCGGGGAGGTCGAGGGCGCGGAACTGGGTGGCGGACCAGTCGAGGAGGCGGCGGATCACCGCGCCGACCTCGGCGTCGAGGGTGCCGTCGGTGCGCTTGTCGAGCTCGACGGCGAGGGTGCCGGTGGGGCAGCCGTGCAGGGCCGCGCGTTCGCGTTCGCCGATCCAGCCGGCGACCAGGGCCTTCAGGCGGTCGCGGGGGTCGGTGAACCGGTCGAGCGTGGCGGTGAGCTGGTCGAGGTGCGCGGTGTGCTCGGAGAGGGCGGCGCGGACCAGCTCGTCCTTGGTCTTGAAGTAGTAGTAGACGTTCCCGAGCGGGACGTCGGCCTCGCGGGCGATGTCGGCGAGGGTGGTGCGTTCGACGCCCTGCTCGTGCAGGACCTTGGCGGCGGCTGCGGTGAGGCGCCGGCGCTTGTGCGAGGCCTGGGTCCGTCGATCCACTGAGTTGGTCACCCAACTGACTATAGACATCCTCCGGTGGGGGCGTGCTACGGTCGAACCAAGTCAGTCAACTAACTCACTCGATCGAAGGGGACTGTGATGATCACAGTGACGGGTGCCACCGGCAACATCGGGCGGACGCTAGTCGGTCTGCTGGCGGGGGCGGGGGAGGAGGTCGTGGCGGTCTCGCGGCGGCCGCACGACGGAGGCGGTGCCCAGGGAGGCGGTGCACGGGGCGACGGTGCGGCGGGCGTCCGGTGGGTGCGGGCGGACGTCGGCGAGGCGGCGGGCATGGGGCCGGCGCTGGCCGGGGCGCGTGCGCTGTTCCTGGTGCTCGGCGGGGAGCTCAACCTCGGCGGTGAGAGCCCGGACGCGCTGGTGAAGGCGGCCGGCGACGCCGGGGTCGAGCGGATCGTGCTGGTCTCCTCGCAGGCGAGCGAGACCCGCCCGGACGCTCCCTCGCACGCCCGGCTGCGGGAGTTCGAGGCGGCGGTGCGGGCGTCCGGGCGGGCGTTCACCGTCCTGCGGCCCGCCGGGTTCGCCTCCAACGCCTTCGCCTGGGCGGAGACGGTGCGCACCGGGCGGACGGCGTTCGCGCCGTTCGGCGACGTGGCGCTGCCGGTGGTCGACCCCGCGGACATCGCGGCCGTCGCGGCGGCCGCGCTGACCGAGGACGGGCACGCGGGCCGCACCTACACCCTGACCGGCCCCGTGCCGATCAGCCCGCGCGAGCAGGTCGCCGCCGTCGCGGAGGCGCTGGGGGAGGAGGTCGCGTTCGTCGAGCTCTCCCGCGCGGAGGCGTCCGCGGCGATGTCCCGGTCCATGCCGGAGCAGGTCGTCACCGGCACGCTGGACATCCTCGGCGAGCCGCGGCCGGCCGAGCTCGTGGTCTCCCCGGACACGGAGGCCGTCCTCGGCCGCCCGGCGAGCCCGTTCGAGGCGTGGGTCGCGCGCAACCTGCCGGCGTTCCGCTGACCGGCGGCGCTCAGGCGCTCAGGCGTTCAGGCCCGAGGTGCGGGAGCTCAAGCCCGAGGGCCGAGGTGCGGAAGTTCAGGCCCAGGGGAGGGCGGAGCGGGTCTTCCAGTAGTGGTCGGCCGGTTCGGCGAGCGGGGCGAGTCCGGCCAGGTCGTCCGGGGTGAGGGCGAGGTCGGCGGCCGTCAGGTTGGAGGCGAGCTGCCCGGTGGTGGCCGCGCCGGAGAGCACCAGGTCGGCCCACGGCTGGGCGGCCGCGGCGGCGAGCGCGAGCGCGTCGCAGGTGGTCCCGGCGCGGGCGGCGACGGCGCGCAGCGCGGCGGTGTCGGGTCCGGTGGCGTTGCGGTCGGCGAGGCGGCCGTTGGCCATGCCCTCCTTGATGACGACCAGCACGCCGCGGGCCCCCGCCTCGGCGAGCGCGGGTCCGGCGGAGGTCTCCAGGACGTTCCAGGTGGACTGGACGGCGGTGAAGAGGGCCCGGCCGTCGACCGTGATGTCCAGGGCGGCCAGGATCGCCGCCGCCTGCGCCGGGCCGCTGGTGGAGAGCCCCACCCGGACGCCCTCCGCAGCCAGCGCGGCGAGCCGCCCGTGCAGGACCGGGTCGGTGAGCGCCGGGCTGTCCGGGGTGACGGAGTGCACCAGGTAGACGTCGGGCAGCCGGCCGAGCGTGGCCCGGGTCTCGGCGATCTGGCGGTCGAACACCGCCACCGAGTGCTCCTTCACCTCGTGCACCGGCACCCCGGAGGCACGCCAGTCGGCGGTGTAGGTGTAGCCCCACTTGCTGCCGACCGTGCACTGCGCCGCGGCCTCCGGCCGGGCGGCCAGCCATCCGCCGAGGAACTCCTCGGCGCGCCCGTACGAGCGGGCGGTGTCCAGGTACCGCACGCCGGCGGCGTACGCGGCGTCGAGCAGCTGGTGGGTCCGCTCGCGGAGGGCGTCGACAGTGCGGTCGGCCGGCAGGTCCCGGTCGCGTCCGAGCGTGATGTACCCGGGCCGTCCGACCGCGGCCGTGCCCAGGCCGTACCGGGCGACGGACGGGCGGTGATCGGCGGTCGGTGCGTGCGACATGGGCGGCCCTCGGTGACGGTGACGGCGGTGCGGGCGGGGCCGTGGCGGCCCCGCCCGCACCCTATCCGTCCTGTTCCGGGCGGTGGGACGGCACCCGTCGGGGACGCGCCCGGGCCCGGGGGCGTGCGCCGGGCGGTGGCTGCGTCAGGCCGCCGCGGGGACCGGGCCGTCGGACGCCGTGCCGCGCGCCCGGGCGTGCCGGGAGGGCAGCTGGAGCAGGCGGCAGCCGTGCAGCTCCAGGACCCGCAGGACCGAGGCGGTCTGCTCGGGGCGCAGGCCGAACACGTACAGCCCGGGGACCAGGACCGCCGTGATCCAGCCCGCGGCGACGGCGCGCAGCAGGGCGTCCAGGGCCGGGAGGCCGTCGGCGACGCGCAGGCCGTTGTCGATGTGCAGCTGCGGTTCGGGCAGCCCGTGGTCGGCGGCGAGGGCGTCCAGGGCCCAGCGCTGGCACTCCATGCCGGTCGGGTCGAAGGGGTAGGAGCGGAGGTAGGCCGCCGTGCGGGGCGGCTGTCCGGCGTCGCCGGCTCGCTCGAATGCGTCCATCGCTGCCACCTGCCTGATCTCGGGGCCGCCGGGCTGCGGCGGCACGTCCAGCAGACCGCGCGGATCACTGGGGGTTCAATTGCGGGCACTACCTATTCGCACCCCCAGTCACCCGGAGCGCCCGGACGTGCACCCCGCGGTGGGAGCCCGTCCGGGTCCGGCGCGCGGTGCTGTGGTTCGAGGGATCAGGTCCACTGGTCGGCCGGCTTGACGCCGGGGACGGGCTTGCCGATCAGGGCCAGCGGGACGAAGAAGTTCACCTGGCCGATGGCGAGGGTGAGGGTGGTCAGCGCCTTGGGGTCGTAGTGCCCGGCGGCCTCGGCGTACAGCTCGTCGGAGACCCGCTCGCCCTGCGGGTTGGGCGTGAGGACGGCCTCGACCAGGGCGAGGGCGACCCGTTCGGCGGGGGTGAAGTACGGCGCGGACTGCCAGGTGGCGACCGCGTCGAGGCGCTCCTCGCGCTCGCCGGCCTTGCGGAGCAGACCGGTGTGCAGGGCGGTGAGGTACGTGCTGCCGACGATCTGCCCGGCCCGGAGCTGGACCAGGCCGATGGTGGTGCGCGGGACGGAGCGGTTGCCGGTGGCGCGGAACAGCCAGCCCGAGAGCTCCTCCAGCTCGGGGACCTGGGCGATCGGGTCGGACATCCGGGAGCGCGGCGCGGTGGTCATGGGGTGGTCCTCTCGGGGGTTCCGTCCGTTGCTGTCACTGCACCGACGGATCCCGGCCCGGCGATGTGACAGCCGGGCGCGGGTCTCTCCGGAGGACTTCTTCGAGGGCGGTCGCCGGATCAGGCCAGGGCGGCGGCGAGGAGTTCGGCGGTGCGGGCGACCAGGGGTTCGTCCGCGGGGGCGGTGGGGTCGTGCTTGGTGGAGAGGACCACCAGGACGATCGGCTCGCGCCCGGGCGGCCAGGTGAGGCCGGCGTCGTTGGTGGTGCCGTAGCTGCCGGTGCCGGTCTTGTCGGCGAGGGTCCAGTCCGCGGGGAGCCCGGCGCGGAAGCGGTGGGTGCTGGTGGTGTTGGCCAGCAGCCAGCCGGTGAGGCGGTCCCGGTCGGGTGCGGTGAGGGCGTTGCCGAGGGTGAGACGGGCGTAGGTCCGGGCGAGGGCGCGGGGGCTCGACGTGTCGGTGACCCGGTCCGGTTCGGCGGTGTTGAGGTCGGGTTCCCAGCGGTCGAGGCGGGTGACCGGGTCGCCGAGGGAGCGGCAGAAGCGGGTCACGGCGGTCGGGCCGCCGAGTTCGCGCAGCAGCAGGTTGGCGGCGCCGTTGTCGCTGTGGGTGATGGCGGCGGCGCACAGGTCGGCGACGGTCATGCCGTGGGCGAGGTTCTCCGGCAGGCCGGTGATCGGGGCGTAGCCGGACCTGGTGACGTACTCCTCGGTGTAGCGGATCACCGTGGCGAGGTGGCCGCCGTCGTGGTCGAGGTCGCGCAGGACGGCGGCCACGGCGATGGTCTTGAAGGTCGAGCAGTACGGGAACAGCTCGTCGGCGCGGTGGCGCACGGTCCGGCCCGTTCCGGTGTCGTACGCGAAGACGCCCAGCCGGGCGGCGTGTTCCCGTTCGAGGGCGCGCAGCTCCTCGCCGAGATGCGGGACGGCGCCCCGGTCCTGGGCGGCGGCCCGGCCGCTGCCCAGCGGGAGCGCGACGGCGAGGGCCGTCGCCGCTGCTCCGGTGAGCATCCCGCGCCTGTTCGGACGTACCGTCATGTTGTCCTCCGCTTCCCTCGTCCCACCGGGCGGTCGGCGCCCGGCCCTACATCCCACCACGCTGTCTGTGCCCGAAAGGTCACGAGGATCGGCCATGATGGCGCCATGGCCGATGAAACGATCACCCCACGCACCATCGCCGACCGCCACCTCGACCGGGTGGCCGCCCACGATCCGCTGGAGGCCGCCTGGTTGGGCCTGCACCCGGATGACGACAGGCAGCCGGACCTCTCCCCGGAGGGGTTCGAGGCACACGCCGCCACCGTCCGGGGCACCCTCGCCGAGCTCGACGCCGCCTCCGCCGCCGGAGCGGCCTGGACGGACCCCGCCGACCGGCGCTGCGAGCGGCTGCTCCGGGACCGCCTCAGCGCCGAACTCGCCCTGCACGAAAGCGGGGAGAACTTCCGTCAGCTGCGCCCCATCGGTGCCCACGTGCACCAGGTGCGGGACATCTTCACCTACATGCCCACCGAGACGGACGAGCAGTGGGCCGTCGTGGCCGGTCGGCTCCGCAACCTGCCCGCCGCACTCGACGGCTACCGGGCCACCCTCACCGAGGGGGTCTCCCGCGGTCTGCTCGCGGCCCCGCGCCAGGCGGCCGCGGTGGCCGACCAGCTCACCGCCTGGACGGGGGAAGCGACCGGCGGCGCCGGCTGGTTCGCCGACCTCGTCGCGCCCGGGCCCGAACGGCTGCGCACCGAGCTGGACGGCGCCGCGGGCAAGGCCACCGCCGCGGTCGCCGACTTCCGCGACTGGCTGCGGAACACCTACACGCCCGCCGCCGTCGCGGCGGGCGTCCCGGACGCCGTGGGCCGCGAGCGCTACCGCCTCGCGGTCCGCCACAACACCGGCGCCGACCTCGACCTGGACGAGGCGTACGCCTGGGCCTGGAGCGAGTTCCACCGCACGGCCGCGGAGATGCGCGCCGAGGCGCAGCGCGTCCTGCCCGGGGCGGGGGTCAAGGAGGCGGTGGACCACCTGGAACGGCACGGCCACGTCGTGCACGGTGAGGAGGCGGTCCGGGACTGGCTCCAGCAGGTGATGGACGGGGCGATCACCGCACTCGACGGCACGCACTTCGACATCGCCGGGCCGCTGCGCCGGGTGGAGTCCCACACAGCGCCTCCGGGAACCGCCGCCGCGCCGTACTACACCGGCCCCAACCTGGACTTCAGCCGCCCCGGCCGCACCTACCTGCCCACCCTCGGCCGGACCGCCTTCCCGACCTGGCAGCTCGTCACCACCTGGTACCACGAGGGCGTCCCCGGGCACCACCTGCAGCTCGCCCAGTGGGTGGCGCTCGCCGACCGGCTCAGCCGCTACCAGACCACCCTGGGCACGGTCAGCGCCAACATCGAAGGCTGGGCGCTGTACGCGGAACGGCTCATGGACGAACTGGGCTTCTTCGAGGATCCCGCCCACCGCCTCGGCTTCCTCGACCAACAGATGCTGCGCACGATCCGGGTGATCGTCGACATCGGCATGCACCTCGGCCTGCGGATCCCCGCCGATGCCGGCTTCCACCCCGGCGAGCGGTGGACCCCCGAACTGGCGACCGCGTTCATGGCCGAGTTCAACGGCAGTCCGGCCGAGCTGCGGGAGAGCGAGATCGTCCGGTACCTCGGCTGGCCGGGCCAGGCCATCGGCTACAAGCTCGGCGAACGCGCCTGGCTGCGGGGGCGGGAGGCCGCTCGCCGCCGGCAGGGAGCCGCGTTCGACCTCAAGGCCTGGCACATGGGCGCGCTCGCCCAGGGATCGCTCGGCCTGGACGACCTGGTCGACCAGCTCGCCGAGGTCCAGTAGGAGGCCGGGAGGACGGGAGGCCGGTCGGTCAGGTCAGCGCCGGGAGGCCGGTCGGTCAGGTCAGGTCAGCCCCGGGAGGCCGGTCGGTCAGGTCAGTGCCGGGAGGAAGCCGCCGCGGGGATGTGCCGGCGCGGAGCAGGTGTGCCCAGTCCAGGGACTCGGGCAGGGCGTCGAGGGAGAGCACCACGGCGCCGCCGGCCCGCTCGGCGTCCTCGCACCAGTCGGCGAGGTCGGCCGGCAGCCCCTGGTCCCCGTCGACGACCGGCGCGACCATCGAGGGGATGACGACGCCGGCCTCGCCCGGGCCGTCGACGACGCAGAGGGTGAGCTTCGGGACGATGCTCCACCCGTCGCAGCGGGGCACCTCGCCGTCGGTGACGGCGAGGACCGGCAGGTCGTCGTGGACGGGGGCGGCCGCCAGCAGCAGCGCGGGGACGGTGCCGCGGACGAACAGGGCCTGCTCGGGAGGGAGAAGCATCCGCCCACTCTCGCAGGTCGGTGCGCGCGGCGGAACGGCGGGTTCCGACCGGTCGGGCGCGAGGCGGCGCCGGGCCGGTCGGCGTGGTGGCCGGGGACGGCCGCCCGGTGCTGGCACGATCGCGGGGACGAGAGGGTCAGGGATGTGCCACTACTGCGGGTGCCGTGAGATCCCGCTGCTCAAGGAGTTCATCGCCGAGCACGCGTCCGTCACCGACCTGGCCGGCGCCGCGGTCCGGGCGCTCGACGCCGGTGACGTGGCCGGGGCACGCCGGCTGGTCGCGCCGATGGCCGAGCAACTGCGCCGGCACTGGGCCGGCGAGGAACAGGGCCTGTTCGCGGTGATGCGTGAGAACCCCGAGTACACGGCCTACGTCGACGACCTGGTCCGCGAGCACCGCGAGCTCGCCGACTTCCTGGCCGGCCTCGACCTCGGATCGGCCGAGCAGCGGGCCGAGTTCGTCCGCTCGGCGGCCGAGCTGGAGCATCACATCGCCAAGGAGGAGGACGGCCTCTTCCCCGCCGCGCTGACCGAACTCACCGGCGAGCAGTGGAACACGGCCATGGCCGCCTGGCGGGCGAACGCCTTCGCCGGGGGCGGGCCGGTCAGCGACGCAGCGCGATGAGCCGGTAGAGCGGATCCGGGCGCGGGGTCTCCTGGTCGGGCAGGGCGGCCAGGCGGCGGCGGACCTCCGCGACCTCCTCCGGGGAGGCGTGGTTGCAGCACGGCACGTGGCCGCGGTCGATCGCCGCGCTCAGGCCGCGCGGGCTGCGCCCCTGGCCGGTGCCGGGGAAGACCGTCTCGTCGCCCGGCCTCAGCCCGAGGCCCGCCGCCCGCTCGATCAGCAGCGGGGCGTGGTCGGGCAGCCGGGAGGCGTACCGCAGGCGCAGGGGCCCGGTCAGCCGGGCGAGGTCGCTGTCCTCGGCGAAGTAGGCGTCGTCCTTGTCGACGGTGGTGACCAGCACCCCGCCGGGGTGCAGCACCCGGGCCGCCTCGGCGAGCACCGGGAGCGGATCGGGCAGGAGGTGGAGCAGCCACACGGTCACCACCGCGTCCACGCTGCCGCGGACCAGCGGCAGGCGGGTGGCGTCGGCGCGGACCAGCCCGCCCGGCAGGCGCTGGGCGGCCGCGGCGAGCATCCCGGGTGAGCGGTCGACGCCGATGACGGTCCGTCCGGGCCGCCGCAGCCGGCGGGTGACGATGCCGGTGCCGCAGGCCAGGTCGAGGACGGTGCGGGCACCGGGCGGCAGCAGGCGCTCCACCGCCGCGGCGGCGGCCTCGGCACGCGGTTCGCCACCGCGGGTGGCGTCGTAGCGCGTGGCCTCGTGGTCGTAGTCGAGCATCGGGCTCCTGACGGGACGTGGGACGGGGATCGGGCCCCTGAGGGACGTACGGCGGGGATCCGGCTTTTCACGGGTAGTGCGGCGGGATCGGGTCCCGAGGGACGCACGGCGGGTTCGGGTCCCGGGGGACGGACGGCGGGAGATCGGACCTCTGCCGGGATGCTTGGTACCCGGGCAGCGGGGACCGGCCCGGGTCGGCGGGAGGGGCGCCGGGTGTCAGGCGGCCGGCCAGCGGTTGGGGCGGGCGGGTGCGAGGTGGCCGACGGCGCAGGCGCGGACGTGGCGGCTGGGGTCCTGGCAGAGGGGGCGGACCAGGTCGAGGGCGCCCGGGGTGCCGATCCGGACGAGGGAGCGGGCCGCCTGGGCGCGGACCCGCTGGTCGGCGGAGCGGCTCGCCTCGGCCAGCCGGCGCAGCGGGTCCCGTTGGTTCTGCGGGCCGAGCCGGCCCTCCAGCCAGGCGGCCGTGATCCGCGCCTGCACGGAGGAGAAGGCGAGGGAGCTCAGGGTGGAGTCGGCCCGGTCCGGGGCGGCCCGCAGGGTCCTCAGGATCCCGCGGGTGGCCACCTGGCGGATCCTCCGGTCCGGGGTGGTGGCGACGACGTGGGCCAGCACGTCGAGCGTCTCGGGGTCGGCGCGTTCGGCGAGCGGCCGGACCAGCGCCATCCGGCTGTCGCCGGACAGCAGGGCGGTGGTGACGAGGGCGGTGGCGCGCGGGTCGTGGCAGCGGGCGAGTGCGTCCAGGGCGGTGCGGTGGGTGCCGGGCCGGCGGGCGGCCGTGAGGAAGTGCTCGACGGCGGGTTGGGGATCGAGGCGGCCGATGGTGTCGAGGAGCGGGGTCCGCAGCCAGGTCTGCCGTGCGTCGAGGCCGTCCAGCACCTCGACGAGGACGGGGACGGCCGACCGGGCCCGGAGCGCGACCAGCGCGGACAGGACGGCCGGCCGGCAGGGGCCGCCGCGTACCGCGGCCGTCAGCCCGGGTACCGCCTCGGCCATCCGCAGCCGTGCGGCGACCTGGGCGGCGTTGGTCGGATCGGCGTGCGGGTCCTCCAGGACGTCGAGGACCGCCCGGCGCAGGGCCTCGGTCCCGCCGACCGCCTCGATCGCCCGCTCGGCGCGGACCTGGCCGTGGCCGTCGCCACGGCGGCCGAGCGCCGCGGTGAGCGCCGGGAGGCAGGACGGGTGGCCGAGCCGGCCCAGCACGTCCAGGACCTCGTGGCGGGCCCGCCCGTCGACGGGCAGACCGACCAGGCGCGCCGTCAGGTCCGCGCCGGGCACGGGCTCCGGGTCGGTGGCGGCCAGGCCCAGCAGCTTCCCGGCGAAAGCGAGGTCGTGGCGCAGGACGGCGGCCCGGGCGCGCTCGTCGTCCACGCCGCGCAGGGTGTGGGTGGCGGCGCAGCGCACCGCCGCGTCGGGGTGGTCGGCGACGCGGAGCAGGACGTCGAGGTCGGCGGCGGCGAGCGAGGCGCGCAGGGCGTACTTGACGCTGCTGCGCTCCGCGTAGCCGGATCGCGGGTCGTCGGCGGTCGGCCGCAGCCGCTCCCAGGCCGCGATCAGCGGTTCGACGGCCGCCGCGGACCGGGCGTGGGGGAGCATGCCGACGGCGTACCACCAGGTCTCCGGGTCGGCGCTGTCCAGATCGCCGATCAGCTCGGCGACGGTGGCCGGGGCCGGTGCGCCGTCGCGGGCGAGATCCGTCCGGACGCGGTCGCCCGCCCGCTGCTGCGGGGTCGGCGGCACTCCGCCGGACACGGCGCGGACGCACGCGTCGATCAGGTGCGCGCGGCGCGCGGCGGCGGCCGGGAAGCGGCGGCGGCCGCCGACGTGGCGATGGGCGGCTGCGGCGGCGGAGACGACGGCCTCGGGGAAGCCGGAGGCCGCCAGCCGTTCCGGTGTCCAGCCGTCGTGGTGGATCAGCCCGTAGGCGTGGACGGCGGCGACCGTGACCGGGTCCTCGGTGCGGGCGGCGACCGCAGCGGCGACCTCGTCCAGGTGGTCGGCGAGCAGGGCCCGCCCGTCGCGCGGAAGCAGCCGGCCGTCGAGCTGCCGGTGGACGAAGGCGCGGATCCTGGAGGTTCGCATGCGGGCATTGAAACAGAGCGGCCCACGCAGCGTGGCCGGATTTTCCGGCCGCCGTGACGTAGCGTCGGAGGGCGCACTCCGGGCTCTCCCGAGCGCCGCCGTTCGTCGGTGAGCACCGCCGTGGCGTCCTGTGCGGCCGTGCTGGTGCCCTTCTGCTGCCTCGTCACCTACCTGGGCACCACGCTGACGGCCTTTCTGACCGCGTCGCCCGAGCGGGTACGGACCTGGGCGCGGCGGGAGAGCCGGGGAACGGTGCTGCAGCGGTACCTGCTGGGCGCCGCCCCGGGACCCGGGCGCTGCGGGCGGTGGTGGTGCTCGGCCCGGTCGACGGAGCACCCGCCGGGGTGGTCGCGCGGCCGGATCGTCGAGGTCTGGTCCGTGTCCTCCGGCGCCGTCGGGCGGACGTTCTACCGCTGACGGTCAGCGGAGCCGCTCGCGCACCCAGGCCGGGTCCGGATTGGTGTGGGCGCCGCCCGCCACCACGACGGTCGGCACCGTCTCGTTGCCGTCGTTGACGGCCCGGACCGCCGCCGCCCCGGCCGGGTCGCGCCAGATGTTCACCCAGTGCGCCCGCCCGGCCCGGCGGCCCAGCCGGAGGCGCAGCCGCAGGCAGTACGCGCAGCCCGGCCGCCAGTAGACGACCGGCCGGCCGTCGGCCGCGCTGCGTCGTTGCGCCTCGTCCGCGCCGATCGACCGGGGGAAGACCAGCGGCGAGGTCACGGCGGCGAGCAGGACGAACACCGCCAGGAGCACGGCGGCGTCGGCCGGCGATCCGTCGCGCAGACGTCCGGCCGTCAGGGCCGCACCGCAGAGCACCAGAAGGACTGGCAGGATCCAGACACGCGTCATGGTGTCGGAGCGTACGTGACCGCCGGTCGGCCCCGGTCGGGGAGGTCCCGCCGTGCCGGCGGGCCCACGGGCCGGGGTGGGACTCCCGCCGGTGGCGGGGCAGCGGGCGATCGGCGCTGTGGGAGCATGCCGGGCATGGGTGGGGGAGAGCGGGCGCCGTCCTTCGTGGTGCGGGAAGGGTACGCGTACTACCGGGGTCCGGTGGCGGAGGCCGGGTACCACCGGCACGCGGCGTTCCAGGTGGCGGTCGCGGAGGCGGGCGAGGTCGCGATGGCGGACGCGGCCGGGCAGTGGCTGCGGGCCCCGGCACTGGTGGTGCCGCCGATGGTGCGGCACCGGCCGGCGGCGATCGGGGCGGCCCGGATGTTCTTCGTGGACCCGCACTGCGCGTTCGCGGACCGGCTGCGGTCCCGGTGCGGGGCCGGGATCACGGCCGTGCCGGAGCTGGCGGGCCTGGCGGAGGGCGAGCTGCGGCGCCTCGGCGGCGACCGGTCGGGCGCGGTGGACGCCCGGCTGCGCGCGGCGCTCGCGGAGCTGACCGAGCGTCAGCTGCCGCTGCCGGTGCTGGCCGCCCGGGTCGGGCTGTCACCGCAGCGGCTGCGGGCGCTGGCGGGGCAGCAGCTCGGCATGCCGCTGGCCCGCTGGCGGATCTGGCAGCGGCTGGTGCGCGCGGCCCGGGCGCTCGGTGAGGGCCAGTCGCTCGCCGAGGCGGCGCTGACCGGCGGGTTCGCCGACCAGGCCCATTTCAGCCGCCAGCTGCGGGAGATGATGGGCCTGACCCCGTCGGCGGTGCTGCCACTGCTGCGGGCGTCAGCCGCGGCGGGCGGTGTACACGGAGATCGAGCCGGTGAGGGTCGGGACGAGTTCGGCCTCCCGGACGGCGGTGAATCCGGCCCCGGCGATCAGGCCGGGTAGCACGCCGTCGGCGTTGGGCTGCGTGTCGGCCCGCCCGTCGGCGTACTGGACTCCGAGGAAGGCGAGCCGCATCGCGCGGGTGCGCTGCAGCCCGTAGTCGGCGATCACCAGCCGTCCGCCGGGGCGGAGCAGGGCGAACATCTGGGCCAGGATCGCCCGCTTCACCGCGGGCGTGCACTGGTGCAGGACGAGCGAGGAGACCGCGGTGTCGGCGGTTCCGGCGCCGAGGAGTTCAACGGCCGCGTCGCCCGGGCCGACCCGCCAGTCGACGGTGCCGACGGCTGGTTCCTTGCGGCGGGCCAGGTTCAGCACCTCGGGGTCGGGGTCGAGGCCGATGATCCGGGCGCGCGGTTCGATCCGGGCGAGCAGCAGGGCGAGCGAGCCGGTGCCGCAGCCGATGTCGGTGATCGTCTCGTCGGGGCGCGGCGCGATGTGCATGGCTGCCAGAGCGCGCCAGAGGCGTTCGCGGGTGAGGGTGCGGATCACCGTGTCGTAGTGGCGGGTGTGGGCGAAGCGGCCGAGCGCGGGGGTGAAGCCGGTTGTCGTCATGCCGGAAGTCTCGGCCGGGTGCCACCGCCGCGTCTTGAACGAACCGCTCGCGCTGCCCCGGGCCGCGGGCAGCTGTCCGGATCGTCCGGTTCCTGGAGCGAAATGTTCAGACAACTTGAGGCGTTCGCCTTCCGTACAGCGAGCTGTCACGAGCGGGCCGCCGATCGGTACCCCGCAGGCGCTGTCCTTGGTGGCACCGCTCACCCACCCTCGTGACATGCAAAGGTCGATTGCATCCATGGCTGATCTGAACCGTCGTCGCTTCTTCCAACTCGCCGGTGCCACCGTCGCGTTCTCCGCGCTGTCGCAGAGCATCGCGCGGGCCGAGGCGATCGCCCCGCAGGGCGTCACTGGCACGATCCAGGACGTCGAGCACATCGTCGTGCTGATGCAGGAGAACCGGTCCTTCGACCACTACTTCGGCGCGATGAAGGGCGTCCGCGGCTTCGGCGACCCCCGCCCGGTCACGCAGCCCAGCGGCAAGCCGGTCTGGTACCAGAAGGACAGCGGCAGCAAGGAGATCCTGCCGTTCCGGCCGCAGGTCGACGACCTGGGCCTGCAGTTCATCCAGGACCTGAACCACGACTGGGCGGGCGGCCACAAGGCGTTCAACAACGGCAAGTACGACCAGTGGGTACCCGCCAAGACGGCCACCACGATGGCGTACCTGACGCGCCAGGACATCCCGTTCCACTACGCGCTGGCGGACGCCTTCACCATCTGCGACGCCTACCACTGCTCGTTCATCGGCTCGACCGACCCGAACCGCTACTACATGTGGACGGGCTGCACCGGCAACGACGGGGTCGGCGGCGGCCCGGTCCTGGGCAACCAGGAGGCCGGGTACGGCTGGACGACCTACCCCGAGCGCCTGGAGCAGGCGGGCGTCTCGTGGAAGATCTACCAGGACATCGGCGACGGCCTGAACGCGGCCGGCTCCTGGGGCTGGATCAACGACGCCTACCGCGGCAACTACGGCGACAACTCGCTGCTGTACTTCAACACCTACCGCAACGCCCAGCCCGGCAGCGCCCTGTACGAGAAGGCCCGCACCGGCACGAACGCCAAGGCGGGCGAGGGACTCTTCGACCGGCTCAAGGCCGACGTGCAGGCCGGCACGCTGCCGAAGATCTCCTGGATCGCCGCGCCCGAGGCGTTCACCGAGCACCCGAACTGGCCCGCCAACTACGGCGCCTGGTACGTGTCGCAGGTGCTGGACGCGCTGACCTCCAACCCGGACGTGTGGGCGAGGACCGCGCTGTTCATCACCTACGACGAGAACGACGGCTTCTTCGACCACGTCGTGCCGCCGTTCCCGCCGTCCTCCGCGAACCAGGGCCTGTCGACGGTCGCCACCGGCGCGGACTGGTTCGCGGGCAACGCGAGCTACGCGGCCGGTCCGTACGGGCTCGGGCAGCGGGTGCCGATGCTCGTGGTCTCGCCGTGGAGCAAGGGCGGCTTCACCTGCTCGGAGACCTTCGACCACACCTCGATCATCCGGTTCATGGAGCGCCGCTTCGGCGTCGCCGAGCCGAACATCTCGCCCTGGCGCCGCGCCATCTGCGGCGACCTGACCTCCGCCTTCGACTTCACCACCTCCGACGCGGCCGCGGCCGCGCTGCCCTCGGTGGCCGCGTACGCGCCCAAGGACCGCAATCGGCACCCCGACTACGTGCCGACCCCGCCGGCGACCGGCACCATGCCCAAGCAGGAGGCGGGCAGCAAGCCCACCCGGCCGCTGAAGTACGCTCCGTACGTGGACGGTTCGGCCAACATCAGCACCGGCAAGTACGCGCTGACCTTCAGCGCGGGCGCGGCGGCCGGCGGCCAGTTCCTGGTGACCTCGCCCAACCGCACCGACGGCCCGTGGACCTACACCACCGAAGCCGGCAAGACCATCGGCGACAGCTGGAACACCACGTACTCCAAGGGCGTCACCGACCTGACCGTGCACGGGCCGAACGGCTTCCTGCGCCGCTTCCGCAACCCCGGCAAGACCGCCGGCCCCGAGGTTGTCGCCCGCCACAACGCCGCCACCGGCAACCTCGACCTGACCTTCACCAACCCGGCCGGCGCCGACGCCGTCCTCACCGTCACCAACGCCTACGCCGGCACCCCGCAGACCGTCACCGTCCGCAAGGGCACCACCGTCAACCTGACGCTCTCACTGGCCGGTTGCCGCAACTGGTACGACGTCACCATCACCTCCAACGTCACCACCGACTTCGTCCGCCGCCTCGCCGGACACGTCGAGACCGGCGCCGCGGGCCTCTCCGACCCCGGTCTGATCACTTACTGACCCGCCGTCGCTGCCCCGGACCGCCGCCACAGGCCGTCCGGGGCGGCGACACGGTACTCGTACCTTCCCCGCCGCCACGACCTTCGAACGTAGCTGCTCGGACGGTCGACGAGTCTGGGAGAATCAGCGTCTCAGAGAGACGAGGAGGCGACGGTGGGTGACGAGGTGCGGTCGCGGATCCCGCAGCTGCGGCTGGACGAACTGCTGGCGGAGCTGCAGGCCCGGATCGACGCCGCCCGGGGCACGCGGGACCGGGTGCACAGTCTGCTGGAGGCGGTGCTGTCGGTCGGCCGCGAGCTCGACCTGCCGCAGGTGCTGCGCCGGATCGTGGAGGCGGCCGCCGTCCTGGTGGACGCCCGGTACGCCGCGCTCGGTGTGATCTCCCCGGACGGCGAGACCCTGTCGCAGTTCCTGACGGTCGGCGTCTCCGAGGAGGAGATTTCCCGGATCGGCCCCTACCCGACCGGCCGGGGCCTGCTCGGCGAGCTGATCCGTCGTCCGGAGCCGCTGCGGCTGCTCGACCTGTCGGAGCACCCGGCCTCGTACGGCTGCCCGGCGCACCACCCGGTGATGCGGACCTTCCTGGGCGTCCCGGTGCGGGTGCGCGACGAGGTGTTCGGCAACCTGTACCTGACCGACAAGCGCGGCGGCGGGGAGTTCGACGCCGACGACGAGGCGGTGATCTCGACCCTGGCGGTGGCCGCCGGGGTGGCGATCGACAACGCCCGGCTGTACGAGGAGGCGCAGCGCCGCCAGCACTGGCTGAGCGCCAGCGCGGAGATCACCCGGGCGCTGCTGTCGGGCGGCTCGCGCGGCGACGTGCTGGACCTGATCGCCCAGCGGGCCCGGGAGATCACCGGCTCGCAACTGGCGGACGTCTCGGTGCCGGTGGCCGGGACGGACACCGTCCGGGTGGAATTCGCCTCCGGCGGGGACGCGGCGGCGCGACTGGGCCTGACCGTCCCGCTGGAGGGCTCGCTCTCCGGCCGGGCGTTCACCACCGGGCAGCCGGAGACCAGCGCCGACCTGGCGGGCGACCCCGGCCTGCACGCCGGGCCGCGCCGCTTCGAGGGCCTGGGGCCCGCGGTCGCGGTGCCGCTGGGCCGGGCCGAGGGCGGCATCGGAGGTGTCCTGCTGCTGGCCCGGGAGGTGGGCGGTGCGGCCTTCACCGAGCAGGAGATCGGCCCGCTGCTGGGCTTCGCCGACCAGGCCGCGCTCGCCCTGGAGCTCGGCGAACGCCGCCGGGACGCCGAGCAACTGGCGATGCTGGAGGACCGCGACCGGATCGCCCGCGACCTGCACGACCTCGCCATCCAGCGGCTGTTCGCCACCGGGATGACGCTGCAGAGCGCCGCCCGCCTGATCGAGCACCCCGGGGCGGCCGACCGGGTGCTCCGGGCCGTCGGCGACCTGGACGAGACCATCAAGATCATCCGCTCGACCATCTTCGGCCTGCGGGTACGCGACGCCGCCTCCGCCCAGGGGCTGCGGGCCCGGGTGGTCCGGGCGGCCGAGGTCGCCCAGGCCTCGCTCGGGTTCGCCCCCCGGCTGAGCATGGAGGGCCTGCTGGACACCGACGTCCCGGTCGAGATCGCCGACCAGGTGGTGGCGGTGCTCGGCGAGGCGCTCAGCAACTCCGCCCGGCACGCCGGGGCCGCCCGGGTCGAGGTGGTGCTGCGGGCGACCGGGACGCAGGTCGTCCTGACCGTCCGGGACGACGGCGTCGGCATCCCTGCGCAGGGCCGGCGCAGCGGGCTGCGCAACCTCGCCGAGCGGGCCGAGAAACTGGGCGGCACCTTCGAGGCGGTCTCCCCGCCGGAGGGCGGAACCCGACTGGAGTGGGCGGTGCCGCTCGGCGGCTGAGTCACGGCCGCGCGGTGCGGCTCGGCCTTCCGGCCGGGGTGGTTCGGCGACGTGTGGTGCGGCTCGGCCTTCCGGCCGGGGTGGTTCGGCGACGTGTGGTGCGGCTCAGCCGGTGTGCGGTGCGGCGGAGCCGACGTGCGACGGGTCGGGCTCCGCGCGGTGCGGTTCAGCCGCCGAGCGCTGGCGGGCCCGCGCCGAGCAGGCGGCCAGTGACCAGCTCCGGGCGGATCCGGATCGCCGCCGCCGCACCGGGTTCGCCGGCTGCTGCGGCCGGGGCGGCGGCGGCCTCCGCGTGGCCGAGGACGGTGACGCTCCAGCCGCTGCCGTCCTCGCCGCTCACCTCGCCCGCCTCGAAGGCCACCAGCGCGCCGACCACCGCGCGGGCCAGCTCCGCGGCCGGGGCGGGCAGCAGCACGCCGCCGTCCCCCGCGATCCGGTACCGGACCGGCAGCACGGCGGGCAGCGCGCCCACCGTGTACACCACCCGGCCGACCGCCGCGGCGGACAGGAACCGGTAGCACTCGTTCTCGTCCAGCGACCGCGGGCCGGACAGGGTGTTCTCCGCTGTCATACCGTCGATGGTGATGCGCGAGCGGCCGGTCCGAGAGGGCCGATCGGCTCCGTTTGACCCGCCGGGCGGCCCGGGACCCCCGGGTCGGGGTCCTGTCGGGCGGTTCACGGCACGAGCCGGACCGGAGCGCGCTCCGGCGCGGCCAGCACCTCGGTGGCGATCACGGCGGCCTGCACCCGGCGTTCCACGCCGAGCTTGGCCAGCAGCCGGGAGACGTGGTTCTTGACGGTCTTCTCCGCCAGGTAGAGCCGCTCGCCGATCTGGCGGTTGGTCAGCCCCTCGCCGACCAGGGCGAGCACCTCCCGCTCGCGCTCGGTGAGCTCGGGCAGGGCGGCGGCCGGCGCGGCCGCGTCGCCGCGCAGCCGGGCCATCAGCCGGGTGGTGGCGCCGGGGTCGAGCATCGACTGGCCGGAGGCCACGGTACGGACGGCGGAGATCAGGTCGGTGCCGGTGATCTGCTTGAGCACGTACCCGGCGGCGCCCGCCATGATGGCGTCCAGCAAGGCGTCCTCGTCGTCGAACGAGGTCAGGATCAGGCACGCCAACCCGGGCATCTGCGACCGCAGTTCACGGCAGACGGTGACGCCGTCGCCGTCCGGCAGGCGCATGTCGAGGATCGCCACGTCCGGGCGCAGCGCCGGGATCCGGGCCAGGGCCTGCGCGACGCTGCCGGCCTCGCCGACCACGGTGAGCCCGGGCTCGTCGTTCAGCAGGTCGTGCACGCCCCTGCGGACCACCTCGTGGTCGTCGAGCAGGAACACCCGGACCGGGGTGTCCGCCTGGGCCGCTGCGCTCTGTGACATCAATGCTCCGGCTGGAAGGACCCGGCACCGGGTGGCAGCAGGTCGTCGGCATGTACCGAGCAGGAGTCTGCCGCAGCGGTCCCGGTCCCGGTAGGGCCGGACGGCCCTACCGGGACGAACGGACCGTCATCCGACGGTGGCGGCAGGCCGGTCGAGCGGGGCGGGCAGCCCGAGCAGCTCGGCGGCGGCCCGGCGCGGGGTCGGGAAGCCGGCGGGTCCGTACCCGACCCGCAGCAGCATCTGCGGCACGCAGCGGTCCCGGCACAGCCCGGACATCCGGGCCCGCAGGTCGGGCCACTCGAGCGCCTGGTGCAGCATCGAGGCGCGGACGCCGTGCAGGGTGAGCAGCAGCAGGGCGTGCTGGAGCGCGAGACCGGCGTGCAGCCAGGCGGCCGGCCCGTCGTACCGGGTGGTGAGCAGCAGCAGTTGCGGATCGGCCTCGAAGGCGCAGCGGTCGCGGGCCGGACCGTCCGGCGGAACGGCGAAGCCGCGCAGCGGCAGGCGCCCGGTGCTGTCCAGCGGGCCCACGGCGTACCGGGGCAGGCCCCAGTCGGCGCCCGGTCCGGTCAGGCAGGCCAGCGTCTCGGCGCGCCGGGCCGGGTCCTGGGCCAGGCGCTGCTCGGCGCGGGCGGTCAGCTCCAGCAGCCGGGTGCGGGCGAACGGTCCCGGGCGGCGCAGCTCGGCGCCGTCCAGGCGGACCGCGTCGCGCAGCTCCGAGAGGACCGGCTCGGGCACCGGCTCGGGTTCGAACGGCAGTCGGCTGGAGCGCCGGCGCCAGACGGCCCGGTGCAGGTCGGGGCGGCGCAGCAGGCCCGAGCGCGGCCGGCCCGCCAGTCGGACCGAGGCCAGCAGGCCCGGCCGGGAGGGCTCGGGCAGCAGCCGGACCACCGGCTCCCGGCCCAGCCGGACGGCGGCGGCCGCCAGGTTGCACAGCGCGGCGCCGACCGACAGGTGGACCGCGCGGGCGTCCGGGTCGCTCCGGGGCAGCAGGCGGCCGGGCGCGGCGTGCACGTGGATCGTTCGGTCGGGCGCGGAGGCCCGGAAGTACCACGGCTGGACGTTGTGGAGGGACGGTGCGGCGGCGGCCGCGGAGACGAGGGCGAGGGTCAGGTCCTCGTCGAGGGTGGTGCACGGCATGGTGCTGGGTCACTCCGTGGGCCGCCGGCAGCGCGGCGGCGGTCGAGGGTTCGGAGGTCGGGCGGTGCCGCGGGCCTGTCGGCACGGGGCCGGTCGTGACGGGGCCCATGGGGACGGGGCCTTGTGGCACGGGCCGGTCGGCTCTGGACCTGCGGGTCACGGCGGTCGGGTCACGGCGGTCGGCAAGCAGGTGGGACGCGGTTGCCGGTGGCGCAGGCCGGCGGGCGCGCGGGGCACCGGCGGGTGGGCCGGGGAGTTCCGTGGGGCGCGGGCCGTGGGGCGCGGGTCAGGGGCGGTCGGGCCCGGCCGGGTGGCTGTCGTGGCCGTCCGGGTGGTGGGCGGCCCGGCCGCTCCAGTCCGCCTCCAGACGGGCCCAGGAGAGCTGCCAGGCGCGGTCCGCCCGGCGGTCGAGGGCCCGCAGCCGCACCGAGAGGCCCGCCACGACCAGGGCCGCCAGCGCCACGGCGACCAGCAGCCCGAGCACGGTCGCCCCGGTGGCGCGGCCGACGCCCGCGCCCACCAGCGCGGCGACCACCGCCCCGAGCGCGGCCAGCAGCACCGTCCGGCTGCGGGCCCGGTCCAGCGGCCGGCTGAGCTCGTTGATCTCCTCGTCGAGGGCCCGGCGGAGATGGAGCCGGGCCCGCACGGGCGACCAGCTGCGTTCTCGACGGCGGGGACGGGCCATGGACGGGGCTCCTTCGTCGGGGGTCGGCGGTGCCCGCCACTCTTTCGCGCCCACCCGTCCGCTCCCAGGGACCGACGGGGTACCCGGCCCGGGCCGGCCGGCGGGCCCGGTAGGGACCTTCGGCCCTCGGCACCGCCCGCTCGCGGCGTCAGGCTGGCCATGACCGCTCATCACTCCCGTGCGACATGGGGCACGGGCGAGGGGCCGGCTGCCGCGTGGGGGCGGTGGCCGGGGACGCGGGGAACCGGGGACGGGTGAGGCTCTCCCCGGTTCCCGGCGTTCCGCAACCCCGGCGCGGCCGGTGGGCCGTCGCGGCGTCAGTCGTGCGGGACGACCAGGACGGGCGCGTGCGCGTGGTGCAGCACGGCGTGCCCGACCGGTCCGAGGCGCGGGCCGAGCGGGAGGTGCCGCAGGCGGCGTCCGACGACGACCACGCCGGCGTCCGAGGACTGGTCGACCAGCGCCTGGGCCCCGGTGGCGAGCTGGCTGCACTCGACCACGGCGACCTCGGGGAACTTCTCGCGCCAGCCGGCCAGCGCGTCCGACAGCAGCTCCGCCTCGATCAGGCGGAACTCCTCGGTCTCCGCCTGGGGCGCGACCCAGCCCGCGTAGCCCCACACCGGCGGCGGCGTCCACCCGTGCACCGCGCGCAGCAGGGCCCCGCGCCGGGCGGCCTCCCGGAACGCGTACTCGATCACCTCGGCGGACGGCGCGCGGGTGTCGACCCCGAGGACGACCGGCGCCCCGTCCGGGTCCGGCAGGTGCCCGGCCCCGTGGGCGCGGACCAGGGCGGTCGGGATCGGGCTGCGGGCGGTGACACCGAGCCCCACCGAGCCGACCACCAGCCCCTCGAACCCGCCGATCCCGCGCGAGCCGAGCACCAGCAGCTCCGCCTCCGGATCGGTGGCGGCGTCGACCAGGACGTCGACCACCGGCCCGCCGCCCAGCAGGTCGGCACGGACCTCCAGGCCGGGGTGGGCGGCGCGCAGCGCGTCCTGGGTGCGGGTGAGCATCCGGGTGGTCAGCGTGCGGACGTCGGCCGGCACCGAGGCCCCGGCGTGCGCGTCGTCCAACCAGGTCTCGACGTGGACCAGCCGCAGCGCCAGCCGGCGCCGCACCGCCTGGTCGGCGGCCCAGCCCGCGGCCGTGGTGCTCTCGACCGAGCCGTCGAGTCCGGCCAGTACGTACGCGCCCATGGTGAACGTCCTTCCGTTGCGGGGGAGATGGCACCCGGGCCGTCCCGGGCACCACCAGCCTCCGCCCGGCGGGGCGGCGCCGGGGAGGGCCGGGCGGGTCCCCGG
This sequence comes from Kitasatospora terrestris, assembly GCF_039542905.1. NCBI lineage: Bacteria > Bacillati > Actinomycetota > Actinomycetes > Kitasatosporales > Streptomycetaceae > Kitasatospora > Kitasatospora terrestris. The sequence goes on from NZ_BAABIS010000001.1 coordinate 8,098,444, forward strand.
GGGCGGGTCGCAAGTCCCGGCCCGCGGGCCCGAGCCGTGCCCCGACGGCCCTGGGCCGCAGGCGTCGGCGGCCCGGCGACGGGAGCCGCCCGCAGGACGCCGAAGCCCGAGGATGGCCCTGCCATGTCCGTCGCCGCCGGCCACCGCCCCGGCGCTGCCCACCGCCCCGGCGCCGGGCACCGGGCGCCGATGGCCGCGGGCTAGGCTCGTGGCGAAGTCATCGCTACCGAACCGGGGGCCGAGGAATGGGCGGGACCGTCACAGCAGTCAGCAGCAACAGCGAGTACTCGTTCACCAAACCCAACCGGGCCGGCATCGTGTTGCTCGCCGGGATCGGGGTCGAGGGAGACGTGCACGCCGGGGTCACGGTCAAGCACCGCTCGCGTGTCGCCCAGGACCCGACCCAGCCGAACCTGCGCCAGGTCCACCTCATCCACGAGGAACTCTTCGCCGAGGTCGGCGAAGCGGGATTCGAGGTGGCGCCCGGCGAACTCGGCGAGAACATCACCACCAGCGGCATCGACCTGCTCGGCCTGCCCGTCGGGACACTGCTGCACCTCGGCGACGAGGCGGTCGTGGCGGTCACCGGCCTGCGCAACCCCTGCCTGCAGATCGACAACTTCCAGGACGGCCTGCTGAAGAAGCTCGTCGGCCGCGACGAGACCGGGGCCGTCGTGCGCAAGGCCGGAATCATGGGCGTCGTCCAGTCGGGCGGCGTGGTGCGCCCCGGCGACACGATCGTCGTGGAGCTCCCGGAGGAGCCGCATCGGCCCCTCGACCGGGTCTGATCCTCCTCCGGGAGGCCGTGGGAGGCCGTCACTTCGCCTCGGGCCCGAACCGGCGCCGGTACGCCGACGGCGTGATGCCCGTCGCGCGGCGCATCAGGGCGCGCAGGTTGGCCGCGGTGCCCAGCCCGCTCAGCCGTGCGACTACCTCGAAGCGTGACTCGCCGCGCTCGATCAGCCGGCAGGCCAGGGCGAGCCGTTCCCCCGTGAGCCAGATCAGCGGGGTCGTTCCCAGCTGGGTCCGGAAGCGGCGGTGCAGTGTCGCCGGGCTGACGGCCGCCCGCGCCGCGAGGTCCGGGACCGTGAGCGGGGAGTCGAGCCGTTCCTGCGCCCAGGCGAGGACCGGTGCCAGGGACTCGTCGGGGAGATCGGGCATCGGACGTTCGACGAACTGCCGCTGCCCGCCGTCGCGGTGGGCCGCGAAGACCAGCCGTCGGCTGACGGAGTTGGCGACCTCGGCCCCGTGGTCGCGGCGGACCACGTGCAGCCCGAGGTCGAGTGCGGCCGCGCTTCCCGCGGCGGTGAGGATGTCGCCGTCGTCCACGAAGAGCACGTCCGGTTCGAGGTGGACGGTGGGGAAGCGGGAACGGAAGGAGTCCGCCCACTGCCAGTGGGCCGTGGCCCGGCGCCCGTCGAGGACACCGGCCTCGGCCAGGGTGAAGGCGCCGCTGCAGAAGCCGACCAGGCGGGCGCCGCGCGCGTGCGCCCGTCGGATCGCGTCCAGCACCGCGGGCCGGCGGGGAACCTCGACGTCGGGGCGGTTGGGGACGATCAGAGTGTCGGCCGTGTCGGCCACCTCCAGGCCGGCGACCCCGGTGAGGGTGAAGAATCCGTCGCGCATCGCGGTGGAGGGCTCGGGCGAGCAGAGCCGGAAGTCGTAGAGATCGCGGCCGATCTCGGGTCTGCGCAGGCCGAAGACCTCGGTCGCGCAGCCGAGCTCGAACGGGTTCGAGTTCTCGTCCACGATCACGACCACCCGGTGCGAGGATTCTTTCGACATGTGCAATTCCTAGCACTCACGCCGCCTGTGCGGGGCGGTCGAGGATGAGGCCATGAGCAACCGGCCGATCTCCCTCCCGCATGCCCTGACCACCTTCGACGCGCTGTGGAGTCCGCGCATCGTCACGCGCGTCAACGACTACGACGTACGGATCGCCAAGGTCGAGGGCGAACACGTCTGGCACGCCCACGACGACACCGACGAGTTCTTCCTGGTGCTCGACGGCGAACTGCACATCTCCCTGCGCGAGCCCGGGGGCGAGCGCACGGTCGTGCTGCCGCGGGGGACGGTCTTCACCGTTCCCGCAGGTACGGAGCACAGGCCGGCCGCACCGACGGGCGCGGCGATCCTCATGTTCGAGCCGACCGGGACGCCGACCGTGGGCGACCGCCACGACGAGGTCCCCGCCCACGTGGACGCGACGACCGGACACAATCTCCACGCCTGAGCAACGGCAGGCGCCGGGGGCTGGCAAGATCGGGGGAGGGGACGGCATTGCGGCGTGCGGTGCGCGCCGTCCGGCAGGAGGAAGGCAGTGGCGAGCAGCCCCTTCATCGAGTACGGCCAGCACCCGGCGGCCTGGGTGACCTCGGCGATCCCGGCCCCGCTGATGCGGGCGCTGGAGCCGCGCGGCGGGGTGCCGCACGCGGTCCGGCAGGAGATCGAGCGCCAGCTGGCCGAGGGCGTTCCGGCGAGCCAGCTGCGCGAGCGGGTCGAGCGGCGCTGGTACGAGCGGTACGCCCACGTGAACGGCGCGGAGCTGCCGATGCGGGCCGACGAGATCGCGCTCGCCCTGGTGGCGGGCTCCGAGTGCCCGCTCGGCTGCGAGGACGGCTGGCTGGTCGCCGACTCGCGGGTCTGCCCGTGGTGCCGGCCCAACGGCACCGTGGTGGACAACCACCCGGACGACCTGACCGGCGGGCGGCGCCTGCCCGGGCCCGAGCAGGTCGCCCGGGCCGAGGAGGTGCGGGCGCTGATGCGCAACTCCCGCCGCTACCGGCGTCCGCCCGGCTGACGGGCTGACCGGCTGACGGGCTGACCGGATCGTTCCGCATCGCGGCCTGATGGTGCCTTCGGCCCGGCCCCGTCCGGGGCCAGGATGGGGGCATGAAGACCGCACTCGTCGTCATCGACGTCCAGGAGTCCTTCCGGCAGCTCGAGAACTGGGCCGCCGTGTCCGAGCCGAAGATCGTGGAGAAGGTGGGCCGGCTGGTGTCCGCCGCCCGCGCCAGGGGCGACCTGGTGGTGTGGGTGCTGCACGCCGAGCCCGGCAGCGGCGACGCCTTCGACCCGGCGCTCGGCTTCGTCCGCCCGATCGAGGGGCTGGAGCCCGCGGAGGGGGAGCCGGTCGTCACCAAGAGTTCGCACAACGCCTTCACCACCACCAACCTGCAGCAGCTGTTCACGACGGAGGGCGTCGGCGAGGTGGTGGTCAGCGGCATCCGGACCGAGCAGTGCTGCGAGACCACCGCCCGGGTCGCCTCCGACCTCGGCTACCGGGTGGTGTTCGTGACCGACGCGACCGCGACCCACCCGATCCCGCACCGCGACGCCCCGGCGGGGCGCAGCCTGGCGGAGGTCCTCGCCGACCCGCGTACCCTCGGGACGGACGAGATCGTCGCGCGCACCGAGTACGCGCTGGCGGGCCGCTTCGCCCGGATCGCCACCGTCGACGAGCTGACCGCCGCCGGCTGACTGTCGCCGGCTGACCGCCGCCGCCCGACCGCAGCCGCCCCGACCACCTAGCCCCAGGAGCTGACCGGATCGTGAGCAAGGTCGTCTTCCTGCTGGTCCCGCAACTGCACCTGCTGGACCTCGCCGGACCCGCCCAGGTGTTCTCCGAGGCCGCCGACTTCGGCCTGGACTACGAGATCCACCACGTGGCGGAGCAGGCGGACGTGCCGACCGCGCAGGGCGTGCTGCTGCGGGCCGCCGTCCACTGGCCGGACCTGGGCGCGGACGACCTGCTGCTGGTGCCGGGCTGGCGCTCGCCCGGCCTGCGGGTCGGCGGCGAGCTCGGCGCCGAGGCGCTGCGCCGGCTGGCCGCGCACCACGCGGCCGGCGGCACGGTTGCCAGCGTCTGCGCCGGTGCCGCCGCGCTCGGCCGGGCGGGCCTGCTGGACGGCCGCCGCTGCACCACCCACCACGAACTGCAGGACGAGCTCGCCCGGCTCCACCCGAAGGCGCACGTGGTGCGGGACGTGCTCTACGTGGAGGACGGCCGGGTGGTCACCTCCGCCGGAATCGCCAGCGGCATCGACCTCGCCCTGCACCTGCTGGCCGCCCGCCACGGCCCGGCCGCGGCCGCCAGGGCGGCCCGGGCCATGGTGGTGTACGCCCGGCGCAACGGCGACGCCCAGCAGGCCAGCGTGATGCTGCGGCACCGGGCCCACGTCAGCGACGCGGTGCACCGGGCGCAGGACCTGATCGACGCCCGGTTCGCCGAGCAGCTGGCCCTCGCGGACCTGGCCCGTGCGGTCGGCGTGAGCGAGCGCACCCTGACCCGGCGCTTCACTGCGGCCACCGGCCTGTCGCCGCTGCGCTACCAGCAGGAGCTGCGGGTGGAGCGGGCCGAGTACCTGATCGGCCAGGGCGCGACCGCGGAGGCCGCGTCCCGGGCCGTGGGCTTCCAGGACGCCCGGATGCTGCGCCGCCTGCGGGCCAGGGCGGCCGGGCCGGGCGAGGGCTGACGGCCGATCGGCGCACCCGGCGTGCCCGGCGCACCCGCCCTGCCCTGCCCACCCGCCCTGTCGGACGGTGCACCCGGCGTGCTCAGCGCACCCCGTCCCACAGCTCGCGCAGCTCGGGGCGCGGGTCGTGCTCCACCGCCGACCGCTCGCCGAAGCACATGGTGGCCCGGGCGCCCGGCTCGTACGTGGGCCAGCCCGGGTCGCCGTCGGTGGCGAACGCCGTCCAGGCACGGTGGAGGGCGTCGGCGAGCGGCTGCGGGGGCCGCTCGCCGAGCAGCAGGTCGGTGCCCGCCTCGCGCAGGGTGTCGAAGACGAACGGCACCTCCACCGCGTGGCAGGCGCCCAGCGCCCCGCCGTACGCGGGTGAGCGCCAGCCGAACTCGTACACGTAGGCGGCGCCGGTGTGCGCCTCGGCCAGCCGCAGCGCCGGGATCCGGTAGAACCAGTCGGTGGCGACCGCGGCCGCCAGGTCGCCGGCCGAGCCGTCCGGCAGGGCGGCGCGGTACGCGTCGAGTGCCTCCTGCGGCAGGCCGTAGCGCTGTGCGGTGACGGCCGGGGCGGCCTCCGGGAGCAGGTCGATCAGCCCGGTCGGCACCAGGAACAGGCGGAACTCCTCGGTGGTGGTGCCCACCAGCAGGTCGATCCCGGCGCTCGCGCCGGACCCGACCGCCTCCAGCGGGTCGACCGGCAGCACCTCGCCGTCCACCACCGGCTCGAAGGGCATCATGTTCAGCGCGGCCTCGCCCCAGCGCGCCGGATCCGGGTGGGCGGCGACCTCGGTCCGCAGCCGCTGCTGCGCCTTGACCACCACGTCGGTGGGGACGGCGGAGATCCCGGCGACGGACGGCGCGACGCCGAGCACCTCGGCGAGCCGGGTGAGGACCAGCTCCGCCGACGGCGGGGTGAGGGTGTGCTGGGCCGCGCCGCTCTGCAGTGCGGCGCGGTGGAACAGACCGCGGGCCCGGTCCATCGCCATCAGGCAGGCGATCGCCATCGCGCCGGCCGACTGGCCGAAGAGCGTGACCCGGTCGGGGTCGCCGCCGAAGCGGGCGATGTTCTCCCGCACCCAGGTGAGCGCCGCGACCTGGTCCAGCAGCCCCCGGTTGGCGACCGTGCCGGGCAGGTGCAGGAACCCGTCCGCGCCGAGGCGGTAGTTGAAGGTCACCAGCACCACGCCGTCGCGGGCGAACGCGGCGCCGTCGTACATCGGCAGCGAGCCCGCGCCGTTGGTGAACGCGCCGCCGTGCACCCAGACCAGCACCGGCAGCCGCCCGCCGGTGCCGGGCGTCCACACGTTGAGGTTGAGGCAGTCCTGGCCCGTGACGACGTGCTCGCCCAGCAGCGTGTCCAGCGGCGGCGCGTACGGCGCCTGCGGCGCGCCGGCACCCCACGCGTCGCTCTCGCGGACCCCGTCCCAGGCGGCCGCGGGCTGCGGCGGCGCGAAGCGCAGCGGGCCGACCGGCGGGGCGGCGTACGGGATGTTGCGGAACAGGTGGGTGCCGTGGGCGGCGGGGGTGGCGCGGACCTCGCCGCCGGTGGTGCGCACGATCGGTTGCACGGGGTCTCCTCGGGCTTCGGGGACGGACGGCGTGTGCTCGGGGTGAGGGGGATCAGCTGCGCGGCGGGGCGGAGGCGCCGACGACGCGCAGGGCGAACTCGGCGTGGTCCCGCGCCACCCGCTCGCGGGTGAAAGCCTGGTCGGGGTCGAACCAGGCGGGCACCCGGACGCCCATCGCGCTGATCGCCCCGGCGGCGAGCAGCACGTCCGGGACGGCGAAGTCGCCCCGGGCGACGCCGTCCTCGACCACGTCCAGCAGGAACCGCCGGCAGGTGTGCCGCAGTGCGAGGGCGGGCGCGGCCCGCTCGGGGGAGAGGGCGTGGATCTCGGCGTCGGCCACCAGGGCGAGCAGCGGGAAGTCGGTGTGGATCAGCACGTGCGCCCGCACGAGGGCGGTGAGCCGCTCGGCGGGTCCGTCCCGCCCGGTCCGCGCGGCCGCCTCGGCGAGCCGGGCGTGCAGCTCCTCGTGCCCGGTGGCCACCAGGGCGGCCAGCACGTGCTCCTTGGACGGGTGGTGGGCGTACGGCGTGGCGGAGTTGATGCCCACCGCGGAGGCGATCCGCCGGATCGAGGTGCCCGCGAAGCCGGCCTCGGCGAACAGCGCGAGCGCCTCCCGGAGGATCCTCCCCCGGGTGCCCGGCGGGGTGGCCCCCTCGGGCAGGACGGGCTCCACCGCCACGACGCGGCGCGGCTCCCACCCGGGACGCTCCACCTGACCCTCCCTCAGCCGCCCGTAGTTTCCAACCGGTCGATCGGTCGACACGGTAGCGCGGAGGCCCGGTGGTGCTCCCCATCGACCCGCCCGACCCATCGACCGGTCGCGAATCCGGGAGAGTCCGGAGACCTCCCGGATGAACCCCGCGGCTCAAGGGCCCGCTGGAAAGATCCTCAGGGTGCGGGGCTCCGGTCGACCGAGTGGTACCCGTCGGCCACGACGACCGCGGCGAGGGCTCCGGTCGCCGTGCGGCCCAGCCACACGACGACCGGGCCCGCAGCGGTGAAGGCCACCAGGTCCGCGCAGTGCCGCTCGTCGCTGGAGCGCTCGAAGGCGTGGCCGGTCAGGGCCGGCCGGCCGTCGCGGGGGCGGTGCGCGGTACGGGGGCCGTGAGCATGGCCTCGGCCATCGCGGCGAGGTCGGCGAGGAACAGTGCTTCGTCGGTCAGCGGCTCCTCGTCGGAGGCGAGTTGACGGGCGCGCTCGGCGAGGGCGGTGCCGACCAGGGTGAGGGCCAGGTCGATCCGCTCCAGCCGGACGGGCCCGGGAAGGTCGGCGAGCGAGACCTCCAGCTCGGTGATCAGCCGTTGACGCCCGCTGTCAGCGAGGTGCGGGTGCGGCTCGCGGGCGCGCAGGCCGCTGCGGTGGCCGACCTGGGCGGCGATCCGCAGGCCGTCGCGGCCGCGGCCGGTGCGCAGCTCGGTCGCCTCAGCGTCGACGATCGCGGCCACCAGCTCGCCGAGGGCCCGCCCCTCCGGCTGGGGCATCCGCTCGGCGAGCGCTCGGTCGGTGCGCTCCTGGCGCTCTCGCAGCACCGCGTCCAGCAGGCCGTCGCGCGAGCCGAAGTGGTACTGGACGGCGGAGGGGTTGGACTGCCCGGCCAGCTTGACCACGTCGCGCAGCTGGGCGCCGTGCACGCCCTTGGCGGCGAACTGGTGGGCGCCGGCCCGGAGCAGTCGATCGCGGGTGGTGCTGCCACCCGCCGAGGTTCTTGGCATGGCGCTACTGTAATAATCACCATTATTAATGTCTAGTATTACGATAGGTCCACGGGTTGGTGTGCAGCCCGCCAGAGCCGCCGGAGCCGCCGCCCACAGGGCCAGGACCGCCGGCAGCGCCGGATGGAGCGCCGCCGCGACCACGCCGCGCGCCGCGGTCTGCGAGGCGCCGATCGTCCCGGAGGAGTACTCGTGGCCGAGGACGCCGATCGGCGCGCAGGTGACCGCGGAGACCAGGATGGAGAGCGGCACCCCGGCCGCCGGGGCCGCCCAGGCGGATCGGAGGGTGGTGGTCTTGAGCCACTCCGCCCTCAGCGCGTGCGCGGCCATGCGGTGCCTCCTCCGGGCGGGGGAGGGGCCGTCGGTGCGGGGTCAGGCGGGGAACTCCAGGACGCCGTCGTCGACCGGGTCGGAGAGCAGCACCTTGCGGTCGTGCTTGTAGTCCATGACCATCCGCCAGGGGAAGTCGCGGCCCTGGCGCGGCATGACGTGCTTCGCGCGCTGGATGTAGCCCGAGGAGAGCGAGTCGACCACGCCGTCACCGGTGGCGTTGGCGCCGCGGTCGACCGGCACGGCGACGGTCCGGCCGATGGTGTCCAGGTGCCGGAGCAGCCGGACCAGGTAGGCGGCGGCCAGGTCGACCTTCAGCGTCCAGGAGGCGTTGGTGTAGCCGAAGACCCACGCCAGGTTGGGGATGCCCTCCAGCATGACGCTCTTGTACGTGCAGACCTCGTGCAGGTCGCGGACCTCGCCGTCGACGCTGATCCGCGCGCCGCCGAGCGCCTGGAGTTCCAGGCCCGTGGCGGTGACCACGACGTCCGCCGCCAGCTCGCGGCCGGAGGCGAGGCGGATGCCCGTCGGGGTGAAGGTCTCGATGGTGTCGGTGACCACGGAGGCCCGGCCGGAGCGCAGCGCGGTGAACAGGTCGCCGTCGGGCACGGCGCACAGCCGCTCGTCCCACGGGTCGTACCGGGGGCTGAAGTGGGCCATGTCGAAGTCCTTGCCGACCCGGCGGCGCACCCCCGCCAGCAGCAGCCGGCGCACCGCGCCGGGGAAGCGCCGGGCGGTGCGGAACAGTACGCGCTGCATCCGGATGTTGCGGGCCCGGGTCATCCGGTGGACCAGGCCGTGCGGCAGGAACGCGCGCTGCACCGCGGTGATCCGGTCGATCGAGGGCAGCGAGAAGACGTACGAGGGGGAGCGCTGCAGCATCGTCACGTGCTCGGCGGTGCCGGCCATCGCCGGGACGAGGGTGACGGCGGTGGCGCCGCTGCCGATCACCACGACCTTCCGGCCCGCGTGGTCGAAGTCCTCGGGCCACTGCTGCGGGTGGATCCGGACGCCCTCGAAGCTCTCGATGCCGGGGAAGTCGGGCAGGTGGCCGCGGTCGTGGTCGTAGTAGCCGGTGCAGGTGACCAGGAACGAGCAGGTCCACGTCTCGCTCTCGCCGGTCGCCTCGCGCAGCGCGGTGACCGTCCACTCCCGGCGCTCGCTCGACCAGTCCGCGGCCAGCACCTTGAGGCCGTGGTGGATCGCCCGGTCGACCCCGTACTCGGCGGCCGTGGCGGCGACGTACTCCCGGATCGAGGCGCCGTCGGCGAGCACCTTCAGCTCGTCCCACGGCCGGAACTCGTAGCCGAAGGAGAACATGTCGGAGTCCGAGCGGATCCCCGGGTAGCGGAACAGGTCCCAGGTGCCGCCGATCGCCTCGCGGCGCTCCAGGATCGCGAAGTCCCGGTCCGGGAACTCCCGGCGCAGGCGGCAGGCGACGCCGATGCCGGAGAGTCCGGCGCCGATGATCAGGACGGTGGCGCGGTTCGTGGTCATGTCCATACTGTCGCGACCCCCGGGTGCGGACGTATTGTCTTTTCGCGACAGTATTTTGACATTTCCCGACAGGGGCGGCCGACAGGGGTGCGTGCGGCGGATGGGAAGCCTGATCCTGGCCACCAACCTCGACGGGTACGGCGAACTGGTCCGCGAGCTCGGCGCCGACCCGGGCCCGCTGCTCGCCCGCTTCGGCATCCGCCCCGGCATCGAACTGGTCGAGGACGCCTTCGTCCCCTTCGCCCCGTTCGCCCGGCTGCTCGACGTCACCGCCGAGGAACTCCACTGCCCCGACCTCGGACTGCGCCTCTCCGCCTGGCAGGGCCTGCGCATCCTCGGCCCCGTCGCGGTCATCGCCCGCAACTGCGACACCGTCCTCGGCGCCTTCGTCGAGATCGCCCGCTACCTGCACCTCCACTCACCGGCGCTGCGCCTGTCCGTCGCCGGGCCCGCCGACCCCGGGCACCGGCCCGGCTCCACCACCTTCCACTTCGCCGTCGAGGAACCGGGCCTGCGCTACCCCGCGCAGGCGCACGAGCTCAGCCTCGCCAACGGGTACCGGATTGGCCGCCTGCTCGCCGGCGCGGACCTGCGGGCCCGCCGGGTCGCCTTCCGGCACGCCCGGCTCGGCCCGGCCGCCGCGTACGAGGAGCTGTTCGGCGCCCCCGTGCACTTCGAGCAGGACTGGTGCGGCATCGAGATGGCCGACGCCGACGCCGCCCGGACCATCGACAACGCCGACCCCGCCACCCGCCGGATCGTCGAACGCTACCTGGAGACCGCCGTCCCGTTCGGCACCGAACTCGCCCCGCGCGTCGCCGACCTGACCCGGCGCCTGCTCCCCACCGGCACCTGCGGCGCCGACGCCGTCGCCGGACACCTCGGCCTCCACCCCCGCACCCTGCAACGCCGGCTCGCCGACGAGGGCACCACCTTCGCCGCGATCCTCGACCACGAACGGCAGCAGCAGGCCGCCCGGCTGCTCGCCAACCCCGGTCTGCGGCTCAGCCAGATCGCCGGCCTGCTCGGCTACACCGAGCAGAGCACCTTCAACCGCTCCTTCCGCCGCTGGCACGGCACCACCCCGCGCGCCCACCGCGCCCGCGGGTAGCCGCGGCGGCCCGGCGGGACGGTCTCAGCGGAGGAAGGGCAGGACGGCCCCCAGGAACGCCTGCGGATCGGTCGCGTGGACCAGGTGGCCCGCCGGGACGGTGACCAGCCGGGCGGACGGGATCCGGCGGGCGAGGTCCGCCAGGCCGTCCTGCGGGACGTGGCTGGTCGGGCCGCCCGCGACCACCAGGGTGTCCGCGGTGATCCGGGCGAGCCCGTCCAGCCAGGCGGCGGGCGGGTTGTCGATCTGCCGGCGGAGCGCCAGCACCATCTCCCAGTCGAACGGCAGCGTGCCGGCCGGCCGGGTCGGCACCGACGGCGTCCGCGGACGCGGCGGCGGCGCGTCCTCGACCACCAGCCGCCGCACCCGGCCCGGCGCGTGCTGCGCCAGCAGGTACGCGACCACGCCGCCCATCGAGTGGCCGACCAGGTCGACCCGGTCGAGACCCAGTGCGTCCAGGAGGGCGAGCACGTCGTCGCGCATCAGCTCCAGCGAGTACGCGCCGGGCCAGGCACTGCCGCCGTGGCCGCGCAGGTCGGGCGCGTACACCCGGAAGCCGCCCGCGAGCCGCGCCGACACCGTCCCCCAGTGGGCGCCGCTCTCGCCCAGCGCGTGCAGCAGCACCACCGGCGGCGCCGCGGGCGCCCCTGCGACGCGGTAGACCATGCGGACGCCGTTGACCTCGATCTCTTCCATGGGCCGACGCTACCCCGTGCGACTGACGTTGCGTCAGCGAGCGGCTACGGATCCGGATGCGGATCAGGCTTCGGTGATCGGCTCGGTCAGGCGGGCCTCGGAGGCGGTCAGCGCCCGGCGCAGCGCGCCGACTGCGACGGCGCTGTCGCCGAGGGCGGAGGCCCGGACGTTGGCCGGGACCAGGGTGAGGTGCTGCAGGTGGCGGCGGACGGGCTCGAGCAGGGTCTCGCCGGCGCGGGAGAGGCCGCCGCCGATGACGACCAGTCCGGGGTCGAGCAGCAGGACGAGCACGGACAGCCCGTGGGCGAAGCGGGCGGCGGCCTGCTCGACCACGGCGACGGCCTCCGGGTCGCCGTCGCGGGCGGCGTCGAACAGCGGCGCCGTGTCCCCGCCGTCCCCCAGGGCGACACCGGCCTCCCGGGCCATCCCGCGGATCGCCGCGGCGCCGGCCAGCCGCTCGAACGGCCCGAGCTCGTCGGGGCCGAGCCGGTCGGCGGACCGGGCGGCCGGGGCGGCGGTGGGGGTGCCGGGTTGCAGGCGGACGAAGCCGAGTTCGCCGGCGGCGTTGGAGGCTCCGCGATGGGGGGTGCCGCCGATGACGATGCCGGCACCGATCCGCTCGCCCCACTGGACGAAGACGACGCTGTCGGCGCCGGTCGCGGCGCCGCGCCAGCGTTCGCCGAGGACGGCGAGGTCGACGTCGTTGTCGATGAGGACCGGGCAGTTGAGCCAGTCCCGCAGGCGGGGGACGACGGGGAGCCCGGCCCAGCCGGGGATGCTGGGGGCGAGCAGGACCTCGCCGCGCGCGGGGTCGACGACGCCGGGGGTGCCGACGCTGACGGCCCACAGGTCGCCGGGGGTGATGCCCGCCTCGGCGACCGCGTCGTCGAGTGCCGTACGGACGGTGTCGAACAGGCGCGGGCCGTCGGTGCCGGGGGAGATCGCGACCCGGCGGGCGGCCCGGACCTCGCCGGCCAGGTCGGCGACCATCACCAGGACCTTGTGCGGCCCGATGTCGATGCCCGCCACGTGGCCGACGCCGGCGCGGAAGCGGACGTGCTGGGCGGGGCGGCCGACCGCGCCCGCGGCCTCGGGGGCCTCGGGCGCGGTCTCGACCAGGCCGTGTTCGGTGAGGGTGGCAAGGGCCCGGGTGACGGCCGGGCGGGAGAGGCCGGTGAGCGCGGCGAGGTCGGCGACCCGCAGGGTGCTGGACGAGGCCGTGCGGACCGCGTCGAGCACGGCGACGGCATTCATCCGCCGCATCACGTGCGGTCCGGTGGCGGCCCTTTGGCCGGACTCCGAGCTCACTGCCTCACCTGTTCCCCTCCGGTCGGCGGCGTCTTCGGGGCCGGCCGTCCTCGCACTGTACGGGGAGCGTTCGAGCGTTCTCGACGCGCCCCTTGACGCGGTGGAGTGTCCCGCCAATATCTTACGAACGATCCGTTAATAATTGTCCTCCGTCCCCACCGGAAGGGGCACCCCGTGCGGAACCCCCGCGCCCGCCGCCATCCCCGCCGTCCCCGCCGCGCGAGCCCACGGTCAGCAACCGTCTCGGCCTTCGCCCTCGCGCTCCTCGGCGGCCTGCTGGCCGCCGCCCCCACCACCCCGGTCGCCGCCGCCGACGCCTTCGACCCGGCCCCCGCCCGCGCCGCCCTCGCCAGGCTGCTCCCGCAGCAGGCCGCCCAGTTCACCCTGGAACCGGTGGTCCGGCCCGCCGCCGGCGACTGGTTCTCGGTCTCCGGCACCACGGGCGCCGTCGTGGTCCGCGGCACCAGCCCCGCCGTACTGCTCAGCGGCGTCAACGAGTACCTGCACTCCACCGCCCGGGTCGACCTCGGCTGGCCCGGCGACAGCACCGGCCGCCTCCCGGCCACCCTGCCCGCGCCGAACGCCGCGACCCGCTCCGCCTCCGTGCCGCACCGCTTCGCGCTGAACGACACCGACGACGGCTACTCGGGTGCCTACCGCGACTGGCCCGGCTGGGAACGGCAGCTGGACGTGCTCGCCCTGCACGGCGTCAACGAGGTGTTCGTCCCGATCGGCACCGAGTCGGCGTACGTCGACGCCCTCCAGGAGTTCGGCTACACCCCCGGCGAGCTGCTCGGCTGGGTCCCCGGCGCGGCGCACCAGCCGTGGTGGCTGCTGCAGAACATGTCGGGCTTCGCCGGCCCGGTGACCGAGGCGCAGCTCGCCGACCGTGCGGCGCTCGGCCGCAGGATCGCCGACCGGGCCCGGGAGCTGGGCATGACGCCCGTCCTGCCGGGCTACTTCGGTACCGTGCCGCCCGGCTTCACCGCCCGCAACCCCGGCGGGACGACGGTTCCGCAGGGCAGCTGGGTGGGCTTCCAGCGCCCCGACTGGCTGGACCCGCGCACGCCGGTCTTCGCCGACCTGGCCGCCTCGTTCTACCGCCACCAGCGGGCGCTGCTCGGCGACTCGACGGCGTACAAGATGGACCTGCTGCACGAGGGCGGAAACGCCGGCAGCGTGCCGGTCGGCGACGCGGCCAAGGCCGTGATGGCGTCGCTGCAGACCGCGCACCCCGGTGCGACCTGGGTGCTGCTGGGCTGGCAGAACAACCCGTCCCCGCAGATCGTCGACGCCGTCGACCGGAGCCGGCTGCTGATCGTCGACGGCCTGTCGGACCGCTACGACGGCCTCGACCGCGAGGCGGCCTGGCACGGTGCCCCGTACGCATTCGGCACCATCCCCAACTTCGGCGGCCACACCACCATGGGCGCCAACACCGGGGTCTGGGCCACCCGCTTCGAGCAGTGGCGGACCAGGGCGGGCAGTGCCCTGCAGGGCATCGCGTACCTGCCGGAGGGCACCGGCGGCAATCCGGCCGCGTTCGAGCTGTTCACCGAACTGGCTTGGCGCATCGGTCCGGTGGACCAGGCGGCGTGGTTCGCCGACTATGCGGCCCGCCGCTACGGCGGCGCCGACCCGCACGCCGCCAAGGCGTGGGAGCTGCTGCGCAGCGGCCCGTACTCGATGCCGTCCGGCACCTGGAGCGAGGCGCAGGACAGCCTGTTCACCGCCCGGCCCTCGCTGACCGCGACCACCGCGGCCTCCTGGAGCCCCACCGCGATGCGCTACGACCCGTCCACCGTGCAGCGCGCCCTCGCCGAACTGCTCCAGGTCGCACCGGCGTTGCGTGCCACCGACGCGTACCGCTTCGACCTGGTCGACACCGCCCGGCAGGCGCTGGCCAACCGCAGCCGCACCCTGCTGCCGCAGCTGAAGGCAGCCTACGACGCCAAGGACCTGACCGCGTTCCGGGCCCGAGCCGCCGAGTGGAAGTCCGACCTGGCCCGGCTGGACGCGCTGCTCGCCACCGACACCCGGTTCCTGCTCGGCCCCTGGCTGAACGCGGCCCGCGCCTGCAGCACCGACAGCGCCCGCCAGGCGACGTGCGAGTACGACGCCCGCTCGGTGCTCACCACCTGGGGGACCCGCTCCGGCAGTGAGGGCGGCGGCCTGCACGACTACGCGAACCGCGAATGGTCCGGCCTGGTCGCGGACTTCTACGCGATGCGCTGGAGCGCCTACCTGGACGGGCTGGACAGCGCCCTCACCACCGGCCGGGCCCCGGCCGCGATCGACTGGTTCGCCGTCGAGGACGCCTGGAACCGCGAACGCGACACCTTCCCGGCCGCCGCGAGCGGCGACCCGGTCGCCGAGGCCACCGCCGTCCGAGACGCCCTCCCGCCGCTCCCCGTCTCCGGCCCGGTCACCGGCGTCGGCGGCGCCTGCGTGGACGTCACCGGCGGCAACTCCGCCAGTGGCACCAGGCTCCAGCTCCACACCTGCAACGGCACCCCGGCGCAGACCTGGACGCTGCCCGGCGACGGCACCCTCCGGGCGTTCGGCAAGTGCATGGACGTCACCAACGGCGCCACCACTCCCGGCACCGGCGTCCAGCTCTGGGACTGCAACGGCACCGCCGCGCAGACCTGGGCGCGCCGCACCGACCGGACGCTGCAGAACACCAAGTCCGGCCTGTGCCTGGACGCCTACGGCGGCAGCGGCGCCAACGGCACCCGCCTGATCGTCTGGACCTGCGCTGCCACCGCCAACCAGCAGTGGACGACTGCGAGTTGACCTGCGCGGACCCGGCCCGACCGGTGATCGGGCCGGGTCACCGGTTCAGTCGTACCAGGACGCCTCGGTGGGGCGGGCGTTGTGGGGCATCGGCCGCTCCGGCATCGGCAACCGGTCGTCGCCCGCCACCAGCGTGCACGCCGGTTCCCCGTGCAGGGCGGCGGGCATCGCCACTTCGACCGACGCCTCGGTCGGTGGGTCGCCCGGCAGCACCGCCCGGAGCACGTGCATCTCGGCGTGGTGGCCGTGCAGGCGCTCGTCGGCCGCCCCGTGGCCGTTGACCAGCAGCTCGAGTTCCCGGACGGTGCCGAGGGTCACCCTGGTGGTGATCGAGTTGCCGGCGTATTCGAGGTGGTAGAAGTACTCGCGTCCCATGACCGCCTCCCGGTGTGTCGACCGATTCCCTCCATGGTCGCATCCGGCGGGGGCGGGCGCTCAGCCCGGCGGACGGTGGTGGTTGAGGCCGGGGACCGGCGGTGCCGCCTGGCCCCGGCGGTGGTGCAGCCACGCGTACAGGACCGTGCAGGGCAGGACCAGACCGATCACGCTGAGTGTGACGAAGGCGCCCAGGCTGCTGATGTGCTCGACCAGCCAGCCGAAGTTCTGGCCGAAGAAGCCGACCACGAAGGAGAGCGGCAGGAACACCGTCGCCACGATGGTCAGCCGCTCCATGGTGGCGGTCTGCCGCAGGTTGATCCGGTTCTGCTCGACCGAGATCACCGCGATGTCGGCCTCCAGCACGGTCGCCAGCAGGTCGCGCTGGGCGGCCACCTCCTCGTTGACCAGCAGCAGGTGGTCATGGACGTCCCGGAAGTACGGCAGCAGCTCGGCGGGCGCCTGCCCGGGGGCCAGGCGGCGGGCCAGCACGGCGAGCAGCGGATGCACGGCCCGGTAGAAGTCGGTCGCCTCCCGGCGCAGGAAGTAGATCCGCTCGGTCGGGGCGACCGTGCCGGAGAAGACCGTCGCCTCGATCTGCTCGATGTCGCGGTCGAGCTCGGCGACCACCGGGGCGTAGCTGTCGACGACCTGGTCCAGGATCGCCCACAGGGTCGAGGCGCTGCCGGTCCGCAGCAGCTCAGGGCGGCGCTCCAGGCGGCTGCGGGCCCCGGTCAGCTCGCTGGCGATGCCCTGGCGGACGGTGATCACGAAATGCTCGGCGAGGAACACGCTGATCTCGCCGGTGTCGATCTCCTCGCGCTCGTCGTCGTAGCGCGCGGTCCGCAGGATGATCAGCTCGGTGCCGTCCTCGTACTTCTCCGCCTTCGGCCGCAGGTGGAACGCCTGCGCGTCCTCGACCGCCAGCTCGTGCAGGCCGAACGCGCCGCGCACCCGCTCCAGCTCCTCCGGCGTCGGCTCGAACAGCCCGAGCCAGACGAACCCGCCCTGCACCCGGCGCGCGGCGGCCTCCTCCAGAGGCATCGGCCCCTGCTGCTGGCGCCGGCCGTCCTCGTAGTGCGCGCAGTCGACGATCATCCCTCCCATCCTCCCGCCGGGCGGGGAGCGGGGCACGCGCTGGCGTCACCAGTCGCGCTCGGCGACCAACTCCTCGATGTCGGCGTCCGCGAAGCCGTACGCGGTGGCGACGAACCAGAAGTCCTCGGCGATGGTCTCCCGCGCCACCGTCTCGATCTCGCTGTCCGCCTCCTCGAACGCGGTCTGCAGCTCGTTGAACTCCTCGGTCGCGGCAGCGGTCAGCACGTACAGTGCCCCGAGGTCGGCCGGACGCTCGGCCTCGATCCGCTCGCACAGCCGCACCAGGACGGCCTTCCCCAGATCGACCACGTGGTCCGGGTAGTACCCGTCGGCGTACATCGCCTCCAGGAAGGCGTGCCGGGCGATCTGCTGGTTGGTGATGGTCATGGCGTCGCGGTCCCGTCGCTGAGGTGGCTGCGCTGTCCCGTGGATCATGGACCACACCACCGACACCGGCTACGGCGTGCCGCAGGTCGGGGTGAACGCGTGGAGTGCTCCGTGACCGTGACCGCTCCGAGGAGGTCCGGCGGCAGACAGCCCTCCAGCGGCGCGACGCAGGTCTCCGAGTGAGCGAGCGGCCTCCAGGCCGTGGCCCACACGGGCCCACTGGGGCCGGGAGTCCCGTGCCGGGGTGACTCAGGCTCCGGAAGGGACCAGCACCAGGCGGCCGCGCGTGCCGCCCGCCGCGAGGCGGTCGTGGGCCTCGGCCGCGCGCTCCAACGGGAGGACGTCGGCGACCCGCAGGGTCAGGTCCATGGCGGCGAGCTCGGCCAGGGCGGCCCCGTCGGCACTGATCCACTGCTGGTGGACCCGGATGCCGCGCAGCGGGGGCGGGGCCGAACCGCCGACCACCGTGACGTAGGCACCCCCGGTGCGGACGGCGGCCAGGGCGCGGATTCCGAGTCCTGCCGTGTCGAGCGCGCCGTCGGTGCCGCCCGGCACCAGGCGCCGGACCTCGCACGCCAGGTCGGAGATGTCGTCACCGACGATCCACTCCGCGCCGAGACTCCGGACGAACTCCTCGTCGGCGGAGCGGACCTGGGCGACCACCCGCAGGCCGCGCCGCACGGCCAGTTCCACGGCGAAGCCGCCGACCGCGCCCGCCGCCCCGGTCACCAGCACGGTGTCCCCCGCGGCGAGATCGAGCAGGTCGAGGGACTGCAAGGCGGTGAGGCCGTTCAACGGCAGTGTCGCCGCGGCCGCGGCAGGAACACCGGGCGGGGCGGGCGCGACCGCTGCCGCGTCCAGGACCAGGCGCTCGGCGTAGGCGCCCAGCGACACGTCGAGCAGGTCACGCAGCCCGATCACCCGCTGCCCCGGCGTGAACGCCGTGACCCCCGCTCCGATCCGGTCGACCACGCCCGCGACGTCCCAGCCGATGCCCGTCTGCTCGCGGGCGGCCATCAGCCCCGCCGCGACGAGCGCGCCGGAGCGGGTGACCAGGTCGACGGGATTGACCGTCGCGGCCTCGACCCGGATCCGCACCTGGCCGGCGCCGGGTTCCGGCAGGCGGACCGTCACCGTCCCGAGGACCTCGGATCCGCCGTAACCGCGGGCGACCACCGCCCTCATGAGCTCTTCATCGATCATGTCGCACACCGTAGGGATCGCTACTCTCCATCAGGAAGTACGCACTTCGAAGTGCCTACGGCACCGGAAGGGGAGCCATGTCCACCCGCACCGCCGCCCAGCGCCGAGCCGAGGCGGGCAGCGCCTACGACGCCTACCTCGCGGAATGCCCCGCCCGGCAGCTGCTGGACCGCATCGCCGACAAGTGGGTCAGCCTCGCCGTCAACGCGCTCGCCGACGGGCCGCAGCGGTACAGCGACCTCCACCGCAGACTGGCGAGCGTGAGCCAGAAGATGCTCACGCAGACCCTGCGCCACCTGGAGCGGGACGGGCTGGTGTCGCGGACGGTGACCCCCGCCGTCCCGGTCCGCGTCGACTACGAACTGACCGCGCTCGGCCGCTCGCTGCTGCCGGTCATGTGCGCGATCAAGGGCTGGGCGGAGGAGCACATGGACGAGGTGCACGCCGCCCGCACCGCCTACGACGCCCCGAGCTGACGGCCCGGGGGAGTTTCCGCGCGTGGTAAGCCGTCAGCGAACCACCGCATGGCCACACGGGCGAGCGCGCAGTCTGAGGGCATGGATGTCATCGAGGTACTGCCGAGGCTGCGCATGCTCCGCTTCCCGGTGGGCGCGGCCTACCTGTGGCGGGACGGCGACGGACTGACCCTGATCGACACGGGCACCGCCGACTGCGCGGCGAGGATCGAGGAAGTCCTCGACGGCGAGCTGCGGCGGATCGTCCTGACGCACTGGCACGAGGACCACACGGGCTCGGCCGCCGAACTGGCCGCCCGGCACGGGGCGCAGGTCGTCGCCCACCGCTCGGAGGCGCCGGTGATCCGGGGCGAGGCCGCCGGGGCGCCTGCGGTGCTGGAGGAGTTCGAGATACCGATCCGTGCCGCCCTCCCGCCCCTGCCGCCGGCGCCGCCGTGCCGGGTCGACCGGGAGGTGGAGGACGGCGACGTGCTGGACTTCGGCGGCGGGGCCGTGGTGGTCGCGGTGCCCGGGCACACGGACGGGTCGATCGCCCTCCACCTGCCCGGGCCGCGGGTGCTGTTCACCGGCGACGCGGTCGCCAATGTCGGGCGGACGATGCTGGGCGTCTTCAACACCGACCGCGGCCGGGCCGTCGCGTCGCTGCACCGGCTGGCCGAACTGGACGTCGACACGGCGGTCTTCGGGCACGGCGACCCTCTCGCCCACGGCGCCGGGGCGGCCCTCCGGCAGGCTGCCGGGGCAACGGGGTGACCTGGGTCCGTCGCCTCGGCGCCGTGGGGGTGGACGCTGCCGCAGGAGCGCTGGTCGGGGCGGATGAGCCACGGCCGATGCGTCCGTGGACCGTACGGCCGGGTCTCAGCCGGAGACGCTCTTCGCCCAGCCCTCGTCGACGGTCTGCTGCGCCTTGGTGACCTGCGCCGGCGAGGGGAAGACCGGCGTTCCCTCGACGGTGGGCAGCAGGGCGGCGGCGGCCTCGTCCAGGGTGCCGTTCTTGCGCATCGTGTCGATCAGGACCGGGCGGGCGTAGTCGACGAGCCGCAGGTTCTGGCCCTCCGCGCTGAACACGTACTCCTCCCACAGGCGGGCCGCCGCCGGGTGCGGGGCGTCCTTGTTGATCGCCTGCGCGTAGTACTCGGAGAAGCTCCCGTCGAACGGGATGGAGACCTTCCACTTCACGCCGGTGCCGGAGAACTGGGCGGTGTGGGCGAGGCTGAGGAAGTCCCACTCGATGATGATCGGCGTCTCCCCGCTCTTGATCTTCTCCTCGGGCGGGTTGGGGTTGACGTGGCGCAGGTTGCCGAGCGCGTTGAGCCTCGCGAAGTAGTCGATGCCGGGCTGCACGTCGTCGAACGATCCGTGGTTGGCCAGCGACGCGGCGAACACGGACGCGAAGGCTACCCCGGCGCTGGTGGGGTCGATCCCGGTGAGGCTGACCTTGTCCTTGTACTCGGGCTTGAGGAGGTCGTTGAAGGACACCGGGCAGACGGCGACGCGGGCGGCGTCGCACCCGATGGCCACGTAGCCGCCGTAGCTGTTGTACCAGCGCGACTTGGCGTCCTTCTGGTTCTTCGGGATGTCCCCGTAGCCGGCGACCCGGTACGGCGCCAGCAGTCCTTCCCGGGCGGCGCCGCGGGCGTGCTGCGCGGCGAGGTCGAGCACGTCGGGGGCGGTCGGCCGCCCCTTCCGGCTCCTCACGGCATCCAGTTCCTCCTTGCTCGAGTCGTAGGGGTCCTGGAGGTTGACGCGGATCCCGTACTTCTTCTCGAAGCCCTGGGCCAGGCCGACGCCGTTGGCCCATTGCGGGGGCAGGGCGATGGCGTTGAGCTCTCCTTCGGCCTGCGCCGCGCGGACCAGGGCGTCCATGCCGCCCAGGTCCTCGGCGGTGACCGCCTTCGACGGCTGGACGGGTCCGGTGCCCCGGGTGGGTCCACCGCAGGAGGTCTGGCCGAAGGCCAGCAGTGCGGCGCAGCCGAGCAGAACGCATCTGCTGACGGTGCGTGCCCTCACGGGATCCCTCCTACAGGTCGTCGTCCCACTGGCTGAGGAAGGCGTCCGCCAGGTCCTCCTCGTCCGGTTTCCCTTCGAGGGACTGGACGGACCAGATGGTCTTTCCGCGCGGCGAGTAGCGGGTGCCCCAGCGGTCCGCGAACTGGGCGACGAGGAACAGGCCGCGGCCGCCCTCGTCGGTCGCCTCGGCCCGGCGGATGTGCGGGGAGGTGCTGCTGCCGTCGGAGACCTCGCAGACCAGGCTGCTGTCCCGCAGCAGACGCACGTGGATCGGCTCCTTGCCGTAGCGGACGGCGTTGGTGATCAGTTCGCTGAGGATCAGTTCGGAGCCGTACGCGATGTCCTCCAGCCCCCACTCCTCCAACTGCCGGACACAGGCGCGGCGGACCGGGCCCACCGCTTCGATCTCCCGGGGGACGTCCCACTCCGCGACGTCCGCGGGGTCGATCCGGCGGGTGGTCGCCACCAGCAGGGCGATGTCGTCCGTGGGCTTGTCCGGGAGCAACGCCTCCATCACGGCGACGCAGGTCTCCTCGGGACTGCGGCCGGCGCCGACCAGGGCCGTCCGCAGGGCCTCCAGGCTGACGTCCATGTCCACGTGGCGGTCCTCGACCAGCCCGTCGGTGTACAGCACCAGCCGGGAGCCGTCCGGCACCTCCAGGACCACGGTCTCGATCGGCACGCCGGCGCACAGGCCGAGGGGAGGGGCCACCGGCGCCTCGATGAAGTCCACCGTGCCGTCGGGAAGGACCACGGCGGGCGGCAGGTGACCGGCCGTCGCGACGGTCACCTCTCCCGACACGGCGTCGTAGATCATGCACAGGCAGGTGGCCCCGGTGATCTCCCGGCTGTCGGAGCGGCCCGCGCCGTCCCGTGCGTCGATGCTCGCCACCAACTCGTCGAGGTGGCTCAGCAGGTCGTCCGGTGGCAGGTCCAGCGCGCAGAAGTTGTGGACGGCGGTGCGCAACCGGCCCATCGTGGCCGCGGCGTGGAGGCCGTGGCCCACCACGTCGCCCACCACCAGGGCGACCCGGGCGCCGGGCAGCGGGATCACGTCGAACCAGTCCCCGCCCACGCCGGCCGTGGCGGGCAGGTAGCGGAACGCGGTCTCCAGGCTCCGCTGCTCCGGCAGCGCGTGGGGCATCAGGCTGCGCTGGAGCGTCACGGCCATCTTGTGTTCGCGGGTGTAGCGCCGGGCGTTGTCGATCGCCACGGCCGCGCGCCCCGCCAGCTCGGTGGCGAAGGAGAGGTCCTCCTCGTCGAACGGCGGTGAGTCGTCGGTCCTCCAGAAGTCCACCAGCCCGAGGACCACCCCCCGGGCCTGCAGGGGGACGACGGCCAGCGAGCGGTATCCGGCATCGACGATCCGCCGGCCCCGTTCGGGGTCCTGGGCCTGCCAGCCCCGGGCGGTGGCCAGGTCGGTCACCAGGACGGGCCGGCCCTGGTCGACGCTGATGGCGACGGGGGTGCCGCGTCTGAACTGGATCAGTTCCCCGGCGGGGTAGAACGGATGGCCGGCTCCCAGGCCCGCGACGGCGGCCCGGCGCAGCTCGGTGGCCGCGCCGTCCGGTTCCTCGCCGGTCAGGACGGGGTCCAGCAGTTCGACGGTGGCGGCATCGGCGAACCGGGGCACCGCCGTCTGCGCGAGCTCCTCGGCCGTGCGCACCACGTCCAGCGTGCTGCCGATCTGCACGCCGGCGTCGTAGAGCAGCGTCAACCGGTCACGGGCCAGGGCGGCCCGGCCTGCCAGCGACCGGAGCTCGGTGGTGTCCCGCAGGGTCACCACCGATCCGCGCTGTCCGCCGAACGGGGTGGTGGAGCGCTTGTTCAGGGCGAGCAGCTTGTCCGCGGTCCGGTGCACCTCGTCCGTGGCGACCCGGTCCGACAGCAGCAGGTCGACGGTGCGGGCGTCCAGGCCGAGTTCGGTGACCGTACGTCCGACGGCGTCCGCGGGAAGGTCGAGGAGGCGCCGCGCCTCGTCGTTGGCCAGCAGCAGCCGGCCGCCGCCGTCGGTGATCAGGACGCCCTCGCGCACCGCGTGGAGGACCGCGTCGTGGTGCTCGTACATGCGCGTCATCTCGGCCGGGCCGAGCCCGTGGGTCTGGCGGCGCAGGCGCCGGCTCACCAGCCACGCCCCGCCCGCGGCCAGGGCGAGTGCCCCGGCCGCGCTCCCGAGGAAGACCGGCATCTGCTCGCTCACCGACAGCTGGACCCGGCTCACCGTGACCGGGGCGGAGACGATGGCGACGACCGATCCCGTCGAGTCCTTCACCGGGGCCGCGGAGATCACGGAGGGGCCCAGGGTGCCGTGGAAGGTCTTGGTGAACGACGTGCCCGTCGCCGCCTCGGCGTAGGGGCCGATGACGTACTTGCCGATCTGGTTCGGGTCGCTGTGGGTCAGGATGATCCCGTCCTGCCGGTAGACGATGATCGCGTCGACACCGGAGGCGGTCCTGGCCTCCTCGGCCAGCGGTTGCAGCGTCGCGGTCGGATCGGGGCCGGTCAGTGCCGCGACGAGCCCCGGGGAGTGGCTGAACGACTCCGCGGCGGCGATGGTGCGGTGCCTGGCGTCCGTCATGGCGTCCCGCCGGATCTGCAGCAGCATCGCCGTGACCCCGGCGGCGACGAGGAGGACGACCAGGACCAGCTGCAGGACGAAGAACTCGCGGGCGACGCTGCGCGCGGCCAGATCGGTGCGCACCCGCACGATCCATCCCGGTCTCCGCCCTCCGGCACTGCGCCGTGAGCGGGAAGTCGGTGGGACCGCGCCGATCGACCTGGTCCACAACCGTTGGAGACGGGCCATTGGTCGCGCCATATGTCATTTTGCACTGATTTACACCGTCGGTGACAAGAGGCGTGGACCGTCGAAAATCGTTTTCACCGGAGGTGGCCCTCCGTGGAGGCCTCGACGATGCCCGTTCCGGTCCTTCGGATGGCGCCGACGGGTGCCGGATCACCGCTGTGACCAGCGGGGACGCCCGCGGGCGACGAAGCCGAAGCCCTCGGTTGCCGTACCTGTCGAGCATCGGGCCGCTGCTCGGGCCCGCGCCCCGGCGAGATCCGACCGAGCGGACGAAGGCCCACCTGGTCACGCTGCGTGAGGCGATGGGCTCGCTCCGAGAGGCCGGCCACGACGAGCCGTGTCACACCGCCCGGGTCGCGGACAGCCCTCGGCGCGGGGCGGCGCGCCGAGGGCTGTCCTGTTCAGCAGCGCACGGTCGAGTTGACGGTGCGTCGAATCGGTGGGGATCTGCCGGATCCGTTGCCCCCGTCCCCGCCGCTGCTCAGATGCTGCCGGTGATGCTCGCCTGGCCGGTCTCGATGTGGCCGACGAAGCGCTGCGACCAGCTGGGGTCCTCGGCGAGGGTGATGGTGTAGTCGTACCAGCCGTTGGCGTAGGCGACGTTGTTGAAGTAGTCGCCCTTGTTGTTCGCGTCCCAGTGGGAGCCCGCGGCGACGGTGTAGGTCCAACTGCCGCTGCGGTAGTGGTTGGAGGTGACGGTGAAGGTCACGGGGGAGCTGCCGTTGTTGGTGAAGGTGAACCAGATGGCGGTCTTGCCGGTGCCGGCCTCCTTGGCGAAGTAGGAGGTGACCACGGTCTTGCCGCCGGGCTTGGTGACGTCGCCCCTGAAGCGGCGCAGGAAGCGGTTGGGGCCGGTGACGCCGAGGTCGTACTTGCCGCCGCCGTAGCCGCTGCCGCAGTTGAAGTAGTCGTTGTAGGGGGTGCCGTCCGGATTCTTCTGGCCGGGGTCGAGGGTGTACTGCCAGGGGCCTCCGCCGCGCAGCGTCGGGTCGTTGGCGTACACGGCGAAGTGGGCGGACCTGGTGGCGGGGGTGACGGTCGGGTCGGTGTCGGTGCCGTTGCCCATGGTGATCCAGGCCTTGACCGTACCGTTGGGGTCCCAGGCGGTGAACGCCTGGAGGTGGGCGTTGGTCTGGTAGGGCAGTGCGCGGGCGGGGCGGGTGCCGGGCTCCTGCACGGGCTGGGCGTTGCCGGTGGGGGAGGAGTTGTAGCTGCTGCCGTTGTACTGGTTGGCGGCCGGGGGAGTGGGCAGCGCCGGCAGTCCGTAGACCGGGTTGGCGAAGTCGAACATGCCGGTGAGGTCGCCGCAGACCTTGCGGCGCCACGCGCTGATGTTGGGGCAGGTCGCCGGCTTGCCGATGGCGGTGGTCCAGGCCTCCAGGAACCGCAGGACCGAGGTGTGGTCGGAGGCCTCGGAGCTGACCCTTCCGCCGCGGCTCCAAGGGGAGATCGCGAACATCGGGACGCGGAAGCCGAGGCCGATGTTGGTCCCGGAGTAGAACTCGTCGGCGGTGCCGGCCGGGGCGACCGGCGGCGGGACGTGGTCGAAGAAGCCGTCGTTCTCGTCGTAGTTGATGAGGAGGACGGTGGAGTTGAAGACGCTGGAGTCGGCGTTGAGGGCTTGCAGCACCCCGTTGATGATGTACTCGCCGTTGCCGGGGGTGGCCGCGGGGTGCTCGGAGAAGTTCTGGTCGGTGACGATCCAGGACACCTGCGGCAGCGTGCCGCCCACCACGTCGCTCCGGATGGCGGCGACGATCGCGTCGGCGCTGGTCGGATAACTGCCCTGGGGGATCCGGGCCACGCCCTTGTAGAGCGGGCTGCTCGGGGTGAGGCCCTGGAAGTGGGTGAAGTACTCGAGCGCGTTGTCGCCGTAGTTGTCGTTGGTCTGGTAGACCTTCCAGCTGACGCCGGCGGCCTGCAGCGCCTCGGCGTAGGTCTGCCACTTCAGGCCGGACTCGTCGCCGCCGTCGTTGGCCGCGGGGGAGCCGGTGGTGCCGTTCGGGTCGATCCAGCCGCTCCAGTGGTAGGTGCGGTTGGGGCCGGTGGCGCTGAGGATCGAGCAGTGGTAGGCGTCGTTGACGGTCCAGTTGTCGGCCAGCGCGAAGTGGAACGGGATGTCGGAGCGCCGCAGGTGGGCGAGGCTCGCGACGCCCTTGGCCGACACCCAGGAGTCCATCTTCCCGCCGTTCCAGGCGGAGTGCTGGGTCGACCAGGAGTGCGAGAGGTCGGCGGCGCACTGGGCCTGGGCCTCGGTCGCCGTCGGCGTGAGGGCGTACGGGTACTGGCGGCCGGAGCCGTTCTTCTGGTTGAAGACGGTGTTGGCGGCGTCGAGTTGGATCGCGCTGATGTCTCCGTACCCGCGGACGCCGTTGAGGGTCCCGAAGTAGTGGTCGAAGGATCGGTTCTCCTGCATCAGGATCACCACGTGGTGGACGTCCGCGATGGTGCCGGAGGTGCCGAGCGTCTCCGCGGCGGCGGGCGTGGGGCTGCCCGGCCCGCCGGGCAGCGGGTCGACGGCGAGGAGGGCGCCGGCGGCGACGGCCGAGCCGAGGAAGGTGCGGCGTGTGACAGGCGACATGGGGGTCTGTCTCCCAGATGACCGAGGGTGTGGGGGCTGTCGGCATCCCGAGGCGGTGCAGTGTGCCGACTGCCTGGTGATCAGTCGGGGGTCGGGAGCCGCTAATGGTCCGGGATCTGCCGGATTGAGAGGTGCCGACGAGGCGTGGGCTCGGGTCGGCGAAGCGCATCGGTGAGGGTCGGACTCACTGATGGGCACAGATCACACCATGGGTGACCCGGCCCGTCAACGGGCCTGCGCCGACCGTGTCTCAACCTTTAATGGATCGAATGTGATCCTTTGATGATGTGAGTCGCCTACCTGTCGGTAGGGCTTGACCGCTTCGCCTGGATGTCGCAAGCTGGTCATCGACTGCTTGAATCTGCTTCTTCACGCCAAAATGTTTGCAGAGTCAAGCATGGTGAAGGGGGCTCGGGCACCGCCCGGCCGCTGTGCGGCGGGCTCGGCGACCGCATCGTCCGTACACCGGTCGCCGCCCTCGGCGTGCCCGCGGCCCGGGGTATCATCCCCGCGTGAGCGAACGGCCTTGGCAGGACGAAACCGGTGGCACGGAAGGCATCGTGCTTCGGCCTGTCCGCAACGGGAACGCGTACGAGGAGACCGTCGAGCGGGTCCTCCACGCGATCAAACTCGGCGTGTTCGCCCGCGGTGACCGCCTGCCCGCCGAGCGCGACCTGGCCGCGCGGTTGAACGTCAGCCGAGTGACCCTGCGCGAGGCGCTGAGCTCCCTCCGGGAGGCCGGTTACATCGAGTCGCGCCGCGGCCGGTACGGCGGCGCCTTCGTGACCTACCGGCCGACGCTCGCGGTCGACGTCGAGGACGCGCGCCGCCTGGTCAAGGACATGGGTGCGGAGCTGAACGACGTCCTGGCCTTCCGGACGGTGCTGGAGCCGGGCGCCGCGGCGTTCGCGGCCCAGCGCGACCTCAGCGGCGAGCAGCGGGCGTACCTGCAGCGGCGCCTGGTCGAGGCCGAGCAGGCGGACCTCGACGAGTACCGCCAGGCCGACTCGCGGTTCCACCTCGCCATCGCCGAGTTGACCGGCTCCACCTCGCTGACCGCCAGCGTCGCGGACACCCGGATCCGGCTGAACGACCTGCTGGACGCCATCCCCATGCTGGAGGCCAACATCGCGCACTCCGCCGCCCAGCACCGGGCGATGGTGTCCGCGATCCTCACGGGCGATCCGGAGGGCGCGCGCCGGGCGACGCAGGAACACCTCGATGCCACCGCCTCACTGCTGGCGGGCTTCCTGTCCTGACCGCCGGGGCCTCCCGCCCGTGCGGACGGCGAGGAGGGCCTCCTGGACCAGCCGGACCTGCTCGCGGACGGCCGCGGCCCAGGACTGCTCCCGGATGCAGACGCCGATCGCCGTGTCGTCGTCGCGATGGTGCCGGGCACCTGCCGGTGAACTGCTCAGGGCGCTGAGGCCGGCCTGCATGGCGAGGACATCGGCATCCAGGAACAGCCGGAGCGCGCGGGCCAGTTCGAGCGGGTTGCGGTGGAAGATCTGCTCGTGCCGCCACCGGGTGGGCGCCAGGTCGAACAGCCAGTCCTTCGCGGACTGCTCGAACCGCGGGTTCCCGGGGCGGACCACGGCACCGGGCCAGCGCGCCGACGGCGGATCGGCGGATCTGGGCCGAGGAAAGCGGTTGGGCTCTTCGACACGGGTCACGGTGCATCACCCCAGGTGTCGCGGCATCGGCAAGAAGGCCGGTCGATGCCGCCGAGTGCGGCCTTCGGCGTCTTCGGGTGCGAAGAGTCTGTGGCGGATTCCGCGGACTGTCAATGAATCCGGTGGCCGGCCGCGCGGTCACCGGATTCCGGTGGCGGCCTTCCAGGCGTTGACGTTGTCCTCGAAGCGGCGGTCGACCATCGACCAGTCGGGCACGAAGACCTCGACACCCGCCATGAGGTCCTTCAGCGTCTTGGAGTTGGCGCTGGTGTCCTCCACGTCGTCGCGGATCGGCAGCCCGGCGCTGGTGCTGCTGACGGTCTGCTGGACGTCGTGCGACAGCAGGAAGTCGACCAGCCTGCGGGCCGCCATTCCGTGCGGTGCGCCCTTCACGACGCCGGCGGTGTACGGGACGGCCAGGGTGGTGGGCTTGGTCCGGCCGTTGGGGGCGAGGAAGAAGATGCCCTGGTTCGGCAGCGCGGCCATCCGTGAGACGTTCATCTGGACGTCCCCGTTGGCGATCCAGATCTCTCCGGAGTCGACCTTGTCGGCGAGCTTCCCGGTGGAGCCCGACGGGCCTGCATTGTTGACCTGGAGATCCTTCAAGTACTCGAGAGCGGGCTGCTCGCCGCCGAAGTCGTGGATCGCCTTGATGAGGACGGCCGTTCCGTCGCCGGCGACGCCCGGCGTGGAGTACTGGACCTTGCCGCGGTACTTCGGACTGAGCAGGTCGGCCCAGGTCTTCGGCGGTTCCTTCACCTTGTCGCGGTTGTGGATGAAGCACAGGTAGGTGTTGACGATCGCGGTCCAGTACCCGTCCGGTGCGCGGTCCGCGACGTCCATGTCCGCCGCGCCCTTCGGGCGGTAGACGTCCAGCAGGCCCTCTTCGGCGGCGTGCTGGGAGAACGGCGGAAGGACCACGACGAGGTCCGTCCGGGGAGCGTTCTTCCGGCTCTCCAACTGCTGGACGATCTCACCCGATCCGGCTTCGGAGTACCGCACCCTGATCCCGGTCTGCTCGGTGAAGGCGCGGAAGGCCCTGTCGTAGAACCCGGTGCCGTCCTTGTTGCTGAGGCCGCTCGCGCTCGCCACCACGACCTCCTCGGCCTGCGCCTGTTGCTCGCAGCCCGCGGACGACACCACCAGGAGAGGGAGGAGAGCGCCGGCGGCGCGTCTCCTGCCGTGCGTCGACACCATGGGCAGGGTTCTCCTTCGGAAGTGGCGAGGCGCGCACAAAAGGACTGTTACTGAATCATTGAGTCAGTGTCCGTGGGGTGCGCGGTTTGATGGTGATCGCTTGGCGAGCGGGGCGCGCGATCGAGCGCAAAAGCTAGCAGGGTCCTTCTGGAGCGCTCAACTCAGCTTGCATTGAGGTGCGTTCGGCTCGACCGACGCCTCGGGTCGCGGAGCTGCCCGGCGGAACGGTGGCGTCCGGAAGCTTTCTGATCGGTTCGCTCAATGGTAAGTTGCTGGCCCATAGAAGCTCCAGTCGAGAGCGACCATTCCCTGCCCGGGGCTCGCGCCCCTCCCCGAAGGACCAGGACGATGAAGACGAAGATCGCAGCCATCGTGCTTGCCGGAACGGTGGCCTCCACGCTGTCCGGATGTGCCACGACCGAGGCCGAGGCCAGCACCTCCCCGTGCGGCAGGCTCGACACCGACCTGGCCTGGTACGGCGACAACGCCTCCAGGCTCCAGACCCTGCTCGACCGTGACGGGCACTGCGGGAAGAAGGGCCCGCATCCCGTGGCCGTCTTCGACTGGGACAACACCGTCGTCAAGAACGACGTGGGAGACGCCACCACGTTCTGGCTCCTGCGGCACGACAAGGTCCGCCAGCCGGCGGGCGGGGACTGGACGACCACCAGCTCCCTGCTCACCCCGGCGGCCGCCGCCGCGCTCGCGTCCGCCTGCGGGACGGCCGCCCCGGCCGGGTCCGCGCTGCCGACCAGCACCGACACCGCCTGCGCCGACGAGATCCTCTCGGTCTACTCCGACGCCAGGACGACCTCCGGACAGGACGCCTTCGCGGGCTGGAACCGCCGCCGGACGGAGCCCGCCTACGCCTGGGCCGCGCAGCTGCTCGCCGGCTACACCCCCGACGAGGTGAAGGACTTCGCCTCCCGGGCGCGGCAGGAGAACCTCGACGCGCCGGTCGGGGCCGAGCAGACCGTGGGCACGCACCGGGTGACCGGCTGGATCCGCTACTACGACCAGCAGAAGGACCTGATCCGCGCGCTCGGCAGGTCCGGTTTCGACGTGTGGATCACTTCGGCGTCCCAGGAGGACGTGGTCCAGGTCTGGGCCGCCGGCGTCGATCTGCCGGCCGACCACGTGATCGGCGTCCGGACCAGGCAGGAGAACGGGAAGCTGACCGCCGCCCTGGCCGGGTGCGGCGGCGACGACGACACCATCCCGTACATCGACGGCAAGCGCTGCGTCATCAACGAACGGATCCTCAAGGTGCCGTCGGCCAAGGCCTTCGACATCCAGCCGGTGAACCGCCGGCAGGCGTTCGCGGCCGGCGACTCCAACACCGACGTGTCGTTCCTGCGCGACGCCACGGAGCTCCGCCTGGTCATCAACCGCAACAAGGCCGAGCTGATGTGCAACGCCTACGACAACGCCGACGGCAAGTGGATCGTCAACCCGATGTTCATCTCGCCCAAGGCCGCCCTCACCAAGCCCTACCCCTGCTCCACCAGCGCGTTCACCAACCCCGACGGCTCCTCGGGGCCGGTCACCACCGACGGCGGGCGGGTCGTCCCGGACCAGCTGGACACCGTCCACTGACGGCCGGGGGTGCGCTCAGCCCAGGAAGCCGCGGAGCAGGGCGGCCGTGGCCTCCAGGTGCTCCGCGGTGGCGCGGCGGGCGGCGAGGGCGTCGCCGGAGAGGATCGCCTCGACCATGGCGCGGTGCTGGTGCGAGGCGTGCTCGATGTTGCGTTCCAGGATCGGAATGGCATTGAGCAGGTCGTTCAGGCGCATCCGGCTCGCGGCGATGCCGACGGCGAGTGAAGGCGAACTGGTGAGCTCGGCGATCGCCAGGTGGAAGCGGGAGTCGAGCCGGCGGTACTCCTCGGGGCCGGCGTCCTCCAGCTCCTCGTGCCGCCGCGTGAGATAGGCGCGCTGCTCGGCACTCAGCCGGCGTCGGGCGGCCAGCTCCGATGCGCCGCTCTCCAGCACCATGCGGTAGGTCAGCGCGTCCTCCAGCTCGCTTCCCATGTCCTGCACGGCCCGTCGCAGGTCCGCGAGGTCGGGGACGGGCGGGCGGTAGGTGACGAAGCTGCCGCCGTAGCGGCCGCGCCGGGACTCCACGCAGCCGGCGGCCTGGAGCGAACGGATCGCCTCGCGCAGGGTATCCCGGCTGACGTTGAGGCGGACGGCCAGGTCGCGTTCGGCGGGCAGCCGGTCGCCGTAGCCGAAGACGCCGAGTTTGACGGCTTCCAGGATCCGCTCGACGGTCTCCTCGAAGGCGTTGCCGGTCCGGACGGGGCGGAAGATCGCCCCGCCCTGCCAGTCCATCCACGGATCGCGGCCGGCTTCGTGTTCCACGGGAGGAATCGTACTCACGGCCAGACCTTTGGGAAGGGCCCCAGGTGACCTGGCGGCACTTCGGCCAGGGGGCTTGACGTCGGAGCGGCCGAGGCGAAAGCATGCGCACATCGCGTAAATGGTCTGGTCTCGGGCCATTAAGTGCCGAGGCGCCGCTGGCGCACATTTCGGATCCCCCACCGAACCCAAGGGGCGCACATGTCTCCCGACGACACGCACGTCACCCATCCTGCAGCATCCAACCTGCACGCCGTAACCCCCACCGCCGGCAGTGACGAGGAACGCCTGCGGCAGCTCGGCTACACCCAGGAGCTCGCCCGCTCGCTCTCGAGCTTCTCCAACTTCGCGGTGTCCTTCTCCATCGTCTCCGTCCTGTCCGGCTGTCTCACCCTCTACGGCTTCGGCATGGTGACCGGTGGCCCCGCGCTGATCACCTGGGGCTGGCCGCTGGTCGGCCTGATGACGCTCTGCGTCGGCCTGGCGATGGCCGAGATCTGCTCCGCCTACCCGACCGCCGGCGGCCTGTACTACTGGGCGGCCAAGCTGGCCCGGGGCAACGCCCCCGCGTGGAGCTGGTTCACCGGCTGGTTCAACTTCATGGGCCAGGTCGCGGTGACCGCCAGCGTCGACTACGGCGCCGCGAGCTTCACCAACGCCCTGCTCGACCTCCAGTTCGGCTTCGCCGCCACCACCCCGCACACGGTGGAGATCTTCGCGGTGATCCTGGCCCTCCACGGTCTGCTGAACAGCTTCGGGGTGCGCCTGGTCGCCCTCTTCAACACCGTCAGCGTCTGGTGGCACCTGGTCGGCGTCCTGGTCATCGTCGGCGCGCTGGCGCTGCTGCCCAGCCACCACGCCTCGGCCTCCTTCGTCTTCGGACACTTCGTCAACGAGACCGGCTTCCGCAACTCCCTGTACGTCGGCCTGCTCGGCCTGCTGCTCGCCCAGTACACGCTGACCGGGTACGACGCCTCCGCGCACATGACCGAGGAGACCAAGGACGCCGCCCGCTCGGGCCCCAAGGGCATCGTCAACGCCATCGTGGTCTCCATCGTGGCGGGCTGGGTGCTGCTGCTGGGCCTGACCTTCGCCATCCAGAACTACGACGGAGCACTCACCTCCTCCACCGGCGTCCCGCCCGCACAGATCTTCATCGACGCCATCGGCACCTCCGGCGCCAAGTTCCTGCTGCTGATCGTGATCGGCGCGCAGTTCTTCTGCGGCATGGCCTCGGTCACCGCCAACTCCCGCATGATCTACGCCTTCTCGCGGGACGGCGCACTGCCCGGCTCCAAGATCTGGCACCGGATCGACGAGCGCACCCAGACCCCGACCAACGCGATCTGGCTGGCCACCGGCGGCGCGTTCCTGTTGGGCCTGCCCGCGCTGTGGAACACCACCGCCTTCGCCGCGGTCACCTCGGTGTCGGTCATCGGCCTGTACCTCTCCTACGTTATCCCGGTCTACCTGAGGCTCCGTCAGGGAGACGCGTTCCAGGTCGGACCGTGGAACCTCGGCCGCTGGAGCAAGCTGATCGGCGCCGTCGCCGTCGTCTGGACCGGTCTGATCACCGTGCTCTTCATGCTCCCCACGGTCAGCCCGATCACCGCGAAGAGCTTCAACTACACCTCGGTCGCCATCACCGTCGTGATCGGCTTCGCCGCCGCCTGGTGGCTGCTCTCCGCCCGCCGCTGGTTCACCGGCCCCCGTACCCATGAAGCCGCTGACACCGTTCCCGCAGCGACCACCGAAATGGAGACCCTCGGATGAGCAGTGCACAGCTGTCGCTCGAGCAGCTCACTGCAGAGATCGCCGCCGGCACCGTCGACACGGTGGTCCTCGCGATGACGGACATGCAGGGCCGTTTGCAGGGCAAGCGGATCGCCGCCGACTACTTCCTGAGTGATGTGGTCCCGCATGCGGCCGAGGGGTGTGGCTACCTGCTGGCCGTGGACATCGACATGAACACCGTGGACGGCTACGAGGTCTCGTCCTGGGAGAGCGGTTACGGCGACCTGGTGTTCGTGCCGGACTTCTCCACCCTGCGCAGGGTGCCGTGGCAGCCGGCGACGGCGATGGTCCAGTGCGACATGGTCCACCACGACGGCAAGCCCGTCGCCGTCTCGCCCCGCCAGATCCTCAAGCGGCAGCTCGACCGCCTCGCCGCCTACGGCTGGCACGCCTACGCCGGAACCGAGCTCGAGTTCATCGTCTTCAAGGACACCTACGAGCAGGCCTGGGACAAGAACTACCAGGCCCTCACCCCGGTCAACCAGTACAACGTCGACTACTCCATCATCGGCACCGCCCGCATCGAGCCGCTGCTGCGCCGCCTGCGCAACGAGATGGCCGGCGCCGGACTGATCGTGGAGTCCGCGAAGGGCGAGTGCAACCTCGGCCAGCACGAGATCGCGTTCAAGTACGCCGACGCCCTGCGCACCTGCGACAACCACGCGGTCTACAAGACGGGTGCGAAGGAGATCGCGGACCAGGAGGGTTACAGCCTGACCTTCATGGCGAAGTACAACGAGCGCGAGGGCAACTCCTGCCACATCCACCTCAGCCTGCGCGACGACGCCGGCCGGCCGGTGATGGCGGGGGAGGGCCCGAACGGCTTCTCGCGGACGATGGAGCACTTCCTGGCGGGGCAGTTGGCCTGCCTGGCGGAGTTCTCGCTGCTGCTGGCGCCGAACATCAACTCCTACAAGCGCTTCGTCGCCGGGAGCTTCGCCCCCACCGCCATCGCCTGGGGGCGCGACAACCGCACCTGCGCCCTGCGCGTCGTCGGCCACGGGCCGTCGCTGCGGTTCGAGAACCGGGTGCCCGGCGGCGACGTCAACCCGTACCTCGCGGTCGCCGCGCTGATCGCCGCCGGCCTGCACGGCGTCGAGCAGCAGCTTGAGCTGGAGCCGGAGTTCACCGGCAACGCCTACGCCAGCGACGCGCCCCGGGTCCCGGCCACCCTGCGCGACGCGGTGGAGTTGTTCGAGCAGAGCTCTGCTGCCGCCGAGGCGTTCGGCAAGGACGTGGTGGGTCACTACGTCCACGCCGGGCGGACCGAACTCGCCGCGTACGACGCCGCCATCACCGACTGGGAGCGCCGTCGGGGGTTCGAGCGCCTGTGAAGCCGCTGATCGGAATCACCACCTACCGGGAGCCGGCCCGGTGGAGCGTGTGGGAGCAGGGTGCCGCACTGCTCCCGGAGAGCTACGTCGAGGCGGTCGAACGGGCCGGTGGCACCGCCGTGCTGCTGCCCCCGCAGGGGGAGATCGGCCGACTGGTCGAGGTGCTGGACGGGCTGGTGGTGGCGGGCGGTGCCGATGTCGATCCGGCGCGCTACGGCGCCGAGCCGCACCCCCGCACCGGTGCGCCGCAGCACGCCCGCGACACCTGGGAGCTGGCGCTGCTGCGGGCGGCCCTCGAAGCGGGCCTTCCCGTCCTGGGGGTGTGCCGCGGGATGCAGGTGCTGAACGTGGCGCTCGGCGGCGACCTGGTGCAGCACCTGCCGGACGGCAGCCACCAGGACCCGCCGGGTGTGTTCGTCAAGACCGAAGTGCGGACCGCGGACGGCAGCCGGATCGCATCCATCCTCGGTGCGGACGTCCAGGTCAACTGCTACCACCACCAGGCGATCGGTCGACTGGGTCTGGGCCTGCACGCCACCGCGTGGAGCGCGGACGGCGTGGTCGAGGCCGTGGAACGGAGCGGACGCGGGTTCGCCCTGGGTGTGCAGTGGCACCCGGAGACCGACCTGTCGGACCTTCGACTCTTCGAGGCTCTGACGGCGGCAGCCGTCCGGAACCTCGACTCGCAAGAACGGAAGGTTAGTTGTGGCTGAGGACCTGTTCGAGGTGGTCAATCCGGCGACGGAGGAGGTGATCGCGACCGTCGAGCTGGCGGACGAGGCCGCGACCGATGCGGCGATCGCGCGGGCGAAGGCGGCGTTCGAGGGCTGGCGGCGGGTTGCTCCGGGTGATCGGGCGCGGCTGCTGCGGGCGTTCGCGGCGGCCGTGGATGCCGATCGTGAGCACTTGGCGGCGCTGGAGGTGGCCAATGCGGGCCACACCATCGGCAACGCCCGCTGGGAGGCGGGGAACGCCCGCGATGTGATCGAGTACTACGCGGGGGCGCCGGAGCGGTTGTTCGGCCGGCAGATCCCGGTGGCGGGCGGGTTGGACGTGACTTTCCACGAGCCGCTGGGCGTGGTGGGTGTGATCGTGCCGTGGAACTTCCCGATGCCGATCGCGGCCTGGGCCTTCGCCCCGGCGCTGGCGGCGGGCAACACGGTGGTCGTGAAGCCGGCCGAGTTGACTCCGCTGACCGCGCTGCGGCTGGGTGAGCTCGCGCTGCGGGCGGGGCTGCCGGAGGGGGTGCTGCAGGTCCTGCCCGGGCGCGGCACGGTGGTGGGGCAGCGGTTCGTGACCCATCCGGATGTGCGGAAGGTGGTGTTCACCGGGTCCACCGCCGTCGGCAAGGCGATCATGGCCGGGTGCGCGGCGCAGGTGAAGCCGGTCACCCTGGAACTCGGCGGCAAGAGCGCCAACATCGTGTTCGCCGACGCCGATGTGGAGAAGGCGGCGGCGAGCGCCCCGTACGCGGTGTTCGACAACGCGGGGCAGGACTGCTGCGCGCGCTCCAGGATCCTGGTCGAGGCGTCGGTGTACGAGGAGTTCGTGCAGCGCCTGGAGGTGGCGGTGCGCGGGGTGCGCGTGGGTGATCCGATGGATGAGAAGACCGAGGTGGGTCCGTTGATCTCGGCCGCGCACCGGGAGCGGGTGGCCGGTTTCGTGACGGATCCGGTCTTCCAGGGGAGTGTGCCGGACGGTCCGGGTTTCTGGTTCCCGCCGACGGTGTTGACCCACGCGTCGCACCGGGAGCGGGCGTTCACCGAGGAGATCTTCGGCCCGGTGGTGAGTGTGGTGCCGTTCCGTGGCGAGGGTGATGCGGTGCGGATCGCGAATGACACGGAGTACGGCCTGTCGGGTTCGATCTGGACCCGTGACGTGGGCCGGGCGTTGCGGGTGGCGCGGGCGGTGGAGGCGGGGAACCTGTCGGTCAACTCGCACTCGTCGGTGCGGTACTGGGCGCCGTTCGGCGGGTTCAAGCAGTCCGGGCTGGGTCGTGAGCTGGGTCCGGATGCCCTGCACGCTTTCACCGACATCAAGAACGTTTTCATCTCTACCGAGGAGTGAGCATCATGACCGAGCGACTCGAGGGCCGGGTGGCCGTCATCACCGGTGCGGGCAGCGGCATCGGCCTGGCCACCGCGCGGCGCTTCGCCGCCGAGGGCGCCAAGGTGGTCTGCGTCGATCTGGACGAGACGTCCGGCAAGGCCGCCGCCGCCGAGGTCGACGGGATGTTCATCCAGCTGAACATCACCGACGAGGACGCCGTGAAGGCGATGTACGACACGGTGGTGGCCGAACTCGGCAGCCTGGACATCGTGTTCAACAACGCGGGCATCTCGCCGCCCGAGGACGACTCCATCCTCTCCACCGACCTGGCCGCCTGGCGCAAGGTGCAGGAGGTCAACCTGACCAGCGTCTTCCTCGGCTGCAAGTACGCGATCCCGCACATGCAGCGCCAGGGCAAGGGCTCCATCATCAACACCGCGTCGTTCGTCGCGGTGATGGGCGCCGCCACCTCGCAGATCTCCTACTCCGCCTCCAAGGGCGGCGTGCTGGCGATGTCGCGCGAGCTCGGCGTGGAGTTCGCCCGGCAGGGCATCCGGGTGAACGCGCTGTGCCCGGGGCCGGTCAACACCCCGCTGCTGCAGGAGCTGTTCGCCAAGGACCCGGAGCGGGCCGCGCGCCGCCTGGTGCACATCCCGCTCGGCCGGTTCGCCGAGCCGGAGGAGATCGCCGCCGCCGTCGCCTTCCTCGCCAGCGACGACTCCTCGTTCATGACCGCCAACACCTTCCTGGTCGACGGCGGCATCTCCGGGGCGTACGTCACCCCGGAATAGGCTGCCGCCGGATCCCTGACCCGCCCCTCCCCTCGGACGGGCCGTTCCGAGACCGGCGGGCCGGATCGGCAGGCATCGGCCGCCGCACTGTCGCTCAATGGGGCTGCCCGGCAGTCCCGTGGGGGAGTGGCAGCGCGGCGGCGCTACCGTCGCAGGACCAGGAGCTCACCCCATCCGCACCGCACCCTTCGAGGCCGGTCTTGGGCACGTCGTGGTGTCCGGGAAGGGGCGGAAAGGCTGCGGTCCGTGCTTCTCCAGCCCGCGCTGCCGGCGCGGGTGGGGTGGGTCACTGCCCGGCGGTGCCGGGGGCGGGGTCCGGGGCGGCGGGGTCCTTCGGAGGGTCCTGGCGCAGGAGGGTGGCGAGGAGTTCGGAGACGGTGGGGCCGGCGTCGGCGGGGTGGCGCAGCTGCTTGCTGGTGATGACGCTGTAGTGGTTGGTGCGGCCGCGGCGCTCGTGGCTCAGGTACCCGGCCTGTTCGAGGTCGGTGATGATGCGTTGGACGGCGCGCTCGGTCAGCAGGCAGAGGGCGGCGATGTCGCGTACGCGGATGCCGGGGTCGCGGGCGATCTGCACCAGCACGCGGGCGTGGTTGGTGAGGAAGGTCCACTGCCGCTCGACCGCCGTACCGTTCTCCATGCCCTCACGATAGGACCTGCGTCGCACGACGATCAAAACACGACAATGAATTCGTGCAATGGTTGACACGTCCGGCGAACGGGCGAACAGTGGAGGGACCGCCACCGCATCGCTTCCGCAGCGTTCCTCCGGTGCGGTGCCCCCTCGTCTGGAGATGGTGTTGCACGTGGATCCGATGAGCAGGGAAGGACTGGAGCGGCTCCGGACCGTGCTGGCCGAGCGGATCGGCGTGCCCGTCGAACACGGTCCGGATCCCGGCCGGGTCGAGCCGCTGCGCCGTCAGGTGTTCCACGCCGTCACCGGCATCGACGCGTACCTCACCGCGGTCGAGGCGGGAAGTCCGGCCGTCGTTTCCCTGCGCGCGCAGGCCGTGGACCTGTGGCAGGTCCTGCTACGGCTGGCGGCCGAGCCGCTGGAGGCGGCGGATGCGACGCCCGCCACCCGGGTGCCCCCGCCGGCGCCGGTGCCGCGGATCGAGCAGGACGGCGGGTCGACCTGTCTGAGGTCGGAGACCGTGCGGGTGGGCGGCGCCCTGGTGTGCTCGTTCAGCGGTGACATGACCCTGGACAGCGGGCCCGTGGCGGCGCGGGCGCTGGCCACAGCCCTGGAGCACCGTCCGGACCTGCTCGCCGTCGACATGGCCCGGGTGGAGCTGCTCACCTCCACTGGCCTCAACGTGATGCTGACCGCCCGTGGCCGCGCGGTCGACACCGGGATCCCGCTGGTGCTCGTCGCCCCCTCGCGGGTCACGGTACGGGTGCTGGAGCTCACCGGCACGACCGCGCTGTTCCCCAGCTGCGCCACCACCGAGGACGCCGTCCGGTACCCGCGCCCGTCCGCACCGCGTACGTGAACCACCGACGGCGGCGGGAGGGCGCGGCCGCCCGGGTGGAGCAGCGCTGCTGGAGAAACCGGGCTGCCTGCCCGAGGCTGGAAGGATCTGTCAGGAGGCCGAAGCGCACCGTGCGTTCGGGGACCTGAGCCCTGGGGCGAGGACGCCGGCGGTGGTCGGCGGAAGTCGTCGCTCCGACGAATCGCGAGGTGGAGTCGGTGTCTGAAGCGGTATTGGCGACGTCGTTCATCGCTGTCCGGCCGCGTGCGGCGGTCGAGGCCGGCGCGGCCGAGCTGGCACGGAGGTGCTCCCGGTCCGGCGCCGACGACGCCCGCGGGGCGCTCGCGGCGTGCGGGTGGGCGCTGGATCCGGTCGGTCCGGCGCCCGTGACCGGGTGGAGGGTCGTGGGCGTGCCGACGGAGCTGGACCTGGCGATCGAGGAGCGTGCCGCGATCGAACGGGCCCGGGACAGCCGGTGTCCGGCCGCCGACCGTGACTTCGCCCGCGGCGTGGCACTGGCACTGGAGTGGATGCTCGGCTTCGACCCGATCGAGGCGTGAGGGACGGATCCGGTGCGGTCGCCGTCCCATCGGGGCCTTCGCCCGGCGGAGGTCCGAGCTTTCGAGGGCTGCCGCCGCGCCCCTACGCCAGTGTCGCGTCCTCGGCGCTCAGGAGCTCCAGCAGCTCGGTGCGGTGGAGTGCGGCGACGCCTTCGAGCAGGTCGGGGTGGCGCAGCAGCGCGGCGGCTTCGCTGTCACGGGGCCCGGGGACGGTGAGGCGTCGCAGGTCGCCGTGGTCGGGCCGGTTGGCCCGGGCCGCGAGGGAGGGGTCGGCGAGGAAGCAGGCGGCCCAGCTGACGACCGTCTCGTCGACCCAGGTCCGCCAGGCGGTGTCGTCGGGCTGCGGATCGTGGCCGGTGAGCCCGTCCAGCCCGTGGGACCCCCCGGGGGACAGGAGGTGGAGCAGCTCGACGTCCAGGGCGGTGGGGAAGCGCAGTGCGGCCGCGAGGGCGGTGGCCTGGCGGGCCTGGGTCTCGGCGAGGGCCCGGTTGAGCGCCCCGGCGGGTGGCGGGTAGGCGGCCAGCAGCCAGCGGGCGGAGGCGGCGATGACAGGGGTGAGGTCGGTGGACACGGCGGTCGGTCCCTCGCGGAGCGGGCTCGCCCAACGGTCGTTCGGGTGCGAGCGCATCTGCGCGGAGCCGCGTTGCCCCGCTGGTGGCCACCCAGTGTAGGCGGCGGACCGGCAGCGTCGTAATGACCTCGGTCACGTTCCGTACCGGCGGTCGGACAGTCCCTGGCGGTCGGCCGCCCTCCGGGTCCAGCCGAGGAGGGTCTCGGTCGGCCAGGTGGTGACCAGCCGGTCGGGTCCGAGGCCGGCTCGGGCGGCGCGGGCGTAGCCGGAGGAGTGCCAGGACAGCTGGTCGGGGGCGTGCGCGTCGGTGTCGACGGCGAACAGGCAGCCCGCCTCGGCCGCCCGGAGGAGCAGGTCGTCGGGCGGGTCGCGGCGCTCGGGCCGGCAGTTGATCTCCACGGCCGTTCCGGCGTCCGCGCAGGCCCGGAACACCGCGTCGGCGTCGAACTGCGACTGCGGCCGGCCGCGGCCGGTGACGATGCGGCCGGTGCAGTGCCCGAGGACGTCGGTGTGCGGGTTGCGGACCGCGCCCACCATCCGGGCGGTCATCGGCCCGGGGTCGGATCGCAGCTTGGAGTGCACCGAGGCGACCACGACGTCGAGCCGGCCGAGGAGGTCGTCCTCCTGGTCGAGCGAGCCGTCGTCGAGGATGTCGCACTCGATGCCGGTCAGCAGGCGGAATCCGGGGTCCAGCCCGGCGTTGAGCGCGGCGACCGCGTCCAGCTGGTGCCGCAGCCGCTCGGGGCTCAGGCCGTGGGCGATCGTCAGCCGGGGCGAGTGGTCGGTCAGGACGGCCCACCGGTGTCCCAGCGCCCGCGCCGCCTCGGCCATCTCCTCGATCGGGCTGCCGCCGTCCGACCAGTCGGAGTGCACGTGGCAGTCACCCGTGGCCGCGCCCGCCAGGTCCCAGGCCCGGCGGGCGGCCGGCCCGGCCTCGGCCTCCAGTCGGGCGAGGTAGGCCGGCACCGCTGCGGCCGAGGCCTGGGCGATCACCTCCGCGGTGACCGGCCCGACGCCTTTCAGCCGCTGTGCCGAGGCCGCGTCCACCGGGCCGGGTGGCAGCGCGCGGGCGGCCTCGGCGGCGGTGTGGAAGGCCCGCACCCGATAGGGGGAGGCGCCGCGCCACTCCAGCAGGAAGGCGATCCGCCGCAGCGCCTCGACCGGGTCCATCGCTCGGACCTCCCGTGCGTGTTCCCCGCGGACCGGGGGTCGGAGCCGGACCCGGTCGAGGGGCGGGTCAGGACCTGCCGCGGCCGGTGACGAAGTCGCGCGCGCGGTCCACCAGCCCGGCGCCGGGTGCGAGGAGCTTGCTGGCCGTCGGACTGTTCGGCGCGGAGGGGTGCGGCCGGGTCGGGGCCACCGCCTTCGCCCGCCGGATCTTGTCGCCGAGGTCCATGAGGACCTCCGGCGTGGTCGCCTGCGCGAGCATCGGGAACAGGTTGGTGTCCTCGTCCTGGATGTGCTCGGAGACCTCGTCCATGAGTTCCTGCAGGGCGGGGCCCATCCGCGGATCGTCGGTGTCCATCTTCTCCAGCTGCTTGAGGAGCTTCTCCACCCGCTCG
This sequence comes from Kitasatospora terrestris, assembly GCF_039542905.1. Classification (NCBI taxonomy): domain Bacteria; kingdom Bacillati; phylum Actinomycetota; class Actinomycetes; order Kitasatosporales; family Streptomycetaceae; genus Kitasatospora; species Kitasatospora terrestris. Next base: position 8,140,218 of record NZ_BAABIS010000001.1, read on the forward strand.
TGGTCCTCGATCTCCTTGTCCGCGAGCCGGTCGCCGCCCGCGATGTGCTCGCGCACCGCCGGGTACAGGTACTGCTCCTCGGCGACCGAGTGGCGCACCAGCTCGATCGTGACCTCGTCCACCAGAGCGCGCAGCTGCTCGCCGCCGCCCGTCATCGCCCGGATCCGGCCGAAGATCTCCTCGACCTCCCGGTGGTCGACCATCAGTTCCTCGATCACGTTTCCGCCGTGTCCCATTGCGCATGCGCCTTTCGTGTGTGCCTCGATGGTGTGAGCTCGGGTCGCAGGTTCAGTCCGGTGGTTCGTGCGGGCCGGGGACGGGACCGGGCCCGCCCGGTGCGGGCCTGGGCGGCTCCGGGGGAGGGACGGGCTGCCCGGGCGGGGCCGGGGGGTCCGGCGGCAGGGGCGGGCGGGTCGGCTCCGGCGGGCCGGGTGGCTCGACGGGCTCCGGCGGCCCGGGCGGGGCCGGGGGTTCCGGCTGCGGAACCGGGGTGATGTCCGTGTAACGCCGTCCGGCGTCGGTGGGGGAGTTCATACCGTCCGGCTATCCCCGATCCCCGGCGGCAAACGGGGCCGACAAGGTGCGGAAGTCGGCAGTCGGCAGTCCTGGGCGCGACGTGTCCGGGCCCCGCACGCGATCTCGTGTTCCGGTGATCGGTGCGGAGCCCGGGAGACGGGCTGGGCCGTCCAGGACGGCGGTCAGTGCTTGAGGGCGTCCTTCGCCTTCTGGCCGGCCTGCTTGGCGTCGCCCTTGGCCTGTTCGGCTTTGCCCTTGACCGTCAGGCTCTCGTTGCCGGTGGCCTTGCCGGTGGCTTCCTTGGCCTTGCCCTTCATGGATTCGGCGGTGTTCTTCATCTTCTTGCCCGCGCCCATGCTTTCCTCCTCGGATGCTCGGCTGTGCGCACCGCGTCTGCCCGGGCGGGGGGATTCCACACCCCGGACGGGGCAGAAGGTTCGTGGGCGGTCGGTGCTCTCGACCGTCGGTGCGGGAACGCTAGTCGTCCGACAGCAGGTGGCCGAGCGGCCCGAGGTCGATGTTGAGGTCTTCGGGGGTGAGGTCGAAGCGCTCCCGCAGGTCGGCCATCCGCTCCTCCAGGGCCATCAGGGTCAGGCCGATCTCCTCGATCCGGTCGTCGTCGAGGTCGCCCTGGTCGATCCGGCGCAGGGCCTGGCGCTCCATCAGCTGCCTGATCAGTTCCACGATCGCCAGCACCAGGGAGGCCAGGTCGCGTCCGACGGTTTCGGGATCGAGGGCGATGCGGCGGCCGGTGCCCGGCGTCCGGTCGTGGGGCGGGGGTGTCACGGCGGGTCCCCGTCCTGGTCGCCGGCGATGGAGCGGACCGAGGCGATCAGGGCCCGGAGGCTGATCCGTACCAGGTCGACGTCGGCGATCGACAGGGTGATCTCGCCCGCGATGACCACGCCGCCGGCCAGCACCCGGTCGAGCAGGTCGACCAGGGCGACGTCACGCTGCCGGAGGGCGGCCGACGACGTGGGGGACGGCTGGGCCATCGGGCTCACCTCCCGCCGTCCGTGGTCGGAAGCTCGACGAACGAGTACGGCGGCCACGGGCCGGTCAGTTCGACCCGCAGGGCCGGGGCGTGGGCCTGCCGAAGGTCGGCGAGGAGGTCGGTGAACCCCTGCGCGCGGCCGCGGCCCACCAGGTAGGCGCCGTTGAGGACCATCGGGTCGCGGACGGCCGTCATCTCCGCCGACTGCAGGGGGTGCTCGGTTGCTTCGTCGGCGTACTCGGCGAGCCGGCGATGGATCTGCCCGGCCCGCTCGGCCGCGTCGTCCAGCGCCCGCCCGGCCTGGTCGCGGGCGGCTCGGCGGCGCAGCAGGTAGGCGGTGCCGGGCCGTCCGGGAGACGGCGTGCCGGTGCTGTCGGCGTCCTCGTCAGGGGGGCGGTGAGCCGTGTCCAGGTAGCCCTTGACGCCCCACTCCATGCGGCCGGCGATGCGTTCGAGGGCGGCCTGGAAGGCGCGGCGGTGCTGCTGGAGCAGATCGAGGACCCGCTGGTCGTCGTGGTAGAGGGTGGCGAAGCGGAGCGGCAGTGCGTGGGAGCTCTGGGCGAGGACGTCGACGACCCGGTGATGGGCGCGTACCGCGGCCTCCAACCAGGCGGGGTCCTGGAGGTGCTGCTGGAGCGCGGTGGCGTCGAAGTCCGAGGGGGGCACGGAGCCGACGACGGCGGCGAGGCCCTCGGAGGTGAGCAGCCTCGGCCGTTCACCGGCGACGCCGCTGAGGCGTCCCGGGTCGGGCCGGTCGTCGGCCGCCGACGCGATCGCGTAGAGCCAGGTGTAGGCGTCGCGGGTCATGGCGCGGTGCCCTTGCGGCGGGAGGCGGAGGTGCCGGACGTACCGGTGGTGCCGGACCGGGTGGGCTTCGGGCGGGTCGCGGCCGACCGGGCCGGCCGCTCGGTCCCGGTCCTGCTCCCGTCCTCCGTCGCGGCGTCGGTGCGGGCGGCCTCGAGTTCGCCCAGGCGCTCGCGCAGCCGGCGGTTCTCCAACGCCAGGTCGCGTTGGCCGGAGGACAGCGAGGGGTCGTGTTCCCACCAGTCGATGCCCATCTCCCGGGCCCGGTCGACCGAGGCGATCAGCAGCCTGATCTTGATGGTGAGCAGCTCGATGTCCAGGAGATTGATGCGGATGTCGCCCGCGATCACGATCCCCTTGTCCAGGACGCGTTCGAGGAGGTCGGCCAGGTTCGCGGGCTGCGGAGGACCCCCCGTTCGGGGCGTCGCCGACAGGGAACCGGAGGTCGGCCAGGGGCTCAGGTCGCTCACGACTCCTCCTCCCGTTCGGCGCGGCCGCGGTAGTAGCGGCCGGCCCGCCGGTAGGAGACGAGTTCGCCGTCGTCGTCGAGGACGACGTCGTAGACGGCGAGGATGTCGCTCGAGTCGGGGATGCGGCGGCTCTCCAGCACCTCGACGGCGATCCGCCAGCCGTCGTCGGTCCGCTCCAGCGAGGTGATGCTCTCGGAGCCGTGCCCGGTGAGGGCCTGCACGTGGCGTGCGGCCATGGCGGCGGCCTGCGAGGCACGGAGCCGGGGCGCGGCGCGCGGTGCGGTCGGTTCGGCTTCCTCGGCCCCGACGGCCCGGCGGCGCGGCCGGGACGACCGGGGCGGGTCCGTCGACGGGCGGCGCGCCGCATGCTCGGCGGAACGGCGGGCACGGGATTCGGGCATGGTGCTCACACCTCCCGACCCGAAGCGGCGCGCGCGGAGTCCCGGAGGAGGCATTGACGGCCTGGCCCGCGGCGGCCGGGGCGCCGAGGGCGACCTCGGCCGGCGGCGCCGGGGCTTCCAGCGGACGGGCGGTGTCGGCGGGCGGGGCGGACGCCTGCTCGCGGAGACGGGCGACGTCCTCCCGCCGGCCGAGGATCCGGCGCAGCACCCACTCCCTGCCGGTAAGGGCCGCGGACGGTGGACCGCGGGGCGAGGAGGCCTTGCGGCGCCCGGGTGCGGGCCGGGACGATGCCGTACGCGTAGCAGGCCGGGGTGTCGAGGTCCGGCGGGACGGTGGCGTTCATCAGTCACGCTCCTCGCACGCCGCGGGTCTTGTGGCGGGCGGCTCCTTCGCGCATGTCCGGCATCAGCTCCGGCAGGCCTCCACTCTTGTCGTCCGCCAGGTCAAGCCGGTCCACTGCTTCGGCGAACCGCAGGTAGGTGTCCACGCTCGCCACTACGATGCGCGCGTCCACGGTCAGCAGTTCGATCCCCACCAGGGAGACCCGCAGGTGGATGTCGGTGACCAGGCCCCTGTCCAGGATGTCGATGACGTCCACCCGCCCGCTCGGGGACGGACGGCCCAGGTGGCGGCCGGAACGAGCAGCCGTGGTCACCGTTCTCACCTCCGCGCGAGCGCACGCCGGGAACCGCGCCGACCGGTCCCCTCATCGCTCTCGTCCTCGGGCTCGTCCTCGTCTTCGTAGTCGTCCTCGGGCTCGTCCTCGTACTCCTCGTCGTCGTACTCCTCGTCGTTCTCGTCCCCGGAGTCCTCGTCCGGCGGAGGCTCCTCCTCGTCGTCGTAGGCGTCTTCCTCCTCGTAGTCCTCCTCGTCGTCGCCGGACTCGGGCTCCTCCTCCTCGTCCTCGTCCTCGTACTCGGCCTCGTCTTCCGGCGGCGTCTCTTCGTCCTCGTAGTCCTCCTCGTCGTCCTGAGGCGTCTCCTCGTCCTCCTGGCCCTGCTCGTCGTCGTACTCGTCGTCCTCGTCGTAGTCCTGCGGCTCCTCGGATTCCTGGCCCTCCTCCTCGACGGCCTCGTCGTGGGAGCGCACGACCTTCCCGTCGCGGATCTCGCCGCGCCAGCCCTCCACGCCGTCCTGGTCGAGGATCGTCTTCGTCATCACGTGGCGACGGAAGTGCTTGAGTTCCAGCCGGACGCGCCGGCCCTGGGCCCGCCACAGGTTGCCGGTCCGCTCGAAGAGTCCCTGCGGGTGGTACTCCAGTACGAGGAGGATCCGGGTCAGGTTCGGTGCGAGCTCGTGGAACGTCACCGTGCCGTCCGCGGAGCCCTTCTCGCCCTTCGACTTCCACACGATCGTCTCGTCCGGGACCTGCTCGACGATCGTCGACTCCCAGGTGCGATGGGACAGGAAGATCCCGGCCTTCCAGGAGAGCTTGCCCTCGTCCTTCTGCTCGACCTGCTCCAGACGCTTCGTGAACTTCGGAAAGTCCTGGAACTGCGTCCACTGGTTGTACGCGACGCGGACGGGAACGCCGACGTCGATCTGCTCCACGATGTTGGTGACCTTGAGCTTCCCGCTCCCGCCCTTGCCCTTGCCGCCGCCACCGTCACCGTCACCGCCACCGCCACCGCCGAGCTTGCCGACCACGGCGTCCTTCAGGTTGCTGGCACCCGCGCCCACCGCGGCTTTCAGCATCGACTTGCCCGGGCCCCCTCCGCCGCCGATGCCGCCGTTCTCCACGTACCCGACGAGGCGGTCGGTGACCTCGCCGACCTTGTCGCTCGCGGTCGCGACGGCGCGCTCCCCGAGTGCCGACATCAGCTCACGGGCCTGCTCCTTCAACCGGTCGGTCGGCAGCGCCTCCAGCACGTCGCCGAGCCCGGACCCCTTGTCGTCGGACTGCTTGGCCATCGGACTCACCCCCGCTTCCGGGTCGAGGTGCGCGTGCCGGTGCTCTTACGGGCCGACGAGCCGGCCGCGGTCTTCCGCGCCGACGACGAGGCCGTCTTCTTCGCGGCGGCCGTGCTCTTGCGCGGCGCCGCGGCCTTCTTCGCCGGGGCCTTGCTCGCGGTCTTCTTCGCGGCAGCCGGCCGACTGGAGCGGGACGTCCCGCTCGACGCCGTCTTGCGCGCCGTGCCGGAGCCGCTCGACGTCTTCGACGAGGCCCCGGACCGGGTGGTGGACGAGGACGACTTCGACGGGGCGGAGCGCTTGCTCGCCGAGGACCCGCGTGCGGAGGATCCGCCCGCACGGGAGGTGCGGCTGCGCGATGCGGGCTTCTTCCCGCGCTCCTCCGGCTCCTCCTCGTCCTCCGGCTCCTCCTCGTCCTCCGGTTCTTCCCGCTCTTCCGGCTCTTCCGGCTCTTCCTGGTCCTCGGGTTCCTCCTGGTCCTGGTCCTCGGGCTCCTCGTCCGGCTGCTGGTCCTCGTCGTCCTCCGAGTCCTGCTTCCGGCCGCCGGACGCCTGCTGGCGCAGGGCATCCGTCCCCTGCTGCAGCCGGTTGGTCAGCGCTCCCACCCGGTTGCTCGCGGCAGCGATCGCGGCCTTCTTCCCGGCCTCCGTCAACTCGCCCCGCACGTCGTCGGCCAACCGTCGCAGCTGTGGCGACGACTCCATGAGTTCGCCGAGGAGCACACCCGGGTTGGCACTCAGTTTCTTCCCCGCTGCCATACCGGCGAGGGCAAGAGCCCATCGGGCCTTGTGCAAGCGCCCGAGAAGGTAGCCCCCGGCCACCGCAGCGGCAAGCTTCGCATTCGTCATGACCTTGTCCCTGGAGAGGCGAGCGGACCGGCTTTCCCTCCGACCCGCTTCGATAACAACCCCGCCTACCCGAGCTGCCAGGAACAACACACGGCGACTGGGGTCAGGAGTTCACCGGGAAGACGAAGGACGGTGCGGAGCGGGCGGGCGCGGAGCACCGCGCCCGCCCGCGCGTTGCCGCCGCGGCTCAGCGGGCGAGGGCCGGCAGCACCTGGTCGCGGTAGGCGTCGAAGAAGTCCGCCTGGTCCGGGCCGATCTGCCCGACGTAGACCTCGTCGAATCCGGCGCGGGCGTAGGCGCGGACCGTCTCGACGTGCTCTTCGACCGCGTCACCGCAGGTGACCGCGTCGGCGACCATGTCGCGGGTCACCAGCTCGGTGGCCTGCTCGAAGTGGGTCGGGGTGGGCAGGAGCTGCGCGAGTTCGCCCGGCAGCAGTTCGGTGGGCCAGAGCCGGTGCACCACGTCGACGGCCTTGAGCCGGTCGCTGCTCCAGCAGACCTTCACCCCGCCGACGACCTTCCGGCCCTCCCCGCCGCCCTCCCGGAAGGCCCCCACCAGGTCGGCGTCCGGTGTCATGGTGACGAAGCCGTCCCCGATCCGCCCGGCCAATTCGGCGGCCTTGGGGCCGAACCCGGACACGAGGACGGGCAGCGGCCCGTCGGGTGCGGTGTAGAGGCGGGCGTTGTCGACGGTGTAGTGCCGTCCGCGGTGGCTGACGAGGTCACCGGTGAACAGCTTGCGCATCACCTCGACCGCCTCCTCCAGCATGTCGGCCCTCTCCTCGAAGGAGGGCCACCGCCCGCCCAGGACGTGCTCGTTGAGGGCTTCGCCGGTGCCCACGCCGAGCTCGAACCGGCCGTCGAGCAGGACGCTGGAGGTGGCTGCGGCCTGCGCCGTGATCGCGGGGTGGACGCGCAGCGTCGGGCAGGTCACCAACGTGGTGACGGGCAGGCCGACGGCCTGTGACAGCGCGCCGATCATCGACCACACGAACGCGCTGTTGCCCTGGGCGTCGTTCCACGGGTGGAAGTGGTCGGAGATCGCCAGCCGGGTGAACCCGGCCTGCTGCGCCCGCCGGGCCTGGTCGAGCAACTCCGCCGGGGTGAACTCCTCGCACGACAGGAAGTACCCGTACTCGGTCATCGGATCCTGCTCCTCTCTCGCTGTGGAAGGCGCCCGGCAGCAGGCGCCGGGGCGTGCGCCGGGTCGGCTGCCCGGCCGGTGGCCGGGCAAACCGTGGAGCTGCCCGTCTTCCGGGAGACGGGCATCCCGGCCGCCACGGCGGTCAGCGGGCGGGTGCGAGTGCGGCGGCGGTCTCCAGCAGCAGGGCGTGGACGAAGGCCTGGGGCAGGTTGCCGCGCAGCTGGCGCTGGGCGACGTCGAACTCCTCGGCGTACAGGCCCGGCGGCCCGCAGGCGGCTCTGTTGCGTTCGAACCAGCGCACCGCCTCGATGCCGTCGCCCTGCTGGTGGTGGGCGAGGGCGACCAGGAACCCGCACAGCAGGAAGGCGCCCTCGGCGTCCTGCAGGGGCTGCCGGTCGTGCCGGAACCGGTAGCAGTAGTGGTCCCGGGCGAGGTCGGTGAGGACGGCGTCCAGGGTGGCGCGGGTGCGGGGGTCATCGGCGGGCAGCGCCCCGCGGACGGCGGGTAGCAGCAGTGCGGCGTCGACGCCCGGGTCGGTGGGGGAGCGCTGCCAGCGCCCCGACGGGTGCAGGCAGTCGGCGTCGACGCTCGCGACCAGGCGGTCGGCGAGGGCCTCCCAGCGGGCCGCCCGGCCGCGGCCGGAAGCGGGCTGCGGGGCGGTGGCGACGGCCCGCAGCCCGGCGGCGCAGGTCAGCCTGCTGTGCGCCCACCGGTCCGGGTGGAGTTCCCAGATCCCGGCGTCCTTCTCGGTGTGGCGGGCGGCGACGGCGTCGGCGGCGATCCGGACGGCGCGCCACCCGTCCGTGTCCAGCAGGTCGTGGCGGGCGCCGGCGGCGAGCAGCAGCAGGCACTCGCCGAAGACGTCGAGCTGGAACTGGTGGTTGACGCGGTTCCCGACGACGTCGAACCCGCCGGGGTAACCGGGCAGGTCGAGCGTGCGGGGATCCGGTACCGGGGCGCCGGTGGCGGAGTAGGCGGGGGCGAGGCGGGGGCCGTCGTCGAGCAGGCGGGCGGTCACGAACCGCAGGGAGTCCTGGAGCAGGGGGTGCGGGCCGACCCTGGCGGCGGCCTGGCCGATGTAGGCCTGGTCGCGGATCCACACGTACCGGTAGTCGTAGTTGCGCCCCTGCTCGGCGCGTTCCGGCAGGCTGGTGGTGGCCGCGGCGACGGTGCCGCCGCTCGGGCCGGTCAGGCCGGTGAGGACGGCGCAGGCGTGTCGGGCGTCCCGCCCCGCCAGGACGCCGTCCGGTTCGGGCACCTGCTCGGCCCAGGCCGTCTCGGTCGCGCGCCAGAGCCGCCCGGCGGGCTCCGGGGCCGGCAGCGGCCGGTCGGACACCTCCAGAACGAGGTCCTGGGACGCTCCGGCCGCCACCCGCAGGACGCTGTGCAGCCCGGCCGGTCCGGCCTGCGCGTCGGGGCAGCCGCTCAGCCGCAGGTGCAGGTCGCCGGCCCGGGCCGTCCAGGTGCCGTCCTCGTCGCGTCGCAGCGCCCGCATCGGCGCGGTGCCGAACTCCGCGGCCGCCTCCAGGCGGACGTCCAGGTGCGCGTCGCCGTCGACGGCCAGCACCCTGCGCAGCACCACGGCCCGGTGCGGGTCTCCCGGGTGGGCGAGTGCCTCGCGGCATTCGGTGATGCCGTCGGTGGTGGTCCAGCGGCTGCGCCAGACGAGGCTGCCGGGCTCGTAGTAGCCGCCCCACACGAAGGGCCGGGCGGGGGTGACGCCGTACCAGCCGTCACCGCCGATCAGGGCGGCGAAGACGGCGTCGCTGTCCCAGCGGGGCGCGCACATCCACCCGATGTCGCCGCGGGGCCCCACCAGGGCCCCGCGGTGGCCGTCGGCGAGCAGAGCGTAATCGCGCAGGACGTGGGGCGCGGGTGGACCCGCGGGGGTGGAGGCGGTCAACGGGTCGTCTCCTTCCGTGGCAGGGCGCGGGCGTGGGACGGCCCCCGGCGGGGCAGGCGCCCGGTGATCGAGCGGCCGTTGCCGTACCGAGCGGCGGTCCGGCCCCGGGTCGGGCCGGTGCCCTCACCCGGGGACACGGAAGCGCTCCTGGACCTCGTGGCGGACCGTCACCCCGAGCCCGGGGCGGCCCGAGCGCCCCGGTTGCAGGACGCCCCCGTCGGGTGCGAGGACACCGTCGAAGAGCAGGTTCTCGATGCGGACGTGGTCGTGGAACCACTCCAGGTGCCGCAGGTTCGGCACGGCGGTCGCGGCGTGCGCGTGGACGTGCGGGGCGCAGTGCCCCGACAGGTCCAGGCCGTGGGCCTGGGCCAGGGCGGCGGCGCGCAGCCAGCCGGTGATGCCGCCGCACCGGGTGGCGTCGGCCTGCAGGCAGTCCACGGCCGGAGCCATGCGGGCGAAGTAGGGCAGGTCGTAGCCGTACTCGCCGGCCGCGACGTCCGCGGTGACCGCGTCGCGGACCAGCGCCAGGCCCGCCAGGTCGTCGGAGGACACGGGCTCCTCGAACCAGCTGACGCCCAGCCCGGCCAGGGTGCGGCCGACCCGGACGGCCTGTTTGCGGGTGTAGGCGCCGTTGGCGTCCACGTAGAGCTCGGCGTCCTCGCCCACCAGGGCGCGGGCCTGTTCGGCGCGTTCCAGGTCCCGCCGTTCGCGGGCGCCCCACTGCTCGCCGATCTTGATCTTGAAGCGGGTGAAGCCCTGCCCGGCCCAACCCCGCAACTGCTCGGCCAGCCGCTCGTGGCCGTAGGTGGTGAAGCCGCCGCTGCCGTAGAGCGGCACCTCGCGGCGGGCGGCGCCGAGCAGGTCGACCAGCGGTAGGTCGAGCAGACGGGCCTTGAGGTCCCACAGGGCGATGTCGACGGCCGAGAGGGCGCCCGCGACCAGCCCGGGCCGGCCGGCGTTGCGCACGGCGCGGCTCATCGCCCCGTTGGCGGCGGGCACGTCGAACGCCGGGCCGCCGACGACGGTGTCGCGCAGCAGGCCGGTGACCACGTGGGCGATGGCGGGGGCGCCGTAGGTCCAGCCCAGGCCGGTGGTCCCGCCGCTGGTCGCCCGCACGAGGACCATGGTGGTGGCGTCCCAGGAGAGCGTGCCGTCGGCCTCCGGGGCGTCCGTGGGGAAGGTGAGGACCTGGACCTCGACGGCCTCGATCCGTGGCGCCGCGGGGCTGCCGGTCATGACGGCCCGTCGGCCGCGTGCTGGGCGGTCACCCGGGCGAAGTGGAGGAAGTCGGCCCCGGCCAGGGCGGCGAGGGTGGAGGTGGCCAGCCGGGTGGCGCGGGGTGCGAACAGCGATCCGACGGTGATCGCGGTGGCCACCCACAGGCCGGTGCAGAACGGGCAGGTGACCAGTTCGCCGACGGCCTTGCGGACCCCGGAGCCCCGGACGTCCTCGTCCAGCTCGGCCGGGCCGGAGGCGCCCTGGAAGCGGGTGAAGGGCGCCCGCAGCGGGCTGGTGACCGGGTCCTTGGCGATCAGCCGGGCCAGCTGGTGGGTGGCCAGGGCGTTGACCGCCAGGTCCCACGGCCCGGGCGCCGGCAGGGGTCTGCGGGTCGCCCGGGCGGCCGTGACCGCTGCCGCGACGGTGCCGGCGTAGACGGCCATCGTGCCGGTGTAGGCGGCGAGCGGGCGGTCGTCGCCGCCGGTGTAGGCGTGGGCCTCGTGGTGCAGCAGGTCCTGCAGGGCGCTCATGGTGTCTCCTTCCGGGCGCGCCGGCGGTGCCGGGCGGCGAGCAGCGCGCCCACGGTCAGCCCGGCCGCGGTGCCGGCCGTCGCCGCGGCCCGCCGGGCGGCCGCGGGGTGCGGCCGCGGCCGTGGAGCCGCCCGCTCGGGCCGGTCGTCCGGCAGGGGGCCGTCGAGGGCGAGCGCGAGGGCTTCGGCCAGGTGCAGGGCCCGGCGCCCGGTGTCGGCCTGGTCGATCTGGGTGCGGCAGCTGAAGCCGTCGGCCAGCACGAGCGCGTCGGGGGCGGTGTCGCGCACGGCCGGCAGGACGCCCTGCTCGGCGATGGTCAGGGACAGGTCGTAGTGCCCGCGTTCGAAGCCGAAGTTGCCGGCCAGGCCGCAGCAGCCCTCGTCGAGGACGTCCGCGTCGATGCCGGCCCGGCGCAGCAGCTCGCCGTCCGGGTCCGCGCCGAGGACGGCGTGCTGGTGGCAGTGGGTCTGCACGGTGGCCGCACGGTCCAGCCGCGGCGGCTGCCAGCCGTCGGGGGCGTGGCCGGCGAGCTGTTCGGCGAAGGTGCGCACCTGGGCGGCCAGCCGGGCGATGTCCTGGTCGCCGTCGAGGAGTTCGGGGGCGTCGGCGCGGAACACCGCGGTGCAGGACGGTTCGAGACCGACGATCGGGGTGCCGGCCTCCAGCCACGGCCGCAGCACCCGCGTGGTCCGCCGCAGGACGCGGCGGGCGGTGGCGAGCTGGCCGGTGGAGATCCAGGTCAGGCCGCAGCACACCGGCTCGTCCGGGACCGCGACGCGGAAGCCGGCGTCCTCCAGCACCCGGACCGCGGCCCGGGCGACGTGGGGGTGGAAGTGGTTGGAGAAGGTGTCCGGCCACAGCACCACGGTGCGCGGATCCGACGGGTCGGGCTGCGGTCCGCCGAAGGCGTGCCGGTGCTCCTGGAAGGAGTGGGTGGCGAAGAGCGGGGCGTCGCGTCGCGGGTCGATGCCGGCCAGCAGCTTGCCGAGCCGTCCGACGGCCGGGGCCCGCAGGGCCGCGTTGGCCAGGCCCGGCAGGCCGGGAGCGGTGCGGACCAGGCGCGCCCACAGCGGGAGCCAGCCCATCGCGTAGTGGGCCGGCGGGCGCAGCCGGTGCTCGTAGTGGTGGGCGAGGAACTCGGCCTTGTAGGTGGCCATGTCGACGCCGACCGGGCAGTCGGACCTGCAGCCCTTGCAGGCCAGGCAGAGGTCGAGGGCGTCGCGGACCTCGGTGGACCGCCAGCCGCCGGTGACCGGTGTGTCCTGGTGGCCGTCGAGCATCTCGAACAGCAGCCTGGCCCGGCCGCGGGTCGAGTGCTCCTCCTCCCCGGTGGCCCGGTAGGAGGGGCACATGACGCCGCCCCGGTGGGTGCGGCAGTTGCCGATCCCGACGCAGCGCAGCACGGCCTGGCCGAAGTCGTGGTCGTCGTCGGGGTAGGCGAAGTGCGTGGTGAGGGGTTCGGGGCGCCAGGCGGCGCCGATCCGGAGGTTGCCGTCGACGGGGTTCGGGTGGACGACCTTGCCGGGGTTCATCCGGTTGCCGGGGTCGAACAGGGCCTTCAGCTCGCCCATGGCCCCGACGAGTCGGGGGCCGAACATGCGGGGGAGGAGTTCGCCGCGGGCCTGGCCGTCGCCGTGCTCGCCCGACAGCGAGCCGCCGTAGGAGGCGACCAGGTCGGCGGCGTCGAACAGGAAGGACCGGAACGCCTCGACGCCCTTGCCCTCCCGCAGGCCGAACGGGATCCGGGTGTGGACGCAGCCCTGCCCGAAGTGCCCGTACAGGGAGGCCTGCTGGTACCCGTACCGGTCGAAGAGCCGCTCCAGGTCGCGCAGGTAGTCGCCCAGGCGCTCGGGGGCGACGGCGGAGTCCTCCCAGCCCTCCCAGGTCTCGGAGCCGTCCGGCGGCCGGGCGGTCACCCCGAGTCCGGCCTCCCTGGTCCTGAGCATCTCCTGCTCGCGCTGCGGGTCGTCGGACAGGGCCACGCCGGGGTCGTCCTCGTCGCGCCCGAGCGCGCGCAGCAGTTCGTGCGCCTGCGCGTCCGCCTCCTCCTTGCTGTCGCCGGTGAACTGCACCAGCAGCCAGCTGTCGCCCTCCGGAAGCCGCTCCAGGGAGTCGAGGTGGGCGTGCTCCTCGCGCATCAGCTGGGCCATCCGGCCGTCGACCGCCTCCAGTTGGGTGGGGCTCGCGTGCCGGAGCAGCTGGGGGACGGCGTCGGCGGCGGCGTAGATGTCGTCGAAGCCGAGGACCAGCAGCGCCTCCGCGGCCGGCACCTCGACGAGCTCCAACTCGGCGCGCAGCACGGTGACCAGGGTGCCTTCGCTGCCCACCAGGGCGCGGGCCACGTGGAAGCCGTTCTCCGGCAGCAGGGAGTCGAGGTTGTAGCCGGACACCCGGCGCGGGATCTTCGGGTAGCCGCGGCGGATCTCGGCGAGGTGGCGGCCGACGAGGTCGCGCATCCCCCGGTAGAGCCGGGCCTGCGGCCCGCCGGCGGCGACGATCCGCTCGAACTCCTCCTCGCCGGTGGCGCCCGCACGGAACCGGGTGCCGTCGTAGGTGAGGACGTCGAGGCTGCGGATGTTGTCGACGGTCTTGCCGTAGGCCTGGGCGGAGGCGCCGCAGCTGTTGTTGCCGATCATCCCGCCCAGCGCGCAGTGGCTGTGGGTGGACGGCTTCGGTCCGAACTTCAGTCCGTACGGGGCGAGTTGCCGGTTGAGCTCGTCCAGGACGATGCCGGGCTCGACCACGCAGGTCCGCCTCTCGCGGTCGACGGACAGCAGCCGGTTGCAGTACTTGGTCCAGTCGAGGACCACCGCGGTGTTGGTGCACTGCCCGCCGAGGCTGGTGCCGCCGCCGCGCGAGAGCACCGGCGCGCCGAACCGGGCGCACACGGCGACCGCGGCGGCGCCCGCCTCGACGGTGCGCGGCACCACCACGCCGATCGGCACCTGCCGGTAGTTCGACCCGTCGGTCGCGTACGCGCCGCGGCTGCCCGCGTCGAACCGGACCTCGCCGTCCACCTCGGCGCGCAGCGCCCGTTCGAGGCCCGAGTGGTCCTCCCGGGGGTGGGACACCGGTCACTTCCCTCCGTGGCCCGGCAGGAACTCCTGCAGCTTCGCCTTGACGCCCTGGCGCACCACCGAACCGCGGTCGCTGTCGCCCTTGAGGACGGACTTCGCGGTGGCCTTGACCTGGTCCCAGTCGGCGTGCGGCGGGATCGGCGGCACCGCCGGGTCGGTGCGGAAGTCGATGACGAACGGCCGGTCCGCCGCGAGTGCCTGCCGCCACACCGGTTCCACGTCCTCGGGCCGCTCGACCCGGGCGCCGTACAGGCCGAAGGTCGAGGCGATGTCCGCGTACCGCACGTCGGGCAGGCTCTGCGACGCCTCGAACTGCGGGGCGCCCTGCATGGCGCGCATCTCCCAGGTGACCTGGTTCAGGTCGTGGTTGTTCAGCACCGCCACCACCAGGCGGGGATCGGCCCACTCCTGGTAGTACTTGGCGGCGGTGATCAGCTCGGCGAGGCCGTTCATCTGCATCGCGCCGTCACCGACGATCGCGATCGCGGGCCGGTCCGGGTGGGCGAACTTCGCGCCGATCACGTACGGCACGCCCGGACCCATCGTGGCGAGCGTGCCCGACAGCGATCCGCGGATCCCCTCCCGGAAGCGCAGGTGGCGGGCGTACCAGTTCGCCGCCGAGCCGGAGTCCGCGGCCACGATCGCGTTGTCGGGCAGCAGCTCGTCGAGGGTGTGCACGACGTACTCCGGGTTGATCGGGTCGGCACTCACCTCCGCGCGCCGCTGCATGACCTCCCACCAGCGCGCCGCGTTCTCCTCCACGGTCTTGCGCCAGGTCCGGTCCGCCTTGTGCTCCAGCATCGGGAGCAGCCGGCGCAGGGACTCGCCCGCGTCGCCGACGAGGTTGACCTCGAACGGGTAGCGCAGGCCCACCATCGACGGGTCCAGGTCGATCTGCACCGCGCGGGCCTGGTCGAACTCGGGCAGGAACTGCGTGTACGGGAAGCTGGACCCGACCACCAGCAGGGTGTCGCAGTCACGCATCATCTCGTAGGAGGCGCGGGTGCCGAGCAGGCCGATCGACCCGGTCACGTACGGCAGCGTGTCGGGCAGCGCGTCCTTCCCGAGCAGCGCCTTCGCCACGCCCGCGCCGAGCAGGTCGGCGACCTGCTCCACCTCGGCGCGCGCGTGCCGGGCGCCCTGCCCGATCAGCATCGCGACCTTCTCGCCGGCGTTGAGCACCTCCGCCGCACGCGCCAGGTCCTGCTCGGCGGGCACGGGCGCGTAGCGGGGCACCCCGAGGCTGGACGGCACCTGCTTGAACGCGTGCGCGGGCGGCTCGTGGTCGAGCTCCTGCACGTCGGCGGGAATGATCACCGCGGTGACCGTGCGCCGGGTCGCGGCGATCCGCATCGCCCGGTCCAGCACGTTCGGCAGCTGCGCGGGGACGGTCACCATCTCGCAGAACTCCGACGCCACGTCCTTGTACAGCGACAGGAGGTCGACCTCCTGCTGGTACGACCCGCCCATGGCCGTGCGGTCGGTCTGCCCGACGATCGCCACCACGGGCACGTGGTCGAGCTTCGCGTCGTACAGGCCGTTGAGCAGGTGGATCGCGCCCGGACCCGAGGTGGCGCAGCAGACGCCGGTGCGCCCGGAGAACTTCGCGTAGCCGACGGCCTGGAAGGCGGCCATCTCCTCGTGGCGGGCCTGGACGAAGCGGGGCCCCTCCTCCTCGGCGCGGCCCCACGCGGCCAGCAGGCCGTTGATGCCGTCACCGGGGTAGGCGAAGACGTACTCGACCTCCCACTCGCGCAGACGCCCCAGTACGTAGTCGGAAACCTTCATCGTCCAACTCCTCCTCAGCGCGGGATCACGGCCCGGGCACCGGGACCGTGTCCCCTGCGGCTAACCCGCCCCGCCGTGACCAAACCCACCCGGACCGGGCGCGGTCGGTGACGCACCGGCGCACCCCTACCGGCCGAGCGCGTGCCGGAGCTCCTGCTTGCTCATCCTCGAACGGCCGTGGATGTTGCGCTGCCTGGCCTCGTTGTACAACTGCTCCTTCGTCGGACCCTGCGCTCCGCTGTGCGACCGCAGGCCCCCGCGCCGGGACGACGAGATGTCCTCCAGCGAACTGCGGCTGGCGGTCTTCGACTCGCCGTGCCGCGCCCGCTCCTTGTTCACCGTCCGCGCGGCGATCTCCTCGGCGCGGTCCTCGCTCTCGCCGCGCTCCAGCGCGCTGTCCTTGATGTGCTCGTACTGCCGTTCCCGCTTCGGACTCGATCCACGAGGCATGAACCCTCACTCCTCTCGCTGCACCTGCGGGGAACGCCTGCCCCGCACCCGTGAGACGAACCCGCCGGCGGCCGCCGGCAGACCCGAACCCACCCGTCCGGCCGCCCCGGCCACCCCGGCGCACATGGCGCCGACGACGTGCGCGGCCCGCTGCTGGAGGCTGTGCGCACGGGCCCGGTCGTCGAAGCGCCCGTGCGCACCGAAGTCCTCGTAGGAGTCGACCGGGTGGAACAGGTTGTCCGGATCGCCCGCGCGCCGCCACTCGGAGGTCTGCTGCGAGTCGAAGCCGGTCCGGGCCAGGTAGCGGTCCAGCAGGCCGGGGGCGACCGCGTTCGCCACCAGGGTCGCCGCCGTACTGGCACCGACCCAGTACTCCCGGCGCGCCGGATGGTCGGCGGCGAACAGCACCGCGCGGGCGGCGACCTCCGGCTGGTAGATCGGCGGCACCGGCTGGGCGCGCATCGGCAGCCGGGAGCGGACCCAGTCGAACTGCGGGGTGTTCACCGCCGGCATCTGCACCATCGTGCTGCGCACCCGGGTGCCGGAGGCCAGCAGCTCGCAGCGCAGCGCCTCGTTGAACCCCTGGATGGCGTGCTTGGCGCCGCTGTAGGCGCTCTGCAGCGGGATCCCGCGGTACGCGATCGCCGAGCCGACCTGCACGACCACGCCCGAGTCGCGCGGCAGCATGCGGCGCAGCGCCGCCTTGGTGGCGTACACGTACCCGAGGTAGGAGACCTCGGTGACCCGCCGGAACTCCTCGGGCGAGATCTCGGTGAAAGGGGCGAAGACGGAGGCGAACGCGGCGTTCACCCACACGTCGATCCGCCCGAACGCGTCCTCCACCCGCTGGGCCGCCGCCTCGACCTGGTCGGGGTCGGCGACGTCCGTCTCGACGGCGAGGACCTGCGCGGCGCCCGCCAGCTCGGCGTCCCGCACCGCCCCGTCGAGACCGGCGCGGCCGCGGGCGATCAGCGCGACCCGGTCGCCGCGGGCGGCGAACGCCACCGCGCAGGCCCGCCCGATGCCGGCACTGGCCCCGGTGACCACCACGGTGCGGACGGCGGCGGTTCTGTCGTGTGTCATGGGGGTGCGGATTTCCCCGATCGCCGCCCGCAAACGGGGCGGTTCCGGGCGTTGCCCCGCCGGGCCCGCGAGGCGCGCGCGGCGGTCATCGAGAGGGCGGGCGGTCGCCGTACTCGGAGCCGCCGGGGCGGTCGGCGTCGGATTCGTCCGGAGTGCTCCACGAGCCCGAGCGCGGGCCGCGGCGCTCCCCGGGGCGGTAGGCGGGCCCCTTGGCGCGGGCTCGTCGGCGGCTGCCCCAGACGAAGGCCGCGATGAGGACGGCGAGGATCACCACCGCCGGGACCAGGAGCCCGGTGCCTGACAGGGACGCGGAGAGCTGGACCGTTCGGTCGACCATGAGCGGGGATTCCCTTCGTTGCGACTTCGTGGGGTGGCCGCACGGCAGTCCTCACCGGCGGCTCGCGGTGCGTCTTTCCGCACCGGCCGACCCCAACCCCCGGAGGCCGGGCCGGCTGCCGGATGTGCGGAGGAGTTGTGGAGGTTCCGGTCGGGCCGCCTGCCGTTGCGGCCACCGGGTAGCCGAGCGCCCACAGCCTGCCCGTAGGGCGGCATGACGCCACGGAAGGTGCCTCAATGCCGATGTCCGCCGTCCGACCGATGCTGGTCACCCTTCCGGACAGCGACCACCCCCACGTGCCGATCCTCGCGGAGCTGCGCTTCGACACCAGCCGCCCCTTCGCGGCGTGCCTGTCGTTCCCGGTCGCCGGGTGCGACTGCGCGGACGACGACCTGGCGGTGTGCTGGTACTTCAGCCGCGACCTGCTGGACGAGGGCCGGTACGCGCCCGCCGGCAGCGGCGACGTGCGGGTCGGCCCCGGCGACGCGGGGGACGTCCGCATCACCCTGCGGGGGCCGACCGGGCAGGCGGTGATCAGCGCCCCCGGGGAGCTGATCACCGCCTTCCTCGCCGACAGCTTCGCGCTGGTGCCCGCCGGTTCGGAGTCCGACCACCTGGACATCGACGCCGTCGTGCAGTGGATCCTCGCGGCCGGCTGACCCGCGTCCGAAGCCGGCGGGGCTCAGAGCACCAGGCCGAGCACGATGCCCGCGATCACCAGGCAGACCAGGACGGCGACGAAGGTGATCAGGGTGGCGGGGCCCCACGCGTGGGTGACCTCGGGCGGCTCGGGGTGCGAGATCCCCGAGATGCCGCCTTCGGCGGGCGGGGTGTCGCCGTCGCGCAGAGTGCCGTCCCCGGTCAGCCCGGGGGTGTGGCGTGGATCGGGATCCGGCGTCGACATGGTTCCTCCTCCGTGGCGGGTCGTCCTGCTGGGCGTTCCGCGTCGCGCCTACCCGGCTGCGTCCGGGTCACGCCGACGAGGTCGACCCGCCGGAGCGGGCACGGCGGCCGGCGCGAGGTCGGCGCCCGGCGCCTGGGCGCGTGCTGGCAGCCGAGGTCGCCGGTGACCCGAACGCAGGAGGGCCGGACCGGTTTCGGGAATCCGTGCATGATCCTTCCCGCTCGGGGCACCCGGCATCCCGATACCGACTACGGAGGTCTCGATGGTTCCCCTTCTTCTCGTCCTGCTGCTGGCCCTGATCCTCTTCGGCGCCGGATTCGCGCTGAAGGCCCTCTGGTGGGTGGCCTTCATCGTCCTGGTCGTGTGGTTGGTCGGCTTCGTCGCCCGTGGCAGCCATTCCTCGGGTCGTTACCGCTGGTACCGCTGGTAGGGGTTCCCCGACCGACAGGCCGCAGTCCCCGGGATCGCTCCGGGGGCTGCGGCCTCGGGTGCGCCGGGGGCCGATCCGGGCTTTTCGGATCGGGTGGGGGCTTGGGGTAGTTTCGGGGCGGTACGTGCCCGTGTTGCAGGACGGCTGCCGGTGTTCGGCGCCCGGGTGGCTCTAGGAGGCGACGGTCGATGGCTGGTTCAACCACGCAGAACGGTTCCCGCGGGGACGCGGGCCCGGACGCCGCGCAGGTCGGGGTGCCGGAGCTGCGGCTGCTGCTGGCCGGGTTGACGTCGGTGCGCGACGGGGACTTCGGCACCCGGCTGCCGGACGACGCGGACGGTCTGCTGGGCGAGATCGCGGGTGTGTTCAACGGCATGGTCGACCAGCTGTCGCGGTTCACCTCGGAGGTGACCCGGGTGGCCCGCGAGGTGGGCACCGAGGGGCGGCTGGGCGGCCAGGCGCAGGTGCCGGGCGTCTCGGGGACGTGGGCGGACCTGACGGACTCCGTGAACGCGATGGCCGGCAACCTGACGACCCAGGTCCGGGACATCGCGCAGGTCGCCACGGCGGTGGCCGAGGGCGACCTGTCGCAGAAGATCACCGTGGACGCGCGGGGTGAGATCCTGCAGCTGAAGAACACCGTCAACACCATGGTGGACCAGCTCGGTTCGTTCGCCGGGGAGGTGACCCGGGTCGCGCGCGAGGTGGGCACCGAGGGCATTCTGGGCGGCCAGGCGGACGTGAAGGGCGTCTCGGGGACGTGGCGCGACCTCACGGACTCGGTGAACTTCATGGCGGGCAACCTGACCGGCCAGGTCCGCAGCATCGCGCAGGTCGCCACCGCCGTCGCCCAGGGCGACCTCTCGCAGAAGATCAGGGTGGACGCGCGGGGCGAGATCCTGGAGCTGAAGAACACCATCAACACCATGGTGGACCAGCTCGGTTCGTTCGCCGGGGAGGTGACCCGGGTCGCGCGCGAGGTGGGCACCGAGGGCCGGCTCGGCGGCCAGGCGGACGTCCGGGACGTCTCGGGAACGTGGCGCGACCTCACCGAGTCCGTGAACGTCATGGCGGACAACCTCACGGCCCAGGTCCGCGCGATCGCGTCGGTCACCACGGCGGTGGCCCAGGGCGACCTGTCGCAGAAGATCAGGGTGGACGCGCGGGGCGAGATCCTGGAGCTGAAGGAGACCATCAACACGATGGTCGACCAGCTCTCGGCGTTCGCGGACGAGGTCACCCGGGTCGCCCGCGAGGTCGGCACCGAGGGCAACCTGGGCGGCCAGGCCACCGTCCGCGGCGTGTCCGGCACGTGGAAGGACCTGACGGACAACGTCAACGTGATGGCGTCCAACCTCACCGGGCAGGTCCGCAGCATCGCCCAGGTCGCCACCGCCGTCGCCAAGGGCGACCTCTCGCAGAAGATCAACGTCGAGGCCAAGGGCGAGGTCGCCGCCCTCGCCGGCGTGATCAACACCATGGTCGACACGCTCTCCGCGTTCGCCGACGAGGTGACCCGGGTGGCCCGCGAGGTGGGCACCGAAGGCACGCTGGGCGGCCAGGCGCGCGTCCTGAACGTCGCGGGCACCTGGAAGGACCTCACCGACAACGTCAACTTCATGGCGCACAACCTGACCAGCCAGGTGCGCAACATCGCCCAGGTCACCACGGCGGTCGCCAACGGCGACCTGACCCGCAAGATCGACGTCGACGCGCGGGGCGAGATCCTGGAGCTGAAGACCACCATCAACACCATGGTCGACCAGCTGTCCTCGTTCGCCGCCGAGGTCACCCGGGTGGCCCGCGAGGTCGGCAGCGAGGGGCGCCTGGGCGGTCAGGCCGAGGTCGAGGGCGTCTCCGGCACCTGGAAGCGCCTCACCGAGAACGTCAACGAACTCGCGGGCAACCTGACCCGCCAGGTCCGCGCGATCGCCGAGGTGACCAGCGCGGTGACCGCCGGCGACCTGACCCGGTCGATCACCGTGGACGCCTCCGGCGAGGTCGCCGACCTCAAGGACAACATCAACTTCATGGTGGAGTCCCTGCGCGAGACCACCCGTGCCAACGAGGACCAGGACTGGCTGAAGACCAACCTGGCCCGGATCGCGGCCCTGATGCAGGGCCGCCGGGACCTCGCGGCCGTCGCCGAGTCGATCATGGACGAACTGACCCCGCTGGTCTCGGCCCAGTGCGGCGCCTTCTACCTCGCCGAGGAGACCGGCGAGGGCACGGTGCTCCGCCTGGTCGCCTCCTACGCCTTCCCCGACGGCCCGCGGCCCGAGGTCTTCCGGCTCGGCGAGTCGTTCGTGGGCCAGGCCGCGCGCAGCCGCCGCACCATCGCCGTCGACCACCTGCCGCCCGGCTACCTCTCGGCGGCCTCCGGCCTCGGCCGCACCGAGGCGCTCGCCCTGATGGTGCTGCCGATCACCGTCGAGGACCAGGTCCTCGGCGTGATCGAGCTCGCGGCCGTCCAGCCCTTCACCCCGGTCCACCGCGACTTCCTGGACCAGCTGATGGAGACGATCGGCGTCAACGTCAACACGATCGTCGCCAACGCCCGGACCGACGAACTGCTCGGCGAGTCCCAGCGGCTCGCCGCCGAACTCCAGGCCCGCTCCGAGGAACTGCAGGCCCGCCAGGAGGAGCTGCAGGTCTCCAACTCCGAACTCGAGGAGAAGGCGGAGCTGCTGGCCGCCCAGAAGGGCGACATCGAGGCCAAGAACCTGGAGATCGAGCAGGCCCGCCAGGAACTCGAGGACCGGGCCCACCAGTTGTCGGTCGCCTCGAAGTACAAGTCGGAGTTCCTGGCCAACATGAGCCACGAACTGCGCACCCCGCTCAACAGCCTGCTGATCCTCGCGCAGCTGCTCGCCCAGAACCCGACCCGCAACCTGACCGCCAAGCAGGTCGAGTACGCCGGCATCATCCACTCCGCCGGCTCCGACCTGCTGCAGCTGATCAACGACATCCTGGACCTCTCCAAGGTCGAGGCCGGCAAGATGGACCTCAACCTCGAGACGGTCTCCGTGGCGAGCCTGGTCGACTACGTCGAGGCGACGTTCCGCCCGATGACCGGCCAGAAGAACCTCGCCCTCACCGTGCGCACCGGCCACGGCGTGCCCGAGGCGCTGCGCACCGACGACTACCGGCTGCGCCAGGTGCTGCGCAACCTGCTCTCCAACGCGGTGAAGTTCACCGAACAGGGCAGCGTCCAGCTGATCATCGACCAGGTCGACCCCCGGGAACTCCCCGACGGCGCGCGCCTCGACGGCCCGGTCCTGGCCTTCCGGGTCACCGACACCGGGATCGGCATCGCTCCGCAGCACCTGGAGACCGTCTTCGGCGCCTTCCAGCAGGCCGACGGCACCACCAGCCGCAAGTACGGGGGCACCGGACTCGGGCTGTCGATCAGCCGCGAGATCGCCTACCTGCTCGGTGGCGGCATCACGGTGGAGAGCGTGCTCGGCCAGGGCAGCACCTTCACCCTGTACCTGCCCATCACCCGCGCCGACCTCCCGGAGACGCCCGCGGTGGCGCCGGGCACCGCCGTCGAGGCCGCCGGCCGCCCGGCCGTCGCCGACCTTCCCGCGGTGCCGCTGCCCGCCCGCCGGCTGCTGGTCGTCGAGGCCCGGACGAACGGGCTGCTCGGCCTGGTCTGCGAGAACGCGCTCACCGACCTGCCCCGGCCCGACGGACGCGAGCTGGAGATCGTCACCGCCGTCGGCGCGCACGAGGCGGCCGCCACCCTGGCGGACGGCCCGTGCCACTGCGTGGTGCTCGACCTCGACCTGCCCGGCGGCGCCGCCTTCGCGCTGCTCAAGGACATGGACGGCGATCCGGCGCTGCACGCCGTCCCCGTGCTCGCCCACCGCAGCCGCGGCTTCGCCACCGACGACGACCTGCTCACCGCCGGGGCCGCCCGGCCGCTGGAGATCCTGTCCAGCCTGGACGAGCTGCGCGAACGCGTGGCCCTGCACATGAGCGCCGCCAGCCCCGAGGACATCCGGCCGCGTACCGCCCCCGCCTGGGAACCCGAGGCGGACCCGAGCCTGACCGGCCGCACCGCGCTCGTGGTGGACGACGACGACCGCAACCTGTACGCGATCACCGGCATCCTCGAACTGCACGGCATGGAGGTCCTCAAGGCCGAGAACGGGCGCGCCGCGCTCGACTCCCTGGCCGCCCACCCGGGGATCGACGTCATCCTGATGGACGTGATGATGCCCGAGATGGACGGATACACGGCGACCGCGGCGATCCGCGCGATGCCCGAGCACGCCCGCCTCCCGATCATCGCTGTCACCGCGAAGGCCATGATCGGCGACCGGGAGAAGAGCCTGGCGGCCGGAGCCAGCGACTACATCACCAAGCCGGTCGACGCCGCCGAACTGATCAGCCGCATCCGGGACCAGCTCACCGCCGCGCCCTCCTGAGCCGTCCTGACCCGCCCTGAGCCCCAGAACAGCTCACGTCCCGTCAGGAGACCGGTGTGCACGAATCCCTCGATCCGACCACGACCCGTCCCGCGGCGGCCCCCGCCCCCGCGGTGCCCGCCGTCGTCGCCCAGCGCGACCACGGGGGCGATCACGCCGCCGTCCAGGCCGGCCCCGCGGCGGTCACCCGGCTCGCCGCCACGGTGGAGAGCCTGCGCGCGGAACTCGCGCTGGCCCGCCAGGACGCCGCCGGCCGCTCACTGATAGAGATGGCCGCCGGAGTCCTGATCGAACGGCTGGGCTGCGGCCCGACCCAGGCCGCCGCCCAACTCGCCGCCCTGGCCGAGCAGGCCGACGTGCCCGTGCTGGAGTTCGCCGCCGACCTGGTCAACCAGGTGGCCGCCGACAAGATCTCCGCCATCGCCCGGGACTTCGTCTCCGGCTCCGCCGAGCGGACCGACGGCCCCGCGCTGCGGCTGCGCGCGGCCGAGGCGCACAGCCTGGCCGCCGGAGACAGCGAGTCGGTCGCCGACTCGATGCTCGCCACCGCGCTGCGCCCGCTCGGGGCCGTCGCCGTCGCGATCTGGGCCGCCCACACGGACCAGTCGATGACCCTGGAGGGCAGCGCCGGCTTCGGCGAGGCGGAGGCCCGGCGCTGGCGGCACGTACCGCCCGGTGTGTCCACCCCGGCCCGCCGGGCGCTCGACGAACGCGAGACCGTCGTCTACCCGACGCTCGCCCAGGCGGGCCTGCCGACCATCGGCCAGCACGAGTTCACCGGCGGACGGATCGTCGTGCCCGCCGGGACCGGCGGCCGGCTGATCGGCGTGCTGGAGGTCTGCTGGGAGACCCTGCTGCCCGAACAGTCCCAGCCCTTGCGGCGCCAGTTCGAGGCGCTCGCGGAACTGTGCGCCATCACGCTGGAGACCGGAGCCGGGCCCGGTGCGGTGGACGACGCGGACCGCGAGTTCGAGGACCTCCAGCGGCTGACCGACGGCATCCTCGACCCGTGCCTGGTCCTGCGCCTCGCGCCCGGCCGGGCCGAACTGCCACTGGAGTTCGCCGTCCGGCACGTCAACCCCGCCTTCGTCGACTTCGCCGGCCGGCCCGCCAGCGCCGTCGCCGGGGCACGCCTGCTGGAGGCCTACCCGCTCGCCGCGGAGGCCGGCGGCCTCGCCGAGAAGATCGAGCACGTCTTCGCCACCGGCGAGCCGTTCCGCACCGCGGACATGCCCCTCGCCGCGACCGTCGACGGCGTCGCCCTCCACGCCCGGGCCCAGGTCAGCATCAACCGGCACGGACGGCACGTCGTGGTGATCTGGCGACTCGACGACGGCACCCCGCGCGTCGCCCGACTCCTCCAGCACGCGCAGCGGCTGGGCCGGATCGGCGGCTTCGAGGAGCACCTCCAGAGCGGTCAGATCGCGTGGAACGACACCCTCTACGACCTGCACGGCCTGCCGCCCACCGCACAGCCGATCGCCCTGCTGCGGCTCCCCGACCACGCCCACCCCGACGACCGGCCCGCCATCGACCGGTTCCTCCGCACCCTGCTGCACCACCACCGCCCGGCCTCCACGGCGTTCCGCCTGCAACGCCCGGACGGTGTCGCCCGCCACATCCGCGTCGTCGCCGAACCGGTCCACGACCACGACGCCGCGGTGGTCACCGTCCGGGGTGCCTACCAGGACATCTCGGCCCAGCACTGGACCGAGGTCGCCCTCGCCGCGGCCCGCGACCAACTCGCCCACACCGAGCAGCAGGCCGCCGAACGCAACCGCCTCGCCCTGCAGCTCCAGCACGCCATCATGCCGCCCGCCCGGGGCCCCCTCACCCTGCACGACCTGGAGGTCGCGGTCCGCTACCGGCCCGCCGAGAAGGACCACCTGGTCGGCGGGGACTGGTACGACACCCTCGCCCTGCCCTCCGGCGAGATCCTGCTGTGCGTGGGCGACGTCGCCGGGCACGGCATCGAGGCGGCCACCGGCATGGTCGCCCTGCGCAACGCCCTGCGCGGCCTGGCCGCCACCGGCGCCGGCCCCGCCCAACTGCTCACCTGGCTCAACAGCGTCACCCACCACCTCACCGACAACGTCACCGCCACCGCCGTCTGCGCCCTCTACCACCCGACGACGCGACACCTGCGCTGGGCCCGCGCCGGGCACCTGCCCCCCGTCCTGCTGCGCGACGGCCGGGCGAGCACCCTGCCGCAGCCGGGCGGCATCCTGCTGGGAGCACTCGACCACGCCGACTACGAGGAGGAGCACGTCGACCTCGCGCCCGGCGACACGCTGGTGATGTTCACCGACGGCCTCATCGAGCGCCGGGACCAGTCGGTCCAGGCCTCGCTCCGCGCCCTCCTGGCGCTGAGCGAGCAGACCTCCCGCACCCAGGAGGACGGGACGGACGACCTCGAGGCCCACCTCGACCACCTCCTGCGCCACAGCAACGCGGACACGGACGACGACACCTGTCTCGTCGGCATCTCGGTCCACCAGTCGATCCATCACGAATTGTCCACCAATCCTTCACAGGGATTCGGCGCATGAAGACCGGGAACGCGGGTACCGGGGGACGGACCGTACCTCCGAAGAAGGGACCGACGTGGCTGTGACCAGTGACGAACTCCTCCTCCAGGCGCCCGCCCTGGGGAGCAGCACCGCCGCGGTCCCGGCGCCCAGGACCGCGCGACGGATCCTGCCCGAGCTGGCCGGCGTCGAGGACCCGCGCCAGGTCGCGCCGGCCGACGCCCGCGAGCTGACCAAGGTGCTCCTCGCCCGCCTCGCCACGCTCGAGGAGGGCACCCGGGAGTACTCCTACGTGCGCTCCACCCTGGTCGAGATCAACCTGTCGCTGGTCCGGTACGCGATCCGGCGCTTCGGCTCGCAGCAGGAATCCACCGACGACCTGCTCCAGGTCGGCTCGGTCGGCCTGATCAAGGCCATCGACCGCTTCGACCCCGACCACGGTGCGGAGTTCGCCACCTTCGCCATCCCCACCGTCCTGGGGGAGATCCGACGGCACTTCCGCGACACCACCTGGGCCGTCCACGTGCCCAGGCGCCTGCAGGAACTGCGCATCACCCTCGCCAAGGCCCAGGACGAACTCTCCCAGCGCCTCGACCGGGCCCCGACCGTCGCCGAACTCGCCGACCACCTGTCGCTCCCGCAGGACGAGATCCTCGAAGGCCTCACCGCCGCCAACGCCCACAGCACCGACTCCATCGACACGGCCGGATCCCGCGACGGCGACCGGCCCGGTGCTCTCGCGGACCGCCTCGGAGAGCCCGACGGACGGCTCGACCTCGTCGAGAACCTCGTCGCCCTCAAGCCCCTCATAGCCGCGCTGCCCGAACGCGACCGCCTCATCCTGTCCATGCGCTTCACCCAGGACCTGACCCAGTCGCAGATCGGCGCCCGCATCGGCCTGTCCCAGATGCAGGTCTCCCGCCTGCTCAGCCGCGCGCTCGACCAGCTGCGCCAGGGCCTCGACGGGGCCTGAGAGCGCCGCACAGACAGCGACTTGGCCGCACCAGCTGCGTCTGCGTAAGGTCATGAGGACACCCGTGGAGGGGGACACCGATGCCATCCCAGAACGACACCGAGCCGACCGTGCCGGACCGCACCGACCCCGCAGCCGGGCCGGTCGCCCGGCCGCAGTCCGCCGACGACCGAGCCGCCGTCTGCGCCCTCGCGGGCGACCTGGACATCGAGACGCTGGCTCCGGCCGCGACAGCGCTCGACGAGGCGATCCGCGACCGCCCCGACGTCCTGGTCGTCGACCTGGAGCAGGTGGGATTCTGCGACTCCTCGGGCCTCAACATGCTGCTCAAGGTCCGGATGGCCGCCAACGCGGCCGGCACCGAGCTGCGCCTCGCGGGCGCGTCCCCGACGGTCCTGCGGCTGCTGGAACTGACCGGCGCCGACACCGTGTTCTCGCTGCACCCGGACACCGCGTCCGCGCTCACCGCCCCCCGGTAGGAGTGGACGATGACTTCGAGCACACGGATGCGCGGGAATGATCCGGGCCGGGCCGGGCAGCAGACCCAGCAGACAGCGTCGACTCCGAAGGGTGCCCGTTCATGAACACTCGCCGGGAAACCCTGGACGAACAGGCCTTCGCCCCCCCGGCGTCCGCCTTCGCCCCGACGCTGCCGGCCGCCGGACAGCGGCGGCGGCTGCCCTTCGCGGGTCAGCAGCAGGTCGTGACGCGGGCCAGGGCGTTCACCCTGAGCGCGCTCACCGACTGGTCGTGGCCCGGGTCCGAGGACGTCGTCCTGCTGGTCGCGGAACTGGTCGCCAACGCCGTGCTCCACGCGGGCGGCCCGATCGAGCTCGTCCTCGACGCCCACCCCACCCGCCTCCGGATCGAGGTCAGCGACAACTCGCCCGTCCTGCCCGCCCCGCGCCGGCCGCACCGACCCGAGATGCCCGGCGGCCACGGCCTGTACATCGTGCAGCAGGCCTCCGACCGGTGGGGCGCGGCGCCGCAGGCATGGGGCAAGACCGTCTGGGCCGAGATCGACACCCGCTCGCCGAACACCTGAGCCGGGGCGCGGCCGTCCGAGCCGGCGCAGCTGCCGCCGTCCCGCCGACCGCCGTGCGCGGTGGTCACACCCATCCCTCCACGGAGACGCTGCGGTCGGGCGGCAGCGGGCGGGCGGCCAGGATGTCGAAGACGGTGTCCGCCTCGGTGACCCGGAGCAGCCGGGTGACCTGGCCGCTGGGTGCGGCGAGCCGGAAGGCGATGCCGGCCGCGTTCGCGGCGCGGCGGGCGCGGAGGAGTTCGTTGAGGCCGGAGGAGGAGCAGAACGTCAGGTCGGAGCAGTCGACGACCAGTGTCCCGGGGACGGGTGCGGTGTCCAGGGCCTGGTGGAGGGCGCGGGCCAGCGCGGCGGCGGTGTCCAGGTCCGCGTGGCCGTGCAGCGCGACGATCCGCATGCCCGGCGGCGCCGGGCAGCGGCTGGTGCTCAGCACCGTGTCCACGACGGGCTCCTTTCCACACCGGGCCGCGGGCGTTGTCGCCCTCTTCGATCCTGCCCCCTCGAGCCCGTCGCTACAGCTCCGGAAACGAACCGGAGCGGCGAGGGCGGCCGCGGGGCGCAGCCGCCGGCTCCGGACGGTGCCGAACGGGTGACCGCAGGCGTCCGCCCACATGGCGGCCGGCCACGCGGGTAACCGCTGGGCATGCGAGCACTGATCGTGAACTGCACCCTCAAGCCGTCCCCCGAGCCGTCGAACACCGAGGCACTGGCCGCCGTCGTCGCGGCCGAGCTCACCTCGCTGGGGGTGGAGGTCGACACCGTCCGCGCCGTCGACCTCGACCTCAAACCCGGGGTGAAGACCGACATGGGCGGCGGCGACCAGTGGCCGGAGGTGCACGCCAAGGTGGTGGCCGCCGAGATCCTGGTCGTCGCTTCGCCGACCTGGGTCGGCCGCCCGTCCTCGATCGCCCAGCGCGTGCTGGAACGGATGGACGCGATGATCTCCGAGACCGACGACGAGGGCCGCCCCGCGGGCTACGGCCGCGTCGCCGGCGTGGTGGTCACGGGCAACGAGGACGGCGCCCACCACGTGATCAGCGAGATCGGCGGTGCCCTGGTCGACATCGGGTACACCGTCCCGGCGCAGGCCTGGACCTACTGGCACCTGGGCCCCGGCCCCGGGCCCGACTACCTGGACGACGACAAGGGCCACGAGTGGTCCCGCACCACCGGCCGCACCATGGCCCGCAACCTGCACCACGTCGCCACCGCCCTCGCCTCCCGCCCGTGGCCCGCCCCGGCCCGGTAGGACCGTGCCCGGCCGGCTCCGTTTGCCGCAGCCGACGGGGGAAAGGCGGACCGTGGGGCGCGTGCCCCACGACGACACGGACAGGGGTGATCGAGCATGCCTCGCGGATCGAGCCCGAAACGGGAGAGGCAGTACGAGCACATCAAGGACAGCGCGCTGGACCGCGGTGAGAGCAAGGAGCGGGCGGAGGAGATCGCCGCCCGCACCGTCAACAAGGAACGTGCCCGGCACGGCGAGTCGAAGACCTCCAGTCGCAGCTCCCGCCAGGACATGTCCTCGTCCGAGCGCGGCGGACAGCGCTCCCACAGCGGCTCCCGGGGCCCGACCAAGGAACAGCTGTACAACGAGGCCAAGAAGCGGAACATCGACGGCCGTTCGAAGATGAACAAGAAGGAACTGCAGGACGCCCTCGGCCGGTAGGAGCAACAGCCGCAGGCGTGGGCCCGGTCCCGAGGGACCGGGCCCACGCCTGCCTCAGGGCGTCACGTCCCGTCGCCCCGTTCCGTGCGCCGGTCCGCCCCGCGGCTGCGGTGGCTGGTGTCACAGAAGGGGTACTGGCGGCTCCGGCGACAGGTGCACAGGGCGGTGACCGGGCGGTCGGCCCGGACGCTCCGGCCGTCGGGCAGCACGATCTCCACGGGGCCGTCGACCAGGACCGGGCCGCTGCCGGTCAGCCTCAGGCGGGGAACGGGACGTTCGTCAGGCCCGGACACCGCGGACCACCACCAAGGTCTCCTCGCGCTCGCCGGGAGCGATCAGCCCGCGTTCCTCGAACCAGTCGGCGCGCTCCGACATCACCGGGCCGAACCGCTGCCGGCGGGCCGCCACCAGTCCGGCCCGCAGCCCCGCCCGGTGCAGGGCGTCGAGCGTGGCGTCCGGATTGGCCAGGGAGGACTGCACGATCAGCAGGACACCGCCGGGGGTCAGCAGCCGGGGCGCCTGGCGGCAGATCCGGTCGAGGAGCAGCCGCCCGGTCGGCCCGGCGTCCCAGGCCCGCGCGATGCCGCGGCGCGGCGGCCCGGTCAGTTCCGAGGGCACGTAGGGCGGGTTGGAGACGATGTAGTCGAAGCGGTCGCCGGCGACCGGTGAGGTGAGGTCGCCGTGGCGGACCTTGAGGCGCAGGTGGCGAAGCCGGGCGTTCAGCCAGGCGGTGGCGAGCGCGAGCCGGGAGAGGTCGACGGCGGTCACCGCCGCGCCGAGCTCGGCGGCTGCCAGGGCGACGGCTCCGGTGCCGGTCCCGAGATCGAGGAGGCTCGACCCGGGCGCGGGCCGTTCGCGGCGCAGCGCCTCGACGAGGAGCGAGGTGTCGCCCTGGGCGGGGTACACGCCGGGGGGTTTGAGCAGAAGCGTGGTGCGGCGGGTGCCGGGCCGGTCGGCCTTGATCACTGACATCACGCACCGCCTTTCGGTTGCGGGGAGTCCGGGAGGGGGGTGAGCAGGGAGCTCCGGTCGTCGTGCCAGCAGCTGAGCAGGTGGTTGCCGAAGCGGGCCTCGACCGCGCCGGTGGCGGCGATGCCGAAGGCGATGTCGGGGCCGAGCGAGGGATCGTCCTTGACCAGCGGGGTGATGACGGTGCGGCGCACGAGCTGCTCGTGGACGGCGTCGGCCACCACGTGCTCGCGGTAGAAGAGGGTGCCGGCCGGGGAGGCGCCGAGGCGTTCGAGCGCTGCGGCGAGGCGGGCGGCACCCGGTGGAGAGGTGATCTCCACGGTGGCGAACTGCCCGACCAGCGCGCCGCGCAGGGCGCGGTGCAGGCCGAACAGCGACATCAGGTTGACCACCGCCAGCGCGGGGGCGGGCACGGCGTCGAGGTAGTGACCGTACCCGGGGGCCAGTCCGAGGTCCGCCATCATCTCGGCGAACAGTTGGGCGTGGGCGCGCTCGGGGCGGCCGCCGCCGTACTCGTCGTACTGCACCGTGACCAGCGCGGCCTTGGCGGGGTTCGGCAGCCGCGGGACCACCCACATCTGCGGGTCGGCCTCCTTGAGGTGGTAGAGCGAGCGGTGCGCCAGGTACTCGCGCAGCTGCCAGCGCTCACCGCGCTCGAGGAGGTGGTGGGACGGGCCGGTGCCGTCGGTCTCCTCGGCCAGCAGGGCGGACAGCGCGGCGGACAGGGGCGGGGGTTCGCCGGTCTCCTCCCGTACGGCGGCCAGGAACACCTGCTCCAGCGCGGACCGCAGGGCGAGCACCGAGGCGTCCCACTCCCGTTCGGGGTCGACTCCGGCGAAGCCCTGGTAGTGCAGTTCGTAGCAGACGTAGAGGGCCAGCTGGACGTCCTCGCCCCAGGGGTCGCCGAGCGGCGGCCGCTCGATCCGGGTGTTCGGGCCGGCGGCGGTGCCCCGCAGGGCGGCGAGGAGGGCGGCGCTGACCGGTCCGCGTGGCCTCGGCAGTGCGGGCGGCGGACCTGCGGCGTGCGGGGCGAGGCCGGTCGCGGTGGTGGAGGTCACCGGTGCCCCCCGGGCGCCGGGTGGAGCTCCAGGACGCAGCACTTCGGGCCGCCGCCCCCCTTCAGCAGCTCGGGCAGGTGCACCCCGACGGGCACGAAGCCGTCGGCGCGCAGCTGCTCGGCGAGGCCTTCGGCGGCGTCGGTGAGCAGGACGTGACGGCCGTCGCTGATCGCGTTGAGGCCGAGGACGTCGGCGTCCCGGTCGGTGGCCAGGATCGCCCGGGGGAAGAGCGCGCGCAGCGTGCGGTCGCTCTCGGGCGTGAAGGCGGGCGGGTAGTACATGATCTGGTCCTCGCTCAGCACGGCCAGCGCGGTGTCCAGGTGGTAGAAGCGCGGATCGGTCAGCTGCAGGCTGACGACCCGTCGGCCGAGCGCCGCCTCCGCCTCCCGGTGCGCGGCCGGGCTGGTCCGCAGGCCCGAGCCCGCCAGGACCAGGTCGCCGACCGGAAGGAAGTCGCCTTGGCCCTCGTTCGGCAGTTGCGCGACCGTCGGCCGGTACCCCGCCTGCCGGAACCACGAGCGGTGGGCCGCCGCCTCCGGCGCCCGCTCGGGGTGCCGGAACCTGGCGACCAGCACCCGGCCGTCCACCACCGAGGCCCCGTTCGCGGCGAACACCATGTCGGGCAGCCGCGGCAGGGGCTGCAGCGTCTCCACCCGGTGGCCCAGCTCGCGCAGCGTGTCGCGGAGCGTCCGCCACTGCCGCAGGGCGGCATCGGCGTCCACCGGGCGGCTCGGGTCCATCCACGGGTTGATCGCGTACTCGACCGCGAAGTAGGCCGGTGGGCAGAGCAGGAAGCGCCGGCGGGTGGCGACTCGGCACGGGACGGTGGTGGTCATCGGGTGCTCCTGTAGTGTGCCGGGGACGTGGTCAGAGATCGGCGGGCAGCCGGGGGGACGGGATCGGCGCTGCGGTCGCTCCTGATCTCCATGCTCACCTCCGGGTGGCTGCGGCTCTGGGCGCGTCTACCCGGCGCCGCCCGCCGGACACGGCCCGTCTTCGATCAAGTCCTGCTCCCGCCGGCCTGCGACGAGCCGGCCCCGGCGTACCGGCCCCGACGTGCCGGGCGGGCACGTGCCTGGTTCAGGGCCGCAGCGCGTCGTGGAGCAGCTGCAGGGCGGCCAGGAGGGCGCCGGTCCGCACGGCATCGGGCTCGGCGCCCCGCAGGGCCGGGGCCGCCGCACGACTGCCCCGGGGGCCGGCCACGGCGACGTACACCGTGCCGGGTGCCCGGCCGTCCTGTCCCGCGGGCCCGGCGACCCCGGTGGTGGCGAGGCCGTAGGTCGCGCCCAGGACGTCCCGGACCCCCTGGGCCATCTGGACGGCCACGTCGGGGTGCACGGCGCCGGTCGCCGCGAGGAGTTCGGCGTCGACGCCGAGTACGGCTTCCTTGACCTCGGTGGCGTAGGCGACGACCCCGCCGAGGAAGGTTTCCCCCGCGCCGGGCGCATCGGCCATGGCGGCCGCGAGGCGCCCGGCGGTCAACGACTCCGCCACGGCCACGGTGTGCCCGGCGGCGGCCAGCGCCGCGGCGATCTGCCGCGTCAGGACCTCGGCCCGCTCGGGTCCGTGCGGTGGCCCGTCCGTGCGGCCGGCCGGGCCGGTGCGGTACGACATCGCCCCTACCCCACCCGCCCGCCGGCGGGCGGCGCGTCCGCGCGGAACACGTCGGCCCCCAGGGGCCGGACGAGGCACGGGTCGGCGGGGGAGTGCGCGAGGGCTTCGCTCACGGGCGTCCGGGACTGCTCCATGCCGGGCTTCTGCTCCGCGCAGCCGGGAGGAAACGCCTGCTGCGGCCCGCCGTTCACCACGCGGCCACGGTGCTCTCGACGTTGCTCCGGGCGGTGACCGGGCCGGAGCCCGGAACCGCGGCCGCGCCCCGGGCGGTGAGGCGGGCGAGGTCGTCCACCACGTCGGTCAGCGACCGGCGGCGGTCGAACACGGCCCGCTGCCGGTCCGCGCCGGTGCCGCGGGTCAGCCGGCGGTGGACGAGCGCGCGGGCGGTCTCCAGGTCGCCGGCCATGTCCAGGGCGGGAGCGGCGAGTTCGAGCAGGTCCGTGACGAGCCGGCGCGTCGCCACGCGCCGCCCCGTGACCGGGTCCGTACCGACGCCGGCCAGGCCGCCGAGCGCCGCCTGCCGATGGGCCTCGCGCAGGACCACCGCCGGCAT
Source organism: Kitasatospora terrestris (assembly GCF_039542905.1). NCBI lineage: Bacteria > Bacillati > Actinomycetota > Actinomycetes > Kitasatosporales > Streptomycetaceae > Kitasatospora > Kitasatospora terrestris. The sequence goes on from NZ_BAABIS010000001.1 coordinate 8,173,866, forward strand.
CGGCGGCGGCGGGCCACCGCGGCGGTGGAAGCCGAGGAAGGTCTGCGCCAGTGCGCGCAGCAGGACGGCCAGCATGAGCGGGGTCTCCGCGTCCGCGTTGGTGTCCGCGACCCTGACCTCCAAGGTCGGCAGGTGCTCGGAGGGCCGCGCGTACCAGTACAGCATCCGCCGGTCGAGGATCACGCGGTCGTCGGTCAGCTGCCGCATCGTCTGCTCGTACCCGTCCAGGTCCAGGACCGGCGCGGGCCCGCAGGTGGGCCACGCCAGGTAGCGGCCGGCGCGACTGCTCGCGGCGCCGACGTCCCGGCCCTCGCAGAACGGCGAGTTGACGCACAGCGCCTGCAGGACGGGCAGCCACGGACGCAGGCGGGCGCTGACCGCCAGCGCGTCGGCGCGGCTCAGGTCGCCCACGTGCACGTGGCAGCCGCAGAGCTCGCCGCCCAGTTGGTCGGCGGTGCCGTCCACGTGCGCGGCCACGCGCCGGTAGCGGTCGGTGGGGGTGAGCGGCAGCGGATGGTCGCTCGGAAGGACCGCGGTGCCGGTGGCCACCAGCAGGCATCCGGCCTCTTCGGCCGCTTCGACCATGGCCCGGCGCGCGCAGGCCAGCTCCGCCCGCAGGTCGGCGGCGGTGGTGACCGGACGGGTGCACGCCTCGACCTGGGTGGCGAGGAACTCGTGCTGCGCCCGGCCGCCGAGCGCACGGGCGGCGTGCGGCACCACGAGGTCGGCCCGGGGCACGGTGCGCCGGGTTGCCGGGTCGACCAGGAGGAACTCCTCCTCGACGCCGAACCGCAGCACATCGGCTCGACCGTTCATCGCTGCCCGTCGCATGCACGTCCTCCTGACCACGGATTCCCCGTCCCGCGTCTGGCCGGTCCTCGCGGCCCGCAAACGGCGGGGCCGCAGACCGCGACATCGGACCCGGTGCCACTCGCAGCAGCTCGGCCCGCCCACCGCCCGCGGCGGCCCGGTCGGGCCGTCCTCACGCCCGTTCGCACGGCCGGGCCGACCTCAGCCGGGCCACGTGCCGGTCACCCGGCGGACACCGGCCGCGCCGCCGCGGTCGATCACCGCCCTGACCAGGGCGAAGACCGCGCCCTGCAGGGCGGCGGCCAGCAGCACCTCCCGCCAGGTGCGGTCCTGGTCGGTGGCCTCGGGCGCCTCGTCCTCGTGGCCGAGGACAGCCCACAGCCGCTTGAACACGGCGCCGGCCACGACCCCGCCGAGCGCGCCCGCCAGCAGGCCGAACGGCTTGTAGAGAATCCTGAGCATCGTCGCCTCCTCCGTGGACCTTCGCAGCGGCACCCGCTCAGCGGTGGGCGTCCACGGCCGGACGGTCCGCGAGGACGGCCCCGCTGACCTGGCGGTGCCAGCCGTCCAGCGTGCGGGCCTGCTCGGCGGCCCGATCGCCCATGCGCTTCAACTCTTCGGCGTCGACCCGGTGGTCCGCCTCGGCGAGGGCTCCCAGGGCCCGCCAGAGAGCGGCTTTGCCCTCGACGCCGGTCCGCAGGGCCTCCAGTTCGACCAGGTCGCTGAGCGGGGAACGGCGCAGGAGCGTTCCGTTGGGCTTGAGCCGGCCGAGACGCTCCCCGGCCAGGCCCAGCCAGGTGCGGTAGCGGTGCACCGGGACGCCCAGGGTGCGCATGGTCCGCACCAGGAAGTCGCGGTCGTGCTCGATGTCGCGGGCCAGACGGCTCAGTTCGGCGCGACGGCTGTCGGGATGCGCTCCGGCCATCCGGTCGGCGAGTGCGGCGCCGGCGAACGCTGCGGTGAGGTGGTCGTTCAGGTAGACGCCCAGAGGATCGGCCTGCATGCGGGGCATGGACGGTCATCCTTCCATCCGTGCGGCGCGGGGCGCCGACCCCACCGGAAACTCCCGGCGCGAGGACGGCGCTCCTTCGCCCGCGGTCCGAATCGGCGGTGCTTCCCACCCCCGGGGCGGCGGAAGGTCGGGCAGGAGCGGCGCGGGCCGGGGCTGCGGCCGCCTCGGAAAGGGCGGTGCCGGCGGCAGCGGCACTGTCACCGCGGAAACTGCGGTCATGATGTCAGCTCTCCTTCGACTCGTCCCGTCCGCGCACGCCTACCCGGTGCGGGTGCCGCCACGCGTCGCCGCGCCGCGCATCGCGGGGAGTCGTGTCGCGCATCGCGGGGAGCCGTCGTGAACCCGTCCTCGCCCGCCCGGTCCCGTCCCGCGCGACCCGAGGTGCGTGCGCAGGCTCTCGCCGCCGGGGTCAGGCGACGAGGACGGCCTGCAGGCAGGTGTGCAGGAGCGGTTCCGAGGTGCCGAGGACCTTCGCGGCGCCGCCGTGGACCTCGACCCGCAGGCCGCTGTGCGGGTCGGCGTAGACGGGGAAGCCGTCCGGGGTGAACTCGCCGGTGAACGCGACGTTCACGACGCGGGACGGTGCGTGGGAGCCGGGTGGTCCCGGCAGGACGAGCGCGTAGCGCCGGGCAGTGGTCATGACGGCACACTTTCGGGGGGCCGGTCCGCGGTGGCCGGTGCCGGCCGCGCGGACGCTGGGCTGACGGGGAAGAGCGCGTCGGTGCCGGCACTCCTTCCCAGGAGGGGCCGCCCGGCGTTGCCTCACGTCGACTCCGTCCTCTCCAGCCTCCTCCTCCAGCCCCGGAAACGAAAGGGAGCCGGGAATGACCCGGGGGCGAAGCCTGCCCGGTCGGGGGCGCCGGCCGTCACCCGCCGCCCCGGGCCGGTGGGGCGAGGTCGTATTCGGCCCAGACGGTCTTGCCACCGGTGGTGGTGGGGCTGCTTCCCCAGGCGCGGGCGAGGCGGTCGACGATCCGCAGGCCGTGGCCGCCGGGGGTGTGCGGTGACAGCGGCTGGAGCTGCGGTCGGTCGGTGCTGGTGTCGCTGACGGCGATCCCGACCCGGTTCTCCGGGATCCGGTACAGGTCCAGGGTCAGTGGGCCGCCGGCGTGGGTGGCGGCGTTGGCGAGGAGCTCGGCCGTCACCAGGACCGCCTCCCAGACGGCGCGGCGGTCCACGCCGGGGAACCAGTCGGCCAGGGCCAGGCGGGTGAAGGCGATGCCCTTCTCCACACCGGATCCCGGCCCGGCCGGGAACGCCAGGCGGCACCTGAGCACCGGGACGGCCGGCGGCGTGGTCATGGGAAACACTCCCGGGGTGGGGTCCTGCGGCGCGTCTTTCCCGTGCCCGCCGGGTTACGCCGGGCGGGCCCCGGGTCTCTTCCGACCCGTGGATTCCGGAGGTCCACGGCGCGGGGTGCCGGTGGTGGACGGCCGGCGGCGTCGCGGTGCCACGGGGCCGTTTGCCGCTGGAGCCGCAGGGCACGCGCCGGGTGCCGGAGTCGATCCGCGGCGGCATGGGAGCGTACGGGGCCCGCAAGGTGTCGGTGCCCCTCGCTGCGCTCCCGGCCGACCGCCTGCCGCTGGGCGATCCGCCCGGCCGGCTGCCGCGTCCGTCCGTGGCGTCCGGCACCCGCGACCACCGCACCGGAGGAAACCGATGACCGACCAGGGACCCGTGAAGAAGATCGTCGACAAGGTGGCGGAGCTGGCCGAGGCCGCCCTTCCGGACGACAGCCCCGAGGTGCCGGGCGCGCCCGCGCCCCGGCCGCCGACGCTCGCCGAGCCCGTCGAGCCGGCCGATCCGCTGCCGCCCAAGCAGGACCAGGAAGCCCCTGCCGTTGTCTCGGCGACGGGCCGGACGGACGGGGCGGAAGCCGACGCGCGGTCACAGCACGGCGCCTACCTCACCACGGCGCAGGGCACCCGGTTGCACGACTCCGACCACTCGCTCAAGGCGGGGCCCCGCGGACCGGTGCTCCTCCAGGACCACCACCTGCGGGAGAAGATCACGCACTTCGACCACGAGCGGATCCCCGAGCGGGTGGTGCACGCGCGCGGGGCGGCCGCGCACGGAGTGTTCCGCGCGTACGGCACGGCCACCGGGATCTGCCGGGCGGCGTTCCTGGCGGAGGACGTCGAGACGCCGGTGTTCGTCAGGTTCTCGACCGTGCTGGGATCCCGGGGGTCGGCGGACACCGTCCGTGACACCCGGGGCTTCGCCACGAAGTTCTACACCACCGAGGGCGTGTTCGACCTGGTCGGCAACAACATCCCGGTCTTCTTCGTCCAGGACGCCATCAAGTTCCCCGACGTCGTGCACGCCGCCAAGCCGCACCCGGACCGGGAGATCCCGCAGGCGCAGTCGGCCCACGACACCTTCTGGGACTTCGTCTCGCTGCACACCGAGGCCACCCACCACACGCTGTGGAACATGTCGGACCGCGGGATCCCGCGGTCCTACCGGACCATGGAGGGCTTCGGCGTCCACACCTTCCGCCTGGTCGACGCCGAGGGCGGGACGGTGCTCGTGAAATGGCACTGGAAGCCGAAGCTGGGAGTGCACTCGCTGGTCTGGGAGGAGGCCCAGCTGATCGCGGGCCTCGACCCGGACTTCCACCGGCGGGACCTGTACGACGCCATCGAGTCCGGCGCGTTCCCGGAGTGGGAGCTGGGTGTGCAGGTGTTCCCCGACAACGAGGAGCAGGTGTTCGAGGGCATCGACCTGCTGGACCCGACGAAGATCGTCCCGGAGGAGCTCGCCCCCGTCCAGCCCGTCGGCCTGCTCACCCTCAACGGCAACCCGACGAACTTCTTCGCGGAGGTGGAGCAGGTCGCCTTCCACCCCGGGCACCTGGTGCCCGGCATCGACGTCACCGACGACCCGCTGCTGGCCGGCAGGTTGTTCTCCTACCTCGACACCCAGATCACCCGGCTCGGCGGCCCCAACTTCGCCCAGATCCCGATCAACCGCACCCACGCGCCGGTCAACGACATGCTCCGGGACGGCTTCCACCAGGACGCGGTGCACGGCGGCGTCGCACCGTACAAGCCGAACTCGCTGGACGGCGGCTGTCCGTTCTTCGCGGGCGCGGGCGAGCACGGCTACATCGAGCACCCGACCCCGATCGCCGCGACGGGCAAGGTCCGTGAGGCGCCGGTCTCCTTCTCCGACCACTTCACCCAGCCCCGGCTGTTCTGGTCCAGCATGAGCCCGGTCGAACGCGAGCACATCATCGCCGCCTACACCTTCGAACTCGGCAAGTGCTACGAACAGGCCGTCAAGGAACGCACGTTGAAGGTCCTTGCCAACATCGACCCGTACCTGTGCGCCCAGGTGGCGCAGGGGCTGGGCCTGCCCGCTCCCGAGCGGTCCGAGCACCTGGCCGACATCGCACCCAGCCCCGCCCTCTCGCAGGTCGGCCGCACCTGGCCGACGGCGGGCCGGGTCGTCGGTCTGGTGGCCGCCCCGGACGCGGACCTCGCCGGGCTCGACACCGTTCGCCGGGCGGTACTGGACGCCGACATGGTGCCGCTCGTCGTCGGCCCCACCGGTGGGGCGTTGAGGGTCGACGGCGAGGAACCCGTCGCCGTCCAGCGCACCTTCGCCACCGCCAGGTCGCTCGAGTTCGACGCGGTCCTGCTCGCCGGCGTGCCCGCTCCCGGGCTGGACGCGGACGGCGCGCGTGACGCCAAGGCGGGGAACCCCGCCGCTCCGGCCGCCCCCGTCGATCCCCGCATCACCCTGATGCTCACGGAGGCGTGGCGCCACGGCAAGGCGGTCGGCGGGTGGGGCGCCGCCGGGCAGGCCCTGGAGGCGGCGGGCATCCCGGCCGACGCACCGGGCGTCGTGCTCGGTGACGACGGCGAGGACGTCCTGGCCGGGATCACGACGCTCCTCGCCGCCCACCGGGTGTGGGAGCGTTTCCCGGCCCCGCCGGAGTCGTCCGACTGACCGGAGCTCCCCGGGCGGGCGGTGCGCGCGGTGCGCCCCGCCCGCCCCGGGCGGTCAGGCCGCCGCGTGCGCGGGAGGACGTCCCAGCGCCCGGGGCAGGTCGTCGTAGAAGTACGCCAGGGTCTCCACCCCCTGGCGCAGGGCCCGGAGTTCGACCTTCTCGTCGGCGTCGTGCCAGCGGTCCTCGGGCAGGCCGGTGCCGTAGAAGACCACCGGTGCGTGCAGGGCCTGCGCCAGCAGCGCGGCCGGGGCGCTGCCCCCGTTGCCGATGTGGACGGCCGGGCGGCCGACGGTCCGGCTCACCGCCCGGTCCAGGGCCGCCAGGACCGGGTGCCCGGCCGGGGTGGAGTAGGGGTCGGCGTTGATCGGCGGGCTGGTCAGCCGCCAGGCGAAGTCCGGCGACACCTGCTCCCCGACCCACTGGCGCAGTTGGTCGACGGCCCGGTCGGCGCTCTGGTCGGGCACCAGGCGCAGACCGATGTCGGCGGCGGCGACCGCGGGCATGACGCCCCGGGAGGGCAGCCCGGGCTCGCCGCCGTGCAGCACCGCGATCTCGGCGGCGGGCCGGCTCCACAGGCGTTCGAGCACGCTCCACCCCGCTTCGCCGCGCACGCCGCGGCATCCGGTGCGGCGCAGCCAGTCCTCGGTGTCGAAGGGCACGGAGGCGAGTTCGGCCCGCCGGGCCGCGGTGGGCGGCCGGACGTCGTCGTAGAAGTGGGGGACGGCGACCCTGCCCCGCTCGTCGTGGAGGTGCCCGAGGACCCGGCAGAGCTCGGCCGACGGGTCCGGGGCCGCGCCGGCGACGAGACCGCTGTGGACGTCGTGGTCGGCGCCGCGGATCTCCAGGTGGGCGCTGACCGCGCCGCGCACCCCCGTGCAGACGGCCGCGTCGTCGAGGGACCAGAGCATGGTGTCGGACAGCACGATGGCATCGGGCCGCAGCCGGCCCGCGTGCCGGCCCAGCAGGTCGGCCAGGTGGGGTGAGCCGATCTCCTCCTCGCCGTCGACGACGAGGAGGAGCGTGAAGTCCGGTGCGGTACGGCCGGTGACCGCCAGATGGGTACGCAGCGCCCAGACGTGGCACAGGAGTTGGGCCTTGGCGTCGGAGGCGCCGCGGCCGTACAGCCGGTCGCCGCGGCGCAGCGGCGAGAACGGGGCGGTGATGCGCCAGTGCTCCGGGACGACGGCGCGCACGTCGTGGTGGCCGTAGACGAGCAGCGTCGGCGCGTCGGGGTCCCGGGCGGGCCAGCGGGCGTGGACGGCGGGGGCGCCCGCGGTGGTCCACACGTCCACCTCCGGGAATCCCGCCTCCCGCAGCCGCTCCGTGAGGAACCGCGCCGAGTCGTCCAGGTCGGACGCGTGCTCGGGGACGGCCGAGACGGAGGGGACGGCCGTCCAGGCCGCGAGCTCCTCCACCCACCCCTCCAGGTGCCCGTCGACGTGGTCACGGACGGCCGGGGCCGGCACGGGCCGCCCGCCGTCCCCAGAGAGCCCGGCCATGCTCCACCTCCAGCGCTTCCGTGTCCCCCCGCCTGCCTCGCCCACCCGTGGGACGGCTTTCCACCTGCGCCCGGGTTACGCCTCGCGCACGGGTGCGGCAGCGGTCCGATCGGGTGAGGCACCCGGTCCGCAGGTGCGGAACGGGCGCGGGGGAGGGAACGCCTTCCCGTTGGGCGCGGACCGACCCGCCCGCGGACGACGAGAGGCAGGCACCTGATGGGGCACGGCGGGAACGTGATCGAGGAGCTGACGGCCGACCATCGCGAGGTGGAGGACATGTTCGGCCGGATCCAGGCGATGGCCGGCGCCGGACAGGCACTGCGGGACCTCGTGGACGAGGTCACCATCGAGCTGGTGCGCCACTCGGTCGCCGAGGAGCAGTACCTCTACCCGGCGGTCCGCGAGTACGTCGCCGGGGGCGACCGGCTCGCGGACAAGGAGATCGAGGACCACGCCCGGGTCGAGGAGCTCCTCAAGGAGCTGGAGAAGACCAGGACCGACGACCCCGGGATGGACATGATGCTCCAGCAGCTGATGGACGAGGTCACCGCCCACGTCCAGGACGAGGAGGCCAACCTCTTCCCGATGCTGCGCCAGGCCTGCACCGCCGAGCAGTTGGACGACCTCGGCGACAGGATCCGCCGCGCGAAGGCCATGGCCCCCACCCGGCCGCACCCGGCGGCGCCGAGCTCCCCGACGGCCAGCAAGATCCTCGCCCCCGGCGCAGGTCTGGTGGACCGGGCCCGTGACTTCGTGACCGGCCGCGGCCGGTCCTGACCGCCGCGGGTGCCCGGGCCGGTGCGCGCCGTGCCGGACCGGGTGCCCGCGAGGGGCGTCAGCCTTCGACGCCGGTGGAGGTGTGGGCCGCGCCGACGGGTTTGGACTCGGGGGAGCCGCGCTGGCGCAGGTAGACGGAGAGGATCGCCATGGAGGCGACGGCGAGGAGTTCGGACTGCCAGTTCTGCAGGGTGCGGTTCCAGAAGTCCGCGGAGAACACGTAGTCCCCCCACGTGAACGGTGCCTGCAGGTCGCGCAGCCGCTCGGCGTTGAACGCCGACACGCCCGCGACGGACTGTGCGAACCAGGAGCCGAGGAAGAACGCGGCCATCACCAGGCCCAGCGAGCGCGAGTACACGGTGCGGCGCAGCCCGGCCGCGCGGGCCCATGCGGGGGAGTCGTTCCCGGCGTGCGGGCCGACCTTCTGGTCGCGGTCGGACTCGGTGCCGGCCCGGTCCAGGCTCTTGGACTCGGGGGAGCCGCGTTGCAGCAGCCAGACGGTGCCGAAGATGTAGAGGAAGAACTGCAGGTACTCCGACTGCCAGTTCTCGGTGACGTCGACCGCGAAGTCGGAGCCGGTCAGGTAGCCGGCGACCGAGACGGGCTGCAGGTCGGCTGCGACCAGCTCGTTGTTCACCTCCGCGATCCCCGAGGCGGCCTGGCCGACGAGGGTGAGCAGGAAGGCGGTGCCGAAGACCAGGGTGAGGCTGTTGTCGCGCAGGAAGCGCGCCGTGCGGCTCATCGGTGCAGCGCCCCGATCGTCGTGAAGTACACCAGCCCGCCGACCACGGTCAGCACGCACAGGGTGAACAGGCCGCGCACCGGTGTCACGCTCCCTTGAGTGCGCACTTGTACGGTTTGCGGGGTTGTGGTTCGCATCCGGCGGCGGTGATCTTCCAGCCGTCCGTGAACGCGGACAGGAAGAGCGTGTCGCCGTCCAGCACCGCGCGGGCCTGCTGCCCGTAGACGTCCACCCGGCGGACGTCCGTCGCCGCGGGCAGGTCGCTGTCGCCGATCGCCTGCTCGCAGCCGCTCTTGCTGCTGTCCTCCAGTTCCTCGCGCGTGCCCGGGGCCAGTGCGCCGCACAGTGCCGCGCTGTCCTGGCGGGCGAGGTCGGCCTCGAAGCCGCGTGCTGCGGCCGCGACCGCGTTTTCCCGGTCCGACAGCGACGAGCAGCCGCACAGCAGCACCAGGGCCGCGGCCACCCCGAGGCCCGCCCGCATCCCGTTCCGTCCGCGCACCATGCACGGCAGTCGACCACGGCGGGGCGGGTGCGTCGACGACGCCGGGCCGTTGCGCGGCCGAACGAGTGAAGCGCGAGGTCAGGGCAGGGGGGTGCCGCCCGTGGCGTTGACGATCTCGGCGGTGATGTAGGAGGACTCCTGGGAGGCGAGGAAGACGTAGGCCGGGGCCATCTCGGCGGGCTGCGCGGCCCGGCCGAGCGGGGACTGCTCCCCGAAGTGCGCGACCTTCTCCTCGTCCATGGTGGCCGGGATCAACGGCGTCCAGACCGGGCCGGGGGCGACGGCGTTGACGCGGATGCCGTCGGGGGCGAGCTGCATCGCCAGGCCCTGGGTGAAGGCGACGATGGCGGCCTTGGTCATGGCGTAGTCCAGCAGGTGCGGGCTGGGCTTGTAGGCCTGCACCGACGCGGTGTTGATGACGCAGGCGCCCGCCCGGAGGTGGGGCAGGGCGGCGCGGGTGGTCCAGAACATGCCGTAGAGGTTGGTGCGCATGACGCGGTCGAACTGCTCGGTGCCGATCGCGGCGAGCCCGTCGGGCTGGGACATCTGGTAGGCCGCGTTGTTGACCAGCACGTGCAGGCCGCCGAGTTCGTCGACGCAGCGCGCCACCAGCCGCTCGCAGAACTCCTCGTTGCGGAGGTCGCCGGCGACCGGCAGTGCCCGCCGGCCGGCGCCCTCGACGAGCGCGGCCGTGGCCTCGGCGTCGGCGGCTTCTTCCGGGAGGTGGCAGAAGGCGACGTCGGCGCCCTCGCGGGCGAAGGCGAGGGCGACGGCCCGGCCGATGCCGGAGTCGCCGCCGGTGATCAGCGCGATCCGTCCGTTCAGGCGGCCGGTTCCCCGGTACGTCGCTTCGCCGTGGTCCGGTTCGGGCTCCATGGCGGCGCCGCTGCCCGGGTGGGCCTGGGACTGCTCGGGGAACGGAGGCGTCGGGTGCTGCTCGGTGGGGTCGTGCGGAGTGTGCTGATCGCTCGTCACGGTGTGGTCCTCTCGTCGGTCACCCGTACGGTGTGCAGCTTCGAATCGGCGGCGTCCGGGATGAGCATTCCGGCGCGCAGCCCGCTGGTCAGGTACTCCAGGACGTCCTCGTTGAGGCGTTCACCGGGCAGTGCCGCCGGGATGCCGGGCGGGTAGGGGGTGATCATCTCGGCGGCGATCCGGCCCGCCGCCTTCTCGACGGGCACCTGCTCGGTCGGGCCGAAGAAGGCGTCGCGGGGGAGCATCACCTGGTCGAGGCGGAGTTCGGCGGGCGAGGGCAGGTGCACCTCGGGCGTCGGCCCCAGGTCCGCGGCGACGTCGACGAGTTCGGCGAGGGCGGCCAGGAGCGGCTCGGTGGAGGTGGTGTCGTCGGCATGGGTGAGCTGGGCGCTGATCCGCCGGTGGTCGCACACGTGCAGGTTGATCTGGTGGTGGGAGCGCAGCCAGTCGCCGGCGCGGTAGCCGCTGGTGCCGAGGGCGCTGAGGTCGATGACGACCTGGAGCGGGTCGAGGTCGGCGGCGCGGTCGGGGCCGCAGAAGTCGGCGCGGCCGTGGACGTGCAGCCCGGCCAGGTCGTCGATGCGTCCGCGGAGGTCGTGGGCCAGGTCGAGTGCGTCGTCGTAGAGGGCGCGGCCGTGCTGGACCATCTGGCGGCGCCAGCCGTCGAGGGCCGCGTGGATCAGGACCGAGGGGCTGGTGGTGCCGAGCAGGTCCTCGCGCTGCTTGAGGACGGCGGCGTCGACCAGGTCGCCCTGGAGGTGGAAGACCGAGCTCTGCTCCAGCGCGGAGCCCATCTTGTGGACGGAGGTGACGCACACGTCGGCACCGGCGTCCATGGCCCAGCTGGGCAGCGAAGGATGGAAGGGCAGGTGCGCGCCCCAGGCCTCGTCGACGATCAGCGGCACGCCGCGGTCGTGGCAGGCCTCGGCGATGGAGGCCAGGTCGGCGCAGGTCCCGTACGGGGTCGGCGAGGTGACCAGGGCGCCCCGGGCGTCGGGGTGCTCGTCGAGCGCCGCGCGGTAGGCGTCCGCGGACGGGGGGTGGGCGAGGTGCAGGTCGGGGTCCCAGATCGGGTCGACCCAGATCGGGCGGATCCCGGCCAGGATCAGGCCCGCCACCACGGATTTGTGGGCGTCCCGGCCCACCAGCAGGTGCTCGTGGGGACCGGCGACCGACAGCATGGCCGCCTTGACGGACAGGCTGCTGCCGCACGTGGAGAAGAACGTGTGGTCGGCCCCCACCGCCTCGGCCATCAGCTCCTGGGCGTGCTGGAGGATGCCCCGCGAGGTGGTGCGGTCGTCGAGCCCGCCGGTGGCGAGCACGTCCGAGCGGAACACCCCCGCACCGAGGGCTGCCAGGACGCGCGGATCGACCCCGCGGCCCTGCTTGTGACCCGGAGGGGTGAAGGCGGTCTGCGGGTTGGCGCGCCAGGCGGCGAGCGCTTCGAGAACGGGTGCCTGCGACTGGTCCATGCCCGGCGGCTGCCCCGACCGCGCGTACGGAAACGGGGGCCACCCCGCGTGTCCGCGACGCCGCGACGGGTGGGCGCGGGCACGGTCGGCCCGCGCCCGGGGTCACGGACCCGGGCGCGGGCCTGCGGCTCCGTCCGGCGCTAGGTGGTGGTCGTGTCCGACTCGTCGGGGACGATGTGCACCGCGGCCTCCTCCGCGCCGGCGGCGCCGCCGTCGATGCCGACGTCGGACGCGACGAGGTCCTTCTCCGTGTCGGACCGGACGCCTTCGTCGGGGGCCACCAGCCGCCCGGCGCGGCGGCTGCCGGCGGTCGCCGGGCCGGCGGGCTCGCCCTCGCCGTCGGGCCCGTCGCCGGCTCCGCCCGGGTCCGGCAGGACGTCGGGCTGCTCCTGGGCGAGACGCTCGTCCAGGCTCTCGCCGTCGCGCTGCTCGGCGGCCGTCACGCCGACCTTGTCGACGCCCAGCGGCCGCTCCGGCGGGGAGTAGCCTTCGTCGAGCAGGTCGTCCTGGTCGCGCTCGTCGATCGCGTCGTCCAGGTCGAGGGGGGCGGCGTCGGCCTGCTCCTCCATGTTCCCGGTCGGCTGGTAGACGTCGTCGCCCATCGCTTCGTCGCTCATGTCTCTCCGTCGTTCCGCGCCACCGCGTGCGTACCGCGGTCAGCTCTCGGTGGGCTGTTCGCCCTGCTCGTCGGTGGTCTCCTGCGGGTCGAGGGTCCGCGCCCTGCCGGGCTCGGCGGTCGTGGCGTCGCCCTCCTGCTCCTCCTGGCCGGCGTCCGGTCCACCGTCGTTCCCGGGCGGGTGGATCGGGTGCTTCTGATCGGTGTCGTCGAGCGGAACACCACCGGCTCCGCCCTGCGGGACGTCCTCCACGGCTCCTCCTCGTGGTTCCGGAGTTCGTGCGGCCCTTGACCGCGCCCCAGCGGTTACCCGGTGGGCCGTCCGGCATGCCCTCGTTCGCCGGACGGCATCCCGGACCGGGTGGTTGGTGGCAGGCGCGCCGGGCAGGCGCCGGGCATGACCGAGACAACGAGCACGACGAACGGACGGCCCCTCGCCCTGGTCACCGGCGCGTCCAGCGGGATCGGCCTGGAGCTGGCGAAGCAGTTCGCCGAGAACGGCTTCGACCTGGTGATCGCCGCCGAGGACGCCCGCCTGGACGGGGCGGCCGGCCGGCTCACCGACTACGGCGTCCGGGTGCGCGCCGTACGGGCCGACCTGCGCGACGCCGCCGGGGTCGAAGAGGTGCACCGCGCCGTCAAGGCGGACGGCCGCCCCCTCGCCGCGGCGGCGCTGAACGCGGGAGTCGGGCAGGGCGGGGCGTTCCTCGACACCGAACTGACCGACGAGTTCGCCGTCATCGACCTGAACATCACCTCGACCGTCCACCTGGCCAAGCTGCTGCTGCGGGACATGGCGGCCCGGGACGAAGGGCGCCTGCTGATCACCTCCTCGATCGCCTCGACCATGCCGGGCTCGTTCCAGGCCGTCTACAACGCCTCCAAGTCCTTCCTGCAGTCCTTCGCCCAGGCGTTGCAGAACGAGCTGAAGGACACCTCCCTGACCGTCACCGCCCTGATGCCCGGCCCGACAGACACGGACTTCTTCAGACGGGCCGGCATGGAAGACACCAAGGTCGGCAGGCAGGACAAGGACGACCCGGCCCAGGTCGCCCGGCAGGGCTTCGAGGCGCTCATGGCGGGCAAGGACAAGATCGTCGCGGGATCGGCGAAGACCAAGGCCCAGGGGCTGGCGAACAAGGTGCTCCCGGACAGCATCAAGGCCCGGGCCCACCGCAGGATGGCGGAGCCCGGCTCGGGCGACCAGGGGTAGCACCCCGGCACCCGCACGCTCGGGCATCCGGGCGACCTGCGGTTTGCCCCCCACCCTCCCGGGCAGTCGACGCCCCATGGACCGACGAGCCTTCCCCCGGACCGACAACACCCTGCCCCTGCTGCTGACCGGCTACGCATGGCTGCCGAACCGGCTGCGCCGCCACCGGGGACCGGTGCTGCGGACCCGCCTGCTCGGCCGACCGGCCGTTGCCCTGCACGGCCCGGACGCGGTGCGGTTCTTCTACGACGAGCGGCACGTCCGCCGCAGCGGCGCACTGCCGGAACCCGTGCGCAGCACCCTCTTCGGCCACGGGGCCGTCCACGGCCTCGACGGGCCGGAGCACCAGCTCCGGAAGGCGATGTTCCTCGGACTGCTCGCCGATCCGCGGCAGCTGGAGCAGCTGGTCGCCCGCACCGTCGAGGCCTGGGACGCCGCGGTGCCCGCCTGGCGCGAACGCGGCACGGTCGTCCTGCTGGACGCGGTGGCCGAGGTGCTCGCCGCCGGTGTCGCCCGCTGGGCCGGCCTGGACATCAGCGACGACGAGGTGGCGCCCCTGGCCCGCGACCTGGTGCGCATGGTGGACGGCTTCGCCACCCCGGGCCCGCGGCACTGGCGGGCCCGGCTCGCCCGCAGGCGCCAGGAGCGCTCGATCGCGGCCCTCGTCGAATCCGTCCGCGACGGCTCCGTACAGCTCCCGGAGGGCTGCGCCGTGCAGGTGGTGGCGCTGCACCGCGACGCGGACGGGCAGTTTCCGGCCCCGCGGGTGGCGGCGGTGGAGGTGCTGAACATCCTCCGGCCGACCGTCGCCGTCTGCTGGTTCGCGGCGTTCGCCGCCCACGCCATGCACCGCTGGCCCGAGAACCGCGGCCGGCTGGCCGCGGACGACGCCTCCTTCGCCACGGCCTTCACCCAGGAAGTGCGCCGCTTCTACCCCTTCGCCCCGTTCGTGGCGGGCAAGGCGGCCGGCGACGTGACCTTCGCCGGCGAGTCCGTCCCGGAAGGCACCCTCGTCCTGCTCGATCTCTACGGCCACCAGCACGACCCGGCGCTGTGGGAGGACCCCTACCGCTTCCGCCCCCAGCGCTTCCTCGACGAGCCCGCCGACCCGCAGAAGCTGATCCCCCAGGGCGGCGGAGATCCGGCCACCGGCCACCGCTGCCCGGGCGAAGGCGTCGTCGTGGGGCTGCTCGAATCCCTCGCCCCGCGGCTGGCGCGACTCGACTGCACGGTCCCCGACCAGGACCTCACCATCTCCCTCCGCCGGATGATCGCCCGTCCCCGCAGCGGCTTCGTCATCCACCTCGCCCGCGGCGCCGCCGAGGAATGACGGCCGGCGGAACCGTCCGGCCACGACGGCGGGGAAAGGCGGTGGGGAGGGCGGTCAGCCCGGTTGCGGGTCGGCGCGCAGGAGGAGGAGGGCGATGTCGTCGGTGTAGTGGGCGGTGGGGCGGGCGTGCCGCAGGAGGGTGTCGAGGAGGTGGCCGAGCGGGCGGTGGCCGTGTGCGGACAGCTGGCGGGCGAGGTCGTGGGCGGCGTGTTCGGGGTCGGTGCCGGGGGTTTCGAGGAGTCCGTCGGTGTACAGGGCGAGGGTGGCGGTCGGGGGGAACGGCTGGACGGTGGTGGGGTACTGGGCGCCGGTCTCGACGCCGAGCAGGGGGCCGGGGTCGAGGCGGACGGGCCCGGGCGGGTGGCCGGGCCGGTGGAGGAGGGGCGGGGGGTGGCCGGCACTGGCTAGCACGACCCGGTGGCGTGCGAGGTCGATGTGCGCGTAGAGGCAGGAGACGAGCAGGTCGCTCTCCAGGTCGGCCAGGACGCGGTTGGTGCGGGCGAGGACCTGTTCGGGCGGGGCGCCCGCGGTGGCGTGGATGGCGGTGCGGACCTGCCCCATGAGCGCGGCGGCCGCCACGTTGTGGCCCTGGACGTCACCGATGACGGCCGCGGCGGTGGTCGCGTCGATGCGGATGAGGTCGTAGAAGTCGCCGCCGATGTCCATGCCGCGGCTGGCCGGGAGGTAGCGGGCGGCGCTCGCCAGGCCGGGGAGGGCGGGCAGGCTGCGGGGCAGGAGGGCCTGCTGGAGGCCGCGGGCGAGATCCCGGGCGGCGTCGTAGAGGCGGGCGCGGTCCAGTGCCTGGGCGACGAGTCCGGCCAGTGAGGTGAGGACGGCGCGTTCGTCGGCGCTGAAGGCCCGCGGCCGGTCGTAGGAGAGGATGCAGCAGCCCACGGGACGGCCGGAGATGGCCAGGGGGAGGAAGGCCCAGGCCTGTTTGCCGCTGATCCGCGGGGCCCGGGGGTAGCGCTCGGCCATGTCGTCGGGGCTGGTGAAGAAGGACGGGACACCGTCGACGAGGACCTGCCCGGCGGGGGTGAGGCCGGTGTCCACCGGCAGGCCGTCGAGCTGGTCGATGGTCGACTGCTCGTAGCCGTGGTATCCGATGATCTTGAGCCGTCCGGCGTCGGCGGCGGACAGGACCAGCCCGTCGGCGCCGAAGGCGGGCAGGATCTGGTGGGCGGCCAGTTCGACGACGTCGCGGACGGCCACGGTCTCGGTCAGCGCGGCGGCCAGGTGGAGGAGCTGGTACAGCCGGCCGGTCTGCGCGGTGGCCGCGGCGGGCGGACGGTCGCTCTCCGGCGGCGGCCGGTCGTGTCCGGGCGCCGGTGCGCGCGTGATGCGGGCGCTGATGCCGCTGGCGTCCGGGTGGAGTTCGAAGCGCAGCCACGTACCGGGCGGGCGCAGGGCGGTGAAGGCGACCGGGTCACGGCTGATCACGGCGGTGCGGTAGTGGTCCTCCACCATCCTGTCGTCCAGCCAGGGCAGCGACTGCCAGGGCCGGGTGCCCGGCAGGCGGTCGGCGTCGGCACCGAGCAGTGCCGCGGCCGTGGCGGTGAGGAAGGTGATCCTGCCCTCGAGGTCCAGTCCGAGGGAGCCCTCGGGCAGGCGCTCCAGGTAGTCGGCCGCTGCCTGCGGCGGGTACCTGCCGGTGGTGGCGCCGGCCACCGGTACGAGGTGCGGCTGATCCGGGACGGCGGGCCGCGCGGTCGACCCGTCCAGGACCCGGGAGATGCGGCGGGCGGCGGAGGTGACGTGGTCGCGCTCGCGTGCGGTGGGGCCGCTCGGGTGGCTCGCGGGCCACAGCAGGAGGAGCGCACCCGAGCACCGTGCCTCGTCCGGCAAGGGCGCCGCGGCCAGGGAGAACCGGTACGGCAGGCTGGCGGCCGCCCGCGGGTAGGCCCGCGCCATCTCGTCCTGCGACCCCACCCAGACCAGCCGGTCCTCGCGCACCGCGTCGCTCACCGGGGTCGGCGCGCTCAACGGGATCCGCAGCCAGGGCCACGCCACCTCTGCCGGCACCCCGCACATCACCGCCAGGCCCAGGACCGGACCGGGATCGTCCAGCAGGTAGACGCCACCGCCCGAGGCGCCGGTGCGGCGGACGATGTCGGCCAGGGCCTCGCCCAGCAGACCTGCTCCCTGGCCGTCGCTGTCAGACACCGCCGCTCCCGACTCGCCCCGTCCGACGCGGCCGTCGGACCCCGGGCACGACCGCCCGAGGGACCATCGGCCCCATACAGGGACGGTACGCCTGGTCGTACCCGGCTTTCCTCCCGGCCGTGTCGAGTGCCGTGGTGGTGGTTTGGTCAGGCGCGTTGTTGGTCGCTGTCATGGCGGAGTCGGTCGGTTCGGTGGGTGAGGTCGTCGAGGCGGGCGGTGAGGTCGGGGTGGGCGGTGCCGAGGTGGGGGCGGATGTCGGTGAGGGGGGTTATCAGGTCGGCGGGGTCGGTGGTGCCCAGGGCGGTGGTGAGGGCGGTGAGGGTGGGGTGGCCGGCGGGGGCGATGTCGTTGCAGGTGGTGATGCGGGCGGCGAGGATGCGCAGGTCGGTGGCGTGGTCGCGGGCCCAGGCGGTGACGGCGCGGTCGGCGGCGCGGCGGTCGCGGACGGCTTTGACGCGTTCGGCGCCGGTCTGGTGGGTGGGGTGTGGGTGGTGGGGGCGCAGGCGCAGGTAGCGGTTCTCGGCTGCCTGGCGGCTGGCGACGCCCATGGGGTGGGCGAGGTCGGCCCAGGTGGCGCCTTGGGCGCGGGCGGTCTCGACCAGGCCGGCTTCCCAGCCGGCGAGTTCGGTGCGCAGTTCGCGCAGCAGGAGGAGGGCGGCGAGGGCGGGTTGGGGGCCGGTGGCGGTGGTGGTGGCGTGGGTGTCGGTGGTGGGGGTGGTGCGGGCGGTGTGGACGGCGTGGTCGATGGCGGCGAGGGCGGTGGTGGCGGCGAGGAAGGACGCCGGTCCGGTGGTGTCGGGTGTGTTCGGGGGCTTCCCCACGTCTGTCACTCCTTGGGTGACTCGCATGGTTGTCATCGGATGGATGACATGTTAGAACGGATTCAGGTGAAGCGCACTGGCACCCAACCGATCGATGGAGGTGTTTCGCGATGCTGATGCGCACTGACCCGTTCCGCGAACTGGACCGGCTGACCCAGCAGTTCCTGGGGACGAACGGGACCTGGTCGCGTCCGGCGCCGATGCCGTTGGACGCCTACCGGGTGGGGGACGAGTACGTGGTCTGCTTCGACCTGCCGGGTGTCGATCCGGAGGCGATCGACATCGACGTCGAGCGGAACATGCTGACGGTGAAGGCCGAGCGCCGTCCGCGTCACCAGGGCGATGAGGTGAAGTGGGAGCTGTCCGAGCGGCCGCTGGGTGTGTTCTCCCGGCAGGTGATGCTCTCCGACACCCTCGACCCGGCCGGGATCAGCGCCGACTACGACGCGGGTGTGCTGACCCTGAGGATCCCGGTCGCGGAGAAGGCCAAGCCCCGCAAGATCGCGATCAGCCACAGCGGCGGCCGCAAGCAGATCCAGGCCTGACCGGCCGCACCCACCGGACGTCCCGCGCCGTCCCGCCTCCCCAGGGGACGGCGCGGGGCGCGGCGACTCCGTCCCGGAGCTGCGGGCCACCGTCACGTGCGTGGACGGCGCGGTGGTGGTCCGGGCGGCCTGGCGGCCGGTGTCCTTGGTGGTGCCCGGGGCGTCCTGGGCGGTGGACCGGACGGATTCGACGGCGTCCCGGGCGGGCTCGGTCATCTCTTCCTTGATCTCCTGCGCGGCCGTGCCGGCGGCCTGTTCGAGCGGCTCGACCAGGTCGTCGGCGTGTTCGCGCAGGTGGGCGCCGGCGCGTTGCTCGGCCCGGGAGACCGGCAGGAGCATCCCGGCGCCGAAGGCGATGATGCCGGCCGCGAGCGGGTTGCCGCGGGTCTGCCGGCGCACCCGGGCCGGGGTGTGCTGGACGGCGTCGAACGGAGTGCGCCGGACGCCGCGCGAAGCCGGGGAGGCGGCCGCGGTGCGCTCGGCGCCGCGGACGCGGGGCGGGGCGGCGGGCGGGGCGAAATACCGGGCGGGCGAGCGCATGGCAGGGGGGCGGGGAGGGCAGACGCGAGGTACCGGCTCGGCGTCATCTCGGCGTTCGCCGGATACCCGTCGGCTGTCGCCGCACTGTCTCCCGATTCCCGCGCGGATGCGATGCCCCGGCCCACAGGATCGAACCGTGGAGCCGTTGGTGGGTTCGGAAGGAACGTGCGCCATGTCCACCCATGACCGACATCTGCGAGCCGACCCGGCGGCGGGCGGGATGCCCGACGCCGCGATCACCGTCACCAACCGCGACGGCGCGGTGATGTGCGCGCTCGCCGGGTCGCTCCACCACGACAACGAGGACCAGGTCCGCCATGCCCTGACCCGGGCCTTTCAGCAGCATCCCGGTGTCCTGGCCGTCGATCTGTCCGCCGTCGACCTGCTCACCTCCGCCGGGCTCAACGCCTTGCTGACCGTCCGGCGCGAGGCCCTGGAGCGCGGCGGCAGGCTGGTCCTGGTCGCCCCCTCCGCCCCCGCGCGCCGCACCCTGCGCATCACCCAGGTCGACACCGTCCTGCCCTGCGCCCCCACGATCGAGCAAGCACTGCGCGAAGGGGGCGAAGCCCTGCCGGCCTACGGGGAGTAGTCCGCCGGACGGCGGAAAGACGCCAGGGCAGACTCCGACCTTCGGGGGTGCTTCCCGTGCGCACGCTGCCGGTCACACCGGTCGTCCCCGCCCGCCTCGCCTTCCCGGCCGGGCCCGCACCGGTGAGCGAGGGCATCGCCTTCACCCGCCGCGCCCTCACCACGTGGTTCCCCCGCACGAAATCCGCCGCCGTCGCGGACATCGTCCTGGTAGCCGCCGAACTCCTCGCCAACGCCGCGCAGCACGCCGACGGACCCCTGGCACTGGACCTGCGGACGACACCGAGCGGCCGGATCCGGATCGCCGTCACCGACGCCTCCGCCGCCGTGCCCAAGGTCCGGTCTCCGATGCCGCACACCCCCGGCGGGCACGGGATGCGGATCGTCGACCACCTCGCCCGGGCCTGGGGCACGCATCCCGCCGCCGGCGGAAAGACGGTCTGGGCCGAATGCGACCCGCCGCCCACGACGATCCCCGCCCTGTAGTCCCGCCGTTCCGGTCGCCGGGCGGGCACGACGTCGGACGACGCCGGGCCCTCGGCCCCGGCCGCTTCGTGCGTCGGCCCGGGCGAGCTCGAACCGCCACCCGCGCGCGGCGGTCGCTGAGGGGCTGTCAGCGCAGGAGGGCGAAGGTGAGCGCTGCGGCGCCGCCGAGGGCGGTGCCGGCGAGGACCTGGGCGGGGGTGTGGGCCCGGAGGACGAGGCGGGACCAGCCGATGGCGGCGGCGCCGAGGGCGGTGACCGCCGCCCAGGGGCCGAGGACCAGCAGCAGGATCATCACGGTGCCGCCGGCCACGGAGTTGTGGACGGAGATCTGCCAGCCGACGGTGACCGCCAGGGTGGCGGCCAGCCCGACCAGCATGGCGACCACCAGCGCGGTGACGTCGGCGGGTGCGCGCAGCGCGTACAGCAGGACGATGCCGGCGAGGACGGAGAGCAGACTGAGCGCCATCGGGACGAGGCGCTGGCGGCGGACCCGGATGTGGGTGTCGGTGAGGTCGCCGCGCCGCACGCCGAGCCGGACCAGGGCGATCGGGACGGCGCCGCAGAACAGCGCTGCCAGCAGGCCCCAGCCGAGGCCCGCCCAGGAGCGGGTGCTGTGCCAGGCGACCAGCAGGAGGAGGGCCACCACCAGGTTGGCCGGGGCCAGCGCGTCGGTGACGAGTCTGGCGGCCTTCTCGCGGGGCGTGCAGTCGGCGAAGGCGGGCGGCGCGGGTGGTGCGTAGGTCATCGGGCTGCTCCGGGGCGTGGCGTCCGGTCGATCATGCCACCCCCGGGGCAGGCCGTGGGGGTGGGGTCAGCGGGTGATCCGCCAGCTGAGGGTGTCGGTGAGGGAGGGCGTCAGCTCGGGGTCGATCACGGCGGGGGTGGGGTCGGTGGCCCGGGCGGTGAGCCGGTGGACGCTGCCGCGGGG
This sequence comes from Kitasatospora terrestris, assembly GCF_039542905.1. Classification (NCBI taxonomy): domain Bacteria; kingdom Bacillati; phylum Actinomycetota; class Actinomycetes; order Kitasatosporales; family Streptomycetaceae; genus Kitasatospora; species Kitasatospora terrestris. Next base: position 8,194,840 of record NZ_BAABIS010000001.1, read on the forward strand.
GCCGGTGAGGTGGAGGCCCGCCAGGTCGAGGTCGGTGCGGTCGCGCAGGGCGGTGAGTTCGCGGCCGTCCAGGTACCAGCGCAGCCGGGTGCCGGCGACCGGGAGTTGCACGGTGATCCGGTCGGCGGGGCCGAGCGCGGCGGTGGTCGGGGTGGTGCTGGCCAGGGTGGTGGCGTAGCGGTAGAACCCGGCGATCATCGCCTCGCGGCCGGGCAGGTTGAACTGGCGGCCGAGCGACCGCATGATCGAGTTGTCGGTGGGCCGGTACAGCCCGGCGGGGTAGTAGCCGCCGCCGAGGTAGGCGCCGACCGTGCCGCCGTCGGGGGAGGTCTGGCCGAGCCAGCGGTACCACTTGGTGCGGGCGCGGCGCATCCGGTCGGCGGTGAGGGTGCTGATGTTGGCCTCGGCGGGTTCCGCGCCGTGGTAGGTGCCCTGGTCGGCGTAGGAGTACTCGTCGGCGAGGTGGCCGAGCGAGTGGCCGGTCTCGTGCACGGCGATCTGCCCGGAGAGGCTGTTGCCGCCCGCGACGGTGGCTATGCCGGAGTAGCCGAGCGGCGAGACCACGTCGTTGTAGCCCGCGCCGCCGTACTTGGCGCTGTTGGCGACGACCAGCACCAGGTCGGCCTGCGGGGCGAGGGCGGCGTAGCGGTCGACCGCGTCGGTGTCCACGCACAGCAGCCGCTCGACGTCGCCGCACCAGAAGTACGAGCCGAGGGCGGTGCGCCGGGTGGTCGCCCGGTCGGGGTCGCCGGAGACGCCGGAGTCGGTGGAGACCGCCTGCACGGCCCAGACGTTGAACAGGCCGCGGTAGGTGGCGTACGGCTCGACGGCCGAGATCTCCTGCCACTTGGTGGCGGCGTCGGTGAGGAACTCGCCCTGCTCGCCGGCGGTGTAGCCGTCGCCGATCACCACCACGTCCAGCTTGTCCGCGGGGGAGCCGTTCTGGACGACCGGGGTGACGGCACCGTCGGCGGCGAGGCCGCGCACGGCGGGGGCGGCGGTGTGCGGGGAGGCGGCGGGCACCCGGGCGCGGGAGATGGACCCGTCCGCGCCGAAGGCCTCGACGGATCTGGTGGTGTCCGGTGCCGGGGGAGCGGCCGGGGCGGCGGTGGCGGGCTGGGCGAGGCAGCCGGCCGCGAGGGCGGTGGCGGCGGCCACGGCCAGGGTGGTGAGTCTGCGGATGTGCACGCGGGGACCTCCCGTGAGGAGTTAAATTGAGGGATAATCAGACTTACGTGCGCGGTTAATGTAGGGCATCGTCGCGTCCCCGACAATGGACCCGGCGCGCGGACACCGACGAGGGGAGCGGCACACCATGACCGAGGACCACGGACCCGACGAGTTCGGACGACGGCTCCAACGACTGCGCCACGCCAGGGGTCTGACCCAGCGTGCGCTCGCCGAACCCGCCTACACCGCCGCCTACGTCTCCACCCTCGAAGCCGGCCGGGCCCGCCCCTCCGACGCCGCGCTCAAGCACCTCGCCGACCGCCTCGGCGTCGACACCGACGAACTCGCCACCGGCCGCCCCGCCCACCTCGCCGCCCGACTGCGCCTCACCCTCGCCGAGGCCCAGGCCGAACTCGCCACCGGCGACGTGGAGCTGGCCGCACGCCGCTTCGCCGAGGTGCTGGAGCACGCCGAGCGGGAGGAGCTCACCGGGCTCCGCCCCGCGGCCCTGCTCGGCCTCGGCGAATGCGCCCTCGAAGCAGGCCGTCTCGACCGGGCCCGCGCGCACTTCGAGCAGGCCGAGCGCCTGCTCGCCGACCAGCCGCTCCCGGCCCGCGCCGCCGCCGTCCGCGGCCGCGCCGTCACCCACCTGCTGGCCGGTGAACTCCGGTACTCCTGCTACCTGCTGGAGACCGCCATCGACCAGCTCGGGGCCGCCGGACTGCACGACCCCGACGCCCTGCTGCTGCTCTACTCCGCCGTCATCGGCCCCTACATGGACATGGGCGCCCACGCCCGCGCCGCCCAGGCCGCCGAACTCGCCCTCGCCCTCGCCCCCGACGCCACCGACCCCGCCCTCGTCGCCCACCTGCACCGCAGCGTCGCCCGCACCCTGATCGCCGAGGGCCGCACCGCCGAGGCCGACCGCTCGCTCGCCAAGGCCCAGGAGCTGTACCAGCGCCTGCGGCTCACCGGCGACCTCGCCAAGTGCCACTGGATGCGCGGCTACGTCCACGCCCAGGCCGACGACCTGCCGAGCGCCGAGGCGGAACTGCGCACCGCCCGCGCCATGCTCGCCACCCGCCGCGCCGAGCTCTTCACCCACCAGATCGACGTCGAACTCGCCGACGTGCTACGGCGGATGGGCCGGCGGACCGAGGCCGCCGGGCTGCTGACCACGCTGCTGGACGCGATCGGCTCCGAGCGCGGCGCCGTCCACGCCGCCGGCGCCCACCGGCTGCTCGGCCTGCTCGCCGAGGACGCCGGCGACAGCGCCGCCGCCGAGGAGCACTGGGTCCGGGCGCTGTCCCTGCTGGAGCGCGCCGGGGCGGCCGGCGACCTCGCCGACCTGTGCCGGCTGCTCGGCGACCTCTACCGCCGCACCGGCCGCACCGAACTCGCCCTCGACGTCTACCGCACCGGCCTCGGCCACCGCGCCGCCCCCGGCACCACCACCCTCGGCCCCGCCCCCGCCGCGCCCGTGCTGCCCGCCCCGCTCGCCGGAACACCCTGACCGCACCCCCGTACGACCGGCGCCGGCCGCACCACCGTTCGGGGGTGGCCCGGCGGCGCGGCGGCGTGGATCATGGGGCGCACCGGACCTGTCCGCCCCACCCCCGGAGGACCACCGTGACCACCCAGCCGGCCACCCGCAGCTACGCGTCGGGCACCGCGGACGTCCCGCTGCTCGGCGACACCATCGGCGAGAACCTCGACCGCGCCGCCCGCTCCCACCCCGACCGGGACGCACTCGTCGAATGCGCCACCGGACGCCGCTGGACCTACCGGCAGCTCGTCGAGGACGTCGACGCCCTCGCGCTCGGCCTGCTCGACCTCGGCATCGACCGCGGCGACCGGGTCGGGATCTGGGCCCCCAACTGCGCCGAGTGGACGCTCACCCAGTACGCCACCGCCAAGATCGGCGCCGTCCTGGTCACCGTCAACCCGGCGTACCGCTCGCACGAGCTGGAGTACGTGCTCAACCAGGCGGGCATCCGGCTGCTGGTCGCGGCGGAGCGGTTCAGGACCTCCGACTACGCCGCCATGATCGAGGAGGTCCGGCCGCGCTGCGCGGAGCTGGAACGGGTGGTGCTGATCGGCTCCGGCGGCTGGGACGGCCTGCTGGCGACCGGACGGCAGGCCGACCCGGCGGCGCTCGCCGAACGGCAGACCGCCCTCGCACCGGACGACCCGATCAACATCCAGTACACCTCCGGCACCACCGGCTTCCCCAAGGGCGCCACCCTCTCGCACCACAACATCCTCAACAACGGCTACTTCGTCGGGGAACTGTGCGGCTACACCGAGCAGGACCGGATCTGCATCCCGGTGCCCTTCTACCACTGCTTCGGCATGGTGATGGGCAACCTCGCCGCCACCTCGCACGGCGCCTGCGCCGTCATCCCCGCCCCCGCCTTCGACCCGGCCGCCACCCTCGCCGCGGTCGCCGCCGAATCCTGCACCTCGCTGTACGGCGTGCCCACCATGTTCATCGCCGAACTCGCCGTCCCCGACTTCGACTCCTACGACCTCAGCAGCCTGCGCACCGGCATCATGGCCGGCTCGCCCTGCCCCGTCGAGGTGATGAAGCAGGTCATCGAACGGATGGGCATGACCGAGGTCTCCATCTGCTACGGCATGACCGAGACCTCCCCGGTCTCCACCCAGACCCGCGCCGACGACTCGATCGAACGCCGCGTCTCCACCGTCGGCCGGGTCGGCCCGCACCTGGAGGTCAAGGTCGTCGACCCCGCCACCGGCCGCACCGTCCCGCGCGGCGAACCCGGTGAACTCTGCACCCGCGGCTACTCCGTGATGCTCGGCTACTGGGGCGAACCCGACAAGACCGCCGAGGCCGTCGACGCCGCCCGCTGGATGCACACCGGCGACCTCGCCGTGATGGACCGGGACGGCTACCTCTCCATCACCGGCCGGATCAAGGACATGGTGATCCGCGGCGGCGAGAACCTCTACCCCCGCGAGATCGAGGAGTTCCTGCACACCCACCCCGACGTGCTCGACGTCCAGGTGATCGGCGTGCCCGACGCCAAGTACGGCGAGGAGCTGATGGCCTGGGTCCGGATGCGCGAAGGCGCCGAGCCGCTCACCGCCGAAGCCGTCCGCGCGTACTGCGAGGGCCGGCTCGCCCGCTTCAAGATCCCGCGCTACGTGCACGTGGTCGAGGAGTTCCCGATGACCGTCACCGGCAAGATCCGCAAGGTCGAGATGCGGGAGACCGCCGTCCGCCTGCTCGCCGAGGAGTAGCCGCCACCGGTGGGAGGGGACGACCCCGGCGGGGCATGCTTCTACGAGACTGTAGAGTCGCCGGGGTCGGCGAGGAAGATCAGTGCGGGGAGTGCGGGATGGAGGACAGCAGCGGCACACCGTCCGGAACCGCCCCCCGCGGCCCGGTCGACCTGCGCGGCCTGGTCGACCTGCGCGGCCGACCCGGCCCACCGCTCCTGCCGACCTACGGCACCGACGCCGTCGTGGTCGTCTGCGGCCTGCCCGGCAGCGGCAAGAGCACCCTGCTGCGCCGCTGGTCACCGCAGGCCGAGGTGATCGACCCCCGGCGCACCCGGACCGCCTGCGAGGCCCGGATGCCCGCCCGGATCCCCTACGCCGCGTACCGGCCGTACGTCCGTACCCTGCACTTCCTGCGCACCCGGGCCGCGTTCCGCCGCCCCGGGCCGCTGCTGGTGCACGACTGCGGGAGCCGGTGGTGGATGCGCCGCTGCCTCGCCCGCTGGGCCCGCCGGCACGGCCGCGAACTGCACGTCGTCCTGCTCGCCGTCACCCCGGCCGACGCCCTCGCCGGCCAGCACGCCCGCAACCGCACCACCGGCGGCCGGGTCTTCCGCCGGCACGTCCGCGGCCTCGGCCGGCTGCTCACCGCCCTCGACCGGCGCGGCCCGGACGCGCTGCCCGGCACGGCGTCCGTCGTCGTGGCCGACGCGGCCTCCCGCGAACGCCTGGCGGGGGTCCGCTTCGTCCCGGCGGGCGCGGCGCGGGGTCACCTCGCCGCGCCGCCGGAATTCCCGGCGGCCGCCGCGCCGGCGGCGGTAGGTTCGCCCGATGAGCTCTGACGACGGACACTTCGACGAACGCGTGGCCGAGCACTACGACGAGTCCACCGGTGCCGAGTTCCAACCCGACACCATCGCCCGGACCGTCGACCTGCTCGCCGAACTGGCGGCCGGCGGCCGCGCGCTGGAACTCGGCATCGGCACCGGCCGGATCGCCCTGCCGCTGGCCCGGCGCGGCGTCCCGGTGCACGGCATCGACCTCTCCCGGGCGATGGCCGCCCGGCTGCGGGCCAAGCCGGGCGGCGGGGAGATCGGCGTCTCGATCGGCGACTTCGCCACCACCAAGGTCGACACGGCGGCGGACGGGCCGTTCTCGCTGGTCTACCTGGTGTTCAACACGATCATGAACGTCACCACCCAGGACGAGCAGGTCGATTGCTTCCGCAACGCCGCCGAGCACCTCGCGCCCGGCGGCTGCTTCGTGGTGGAGGTGATCGTCCCGGAACTGCGGAAGATCCCGGCCGGGCAGAACATCGTCCCCTTCGAGACCGGACCGACCGGCTGGGCGTACACCGTCTACGACACCGTCACCCAGGACGCCACCTGCCACTACATCACCGTCAGCGAGGACGGCCGCGGCGAGGTCAGCTCGATCCCGTTCCGCTACGTCTGGCCCGCCGAACTCGACCTGATGGCCCGACTCGCCGGCCTGCGGCTGCGCGACCGCTGGGCGGGCTGGACCCGCGAGCCGTTCACCGCGGACAGCGTCCGCCACGTCTCGGTCTGGGAGAAGCCGGCCGACTGACGCGTGACGCCCGTTCACGCCTCGGCCGCGCCAGCGTGCGCTTCCACCGGTGGCGGGCGGATCCGGTCCCCAGGTGTCCACGGTCACCCGAGGGGGGACGGCAGTCCGTCGTCCGTGGTGGTGCGGGTCCGGAGCCGGCCGCGGGCGGCGCGGCGGGTGAGGCGGCGGTGCTCGGCGGTGGCCCAGCGGGTGACGCGGGCCGCGTCGAGCGGGGTGCCGTGGCCGACGTGGAGGCGGGTCGGGCCGAGGTCCAGCATGGCGCGGAGGCTGGCCAGGTTGGCCAGCGGGTCGTCGTGGAAGGGCGGGTTGGCGGGGCGGCCCGGGATCAGCCCCATGAAGGAGTTGGCGATCAGGTCGCCGGCCACCAGGTCGCCGTCGTCGGTGAGGACGGAGACCGACCCGGCGGTGTGGCCCGGGGTCGGGTGGATCCTGCCCCCGACGCCGAACTCCGCGAGGTCGGTGGTGCCGGCGCGCAGCAGCAGGTCCGGCTCGAAGGACTCCGCCTCCGCGTGGAGCCGGCGGTCGCGGGCCATCGCCCGGCCCATCGGCCCGGTCGGCAGGTACGGCTCGCGGACCCGCCCCGTGCGGTACGGGCCGAGGTCGGCGGCGTGCGCGGCGATCGGCGCGCCGGTGAGGCGGCGCAGCTCGGCGGCGGAGCCGAAGTGGTCGATGTGCCCGTGGGTGAGGACGATCAGGCGGACGTCCTGCGGGTCGACGCCGTGCGAGGCGAGCTGTTCGGTGATCCGGCGGCCGCTGCCCGGGGTGCCGGAGTCGACGACCACGGGGTGCCGGCCGAGCAGCAGGTAGGCGTTGACGGCGTGGCGGCCGAGGACGGGGATCGGGACGACCTTGGTACGGGACAACGGGGTTGCTCCTGTTCGGGGTTGGGGGCAGGGTCGGTCGCGCCCCCGCGCGGGGCGGGTCGGCGGATCGGGTGCGTGGGGTGGGTGGGCCGGGGTCAGCCGGTGGGGCGGTGGCGGAAGCGGCGGCGGTACTCGGCGGGGCCGGTGCCGACGCGGCGGCGGAACGCGCGGTGCAGGGTCTCGACCGAGCCGAGGCCGCTCGCGGCGGCGATGTCGGGCAGCGTCCGGGCGGATTCCTCCAGCAGGCGCCGCGCGGCCTCGACCCGGACGGCCTCCAGGTAGTCGGCGGGGGTGCGGCCGGTGCGCTGCCGGAAGACGCGGGCGAAGTGGCGGACGCTGAGGTTGGTGCGTGCGGCCAGCTGCTCGACGGTGATGCGTTCGGCGAGGTGGGCGTCGATCCAGCGGCGCAGCGCGTCGATCCGGTCGTCGTCGCTCGCCTGGAGTGACAGCGGGACGCTGAACTGGGTCTGACCGCCCGGCCGTTTGACGTACATGACCATGGCGCGGGCGGTGGCCAGGGCGACCTCCGGGCCGTGGTCCTCGGCAACCATGGCGAGTGCCAGGTCGAGGGCGGCGGTGACGCCGGCGCAGGTCCAGGTCCGGCCGGCCCGGATGAAGATCGGGTCGGCGTCGACGGCGATCTCCGGGTGGCGTTCGGCGAGTTGGGCGGCGGTGAGCCAGTGGGTGGTGGCGGGCAGGCCGTCGAGCAGGCCGGCCGCCGCCAGCAGGTGGACGCCGGCGCAGACGCCGCCGACCCGCCGCGCGGCGGGTGCCGCGCCGGCCAGCCAGCCGACCACCTCGGGGTCGACCACGGCCGCGTACCCGTCGGCGCCGGCGGTGATGGCGCCCGCGACCAGCAGCGTGTCCGGGCCCGGGGGGACCTCGGCGAGCGCCCGGTCGGCGACCAGTCGCACCCCGGCGGCCGTGTCGAGGATCCCGGCCCGTGGCGCGGCGATCTCGACCCGGTAGGCGGGGCCGGTGCCGGCGACCAGGCGGGAGGCGACGGAGAACACTTCCGCCGGGCCGGTGACCTCCAGGAGTTCGACACCGGGGAAGGCGGCGATCACGACGGTGTGCGGTGCGGGCATGCGTCGATCCTTCCGCCGCCCGACTCCGTCCGCAATGACCAGCTTCTGTCAGATCCGGCCATCGACCCGATCGGGGACGTCCGACGGCTGCGGGTGCGCGTCCGTGCGCCCACTCGTACGTGGGAGGGGTTCAGGTTCCACCGGCCGAGTAGGGCGGAACCCGACTGCAGCGGGCGGGGGCCGGTTCGGTGAATCACGTGGTGGGCGTGTCGGCCGGGCGTGTGACAGATGGCGCGCGGGTCATTGACCCGGCCCGGACCAGTGGGTAACTTCCCGGCGAGTAACTTCGCGGAAACACGGCCGGGCCGCCCCCCACGGCCCGGGCCTCTCTTTGGCACGCCCCCCACCCCCGGTTGCAAGGAGACCCCGCATGTCCCTCCGTGCTCGCGCGCGCCGCCTCGCGGTGACCGCCGTCGCCGCCGCCACCCTCGCCGGTGTCGGCCTTACCCTCCCCGTCCAGGCGCAGGCCGCCTCGACGGTCGACTACGTCGCGCTGGGCGACAGCTACAGCGCCGGTTCCGGTGTGCTGCCGCTCGACCCGTCCGCGGCGCTGCTCTGTGCCCGGTCCAGCGCGAACTACCCGCACGTGCTGGCCGCCCGGGCGGGGCTGAACCTCGCCGACGTGACCTGCGGCGGCGCCCAGACGAAGGACTTCGCGGGTTCCCAGTACCCGGGTGTCGGGCCGCAGCTGGACGCGCTGGGCGCGGGCACCGACCTGGTGACCATGACGATCGGCGGCAACGACAGCAACACCTTCATCAGCGCGATCCTGGCCTGCGGCTCGGCGGGTGCGGTGACCCTCGGCTTCGGCCACCCGTGCCAGAGCCTGTACGGCTCCGGCTTCGTGGACACCGTCGACAACACCACCTACCCGGCGCTGAGGGCCGCGCTGGCCGCGGTGCGGGCGAAGGCGCCGAACGCCCGGGTGGCGATCGTCGGGTACCCGTGGATCGTGCCGAGCGAGGCGGTGCCGGGCTGCTTCGCGAAGATGCCGATCGCCTCGGGCGACATCCCGTACCTGCGCGACCTGCAGACGCACCTGAACGCGGCGGTGAAGCGCGCCGCCGCCGACACCGGCGCGACGTACGTGGACCTCTCCGCGGCCTCGGACGGGCACGACGCCTGCCAGCCGGTCGGCACCCGGTGGGTGGAGCCGGTGCTGTTCGGCACCAACTTCGTGCCCGTGCACCCGAACGCGCTGGGCGAGGCCGCGATGGCCGGCCGGGTGGCGGCGGCGCTCGGCCTCTGATCCGTCCACGGGACGCCCCGGGCCGCCCCGCAGCGGGTGGTCCGGGGCGTCCGCGCGTGCGCGGTCAGCCGCGCGGCGCCGCGTCCGCGGAGGCGAGCAGCGCCCGGACGGTGACGGCCATGGTGTGCCGGGCCTGATCGGGCGTCAGGCCGCTGGTGCGCCAGTGGTGCCAGGCGCTCCAGGTGGTGACCGCGTCGAGGCCGTTGAGGAGGTCGGTGCGGGCGGCTTCGGGCAGCGGGTCGAGTTCGGCGGCGAAGATCTCGGTGAGGCGGCGGCGGGCGAGGTCGAGCATCTGCCGCACGCCTTCGACGACCGGCGCGGTCGGGTTCTCCAGCCGCAGGACGGCGAGCCGGGCGGGGGTGACGCCCTCCAGGATGCGGGCGCGCTGCTCGGCGACGGCGGCGATCCGCTCGGCGAGCGGCGCGTCGGCGGGGATCGGCCTGACCTGGGCGAGGAGTTGCTCCATCCGCCGGTTGACGGCGACCTCGGCGAGTTCGGCCATGTCGGCGAAGTGGTGGAACACCAACCGGCGGGAGACACCCGCCCGCTCGGCGACCTTGTCGGCGGGGAAGAGCGCCTGGCCCTCGTCGAGCAGCGAGAGGACCGCCTCGGCGATCTTCTCGCGGGTCTGCCGGCCGCGTTCCGTGCGCCCGTCGGTGCCGGACGGGCCCCCTGTACCGGTCTCGCTGCGCTTCACCTCGGTCCCCTCCGCCCTCGCGTTGACTTTGTTGCACCGTGAGTGCAAGTGTATGCGTTGCACTGAGAGTGCAATGAGTTTCGGCAGGGGCCGTACGCCCCCGCCGACGTACGAGAGGCGGTCCGCCGCAGATGTTCACCGGTACCGGGCGCTGGTGCGCCCGCAGACCCAAGCGCGTGGTCGCGTCCTGGCTCCTGCTGCTGGCCACGGCGGTCGCCGCGGTCGCCCTGTTCGGACGGGTCACCAGCGAGGCGGTCTCGATCCCCGGCAGCGACAGCCAGGCCGCCCGGGACATCACCGACCGGGCGTTCACCGACTCGGCCTCCGGCAAGCAGCCGGTCCTGCTGCACACCGCCGACGGCACCCCGCCGCTCACCGCCGCCGACCGGACGGCCGCCGTCCGCGCCGCCGCAGCGGCCGTCGCCGCCGTACCGCACGTCACCGCCGTCACCACGCCCTACGACCCGGCCGGCGCCGGGGCGATGAGCGCCGACGGCCGCACCGCCTACCTGTCCGTCGAACTCGACGTCACCGGACGGGACGTCACCCCCGAGATCACCCACGCCGTCCTCGCCGCCACCGCACCGGCCACCGCCACCGGCATCGAGGTCACCCCCGGCGGCTTCCTCGCCGCCGCCGTCGACAAGGGCAGCACCGGCCGCAGCGAACTGATCGGCCTCGCCGCCGCCCTGCTGATCCTGGCGGTCACCCTCGGCAGCCTGGTCGCCGCCGGCCTCCCGCTGCTCGCCGGCGTGGTCGGCCTCGGCATCGCCCTGCCGGTGCTCGGACTGGTCGGCCACCTGATGGACATGCCCGAGGCCGGCGAGACCATCGCCGCGATGATCGGCCTCGGCGTCGGCATCGACTACACCCTCTTCGGCCTGACCCGCTTCCGCGACCTGCGGGCCGCCGGCGTCGGCGTCGAGGACGCCGCCGTGCGCACCACCGCGGGCTCCGGCAAGTCCGTGGCCTTCGCGGGCAGCGCCGTGATCGCGGCCCTCGCCGGACTCGCCCTCGGCGGCATCCCCCTGCTGTACGCGCTGGCGCTGGCCCCGGCCGTCGCCGTGGTGGTCGCCCTGGGCGTCAACCTCACCCTGCTGCCCGCCGTCCTCGTCCTGCTCGGCGAGAAGCTCACCCCGCGGCGCGCCGCCCCCGCCCCGGACGCGAAGCCGCGCGGCTGGGGACGCGTCGCCGAACTCGTCGCCGCCCGTCCCTGGCCGCTGCTGCTGGCCGGCCTCGCCCTGCTCGGCGTCCTCGCCGCCCCCGCGGTCGACCTGCACCTCGGCCAGCTGGACGCGGGCAGCAAGCCCGCCGGCAGCATGAGCCGCACCGCGTACCGGCAGATGGCCGCCGCGTTCGGACCCGGCTCCAACGGGCCGCTGCAGATCGTCGACGTGCTGCCCACCCCCGCCCAGAACGGCGCCGCCGACCAGCGACTCACCGCCGTCGCCACCGCCCTCGGCCGCGCCGAGGGCGTCGCCTCGGTCAGCCGCCCCGCCGTCGCCGCCGACGGCCTCACCGTCCGCTGGCAGCTCACGCCCGCCACCGGCCCCGCCGACCCGGCCACCACCGCGCTCGTCCACCGGCTGCGCGGCGACGTCCTCCCCGCCGCCACCGCCGGCACCGGGCAGAGGCTGCACGTCGGTGGCGCCCCGGCCGCCCAGGCCGACCTCAACGCGCGGATCGCGCAGCGGATGCCGCTGGTGGTCGGGTTCGTGCTGACCGTCGCCGGACTGCTCCTGCTGCTCGCCTTCCGCTCGCCGCTGGTCGCGCTGAAGGCCGCCGTGATGAACCTGGTGTCGGTCGCCGCCGCCTACGGCGTGCTCACCGCCGTCTTCCAGGACGGCTGGGGAGCGCGGACGATCGGGCTGGACGGGGCGGTGCCCGTCCCCGGGTACGTGCCGCTGCTGATGTTCGCGGTGCTGTTCGGCCTGTCGATGGACTACGAGGTGTTCCTGCTCAGCGCGGTCCGCGAGAACTACCTGCGCGGACGCGACAACCGGCGAGCGGTGGTCGCGGGCCTCTCCGGTACCGGACGGATCATCAGCTCGGCGGCCCTGATCATGGTTGCGGTCTTCCTGAGCTACCTGCTCTCGGACGACCCGGTGGTCAAGATGTTCGGCATCGGCCTGGCCACCGCCGTCGCCCTCGACGCCACCGTCGTCCGCGGCCTCCTGGTCCCGTCCACCATGGTCCTGCTCGGCGACGGCAACTGGTGGATCCCCCGGTGGCTCGACCGGCTGCTCCCGCACGTCGACATCGAGGGCGACGGCCACGAGGAGGGCCCGGCGGTGGACCGCCCGGCGGCCGAGCCGGTCAGCGCCGCGCCGTAGCGTCGGCGACCGCCGCGAGCTCGGCGACCAGGACCCGGTCGAAGGCCGCCAGGTCGTCGGGCTTGCGGCTGGAGATCAGGGTGCTCGGCCCGCGGGTGCACACGTGCACCTCCTCGTCCACCCAGTCGGCCCCGGCGTTGCGCAGGTCGGTGCGCAGCGACGGCCACGAGGTGAGGGTGCGCCCGCGCACCACGTCCGCTTCGATCAGTGTCCACGGTCCGTGGCAGATCACCGCGACCGGACGGCCGCGCTCGAAGAAGCCGCGGACGAAGGCGACGGCGTCCCGGTCGGTCCGCAGGAAGTCCGGGTTGGCCACGCCGCCCGGCAGCACCAGCGCGTCGAAGTCGTCCGCCGACACCTCGGAGACCACCGCGTCCACCGGGAACTCGTCGCCCTTGTCGAGGTGCTCGAAAGCCCGCACCCGCCCCGGCCGGGTCGACACCAGGCGGGGTTCACCGCCCGCCGACGCCACCGCCTGCCAGGGAGAGGTCAACTCCCGCTGCTCCGCGCCCTCGGGCGCTACCAGGAACGCCGCCTTCACACCGCGCAGACCCGCCATCGCCGATCACCCTCTCCGTCGTGGACACCGGTCGTCCTGCGTCTGGCCATCGGCGGGGCGGGCAAACCCGGTGACCGGGGAAGGGTCAGGGGACGCGGAAACCGCGGAAGGTGACCGGGGTGCGGGTCTCGAAGCCGAGGCGCCGGTAGAGGGCGAGGGCGGCGGTGTTGGACTCGGAGACGTGCAGGAAGGGCAGCTCGCCGCGGGCGGTGATGCGGGCGACGAGGGCGCTCACCAGGCGGGCGGCGTGGCCGCGGCCGCGGGCCTCGGGGGCGGTGCAGACGGCGCTGATCTCGGTCCAGCCGGGCGGCCGGAGGCGCTCGCCGGCCATCGCGACCAGGACGCCGTGCTCGCGGACACCGAGGTAGCGGCCGAGCTCGTGGGTGCGGGGGCGGAACGGGCCCGGCTGGGCGCGGGCGACCAGGTCGAGCATCTCGGGCACGTCGTCCGGGCCGAGTTCGACCGGATCGGCCGGCTCCTCGGCGGGTGCCGCGCCGCGGTGGACCAGTTGCCGTCCCTCCAGGACGAACACCGGCGCCCAGTCGGCGGGCGGCGTCGCCGTGCTGCTGAACAGGTCGGCGAACCCGCCGGGGCCCAGCAGCCGCGCGAGGTCCGCCCACGCGGCCGGGTCCGGTTCGCCGGTGACGGCGCAGAAGGTCGCCACCTCCGGCAGGTAGCCGAGCGCGCGGCCGGAGCGGCGGGCCAGGTGGGCGTGGTGACCGCGCAGCGAGGCGCCGACCGGGTCATCGAGCACGGCGTCGTCGGGGGCGGTGTGGTCAGGCACGGCGTCGGCGGGCACGATGTCGGCGGGCGCGGTGTCGGCGCGGTGCGGCATGGTGCGGTCGTCCCTCTCCGGCGGTGCCGGGCCGCGGGGTCACGGCCCGTACCGGTCATCGTACGGAGGGACGGTGGGAAGGGTCGGCGGACGCGGCGGGCCCCGGACAGCTGGTCATCCGTCCGGGGCTTTCCTTGTCGGGCACCGCCGCGGGGACGGGCCGCCCCGGCGTCTTGCCGGACCGGACCCGCCCCAAACCCGCCGCCCCGCGCGGTCAGTCGAGCCGCGCGTCGAAGGCCAGCAGGTCGACCAGCTCGCCGACCCGGGCCTCCGGCAGGCCGCGGGAGACGAACCAGGCGCCGACGTTGCGCACGTCCCGCTCCAGGAAGGAGCGGCCGCGCGGGTTGGCGATCACGTCGACGATCTGCGGCACGTCGATGATCACCAGTCGGCCGTCCTGGACCAGGATGTTGTACGCCGAGAGGTCGCCGTGCGCGTACCCCTCACGGGCCAGCACGGACAGGCTCCGGCCGAGCTGCTCCCAGAGGTCCTCGACGTCGGCCTCCTCGGTGCGCAGCTGGGCGAGCCGCGGCGCGGCGGCGCCGGTGGCGTCACCGACGAACTCCATCAGGATCTCGGTGCCCAGGATCTGCACCGGGTACGGCACCGCCACGCCCGCCGACCAGAGCCGGCAGAGCGCACCGAACTCGGCCGCCGCCCACTGCCCGGCGATCGCCTCCTTGCCGAAGGCGGTGCGCTTGGCCATCGCCCGGGTGATCCGGGACTCCTTGTGCTGGCGGCCCTCCAGGTACCCGGAGTCGCGGTGGAACATCCGGTGCTGCGCGTCGCGGTAGCGCTTGGCGGCGAGCAGGGTGCGGCGCTCGGTGCCCGGCACGCCGCGCTCCAGCAGGAAGACGTCGGCCTCCTTGCCGGTCTTGACGATGCCGAGCTCGGTGTCGACCGCGGCGAGCTCGGTCACCACCCAGTCGGGACGGGGCTCGGGGCCCTTCTCGGTCGGGGTGGACTGGTCCCAGGTGGACCAGCGGTCGCCGGTGGGCGGGCCGTCGGTCACCGGGGCGGTGAAGGCGGAGCCGTCGTCCTCGAAGCCGGAGGCGTCGGTGTCCGCGAAGTACTCGGAGAATTCGGAGGGGAAGTACTCCGGCTCGACGTCGTCGAACCGGTCGTTCCGGCGGCCGCGCCGAGAAGCGCCCTTGGGGCGGATGCGGGAGAAGGAATCGCTGTCGGCAAAGCGCTCGCGCACTGCAGTTGCTCCTGGTGGGAACGGCCCACCGGGTGCGTCGACAGGGGCGACGCGGCGTCAGCCGGTGAGCGGGGTCTGGAAGGGGAAGACGGCGTATGGCGCGCAGGGGAGAGCGCGCCGCGACAGGGCGGCAACCACGCGGACACACCTCCTCGGTCTTCTCGATCTTCCGAACTCGGACTGCGGGATCACCTTAGCGGACCCTGTGGACGGCGCAAGCGATTTGTTCGGGGCCGTTCCGGAGGGACGATTGGACGCGGCGTGGGCGGGCAGGCGCGGAGGGCCACGAAAGGAGGGCGGCCATGCTCGTCCTGGGACTTCTCCTGCTCGCCGCCACCGGTGCCTTCACGGGCCTCGTCATCGCCCAGAACCTCTCCGGCGGACCGGACTACACCGTGACGCTCTTCGACAACGAGCTCGGAAGCGTGAACACGCTCGGCGCGTTCCTGGCGGGGATCGGCGTCACGCTGCTCCTCGGCCTCGCGATCGCGATGATCCTCGGCGGCACCACCCGGCGCCTGCGGCGGCGGTACGCCACCGGAGCTCCGGCTCCTGCCCCTGCTCCCGCTCCCGCGGCCCCGCCGCAGCCGCAGCCGTACGCCGAGCCGCCGACCGCTGCCGGGGGCCGGGTGGACCGCCCGGTGAACCCCGGGCCGCCGCCGGAGACGCTGACCACCGCGGACGAGCCCGGGACGCCGTCGGCCCGCCCCGGTGGGGGACCTGCCGCCTGGGTCAAGAACAGGCTGCACGGCTGACGGCGGCCGGAAAGCCGTGATCCCGCCCGGCGTGGGGACCGGGCGGGATCGCGGCCGCCGGTGCCCCGGGCCCTGGGACGCGCTGGTCGTCAGGGCCCGGGGCGGGACGGTGTCAGGAGGTGAACGCCTGGAGCTCGGAGAGCTGGCCGGCGGGCCATCCGGTGTTGCCGGTGATGCTCACGCGCAGGTGGCGGGTGGGCGTGGCGGGGAGGTTGACGGTGGCGGTGTTGCCGGTCGCCGGGTCGAAGGTGTAGCCGGCGGAGCCGACCAGGGTGGTGAAGGTGGTGCCGTCGGTGGAGCCCTGGACGGTGAGGGTCTGGGTGCGGGTGGCCCAGGCGCTCGCCGGGGGGAGCTTCAGGACGGCGCGGGAGAGGCTGACGGAGCAGCCGAGGTCGACCTGGATCCACTGCGGGAAGGCGTTGTTGGCGCTCTCCCAGTAGGAGTTGGCGTCACCGTCGACCGCGTTGCCCGGACCGTAGTTCTGGCTGGTGCCGGAGGCGGTCGCCGGCTTGCCCTGGGCGATGTTGCCGGTGCCCGGGTTGCAGGCGGGGGTGCTGGTCGAGGTGGACGGGGACGGCGAGGGCGAGGAGGGCGGCGACGAGGTCGTGCCGCTGCCGAACGCCTGGAGCTCGGAGAGCTGGCCGGCGGGCCATCCGGTGTTGCCGGTGATGCTCACGCGCAGGTGGCGGGTGGGCGTGGCGGGGAGGTTGACGGTGGCGGTGTTGCCGGTCGCCGGGTCGAAGGTGTAGCCGGCGGAGCCGACCAGGGTGGTGAAGGTGGTGCCGTCGGTGGAGCCCTGGACGGTGAGGGTCTGGGTGCGGGTGGCCCAGGCGCTCGCCGGGGGGAGCTTCAGGACGGCGCGGGAGAGGCTGACGGAGCAGCCGAGGTCGACCTGGATCCACTGCGGGAAGGCGTTGTTGGCGCTCTCCCAGTAGGAGTTGGCGTCACCGTCCACGGCGTTGCCCGCGCCGAACCCGCCGTTGGTGCCGGAGGCGGTCGCGGGACGGCCCTGGGCCAGGTTGCCGGTGCCGCTGGGGCAGGCCGGGGTGCTGGTGGACGGGGACGGCGAGGGCGAGCCCGGGGTGGAGGTGGAGGGCGACGGGGACGGCGAGGAGGTCGAACCGCCGCCCACCGGAACGCCGTTGTACGTCCAGACCGGGGCCGGCCACTGGCCCGTGCAGGTCGAACCGGTCAGACCGGAGTTGCCGCCGCCGTCGGTGATCTGGAAGCCGGTGCCGACGCAGTTGTGGATCGGGGTGGCGGCCTGCGCGATGTTCTTGGCCTTGACGTTGGTGAACTTCATCTGGGCGTTGGCCTGCGCCTGGATGGCGTAGGTGCCCGCGCCGTCGATGTTCACGTTGGTCAGGTTGACGCCGGTGACACCGCCCTCGATGGTCTGGACGGCCTCGTAGGAGCTGTCCAGGATGTCGGTGTCGGTGATGTTGATGGTCGCGCCGGTGATCGGCTCGTTCAGGCCGTCGAACCAGATCGCGCCGACGCCGAACTGCCAGTTGTAGTCGCTGTTGCCGGTGCGGATCAGGGTGTTGCGGGCCGCGGTGACGGTGCCGGAGACGGCGGTGCCGTTGCCTGAGGTGACACCCGGGTAGCGGTTGGCGATGTGCAGGCCGCCGCCGTTGGTGATGGTGTCCGCCATCACGTTGTCCGAGATGGTGAAGTCCTTGCCGCCGTACGTGACGATGTTGTTGGCGAGGATCGGCAGCACCACGGTGTTGTGGGTGAAGCTGTCGTTGGTGTTGGCCACCCGCTCCGGCCAGGACGCCAGGCCGTCGTCACCGGTGTTGCGCAGGAAGGTGTTGGTGACGGTCGAGTTGGTGACACCGGTGTGGAAGTTCACGCCGTCGGCGGTCTGGTCCAGGATGCGGCTGTTCTTGATGGTGAAGCGGTCCATCGGACCGTCCATCCAGGCGCCGACCTTGGTGTGCTGGATCCACAGGTTGTCCACGGTGGAGTTGGACATCGCACCGCCGAGCGCGTTGACCTGGTCGTCGTCGACCCGCTCGCGGACGTCGCCGATGATCGCGAAGTCCTTCAGGGTGACGTTCTGGCTCGGACCGCCGGCCTCGTGCGGCCGGATGCCGCCGCCGTAGCCGCCGCCCGCGACGTACTTGCCGTAGATGCCGGCCGCGCGGTTGCGGTTGATCGGGTCGCGGCCGCCCAGCACGCTGTACCAGGGGCCGGCACCGGCCAGCGTCACCTTGTCGACCACCACGTGGTCGTACAGGGTGAAGTTGCCCTGCGGGATGTAGACCGTGCGGCCCTGCGCCGCACCGGCGTTGACCGCCGACTGGAACTTGGCGGTGGAGTCGGTGGCGCCGGTGGGGTCGGCGCCGAAGTCCGCGACCACGTCGATGGCGTTCGCGGGCTTGGCGATCGGCGCGGCGACGTTCTCGAAGTCCGCCAGGTCGATGGTGAAGCTCGGCGACTGCGCGGTGGAGGACACCTGCAGCCGGATCTTCGTCCCGACCGGGTAGGTCGAGCCCAGCAGGGTGCGGGTCTCGTCGAAGAAGTGGTGCGGGTTGCTGTCGCCCGGGTTGTTGTTGAACGGGTAACCGCCGTAGTACCAGCTGTACTTGGAGGTCACGTCGACGCTCTTCAGCTTCTGCCCGTTGACCAGCAGGTCCATGGACGCGTCGCGGCCCTTGCCGTCCGGGGAGTCCGGCAGACTGTAGCGGAAGTCGATCGAGTTGGCCGGCGCGGTGAGCGTGAACTCGACGTACTGGCCGGCCGAGCCGAGCGTCACGGCCTGGCGGCCCGAGGCCTCCGAGACCAGGTGCCCGTACTGCCGGTCGGGGCCGACCACGGAGCCGTTGGTGGCCGCGTACTCGGCCTCCTGCTCGACGAACGGGACGGTGGCGCCGCGCCCCGGCACGCCCACCGGGGACAGGGCGGGCACCGCGGCGGCGTGGGCGGTGCCCGCGGTGACGAACGCCGCTGTCAACACGCCTGTGGCGCCCAGGGCGAGAGTGGTCAGCGCGGCGACGGTCCGCCTGCCACGGGTGGGGGGATTCTGCATGGATGACCGTGCTTCCTGCGGGGGAATGGGCCCGGGTGGTGGCCGGGCGTGCCGAGCGTAGGGGCCCGGGTGACAGAAAGTCCACGGGTCTGCGCAAAAAACCTTACAGATTGACGCAAGATCGGATGTGCAAGGTTGCGGCACGTCGACGGGAAGATGCCGGTGGCATGGGACGGGGCGACGCCGGGCGGCCTCCGGCGGCAGGATGTCCCTGACGGTCGGTGGTCGCTCGCGGAGGAGTGGTGTGGTGCGCGGAGTCGAACAGGTCAATGCGCTGGGGGCGCGCTGGGCAAGGGAGTTGGGCGGCGGGCCGGGTGAGGTCTGGACCGCGCTCGGGGTCTGGCCGCTGCTCGGGATGCTCGCCGCCGGCGCCGACCCGCACGTGCGGGCCGAACTGGAGGAGGCCCTCGGCGTGCCGGCCGGGGAAGCGGCCGAGGTGGCCCGTGAACTCCTGGCCGCCGTGCGGGAGGTGCCGGGCTGCGGCACCGCGCTCGGCCTGTGGACCGCCGACGCGCTCACCGTCGAGCCCGGCTGGGCCCGGTCGCTCGGGCCGGCCGTCCTCGGACGGCTCAGCGGCGACGCCGGCGCCGACCAGGAGCTGCTGGACCGCTGGGCGGACACCGGGACCGGCGGTCTGATCCGGCACATGCCGGTGAAGGTCAGGCCGGAGACCCTGCTGGTGCTCGCCTCGGCGGTGTCGGTGCGCACCCGGTGGGAGCAGGAGTTCAACCCGGCGTCGCTGCGGCCCGCGGCCGGGCCCTGGGAGGGCCGGATGCTCGCCGGGCTGACGGCGGAGGGGCCGGGGATGCTGCGGCGGCTCGCCGTCGCGGAGACCTCCGCGGGCCCGGTCACCGAGGTCCGGGTGGAGGGCGACGGCGAGGTGGACGTCCACCTGGTGCTCGGCGGCGCCGACGTCCCGTCGGGCAGCGTGACGGCCGCCGGCTTCGAACTGGTCGCCGGCACCGCGAAGCGCCTGCCGGTCGCCGGGCTGGCCGACGGCGGGCCCTGGCCCGGGCTGGAGGTCGGCCGGGTCGAATCGACGCGGGCCGAGGACCGCGGCGCACTGACCACCGTCGCCTTCAAGGTCGGATCGACCCACGACCTGCTCAAGCGCCCCGGACTGTTCGGCCTGGCCGCGGCCGCCGGGCGCGGCGGCTTCGGCGGGATCTGCCGCGACACCCCGCTGGTGGTCGGCGAGGCGAAGCAGGCGGCGGTGGCCGAGTTCTCCGCCGTCGGCTTCGAGGCGGGCGCAGTGACCGCGGTCGCGATGCTGCGCGGCATGGCGGTGCGGCCCTCGGTCCTCCACCGGGTGCTGCGCGCCGAGGTCCGGCTGGACCGGCCGTTCGCCTTCCTCGCGGTCCACCGCCCCACCGGCCTGGTCCTGATGTCCGGGTGGGTCACCGACCCCGAGGAGAAGAGCCTCTGACCGCGCTCAGGCGGAGTCGGTGCCCAGGAGCTTCTCCTTGAACGGGCGCTCCGGCGGCAGGAGGCGGTCGGGCGGCAGGGCGGTGGGCGGCTGCGGGCCGGGCAGCGGCGCGGCAGCGGCCTCCACTGCCCGGGCGCGTTCGCCGAGGACGCCCATGGTGTGCGGGCTGACGTCCTCGCGCAGCGCGGGCAGCAGGTTGGCCTCCTCGTGCCCGAAGTGGCCGGTCGCCTCCTCCACCAGCCGCGCCAGCATCCGGTCGAAGTCCGCCGTCCCGCCGCCCGCGGCCGCCGCCCGGACCGGACCCAGTTCGCGGATCAGGGCGCGGATCGCGGCGTGCTCCTCCAACGCGTCGTCCACGGTGGTGTCGCCGCGCGGCAGCCGCCGGCGCAGCAGGGGGTAGAACAGCTGGTCCTCGGCCTCCAGGTGCTTGGCCAGGTCCGCCGCGACCTCGGCGGCCAGCTCCCGGCGCTGCGGATCGCCCAGCGGCATCCCGCCCAGCGCGCTGAAGCGGGTGCGCAGCCGGTCGTGGTCGTCGAGCAGCTGCTCGACCAGGTCGAGACCGTCGTTCCGGTCGGGTGTCTGGATGGATTCGCCCGTCATGGTCGGGCCTCCCGGTCCCTCGAACGTCGTGCCGCGCCTGCCCGGCCGGCCGGGCCGCAAACCGTGCCGTTTGCCCGGCGGGCC
Source organism: Kitasatospora terrestris (assembly GCF_039542905.1). Classification (NCBI taxonomy): domain Bacteria; kingdom Bacillati; phylum Actinomycetota; class Actinomycetes; order Kitasatosporales; family Streptomycetaceae; genus Kitasatospora; species Kitasatospora terrestris. The sequence goes on from NZ_BAABIS010000001.1 coordinate 8,215,564, forward strand.
GCAGGGCATGCGCGCAGCCGGGGGACGGGATCGGACGGACGGGAACGGGAGCTGCGATGGACGGCGAGGCGGCGTACAGCGACGTGGCGTACGACCTGATGGAACTCCAGTTCCGATCGGTGTGCGCGGTGCGCGGCTCCGGCCGGCGGATCCGGGCGGCCGAGGCGGCGGGCAAGCACGCCGTCGCGGCGTACTTCCGCGCGGTCCGGGCGGAGGACGCGGAGCGGGCGGAGTACTGCCAGGAACTCCTCGGTGCGCTCGACCGGCCCTACGGACCGTGGGAGGCGCACGCCGACGACTCCGAGCCCTCCGGGCGCGCGGAGGAGGGGGAGCTCCGCTGACGCCGGCGTGAACAGGGCGTGTCCGCGGTCTTCCGCCCGGCGGCCCGTCCGGGCATGCTGACCGCATGCGGGCGATGAAGCCGGTGCGGCACCGGTACGACGACCAGTTCTGGCTGCCCTGGTGGGCGGCGGCGGTCATGCGACTGCTCTGGGTGGCACTGATGGTGCTCGACCGGCTGGGGCTCGCGCGCCGGCCCTCCCGCCGGATGCCGTAGCCGGGCCGGGCGAGGGGTTTCGGACCGGACGGACCGGTTAGCCGTACCCGCATGGCTCACCTGACCGGGCATCATCGGGCGGCCGCCCCGGGCAAGGCGCCGTGGGTGCGGCGCCGGCAGTCCGCCGTGCTCACCCGGCGCGGGGACGGGCTGGCGGCGGTGCTGTTCGACCGGGACGGCACGCTCATCGAGGACGTCGCGTACAACCACGACCCGGGCGCGGTGTACCCGATTCCCGGCGCGCGGGAGGCCGTTGCCGAGGTCCGCTCGCGCGGGCTCGCGGTCGGGGTCGTCACGGACCAGTCCGGCGTGGCCCGGGGCGTCCTGGACCGGCGCCAGGTGGAGAACGTCAACCGGCGGGTCGACGAGCTGTTCGGACCGTTCGACGTCTGGGCGGTCTGCCCGCACGGTCCGCACGACGGCTGCGACTGCCGCCGGCCCGCGCCCGGGCTCGTCCTCGCCGCCGCGAAGTGCCTGGGCGTCGACGCCTCCCGGGTGGCCGTCGTCGGCGACCTCGGCGCCGACCTGCTCGCCGCGTACGCCGCCGGGGCGACCGGGGTCCTGGTTCCGACCCGGGAGACGCCGCCCGAGGAGATCCCCGCCGTCTCCCTGTCCGCCGCCGACCTGCCGAGCGCCGTCAACCTGCTGCTCCGGGAGCCGCCCGACGGCGGCAACTGACCTGGTGCGGACCGGTCCGGCACCGATCACCGACTCCTACGACGCCGGGGACGAAGCCGGACGGCTCCGCCCTGCCGCACCGCCGGGCGGACGACGCCGGGGGCTGTGCGCCGGCGTGACCCGAACGCGGGCCCCGGCCTCCGGTTTCGCCTCCGCCGGTGCGGACAGACGCGGGGGCGACGGCAGAGGGGCGGACGGAGGAGGGACGATGCGCGGCTCGGACGGGCTCGTGGGACGCACGGCGCTGGTCACCGGATCCTCGCGGGGACTGGGGCTCCTGATCGCCGGTGAACTGGCCGGCCGGGGCTGCCGGGTGATGCTCTGCGGCCGCGACGGCGCCGCGCTCGACCGGGCGCGGCAGCAGCTCGCCGACCGCCCCGGCGAGGTCGCGGCGACGGTCTGCGACCTCGCGCGGCCGGACGCGCCGGAGCGGCTGCTGGGCGCCGTCCGCGAGCGCTTCGGCGCCGACGTGGACCTGCTGGTCAACAATGCCGGGACGATCCAGGTCGGCCCGGTGGAGACGATGACGGAGAGCGACTTCCGGCGGGCGTACGAGGTGATGGCGATGGCACCGCTGCGCCTGACACTCGCGGTGCTGCCCGGGATGCGGGCACGCGGCGGAGGCTCGATCGTCAACGTCACCTCGATCGGCGGCAGGATCCCGTCGCCGCACCTGCTGCCGTACGTGGCCGCGAAGTTCGCCGCCACCGGGCAGTCCGAGGGCCTGGCCGCCGAGCTGTCCCGGCACGGCATCGCCGTCACCACGGTGCTGCCCGGCCTGATGCGGACCGGCTCGCACACCGCCGCCGAGTTCTCCGGGCAGGCGGGCCGCGAGTACGCCTGGTTCGCCACCGCCGCGTCGCTGCCCCTGGTGTCGATGGACGCCGAGCGGGCCGCCCGGCGGATCGTCCGGGCCGTAGAACTGCGGCGCCGTGAACTCGTCCTGACGCCGCTGGCCCGCGCCGGCGTCCTGGCGCACGGCGTCGCACCCGCCACCACCGGCCGCCTGCTGGCGCTCGCCGCCCGCCTGCTGCCGCCGCCCGGAACCGCCCCCGAACACGGTGTGCCCGGTGACCTCGCGGCGGAGCAGCACGGCCCGGGAAGCATCGTCCATCGGCTCACCGCGCTCGGTCGGCAGGCCGGCCGCCGCAACAACGAGCCGCAGCCACGCGCGAGTTGAGGAGTCACCATGAAAGCCGTGACCTGGCACGGGCGGCGCGACGTCCGGGTCGAGACCGTTCCCGACCCCGGCATCGAGCAGCCCACCGACGTGATCGTCGAAGTCACCACCACCGGCCTGTGCGGCTCCGACCTGCACCTGTACGAGGTACTGGGACCGTTCCTCGACCCGGGCGACATCCTCGGCCACGAGGCGATGGGCGTGGTCCGCGAGACCGGCCCGGACGTGCGGAGCGTCGCGGTCGGGGACCGCGTGGTGGTCCCGTTCAACGTCTCGTGCGGGACGTGCTTCATGTGCGGGCAGGGCCTGCACTCCCAGTGCGAGACCACCCAGGTGCGCGACCAGGGCAGCGGGGCCGCCCTGTTCGGTTACACCCGCCTGTACGGCCAGGTGCCGGGCGGACAGGCGGAACTGCTCCGGGTGCCGTTCGGCGACACCCTGCCCATCGTGGTGCCCGAAGGCCCGCCGGACGACCGGTTCGTCCTGCTCTCCGACGTGCTGCCGACCGCCTGGCAGGCGGTGCGCTACGCGGACGTCCCGGACGGCGGCAGCCTCGCCGTGCTCGGTCTCGGCCCGATCGGCGACATGTGCGCCCGAATCGCCCACCACCTGGGCATCGAGACGGTGATCGGCGTCGACCTCGTCCCGGAGCGGCTCCGGCGGGCCCGCGAGCGGGGCGTGCACACCCTCGACCTGGACGACCTCGGCGCCGACGGTGTCGTCGCGGCGGCCCGGGACCTCACCGACGGACGCGGGCCGCACGCCGTGATCGACGCCGTCGGCATGGAGGCCCACGGATCGCCGGTCGCCTCGGCGGCCCAACGGATGACGGGGATGCTGCCCGACGCCCTCGCCGCCCGGATGATGACCACCGCGGGCGTCGACCGGCTCGGCGCCCTGCGCCTGGCCGTCGACCTGGTCCGTCGCGGCGGCACGATCTCGCTCTCGGGCGTGTACGGAGGCATGGCCGACCCGATGCCGCTGCTCACCATGTTCGACAAGCAGCTCACGGTGCGGATGGGCCAGGCCAACGTCCGCCGCTGGACCGCGGACCTGCTGCCGCTGCTCACCGACGGCGACCCGCTCGGCGCCGAGGGCTTCGCCACCCACCACCTGCCGCTGGACGAGGCGCCCGCCGCCTACGCGATGTTCCAGAAGAAGCAGGACAACGTGGTGAAGGTGTTGTTCCGGCCCTGAACCGCGCGGGATTCGGAACCGCCACGCGGGGTAGCCGCTGGCCATGCTGACCATCGGTGTGGAGGAGGAGTACCTCCTGCTCGACCCGGAGACCGGGACCCCGGTCGCCAGGGCCGAGCAGGTGCGGGCCGCTGCCGGACTGCAACCGGCGCTGCGCGAGGGGGAGGTGCAGCCGGAGCTGCTGCAGGCGCAGATCGAGGTGGCCACCCCGGTCTGCCACGGGCTCGACGAGGTCCGCGACCACCTGCTGCGGCTGCGCAGGGCGCTGGCCGGAGCCGCGGGCGAGGCGGGCTGCCGACTGGCGGCGACCGGCGCCGCGCCGTTCGCCGACCGTCTCGCGGTACCCGTGACCCGGGTTCCGCGCTACAAGACGATGCGGGCCGACGCGCCCCGGCTGACCGACGAGCAACTGATCGCGGGCATGCACGTGCACGTGGGGATCCCGGACCGGGAGACCGCCGTCACCGTCCTGAACCGGCTGCGGCCCGCCCTGCCGCTGCTGATCGCGCTGGCCGCCAACTCGCCGCTGTGGGGCGGCGCCGACACCGGCTTCGCCAGCTGGCGCACCGTCGTCTTCGGCCGCTGGCCGGTCAGCGGCGTCCCGCCGGAGTTCGCCGACGCGGCCGACCACGACCGGCGGGTCGAACGGCTGCGCCGGACCGGACTGATCCGCGACAGCGGCGGGATCTACTGGATGGTGCGCTGCTCGGACCGCTACCCGACCATCGAAGTGCGGGCCATGGACGTGCAGTTGGGCGTGGACGACGCGGTCATGCTGGCCGGGCTGATCCGGACCCTGGTCGCGGCCGCCATGGACGGGGACCTGTGCGGGCCCCCGTCGGCCCGGACGCGCCCCGAGATACTGGCCGCCGCCGTCTGGCAGGCCGCCCGGGGCGGAAGCGCCGGGCAGGTGTGGGACCCGCTCCTCGGCCGGTCCGCCCGGGCAGTGGACAGCGCCACCCGGCTGCTGGCCCGGCCCGCGCTGCGCGACGGCCGGAGCGACGACCTGCGGTACGTGCTGCCGGTGCTGGAGCGGTTCGGGGCGGAGGGCAACGGCGCCGTCCGCCAGCGCCGGGCCCTCCAGCGCGACGGCCGGGAGGGGCTGCTGCGCCTGGTCGGTTCGTCCTGCACCGGCGCCGCACGCCGGCCCGTTTCACGCCCGGGCGTCGGGGCAGCCGACCGGTGACCGCGACCAGCGCGGCACAGGAAGGTGTGACGATCATGGGACACGGCGGAAATGTGATAGCGGAACTGCTGGCCGACCACCGCGAGGTGGAGGAGATGTTCGACCGGATCCAGGCCTTGCCGAGCGGGGACGAGCGGCGCCGCGAGGTCGCCGACGAGTTCACCATCGAGCTGGTCCGGCACTCGGTCGCCGAGGAGATGTACCTCTACCCGGCCGTCCGCGAGCACCTGCCCGGCGGTGACCGCCTGGCCGACCGGGAGATCGAGGACCACGCCGCGGTCGAGCGGCTGCTGAAGGAACTCGAGGGCCTGGACTGCGACGACGTGCGCTTCGACCTGCTGGTGGACCAACTGGTGAACGAGGTGTCGGCGCACGTCTCCGACGAGGAGGCCAACCTCTTCCCCGCCCTCGCCGAGGCGTGCACCGCCGAGCAGTTGGACGAGCTCGGGGACAAGGTGCGGACGGCCAAGAAGTTCGCGCCGACCCGGCCGCACCCGTCCGCGCCCGACACCCCGCCCGCCAACAAGCTGCTCGCCGCCGGCACCGGCCTGGTCGACCGGGCCCGCGACCTGGTCACCGGCCGCGGCCGCTCCTGACGGACGGCACCCGACGGCGGCTCAGCGCCCGGATCCGGGCGCGTCGGGCGGCCGGGGAGGCTCGGGTTCCTCGGGCAGGTCCAGGCGCTCCACGCGGCGCAGGCGCGACCGCGGGCGGGGCGCCTGGCCGATCTGCCACGGCAGGGGCGGGTCGAGGTCGAGGTCGGAGGGGTCGGGGTCGGAGGGGTCGGCGGCAGGGCCGTCGTCGTCGGGCGCAGGATCCTTCGGCCGGTTCATCGGGGATTCCTCTCCGGGGCGGCCCCCGCGTCTGCCCGGCGGCGGGACGGCCAAACGCGGCCGGACCCGACGCCCGGTCGAAGGCTCCGCCCGGGTCGGCCCGGCGGGGTTCCGGGTGGGGGGAGCGGGTAGGCGCGGGGGAGAGAGAACGTCGGAAGGAGGCCGTCATGGCCGAGCGGGAGGAGGACCGGAGCCAGCGTCCCGGCAGGGAGGTCCCCGCGCGGCGGGTCGGACGGTACGGCGCGCCGTGCCGTGACGCGGAGCGCATGCGGTGGGAGGACCGCTACGACGCCGAGACGGCGTGGCTGGACGAGGCCGAGCGCTACGCGGTGCTCGGCGAGGACTGAGAGGTCCTCGGTTGCGGGTGGGCCCGGCCGTCCGGCCGGGCCCACCGCCGTGCTCACAGCGGGCGCCGGGCGTCGCCGTCGAGCTCGTACAGGGCGAAGGCGTGCCGGATCACCGGTTGCGCCACGTTGCGGACCGGCACGCCGCCGGTGGTCAGGCCCCGCTCGGTGCCGGCGTGGGCGTGGCCGTGCACGGCGAGGTCGGCGCCGCCCGCGTCGATCGCCTCGGCGAGCAGGTAGCTGCCGAGGAAGGGGTAGATCTCCAGCGGCTCTCCGGCCAGTGTGTCGGGCACCGGGGAGAAGTGGGTGAGGGCGATCCGCAGGTCGCACCCGGCCAGCCCTTCCAGTGCCTCGTGCAGGCCCTCGGCGAGCCGGCGCGAGTAGCGGACGAACGCCTTCATCTCCTCCTCGCCGAACTCGCTGCAGCAGCGGCCGGGGAAGCCGCCTCCGAAGCCCTTGGTGCCGGCCACCCCGACCCGCCGCCCCGCCAGGGTCAGGACCGTCGCCGAGCCCTCCAGGACACCGACCCCGCCCTCGTCGCGCAGGATCGCGGCGACCTCGTCCGGACGGCCGGCCTGGTGGTCGTGGTTGCCGAGCACGGCGAGCACCGGCACCGGCAGGCCGGCGACCTCGGCGGCGACCGTCCGGGCCTCCTCCGCCGAGCCGTGCCGGGTGAGGTCGCCTGCCAGCAGCAGCACGTCGGCCTGGCCGTCGAGCGCCTGGAACGCGCCGCGGTAGCGGCCGGCGGCGTCCGGCGCCAGGTGGATGTCGCCGACCGCGGCGACCCGCACCGGGCCGCTCACGGGACCTGCTCCGGGTGGTCGGGGGCCGCCATGTCGGCGAGCGCGATGTCGGAGTGCACGTCCAGGCCGTCCAGTTCGGCGGCGATGGTGCGGAGCAGGTGCTCGCGGGCCGCCGGGCTGGAGACCACGGCGGACAGCAGCACGACGTCGCCGCGGAACTCCACCCGCAGGCCCAGTTCGGCGAACGGCCCGCCGGCCAGCAGCTGTTGGAGCCGGGCGACCCGGTACTCGACGTGGACGGGGGTGCTCATCCGGGTACCTCCAGGGGAAGGGTCGGCTCCTCGGGGCCGATCACGTCCAGCCGCTCCAGCAGGAAGAGGAAGGCGTCCGCCATCGGCAGACCGCGGCAGCGCTCGCGCACCGCCGCCCAGTCCACCCGCTCGCGCAGCGTCCGCGCGACCGGCAGGGTGGCGCCGAAGTCGCAGTGGTGCTCGGAGAAGGCGGTGAGCTGGCTGGCCATCAGGTCGGTGGGGGAGAGGACCGGCATCCAGACCGAATCCACCGGGAGCACCTGGGCCCGCTCCAGCAGCTCGGCGGTGACCGGACGGTCCGACAGGTCGAAGATCAGGTCGATCGGGTGACCCCGGAAGTCCGCCTTGACCAGCCAGTCCTCCGGCGGCGACCAGACCCGCAGGCCGGCCCCGCGCAGCACCTCGACGACGTCCGCCGCGTCCTCGCGCAGCACGCAGAAGTCGGTGTCGTGCACGGTGCGCCGGGCCACCCCGTGGGCGTACGCGGCCACGCTGCCGGCCAGCGCGAAGCGGTGGCCGCTGGCCTTCAGCAGCCCGGCCACCTGCTTGGTGGCCTCCAGGATGCCCTGCCAGGGGTCGGCCGGGGCGGCCTGCGCGGGCCGGGCGGGGTCGGCGCCTCGACGGTTCACGTCGTCGTCCTCCTCAGCGACGCACCCGGCCCGGGAACGGCCGGTACCAGCCAGTCGCCCGGGTCGTCCGAGTGCTCGACCGCGTTCAGGACGGCCAGGGTGCTGCGGTGGTGCAGCCCGCGGCCGGTGAGGGCCGTCGCGGCCCGCTCGCGGAGCGCCGCGCGGGCCCAGGTCAGCTGCGCCACCGTACCGGGCCGGCAGACCGCGGCGAGGTCGAGCAGGACGCGCAGTCCCGTCACCGGGGCGACGCAGCACAGGGTGTCCCAGAGCAGCAGGTTGTCACCGGTCATCAGGTACAGGCGGCGCAGCTCGTGCAGCAGCACCAGCCCCGGGTCGCGGGAGCGCCCCGGGATCGGCTCGGGGCGCTGCACCCGCACCGGCCCGAGGCCGAGGCCCGGAGGGCGTCGCTGGTGGATCCGGGCCGGGATCGGTGGCGGAGGCTCGGTGAGCCGGGCGATCCACCCCGCGTGACCGCGGGAGACCTCCGCGAGTTCGGCGGCCGCCCCGGCGAGGCCGTGACCCCCGCCGGTACGGCCGGCGAGTTCGGTGAGCTCCTCGGCGAGCCGCCGCTCGCCCTCCCACAGATCGAGCAGGACGAGCCGGACCTGCACCGTCATCGGGGCCGCGCCGTCCATGCTCCTCGCCACCCTCCTCGGCCGGACACGTGGGCGCGTCTGCCCACCGCGACCGGCGGAAAACCGATCGGGTGAGCCGGTCGGCGGCTTGTTCCCCGGTGACGGGGTAGGCGCGAGCCATGACTACTGAGAACGGGACCGGCCACCCGCAGGACGAATGGCCGCCGACGGAGACAGTCGAGTCGAGGATGACGGGTGAGGGGTCGCCGCCGCCCCCGGACGAGGAGGACAAGACGGCGGAGAACGGCCCGGAGTTCGCGGAGACGGACGGGGCCGAGGACGACGGATGAGGTTTCGACCGCCGGGCCGGCGGCTAGACGCCCAGGCCGAGGAGGTGGACCCGATGATGACGGAGCCCGCCGTCCGGTACGCCGTGGTCCTGCCGTCCAACGGCGCGGGGCACGGCGAGGCCCAGGTGGTGGTCGTCTGCCGCCTCGGCGTCGCGGGGCCGAACGGCGGATGGCTGTACGCCGACGCGCAGGCCCTGTTCCGGGTGGAGATCCTCGGCGACACCGCCCGGCGGATCGGACCCGACGGCCGGGCGGTGGACGGGATGCTGTGGCACGCCGTGCCACTCCCGGACAGATCGCGATGGTGAAGCGGACGGCGGACCGGTCCGCGTGGCGGAAGGGACGAGTGGCATGCGGACGACGCACCCCGGACCGGTCGCCGTGACCGGGCGCTGCGAGCCGGCGGTACCGTGCTGGGCCGGTCTGCTGACCGGCAGCCTGCCGACCGCGCTCGACTTCTACGGCCCGCTGCTCGGCTGGGAGTTCGACCGGCCGGGCGGCGGGCGCTGGGTGACCGCCCGGGCGGCCGGCACGCCGGTGGCCTTCCTGGCCGGCGACGGCCCGGCGGACCGGGCGGCCTGGATCCCGTACTTCGGCACCGAGGACGCGGACCGGACCGCCGAACTGGTCCGCGAGTGCGGCGGCACGCTGGCGGTCGGGGCGATCGAAACCCGCCTCGGCCGCTTCGCGGTCGCGGCCGACCCGCAGGGCGCGGCGTTCGGCATCCGGCAGGTCGACGGGGTCGACGCGTGCGCGCTCGGCCCCGGCGCGCCCTTCGGGGCGGAGCTGCGCTGTCCCGATCCGTTCGCGGCCGCGGTCTTCTACGGCGAGGTCTTCGAGTGGGAGCAACGGCCGCGCATCGACATCGCCTTCGAGGACGACCGGGTGGTGGTCCGGGCCGGCGGGGTGGCCGCGGCGGCGCTGCGCCGGGCCGACGGCGACGGGCACGACGGACAGCACGCCCGGTGGGAGGTGCTGTTCGCGGTCCCCGACCTCGACCGGGCGGTGCGCAGGGCCGCCGGCCTGCGGGGCGGCGTCCGGCGGGAACTCGGCGCCGGGGCGGCCCGGCGGGTCCTGCTCACCGACCCGCAGGGCGCGAGGTTCGCGGTCCTGGGCGCGAGCTGAGCAGCCGCGGTCAGGGCTCCGGCCGCGGTCGGGGCTCCCGCGGTCGGGGCTCCAGCGGTCAGGGCTCCAGCGCGTCGGCGAAGCGCCGCAGCAGGCCGGGCTTCTCCGGCTCGCGGGGCGCCGTCTCGCGGACCGCCTGCATCCGTTCGCCGATCCGGCGGAGCTCGGTGCGGCCGATGGCGGCCCGGACCTGAGGGAACCACTCGCCCTCCTCGGCGTCGAGGTGGCGGGAGACGGTCCCGATCAGGACGCGGAGTTTGGCGTCGCGCTGCGGGTCGCCGTCGTTCATCACGGCGATCTCCTGGCAGAGCAGGTCGGAGACGTGGTGCTCCTGCTGGGCGACCCGCATGGCGTCGGCGAGTTCGGGCACCTGGCGGCGCACCTCCGGGTACACCACCTCGTCCTCGAGGTAGGTGTGGACGGTCAGCTCGTGGACGATCCGCTCGGCGTCCTCGGCGCGGGCGGAGTCCGTCGTACCGGGCGCGAGGTAGTCGCGGAACAGGTGCCGGAGCTTGCGGTGGTCCTCGCGCAGCAGAACGATGGCATCGGTGGACATGGCGCCCTCCTTGCTGGGTGGCTGCACGTGTCCCCGGACCGGGGCCGGGCAAACCCCGCCGGTGGCGGTCCCGTGGCACCGGGTTTGGAACCCGGCAGGACGGCAAGCCGCCGGACATGGACCGATCCGCACTGCCCGAAGCCCTCCCCGGCTGGCTCGACGCCCCGTCCGGCTGGTCGGTGCTCGATCCGGTCTCCGACCGGATCCGCGCCGTGGTCGTCCGGCTGCCGCTGTCGCCGGCGCTCCGCGACGTGCTGCGCGGTCTGTGGCTGGGCCACCCGCTCCACCCGGCGCTCGCCCAGGTGCCGATCGGCTGCTGGCTCTCCGCCGCCCTGCTCGACGTCACCGGGGCGCCGCAGCGCGCCGTCCGCCGGCTGACCGCCGCCGGGCTGCTGGCCGCGCCCCCCACCCTCCTGGCCGGCTGGGTCGACTGGTCCGACCTGCCGCCGGGCCACCGGCGGACCGGCCTGGTGCACGCGCTCGGTGCCGCCACCGCGACCGGCCTGCACGCCGCCGCCCTGCGCGCCCGGTGCCGGGGGCACGACCGCGCCGGGCGGTGGCTGGGCCTGGCCGGCCTGGGGCTGGTCGGCGCCGCGGCCACCCTCGGCGGCCACCTGGCGTACCGTCAGGCGGCCGGCGCCGCGCACGCCGAAGCGGTACCGCGGCTCGCTCCGCCCAGCTGGCACCAGGTCGGGGCGGTCGACGAGTTCCCGCGCGGGCGGCCGGTGCGCCGCGAACTGGGCGAGGTGCCGGTCGTCGTGGTGCGCGGCACCGAGGGGTTCGACGTGCTCGCCGACCGGTGCACCCACATGTCGGGGTCGCTGGCGGAGGGGCAGGTGGAGGACGGGTGCGTGCGGTGCCCGCTGCACGGCTCCCGGTTCCGGCTGGCGGACGGCCGGCCGGTGCGCGGGCCGGCGACCGCGGCGCAGCCCAGGTTCGACACCAGGGTCCTGAGCGACCGACTGGAGATCCGCGCGGCCGCGGACTGAGCCGGCGGCCCGCGGCACGGAGAGGAGACGGACGATGGCGGAGAGCGTGATCGAGCTGATCGTCCGGGACCACCGGGCGATGCTGCGGCTGTGCGGGCGCCTGCGCAACGGCGAGGAGGGCCGCCGGTCCGCCCTCGGCGAGCTGGACGAGTTGGCCCGGGCCCACTTCCGGGCCGTCGAGCACTACGTCCACCCGCTGGTCTCCCGGGAGCTGTCGGACCAGGAGCCGGGCGCCGGGCAGATCGCCGCGATCGACCTCCGGGCGGAGCGGCTGCTCGCCCTGCTGGCGCGCGGCACGGCCGGGCCGGACAGCGACCGGGTGGCCGACGGGGTGGTGGACGCCATCACCGAGCACATCCGCAGCGAGGAGGCCGAAGTGCTGCCCGCGCTGAGCGGCGCGGTGGCACCCGAACGGCTGGAGGCGCTGGGCGAGCTCTACCGGGCCGACCGGGTGCCGCGGCCGGAGGCCGTCCCGGGCTTCGCCGCCCCGCCCGGGCGGTAGGACATGCGGCGGCCGGCCGGCCGGCCGGGCGCGTGGCGGGCGGCCGGGCCCGGCCCGTTCTCCGGCCTAGGAGGGCCCCGACACGACGACCTGACGGTCCCCAGACGGACGGTGACATGGACTACCTGGCGCGAGTGGCGCAGCTGATGGCCGAGGCGGCCGACCCGGCGGATGCCGACGGCCTGCCGGGTCGGCTCTGCGCGGCCTGCGTCCTGGCCCTGGACCTCCGCGGCGCGGCCATCTCGGTGATGACCGGCCGTGCGCACGGCGTGGTGCTGTCGGCCAGCGACGAGACCGTCGGCGACGTCCAGCGCGTCCAGCACACCCTCGGCGAGGGGCCGTGCGTGGACGCGTTCGGCGCCGGGCGGCCGGTGCTGGTCGGCGACCTCGCCGGACCGGAGGGCGACCGGTGGCCGGTCCTGGCGGCGACGCTCGCCGAGGCGCCCCCGCAGGTCCGCGGTGTCGCCGCCTTCCCGCTCGGCGTCGGAGGACGGCGGATGGGCGTGCTGGGCCTCTACCCGTCCGACGGCGGCTCCTTCACGGGTGAGCGCCTGGCGGGCGCGTGGCTGGCCGCCGACGCCGCGAGCCTGGCGCTGGCCGGGTCGCTGGCCGGTGCGGCGGCCGGATCCGGGCCCGCGCCGCCGTGGCTGTCCGAGCCCACGGTGGACGGCGTGGTGGTCGACCAGGCCGTGGGCGTGGTGATGGTGCAGCTCGGGGTGGGGCCGGAGACCGCCCTGGCCCGGCTGCGGGCGCACGCCTTCGCCACCGGCAGGCCGGTGGACCGGGTGGCGCAGGACGTCGTCGAGCGGGCGCTGCGCTTCACCGGGGAGGACTGAGCCGTGGACCGCGACCGTGCCCCCGGAGGCGGCGTAGCGTTGGACAGGACAGGGAGAGACGTCATGGGCCGCCAGGCGGAGCTGAACGAGGCTTTCGCGAGCCTCACCGAATCACTGGTCGGTGACTTCGACCTCGCCGAGCTGCTCGACCGGATCGCCGGGTGCTGCGTGACGCTGTGCTCCGCCGGCGGCGCCGGCATCGTCGTGGTCGACCGCGCCGGCACGCTGCGCGACGTCGCCTACTCCAGCGAGGCGGTGCGCGCCCTGGAACGGCGGCAGATGGAGGTCGGCGAGGGGCCGTGCATCGACTGCGTCCGGCTCGGCCGCCCGGTGATCGAGACCGACCTGTCCGCGGCCGACGCGCGCTGGCCGCTGTTCGCCCCGGCCGGCCGCCTGGCCGGGTTCAACTCCGCACGGGCCCTGCCGCTCCGGCTGTGCGACACCACCGTGGGCGCACTGAGCCTGTTCGACGTGGGGGCCGCCGGGCGCGGCGAGGAGGACCTGCGTGCCGCGCAGGTCTTCGCCGACCTCGCGGTGCTCGCCGTGCTCCACCACCGGCAGCTCGACGTGGAGAGCACCGGCGAGACCATCGCCCACGCGCTGGCCGACCGGTCGCTGATCGAACGCGCGAAGGGGATGCTCGCCGAGGCCGGCGGGATCGGCACGGACGAGGCGTTCGAACGGCTGGCCGTCCATGCCCGGCGGTACGTCCAGGGCCCGACCGAGACCGCCGCCGCCCTGGTCTCCGGCGCCCTCGCCCCCGACGCCGTGCTCGGACCGGCACCGCGGACCCGTCCCGGCGGGGACTGAGCGACGCGAACGGTCCGGAGGCGGAATGGCCCGGCACGGTCCGGGTAGCCGCGTGGCACGCACTCACCGAGCACCTGGAGGAGCCGTGCTGCCGAGCCGAACGATCTCCGCCGCCCCGTACCGGGTGCGCCACCGCCCCGGCCGCCGCTCGCCGTTCGGCCCGGCCGACCGGAGCGGGCGCTATCCCACCGGGCTGTGCGTACGCGCGAGGCGCCGCTACGCGACCGCCCGCGGGGCGGGAGCGACGCCCTGACGGACGTCGGCCGACCGCTCAGCGGCCGACGCTCAGTGGCCGATCGGTGTCGGCCCGGGCAGCAGGCCGAGCGCCTCCAGCAGCAGCCGGCAGTCCTCGACGCCGTGGGCGTGCGCCGCCACCACCCGGCGCACCCGGGCCTGCACCTCCGCGTCGGCCGGTTCGACCGGACTGCCGAACACGTCGCCCAACGACTGGAGTTCCCGCTTCGCATCGGCCACCGGACCGACCTCCGTTCCTGCCCTCCGTGCAGCTGACCTTCCAGGCTAGCGCGCGTTCGCGTCGTCCGGGTCGGGGGCCAGGGCGGCGCGCAGCTCGTCCCGGTGGGCGGCCAGCCAGTGGTCGAAGTCCTGCAGCCCGGGGTCGAGTGCCCGGACGGCGGCGAGGTCGCGGGCGGCGGTGAACCGCTCCGCGCAGTCGCGGTAGTACTGGAACATGTTGCCGACCTCGTCGGCCCCGGGGAACCCGAGCGCCCGGAACGCGTCCGGGTCCATCGGGACGTACTCCACCGGTTCGTCCAGGACGGCCGACAGCCGTCGGGCCATCTCGGCCACCGGCAGGTGCTCGCCGGCGACCGGGACGGTGGCGCCGATCAGGTCGGTGCCGCGCTCCAGCACCGCGCGGGCGATCCGGCCGACGTCCCGCACCGCGATGCCGGAGAGCGGGCTGTCGCCCATCGGCAGGGCCAGGCGCAGCACGCCGTCCTCGCCGCGCTGCGGAGCGGACATGGTGAGCAGGTTCTCCCAGAAGAACGTCGCGCGCAGGAAGGTGGTCGGTACCCCGGCGTCCGAGAAGTAGGCGTCCGCATCGGCCTTGGCGTCGAAGTGCGGCACCTTGTAACGGCCCTGCAGGGTCGGCATCCGGTCGTCGTCCAGCGGGACGCACTCCCGGGTGTCGTCCAGCGTCGACCAGATCACGTGCTGCACGTTGGCGTGGGCGCAGGCCGCCGCAGCCGCGGCGGCGCGGGCCTTCTCGTGGTCGGCGTCCATGTCCTGCCAGAAGTCGGTGACCACGAAAGCCCCGTACGAGCCCTCCAGGGCGGGGGCGAGGGTGGCGGCGTCGTCCAGGTCGGCGCGCACCACCTCGGCGCCGGCCCGCTCCAGGGCGCGGGCGGCGTCCGAGCCCGGCGTGCGCGTCAACGCCCGGACGGCGAACGGGCGCTCGGGCGCGCCCAGGATCGCTCCGGCCAGGGCGCCGCCCTGCTGGCCGGTGGCGCCGAACACGGAGACCGTCCTGCTCGGGGTGGTCATGGAATCCTCCTCCTCCGCCACCGGCGCACGGAGTGCGCCGCGACGGCAGCCAGCGTGGGCACCCAGACCACGGCGAACAGGCCGAGTGCCGGGGTGGTGTGGACCTGGGTGCCGACCAGCAGCAGCGCGGTGGACAGCGCCACCAGGACGGCCAGCACACCGGAGGGCACCCGCGCGAGGGCCGCACCGGCCCGGGCCGCGCGGTGCCACGGGCCCCGGCGCATGGTGCGCAGCGCCCGGTCCAGGCGCTCGTCGGCGCTCAGGTCCCGCTCGATCTCGGCGAGGATGCGCCGCTCGCGCTCGGAGAGCGTCGGCTCGTTCACCGCCGCCACCTCCCGTCCTCTCCGTCCTCAGCGGCGCTCGGGGCGTCGGCCCTGCCCGGCGGCGAGCCGCCGGCCGATCACGATCAGGTCGACCGCCGCGATCCCGGCGAACGCGACGCAGACCGCGGCGAACACCGCGAAGGTCGAACGGTTCGGCGCGGGGCCGCCCCCGGAGACCACCGCCAGCACCGTGAACGCCGCCGCACCGCAGACGAACAGGCCCAGGAACACCCGTGACAGCAGCCGCCGCAACTCCAGGTCGGTGCGGGCGGTCACCGGTTCGTCGCCCCGGCGCACCTCGTCCTGCGGTCGGACCTCCGGAGTCGTGCGGCCGGGCCCGGACGGGGCGTGCGGGAAGTCGTGGCGCTCTCCCGCACGGCGCGGCGAGTGCCGGACCCCCGGACGGCGCTGTACTGCCATCGCGGCCTCCCAGCTCGCTCTCCAGCCAGTGCGTCTACCCGCCGGGAGCGGTCGCACACCCGGACCGGCACCGGCCGACGGGCCGTTTCGGCACCGGTACCGCCGGGTAGCCGGGTGGCTCCACGACGACCGGGAGCAGGCCATGGACGACATACCGCAGGGCGGCGCCGGAGGCGTCCCGCTCCACCACGACGACACCGCGGAGGAGCGGGGCGGCGAGGACCGGGAGAAGCGGCCGGGGAGCCGCACCGCACCGACGGTGCGGGCCGGCGCACAGGTCGCCGAGCAGAAGGCGGAGCCCGAGCCGGAGCCGGAGGAGGACGGGAACTGAGCCCGGACGAGGGTTTACCGACGGGCCTCCACCCGTTCGGGCCGACCCGCGCGGTCGGGGCGGGCCCGGCGTCCCGGTGGCGGTGGCCGGCCGGGGCTGTTCCAGCGGCGCCACGGCGGCATGCCCTTCACCGCGCTGAGCCTGATCAGCCGGTTCCTGTTCCTGCCGCACCCACCCGTCCGGTCGGCGGTCGTGAAGCGTCCGACGAACCGGCCGTTCGCCGCCGGTCCGGTCCGGCACGCCGCCCGTGTCGTCCTGCGGGACACGCGGGCGGCGTCCTAACCTGGATGGTGTTCCTGTCGGGGACGGGCCCCCGCCGGAGTGCGAGGAGGTCCGCCACCGTGCCGGGAGGCGAGAGCGGTGACGGATGAGTCGGGCGATCGGCCCGTGCTGGAGGCCACGGTCGACCGCCTGCGGGCGGAGATCGAGGGGCTCCGGGCCGCCATGCGCACGCGCGGGGTGATCGAGATGGCCAAGGGCGTCCTGGTCGCCCGGCAGCAGTGCACCCCGGACGAGGCGTTCGCCCAGCTGTCCGCGGAGTCCCAGCGGCAGAACCGCCGACTGGTCGAGGTCGCGGCCGACCTGCTGGGGGTCGCCGCGCCGCCCGAACCGCCCAGCGGGCCCCGCCGGACGACGACGCCACCGCTGCGCATCATGACCGAACACCCGCGGGCAGCCGGCCGGGCCGGTGCCGCCGCAGCGGGGGCGGGGCCCGCGTCCGGCCCCGACCCCGCGGCCCTGGACCGGGCCGCCCGCTTCCACCTCGCCGCGTCCGCGCTCGCCACCGCCGAGACCCCCGACGACCTGGCCCGCAGACTGCACGAGGTGGCGCTGGCGACCCTCGGCGTGGGCGCCGTGGTGCTCGCCCTCCTCGAACCGGACGGAGCGCTCCGGCTGACCGGCAGCCACGGCGTCCCCGCGCAGCAGCTCAGCCAGTGGCAGCGGATCCCGCCCCGGACCGCCGTCCCGCTCACCGAGGCCGCCCACCGCGGCACCACCGTGTGGGTGCACGACCGGACCGAGTTCGCGGCCCGTTACCCGGACCTGCCCGGCGAGGACCTGATCCCCGGCCGCACGGTCTGCGCCCTCCCGCTGAGAACGGGCGGGCGGGTGATCGGCGCCATGAAGCTCGGCTGGCCCCGGGAGTACCGGACCGACCCGGCCGCCGCCGCGTACCTGGAGACGATCGCGCGGCTGGTCGCCGCCGAACTGCCCCGGGTCGTCGCCGACGCACAGCAGGGGACCGGTCATCGGGAGTCCGCCTCGACGCCGTGGTTCCGGGCGGTGCTGGACGGGCTGCTCGATCCCGTCCTGGTCCTCGGGGCCGTCCGCGAGACCGACGGCACCGTCGTCGACCTGGTCGTCGAGCACGCGAACACCGCCACCGTCGACCTCGCGGGGCGGGTCCGTGCCGACCTGGTCGGCCGCCGCCTCACCGAGCTCTACCCCGGCATGGTCGCCTCCGGGGTCTTCCGGCGGCTGCTCGACGTCGTCACGGGCATGGAGCCCTTTCGGGGCACGGCCGAGCGGTACGTGGAGAACGTCCAGGGCACCCTGCGGTCCTCCGTGATGACCCTGACCGCGGTGCCGTTCCTGGACGGCGCCCTGCTCAGCTGGCACGCCCACGACGAGCTGGACCGGAACGCCGCCCACCTGGAGCAGGCCCAGCGGCTGGCCCGGGTCGGCACCTGGAGCTGGCGGCCCGGCACGGACGCGCCGACCTGTTCCGCGGAGACCCTGCGACTGCTGGGTGTCACCGACCGCGAGCCCGGGCCCGTGGAGGCCGGGCGCCTGCTCGCCGCCGTCGCCCCCGCCGACCGGCCCGCGGTCCGGGAGGCCGCCGAGGCGCTGCTGGCCGCGGGCGCCCCCGTCACCCTGGAGTTCGAGGTCCCCTCGGACACCGGCTTCCGCAGCCTCCGGGCGCTGGCCGAGGCGACCTCCGCCGGCGACGGGGTGGTCGCCGTCGACGGCGTCGTGCAGGACGTCACGCTCCGGCGGCGCACCGAGCAGGCCCTGTCGGCCGCCCGCGACCAGCTCGCCGAGCAGCGCCGCCGCACGGACGAGGAACGGCACGTCGTCGAGGCCCTGCAGCGCGCCCTGATGGCGGCCCCCGCCGGGCCGCCCTCGGACCACGTGGAGTTCGCCGCCCGCTACGTTCCCGCCGAGCACGGCAGCAAGGTCGGGGGCGACTGGTACGACGTGCTGGAACTGCCCGACCGGACCGTCCTGTTCACCGTCGGCGACGTCTCAGGGCACGGCATCGGGGCCGCCGCGGGCATGGCCCGGCTGCGGCACGCCCTGCGGGGCCTCGCCTACGACGGGGGCGACCCCGCGCAGATCCTCGGACGGCTCAACCGGATGCTCTGCCACGAGCACGCGGACTTCATCGCCACCGTTCTGTGCGGCCGGCTCGACCCCCGGACCGGACGGCTCGTCTGGGCCCGGGCCGGCCACCTGCCGCCCGTCGTGGTCGGCCACGACGGCACCGCGCACGCCCTCGGACAACCGGACGGCCTGGTCCTCGGCGTGGTGCCGACCGCGCGCTACGCCACTGCCGAGACGGTCCTGGAACCGGGTCGGACGCTGGTGCTGTACACCGACGGCGTGGTGGAACGGCGCGGCAGCGAACTCGGTGCCGGCGTGACGCGGCTGCTGCGCGCCCTGGACGAGTACCGGGCACCCGACCTGGAAGGCCGCCTCGACCACGTCCTGCGCCGGCTGGGCCTGCCCAACCCGCTCGACGACGCCTGCCTGGTCGCCCTGCGGCTGCGCCGGGCCGCGTCGTCCGACGACACCGGGCGCACCGCGTGACCGCCGCCGCGCGGCGCGCCGGACGCTCAGTCGCCGGAGGCGGCGGCGATGCACTCCACGTCGATCTGGTCGCTGAGCTGGCGCAGCACGCCCGCCAGGGCCAGCACCGTACCGGGGTCCAGGCCCGCATCGGCGTCCTCGGTCCACCGCTCCCACTCGTCGGCCAGTGCGCGCATCAGCCCGGTCAGCTGGACCGCCGGTACGACCAACCCGGTGTCCAGCCCACTGATCAGCGGCAGGCTCAGCCGTCCCATGGTCCTCACCTCCTGGGGATCGCGCCCGCATCCTTACCCCCTCGACCGGCGTGTGCCCTCGCGACCCGGGTGAAAACCCGCATGCCCGAGCCTCCACCGGGGCAGACGCCCGGCGGTCCGAACGGCGACGAAGGAGCGACAGTGGCAGTGGGCAACGCGCAGGATCCCGCGGGGATCCCGGATCGGGGTACGGCCGTGTGGGGCCTGCTCGGCCGCCGGGTGCGCGGCGACCTCGGACGTCTCCGGGCCTACCTGGAGCGGCGCGGCCGGAGGAACGGGGCGGACCGTGGCCGGACCACCCCGGCCTGACCGGCGCCGTCCGGTCCGCGCCCCGCTCGGCAGCCGCCGGCCACGGACTGTCGGAAGCCCGTACCGCCGGGTCGTCGTCCGCGACGGCTCCGGTGACCGGACCGGTCCCGGACTGCGGCGAACCGCCGGGTACGCCTGGCGGCTGCTCGCGGTGGGCGCTGCCGCCTACGCCGCGTACGTGGTGCTCGGACGGCTCGAACTGCCGGTCGTCGCCCTCTTCCTGGCCCTGGTCATCACCTCGGTGCTACGGCCGCTGACCGACCTGCTGGCCCGCAGGATGCCCCGGGCGCTCGCCGTGCTGTTCACCCTGCTCGGCGCGGCGCTGGTGCTGGTCGGCCTCGGCTTCGCCGTCGGCTCGGCCGTCGCCGCCGAATCCGACCGGCTCGGCACGGAGATCCACGGCGGCGTCGACCGGATCGAACACTGGCTGGCCGGCTCGCCCTTCCACCTCAAGGCCGGCTCGGTGAGCGACCTGCAGCACCGGATCAGCAGCTTCGTCGCCGAGCACCGCGGCCAGCTGATCGACACCGCGCTCAACAGCGCCGGACGGCTGGTCGAGGCCGGTACCGTCCTCGCGCTGGCGCTCTTCTGCTCGGCCTTCTTCCTGCACTCCGGCGAACGGATGTGGGGCTGGGCGCAGCAGCAGCTCGGCCCCCGCGCCGGATCCACCTGGGGCCGGGTCGGCCGCACCGGCTGGCGGACCTTCGCCGGCTACACCCGCGGCCTGTTCCTGATCGCCGGCACCAACGCGATCCTGGTCGGCATCGGCCTGCTGGTGCTGCGGGTGCCGCTCGCGCTGCCGCTGATGCTGCTGGAGTTCTTCGCCGCCTTCGTCCCGCTGATCGGCTCACCCGTCGCCCTGGCCGTCGCCGCCCTGGTCGCCCTCGCCACCCGGGGACCGGTCGTGGCCCTGCTGGTCCTCGCCCTGATCGTGGTGATCGGCCAGATCGAGGGCCACCTGCTGCACCCGCTGGTGATGAGCTGGGCCGTGCGGATCCACCCCGTCGCGGTCGCCCTGTCCGTCGCCGCGGGAGCCGTCCTCGGCGGCGTGATCGGCGCCGCCCTCGCCGTCCCGGCGGTCTCCGTCGCCTGGGCCGTCCGCCAGGAGCTGCGCGCCCCGCCGGACCACCGCCGCTCCGGCCGGTGACGGGTCGGTCAGCGGTGGTGGGCCGCGGGGGTGCCGAGGAGGTGGAGGACGAAGCCGCGGGCGGTGGGGTCCGCGGTGTCCGGGCGGACGATCCGGCCGAGGCCCGGGCCGCGGGCGTCGTCGAGGTCGGCGGAGCCGCAGGTGCCGCAGAGCAGGCGCTGCCCGGAGTGCGGGGTGCGGCACCAGCGGCAGCGCTGGTGGGGCACGACGGGGGTGGGGGTGATGATCCGATTGGACTGCGCGTCCCGACGGCGGGCCGTGGCGGTCGACACCGCCCTCGGCGGGGGAGGTGTGGGCCGGGCACATGATCAGGCGACGGGCGGGCCGGGGCGTCCTGCGGCGGCGTCGAGGGCGGCGAGGGCGGCGGTGAGGGTGATGCCGCCGTGGTGGTCGGCGGGGCCGAGGCCGGTGAGGGCGGCGATCCGGCGCAGCCGGTAGTCGACGGTGTTGGGATGGATGTGCTGCCGGGCGGCGACCTCGCGGCGGTTGTGGCCGCACTCCAGGTAGAGCCGCAGGGTGGGCAGCAGGTCGGGGTGGGCGGCGAGCGGGGCGAGCAGCGCGGCGAGCCGGTCTCGGGCGGCGCCGGGGCGGGTGAGCTGGTGCTCGACGAGGAGGTCGTCCAGCCGGTACGCGCCGGGCGGGCGGCGGAAGACGAGGGCGGTGTCCCTGACCTCGGCGGCCAGCCGGGCGGCGTCGGCCACCCGTTCGGGCGGGCCGGCCGCGGCGCCGGCGGTGATCGGGACGTTCGCGGCGCGGCCGAGGTCGGCGAGGACGGTGTCCAGCCAGGCCCGCTGCTCGGCGTCCGGGTCGGTGCGGGGGAGCAGCGCGAGGCCTTCGCCGGCGGTGAGCCGGGCGAGGACGGGGGCCCCGGTGATCCGGTCGAGTTCGGCGCGGATCCGGCGGATCTTGCGCCGGGCGGCGACCTCGCCGTCGACGTCCTCGCGCGCCTCGTCGCGGTGGGTGCCGATGGCCAGGCTCAGCACCAGGTAGGCGGGCGGCAGGGCGGTGCCGGTGCGGGCGGCGACGGTGCGGATGTCGGCGCCGATGAGCAGCGCGGCGAGCATGGTGTGCCGGGCGGCGCCGCTCTCGCCGACCTGGGCCTGCCGCTCCTCCAGGTAGCCGGCGGTGACCTCGGCGACGGTGACGCGCAGCCCGGTGAGCAGCGCCCGGTAGGCGAAGCCGACCTGTTCGGGCGGGAGCTGGGTGCCGAGGAAGTCGACGCAGACCTGCGCGCCGAGGTAGTAGGCGTCGACCACCGCCTCGATCGGCACGCCCTCCTCGGCCCGGCGGGCGGCCGAGGCGCGCTGGAAGGCCCGCCACTCGGGTTCCAGCGGCCGGCCGGTGCGCAGGGACTGGGCGATGCCGCGCAGGCTCTGCTCGGTGACCCGGCGGACGTCCCGTTCCAGTTGCTCGCCGGGCAGCCGCCGGTAGACGGGCTGCTCGGCGATCAGGCGGGCGGTGATCTCCTCCTGCAGCCGGGGCAGTTCGGCCAGCATCCGTTCGGCCATGGTCGGGCCGAGGGTCTCGTCGGGATTGTGCTCGGTCACAGGCGGTGCCTTCCTCGGGGTCGGCGTACGGCGTTCCGGGGGCTGACAGGGCGTCATCCTAGGGGCGGCTCCGGACGGGGGAGCCCCGTCGTGGGGCAGGGTGCCGAGGGCGGCACGCGGGGCGGCGGCGGGTGACAGGCGCGGCGGCGGTCGGCTGTGACGCGTCACAACGGGGCGGGCGGAAACTCTGGGCGCCGTCCCGGTGCCGCGGCGGCTCCTGCGGCCGCAGGATGGTCTCCCGTCGAGGCCGCACCCGTCCGAAGGAGTCCGCAGGTGTCACCCTCCGTCCCGCCGACCGGAGCCGTCCCGCCGGCCGGAGCCGGCCACCGCGCCGAGGCAGTCCGCACCGCCGAGGTCGTCCGCGGCCGCGACGGCACGCCGGTCACCGTGCACCGCTGGACGCCCGCGGGCCGGCCTCGCGGGGTGGTGCAGCTCTCCCACGGGGTCGGCGAGCACGCCCGGCGCTACGACCACCTGGCCCGTACGCTGGCCGGCGCGGGCTGGGCCGTCCAGGGGCAGGACCACCGCGGCCACGGCCTGACGGCGGCGCACAGCGAGGCGTTCGGCCGGATCGGCGCGCAGGGCTGGGCCGGTCTGGTGGACGACCTCGACCTGCTGGTCGAGCGGGCCCACCGGGACCTCCCCGGGCTGCCGGTCGTCCTGCTGGGGCACAGCACGGGCAGCTTCGCCGCGCAGCAGTACGTGCTGGACCGCGGCGACCGGATCGCCGGCCTGGTGCTCTCCGGCACCACGCTGCTGGACGTCCTGGAACCGCTGGTCGACCTCGACCTGCCGCCGGACCTGTCGGTGTTCAACGCGCCGTTCGCGCCCGCGCGCACCCCGTTCGACTGGCTCTCCCGCGACGAGGCGCAGGTCGACGCCTACCTGGCCGACCCGGCCTGCGGGTTCGGCCTCGACCCGGCCGCCAACCGGGCGATGTTCACCGCCGCCCGGGCCTTCGCCGACCCCGGCCGGCTCGCCGGGATCCGGCCCGACCTGCCCGTCCACCTCACCGTCGGCGAGGCCGACCCGCTGCACGGCGGCCTCGCGCTGGTCCGGACGCTGGTCGAGCGGCTGCACGCCGCCGGCCTGACCGACGTCACGCTGCGGGTCTGGCCGGGCGCCCGGCACGAGGTGCTGAACGAGACCGTCCGCGCCGAGGTGGAGGCCGATCTGCTCGCCTTCGTGGAGCGGGTCGGCAGCTGACCGCCCGCCTGCCCGTCGGGCCCGGTGGCCGCCCGCCTGCCTGTCAGGACCGGTGGCCGACCAGTCCGGCCACCGGCGGGCGGGCCAGCAGACTGTCGTCCAGGGCGTGCAGCAGGGTGGCGACGTCCGCGTGGACCTCGGCCGCGCCGGCGGCCCGCAGCTCGCGGGAGCACAGGCCGCCGCTCTCCACCGCCACGCAGCGCACCCCCGCCCGCCCGGCGGCCCGCACGTCCCACACCGCGTCGCCGACGAAGACGGACCGCTCCGCGACGCCGTCGACCCGCTCCAGGGCCGCGTGCACCAGGTCAGGTGCGGGCTTGCTCGCGGCCACGTCGTCCGCGGTGGTCACCGCCGCCAGCGCGTCGTCCACCTCCAGCGCCCGGCGGAGCGCCTCCGCCTCGCGCGCGGACGCCGACGTGGCCAGCACCACCCGCCAGCCGCGCCGCGCGCACTCGCGCAGCAGCTCGGCGGCGCCGGGGAAGGGCCGCAGCGACGGCCAGGACCTCGCCCACAGCGCCAGGTGCGCGGCGGTGACCGCCTCGTCGTCGTCCCGCCTGCGGTCCTCGCCCAGCAGGTGGTCGAGCAGCTGGTCGGCGCCCATGCCGACGGCGCGGTGCACGCGGGCGGCGTCCACGTCGTGGCCGTACTGCCGCAGCGCCTCCCACCAGGCGAGGGTGTGCAGGTACGCGGTGTCCACCAGGGTGCCGTCCACGTCGAACAGGGCGGCCGCCGGGCCCTCGCTCATCGTTCCGCCTCCTCCGTACCGGGGCCCGGCGTCTACCCGGTGCGGCGGGAGGCACACCGGGTTCCCCGGCCGCCCCGCCGGTTCGGGGTGCGGCGGGTCCCGCTGCCCCGGCTGCTGATCGGCCGCAACGGCCGGAGGAGCCGACGCTCGGCCGTCCTGCGGGCGGTCACGCCCGCACGGACTCGGGGGCCGGGTCGGGCAGCGGGGCCGGGGGCTCGCGGCGGGGGAGCAGCAGCGGGGTGGCCAGCAGCAGGACGCCCGCCAGGGCGACGGCCGGGCGCGGGCCGAGCAGGACGCCCAAGGCGCCCCAGCCGGCGGTCAGCAGCGCGGTCGCGGCCCGGGTCGTCACCGACCAGGCGGTGAGCGTGCGGGCCACCCGGTCGGCCGGGGTGCGGTGCAGCCGGTAGGTGGCGCAGAGCGGGTTGAAGACGCCGCAGCTCAGGATCAGTCCGAACTCGACGGCCATCACCAGCAGCAGCCCGCCGGTGCCCGGACCGACGAGGGCCAGCCCGACCGGCCAGACCGCGCGCACCGCCCCGGCGGCGGCCAGCACCCGGCGCTGCCCGAACCGGGCGGCCAGCGGACGGGCCAGCCGCGCGCCCAGCAGCCCGCCGAGCGAGGGCACGGCGAAGGCGAGCCCGTACTGCCACGGCGCGAAACCGAGCCGACCGAGCATCAGCACGGCCAGCAGCGGCTCGGCGGCCAGCACCAGGCCGTTGAAGAGCACGGTGTTGACGAACAGCGGCCGCAGCGCCCGGTCGGCGAGCAGGTGGCGCCAGCCGTCGAGCAGCCCCGCGGCCCGCGGCCGCTCCGCGTCCCGGCACGGGGGCGGCGGCTCCTCGCCGCGCGCCAGGCGGATGCCCGCGGCGGACAGCAGGTAGCTGACCGCGTCGGCCGCGACCGTCGCCACCGGCCCGAGCAGCCCGATCGCCGCGCCGCCGAGCGGCGGCCCGACGATCGTGGCGGTCCACGCCGTCGACTCGAACCCGGCATTGGCGAGGAGCAGCTCCTCGCCCGGCAGCACCGACTTCAGGTACGCGCCCGAGGCGGCGCGGAAGGTGAGGTCGGCCGCCGCGACGACCGCCGAGACCAGCAGCAGCTGGACGAAGGCGAGCACCCCGAGCGCGTACGCCGCGGGGACGGTCAGCAGCGCCGCGCACCGCACCAGGTCCGCCCCGACCAGCACCGGCCGCTTCCGGCGGAACTCCACCCACGGCCCGAGCGGCACCGCCGCCACCGCGCCCACCGCCGCCCCCACCGAGGCGAGCGCGGCGACCTCGGCCGGTCCGGCGTGCAGCACCCGGACGGCGATCAGCGGGAACGCGCCGAACGCCAGCCAGGTGCCGAGCGCACTCGACCCGTACGCGCTCCACAGCCACCCGAAGCGCAGCCCGCCGCTCACACCCGCCACCTCCTTCCGCCACAACCGGTACGCGACCGGAAGCATCCAACCGGCCGACCGTTCCGCAGATCAAACAACCGCGGGGCCACCGAGCCACAACCGGTGGTTGTGACCGTAGGGTGGCCGGATGGACCTCGACACCGTCCGGACCTTCGTCGCCGCCGCCGACACGGGCCGGTTCCAGGACGCCGCCGACGAGCTCGCGCTCACCCAGCAGGCCGTCTCCAAGCGCATCGCCGCGCTGGAGCGCGGCCTCGGCGTCCGGCTGTTCACCCGCACCCCGCGCGGCGCCGAGCTCACCATCGACGGGCAGGCGTTCCTGCCGCACGCCCGCGAGCTGCTGCGGGTCGCCGAGCGGGCCGCCGCCTCGGTGCGCGCCGGCCGCCGGCCGCTGCGGGTGGACGTGATCGCCTCCCGGGTCGCGCCGTCCGGCCTGATGCGCGGCTTCCACCAGGCGCACCCCGAGGTCGAGCTCGACGTGGTGATGCTGTTCGACGTGGAGACGGCGGTCGGCGCGCTGCGCTCCGGCACGATCGACGCCTCCTTCCGCGCCGTCGCGGCGCCCGGCCGGCCGCTGCCGCCCGACATCGCGTCCGTCCGGGTGCTCGACGAGCCGCTGCACCTGCTCACCGGCCCCGGGCACGCCCTGGCGGGCGCCCGCTCGGTGACCCCCGCCCGGCTCGCCGGGCACCGGATCTGGATGCCCGGCATCGTCCCCGGCACGGAGTGGGCCGCCTACTACGACGACCTGCGGGCCGAGTTCGGCCTCACCATCGAGGCGACCGGCCCCAACTTCGGCTCCGACGCGCTGCTCGACACCGTCGCCGACACCCCGGCGCTGGCCACCTTCATGGGCGAGCACACCCGCCTGGTCTGGCCCACCGGCCACGGCCTGCGCCGCATCCCGATCACCGACCCGACGCCGGTCTACCCGCACTCCCTGCTCTGGCACCGCGACAACCCGCACCCGGCGCTGGCCGCCCTGCGCACCCACCTCGCCGCCCTCACCCACCGCCCCGCCCCCGCCGGGACCTGGACCCCGGCGTGGGTGCGCTAGCGTCCCTCCCGTGACGGAGCACCAGGGACACCAGGAACACCGGGGACACCAGCAGAACACCAGGGCGGCCTACGACGGGGTGGTGGAGCTGTACGCGTCGCTGTTCTCCGACCGCCGCCTGGAGGAGCACCCGTTCGCGCGGGCGATGATCACCACCTTCGCCGAGCTGGTCCGCGGGACGGGCAACCTGCGCGCCGCCGACCTCGGCTGCGGGCCCGGGCACCTGACGGCGATGCTGAACGACCAGGGGCTGGACGCCTTCGGCCTCGACCTCTCCCCGGGCATGGTCGAACACGCCCGGCGCGCCCACCCGGAACTGCGCTTCGACGAGGCCCGGATGGAGTCGCTGCCGATCGAGGACGGCGCGCTCGGCGGCGTGCTGGCCCACTACTCGATGATCCACACCCCGCCCGCGGAGGTGCCCGCGCTGCTCGCCGAGCAGGTGCGCGTGCTGGCCCCGGGCGGCCTGCTGCTGGCCTCCTTCTTCGGGACGGACGGGCCGGACCCGGTCCGCTTCGACCACAAGGTGGCGCCCGCCTACGCCTGGCCGGTCGACCGCTTCGCCGAACTGATGGACGGCGCCGGGCTGGTCGCCGTCGCCCGCCTGCAGTTCGACCCGGAGTCCGAACGCGGCTACCTCGACACCCACCTGATGGCCCGCCGGCCGTAGCGCGTCGTCCCGGGTCGCGGCGGCCCGCCGTGGTGGGATGGGGCGGGGGCCGCGGACAGCACACCGAGAGGACGCGAGGATGGTCGACAACACCATGCGGGCGATGGCCTACCCCGGCTACGGCGGGACGGAGGTCCTCCGGGAGACCCGGCTACCGCTGCCGAAGGTCGCGCCCGGGGAGGTCCTGGTCAAGGTCCGGTGCGCCGCGGTCAACCCCGTCGACTGGAAGATCATGGCCGGCGGGCTCGACGCCCTGATGGACGCGGTGTTCCCCGTGGTCCCCGGCTGGGACGTCAGCGGCACCATCGAGCAGGTCGGCTTCGACGTCCCCGAGTTCGCCGTCGGCGACGAGGTGATCGCCTACGCCCGCAAGGACTACGTGCACGGCGGCACCTTCGCCGAGTACGTCAGCGTGCCCGTCCGCGCCCTCGCGCCGAAGCCCGCCGCGCTGGACTGGGCCCAGGCCGCCGGACTCCCGCTCGCCGGACTGACCGCCCACCAGCTGCTCACCCGCCTCGGCACCGGCGCCGGGGACACCGTCCTCGTGCACGGCGCCGCCGGGGGCGTCGGCTCCCTCGGGGTCCAGCTCGCCCGCGTCCGCGGCGCCCGCGTCATCGGCACCGCCTCCCCGCGCAACCACGAGCGGCTGCGCGCCCTCGGCTGCGAGCCCGTCGAGTACGGTGACGGGCTCGCCGACCGCGTCCGCGCCCTCGCCCCCGACGGGGTCACCGTCGTCGCGGACTTCGTCGGCGGCGTCCTCGACAGCACCCTCGCCGTCCTCGCCGACGGCGGCCGGCACGCCTCCATCGCCGACCACACCGTCCTCGGCGCCGGCGGCCAGTGGATGTGGGTCCGCCCCGACGGCGCCGACCTCGCCGAACTCGGCCGCCTCGCCGACGCCGGCCGACTCACCGTCGACGTCGCGGCCACCTTCCCGCTCGCCGACCTCCCCGCGGCCTTCGCCCTCAGCCAGGAGGGCCACACCGCCGGCAAGATCGTCATCACTCTCTGACCCGGCCGGCGCCCGGCCGTCGCCCGACCCTGGCGGGGCCGGGCGCCCCGGGGGCCGCCGTCAGCGGGTGCCGCCAGGTCCTTCCCGGACGCCTCACGGTGCCCCGTCGTCGAGCTCCTCGTCCTCGTCGCCGTGCCAACGCCGCCAGGGGACGTCCCAGACGGGTGCGTCGGCGCCGGGGCGGGGGACGACGGGCATCGGCCCAGGTGCTGTTTCGACGAGGTGGATCAGTGTCCAGCCGGCGCCGTAGCAGTCGTCGGGGCCGAAGCAGCCGGCCAGGGCGTGGGCTTCCTCCGCGGTGACGGGTGCGGTGACCGCCTCCAGCTGCCGGCAGCGTCGGTCGATCTCTTCTTCGGTCGCGTCCCAGTCGGGCAGTGGGCCGTCGGCGACGAAGACGTGGACTTCGGTTCTCATGATGTGCCGCAGTCTTCCACGAAGGTCCGTCAGCAGTGGCAGCACACGTCCAGGACCACGGACTCCGGGTCCAGGGCGTCCAGGTGGGCGTTGGCCTCCCGCAGGTAGTCGTCGTCGCGCCGGTCGGTCCAGCTTCCGTCGAGGCGCAGCAGCGCGTAGCCGGGGACCGCGTTGGCGCGGGCCCGCGCGAGGTTCTCGGCCCGGTCCGCGGTGAAGGGGAAGGGCCACGCCGACGGTGCGTCGCCGCCGGCCGTCCACGCGTCGTGCCGCTCTCCGGCGAGCCGCTCGTGCGCGGCGCGCAGCGCCTCGAAGTCCAGCAGCCCGCGGGGCCCGCCGTCGCACCGGTCGGGAAGGCCGCGGAGCAGGTCGCGGTCCCGGGGCACGTCCCCGTACGCGTGCTTCTCCAGCCGCGGGTCTCCGGCGGCGTCCGGCCGGTGCAGCAGGCGCGGACCTTCGATGCGCAGCGACAGGCCGTCCCACCGGCCCCGCGGGTTGAAGGTGCGAAGGTGGTAGCCGTGTCCGGCTTCGTCGACGTACAGGTGGCCGCCGTCGCCGGGGGCGCTTCCGGTCCGGGAGTTCATCAGGTCGGCGATCTCGCTCCAGCCGAGGCCGTCCCGGTCCGGCAGGACGCCGCGCTCCTTGTTCACCCGCACCCAGTACACGCTGTTCGGATCCGCCGGCTCGTAGTCCCGGTACGGGGGCACCTCCAGTTCGCTGTGGTACGGCGCGAGGGCGGCGGCCAGCGCCGTGCCGTACTCCTGGGGCGGCATCGGCGGCAGGACGACGAGCAGGTCGTACTTCGACATCGGACCTTCTCCTTCCGTTCGTCGGCCCACCGCATCCTGCATCAGGCCGGGCCGGTCGTCGCGTGGATTTCCAACTTCGGTCGGTGCCAAGGCATTGCGGTCGGCGGCGGGTGGCCCTACGCTCGCTCGACATCGGTTAGGAAACTTTCTTAATTGATGCGCGCGCGAGCACCAGGCCCATCCCCGTCCCCCAAGAGGAGTGGCATGTCCTTCATCGGAAGCAAGCGCGGAACCGCCGTCGCCACGGCCGTCGCCGCCGGTCTGCTGGTCACCGCGGTCGCCGGGCTCTCGCCCGCCACCGCCGCGACCACCAACCTGGCCCTGAACAAGCCCGTCACCGTCTCCTCCACCGAGGCGAGCGGCTACGGCGGCGCGAAGGCCGTCGACGGCTCGGGCACCACCCGCTGGGCCAGCGCCGAGGGCGTGGACAACCAGTGGATCCGGATCGACCTCGGGGCCGGCACCGGCGTCAACCGCGTGGTGCTCAAGTGGGAGGCGGCGTACGCCAAGGCCTACCGCGTGGAGCTCTCCGACGACGGCTCCACCTGGCGGCAGATCTACTCCACCACCAGCGGCGACGGCGCCACCGACGACCTCGCGGTCAGCGGCACCGGCCGCTACCTGCGGGTCTACGGCACCCAGCGCGGCACCTCGTACGGCTACTCGCTGTGGGAGGTCGAGGTGTACGGCGGCGGCTCGACCACCACCCCGCCGAGCACGCCGCCGTCCAGCGGAGTCAACCTGGACGACCCGGTGAAGAAGGAGATCGCGATGAAGCTGGTCTCCAGCGCGGAGAACTCCTCGCTGGACTGGCGGGCCCAGTTCTCGTACATCGAGGACATCGACGACGGCCGCGGCTACACCGCCGGCATCATCGGCTTCTGCTCCGGCACCGGCGACATGCTCGACCTGGTCGAGGCGTACACCGCCAAGAAGCCCGGCAACGTGCTCGCCCCGTACCTGCCCGCGCTGCGCGCGGTCGACGGCACCGACTCGCACCAGGGGCTGGACCCGGGCTTCCCCGGCGCGTGGCGCCAGGCGGCCACCGACCCGGTGTTCACCCAGACCCAGGAGTCGGAGCGGGACCGGGTGTACTTCAACCCGGCCGTCGCGCAGGGCAAGTCGGACGGCCTGCGGGCGCTCGGCCAGTTCGCGTACTACGACGCGGCGGTGATGCACGGGCCGGACGGCTTCCGCTCGATCCGGGCGGCGGCCCTCGCCAAGGCCAAGCCCCCGGCGCAGGGCGGCAACGAGACCACCTACCTGAACGCCTTCCTCGACGCGCGCGAGGCGGAGATGCGCAAGGAGGAGGCGCACAGCGACACCACGCGGGTCAGCACCGAGCAGCGGAAGTTCCTCAAGGAGGGCAACTTCGACCTGAAGACCCCGCTGTCCTGGAGCGTCTACGGGGAGCCGTTCACCATCACGTCCTGACCGGGTGGGGCGGTCAGGAAAGGGCGGCGTCCAGCTCTGCGCGCGTGGGGAGCGAGGGCTGGGCGCCGTGCCGGGTGGTGCTCAACGCGGCGGCGACCGCCGCCCAGCGGGCCGCCCGGTCGAGCGGGCGGCCCTCCGCGAGGGCGACGGCGAGGGCGCCGCAGAA
Source organism: Kitasatospora terrestris (assembly GCF_039542905.1). Taxonomy (NCBI): domain Bacteria; kingdom Bacillati; phylum Actinomycetota; class Actinomycetes; order Kitasatosporales; family Streptomycetaceae; genus Kitasatospora; species Kitasatospora terrestris. Next base: position 8,246,521 of record NZ_BAABIS010000001.1, read on the forward strand.
GCAGTCGCCCGCCGCGGTGGTGTCCACCGGGTCGACCGGTCGCGCGGGCAGGTGGAGGTCGGTGGAACCGTCCACCAGCAGCACCCCGTCGGCGCCGAGGGTCACCACCACGGCGCCCACGCCGGTCAGTTCGCGCGCGGCCGCGACCAGCTCGCCGCGGGTGGCCGGCTCCGGGCGGCCGGTGAGTGCGCCCAGTTCGGCCCGGTTCGGGACCAGGACGTCCACCCCGGACGGGAGTTGACGGCCGACCAGGGCGGGCGCCGGATTGTGCACCAGCAACCCGCCGGCCAGCCGGGCGGCCGCGTGGTCAACCTCGACGGGCACCTCGTGCTGCAGCAGGGTGACCGCCGCGGCGGCGAGCAACTCGGAGGCCGCTTCGCAGTCCGCCGCGGCCAGCCGGGAGTTGGCGCCCGGACTGACCGTGATCGCGTTCTCGGCCCGCTCGTCCACGGTGATCAGCGCATGGCCGCTCGGGGTGCCCTCGGTGGTGCGCACGTGCGACACGTCCACCCCGGCCGCGCGGACGGCGGAGCGCAGCAGCCCGCCCGCGTCGTCGTCACCCACCCGGCCCACCAGGGCCACCCGCGCGCCCAGCCGCGCAGCCGCCACCGCCTGGTTGGCGCCCTTGCCGCCCGGATGCCGCACCAGGTCGCCGCCCAGCACCGTCTCGCCCGGCGTGGCGTGGTGCCGCACGGGGACCACCAGGTCCAGGTTGAGGCTGCCGACGACCGCGATCAGCGGCGGGGAAGTCAGGTCGGTCACCCGACCCAGCGTACGCGTCCGGTCACGGGGCGGTGGGGTCCGGCTGCGGCGGGCGCGGGGGCTCGGGCGGGATCGGGGGCTGCGGCTCCGGCGGCAGCGGCCCCGGGCCCGGCGGGTCCGGCAGCGGCGGATCGGTCGGCGGCGCGGGCGGGCGCACGTCCGGGTCGGGAGGGGTGGGAACGGTCATCGTGGCACCTGCTCTCGGTGTCCGAAGGCCTCGGCGGGCGGGCGCCCGCCGTCGAACGGCCCTTGATCCCCCTACCCGGGAACGGGACCGGAAATCGTGTGTACGCGGTTCGAAGGTGGGTATGAACTCACTGTCGGGCGCGCCCGGTGTGCGACACCTCGCGCGGCCGATCCCATGGCACAGTCTCTGTGCCGGGAAGCCGTCGCCTGAAGCAGCCGGGCCCGCGGTCTCCCAGCCCGTCGCAGGTCGGCGTACCGCGCCGCCGCGACCGGACGTGGGCAGCCGGAAAGCTCAGGGAGATGGCCCCCCGTGTCGGCCCCTGCAAGCCCGGTCGAAATCGACCCTATGTACCGCCCGACCCCGCAGGAGATGCGGGTCATGGGCAAGATCGAGGCGCGTGAACTCAGCGACGCGCTGTTCCGCCGCCTCGCCGCACTCGAACCCGGAACCGCCACGTACAGCTACGTGCGCGGCACCGTCATCGAACTCAACATGCCGCTGGTCCGCTTCGTGGCGAGCCGGTTCCGGCACCGCCCCGAGGAACTCGACGACATCCTGCAGGTCGGCACCGTCGGCCTGATCAAGGCCGTCGACGGCTTCGACCTCGGCCGCGGCGTCGAGTTCGTCACCTACGCGATCCCCACCATCTCGGGCGAGATCAAGCGGTTCTTCCGCGACACCTCGTGGCCGGTCAGGGTCCCGCGCAGCGTTCAGGAGCTCTACCTGCTGGTCGCCCGCGGCTCCGACCGCCTCGAACAGGAACTCGGCCGGCTCCCCACCCCCGAGGAGCTCGCCAAAGACCTCGACCTCGACCTGGAGGAGGTCACCACCGGCCTCGCCGCCGGACGCCTCTACCGCACCGACTCGCTCGACGCCCTGCGCGACGACGACACCGACGACGGCGGCAGCGCCCTGCTCAACCGGATCGGGGTCCGCGACGCCGCCCTCGACCTGGTCGACCTGCGCGAAGCCGTCCGGCCGCTGCTCAACCGGCTGCCGGAGCGCGAGCGGCGGGTGCTGCTGCTGCGGTTCTGGGGGAACTGCACGCAGTCGCAGATCGCCGACCGGATCGGCGTCTCGCAGATGCACGTCTCCCGGATCCTCAGCGCCACCCTCGGCCGGCTGCGTGAGGAGGTCGAGGCGGGCTGACCGGCATGGAGGGCCCGTTCGTGGGCAGGCGCCCGGACCGCCCACGAACGGGGAGGTGGCCCGCGTGCCCCGCACCCCGCAGCTCGTCCTCGACCTGGACGGCCGCCCCGGCACCGTCCGGACGGCCCGACGGGAGGTCGAGCACTTCCTCGACCGGTGCGCCGACCGCGCGGTGCTGCGCCCCGACACCCGCGCGGACGTCGGCCTCGTGGTCGCCGAACTCCTCGCCAACGCCTGTGTGCACGCCCCCGGCCCGTGCCGGCTCACCGTCAGGTTGAGCGGAGCGCGGGTCGCCGTCGCGGTCCGCGACACCAGCCCCCTGCTGCCCGTCGTCTCCGGGGTACCGGGCTCGCCCGACCCGGGCGGGTACGGGCTGCTGGTGGTCACCCGGCTGTGCACGGACGTCCGGGCGGTGCGGGTGCGCGGCGGGAAGGTCGTCCGCGCCGTCGTCGTCCAGCGCTGACCCCCGGCGGGTCGTCCGGCGCTGACCCCGGCGGGTCGTCCGGCGCCGCCCTTCGCGCCCCGGTGGCGGGCCGTGGCGCCTCAGCGCCGGGCCCCGGCGCCGAGGAAGGTGCGGCGCAGCTGCTCGGCCCAGGCCCGCGGGTGGGTGGTGTTGCCGTTGTGGCCGCCCGGGAAGAAGGTGACCCCGCGGTCGACGAGCTCGGCCAGCCGGTCGGCGGCCAGGCGGTCGAAGACCGTGGCGGGGGTGGTGCGCCCGGCGGCGGGGACGATCGAGGTGGAGGTGGCGGCGAGGCGGTCGCGGCAGCCCGGGTCGGTGCGCAGGGCGGTGAACTCCGCGGTGACGAAGTGCGCGAAATTGGCGCGCCGCCGCTCGTCCATGGGTTGCGGGGTGAGGCCGGGCTCGGTGTCCTGCGAGGCCGGGTCGATGCCGAGCGAGGCGGCGATCGCCGGGAGGGCGGCGGCCGGCCCCGCGGAGGTGAACAGGTCCTGGAGGTGGGCGAGTTCGTCCCGGTGGGCGTCGGCCTCGGCGTCCAGCAGCCAGGGGGCGACCGGCTCGTGGGCGATCAGCGCGCCCAGCTGCCCGCCGTGCTCGGCGGCCACGTGCAGACCGATCACCGCGCCGAAGCTGCAGCCGAGCATCAGCGCGGGCCGGTCCGTCACGTGGGCCAGCAGGCGGTGCACGTCGTCGGCGTGGTCGGCCAGGGTGACCGCCCGGTCGGCGTCGTGGAGGAGGCTGCGGGAGAGGCCGCGGCGGTCGTAGGTGAGGACCGTGAAGTCGTCGGCGAGCGCGTCGACCAGGTCGACGCTGCGCCCGGCGTCGCCCTCGCCGCTCTGCGAGATCAGCAGCAGCGGGCCGGTGCCGCGCTGCTCGAAGTGGAGGGTGGCGCCGTCGACGGGCAGCAGTCCGGTGGTCATCGGGAGTCCTTCCGCGGTGGGGTGACGGGTAGGAGCGTAATGCATCAGAAAAGATGCATCAATAGTGATGCATCTGACCTGATGTACTCTCCTCGGTGTGAACGGCATGGACCTGGCCCTGCTGGGCCGCACCCTGATGAAGCTCGGCGAGGCCGCCATCCCCACCGAGGGGATCGGCGCCCACGGCACGAGCGCCCAGTCGGTGATCATCGTGGCGGCCGACATCGGGGCCCACCCCGGGACGCCGGTGAAGGACATCGCCCTGCGCACCGGCTTCCCGCAGAGCAAGGTCTCCACCTGCGTCGCCCGCCTGCGCGAGGCCGGCGCGGTCGAGGCCGCCGTCGACCCCGCCGACCGCCGCCGCACCCTGCTCAGCCCCGCCGGGGAGGTCTCCCCGCGGGTCGCCGAGATCCGCTCGGCCGACGTCGACGGCGTCCTCGCGGACGTCCTGGCCGACCCCGCCCGGCTGGAGGAGGTGAAGGCGGCGCTGCGCGTCCTGGCCGAGCAGCTCGACCCCGGCGTGCTGGCCCGGCTCGGCGGTTGAGCCGGGTGGGCGGCCGGGTCCGGGCGGCGCGCGGCCGGGCGGCGCGCCCCCGTTGTCGGTGGTGCTGACTACCATCCGGGCATGAGAGCTTCTGGAACGTTCACCGTGAAGTCCTTCGTCCCCACCGGGTTGGAGCAGGAGCCGGCGATCGCCACCGGGCTGCCGGTGGGGGTCGCGCGGATCGAGAAGCAGTTCGAGGGGGAGGTGGCGGGCCGGTCCGCCACGCTGTTCACCGCCGCGTTCGACCAGACCACGGGCATCGGCACCTACGTGGCGATGGAGTCCTTCGAGGGCTCGTTGAACGGCGCGGAGGGCGCGTTCAACTTCGTGCACTCCGCGACCACCTCCGGCACCGACCGGACGGCGGAGTTCTTCACCATCGTGCCGACCAGCGGCACCGGCGCGCTGGCCGGGATCACCGGGGCCGGCGGCCTGGCGATCGACGAGGACGGGACGCACCGGATGTGGTTCGACTACGAGCTCGGCCGACCCGGAGTGTGACCACGGGCCTGTTCGGTCGTTGAATGGGCATGATTCGCCGTCAGGCCCATGATCGGCCGAATGAAGAAACGTTTCTTGCCTTGGTGACAGGGGAGGCGGCCCGATGAACGTCCGCCGCCCCGACCACTGGCTGGACCTCGAACTGCTGGCCGTCACCTGCCCCGGCCTCAGCATCCCCGTCGCCGCCCGACTGCGGTACTACCGGGCGGACCCGTACGCCGTGCACCTCGACTGCCACGTCGACCTGGACGAGCCCATCACCTGGGTGTTCGCCCGGGAGATCCTCACCGAGGGGCTCAACACCTGGGCCGGCACCGGCGACGTCTCGGTCTTCCCGACGATCTGCGCCGAACGGGAGGAGATCCTGATCGCGCTGAGCGTCCCCGGCAGCACCTGCGCGCTGCGGGCCCCCGCCGCGCACGTCCGGACCTTCCTGCAGGGCACCTGCACGGTCGTCCCGTACGGGTCGGAGACCGACCACCTCGACCTGGACGCGCTGACCGCGCACCTGCTCGGCGTCAGAGACGGACGGTCAGTTCCACGGCGACCTCGTCCCCTGCGGTGAGATCCTGGGGCCCCCGCACCGCCTTCTTCAACGGCAGCAGGTACCCGCCGTCCTTCGGGAACAGCGAGGTCTCGAACGCGACCCCGCCGATCCGGGCAGCCACCGGGACCACGCCCCAGCCGTAGCTGGCCGTCGCCGCGACCTCGCGGATGTCGGCGCACTGCGCGTCCGGCACCGGGACGAAGAAGTACGGGGCGGGGCCGCGCCACTCGACGACCTCTCCGGTGAAGACGACGTCCATGCGGGCCGGTCCGTTCCCTCGGGGCATTTCGGGCGCGGCCCAGCGTACCCGGACCGTGGGCTCCGCCCGTGACCGGAGACGAGGTGCCGGAAGTCCTGGACGTGCTCCGCGCGGCGGGCACCGGGTCAGGATCGGCGGGGACCGGGGCATCGGCGCGCCGCCGGTCAGGCGACCGGGTGGACGGCGGGGTAGAGCGCGTCGAGGTGCTCGGCGGCGAGGGGCCAGGTGTGGAGGGCGCGGACGCGGTCGGCGCCGGCGATGCCGAGGGCCTGGGCGGACGCCGGGTCGGAGAGCAGGTCGCGGAGCGTGCCGGCGAGCAGGGCGGGGCGGCCGGGCGGGACCAGGAGCCCCGTGACGCCGTCGACGACGAGCTCGCTGACCGGACCGTTCTCGACCGCGACCACCGGCACCGCGCAGGCCATCGCCTCCAGCACCGCCGCGCCACCGGCCGCCCGGGAGGGGACCGCGACCAGGACGTCGGCCGCCGCGAGCAGCCCGGGGACCTTGCGGTGCGCGGTCTCCGGGAGCCGCCGCAGCTGCCCCCGGGAGGCGGTGCGCGGCCCGCCCACGACGGTGAGTACCAGACCGGGCAGCCGGCGCAGCGCGGCGGCCAGCAGGGGCACGGCCTCGGGGGAGCGCCCGCCGTCCAGGTTGAGCAGGTGCGGAGGGCCGTTGCCCTCGCCGAGCAGGGCGGTGGGGGCGAAGCGCGAGACGTCGACCGGCAGCGGTACGACCGCGACCCGGTGGTAGGCCGCGCCGAGGCGGCGCAGCAGGGCGGCCTCCCAGCGGGTGCGGGCGACCAGCAGGTCCGCCTCACGGGCGAGCAGGCTGCGCAGCAGGCGGAGCCGGGTCGCGGAGTCGGGGCTGTGGTCGGGCGTGCCGGGCAGGTCGGTGGCGCGTTCCACGACCACCGGCAGGTCGGGGACGCGCCGGGCGGCGGAGAGCGCGGCGAGCGCCGCGTCGGGGCCGCAGGCGTGCACGACGGCCGGCGGGTCGGCGAGCCAGCAGGCGGCGAGCGCGTCCGCCCAGGCGGGGGTGGAGCGCAGGACGGCGCCGGTCTCGACGGCGTCGGGCCGTCCGGCGTAGAGCGCGGTCACCGGCACGTGCGGCAGCGGCAGGTCGGCGACCCGGTCGGCGGTGCGTTCGGCGAGCCGGGCGGGGGACGCCCGGGTGGCCAGCTCGACCCGGTGCCCGCGTCCGGTCAGGGCCTGGGCGAGCGCGGCGAGGCGGTCCGGGGCCTGGCCCTCGGCCGGTCCGGGTTCGCCCGCCACGATCGCGATCCGCACCGGCAGCTCCGCTCCGTAGGTCGAGGCACGCCCCCTGTCCATCGTCTGCCACAGCGCGTGCGGGTGAAACCGGCCGCGGTCACGGCCTATCGTGGGGGTGGAGCGTCGCCGTCCCCCGGGAGGAGCGTGCGATGGATGCGCCCCGTCCGGAACTCGCCGTGACCGTCCAGGTCCATCCGCGGGTCACCGTGGTCCGCCCCGAGGGCGAACTGGACCACGACACGGTCGGCCCGCTGCGCGAAGCCCTGGACACGGCGCTCGCGGACGGCGCCCGGCGCCTGGTGGTCGACTGCTCGGGCCTCGCGTTCTGCGACTCGACCGGCCTGAACCTGCTGCTGCGCACCCGCCTCGCGGTGCGGGACCGCGGTGGCGCGGTGGAGCTCGCCGCGCCCGGCCCGGTGGTCGCGCGGATCCTCGAGGTGACCGGCGCGGACGAGCTGTTCACCGTCCACCCGGGGATGGCCGAGGCGCTGGCCGCCGACGGCGAGGGCGAGTGAGGGGCGAGTCGTGGACGGCACCGGCGCGGCGGGCGAGGACGGGACGCACGGGCCCCGCGGGGACGGGACGGGCACCGGCGGGGAGAGCCGGCGGCTGCTGCTGGCCGGACGGCAGGGCGCGGTGGCCCGGAGCCGGGCGTTCACCCGGGAGGTCCTGGAGGACTGGGGCTGGTTGCCCGCCGGAGCACCCGACGGGCCCGCGGCCGGAGCGGAGCAGTGGATGGCCGGTGAGGACGTCCTGCTGATGACCAGCGAGCTGGTGACCAATGCCTGCCTGCACGCCGACGGCCCGTACGAGCTGGAGCTGCGCCGCAGGGGGCCGGTGCTGCGGGTGGAGGTGGTGGACCGCACCGAGCGGCCGCCGGTGCTGCGGACCGGCCCGGCGGCGGCGCCCGGCGGGCACGGGCTGCGGGTGGTGGACCGGCTCGCGGTGGCGTGGGGCAGCGAGGCCAGGGGCGCGGGCAAGGCGGTGTGGCTGGAGACGGTCCGCCCGGTCCGGTGAAGGCCCCGCCGGGACGTTCTCGGGTGCGGAACTGCGGACCTGGCGGGGTAGGCGGACAGTGAAAGGGCGGGTGTCGCCCGGTAGGCCGCCGATCCGGCCCGGGCAGCGCCCCTCCCCCCTTCCGACTTCCCCCTTCCGACACCGAGGGCAACCGGGGTACTCCGTGGACGAGCCTGCCGACACCGAGAAGCCGCCCGCCGAGGGCGGGCCCGCCGATGCCGTCCCCGAGGACGGCCTGCGGCAGCTGCTCGCCGGGCTGACCGCCGTCCGGGACGGCGACTTCGGCCTGCGCCTGCCGCCCGGCCCGGGCCTGCTGGGGGAGACCGCCGCCGTCTTCAACGACATGGCGGACCGGCTCTCGCGGGTCAACGAGGAGGTCACCCGGGTGGCCCGGGAGGTCGGCACCGAGGGACGGCTCGGCGGGCAGGCGAAGGTCCCGCAGGCGGTCGGCGCGTGGCGGGAGCTGACCGACTCGGTGAACGCCATGGCGGGCAACCTGACCACCCAGGTGCGCAACATCGCGCAGGTCGCGACCGCGGTGGCCCGCGGCGACCTCACGCAGAAGATCGAGGTGGACGCGCGCGGTGAGATCCTGGCGCTGAAGTCCACCCTGAACACCATGGTCGACCAGCTGTCCTCGTTCGCCGCCGAGGTCACCCGCGTCGCCCGCGAGGTCGGCACCGAGGGCAACCTGGGCGGTCAGGCCGCCGTCCAGGGCGTGTCGGGGACGTGGAAGGACCTCACCGAGAACGTCAACGTGATGGCCGACAACCTGACCGGCCAGGTCCGCTCGATCTCCCAGGTGGCGACCGCGGTGGCCCGCGGCGACCTGTCGCAGCGGATCACCGTGGAGGCCAAGGGCGAGGTCGCCGCGCTCGCCGGGGCGCTGAACGCCATGGTCGACACGCTCTCGGTGTTCGCGGACGAGGTGACCCGGGTGGCCCGCGAGGTCGGCACCGAGGGCATCCTCGGCGGCCAGGCCCGGGTGCGCGGAGTGGCGGGCACCTGGAAGGACCTCACCGAGAACGTCAACTTCATGGCGCACAACCTGACCAGTCAGGTGCGCAACATCGCCCAGGTCACCACGGCGGTCGCCAACGGCGACCTGACCCGCAAGATCGACGTCGACGCGCGGGGCGAGATCCTGGAGCTGAAGACCACCATCAACACCATGGTCGACCAGCTGTCCTCGTTCGCCGCCGAGGTGACCCGGGTGGCCCGCGAGGTCGGCAGCGAGGGGCGCCTCGGCGGTCAGGCCGAGGTCGAGGGCGTCTCCGGCACCTGGAAGCGCCTCACCGAGAATGTCAACGAACTCGCGGGCAACCTGACCCGCCAGGTCCGCGCCATCGCCGAGGTGACCAGCGCCGTCGCCGAGGGCGACCTGACCCGGTCGATCACCGTGGACGCCTCCGGCGAGGTCGCCGACCTCAAGGACAACATCAACGCCATGGTCGGCTCGCTGCGCGACACCACCACCGCCAACCAGGAACAGGACTGGCTGAAGACCAACCTGGCCCGGCTCACCGTCCTCATCCAGGGCCACCGCGAACTCGCCGCCGTCGCCGAACTGATCACCGACGAGCTGTGCCCGCTGCTCGGCGCCCAGTACGGCGCCTTCTACCTCGCCGAGGAGACCCCGGAGGGCACCGAACTCGCCCCGATGAGCAGCTACGGCGGCGGGCGCGGCGGCGGACGGCGGTTCCGCCTCGGCGAAGCCCTGGTCGGGCAGGCCGCCCGCGGCCACCGCACCATCGCGGTCACCGAACTCCCGGAAGGCTACGCCGAGATCGGATCCGGACTGGGAGCCGCGGCCCCCCGCGAGCTGATCGTGCAGCCGATCGTCGTCGAGGACCAGCTGCTCGGCGTCCTGGAGATCGCCACCCTGCACCGGTTCGGACCGCTGCACCGCGACTTCCTCGACCGCTTCGCCCGCGACCTCGGCACCAACCTCTCCACCCTGCTGGCCAACGCCCGCACCGACGAACTGCTGGAGGAGTCCCAGCGCCTCACCGCCGAACTCCAGGCCCGCAGCGAACAGTTGCAGGCCGGTCAGGGCGAACTGCGCCGCTCCAACGCCGAACTCGCCGAGAAGGCCGAGCAACTCGCCCGGCAGAACCGGGACATCGAGGCGAAGAACCTGGAGATCGAGCAGGCGCGGCGCGAACTGGAGGAACGGGCGCGGCAGCTCACCACCGCCTCCATGTACAAGTCCGAGTTCCTCGCCAACATGAGCCACGAGCTGCGCACCCCGCTCAACAGCCTGCTCATCCTCGCCCAGCTGCTCGCCCAGAACCCCAACGGCAACCTGACCCCCAAACAGGTCGAGTACGCCGAGGTGATCCGCTCCGCCGGATCCGACCTGCTGCAGCTGATCAACGACATCCTCGACCTCTCCAAGGTCGAGGCCGGCAAGATGGACGTCAACGTCGAACCGTTCGCGCTGCGCGAGCTCCTGGAGTACGTCGAGAACACCTTCGGCCCGCTCGCCGGGCAGAAGAACCTCGAGTTCGAGGTCGTCACCGCACCCGGCGTGCCCGAGGAACTGCTCACCGACCAGGCCCGGCTGCGGCAGATCCTGCGCAACCTGCTCTCCAACGCCGTCAAGTTCACCGACCGGGGTGCCGTCCGGCTGTCGATCGAACCCGCCGGCGACGACCTGCCCGAGGACCTGCGACGCGGCGCCGTCGCGTTCCGGATCCGCGACACCGGCATCGGCATCGCCGAACAGCACCTGGAGAGCATCTTCGGCGCCTTCCGACAGGCCGACGGCACCACCGGACGCCGCTACGGCGGCACCGGCCTCGGACTGTCCATCAGCCGCGAACTCGCCCACCTGCTCGGCGGCACCATCACCGCCGAGTCGGTCGCCGGGGAAGGCAGCTGCTTCACCCTGGTGCTGCCCGTCGGCGGGCGGTCCGAGGCACCGGTCGCCGTCCCCGCGCCGACCGGACCGCACCACGTCCTCGTCGTCGAGGCCGACCCGCCCGGACTGCTCACCCTGCTCGCCCGCAGCGGCACCGCCGGACGCGAACCCGCCGTCGAGGTCGGCGCCGTCGGCGCACCCGACGCCGCACCCGCCGTGCTCGGCGAAGCGGCGTACCGGTGCGTGGTGGTCGACCTGTCCCTGCCCGGCGACGCGGTGCGGCGGCTGCTCGACACGGTCAGCGGCGTCGCCGTCCTCGGCTACGCGGGCGGACTCGCCGACCTGGCGCAGTACGGCGCCAACGAGCGGATCCAGGTCGTCTCCGGGCTGGACGAGCTGCGCGAGCGGATCGTCCGCGTCCTCGACGCGCGCGCACCGGACGGCGAGGAGGACGCCGTCCACAGGGGCTCGGGCGAGGGCGCGGGGGAGCGGACGGAGCAGAGCGGCGCCGAGCCGGCGCCGCGGCGCCCCGCCTCGGTGCTCGACGGGCGGACGGTGCTCGTGGTCGACGACGACGCGCGGAACGTCTTCGCCATCACCGGAGTCCTCGAACCGCTCGGCGCCCGCGTCCTGCACGCCGCCAACGGGCGGGAAGGCCTGGCCCGGCTCCGCGAGCACCCCGACGTCGGGCTGATCCTGATGGACATCATGATGCCCGAACTCGACGGCTACCAGGCGATGGCCGCGATCCGCGAGACGGCCCAGTACTCCGCCGTCCCGATCATCGCCGTCACCGCCAAGGCCATGCCCGGCGACCGGGCCAAGAGCCTCGCCGCCGGCGCCAACGACCACATCACCAAGCCAGTGGACGCCGACTACCTGATCGGCCGGATCCGCCACTGGCTGAGCTGACCGGCCGCACCGCCATGGCGAACACGGAACGGTCCGCGGAGGTGCGGGAGCTGGCGATCCGGCTGCGCCGGGCCCAGCGCGAGACCGACCGGCTGCGCGGACGGCTGGCGACCCGCGCACTCACCGCCCTCGCGGTGGGAGCCCTCGCCGAGCGCCTGCACTGCTCACCCGCCGACGCCGACCGCCAACTCGCCCACCTCGCCCAACGGGCCGGCATGTCCGTCCCCGCCCTCGCCGCCGACCTCGTCGCCGCCCTGGCCACCGAACCCCCGGGCCCGGGCGCCCCTCCCGTCGTCCCGGTCGCACCCCCGTCCGGCGGCTGGAACGCGCCGCAGGCGCCGAACGGCGGAGGCGGCGATGCCGCCGTCCTGGTGGGCGCCGCCGGCCCGACCGAGCCGGACGGCGTGTCCGGGGCGGGCGGGGCCGCCGCGGGCGGGGAGGTGGAGCGGGATGCGGCACTCGCGGTGCGGGTGGTGCACGACCAGGCCGGGGTGATGCTCGGGACGACGGCCGTGGTGCTGTGGGCGGTCGAGGAGAGCGGTGCGCTGCGGCCGATGGCGGCGAGCGGGCTGCGGGCGGCCGAGCTGGCGGGGTGGGAGCGGGTGCCGCCCGGGGTGGACACGCCCGCGCAGCGGGCGGTGGGTGCGGCGGGGGACGCGTACGGCCCGGTCGGGCCGGTCGCGGCGACGCCCGGGCGGGACGGTGCGCCGTACCGGCTGGCGCTCCCGGTTCGGCGGGACGGCCTGACCGTCGGCGTCCTGGAACTCGCGTGGCCCGAGCAGCCCGCCGACCCGACCGCCGCGGAGCTGCGCCGCCTGCGGGCCCTGACCGAGGTCTGCGCGCTGGTGCTGTCCGGCGAGCCCGAGCCGCCCCCTGCCGGCACCCCGTACGGCGACCTGGTGGAGGCGGTGCTGGACCCGGCCGTCCTGCTGGAGCCGTTGCACGACGCGGAGGGCGAGGTGGTGGACTTCCGCCTGCTCCGGTTCAACCGCCGCTTCAGCGACCCGGGCGGTCGCCCGCCGGACGAGCTGGAGGGCCGGACGCTCCTCGACGTGTACCCGCTGGCGGGCGCGGAGACGGTGCTGGACGTGCTGCGCCGCAGCTGGAGCACCGGCCGGCCGACCGTCCGCGCCGACCTGCGCGTCACGTTCCTGACCGGAGCCGCCGTGCCCACCCCGACCACCGTGGAGCTGGCCGCCGCCCCCGTCGGCGGACAGCTGCTGCTGAGCTGGCGCCTGCCGGAGGAGCAGGACCGGCAGGCGGCGCTGCTCGCCAACGCCCAGCGCCTGGCGAGGACCGGCGGGTTCGAGGAGGACCTGGACAGCGGTGAGACCCACTGGAACGAGCGCCTGTACGAGATCCACGGCATGCCGGCGGGCAGTTCGCCGATGCCGCTGGCGGCGCTGCCGGCGCACGTCCACCCGGACGACGTGCCGGCGGTCCGCCGGGTGCTGTCGGCGGTCCTCGCCCACCGGCGGTCCGCGTCGGCGGTGTTCCGGCTGGTCCGCCCGGACGGCCCGGCCCGGTACACCCGGCTGGTCGCCGAGCCCGTCACCGACGACACCGGCCGGGTCCGTGCGGTCCGCGGCGCCTACCAGGACGTCTCCGCCCAGCACCGGACCGAGCTCGCGCTGGCCGCGACCCGCGAGCGCCTCGCCGACAGCGAGCAGGAGTCGGCCGACCGGCACCGGCTGGCGCTGCGGCTGCAGCAGGCGATCATGCCGCGGGTGCTGCCGCCGCTGGACCGGGCCGGGCTGCGGGCCGCCGCCCGCTACCGCCCGGCCGCGCGCGAGGAGCGGGTCGGCGGCGACTGGTACGACGCCGTGCTGCTGCCCGACGACCAGGTGCTGCTGGTGGTCGGCGACATGGCGGGCCACGGAGTGGAGGCCGCGACCGGCATGGTGGCACTGCGCAACGCGCTGCGCGGACTCGCCGTCACCGGCGCCCCGCCGGGGCCGCTGCTGGGCTGGCTCAACCGGGCCGCACTGGAGCTCGGCGACGCCGCCACCGCCACCGCGGTCTGCGCCCGGTACGACCCGCGGCGGCGCGAGCTGCACTGGGCCCGGGCGGGCCACCTGCCGCCGGTGCTGATCCGCGGGGGCGCCGCCGAGCCGCTGGCCATGCCGCACGGGGTGCTGCTGGGCGCCGACCCGCACGCCGCGTACGAGGAGCACGTGGAGCGGATGGAGCCGGGCGACATCCTGCTGCTGTACACCGACGGGCTGGTCGAGCAGCGCGAGCGCGCGGTCGAGGAGCCGCTGCGCGAGCTGGCCGCGCACCTGGCCGCGCCCGCCGACGACCTGGACGTGCTGCTCGACCGGGCGCTGGCCCGCAGCCCGGCCGACACCGCCGACGACACCTGCCTGATCGCGATCCAGGTGCTGGAGCCGGTTCCGGAGCCGTGATCCGGGCACACGCGTGATCCGCAGGTGAGGGCGCCGGTACGGCAGGTGACGCCCCGCTGCGCGCGCTCAGCCCGCGGCGAGGTGGCGGCGCCAGGACGCGTGCCCGCTGATGTCGACCGCGTCCACGAAGGCGGCGGGTTCGCACAGGAACCCGGTCGTCGAGCTGCCGTCGGCGAGGCGGACCGGGCCGAGCGCCATCGGCTGCGGGAGGGCGGCGAGCAGGGCGCCGAGGCCGGCGGCGGGCAGGCGCCACACTTCGACCTCGACGGCGACCCCCGTGCCGGGGGCCACCCGTTCGAGGCCCGGCTTGGGGGGCACGGTGGCCAGCGCGTGCAGCCGGTAGTCCGGTGCGGTGCGGGTGGTCGCCTCCAAGGTGGCGCCGAGGGCGAGGAGTTGCGGGTTGAGCGGCTGGCCCGTCAGGTGGGCGCCGGCCACCGCGAGGCGCAGCGGCGGTTCGGTGAGCTGCCGGGCGATCGCCGCGAGCCGGTCCTCGGTGCGGGCCCGTCCGAGCAGCATCACGCCGAACGGCAGCCCGGCCACCGTGCCCGCCGGGACGGCGAGGGCGCACAGCCCCAGCAGGTTGGCCGAGTTGGTGAAGCGGCCGAGCCGGGTGTTGATCCCGACCGGGTCGGCGGCGACCTCGGCGAGCGTCGGGTGGCCGGTGGTGGTGGGCAGCAGCAGGGCGTCGGCGTCGCCGAGTTCGGCGAGGGCGAGCTCGCGCAGCCGGGCGAGCTCCGCCTGGTCCCGGAACAGCCGGTGGGCGGGCAGTTCGGCCGCGGCGGTGATGATCCGGTGCACCGTCGGGTCGAGGTCGGCGCCGCCGCGGGAGACGAACCCGCCCACCGCGGCGTAGCGTTCGGCGACGAAGGCACCTTCGTACAGCATCGCCGCGGCGGCGCCGAACGGCGCGAGGTCGAGGGTGCGCAGCTCGGAACCCTCCGCGAGCCGGGCGGCCGCCGCCTCGAAGGCCTCCGCCCAGCCGGGGTCGAGCGCGCCGAGCTGACCGGTCGGCGGGACGGCCACCCGCCACGGGCCGGGCCGGCGCGGCGGCGCCTGCGCGTCGACCGGGTCGGCGAGCACCGCGTACGCGGCCAGCGCCCGGTCGACGGTGGCGGCGAACACCGAGACGCAGTCCAGCGTGCGGCAGGCGGGGACGACGCCCTCGGTGCTGATCGCGCCGACGGTCGGCTTGAGCCCGACGATGCCGTTGAGCGCCGCGGGCACCCGTCCGGACCCGGCCGTGTCGGTGCCGAGCGCGAGGTCGGCGATGCCCAGCGCCACGGCGACGGCCGAGCCGGAGCTGGACCCGCCGGAGATCCGCTCAGGGTCCACCGCCCCGCGCACCGCGCCGTACGGGCTGCGGGTGCCGACCAGGCCGGTGGCGAACTGGTCGAGGTTGGTGGTGCCGAGGACGACCGCGCCGGCCGCCCGCAGCCGGGCCACCGCCGGGGCGTCCGCGGCGGGCCGGCGGGCGAAGGACGGGCAGCCCGCCGTGGTGGGCAGGCCGGCCACGTCGATGTTGCCCTTGACCGCGACCAGCAGCCCGGCCAGCGGCAGGAACGCGCCCGCCGCCAGCCGGCGGTCGACCTCGGCGGCCTCCGCCGTCACCTCCGCCTCGGGCCGCAGGTCGATCCAGACCTCGGGCCGGTCGACGGCCTCGATCCGGCGGTACGCGGCCCGGACCCGGTCGGCGGCCGAGCCGGAGTACGGCCGTGGCCCGGCGGCGGCGGTCATCGGGCGGCCGCCAGCACGGCGAGCGCGGTGCCGGCCTCGACCTGGTCCCCGGCCCGGACCAGCAGCTCGCGGACCACGCCGTCCTGCGCCGCGGTCACCGGCGACTCCATCTTCATCGCTTCGACGGCCATCAACTGCTGTCCCTTTCTGACCTGTTGGCCCACCACCACGTCGACCTTCCAGACGCAGGCGGTGAACTCCGACTCCACCAGGCTGCCACCCGCCGGGACGGCGACCTCGCGGCGCGGCGGCGGCCCGGCGGACTCGGCGCTCAGCGCCCGGTCGAACTCCCCGGCCTCCTCCCAGGCCCGCCGCTCGGCGGCGAACGCCCCGGCCTGGACGGCGCGGAACTCCGCGATCGGTCCGGCGTGCTCGGCCAGGAAGGCGAGGTGGTCGGCGAGCGCGAACTCGCCCTCCTCGATCCTCGGCCGGAACCGGCCCGCCGCCATGTCGGCGCGCAGCTCCAACAGCTCTTCGGCGGAGACCGGGTACCAGCGGATCCGGTCGAAGAAGCGCAGCAGCCACGGCGCTCCCGGTTCGAACGGCCCGCGCTGCTGCCAGCCGGACCACATCTGGACCGTCCGGCCGACGAACTGGTAGCCGCCCGGCCCCTCCATGCCGTACACGCACAGGTACGCGCCGCCGATGCCGACGGAGTTCTCCGCCGTCCAGGTGCGGGCCGGGTTGTACTTGGTGGTGACCAGCCGGTGGCGCGGGTCGAGCGGGGTGGCCACCGGCGCGCCGAGGTACACGTCGCCCAGGCCGAGCACCAGGTACTCGGCGTCGAACACCGTGCGGTACACCTCGTCCACCGAGGCGAGGCCGTTTATCCGGCGGATGAACTCGATGTTCCACGGGCACCACGGCGCGTCGTCGCGCACGCCCGCCATGTACCGCTCGATCGCCTCCCGGGTCGCCGGGTCGTCCCAGGACAGCGGGAGGTGGACCGTCCGGCTGGGCACCCGCAGCCGGTCGGTGGCGGGCAGCTCCCGCTCGATCCGCCGGGCCAGCTCCAGCACTCGGCCGACCGGCAGCCGGTCCGGGTCGACGTGGACCTGCAGCGAGCGGATCCCGGGGGTCAGGTCGACCACGCCCGGCAGGCGCTCGGCGGCCAGCCGCTCGGCCAGCGCGTGGATCCGCATCCGCAGCGCCAGGTCGAGCTGCATCGGCCCGTACTCGATCAGCAGGTTGTCGTCGCCGCTGCGCCGGTAGGTCACCGAGGGACGGTCGGCGCCCTGCGGCAGACGGTCCAGCACGCCGCCGTCGGTGACCGGCGCCCGGTCGGCCACCGGCTCGGCCGCCGGGGCGCGGCGCAGCCCGGCCGCGGCCTCCTCGCCGACCGGCACGAAGCGGACCCGGTCGCCGGGCCGCAGCTGCCCCAGCTTCCAGCGCTGCCCGGTGACCACGGTGGCCGGGCAGACGAACCCGCCCAGTGAGGGCCCGTCCGGGCCGAGCAGCACCGGCATGTCGCCGGTGAAGTCCACCGCGCCGACCGAGTAGGGGGTGTCGTGGATGTTGGAGGGGTGCAGGCCCGCCTCGCCGCCGTCCGGGCGGGCCCAGGCGGGCTTCGGGCCGACCAGCCGCACGCCGGTGCGGGCGCTGTTGAAGTGCACGCTCCACTCGGCGGCGTAGAACTGCGCCATGTCCGCCTCGGTGAAGAACTCCGGTGCGGCGTGCGGGCCCTCCACCACCGCCAGCGCCCAGTCCGCGGTGAACGACGGGCGCTCGGCGGGCGGCACCGGACCGGCACCCGGCGCGTCGCTCCCGCTGTCGTCCGTGCCGTCGCTCTCGCTGTCGTTCGCGCCGTGCAGCACGTCGCCGGCACGCAGCGCCCGTCCGCCGTGGCCGCCGAACTGCCCGAGGGTGAAGGTCGACGCGCTGCCGAGGAAGTCCGGGACGTCCAGGCCGCCCGCCACCAGCAGGTAGCTGCGCAGGCCCGGCCCGGGCGGCGCGCCGACGTCCAGCACCGCGCCGGCCGGGACCAGCACCGGCTCCCACTGCGGGACGGGCAGCCCGTCCACGGTGACCGGCGCGGGGGCGCCGGTCACGCAGACGCGGGTGGCGGCGGTGAACCGCAGCGCCGGGCCCTGGAGGGTGCACTCCAGCCCCGGTGCGCCCTCCGGATTGCCGAGCACCCGGTTGCCGAGCCGGAACGACAGGTCGTCCATCGGCCCGCACGGCGGCACCCCGACGTGCCAGTACCCGGTGCGGCCCGGCCAGTCCTGGACGGTCGTCATGGTGCCCGCCCGGACCACCTCGACGCGCGGCGTCGGGTCGGTCACCGCCGCCAGCGTCGCGGTGTGGTGGGCGGCGGCCCGCACCTCGGGCACCGCGCCGATCGCGCGCAGCAGGCCGAGGTTGGTCTCGATCCCCGCCACCCGGGTGCCGGCCAGCGCCGCGTCCAGCCGGGCCAGCGCGTCGGCGCGGTCCGCGCCGTGCACGATCACCTTGGCCAGCATCGGGTCGTACGCGGTGGTCACCTCGGTGCCGGTCTCCACCCAGGTGTCCACCCGGACGTCCGCCGGGAAGCGGACCTCGGTCAGCCGGCCCGCGCTCGGCCGGTGGCCGCGGCTCGGGTCCTCGGCGTACACCCGGGCCTCCACCGCGTGCCCGCGCGGCGGCCCGACCTCGCGCACCACCTCGCGCTCGCCCCGGGCCAGGCGCAGCATCCACTCCACCAGGTCCACCCCGTGCACCGCCTCGGTGACCGGATGCTCCACCTGCAGACGGGTGTTGACCTCCAGGAAGTACGCCTGCTCGCGCTCGGCGTCGTACACGTACTCCACCGTGCCCGCCGATCGGTAGTCCACCGAGGCGCACAACGCGGCTGCCGAGGAGGCGAGTTCGCGCCGCACCCGGTCCGGCAGGCCGGGCGCCGGGGCCTCCTCCAGCACCTTCTGGTTGCGGCGCTGCAGCGAGCAGTCCCGGTCGCCGAGCGTCACCACCCGGCCCGCGCCGTCGCCGAACACCTGCACCTCGACGTGCCGGGCCCGCTCCACCAGCCGCTCCAGGAACACGCCCGCCGTCGCGAAGCTGGCCGCCGCGACCCGCTGCACCCGCTCCCAGGCGTCCGCCAGCTCCGCGGCCGAGCGGCAGGCCTGCATGCCGATGCCGCCACCGCCGCCGGTGGCCTTCAGCATCACCGGGTACCCGATCGCCTCCGCCGCCGCCAGCGCCTCGCCCAACCCCGCCAGCAGGCCGGTGCCGGGCAGCAGCGGCACACCGGCCGCCTCGGCCGCCGCGCGGGCCGTGTGCTTGGCGCCGAAGACGTCGAGCTGCTCGGGCGTCGGCCCGACGAAGGCCAGGCCCGCCGCCTCCGCGGTCCGGGCGAACGCCGCGTCCTCCGACAGGAAGCCGTACCCCGGGTGCACCGCCCCCGCACCGGTCTCCCGGGCCGCGGCCAGCACCAGGTCGGTGCGCAGGTAGCTGTCCTTGGCTGCGGCCGGCCCCAGCCGCACCGCCCGGTCGGCGAGCCGCACGTGCGGCGCCGACCGGTCCGGGTCGGAGAAGACCGCGACCGTGCGCAGCCCCAGCGTGCGGGCGGTGCGGATGATCCGGACGGCGATCTCGCCCCGGTTGGCGACCAGCAGGGTGTCGAAGCTCATCGCGATCCCCCCTCGGTGATCGTCATCCGCACCGGCGTCGGGTCGAAGCCGTTGCACGGGTTGTTGATCTGGGGGCAGTTGGAGACCAGGACCAGGACGTCCGTCTCGGCCCGCAGGACGACCCGCAGGCCGGGCGCGGAGATGCCGTCCACGATGCCGAGCGTGCCGTCCGCCTCGACCGGGACGTTCATGTACCAGTTGATGTTGGACACCAGGTCGCGCTTGCCGAGGCCGTAGCGGGCGCCCTCGGCCAGGAAGTTCTCCACGCAGGCGTGCTGCTGCCAGGTGTGGTGGCCGTAGCGCAGCGTGTTGGACTCCTTGGAGCACGCGCCGCCCACCGTGTCGTGCCGGCCGCAGTCGTCCGCGACCACCGTCATCAGCGGGGTGTGCTCGTTGGACAGCAGCACGCTGCCGGTGGTCAGGAAGATGCCCCGCTGCGCTTGGAGGGTGTCGGGGGCGCTGTAGCGGACCGCGGTGTCGTGGGCGTCGTACAACAGGCAGTCGACCGCCTGGTTGCCGCGCAGGTCGGTGATGGTGAGGGTGGCGCCGCGCGGGACGACGGCCGACCAGGCCGCGCGGGCCGGGACGGTCTCGTCCAGCAGCACGCCGGGCGCGGCGGGGACGGCGGGTGAGGTGGCGGGTGCGGTGGTCATCGGGCCCCCAGGGTGCGGGTGTTGAGGAAGGCTCGGCCGCGCTCCGGGGTGGCGGCGGCCAGCGGGTCGTCCGCGGCCGTCGGCACGCCGGGGACGGCGCGCAGGTGCAGCGGCGTGCAGTGGAACTCCGGCCGCGGGTCCAGCGGATGGGCCGTGTTGGCGAGCAGCACGGTCAACGGCTGCTCGGCGCGCAGCACCACCCGGGCGCCCGGCCCGGCCGAGCCGGTCGAGCGGAGCGAGCCGTCCGCCGCCACCCGGATCCCGTGGAAGAAGGAGACGCTCGGCGGCAGGTCGCGCGGCGTCAGCCCCTGCTTGGCGGCCGCCAGCTTGAACAGCTCCCGGCCGGCCGGCGACCGCCCCTGCGGCGTGCCGTCGCCGTAGCGCGCGGTGTTGCGGGCCGCCGTCGAGGTGCCCGCCAGCGTGTCGTGGCGGCCCGAGGAGTCGGCGACCACGGTGGCCAGCACCCGGCCCTGGTCCGACAGCAGCAGGCTGCCGACGCCCAGGTACGCGTTCCACTGCACCTTCGCCGTGTCGGCGGTGTTCAACCGCTCCCACGGGCGGCCGGTCACGAACAGCAGCAGGTGTGCGCAGGCGTCGCCGTCCCGGTCGGTCAGGGCCAGCTCCGCGCCGGCCGGGACCGCCAGGTGCGCGTAGCCGCCGCCCGCCACCGTCTCCTCCCACAGCGCGCCCTCCGGCGGCGGGAGGAGCGGCATGCAGTCGACGACGGTGCCGGCCTGTGATCGGGCGTGCGCACGGGCCGCACCGGTGGTGGCGGTACCGGCGCCAGGAGTTTCTGTCATGCGACAGAAATTAGGAGCGGGTGGAGTCGCCGTCATTGCCCGTGTGTGGCGGCCGAGTTACCGTCACCTCACCGTCCTGGCCGGGCAGCCGTGAGGCCGGTCGGCGACGGCCGGCCCGGATCGGGAGGTGTGCGAAGATCGAGGAATGCCCGTCGACAACCCCCGCCGCAGCGGCGCCGGACGCGTCGGCCGCCCCCGCGCCCAGGCCAGGCCGGACAGCGACCTGAGCCCCCGGGAGGAGGTCCTGGCCGCCGCCGCCGAACTCTTCACCCGGGACGGCTACGCGGCCACCACCACCCGCGCCGTCGCCGAGAAGGCCGGCATGCGGCAGGCCAGCCTCTACCACTGGTTCGCCGGCAAGGAGGACATCCTCGCCACCCTGCTGGAATCCACCGTCGAACCCTCGCTCGGCCGCGCCGCCGACCTGCTCGCCGCTGTGGAGACCGACCCCGCCGCCCGCCTCTGGGCGCTCGCCGCGTACGACGCCGCCCTGCTCCACCGTGGCCTGTACAACCTCGGCGCGCTCTACCAGCTCCCCGAGGTGCGCGGCGAGCGCTTCCAGGGCTTCCGCCGGGCCCGCGCCGAACTCAAGGCCGCCTACGGCGAACTGCTCCTCCTGCTCACCCCGGGCGAGGGCGACCTGGAGCTGCGCACCGACCTGCTGTTCGGCCTGGTCGAGGGCGGCGTCGCGGTCGCCCGCGAACGCGCCGACCGGGACGCGGACCGCGTCGCCGGGGCCGTCGCCGCCGCGGCCCTGCGCTTCGCGGGGGTCCCCGCCGACGCTGCCGCCCCGGCCGCCCGCGCGGGCGCCGCGCTGCTCGCCGCGCCCCGGCCCGCCGCGGGCTGACCGCCCCGGCCGGGGGCGGGCGTGCGAACGCCGTCCCCCTCGGGTCGGCGGAGGACGGCGTTCGGGGACTTCGTCGGAGCGGTCAGCGGCGGCGGGTGGTGGCCAGCCGGTACGCGGTGCCCAGCAGCAGCGCGGCGGCGACGGTGAGCACGGTGAACCAGCGCAGGTACCAGTGCCCGCCGGTCGGGTCGTAGACGGCGGCACGCGGCCAGGCGAGGTTCACCGTCATCGCCGCGCCGTAGAGCAGGGCGAGGGCGTTGACCGGCAGGCCCCAGCGGCCCAGCGAGAAGAGCGGGCGGCCGCGTTCGTCGACCGCGGGGGCGTAGGCCGGGCCGAGCGGGAGCCCGCGCAGGCGGCGGACCAGCGCGGCGCCGACCACCAGGGAGTACGCGGTGTAGACGAGCGCGATGCAGGTGGTCTCCAGCGCCAGGAAGGCGTTCGGGGCGGCCAGGTTCACCAGCAGGAAGCCGACCGCCAGCACGCCGACGGCGGTCGCCGCGGCGGACGGCATGCCGGTGCGCGGCGAGACCGCGGCGAGCCGGCGGGAGCCGGGCAGGACGCCGTCGCGGGCCATCGAGAACAGCATCCGGGCGCCGGCGGTCTGCATGGCCAGGGTGCCGACGCAGATCGCGACCGCCACGTCCGCCAGCAGCGCCCGGCCCGGGCCGTCGCCGAGCGTGCTGGTGAGCACGTACGACAGGCCGTCGGTGGCGAGCCGGCCGTCGGTGAGGCTGGGTGCGGCGAGCAGCCCGCCGAGCAGCAGGAGTCCGCCGCCCGCGCCGGCGGCGAGCAGCGCGGTGAGGATGGTGCGGGGCGCGGTGCGCCGCGGGTCGACGGTCTCCTCGGAGAGCTCGCCCGCACTGTCGAAGCCGATCAGGACGTAGGCGGCGGTGAACGAGCCGACCAGGAAGGCGCCGAGGTACCCGCCGCCGCTGTGGCCGGTGTGCAGGACGACGGTCGGGGTGCGCTCGGCGTGGGTGAGCAGCAGGACCACGATCAGGGCGATGCCGACGAGTTCGGCGGTCACGCCGATGCCGTTGACGACCGAGAGCACCCGGTTGTCGAGGACGTTGACCAGGGTGGTGAGGGCGATCAGCGCGCCGCCCAGCAGGACGGCGTTGGCGGCACCGGTCGGGGTATCCAACGCGCTTTCGCCGCCGATCAGTTGGAAGCCCGACCAGAGGGAGGGCAGGACCACCTGCAGGGCGAGCGCCGCCGCCGTCACCACGACGATCTGGCCGAGCACCATCAGCACCCCGGTGAACCAGCCGTAGCCGGCGCTGCCCAGCCGCGACGCCCACTGGTAGATGGCGCCCGAGATCGGGTAGCGGGCGGCCAGCTCGGCGAAGCAGGCGGCGACCAGCAGTTGGCCGCCGAGCACCAGCGGCCAGCTCCAGAAGAACGCGGGCCCGGCGAACCCGTACCCGAACGCGAACAGCTGGAACACCGTGGTGAGCACCGAGATGAACGAGAAGCCCGCCGCGAAGGAGGCGAACCGGCCCATGGTGCGGTGCAGTTGCTGGGGGTAGGGCCCGGCGGGCCGCGACGGGGGGCCGTCGGTCGGACGGGGGGCGGGGGGAGCGCTGGTGGTCATCGGGGCACCGGCCTTCCACGACGGGCGACGACGGGGGCGACATTTTCTGTCGACCGACAGGAATAGGGGATCGCCGATTCCCCCGCATTGCCCGACTGTTGCCGCCCGATTGCCGTCTGCTCACCTCGCGTTCGCGGAACCCGCGAGCCCGCGGCGGTGCCCCGCGGTGGTGCCCTGCGATGGTGCCCCGCGGTGGTGCTCTGCGGCGGGGTCAGGACCAGGCGCCGCCGCCGGCCGCCAGGTGGGCCGCCGCGTCGGCCACCGGCGTGTCGCCGTCGGTGAGTTCGACGATCACCCGGCGCAGCGTCGGCTGGTGCAGGGCCGCCGCGATGAACGCGGCGACGTTCTCCCGCCGCACCTCCCCGTACTCCACCGCCAGCCCGGCGGTGACCCGTCCGGTCGCGGCGCCGTCGCGGAGCGTGCCGGGCCGCACGATCAGCCAGTCCAGGTCGGTGCCGGACAGGTACACGTCCGCGGTCTTCTTCACCCGCATGTAGTGCTCGAAACCCTCGTTGGTCTCCCGGTCCCGGCCCGCGTCCGGGAAGACCGACACCAGGACGAAGGTGCGCACCCCGGCCCGGACGGCGGCGTCCGCGGCCTTCTCCAGCCCCCGGCCGTCGATCAGCGTGGTCTGGTCCGGCCCGGTGCCGTGCGCGCCGGCCGAGAACACCACCGCGTCGTGCCCGGCCAGCTTGGCGGCCAGCTCGTCCACCGTCTCGGCGACCAGATCGCCGACCACCGGGGTGGCGCCGGTCTCCCGGACCGCGTCGACCTGACCGGGCGCCCGGTACATCCCCGACACCGTGTCACCGCCCGCCGTGAGCAGCCGCGCGAGCGGGCGTCCGACACCACCGGCGGCACCGATCTGGAACACCTTCACGGTCACACTCCTTCTCCCGAGTCGTGGCCCCCACCCTGCCACCGGCGACCCGCCGCACCTGGCGATCCGCGCCGCCCGGCGCGTCGTGCCCGGCGCGCCGGCCGTTCCGGCACGGACGGCAGAGACGGCAGAGACGGCAGAGACGGCAGAGACGGCAGGGAGGGCAGGGAGGGCGGGGAGGGCGGGGAGGACGGGGAGGACGGGGAACGCTACGGCGGGGTGCCGTGGCTGCGCCGGCTGTGAGGGGCGCGCCGGCAGAGACGGCGGGGGCGGCTACGGCGGGGTGCCGCGGCTGCGCCGGGTGTGACGGCGGGTCGGGCCGCGAGGGGGTGCCGTGGCTGCGCCGGCTGTGAGGGGCGCGACGGCTGCGCTACGGCTGCGGGGGTGTCAGCCGGGCGGCTCGGTCGAGCAGGAGTGCGCGCTCCCGGGCGTTGCCGGCCAGGGCGGCTGCCCGTTCGAACTCCGCGCGGGCCTCCGCCGGGCGTCCGAGCCGCTCCAGCAGGTCGCCCCGGACGCTCGGCAGCAGGTGGTACCCGCGCAGGGCCGGGGCCTGCGCCAGTCGGTCCACCAACGCCAGCCCCGCCTCGGGCCCCTCCGCCATGGACACCGCGACGGCCCGGTTCAGTTCCACCACCGGCGAGGGCGTGAGGACGGCGAGCCGGCCGTAGAGCGCGGCGATCCGGGTCCAGTCGGTGTCCTCGTACCGGGCCGCCGTCGCGTGGCACCCGGCGATCGCCGCCTGCACGGCGTACGGTCCGCTGCCCGCCCGACCCAGCGCCGCGACCCCGCGGCGGATCAGCAGCCGGTCCCAGCGGGCCCGGTTCTGGTCGGCGAGCAGCACCGGCTCACCGTCCGGACCGGTCCGGGCCGCCAGCCGCGAGGCCTGGAACTCCAGCAGCGCCGCCAGGCCGTGCACCTCCGGTTCGTCCGGTGCGAGCCCGGCCAGCACCCGGGCCAGGCGCAGCGCGTCCTCGCACAGGGCCGGCCGGAGCAGGTCGTCGCCGGCTGTCGCCGCGTACCCCTCGTTGAAGATCAGGTAGATCACTTCGAGCACCGAGGACAGCCGGGCCGCCCGGTCCGCCCCGTACGGCACCTCGAACGGCACCCTGGCGGTGGCGATGGTCCGCTTCGCCCGGACGATCCGCTGGGCGACCGTCGGCTCCGGCACCAGGAACGCCCGGGCGATCTCCGCCGTGGTCAGGCCGCCGATCAGCCGCAGGGTGAGCGCGATCCGGGCCTCCGCCGACAGCACCGGGTGGCAGGCGGTGAAGACCAGCCGCAGCAGGTCGTCGTCGATGTCGTCCGCGTCGGCGGGCTCCGGCGGAGGCACGTCCTCCAGCGACCGGCCGACCTCCGCCAGCTTGCGGGCGTACGTCTCCCTGCGGCGCACCAGGTCGACCGCCCGGTGCTTGGCGGTGGTCATCAGCCACGCCCCCGGCCGGTCCGGGACGCCGGACCGCGGCCACTGCTCCAGCGCCGCGACCAGCGCGTCCTGCGCGATCTCCTCGGCGATCCCGACGTCCCGCACGATCCGGGTGACGCCGGCGATGATCCGCGCCGACTCGATCCTGAACACCGTCTCGACCGCAGCCGCCGCGCCCCGCTCCGTCACGGCCACCCATCAGAGCAGCCGTGAGCGGAACGGGGCAAACCCGACGCGCCGATGCCGGGTCGACATCGCGTCGGCGCCGCGTCGAGGTTCGAGGTCGCGTCGGCGTCGGCGCGGCAGGTCAGTTGCCGGGCGGGGTCGGCATCTCGTCGATCTGCCGGATCTCGGCGCCCACCTCCCAGCTCTCCGGGTGGGTGGACAGGAAGCGGCGGGTCCACTCCTGCGCCTCCGCCATGTCCTTGCACTGCATGATCGCGTACCCGCCGACCACCTCGCGCGTCTCGGTGAACGGACCGTCCGTCAGGCTCACCTTGCCGCCCTGCCAGGACAGCCGGGTGCCCTCCGCCGTCGGCTTCAGCCCGTTGGTCTCCAGCATCACGCCCGCCTTGGTGATCTCCTCGAACAGGGCACCCATCCGCTGCTCGAAACCCGGGTCCGACTCGAAATCGGCGGCCGCCTTCTCGTCGATACGGATCAGCGTCATGAATCGGGGCATGGTGTCGCTCCTCGGTCGTCCGGGCGGGGCCGCTCCCCGCCTCCCAACCATGCGTCGAACGGGAGACGCCGGGATCGACATCCACGCCGAAGATTTTTCCGAACCCCGTCGACGGGGCCGCCCATGGGTCCGAACCGGGGTACTTCGCGGCCGATGCGGTGACAGCGGCGACCGACGGACATGCCGGGCGGTGCCCGCCGGGGACAGATGGTGACCGGCGGGTTCGTACCGGCAGCCGTAGGGGTGAGCGATGCGCGGAGTACACGCGGGGCTTCGATGGGCGGCGGTCGTCGCCGCCGCGGCGGGGGCGGTCCTGCCCGCCCGGCCCGCCGCAGCCATCGAAGGCGGCTGGGACGCCGACGTCGCGCACCACCCGTACCAAGTGGCGGTCGAGTACCGCGGCGCGCACATCTGCGCCGGCAGCGTCCTCGGCCCGTCCAGCGTGCTCGCCCCCGCCCACTGCGCCGACGTGATGTCCACCGCCGCGCTCACCGTCAGCGTGGGCACCGTCCTGCGCAAGGCCGACCCGAACGACCCGACCGCGCGCGGCCTGCGCCAGCGCGTCGTCGGCGTCGCCGTACACCCCGCGTACGACCCCTCCACGCGGGCCGCGGACCTCGCCGTCCTCACCCTGGCCGCGCCGCTCGCACTCGGCGACGGCCTGCGGGCGGTCACCCTCCCCGCCCAGGACAGCGAACCGGCCCCGGGGACGACCGCCACCGTCTCCGGCTGGGGCGCGACCAGCACCCAGACCTCCCGCTCGCCGAAGCTCCGCGCGGCCCGGGTCACCGTCGTCCCGTGGACCGTCTGCGCCGCCGCGGCCGGTACGGCCGGGGCCGCCACCGCTCCGAGTCCTGCGGTCGCCGCTCCTGCGGTCACCCCGCCCCCGGCCGTCGCCGGTGAACTGTGCGCCGTCCCCGAACGCGCCCACCTGCGCCGCGGCGACGACGGCAACCCGCTGATCGCCGGCGACACCCTGATCGGCATCACCGCAGCACCCGAACCGCCCGGAGCGGACGGCGGCAGCGGCTCCCGCTTCGTCAACACCGGCGCGTACAGCGCCTGGATCCGCACCGCCGCCCGCCTGCCCGCCGCCTCCGGGTGACCGGGACGACCCCGGCCGGAAAACCGCTGGAACCACGGCCGCAGGCTCCGGCACGATCGTCCGATGGGCGCATTGGACGCAGTCGCAGCACGCGTCGCCGCAGGGGCGACCGTCGAATTCCGACCGACCGGCACGTCGATGGTGCCGCTCGTCCGCAGCCGCCAACTCGTCGCCGTCGCCCCGGCCGACCCGACCAGGCTGCGCCCCGGCGACATCGTCCTCGCCAAAGTCGCCGGCACCGTCTACCTGCACCTGGTGTCGTCCGTCGACCCGGCCCGCAAGCGCGTCCAGATCAGCAACAACCGCGGCCGCGTCAACGGCTGGACCAGCCACGACCGGGTCTACGGCATCTGCCTCGCGGTGGACGGTGTCCCGCGCCCCGGCGCCGCCGACAAGGCGCGCACCGGCTGACCCCCGGGGCCGCGCCGGTGGCGGGTCACGCGGACGGCAGGGACGCCGGAACCTGGCCGGTCTCCACCCAGGAGGTCACGATCGGCTCGACGGACACACCGAAGGCACCCGCCAGCAGGACGTGCAGCAGCAGCCCGGTCGCCTTCGCGAACAGCAGCGGCGACGACTCCCGGTCGTACCCCGCCCGGTCGACCACCAGCCTCCCGGCCGGCAGCGCGCCGCCGTTCAGGTACGGCCACAACCCGTGCACCACGGCATCGTCCAGCCCCTCGGGCAGGCCCGGCAGCAGCACCCCGGGAAGCAGCCCCGGCAGCGGCGCCGGCCCGACCGTCTCCCAGTACCGGACCCGCCAGTCCAGCCGCTCGCCCTCGCCCGGCACGTACTCGCCGCCCACCAGCGCGACGGCCCGCTGACCGCCGTAGTTCCGGTGCGCCTCCAGCACCGCCCGCGACCGCACACCCGAGGCGACCGGACGGGCCGCCGCCAGCCCGCCGAGACCGCGCTTGCCCAGCAGCCGGAACTCGACGCGGTCGCCGTCGACGGCCGCCTCCGTCCCGGACGTCCTCACGGCGAACACAGGGAGCTCCTTCCGGCCATGGCGGCATCAGATCACCCCGGCGCCCCGGCCGACCAGCGGATTTCCGTCACCGACGACGCGACGAACGCGGTTGACGCGTCCGGACGGCGGATGATCGGCTTCCGGCATGGACGACAGCTCGACCCGTGACCGGCTGCCACCCGAGGCGGTCGAACTCCTGCAGGCACTCCTCCGGGACGACACGCCGGCCCACCGTGCCCTGCGGTCGCAGATCCCCCACTTGAGGGTCACCGGCGGATGCCCGTGCCCGTGTCCCAGTCTCGACTTCGGCCCAGCCGAAGTGGGCGAGGTCGCGGTGGAGCCGGCACCGGTCACCGGGCAGCCCGTGGCCGAGGCCGTCGTGCTCGACGCCGCGGGCCAGGAGATCGGCGGAGTGATGGTGTTCGCCCACGACGGGTACCTGTCCAACCTGGAGGTCTACACCTGGGAGGACGCGCCGATGGCGGGCCTCCCCGCTCCCGACCGCCTGCGCTGGTGAGTGCGCCGGCGGCAGCGGTTCAGGACGCTGCCGCCGGCGCACTCACCGGGCGGGCGGGCCCGCGACGCTCAGGCGCGCTTGATCGCCGGGAAGGCCGCCGTCGTGTCGACGTAGTACTTGCGGACCAGCGGGCCGAATCCGTC
This sequence comes from Kitasatospora terrestris, assembly GCF_039542905.1. Taxonomy (NCBI): domain Bacteria; kingdom Bacillati; phylum Actinomycetota; class Actinomycetes; order Kitasatosporales; family Streptomycetaceae; genus Kitasatospora; species Kitasatospora terrestris. The sequence goes on from NZ_BAABIS010000001.1 coordinate 8,275,265, forward strand.
CGGCGAGTTGCCGAGGACCATGTCCTTGATCACCTGGTTGCACTTCGCGTCGGTGAACGCCGACACCTTCGCAACGGTGCCGGCGCCGCCGAGGGCGACGGGGATCCACGCGTTCCGGGACTCCGGCGTGGCGCTGACGTCCGGGTCGAGGCCCAGGAAGAACCGGCGCCCGCCGGGCTCCTGCCCGGTGGCCAGGAGCAGGATCACGTGGAAACCGGTGCCCTGCTTGTTGTGGAACGTGCTCCTGGCTCCCGCCACGTGCCCGGTCGGACCGTTGACGGTCACGGCACGGTCGCCGTGCAGGATGGTGCTGATCCCCGCCCACTTGGGGGCGATCTCGACCGCCGCCGACAGATCCCCCGGCTCGTAGAGCCCTCCGGCGCCGGGGCTCAACCGCTCGCCCAGATCCTTGGCACGCTCACCGCAGAGCTTGTCCAGCACTCCGTTGAAGAAGGTGGAATCGGTCGGCATCTGCAACCAGACCTTGAGACGGTCGAGAGCGGTGGCCGCCACCGTGGCGTCGATCGCCTGCGAGATCCGAGCCCGCAGTGTCGCGACCGCCGGGGTCGTCACGTCCCCGGCTTGGACGTACGCCTGCTCGATCATGAGAACTCCCCCCAGAGTCAACTCCCCTGCCCCCACTATGGCGTACGGAACCCGCCACCCGTGGTGCAACGAGGAAACGGAGTGTCAGACCGAGCGGGGCGACCTGAACCTGCGAGGACGGGCGGGGTGTCGTGGGCGAGGCGCGGAGACGTCGGTCGGTGGGCAGGCTAGGATCGCGCGGGTGGCATCGGATATCCGGCACCAGGTCGTCGTGGTCGAGCCCGATCCGCTGTGGGAGCAGGGCGGACGCACGCTCGCGAAGGAGCTGCGCGGCGCGCTCGGCCCGCTCGCGGTGCGCGTCGAGCACATCGGCAGCACGGCGATCCCCGGGATGGCCGCCAAGCCCGTCCTCGACCTGCAGGTGAGTGTCGCCGACCTCGCGGCGGCGGAGACGGTTTTCGACGGGCCGCTCGGCGCACGGGGGTTCCGGCTCTCGCCGTACCGGTACGACCACGTGCCGGCCGGACGGGACGACGACCCGGAGCGGTGGGCCAAGCGGTACTGGTCGCGACGCGGCGAAGCCGCTGCGGGCCCGGACTGCAACCTGCACGTGCGGCTCGTCGGGTCGCCGAACGAGCGGCTGGCGCTGCTGTTCCGCGACTGGTTCCGCGCCCACCCCGAGGCGGTGCCCGCGTACGCGCAGTTCAAGACGGTGCTCGCCGGTGCCCTCGCCGACCTGGACGACTACGCCGACGTCAAGGACCCGGTGGTCGACCTGGTCGTGGTGGTGGCGGAGGAGTGGGCCGCGGCGACCGGTTGGGAGCCGTACCGCACCTGATGCGCCGACCGCACCGGTGGGGCCTGCGCCGCCCACGACCTCTGCTGCGGGAGGGGATCGAGAGCATGGCGGGTGTCCTCGTCGGGCCGCTGGAGGCCGGGGAGCTGACGGACGTGCTCTCGCTGTTCGACGAGAACTGATCGGCCGGGGACAGGAGTCGTCGGCGTGCGGGTCGTCGACGGCGGTGCCGGTGCGGATGTGCTCCTCAGCGGGCGGGTCGGCGGTCGAGGGCGATGATCGCGATGTCGTCGCCGAGCTGGTGGGTCCACTGGCGGGCGTCGGCGGTGAGGAAGCGGACCAGGTCGTCGGGGGCGGCGGACGGGGCGTGGGCGAGGCGTTCGGTGAGGGGGTAGAACTCGCCGGAGGCGTTGCGGGCCTCGCTGAGGCCGTCGGTGTGCAGGAGCAGCGTGGTGCCGGCGGGGAGCGGGATCCGGGCGGGCGCGGGGGCGGCGCGGTCGCCGAGGACGCCGAAGCCGAGCGGCAGCAGCGCGGGGACGGCGAGTTCGGAGGTCGAGGCGGGGGTGACGGCGAGCGGGGCGAGGTGGCCGCAGTTGATGACGGCGAGCTGGTCGTCGCCGTCGCGGAGTTCCAGGATCAGCGCGGTGGCGAACAGTTCCTCGTCCTCGCGGGTGACGGCGGCGCGGACCAGCTGCCGGTCGAGACGGGCGGCGAGCTCGCCGAGGTCGGGCGTCTCGTGGACCTGGGAGCGGAAGCAGCCGAGCAGGTCGGTGACGGTCTGCACCGCCTGCAGGCCCTTGCCGCGGACGTCGCCGAGCAGGATCCGCGCCCCGTACGGGGTGTGCAGTGCCTCGTAGAAGTCTCCGCCGATGCCGGTGTCGGCGGTGGCCGGCTCGTACAGGGAGGCGAGCCGCAGGTCGCCGAGGCGGGGCGGGACGTCGCGCAGGACGGCCCGCTGCAGGGCGGTGGCGGAGGCGCGGGAGGTCGCCAGCCGGTCGGCCTGCCGGACGCGGATCCAGGCGGCGGCGCCCGCGGCCAGGCCGATCGCCATCACCGAGGCGATCGCCCACGGCCGGTCGGCGTGGTCGGCGCCGGCCAGTCCGCGCAGCAGCAGGTACTGGACGCCGGCCGCGCCCGCGACCGCCAGGACCACGGTCCGCTTCCCGAGCGCGAGGGCGGCCGCGCCCGCCACCACGGTGCCCACCCAGATCAGCTCGTGCACCCCGGCGTGCCCGGCCGTCGCGAGCACCGTGGACGCGTGCGGCACGGCCGCGGCGGCGGCCGTGCCCAGCAGCAGCGCCACCGGGTACAGGCCGCACATCGTGGTCCGGCACTGCCGGGGCAGCGCCGCCAGGAACTCCGTCGCCTGCGGCACCTGGGCCAGCATCAGGCCGAAGCCGACCAGGGCCGCGATCACCCCCGCGACGGCCGTCGCCGCCGTCGCGCCCGACGGCAGCGCATGGAGCAGGACCATCCCCACGGCGGCCAGCGGCAGGCCGAGCGAGGCGGCGGCGACCCGGGAGACGCCTCGCCGCGCGGCGAGCAGGCCGGCCGCCGCCGTACCGAGGCCGAACGCCGACACCGCCAGCAGCCCCTGCCACGGCGGCGCGCCGGCGGCGGTCGTCAGCGCGGGCACGGCGAGCACCAGGACGACCTCGGTGAAGCCCAGCGCGACGGCGGCCGCGGTCGCCGACAGCGTCTCGGGGACCGGCACCCGCCAGGCGCGCGGGCGGCGCCGGGCCGAAGCCCGCAGGGCCGCGAAGCCCGCCACCGCGAGCGCCGGCCCGGCCGTCTCGGCCGCCAGCACCCACGGATCGGCCCAGCCGCGGGCCGGGCCGAGCTGGAGCGCGGCCACGGTCAGGGCGACCGCGGGCAGCATCACCGCGGTGAACGCCGCGACCTCCGCCGGGCGGGCGCGCGGGGCGTCGGCGGGTGGCAGGAAGCGGCGGACGGCCAGCGCCAGCCCTGCGGCCACCAGCGGGACCACCGCGGCGAGAGCCCGCCAACCGACCTGGTCGACCAGGCGGGCCGCCAGGTTGGACACCGCGAAGAACGCCAGCCCCATGGCCGCCAGCACGCCGCCGACCACCCGGCCGATCCGGCCCGGCAGGTGCCGCTCCGGCACCGACGCCAGGCACACCACGAACGTCGCGCTGACCGCCATCCCGACCAGCACCCGGGCGAGGTTGAACGACCACGGGTCGAAGGCGGCCACCAGCAGGAGGCCGCCCGCGCAGAGTGAGGTGAGGGACCAGGAGAGGACCCGGCGGGCACCGAACAGGTCCGCCGCCGGGCCGGCTGCGAACAGCCCTGCGACCACCACCAGCACGCCGAGGACCTGCCCGATCCCGGCGCGCGCCGGGCCGACACCGAGCTCGACCGCCGCGTGGGGCGCGGCCGCGCCCTGCAGGCCGGGCAGCAGCACGCACATCACGGCCACCACCGTCAGCAGCACGCTCACCAGCCGCGCCGGCTCCGACGGCCGCCGGACCCCGCTCACCTCTCCGGTGGCCGTCGCCTCCGCCGTCACCCCTGCCACCGTCCGCTTCCACACCGTCACGAGCCTATCGCCGCAGGTGCCGGCAGGGACCGACGCGACACCCGGGCGGACGGGGGGTCAGGTGGGGGAGAGCACAGGGGAGGAGGAGGTGGCGCGACGCTCGGGCGGACGGGCGGACGGGCGGACGGGCGGACGGGCGGACGGGCGGACGGGGGGTCAGGTGGGGTCGGGCGGACCGATGGCGGGTCAGGGCGCGGAGATGAGGCGGCTGAGGCCGGGGGCGAGCCAGGGGCGGCGGCCGGTGGCGCGGATGCGGCCGGTGGCGACGGCCTTCCACATCGGGGTGCGGCGGAAGGAGACGAGGAGGAAGGCGGTCGGGTCGGCGGTGATCCGGCAGTCGTACGCGCGCGGCGGGGCGTCGCGGGTGACGGTGGCGCGGCCGTCGTCGACGACGACCGCCAGGCGTGGTCCGCCCCTGAGGGCGAGGTCGAAGGCGACGCTGACGCCGGCGGCCCGGACCGGGTCGAGGGCGAGCGGCATCATGGTCGGCATGGCCTGACCGAGGACCAGGCTCGCGTCCTCGGGTGCGATCGTCCACGGCAGCCCGGCGCCGCGGGCGATGTCCAGGCCGTGGACGAGCGATTCGCTGAGCAGCAGGCCGGTCGCCGCGGCGACGGTGAGGTGCTGGTCGGGGCCGTACCAGGGGGTACGGAGCGGGGTGCCGGGGGAGAGCTCGGCGGTGGCGCGCAGGAAGAGGGCGCCGCGGTCGGCGACGTGCGCGCCGAGCCCGGCCCGCTGCTCGGCGTCGAAGAGCTGGATGGCGACGGCGTTGACGTCGGCGATGCGCCGTTGGAACGGGAGGTCGCCGGCGGGGACCAGGGCGTCCCAGTCCATCGGCTCGCCGGCTGCGACGGCGCTGAAGCCCAGGTGGACGGCGGCGAGGTGGGCGCCCGCGTCGCCGACCGTCCAGTGGGGGACGCCTGAGGCCGCGTCACGGTCGGGGACCGCGTCGAGGAGTCGGACGAGGCGGTCGATCACCGCGGCGAGCGCGGCGCGGGTGCGCGCGTGCTCGGTGGCCGGGTCGAAGGTCGTGGCGGTGCCCATGGCGCTCCCCTGGCAGTGGACGGGCCCGCAGATTACCGCCCAGTAGGGTCGGTTGGACAGGGGCTGTCAGTGCCGGCCGGGAGGATCGGTGGATGACCGAATCTGCTGCCATCAGGGCCTACTGGGACGCTGCCGCCGAGGCGTTCGACGAGGAGCCGGACCACGGACTGCGGGAGGAGGCGACGCGTACGGCGTGGGCGGAGTGCCTGGCCGACTGGCTACCGGGCGGGACGGAAGGGGCGGAAGGGGCGCGCGAGGTGCTGGACGTGGGCTGCGGCACCGGTTCGCTCTCGCGCCTGCTGGCCGAGGCCGGCCACCGGGTCACCGGCGTCGACCTCGCGCCGAGGATGGTCGAGCAGGCCCGCGCCAAGTTCGCCGCCGCGGGTCTCCCGGGCCGCTTCCTGGTCGGGGACGCCGCGGCGCCGCCGACCGGCGGGGCGGAGTTCGACGCGGTCCTCTCCCGGCACCTGGTGTGGACGCTGCCCGACCCGCTCGCCGCGCTGCGCGCCTGGGTCGACCGGCTGCGCCCGGGCGGGACGCTGGTCCTGGTCGAGGGCCGCTGGGCGCAGGCCGCCGAGCCGGGCCCGTACGTCGCCGGGGCGGAGCGGCTGCCGTGGAACGGCGGGGTGGGCGCGGCCGACCTGGCGGACGCCGTCCGCCCGCTGGTGGCCGGGCTCCGGGTCGAACCGCTGGGTGACCGGCCGGTGCTGTGGGGCGGCCCGGTCACCGACGAGCGCTACGCGCTGATCGCGCGGGCGCGGTGAGGCTCGACCTGGCGGGGTGAGGCACGGCGGGGTGAGGCGAGGCGCGGCGGGGTGATCGGATCCGGCGGGTGATCAGACCGGGCGGGGTGATCGGGCCGGGCGGGGTCATCAGGCTTGGCGGGCGAGGAAGACGAGCTCCCGACCGGGCCGGTCGGGGGCATCCCGGACGTCGAGGAGCCGGAACCCCTGCGCCGTCAGGTCCGCCTGGACCTCCGGGCGTTCGCGGAACCGCAGGGTCGACTCGGAGGTGAGCCGCTGCCCGTTGGCGGCGAAGAGGTAGGTCCAGCGGAAGGTCACCAGCGGCCCGTCGACGGCCAGCAGGTCGACCCAGTACTCGACCGCGCCGACGTCCGGGAGGTCGACCACCCGGTGGGTGGCCGCCCGGTTCCAGGTCTCCCAGGCGCGGGCGGCCGGGTCGCGGGTCTCGAACACCAGGTGCCCACCGGGGCGCAGGGCGTCGTGGGCACCCCGGAGGGTCCGCCGCCACGCCTCGGGCGCGGCGATCGCCTGGGCGACGTTGGCGGTCATGGTGACCAGGTCGACCCGCAGCGGCGGCAGGGCCGTCACGTCGCCGCGGATCCAGCGGACCCGGTCGGCGCCCGGTCTGCGCTCCGCCACCTCGACGGAGGCCTCCGCCGGGTCGACGCCGACCACGTCCAGGCCGTGGTCGGCCAGCAGCAGTGCGAAGCAGCCCGTGCCGCAGCCGATGTCCAGGACGCGCTCCGCTCCGAGGCCGAGGGCGAGGTCCCGGTAGGGGAGCAGGTCGCCGCGGTCCGGTTCGAGCAGGTCGTGGACGGCCGCGAGCCGGGGGTGGCGGAACTCCTCGTCAGCCACCGGAGGAGCCCGACCAGAGCTGGGCGGGCAGGCCCTTGGCGCCCGGGGCGTCGCGGAAGAGCAGTCCGGAGGCGGGGTGCCGGGAGCTGGTGGCGGTGGTGATCCACAGCGTGTCGAGTCCGGGCCCGCCGAAGGTGCAGCTGGTCGGGCGGGGCACGGGCAGCTCGACGGTGGCGAGGACGCGGCCGGCGGGGGAGAGGCAGTGGACGGCCCAGCCGTCCCAGAAGGCCACCCACAGGTTGCCGTCCGCGTCGAGGGTCATGCCGTCGGGCATGCCCGGGATGCGGGAGACGTCGATCGAGCGGATCAGCGGCCCGACCGGACCGTGCTCGGGGTAGGCGTACAGGTCGATCCGGCGGGTCGGGGTGTCGATGTACCAGAGGCGGTCCGGCTCGGGCCAGGCCAGGCCGTTGGGGATGGCCAGGCCGTCCAGGACGGCCGACACGCCGCCGTCCGCGCCGAGGCGGTAGAGCGGGCCGGGCAGCCGCGGCTCGTCGAACTGCATGGTGCCGGCGACCAGGCGCCCGTACGGGTCGCACTTGCCGTCGTTCATCCGGCGGTCCGGGCGGTCGGGTTCGACGGCGGCGAGCAGGTCGGTGCGGCCGGTGGCGAGGTCGAGGCGCTCGAAGCCGCGCTCGGTGGCGAGGACCGCGCCGCCGTCCGCGCCGATCGCCAACGTCCCCGGCACGGTGTCGAGTCCGGTGCGGACGGTGTGTCCGGTGGAGGGGTCGTGGCTGAGCACGCAGCGGTCGGGGATGCCGATCCAGCGCAGCTGCGCGGCGGCGGCGTCCCACACGGGCCCCTCACCGAGGGCGAGTCGGGCGGAGTCGGCGACTTCGGCGAACACGTGCGGTCTCCGGGGCAGTTGGGACGACGGGTGGGATCACGCTACCTGCTGACCGGCCGGAGGGCACGGGTTACGCCCGCACCGCCCGCGATGCGCCCGGCGCCCGCGGGGTCCGTGGCACGTCCGACGCCCGCAGGGCCGGTGGCGCCGGTGACGTCCGCACGACCGGTGACGCCCGCACGGTCGGTGGCGCCCGTGACGCCCGCGGGGCTCAGCGGAGCAGGGCCTCCGGGAGCATCGCCGCCATCCCGCCGTCCACGGCCAGGCAGGCGCCGTTGACGAAGGAGGACTCCTCGGAGGCCAGGAAGGCCACCGCGCGGGCGACCTCGCCGACGGTGGCGAACCGGCCCAGCGGCGAGGCACTGCGCAGCGCGTCGCCGAGCTCCGGATCGCTCCACACGTCGCGGTTGCGCTCCACCGGGACGAAACCGGGCGCCACCGCGTTGCAGCGCACCCCGAGCGGCCCCCACTCGACGGCGGCGGCCCGGGTCAGCGCGAGCAGCCCGGCCTTGGCGGCCGCGTACGCGGCGAAGCCGGGCACGGCGCCGTGCGCGTGCGGGGAGGCGAGGTGGACGATGGTCGCCGGGCCGGACGGGTCGCGGGCGGCGACGAAGGCGGTGCCCAGGCGGCGGGCGGCGGAGAGCACCAGGTCGAAGGTGCGGTGCCAGGACTCGTCGGGCTGCCCGAGCGGCGCGGGCGTGCCCTCGTAGGCGGCCTGCACCAGGATCGAGGCCGGGCCGCCGAGGTCCGCGGCGGCGGCCAGCACGAGGGCGGGCGTGCCCGGGTCGGTGACGTCCGCCCGGAGGGGGGTCAGCAGGCCGGGCTCGGCCAGCCGCGAGACGTACCCGGAGACGTCGACGGCGACGATCCGGGCGCCGCGGGCGGCCAGTTCGGCGGTGACGGCGGCACCGATGCCGTGGGCGGCGCCGGTGACCACGGCGACGCGGTCGACGAGGTCTTGCGGGCGGGTCAACGGGGGCTCCTGGGCGGGTGGGGGTCGCGCGGGCACCGGCACGACCGGGACTGGCACGACCGGGACCGGCCCGACGGAGCGGCGGATCGTGGCGCCGACGGCGGTCCGTGCACCACCGAAGCTAGGGAGGTGACGGGCCGTCGGGCAAGGGGCGGGCGCCCGCGGACATCGGACCGCCATCGTCCGCAACATGGCGAAACATTGCGCAATACCCGTTCCCACCAGGCGAGATGGTGTTTGACAGGGGCGGCCGGCGTTCCCCAGGATGGCGGTCGACCGCAGCCCACCAGCCGAAAGGGGGAACGATGAACGCCGCCGTCCGTGCCGCCTGTCCCTGTTCCCCCTGCTGTCGCTGCGCCTGCGCGATCCGTCTCTGACGTCCGTTCCGGATCGCCGCCCTCCCCTTCCCCCGGTACTGCCCTGCCGCCCGCCGTGCGGGCCGCCGCGGCGTGCCGTGCCGCCCTCCGTCACACCCCGCACCCCCGTACGCCCCGACCCGGGCGCCGTCTCCCGAGGAGCCATGCCATGACCACCGCTGTCGACCTCCGCCTCACCCCCGCCGCCGGCCGGATCGGAGCGATCGTCCACGACGTCCGCCTCGGCGGAGACCTGTCCGCCGAGACCGTGGCCGCGATCGAGGGCGCCCTGTACCGGCACAAGGTGCTGTTCTTCCGCGGCCAGCAGCACCTGGACGACGCCGGGCAGGAGGCGTTCGCCCGCCTGCTCGGCCAGCCGGTCGGCCATCCGACGGTACCGAGCGCGGACGGCCGCTACATCTTCGAACTGGACGCCACCAAGGGCGTCCGGGCCAACAACTGGCACACCGACGTGACCTTCGTGCCGTCCTACCCGAAGGCGTCCATCCTGCGGGCGCTGGAGCTGCCCGAGGCGGGCGGCTCCACGGTGTGGGCCAACACCGCGGCCGCCTACCAGGACCTGCCCGAGCCGCTGAAGGCGCTGGCGGACGGCCTGCGGGCGGTGCACACCAACGACTACGACTACGCGGCGAGCCTGGCGCTCACCCCGGAGCTGGCGGAGAACCGGGAGGTCGCCGAGCTGTTCCGGAAGGTGTTCGTGTCGACCGCCTTCAAGACCGAGCACCCGGTGGTGCGGGTCCACCCGGTGACCGGCGAGCGCAACCTGCTGCTGGGCGCGTTCGCCCAGCGCATCCAGGGCGTCTCGGGCGCCGACAGCCGCGCCCTGATCGGCATCTTCCAGCGGTACGTCGAGCGCCTGGAGAACACCGTCCGCTGGGACTGGCAGGTCGGCGACGTGGCGATCTGGGACAACCGCGCCACGCAGCACTACGCGGTCAACGACTACGGCGACCAGCCGCGCCTGGTGCGCCGGATCACCCTGGACGGCGACCTGCCGGTCGGCGTCGACGGCACCCCGAGCCGCCTGCTGGAGCCCACCGAGCCGCCGGCCGTCCCGGGCCTGGTCCCGGCCGAGCAGCTGGAGCCCGCCAACTCCTAGCCGGTGAAACCCCGGTGCGGCCGCGGGCCGGCCGCACCGGGCGCTCTTCCCCTCCTTCTCCCACCCAGCAACAGACCCAACCTGAAAGGGCCGTCATGGCTGCCACCACCCCGTCCACGCCGTCGTCCGGGCTCTCCCGCCGTACCCTGCTGCGCGCCGCGCTGGCGGGAGGCGGGCTGGTGACCCTCGCGGCGTGCCGATCCGCCGCCGACACGGCGGCGGACACGGCCGCGGCCTCGCCGCGGCGGGGCGGCACGCTCTCCGTGGCGACCGGCGTCGACCTGACCCCGAGCCTGCTCTTCGCGCAGAGCGCCAACACGCTGGTGCAGCGCCTCGTCTACAACACGCTGACCCGGTACGACGACAAGCTCCAGCCGCAGCCGGAGCTGGCCACCTCCTGGCAGCTCGGCGCGGACGGGAAGAGCATCACCTTCAAGCTGCGCGAGGACGTGGCCTTCCACGACGGCCGGAAGTTCACCGCCGACGACGTGATCTTCGCCGTCAAGAACCTCCAGAACCCCGCCCGGTCGGCCCAGTTGAGGGCGACCGCGGCCGCCGTCACCGACTTCCGCAAGAACGGCGACCACGAGCTGACCCTGGTCCTCGCCCACCCGGTCAGCAACCTCTTCGACCTCTTCGAGTTCATGATCATCGCCGATTCGGCGACCGTCGAGGACGCCCTCGCGGGCAAGCAGTTCATCGGCACGGGCCCGTACCTGCTGACCAAGCGCAGCCCCGGCGCCTCGGTCACCCTGGTCCGCAACGAGAAGTACTGGAACCCCGGCCGCCCCTACCTGGACGGCGTGGAGATCCGGGTGATCCCGCAGGCCGAATCGCTGCTCTCCTCGCTGAAGACCGGTCAGAGCCACCTCTCCTACGGCATCCAGGGCAAGGACGTCGCCACCCTCAAGGGCAACTCCTCGTTCCGGATCACCCCGTACGACACCGGCTCCGGCGCGGTCTACGTCGGCGCCAACGTCACCGCCGAGCACGTCGGCGACAAGCGCGTCCGACAGGCCATCGCCTGGGCCGTCGACCGCGAGCGGCTGGTGCAGCAGGCCCTCGGCGGCTACGGCCTGGTCTCCGCCGCGCCCTGGCCCAAGTCCTCGCCCGCGTACAGCGACGCCGACGCCGGCCGGTACCGGCACGACCCCGACAAGGCGCGGGCCCTGCTCAAGGAGGCGGGCATCACCGGCACCATCACGCTGCCGTTCGCGCACTCCAACACCCCCGAGTCCACCGCCATCGCCCAGATCGTCCAGTACGACCTCAAGCAGGTCGGCATCGAGACCGTGCTGCAGCCCACCGACTCCCCGACCATGCAGAAGCAGCTGATCGCCCAGTCCATGCCCGCGCTGTGGACCCTCAGCCACGGCTTCGCCCAGCTGCACCCGGCCACCCTCGCGGTCAGCGCGTACCCGTTCAACGAGGCCAAGAACAGCTCCAAGTTCGCCTCCCCGGCGTACACCGAGATCGTCCAGCAGGCCTGGAAGCGCGCCGACAGCGACAGCGCCGAGGCCAAGGCGCTCTACCAGAAGATCACCGACACCCTGCTCGACGAGGAATTCGTGATCGACCTGGCGATCGCCGGACTCGTCGAGGTCGCCGCCGCCAAGGTGCACGGCGCCACCCTCAACAAGTTCAACTACCTCAACCTCGACGACGCCTACCTGGCGGCCTGAACCGATGAGACCACTCTTCACCCGCCGCCTGCCCTCCGCCCTGCTGGTCCTGCTGCTCGCCTCCTTCGCGATCTTCCTGATCCTGCGGCTGATCCCCGGAGACCCGGCCACCACCCTGGCCGGACCCGACGCCGGGCCCGAGGCGGTCGCCGCCGTCCGGGCCCGGCTCGGGCTCGACCGACCCCTGCCCGCCCAGTACCTCGGCTGGCTCGCCGACCTGCTCACCGGCGACCTCGGACCCAGCTACGCCATCGGCGGCTCCGTCACCGACCTGATCGGCAACGGCCTCGGCGCCACCGTCGAACTCACCCTCGGCGCCCTGCTGCTGGTCGTCGCCCTCGGCGTCCCGCTCGGCCTGGCCGGCACCGGCACCCGCGGCGGAGCGCTGCTGCGCCTGCTCACCTCCCTGCTGCTCGCCGTGCCGCCGTACGTCACCGGCCTGGTCCTGGTGCTGGTCTTCGCGGTCGGCCTGCGCCTGCTGCCCGCCGGCGGCCACCAGTCCGTCCTCGACCAGCCCGACATCGGCCTCCAGTACCTGCTGCTCCCCGCCCTCTGCCTCGCCCTGCCCAGCGCCGCCGTCCTCGCGCGCTACCTGCGCGACAGCGTCGACCAGGCACTCGGCGAGGACTGGGTCCGCACCGCCACCGCGCTCGGCGTCCCGCGCGGCCGCATCCTGCGCCGCCACGTGCTGCCCAACGCCCTGCCGCCCGCGGTCACCGTCCTCGGCCTGCTGATCGGCCAACTCCTCGGCGGCGCCGTCCTGGTGGAAGCCATCTTCGCCTGGCCCGGCCTCGGCCAACTCGCCGAACAGGGCGTCCTGCGCCGCGACTACCCCGTCGTCCAGGCCCTGCTCCTGCTGCTCGTCGCCGTCTACGTCGCGGTCCAGCTGCTCACCGACCTGGTGCACGCCTGGCTGGACCCCCGGATCAGGTGGGATTAGCCGCCGATGACCACAACCGCCCTCCCCGTACGCCCGGTCCGGACGCGCAACCGCTACCTCGCCGGACTGCTCACCCCGCGCGGACTCACCGGCCTCGCCCTGGTCGGCGCCGTCCTGCTCGCCTGGCTGCTCACCCCGCTGCTCACCGGCACCGACCCGACCGCGCAGGGCCCCGACGCCCTCGCCGCGCCCAGCGCCGCGCACCCGCTCGGCACCGACGACCTCGGGCGCGACCTGCTCAGCCGCGTCCTGCACGGCATCGGCACCTCGCTCTCCATCACCCTGACCGCCGTCCCGCTCGGCGCCGCCCTCGGCGTCGCGCTGGCCCTGCTCGCCGCCACCTCCCGCTGGGCCGACCTCGCCGTGCAGCGCTGGTTCGACCTGGTGCTCGCCTTCCCCGGGCTGATCCTCGCCATCGCGGTCACCGCCGCCCTCGGCCCCGGCCGCTGGCCGGTGATCGTGGTCATCACGCTCGCCGAGATCCCCGGCTTCGGACGGCAGCTGCGGGCCGGGATCGCCGCCCAGCGGGAACGCGACTACGCCCTCGCCGCCCGGATCGGCGGCGCGAGCCGCACCCGCGTCCTGCTGCGGCACGTGCTGCCGAACGCCGTCGACCCGCTGGTCGTCCAGGCCGCCGTCTCGCTCTCCCTCGCCGTCTTCATCGAGGGCGCCATGAGCTTCCTCGGCGTCGGCATCCGCCCGCCCGAGCCCTCGCTCGGCGGCATCCTCAGCCAGTCCATGGCCTACCTGGCCACCCACCCCGCCTTCGCCGCCGCCCCGCTGCTCGTGGTGACCGCGCTGGTGCTCGGCTTCACCCTGATCGCCGAGGCCCTGAACAGGGGGATCCGCCGATGACCGCCATCCTCGACGTCCGCGACCTGCGGGTGGGCTTCGGCGCCACCGAGGCGGTCTCGGGGGTGAGCTTCACGCTCGCCCCCGGCGACACCCTCGGCCTGGTCGGCGAATCCGGCTCCGGGAAGTCCACCACCGCCTTCGCGCTGCTGCGGATGCTGCCCGCGGGCGGCGCCGTCACCGGCGGGCAGGTGCTGCTCGACGGCCGCGACCTGGCCGGGCTCACCGAACGGGAGCTCACCGGCGTCCGCGGCCGGCGGATCGCCATGGTCTTCCAGGACCCGATGTCCTCGCTCAACCCGGCCCTCACCGTCGGCCGCCACCTCGACGAGGCGCTGCGCGCCCACGGCACCGCGGGCCGGGCGCAGCGGGCCGAACGGGCCCTGGAACTGCTCGACCTGGTCGGCATCCCGGACGCCGCCCGGCGCCTGGGCGACCACCCGCACGAGTTCTCCGGAGGCCAGCGCCAGCGCGTCATGATCGCACTCGCCCTGGCCAACGACCCCGAGGTGCTGGTCGCCGACGAGCCGACCACCGCCCTCGACCCGACCGTCCAGCGGCAGATCCTCGACCTGCTGGGCGAGATCAACCGCCGCACCGGCACCGCGCTGGTCGTCATCAGCCACGACCTGGCGGTGATCGCCCGCACCTGCCGGCGGGTGCTGGTGATGCGCCACGGCCGGGTGGTGGAGGAGGGCGCCACCGAGGACGTCCTGGAGCGCCCCGAGCACCCGTACACCCGGGAGCTGCTGGCCGCCGTACCGCGCCTGGAGACCCCCTCGGCGGCCGCCGGGAACAGCACACCCGGCGACGAACCGCTGCTGACCGTACGGCAGTTGGGCAAGACGTACGGGCGCGGCCGGCGCAAGCACGCCGCACTGGCGGGCGTCGACCTGGAGCTGCACCCCGGGGAGACGCTCGGCCTGGTCGGCGAGTCGGGGTCGGGGAAGTCCACCCTGGCCCGCGCCCTGGTCCAGGCGCACCGACCCACCGCCGGCGAGATCCTCTACCGGGGCAGGCCGCTGGCCGCCGGTGACCGGCGGGAGATCCAGTTCGTCTTCCAGGACCCGTACGCCTCGCTCAACCCGCGCCTCACCGTCGGCCAGAGCATCGCCGAGCCGCTGATCGCCCACCGGCTGCCCGACCGGGCCGAACGCGTCGCCCGGCTGCTCCGGCAGGTCGGCCTGGAACCGGAGATGGCCGACCGCCACCCGCGCGCCTTCTCCGGCGGCCAGCGGCAGCGGATCGCCATCGCCCGGGCCCTCGCCCCGGAACCCCGCGTGCTGGTCTGCGACGAGCCGGTCGCCTCGCTCGACGTCTCCGTCCAGGCCCGGGTGATCGACCTGCTCGCCCGGCTGCAGCGCGAACTCGGCCTCGCCGTCCTGTTCATCGCGCACGACCTCGCCGTCGTCCGGCAGGTCAGCCACCGGATCGCCGTCATGCACCGCGGCCGGATCGTCGAGACCGGCCCCGCCGACCGGGTCGTCACCGACCCGCAGCACCCCTACACCGCCGAACTCCTCGCCGCGGCACCCCGCCTCACCGCCACCACCAGGAGCACCGCATGAGCACCACCCGCCGCGACCCGTACGAGGGCTTCCCCGGCACCGTCGGCCGGACCTTCCGGGAGTCCGTCCCGGCCTGGCCCGCCAAGCCCCGCCCGCGCGAGGGCGCACCCAACATCGTGGTCGTGCTGGTCGACGACCTCGGCTACAGCGACATCGGCCCGTTCGGCTCCGAGGTCCCCACCCCGACGCTCGACCGGCTCGCCGCCGACGGCGTGCGCCTCGCCAACTACCACACCATGCCGCTCTGCTCACCGGCCCGCGCCGCGCTGCTCACCGGCCTCAACCCGCACCGCGTCGGCTACTCCTTCGTCGCCAACGCCGACCCCGGCTTCCCCGGCTACGGCATGGAGATCGCGCCGAGCATCCCGACCCTGGCCGAGACGCTGCGCGGCGCCGGGTACGCCACCTACGCCGTCGGCAAGTGGCACCTGACCCGCGACTCCGCCTCCAACGCGGCCGACGACCGCTCCAACTGGCCGCTGCAGAAGGGCTTCGACCAGTACTACGGCGTCCTGGAGGGCCTCACCAGCCTCTTCCACCCGCACCAGCTCGTCCGCGACAACACCCCGCTGGACATCGACGAGTTCCCCGACGGCTACTACTACACCGACGACATCACCGACCAGGCGATCTCCTCGATCAAGGCGCTGCGCGCGCACGACGCCGACAAGCCGTTCTTCCTCTACCTCGCCCACAACGCCGTCCACGGCCCGCTGCAGGCCAAGCCCGAGGACCTCGCCCGGCACCGCGGCCGCTACGACGACGGCTGGGACGAACTGCGCCGCGAACGCTTCGCCCGCCAACTCGCCGCCGGCCACTTCCCGCCCGGCACCCGGCTGCCCGGGCGCAACCACGAGAGCGGGCACGAGGTCGGGCCGTGGGACGAGCTCACTGACGCCCAGCGCAAGCTCTACGCCCGCTACATGGAGGTCTACGCCGCCATGGTCGACAACGTCGACCAGAACCTCGGCCGCCTCCTCGACACCCTCGACGCGCTCGGCGAACTCGACAACACCGTCGTCCTGTTCACCTCCGACAACGGCGGCACCGGCGAGGGCGGGCCCGAGGGCACCCGCAGCTACTTCAGCCGCTTCGTCCACCACCCCGGCCTGCCCGAGGACTGGAACCCCGACGTGCAGCGGGAGATCGAGCTGATCGGCGGCCCGCAGAGCCTGGTCCACTACCCGCGCGGCTGGGGCATGGCCTCCAACACCCCGTTCCGGCTCTACAAGGGCCAGACCTACGCGGGCGGCGTCCGGGTGCCGTTCGTCCTCTCCTGGCCCGCCGGACTCCCGCGCGCCCACGGCGACAGCGGCGTCCGGCAGCAGTACCAGTACGTCACCGACGTGCTGCCCACCCTGCTCGAACTCGCCGGCGTCCGGCGCCCCGACGGCGTCGAGGAACTCGACGGAACCAGCTTCGCCGCCGTCCTGCGCTCCGCCGACGCCGACAGCACCCACCGCGAGCAGTACTGCGAGATGACCGGCAACCGCAGCTACTACCGCGAAGGCTGGAAACTCGTCACCCTGCACCGCCCCGGCACCCCGTACGACGACGGCGAATGGGCGCTGTACGACCTGCGCACCGACCCCACCGAGATCGACGACGTCGCCGCCGACCACCCCGAGATCGTCAAGGAGCTCGCCGGCGCCTGGGAGGACGCCGCCTGGCGCAACGGCGTCTTCCCGCTCGCCGACGGCAGCGGCGCCCTCGCGCTGCGCGACCCCGCCGAGGGCGAACGCCTGCGACGGCCCCTCACCCTGCTCGCCGGCACCCCCGAACTGGAACGCTACCGCTCCTCACGCCTCATCTCCTTCCGCTCCTTCGACGTCGTCGCCGACCTCACCGCCCACGGCCCCGACGATGCCGGCGTCCTGGTCTCGCACGGCGACCAGGGCGGCGGGTACAGCGTGTACGTCGAGGACGGCCGGCTGCGCCTCGCCTACAACGAGTACGGTGTCCTCCACGAGGCCGACGGCGGCCGGCTCACCCCCGGCGCGCACACCGTCACCCTGGAGGCGCGCGCCGTCGCCGACCTCAAGTGGCGGTTCCGCCTGCTCGTCGACGGCGCGGAGACCGGCCGTCTCGGCCCGGTCCACCAGCTGATCGGCATGGCCCCCTTCCAGGGCATCAGCGTCGGCATCGACCGCAAGTCCCCGGTCTCCTGGCCGCTGTACGAACGCCACGGCACCTTCCGCTACACCGGCGCCCTGCGCTCCGTCACCTACGTGCCCGGCCCGCCCGCCCCGTACGACCCGGAGACCGTCGTCCGCGCCCTCCAGGAGGCCGCCGCCGCCTTCGAGTGACCCACGGACAACCGCGACCCGGCCCCGGCCCCCCGCCGGGGCCGGGTCGTCTCCGTAGGCTGGGCCGCGTGCTGATCGACGGGCACGACGACGACCCGCTGGTGCCCGGGGAGGCGCTGCTCGCCCTGCCCGGGTTCTGGGCGGCCCACCTGCTGTGGCTGTGCGAGACGGAGGACGGCGACGACCCGGCCCCGGAGTGGTTCGGGGTGGACGCGGCCGACGCCGACGCGGCGTACGGGGCGCTGACGGACGTGGAGCGATGGCCGGTCTTCCGGATCCCGTTAGGCGGCGGGCACAGCGCGGTGGTGGTGGGCCGCAACGTCCCCGAGGACGAGGGGACGGAGTACGTCGTCAGCCACCCCGCGTGAGGCCGGCACGGCTACCTCGCCACGATCGACGGGCACCAGGCCGGCCCCGGGCTCGCCTGGCGGGAGCTGGCGCACATCGCCGGCACCCCGGACCTCGCGGCGCCCGGAGTCCACGACCCGTCCGCGCGGCTGCTGCTCCTGCTGCCCGCGCTCGGGGACGAGGAACTGCCCGAGGAGGCGGCGGCGGTGGTCGCCGAGGCGCTGGTCCGGGTCGGCGTGCCGGCCGGGGAGGCGCCGCGGCCGGCGGAGCGGCTGCTGGTCGGCCACCCGCTGTGGGACCCGGCGCGCTGGTCGCTGCCGGGCGCCTCGCCGCTCGGCGGCGGCGGGGCGACGTACCCCGGCGTCCTGCTGTGCGACGACCCGGGCAGCCCGCGCACCCGGATCCGCCTCGCCCGGGGCATCGGCCGCGAGCAGCACGAGCAGCTCGCCCGCGCGCTGGGCACCTGGCAGCCCTGATGCCGGCCGGGTGGCCTGCTGGCCAGGCCGGCCGGGCTGGGGACGGCCCGGACCCTATGGCTTCGCCGGTGAGCAGGCGTCGACGGGTTTGACGGCCCGGAGCTGGTCGAGCGGGACGGTCAGCTCCCCGTTCTCCGCTTCGATCACGACAGCGCCGTTCGCGATCCGGAGGATCTTCCCGCAGGCCGTTCCGCCGGTGAAGTCGAGTCGCAGGCGCGGGTCCTCCTTGGCCGGCCCGTACCAGGTGGCCGCGACGGCGACCACGAGAAGAGCCGCGCATGTCAGGGTGGCGGCGATGCCCCGCTTGAGCGCGTGTGCAGAGGCCACCGCCTCGAGATGGTTGCCCACATCGAGGGGCGGAACCTTGCTGAGCGGGACGACACCGAAGCGGCCGTGCGCTGCCCGGAGCAGCAGCGCCGCGCCGACCGCGCCGCCGACCAGGGCCGTCAACAGGATCAGGCCGACCGCCACGGCCCAGCGGTGGTCGAGGGTGCTTACGTCCGAGCGGCCCTTGACGAGTCCGAATCCGATCAGTCCGGTGAGCAGAGCGGCCAAGCCGTTGCGCCAGGCGAGGGCGGCGCTGCGGATCCTGGCCAGCTCCGTCCGCAGCAGTTCGGCGCGTTCCTCGGCCCGGCGGTGCTGCTCGGGCGTGGCCGCGGGTCCCGGAAACGGACGCCGGGTCACAGGATGACGTTCCAGTAGGCACCGCAGCCGCGCCGGTTCTCGGGCCGGCCCGGGTGCTGGTCCGCACAGTCGCAGACGATGAGTACGGGACCGGAAGGCTGTCCGCCGGCACTTCTGACGATCGATTCGAACACGGACACCTCCAGGAGCGCCCCGCACCGGGGGCACGGACCACTGACCACGAGCGCGCCCTCGTAGGTGTCGTCGACCTCGAAGGTGGTGGCGGCGGTCGTGGCGAAGGTCGGATCGTTGGTCGGCTGGTAAGGGAGGGGAAGCTGCGTCACGGTCAGGGTCCTGTATGGGTGAAGGGAAGCCAGATGCCCGGCCGGTCGCGGTGGCGGTCACGCAGGTCGAGGACGGCCGCGTGCAGTGCCCGGGCGGCGCCGTCGGGGTCGAAGTCGCCGTCCTCGGTCAGCTTCCGGTAGAGGCGGTCGGCCACGAAGCCGGCGGCCGGGTCGCTGACGGACCACAGGGTGGCGATCACGTGGCGGGCGCCCAGGTGGTGGACGGCGGAGGCGAGGGTGATCACCTCGTCCGGGAGGGAGACGCCGCCGGTCGCGGTCTTGCAGGCGGAGAGGAACGCGAACTCGGCCTCGAAGCCGTCCGCGACGAGGTCGGCGACCGAGAGCGGGCCGTCGGCGAGCAGCACGCGGGCCAGCGAGGGGTTCGCCAGGTCCTGGGTGCCGTGGCAGCTCAGGTGGATGTACCGGTGGGTCCGCAGTTCTGTCCGCACTCGGTCCCGGGTGGCGGCGGAGTCCTCCAGGACGGTCCGCCGGTCGATCTCGAACAGCTCCTCCAGGAGGCGCCGTTCGGCGGCGGAGTTCGGCAGCGGTGCCTGGCCGGGTGTGTGGGGGAGCGTGACGACCAGCATCCGCCCGGGGCCGCCTCCGTCGTCGCGGGCACGAGGCCGGCTCGCCCGGCGGAGTACCCGGAGCGACGGGGTGTAGGACGACACGACGCGGTCGAGCACGCTGCGGCCCGGCTGGTCGTGGTGGCCGGCGGCGTGCAGCGGGAGCAGCGTGAGCAGACCGGAGGGGCACCACCAGATGCGCGGCGCGCCGGGCCCGTGGTGCGGCTGGAGGTCCAGGGCGGTCAGTACCGGTTCGGCCACCACGTCCCAGAGCCAGCCGAGCGTGTGACGGAGCGTTTTCTCCAAGGCCGGTTCGATGCGTTCGGTGAGCTCGAACCGCAGGTCCTCGTAGGCGCCGAAGACCTCCGGGTCCGGGTCGCCTTCGACGAGCCGGCGGTGGAGTTCGAAGAGCTGCGCCCGAGCCGCTTCGACGACGTGCACGGCGGTCAGGTAGTCGCCGGCGGTCCGCCGGAGCGAGGCCGTGGTGAGTCCCGGCAACGGGACGGGCAGCACGTCGGTGGCGCTCACCACCAGGGCGTCGCACCGCGCGCGTCCGACGTTCACCATCACCACCGGGCCCTCGACCGTCGGCCTGAGGTCGTCGAGGCGCGGCGGCTTCAGGAAGTCCTCGAGCCCCTCCACCTCCCGGATCCGGTCGAGCAGTTTCTCCCAGGCGGTTGCAGCGGCGATCTGGTCATCAAGCGGTTCCGCCATGCGTTCCTCTCTTACCGTCAGAACGTAGTAGAACATGAGCAGTTGGAGATTTTCGGCTGGATGGCACAGCGAGGAGCCGACGTGGCGGACACGCAGGACCGACGTGGCTCGAGCGAGGCCGCACGCCTCTGTCGGGAGGGCGCCGCACTCTACGAGAGCCTTCGGGAGCGGCCCGACGATCTCGATCTGCTCCTGCGGTCCATCACGATCCTGCAGCAGGGCGTCCGGGTCTGCGTGCCGCAGGACCCGATCCGCCCGGTGCTGCTCATGGACCTCGGGCGTGCCGTGTGGACGCTGTACGGGGTGACGGAGGGGACCCAGGAGTTGGCGCTGGTCACCCAGCTGGTGACGGAGGCGGTCAGGACGATGGCGGACGACCACCCGTCCGCCGACCTCGTGCTCCTCACCGCTGTGGAACTGCTCCGGATGGTGTTCGAGCGGAACCCGGATCGCAAGGTCCTCGACGACGCCATCGGCGCCGCTCGGCGGGTGCTGCGTCGTACCGCAAGCCCGGACACCCGGAGAAAGCGGCGCGCGGCCGACCTCGCCGGCCTGCTCGACCTCGCCGGGGAGCAACTGAACGACCGCACGGTCTATCCGGAACTCGTCGACCTGCGGCGGGAGTTGCTGGAGTCGGCACCCCCCGGGCATGCCGATCGGCCGGCCCGGCTCGCCGCGCTCGCCACGACGCTCCGGACTCAGTACGACCGGACCGGCGTGGTGGCGGCCCTGGAGGCCGCCGTGCCGGTCGACCGGGAGCTGGCCGAGGCCGTCCGGGGCTCGGCCGGCGACAGGCCCGCCTACTACCTCGCCATGGCGGCGATCAACACACAAGATCTCTACCGGGCCACCGGAGAGCGGCGGCTGCTCGTCGAGACGGTGCCGACCTGGCGGGAGGCTGTTGCGGTTGCGCCCGCGGGGCCGATCCGCAAGCAGCTCCAGGGCGAGCTCGCGGACGTGTTGGGGGAGCTCGGAGGCACCGCCGCCGACCCCGGCCTGCTGCGCGAGGGAGTGCAGGTGTGCCGGGACGCGCTGGCGAGCGGCTCCGACGTCGCGACGCTCCGACGCCTGGGTGACGCACTGTCGGCCGTGGGCGACCGGGAGGCGATCGACCACTACCGTGCCGCGCTCCGGATGCGAGGGGAGCCGCTGGA
Organism: Kitasatospora terrestris; assembly: GCF_039542905.1. Classification (NCBI taxonomy): domain Bacteria; kingdom Bacillati; phylum Actinomycetota; class Actinomycetes; order Kitasatosporales; family Streptomycetaceae; genus Kitasatospora; species Kitasatospora terrestris. Next base: position 8,296,679 of record NZ_BAABIS010000001.1, read on the forward strand.
GCTGGCCCGCTGCGAATCGGGGCTGAGCCAGCTCCTCCTCGCTGGGGGTGAGTTGGTCGAAGCCGTGACGTCCGCGCGTCGGGCCGCCGCGGGTTTCGCCGGTCATGCCGGTCAGGAGGTGGCTTACGGGCGGCTGTCCGCCGCGCTCGCCGCGCTCGCGCAGGCGCAGGACGACCCGGTGCTGATGGCGGAGGCGACCGCGGCCGCCAGGGCCGCAGCGGCGGGTCCGCCCGGCGAGCACGGCCGCGCACAGGACCTCCACGCGCTCGGTCAACAGCTGTTCCAGCACCACAAGATGACGGGCGAGCGACCCCTGATCGAGGAGGCGGTGGCGCTCGGCCGGAAGACCGTGCAGGAGGATGCCGGAGTCGACCCGCGGACGGCGGCGGTCCACCGGGCCGGGCTCGGCAGATCGCTGCACCTCCTGGCCCGGCTGGACCAGGACGACGTGCAGCTCGACGAGGCGACAGAGCTGTTGCGGGACGCCATCGCGGCGACGCCGCCCGACGACCCGCTGCTCCCGCAGTTCCAGGCCGAGTTGGCTCTGGTGCTGGCGGCGACCGCCGACAATGCCCCGGCGGCGGAGCAGCGGGTCCGCGCGGCGGTGGCGGCCGCGCGGGACGCCGCCCGGGACGGCGAGGTGCGCGGGCAGGTCGCCCTCGGCCTGGCCCTGACCCACCTCTTCCGACTCACCCTCGACACGAGCGTCGCCGACGAGGCCGCCGAGACGTTCACACGGGCACTCGGCGGGGACGGGAGCGGTGCGACCGGTCGGCCGGAGGGCGACCGGGACCGGGCGGTTCTCCTCGGCGGCCTGGGTGAACTCCTCCAGCACCGCTACCGGCACACCGAGGACCTCGACGATCTCGACCGTGCGGTCGACGCCTACACCGAGGCGCGCACCATCGGCCCGCTCAGCAGCCGTCGGCAGCTGCACCTCGCGCTGGGGCTCCTGGAGCTGTACGCGCAGCGTCACCTGGTGAGCGGGAGCGCCGAGGACTCCGACCTGATGCTGGAGGAAGCACGGACCGCCGCCGAGGTCGCCACGGATCCGGAGGCCGCGGCCTTCCTGCGCAGCGCCGTGGCGTCCCTGCTCCAGCTCCGCAATGCCCGGACGGGCGACCAGCTCGACCTCGACACCGCGGTCGAGCTCTGCGCGGACATGCTCGAGGACACCTCGGTCCCGGAGCGGGCCAAGCACCGGGCGCACGCCCAGCTGTGCTACCTCCTGCGGTTCCGCTACCGGCGCACCGCGCGGCTCGCCGACCTCGACGAGGCCGTCGCGCACGGCTACGAAGCACTGCGGCACGGCAACGCGGACCCGGAGAAACTCGGCAGGTGGCAGTCCGACCTCAGCGCGGCCCTGCGCGAGCGCCACGAGAGCACCGCGATCAGAGCCGATCTGGACGAGGCGATCCGGTACGGCCGGTTGGCGGCCGAGACCAGTTCCGACTTCGCCGGCGTCAGCCATCTGGGCAGCGCATTGCTGAGCCGGTACGAGACCCTGGGGCAGCCGGACGACCTCCACCGGGCCGTCCGGCTGGCCAGGGACGTGGTGGGCCTCACCGAGAGCGAGGACCGGGGCACGGCGCTGTCCAATCTCGGCGCCACCCTGGCCCGGCGCCACGAGTCCCTCGGCACCCAGGAGGACCTGGACGAGGCGATCACGTGCATCCGGGCCGCCGTCGACGCCACCTCCCCGGCGCACCAGGACCGCCCGTCCCGGCTGCTGAACCTCGCGATGGCACTGCGCAGGCGGCACACGCTCAACGGCGACGACGGCGACCTGACCGAGGCGTGGACGGCGGCCGCGGAGGCCCTGGAGCGCTCCCCGGCCGGTCATCCGTCACGGGCCAGAGCACTGGACGTCCTCGGTCAGATCAAGGCCCGGCAGGCCGGCGACCTGGGCGACGACGGCGACCCCGCCGCCCTCGACGCGGCCATCGAGCTCGGCATGCAGGCCAGAGAAGCCGCCCGGGACCACGCGGGGTTGGGCCAGATGGTGATCAACCTGGTCTCCCTCCTGCAGGACCGCTACCGGTTCTCCGGGGCGCCCGAGGACCTCGAGATGTCCGTCCTGCTGTGCCGGCAGGGTCTTGAGCACCGCGGCCACGCCGAGGTGCTCCTGCGGGTGGCCCTGGGCAGGGCCCTGGCGGAACGGTTCGCGCTCACCCGTGACCCGGCCGACGCCGAGGAGGCCGTCGAGAGCTGGCGCGCGGGTGCGACGGACCCGACGGGGCAGGCGGAGGCGCGGCTGGCCGCCGCCGTCGATTGGGCGGAGTTCGCCACGGAGGCCGGCGACCCGTCGTCCCTGGAAGCGTACAAGGCGGCCGTCCTGCTGCAGCGGATCGCCGTGTCCCTGGGCGCCTCCCGGACGGACCGTGAGCGGCGCCTGGCACGCTGGCACGGCCTGGCGGGCGAGGCGGCGGCCACGGCGGTTTCGGCGGGGCGGTTCGACACCGCGGTGGAACTGCTCGAACAGGGCCGGGGCGTGCTGTGGGCCCAGCTCCTCGACCTGCGCACCGACCTCGACGCGGTGGAGGAGCGCGCCCCGGAGCTGGCCCGGCAGCTGGTCGCGGCGCGGGACCGGCTCGACCTGTATCCGATGTAGTTCCACCCGGCGGCCCGGTTCAGTGCGTCGTGGCGCGGGGTTTGAGGGCGAGGCGGGCGTAGGCGCGGACGTCGGCGTCGGAGTCGGCGAGGCGTTCGCGCAGGGCGGTCTCGACCGGGCCGGGGCCGGCCCACGGGGTGAGGGCGCGGACGGCGGCGCGGCGGACGTCGGGGTGGGGGTCGTCGAGGCGGGCGAGGAGCGGGTCGGTCCGGCCGGCGGCGCCGAGCGCGGTGGCGGCGGAGCGGCGGACCTGCCAGGCGTCGTCGGGCCGGAGGGCGAGCGCGGCGAGGGTGTCCGGGGTGCCGATGCCGGCGGCGCCCTCGAAGGCGGCGGCGCGGACCAGCGGGTCGGCGTCCACGGCGAGGGCGAGGAGTGCGGCCTCCACCGGTGCGGTGGCCTTGCCGACGGTGCCGAGCCCTTCGCCGGCGGCGACGCGGATCTCGCGGGCGGGGTCGGCGGCGGCGTCGGCGAGCGCGTCGGAGGCGTCGAGGGCGACGAGTCCGCGCACCGCCTGGAGGCGGACGGGGACGGCGGGGTCGGCGAGCGCGGCGCGGTAGAGGGCGAGGTCGCCGGTGCGCAGGGAGCGGGAGAGTTCCAGGGCGCCGGCGCGGACGGTCTCGTCGGTGGAGTGCGCGGCGGTGCGCAGGGCGTCGCCGAGCGCGGGGTCGAGGACGTCGGCGAGTTCGCGCAGTCCGGCGACGGCGGCGGTGCGCACGCCCGGGTCGGGGTCGGCGAGGGCGGCGGCGAGGGCGGTGCCGGCGCCGTCGGGGGCGGTCTCGGTGAGGACGGTGACGGCGGTCTGGCGGACGTCGGGCGCCGGGTCGTCGAGGTAGGGCGTCAGGTCGGCGAGGGCGGGCCGGGCTTCGGCGAGGCGGAGCAGGTCGAGCAGGCGCGGCGAGCCGGGTGCGGCGGTGGGTGCGGCGGCGGTGGTGGCGGTGGGCGCGGCGGCGCCGGTGCGGCCGACGGGCAGGGCGTGGACCTGGCCGAGCAGGACGACGTCGCCGCCGGGCGGCTCCAGGCCGTCGACCGGCACCAGGTAGGGCGCGACCGGCCGGGTGAGGAACTCCATGCCGCCGTCGGCGCCGCGGCGGACGTTGAGGTGGCGGAACCAGCGGGCGTCGTCGCGGGCCGGGTGGTCGACGCGCTCGTGGTAGAGGCCCCAGCGGCTCTCGTCGCGGGCGAGCGAGGAGCGGGTGGCGAGTTCGGCGCAGTCGCGGATGAAGTCGACCTCGATGGCGCGCATCAGCTCGTGCGGGGTGCGGGCGCCCATCGCGGCGATCTCGCCGCGCATCCGCTCGAAGTGGTCGAGGGCGACGGAGAGCCGGGAGCCGGTCTTGGGCGGGGCGACGTAGTCGTTGACGAAGCGGCGCAGCTTGTACTCGACCTGGGGCTGCGGCGGCCCGTCGGGGTTGCGCAGCGGCCGGTAGACCAGCTCGTGCGCGGCGCGGACCTGGTCCTCCGGCAACTCGCCGATTTTGGCCGGGAGTTGGCCGACGGCGTGGGTGGCGGCGAGGTCGCCGAAGACGAACGCGCCGATCATGTAGTTGTGCGGGACGCAGGCGAGGTCGCCGGCGGCGTACAGGCCGGGCACGGTGGTGGCGGCGTTCTCGTCGACCCAGACGCCGCTGGCGGAGTGCCCGCCGCACAGGCCGATCTCGGAGATGTGCATCTCCACGTCGTGGGTGCGGTAGTCGTGCCCGCGCCCGGCGTGGAAGGTGCCGCGGCTGGGCCGCTCGGTGGTGTGCAGGATCGACTCGAGCGCCTGGACCGACTCCTCCGGCAGGTGGGTGGTGCGCAGGTACACCGGCCCGCGGTCGGAGGCGAGTTCGGTGGCGAACTCGGCCATCATCTGCCCGGACCAGTAGTCGGAGTCGACGAAGCGCTCGCCGTGCCGGTTGACCTGGTAGCTGCCGAACGGGTTGGCGACGTAGGCGCAGGCCGGCCCGTTGTAGTCCTTGATCAGCGGGTTGATCTGGAAGCACTCCAGGCCGCTGAGCTCGGCGCCCGCGTGGTAGGCCATCGCGTAGCCGTCGCCGGCGTTGGTCGGGTTCTCGTAGGTGCCGTACAGGTAGCCGCTGGCGGGCAGGCCGAGCCGCCCGCACGGGCCGGTGGCGAGGATCACCGCGCCGGCCCGGACGGTGACGAACTCGCCGCTGCGGGTGTCGAACCCGGCGGCGCCGACGGCCCGGCCGCCGCTGGTGAGGACCCGGACGGGCATCACCCGGTTCTCGATCCGGATCCGCTCGCGCAACTCGCGGCGGCGCAGCACCCGGTAGAGCACCTTCTTGACGTCCTTGCCCTCGGGCATCGGCAGCACGTACGAGCCGGAGCGGTGCACCTGGCGGACCCGGTACTCGCCGTGCTCGTCCTTCTCGAAGCGGACGCCGTAGCCCTCCAGCCGCTGGACCATGGCGAAGCCCCGGGTGGCGGTCTGCCGGACGGTACGCTGGTCGACGATGCCGTCGTTGGCGCGGGTGATCTCGGCGACGTAGTCGTCGGGTTCGGCGCGGCCGGGGACGACCGCGTTGTTGACGCCGTCCATGCCCATGGCGAGGGCGCCGGAGTGCCGGACGTGCGCCTTCTCCAGCAGCAGGACGTCCGCCCCGGCCTCGGCGGCGGTGATCGCGGCCATCGAACCGGCGGTGCCGCCGCCGATCACCAGCACGTCGCAGCTGAGGCGGCGGGTGTCGGCGAGGTCGGGTATCTCCATCAGTGGCTGCTTTCAGGCGAGTTGGGAAAGGATCAGGTCGCGCAGCGCGGGCCCGGGAGTGGCGGGCACCTCGTGCACGGCGGTGAGCGCGCCACCGCCGAGGACGGCCACCCGGTCGCCGAGCAGCAGCGCCTCGTCCACGTCGTGGGTGACGAACACCGCGGTGAACGGCTGCGCGCGGCGCACCTCCAGCAGCAGCTGCTGCATCGCGGTGCGGGTGTGCGCGTCGAGGGCGCCGAACGGCTCGTCCAGCAGGACGGCGCGCGGGGCGCCGACCAGCGCCCGGGCCAGCTGGACGCGTTGGCGCTGGCCGCCGGAGAGCTCGCGCGGCAGGCGGTCGGCGTGCGGGGCCAGGCCCACCCGCTCCAGCCACCGGCGGACCGGCAGCTCGCGGGCGCGGCGCGGGGTGCGCCCGATGGCCAGCGGCAGTTCGACGTTGCGGCGCACGGAGCGCCAGGGCAGCAGGCCGTCGTCCTGGAAGACCAGCGTCCGGTCGGCCGAGGGCCCGGTCACCGGCCGACCGTCGGCGAGGAGTCCGCCGCCGGCCGCCGGGTGCAGCCCGGCCAGGGCGCGCAGCAGGGTGGACTTGCCGCAGCCGGAGGGGCCGACCACGGCGAGCAGCTCGCCGGGGGCGACGTCCAGGTCCAGGCCGCCGATCACCGGGGGCCCGCCGTGGTCGAGCGTCAGGTCGCGGGCGGTGAGTCGCAGCATCAGGGTCCCTCCACGCGCGGCGGCAGCCAGCGGGTGAGCCGGCGGCCGAGCAGTTCCACGGCCCCGGAGGTGAGCTTGCCGAGCACGCCGATGGTGGCCATGCCGACGAACACCCCCGGGTAGTCGAGCACGGTGTACGCCTGCCAGGTCCGGTAGCCGACGCCGAACTGGCCGGAGACCATCTCGGCGGAGATCACGCAGATCCAGGACACCCCGATGCCGACCGACAGGCCGCCCACCACGCCCGGCAGGGCGCCGGGCAGCAGCACCCCGAAGAGCACCCGCAGGCGGCCGCCGCCGAGCGTGCGCACCGCCTCCTCCCAGCGCGGGGGCACGGCCCGGACGGCGTGCCGGGTGGCGACCGCGACCGGGAAGAACGCCGCGGCGAAGGTGATGAAGACGATGCCCTGCTCGTTCTCCGGGAACAGCATGATCGCCACCGGGACGAGGGCGATCGCCGGGATCGGCCGGACCGTCTCCAGCACCGGTCCGAGCAGGTCGGCCGCCACCCGGGAGCGGGCGGTCAGCACGCCGGCGGCGACGCCGAGGACGGCCGCCAGCGCGAAGCCGAGGCCGATCCGGCGCAGGCTCTCCGCCAGGTCCTGCCAGTACGGCCCGGTGCCGACCCGCGCCGCGAAGGCGCGGGCGACCTCGACGGCGGTCGGCAGGTGGTCGAAGCGCACCCAGGCCTGCACGTCGGCGGCGGTCAGCAGCTGCCACAGGCCGACGAAGCCGAGCAGCGCCAGGGCGCGGACCAGCCGTCGCGGGTACCGGCGGGGGCCGCGCGCCCGGGCGGGGCGCGCGGCGGCCTCGGGGGCGGTCCGCTCCAGGGTGGTGCTCATGCCGCCGCCAGCGCCTGCTGGTAGGTCAGCTTCTCGGTGCCCGGGTGGGCGGCGAGGTAGGCGGCGGCGCCGTCCTCGGTGGTGAAGGGCAGCAGCTTCGCGCCGTCGCGGACCCAGTGGTCCTGGTCGGCGAACCAGCGGGTGCCGGTCGCCGCGTCCGGCACGTACGCGGCGCGGAGCTTGCCGCCGCCGGCCTTGACCGCGCGCAGCAGGCAGACCGGGTCGGCCGCCGGGCGGGTGGAGTCCTCGCCCTGGTACCAGAGTTCACCGGCCAGCCTCGGGTCCTCCACCGGCCTGCCGCAGACCGGGTCGGTGCCGGTGATCCGGGCGGCGGGGACGTCCGCCAGGGCGGCCTTCGCCAGGTAGGACGGGTCGAGGAAGCGCTCCACGTCCAGTGCCTTGAGCACGCCCACCGACTTCAGGAACGGCACGTCCTGGCGCAGGGCCTCCAGCAGCTCGGGGCGCAGCGGGGCGGCGAAGGTCGCGATGCCGTTCGGCCCGTTGTAGAGGTACACCACCTCGGCCGGCAGGCCGGTCGCCTCGGCGACCTGGGCGGCGGCGGGCAGCGGCTTCTCGTTGAGGTAGCGGGTGGCGTCGTCCTGCGCCCGCAGGAAGGCCTGCACCACCTCCGGGTGCTCGGCGCCGTACTTCTGCCGGATCACCACGCCGTGCAGGGTCGGCCGGCCGAGGGCCGCGCCGTCGTACAGCAGCCGGCCGTCGCCGGCGAAGACCACCGCGCCGGGCCAGGCGACGAACTGGGCCAGCGCGTCCACGCCGCCGGCCTTCAGCGCGGAGGCGCCGACGGCGGGCTGCTGGTTCTGCTTCTGGATCTCCTCGTCCTTCACCCCGAGCCTGCGCAGCGCCTGGACGAGCGTGCCGTCGGCGGCCGAGCCGACCGAGGTGGAGACCCGCTTGCCCTTCAGGTCGGCCAGGGTGTGCGCGGGCGAGCCGGTCGGCACCACCACGCTGTTGAGCGCGCCGAGCAGGTTGTAGCCGGTGATCGAGACCAGCCGGGTGCCGGGCCCGCCGGCCTCCTGGGCGCGGGAGCCGTTGATCAGCAGCGGGTAGTCGCCCATCGAGCCGATGTCGATCTTGTCGGCGAGCATCTGGGCGGTGATCGGCGCGCCCGAGTCGTAGTCCTGCCAGGTGACCTTGTAGGTCTTCCCGCTCTGCTTCCCGGCCTCGGCCAGGCGCTGCTCCAGGTAGCCCCGGGCGCGCAGCAGGGTGCCGGCGGTGACGGTGTTGATGGTCTTGGACTGATAGCCGACCACCACCTCGACGGTGGAGCCGGAGGCGGCCGAGGAGGTGGAGCAGGCGGTGGCACCGGCCAGCAGGGCGGCGGCGAGCAGCGGTCTCAGCGGACGGACGGTGGGTATCACGGGTGACTCCTCAGCGAAGCAGGTAAGGCATGTTGACGGTGACCGCGCCGGTGGGGCAGCGGGCGGCGCACGGGCCGCAGTACCAGCACTCGTCCACGTGCATGTAGGCCTTGTTGCTGTCCGGGTCGATGGCCAGCGAGTCGAGCGGGCACATCTCGACGCACAGCGTGCAGCCGTCGATGCACAGCGAGGCGTCGATGGTCACGGGCACGTCGGAGCGGTGGTCGGCGAGCGCCACGGGGGTCCTCTCTCAGGGAAGGTCGCGCAGCAGCAGGCCGCGCATGGCGAGCCGGTCGCCGCGGAAGCGGACGTACTCGAGGTCGACGGGGCGGCCGTCGGCCAGCGTGGTGAGCCGCTCCAGCATCAGGAGCGCGCCGCCGCGCGGGACCTCCAGCACGGTGGCGGAGTGCGCGTCGGCGTTGACCGCCTCCAGGGTGATCTCGGCGGAGCCGAGCGGGGTGCCCGCGGCCTCCTCGATCAGCCGGAAGACGTCGCGGTCGGCGAGGTCGGCCGGATCGAGGGCGGCGCCGATGTCGGGCGCCAGGTAGGTCAGGTCGAGGGAGAGCGGCAGGCCGTTCAGACGGCGCAGCCGCTCCAGGTAGACCACTTCGGCGCCGTCCGGCAGGCCGAGGCGGCGGGCCACCGGGCCCGGGGCGCGGACCGGCCCGAAGGCCCGGACCTCGTTGCTGATCCGGCCGTGCTCGTGCAGGGTCTCGGCCAGGCCCTCCAGCCGGTTCAGCCCGTGCGGGACCTTCTCCGCGACCACCAGCGTGCCCGAGCCGGGCACCCGGCGGACCAGGCCCTCGTCGCGCAGCAGGTCCAGCGCCTCGCGGACGGTGTTGCGGGAGGCGTCGAACTCGGCGGCCAGCACGTCCTCGTGCGGCAGCGGCCCGGCGCCGAAGGCGTCCTGGAGCACCTGCCGGCGCAGCACGTCCGCGACCTGCCGGGCCCGGTCGGCCCGCAGCCGCCGGGACGTGCGCGGTGCGAGGTTCTCGCTGGTCATCGTGGTGCTCCCCGGGTACGGCCTGCGGTTCGTGAGAACCCTAGGGCCGACCCGGGGGGCGGGTGGTTGCCACACCATTACGCCATCTGACGGACCATCAGAACCGGCGCCGACCTGCGCGGACTCCTTCGTCCGGCAGGTGCCGCGCCACCGGGGAGCGGTGGCGCGCGGCGGCCTCGGGTCAGATCCGGCCGGTCAGCGCGAAGCCCGCCTCGCCGACCGCGGCGCGCACGGCCGTCTCGTCCAGCTCCAGCTCGGAGGCGACGGTCACCCGGCCGGACTTGGCGTCGGCGGTCACCTCGGTGACGCCGGGGACGGTGAGCAGGCCGGCACTGACCGTCCGCTCGCAGTGGCCGCAGCTCATCCCGTCGACGGTGAACACGGCGGTGGTGGACATGGGGGCCTCCGGCAGGCAGGGGGATCGCGGTTGGCGACGCTGTCGGCGACCAGCACAGCGCACCCGGCCGCCGCCGCGGCGGGACACGCCGACGGGGTGGCCCCTTCGAGTGGATCTCGGCCCGGTCCCGCACCCCCGCCGCGGTTGCGCACCCCACTATGCAACTAGTTGCAATGCCGGGGCGTCCGGCCCTACCGTTGGGTAACAACCCGCGACGGAGGCCCCGGAATGAGTGCGTACCCCCACCTGCTGAGCCCGCTCGACCTGGGCTTCACCACCCTTCCCAACCGCGTGATCATGGGCTCCATGCACGTCGGCCTCGAAGAGGCCCCCGACGGCTTCGAGCGGATGGCCGCCTTCTACGCCGAGCGCGCCCGCGGCGGCGTCGGCCTCATCGTCACCGGCGGCATCGCCCCCAACGAGGCCGGCCGGCCCTGGGACGGCGGAGCCAAGCTCACCACCGAGGACGAAGCCGCCGAACACCGGCGGATCACCGACGCGGTGCACGCCGAAGGCGGCAGGATCGCCATGCAGATCCTGCACTTCGGCCGGTACGCCTACCACCCCGGCCTGGTCGCCCCCAGCCCCCTCCAGGCGCCGATCAGCCCCTTCCCGCCGAACGAGCTCACCGACGAGCAGGTCGAGCAGACCGTCGAGGACTTCGCCCGCTGCGCCGCACTCGCCAAGCTCGCCGGCTACGACGGCGTCGAGATCATGGGCTCCGAGGGCTACCTCATCAACGAGTTCATCGCCGCCCCCACCAACCACCGCACCGACCGCTGGGGCGGCTCCTACCAGAACCGGATGCGCTTCCCGATCGAGATCGTCCGCCGCGTCCGCGAGCGCGTCGGCCCCGACTTCATCCTGATCTACCGGCTCTCCATGCTCGACCTCGTCCCCGGCGGCTCCACCCTCGCCGAGGTCGTCGAACTCGCCAAGGAGATCGAGGCCGCCGGCGCCACCATCATCAACACCGGCATCGGCTGGCACGAGGCCCGCATCCCCACCATCGCCACCTCCGTGCCGCGCGGCGCCTTCGCCCGCTTCACCAAGAAGGTGATGGGCGCCGTCACCGTCCCCCTCGTCACCAGCAACCGGATCAACACCCCCGAGATCGCCGAACAGCTCCTCGCCGAAGGCAACGCCGACCTCGTCTCGCTCGCCCGTCCGATGCTCGCCGACCCCGCCTTCGTCAACAAGGCCGCCGCCGGCACCCCCGACGCCATCAACACCTGCATCGGCTGCAACCAGGCCTGCCTCGACCACACCTTCAGCCTCAAGATCACCTCCTGCCTGGTCAACCCGCGCGCCTGCCACGAGACCGAACTCGTCCTCGGCCCCACCCAGCTGCGCAAGCGCGTCGCCGTCGTCGGCGCCGGCCCCGCCGGCCTCGCCTGCGCCGTCACCGCCGCCGAACGCGGCCACGCCGTCACCCTCTTCGACGCCGCCGACCGCATCGGCGGCCAGCTCAACATCGCCCGCCTCGTCCCCGGCAAGGAGGAGTTCGACGAGACCCTCCGCTACTACCGCCACCAGCTCGCCGCGCACGGCGTCGAACTGCGCCTCGGCACCGAGGTGGATGCCGACCAGCTCGCCGACGGCGGCTGGGACGAGATCGTCATCGCCACCGGCGTCACCCCGCGCACCCCCGAGATCCCCGGCATCGACCACCCCAAGGTCCTCGGCTACCTCGACGTCCTGCGCGACGGCGCGGCGGTCGGCGAGCGCGTCGCGATCCTCGGCGCCGGCGGCATCGGCTTCGACGTCGCCGAATACCTCACCGACTCCGGCGAACAGGCCAGCCGCAACCCCGGCGTCTTCTTCCGGCAGTGGGGCGTCGACGCCGACCACACCGGCCCCGGCGGCCTCGCCGCGCCCGTCCGGTCCACCGCCCCCCGCCAGGTCCACCTCCTCCAGCGCAAGACCAGCAAGGTCGGCGCCGGCCTCGGCAAGACCACCGGCTGGATCCACCGCACCGAACTCAAGCACCGCGGCGTCACCATGGTCGCCGGCGCCACCTACGACCTCATCGACGACGCCGGCCTGCACCTCACCGTCGACGGCGAGAAGCAGCTCCTCCCCGTCGACACCGTCGTCCTGTGCACCGGCCAGGAACCCCGCCGCGACCTCCACACCGCCCTCGTCGACCGCGGCCTGACCCCCCACCTCATCGGCGGCGCCGACCTCGCCGCCGAACTCGACGCCAAGCGCGCCATCGACCAGGGCACCCGCCTGGCCGCCACCCTCTGACCCCCGCACCGCGAACGCCGACGGCGGGCGTGGCCGCGCACCCCGCGCACCCGCGCCCGCCGTCGGCGTTCCGTTGCCGCCGTCCCCGGTGCGGGGTGCGGGGTGCGGGGTGCGGGGTGTGGGGGCGCGGGGTGCCAGGCGCTAGTGCGGCGGCGCAGCGCGCAGCAGCGCCAGTACGGCCGCCGTCCGCGGGCCGGGCGGCAGCAACTCCTCCACGAACGCGCACATGTCGCCGGCCATCAGCCCGGCGTTCGGCAACGCGAGGAAGGCCGCGGCCAACGCCTCCGGCGGGTCGTCGCGCACCGCGAGACCGTGCAACAGGTCCTTCACCACCGGCTCCACCGGATCGTCCGGATCCGTGAGCGGGGACGCCAGCAACTCGTCCCACAACGCCACCGTCTCCGCCGCCCCCGGCCCGCTCTCCAGCAACCGCACCACCGCCCGCGCCAACAACACCCCCGACTCGTCCGCCTCCGCCCCGCCGCCGGCCGGGGCCGCGCCTCCGGCGCTTTGCGTGCCGTCCTCGCCCGGCTGGGTGGCTGCCGGCGTTGCGCGGTGCGGGTCGTCGGCTGCGCCGGAGTCGTGGGCCGCGTCGGCGCGGGCCGGTTTGGCGGCCGGGAGGTCGTCGTCGGGGGCCTGCGTCGCGGCGTCGAGTGCGGTCCAGGCGTCGGCGAAGCGGCCGAGGCGGCAGTAGGTGACGGCCAGGAGGCAGAGCCACCAGGTGTCGTCGGGGGCGCTGTCGAGGGCGGCGGTGTAGTCCGCGAGGGCGTCGTCCAGGCGGCCGGCGGCGCTGTGGGCCTGGCCGCGGGAGCCGAGGACCCAGTCGTCGTCCGGGTCGGTGGCGAGGACCGCCGTGAAGTCGGCGACGGCGTCGTCGAGCCGCCCGGCCAGGCGGAGGGCTTCGCCGCGGCGGGCCCGGGACCAGCTGTCGTCCGGGTCGATGGTGAGCGCCGCGGTGTAGTCGGCGACCGCCGCGTCGAACCGTCCGGCGATCCGGTGGACCTCGCCGCGTGCGCCGAACGCCCACCCGTACTCCGGGTCGAGTTCCACGGCCGCGGTGAAGTCGGTGACCGCCGCGTCGAGTCGCAGCGCCTGCCGGTGGGTCTGCCCGCGGGAGCCGAGCGCCCACGCGTCCTCGGGGTCGAGTTCCAGGGCCGCGTCGAGGTCGGCCATGGCCTCCTCCAGGCGTTCCGCCTGCCGGTGGGTCTCGCCGCGCCGGGCGAGGGCCCACGCGTACGCGGGGTTGATGACCAGTGCGGCGGTGAAGTCGGCGATCGCCTCGTCGAGCCGCCAGCAGATGCGGTGGACCTCGCCGCGCCAGGTGAAAGCCCACGCGTACTCGGGGTCGAGTTCGATCGCGGCGGTGAAGTCGGTGACGGCCTCGGCGAGGCGGCCGGCCTGGCGGTGGGTCTGGCCGCGGGAGCCGAGGGCCCACGCGTCCTCGGGGTCGAGGGTGACGGCCGCGGTGAGGTCGGCCATGGCCTCCTCCAGCCGGCCGGCCTGCCGGTGGGTCTCGCCGCGCCGGGCGAGGGCCCAGCCGTAGCCGGGGTCGAGCCGGAGTGCCACGCCGAGGTCGTCGGCGGCCTGGGTGAGCCGCTCCGCCTGCCGGTGGGTCTCGCCGCGCCAGGCCCAGGCCCAGGCGTACTGCGGGTCGAGTTCGACGGAGGTGGTGAAGTCCTCGATCGCCTCGTCGAGGCGGCCGGCCTGCCGGTGGGTTTGGCCGCGGGCGCCGAAGACCCAGGCCTGTTCGGCGTCGATGGCGATCGACGCGGTGAGGTCGGTCATCGCCTCGTCGAGGCGGCCGGCCTGCCGGTGGGCCTCGCCGCGCCAGCCGAGGGCCCAGGCGTACTCGGGTTCCAGGACGAGGGCGGCGGTGAAGTCCTCGACGGCCTGTTCGAAGCGGCCGGCCCGGCGGTGGGTCTCGCCGCGTTCGGCGAGGTACCAGGCGTCGTCGGGGTCGAGCAGGTGGGCGGCGGTCAGGTCGGCGACGGCTTCGTCGAGCCGGCCGGCCTGCCGGTGGGCCTCGCCGCGGCGGGTGAGGACCCACGCGTCGTCGGGCCGCAGTTCCAGGGAGGCGGTGAGGTCGGCGACGGCCTGCGCGTCCCGGTTGTGCCAGCCGTGCAGCCGGCCGCGGAACGCCAGCGCCTGCGCCAGGGGCTCGCCGCCGATCGAGACGGCCCGGTCCAGGTCCACCAGGGCCTCGTCGTCCCGGTCGGCGAGGAAGTACGCGTAGCCGCGGTGGCACAGGGCCCAGCCGCGCACCCGGGCGGGCAGCCCGGGTTCGGCGAGGGCGGACAGGGTCTCCACGTGCGGCCCGTCGGGGGAGCGGAGCGCGTGCAGCCGGGCCGCCCAGCGGGTCAGTTCCTCGTCGCCGCAGTCGATCGCGGCCTGCACCAGCATGTCGCCCCAGGCGGCGAGCGCCGCGGGTGCCTCGCCCGCCCGCCGCGCGGTCTGCTCCAGGGCGTCGGCCAGCTGCGCGGACGGGTCGGCGCAGAGCAGGTGGTAGGTCTCCTCGGTGAGCAGCCGCTGCCAGCCGGGGTCGGTCCGCCGGGCGGTCACGGACAGCCGCCGTTCCAGTTCGGCGCGCGCGTCGGCGTGGCCGGCGGCGAGCCGCCAGTGGGCGGCCCGCCACTCCAGCGGGGAGCGCGACCGGCAGTACCGCAGCATGCTGGCCCGGACCGCCGCGTGGTACTGGCGGTACTCGCCGTGCCCGGTGACGAACGGCTGGTCGAGCAGCCAGTCCCAGGTGCCGGCGGGTGCGCCGGGCACCGCCCGGGCGAACACGTCCCGGTTGAGCTGCGGCGGCAGCGACGCGGCGAGCACGGTCTCCCGCCGGGCCGGGTCACGGACCCACAGCAGGAACCGCTCCACCGCCTGGTCGACCAGGTCCGCGCCGGCGTCGGTGACCTCGTCGGTGGCCTGCGGGCGGGTCTGGGCCAGCAGCGCGACCAGCAGCGGCAGGCGCATCGACATCCGCAGGACGGCGTCGACCACGTTCACGTCCACCACGCCGCGGGCGGCGAGCAGCTCCCGCGCCTCCTGCTCGGTGAAGACCTCCAGCGGGACGTCCACCACGGCCGGGCGCAGCGGCCCCCAGTCCCGCTCGGCGAGCTCGTCGCGGCCGGCCAGCACGAACTGCACCTCCAGCGGCAGGTCCCCGAACTCGCCGGAGAGCACGTCCCGCAGCCAGGCGTCCAGGTGCCGCCCCGTCACCTCCCAGGTGTCGAAGAAGAGCACCACCCACGGGCGCCGCCCGCCGTTTTCCCGCCCGCACAGGCGGCCGAGCTCGGCGACGAACGCCCGGCACAGCGCGGCCTCCTCGTCGCCGCCCGCCGATCGCCGCTGCCGCACCCCCGCGACCAGCCGGTCCGCCGCCTGCGCGACCGTCTCCGGGTTCGCCATCGCCGCGACGACGCCGCCGCCGGGCACCGCCGAGGCCACCCCGCCGATCACCGCGGTGGTCACCAGCCGCGCGGGCAGCGACGCGCCCTCGCCGCCCTGCTCGGTCGTCCGGTCGGCCTGCAGGGCACGCCGGTACTGTTCGAGGGCCCGGTCGAACTCGCGCAGCGGACCGGCCTGCTCCGCCAACTGCCGGGCCAGCACGCCGAGCGCGCTCTCCAGGCCGTGGACGTCCCCCTCGTCGACCAGGGCGGTCACCGCGCCGGCCCGGCGCGCGGCCTCCCGCCACTGCGCCACCAGCGTGGACTTGCCGACGCCGCCCATGCCCCGGACGTGGAAGAGGAAGTCCGCCGGGCTCGGTCCGGCCTCCGGATCGGGGTCGCGCGCGAGGTTCTCCGCGAACAGCGCCAACTGCGCCCGCCGCCCCACGAACTGCGCCCCGGCCCGGCGCCGCAGCGCCTCCGCCCGCGACATCCGCCCGCGCCGACCTGCCACGGCCCACCCCCTCCGTCCCCGGCAGTCTTCCCGCAACCCCCGCCCCGCACCCCCGCACCCCTGCCGTCGCACCCCTGCCGTCGCACCCCCCGCCGTCGCGCCTCCGGGCGCCGACATGCGCGGAGGCCCGCGCGGGCGGACCATGAACCCGACGAGCGGAGCCGACCATGACCCAGGAAGCCCCCGAGCAGGCCACCGGCGATCTGGTGGTGCTGCGCGGGGTCGACAAGCACTTCGGTGATCTCCACGTCCTGCGGGAGATCGACCTCACCGTCGCGCGCGGGGAGGTGGTGGTGGTCATCGGCCCCTCGGGCGGCGGCAAGTCGACGCTGTGCCGGGCGATCAACCGGCTGGAGACCGTCGACTCCGGCGAGATCGTGATCGACGGGAAGCCGCTGCCGGCCGAGGGCCGCGAGCTCGCGGCGCTGCGCGCGGACGTTGGGATGGTCTTCCAGTCCTTCAACCTGTTCGCGCACAAGACCGTGCTGCAGAACGTCACCCTGGGCCAGATCAAGGTGCGCCGTACGGACCGGAAGACCGCCGAGGAGCGGGCGCGCGGCCTGCTCCAGCGGGTGGGGGTCGAGGCCCAGGCGGACAAGTACCCCGCGCAGCTCTCCGGCGGCCAGCAGCAGCGGGTGGCGATCGCCCGGGCGCTGGCCATGGATCCGAAGATCATGCTCTTCGACGAGCCGACCTCCGCCCTCGACCCCGAGATGATCAACGAGGTGCTGGAGGTCATGCGGCAGCTCGCCCGGTCGGGGATGACCATGGTCGTCGTGACCCACGAGATGGGCTTCGCCCGTTCGGCCGCGAACCGGGTGGTGTTCATGGCCGACGGCCGGATCGTGGAGGAGTCGACGCCCGATCAGTTCTTCAGCAGTCCGAGCAGCGATCGGGCCAAGGACTTCCTCTCGAAGATCCTCCACCACTGACCAGCACCGGGAATGATGACCATGAAGCTTCGCAAGGCGACCGTCGCCTCTGCCGCCGCCCTCGTCCTCGCCCTGACCGCCGCCGGCTGCGGCTCCGACGGCGGCGGCAGCAGCGGCGCGAGCGGATCGGCGAGCGCGGGCGGCAAGACGATCACCGTCGGGATCAAGTTCGACCAGCCCGGCATCGGGCTGAAGACCCCGGACGGCAAGTACACCGGCCTCGACGTCGACGTGGCCACCTACGTGGCCCAGCAGCTCGGCTACGCCCCGGGCGACATCCAGTGGAAGGAGGCCAAGAGCGCCGACCGCGAGACCCTGCTCCAGCGCGGCGACGTCGACTTCATCGCCGCCTCCTACTCGATCACCCCCGCGCGCTCCGAGAAGGTCGACTTCGCCGGGCCGTACCTGCTGGCGCACCAGGACGTCCTGATCCGCGCGGACGACAACTCGATCACCACCCCGACCGACCTGAACTCCAAGAAGCTCTGCTCGGTCACCGGCTCGACGTCCGCGCAGAACGTCAAGACGAAGATCGCGCCCAATGCCCAGCTGCAGGAGTACGGCGGCTACTCGGAGTGCCTGACCGGCCTGGAGAACAAGGTCATCGACGCGCTGACCACGGACAACACGATCCTCGCCGGCTACGCCTCGCAGGCCCAGTTCAAGGACAAGTTCAAGCTGGGCGGCTTCAAGATGAGCAACGAGAACTACGGCATCGGCGTGCAGAAGGGCAGCGAGCTCAAGGCGAAGATCAACACGGCGCTGGAGAAGATGATCGCGGACGGCTCCTGGGCCGCCGCCGTCCAGAAGAACCTCGGCCCGGCCGGCTACCAGCCCGACTCGACGCCGCAGATCGGCGTGATCGTCAGCTGACGCCGCCCGCCCACGGCGCGGAGGTGCCACCGTGTTCGACTTCCTCGAGGGCTACGACCTGCTGGGAGCCTTCTGGGTCACCATCCAGTTGACCTTCTGGTCGGCCATCGGCTCGCTGATCTGGGGGACGCTGCTGGCCGCCATGCGGGTCAGCCCGGTGCCGCTGATGCGCGGCTTCGGGACCGTCTACGTCAACATCGTCCGGAACATCCCGCTCACGGTGATCATCGTCTTCACCTCGCTCGGCCTGTTCCAGACGCTCGGCGTCACCCTGGGCGCCGACTCCTTCAAGACGATCAACTTCCGGCTCGCCGTGCTCGGCATGATCGCCTACACCGCGGCCTTCGTCTGCGAGGCCCTGCGGTCCGGGATCAACACCGTGCCGCTGGGCCAGGTGGAGGCGGCGCGGGCGATCGGCCTGCGGTTCCCCCAGGTGCTACTGCTGATCGTCCTCCCGCAGGCCTTCCGCGCGGTGGTGGGCCCGCTCGCGAACGTGCTGATCGCCCTCACCAAGAACACCACGGTGGCCTCCGCGATCGGTGTCTTCGAGGCGGCCGCGCTGATGAAGACGATGATCGAGAACGAGGCCCAGGTCATTCTGATCTCCGCCGTCTTCGCCTTCGGCTTCATCTGCCTCACCCTCCCGGTCGGCCTGCTGCTCGGCTGGGTGAGCAAGAAGGTGTCGGTGAAGCGATGACCCGGCCCACCGTCCTGTACGACGCGCCCGGCCCGCGGGCCAGGCGGCACAACCTCCTGCTGACCGTCCTGTTCCTGATCGCGCTGGCCGGCGTGCTCTGGTGGGTGTTCGCCAGCCTCGCCGACAAGAACCAGCTCGCCTGGGACAAGTGGGAGCCCTTCTTCACCACCTCCGGGGCGTGGACCACCTTCCTGCTGCCCGGCCTGAAGAACACCGTGATCGCCGCCGCGCTGGCGATGGTGCTCGCCACGCCGCTCGGCGCGCTGTTCGGCATCGCCCGGCTCTCCGACCACGGGTGGGTCCGGGCCGCGGCCGGGACGGTGGTGGAGTTCTTCCGCGCCATCCCGGTACTGATCCTGATGCTCTTCGCGAACGCGGCCTACGCCAAGTTCACCGACGTCAGCCCGGACAGCCGGCCGCTCTACGCCGTGGTCACCGGGCTGGTGCTCTACAACGGCTCGGTCCTCGCGGAGATCGTCCGGGCCGGCATCCTGGCGCTCCCGCGGGGGCAGACCGACGCGGCCAAGGCGATCGGCCTGCGCAAGAACCAGGTCATGCGGTACGTACTGCTGCCCCAGTCGGTCAACGCCATGATGCCCGCGATCGTCAGCCAGCTGGTCGTGATCGTCAAGGACACCGCGCTCGGCGGCGCCCTGCTCGGCTTCTCCGAGCTGCTCGCCTCGGTCCGGCCGATGAGCGCGAACTACGGCGCCAACACCATCGCCTGCTTCACCGTGGTCGCGGTGATCTTCGTGCTGCTCAACCTCGCGCTGACCACCTTCGCCGGCCGGCTCGAACGCCGGCTGCGCAGCGGCAAGCGGTCCACCGGCGCGGTGGTCACCGCCGGCGCGGTCGAGGAGCTGTCCACGCCGGGCGAGCACGTCTCCCGCGACGACCTGGACGGACCGGGTCCGCAGGCCGGGCACTGAAGGCCCGGCCCCGGGCCCGGCCCGCTCACCGGCCGAGCAGCCAGTGCGAGCCGACCGTCCAGCCGAGGAAGCGGCGGGCGCCGGTGCCGTCCGGGTCGAAGCGGTGGCCGGCCGCGGCCAGCCGCAGGCCCTCGACGGCCGGGGTGAGGCGCGCCGGGTGCTCGCCGACGATCACGGCGAGGACGGCCTCCCGCTCCCGCGGCGAGCAGAGCGAGAGGTGGAAGACCAGCTGCCGCCAGGCGAACGCGGCGTTCTTCACCGTGGCCAGCGGCCACGGCTGCCGCTCGGCCAGCGCGACGAGCCGCCGCACCGTGCCGTACGCGCCGAGCGCCGCCGCCTCCCAGCCGCCGGCCGGCACGACGCCGACCGGCCCGGCGAGCACCGCCAGGTTGTGCGTGGTGAGGATCTGCGCCTGCTCGATCACCGTGCCGTTGGCCGCCACCGAGCGGGACGTGCCCGGGGTTCCCGCCCGCTGCCGGCACAGCGTGGAGAACTCCCGCGCCACGACCGACTTCTCCCGGTCGCTCCCGGCCCGCTCGGCCAGCGCCCGCACCTCGGCGTAGTCGATGCCGTAGTACCGCTCGTACACCGTCCCCTCCAGCAGGCCGGCGGCGATCCGGGCGGCGGCCGGGAACTTCGGGGTGAAACCGCCCATGAAGATGTCGGCGGCCAGCTCCTCCGTGAACGGCAGCGGCTCCCCGGCCCGCCGGGCCAGCCCGGCGAGCTCGCTCACCAGCGGGTTCGGCGGGACGGTGCCGGGAAAGGTGCCGAGCGTCAGCTCGCCGAGCCGGCGCAGCGCGGCCAGACCGGTCCGCCGCGCGGCCGGGTCGCCGCTGCGGTGGGGGCGGACGGCCCGCACCCACGGCAGCTCCTCCGCGCGCACCTGGTGCGCGTAGTCGAGCAGCAGCAGCGAACGCCGGGCGGCGAACGCGCGGTGGCCCGCGGCCACCAGCCCGCGCAGCGCCGGGTCGGGGTGCGCGGCGGCCTCCGCCGCCGCGGCCAGCTGCGGGGCGAGCTCCGCCAGCACCTCGGCGGAGGGCACCAGGCCGCGGCCGATCAGCGTCTCGACCGGTGCGCTGGTGGCGGCCAGCACCGGCCGGTGCAGGGCCGCCGGCACCGCGGAACCGGCCGGGATCCCGCTCTCCGCCGCCTCCGCGGCGCTCACCGGGGCGAGCACCGCGTCCGGGTCGGCGAGGCCGTCCTCCTGGCCGAGCGTCGCGAGCCGGCCCAGCAGCACCTGGGCCAGCGCGTGGTGGGAGGGCAGCGCGGCCTGGGCCGCCTGCCCGGCGCGCAGCGCGGAGTGCCGCGCCGAACCGGGCAGGCCGCGGCGGCGCACCATCGCGTCCACGGAGGCGACCAGCAGCCCTCGCAGCTTCGGGTCGAGCGGCTCGCCGGCGACCGTGGCCTCCAGCGCCGCGCGCAGGATGCCGAGGTTCTCACCCGGCTTGCGGTGCTTGCCGCACAGCCGGTGCGCGGCGGCCAGCGTCCGGTAGCGGAGCAGCAGGGCGGCGCCGCGCCGGTGCCAGTCCGGCCCGGGGTCGACGGCGAGGGCGCGGCCCCCGTCCGCGGTCTCCAGCCAGTGCGCCAGCAGCTCGTCGGAGTACGGCAGCCAGACCGTCAGCGCCTCGCGCTGCGTCTCCACCGCGAGGTTCGGCCCGCGGGTCGCGAGCGTCGCGACGACATCGCCGACGGTGCGGCGGTGCACCGCGTCGGGCCGCGCCGCCGGGCCGCCGCCGGGCGGCGGGGTGAACCGCAGCCGGCCGGCGAACGGCGCCAGCTCCGCGACCAGCTCCAGCGCCGCGGACTGCTCGCCGGCCCGGACCAGCCACGCCACCGTCAGCAGCGCGGCCTCCTCGGGCACCGTGACCCGGTAGCGGCCGCTGTCCAGCAGGGCCCACAGCCCGGCGAGCCCGGCCTCGGTCAGCGCGTGGGCGAACAGCTCGGCCCGCCCCTCGGGAACCCCCGCCGCCCGGCACGCCTCGCGCTCGTACGGCTCCAACGGCCCCTCGGCGCAGGCCCGCCCGGTCGCGAAGCCGCCGCGCACCACCTCCGGCGTCACCCAGGCGGGCAGGCCGGCCACCGGCGTCCGGGAGCCGATCCGCAGGGTGCCGCCGGCGATGCCGGCCAGCACCTCGCGCCAGCGGCCCGCCTTCGCGTCCGCGCGGGAGCGGGTCGCCGGGTCGGGGTGCGACAGAGCGGTGGTGAACGCGCGGGCGAGCTGCCGGTGCGCGTAGTCGGTGGAGACGGTGGTCGTCGGGTGCTGCTGCTCAGCGTTCTCGTCCATGGCCGGCATGGCGGGCCCTGCCCCCGCACCCTCCAGGTCCCAAGCCCGGTGCTCTGACTCGTTGAGCTACATGCCGTCGAGCGCCGAAACTACGGGGTGGTGCGGGGGCCGGGCAACGGAAAATACGGAGGCTCGGCGAGATGGCGGCCGCGCGCTGATCCGACAGGCTGTCAGAGCGGTAACGGGACGCCTGACACCTTGCCGGTTTGTCGGGGCGCGTCCAAGGGCTGAGACTCTGTCCACCGGCGGCGTGATCTTGCGGGCCGGGTCTGCTCGAAGCATGGACCTGAGGTGAGAATGACCACGATGCCCGTGGGCCAGTCGGATGTCCGCTGGCCGCAGCCCAAGCGCGTGCGCCTGTTGGCGCTGGTCGCGCTGATCTTCTTCAGCGTCTCGGGAGGCGCCTACGGCATCGAGGAGCTGTTCTCCACGTCCGGACCGGGCATGGCGGTGCTGCTGATCATCGTCACCCCGCTGATCTACAGCGTGCCGCACGCCCTGGTCTGCGCCGAGCTCGGCACCGCGATACCGGTCGAGGGCGGCTACTACCACTGGGTCAAGCGCGGCCTGGGGCGCTTCTGGGCGTTCCAGCAGGGCGTGCTCAGCTGGGTGTGCAGCTTCGTCGACATGGCGCTCTATCCGGTGCTGTTCACCAGTTACCTGCAGAGCCTGGTCGGGGCGGTGGCGCCCGGCGAGCACGTCCTGTTCACCGTCGGGCACCTGCGCTTCGACCTGAACTGGATGATCTGCGTCGGCGTGATCGTCGTCTTCACGCTGCTCAACCTGCTCGGCGCCGGCTGGGTCGGCGACTCGTCGGTGGCCTTCGCGCTGATCTGCCTCACCCCGATGCTGGTGCTCACCGCGATCGGCGGCTACCACCTGGTCGCCGACGGCATCAACCCGATCTCCTCGATGACCGCCTCGCAGGACCAGTCCACCTGGAACGCGTTCGGCGCCGGCCTGTTCATCGTGATGTGGAACTACTGCGGCTGGGACTCGGTCTCCAACGTGGCCGGCGAGATGGAGAACCCCCGCAAGCACCTGCCCAAGGCGCTGGCCGTCTCGGTGGTCCTGATCATGGTCGGCTACCTGCTCCCCTCGATCGCCTCGCTGGCGGTCGGCGCGGACGGCGAGACCGGCTGGCAGAGCTGGGAAGCGGGCTCCTTCTCGGAGATCGCCAAGCAGCTGGCCGGCCCCTGGCTGCAGATCTCGGTGACCATCGGCGGCATGTTCGCCGCGGTCGCCATGTTCTCCGCGCTGCTCGCCGCCAACTCGCGCCTCCCGCTGGCGCTCTCCCGCGACGGCTACCTGCCGGGCTGGCTCTCCAAGGAGTCCAAGCGGTACAAGGCGCCGATCGCCTCGATCGTCGGCTCCTCGGTGATCTACGCGATGTTCTGCCTGAGCAGCTTCACCGACCTGGTCGTCTTCGACGTCTTCCTCACCAACATCGGCATCCTGCTGGAGGTCGCCGCGCTGATCGCGCTGCGCATCAAGGCCCCGCAGATGGCCCGCCCGTACCGGATCCCCGGCGGCTGGTGGAGCCTGTCCGCGATCACGGCCAGCCTGCTGGCGGTCTGCGTCTGGGCGGCCTGGCAGCAGTACGCCGACGAGGGCACCAAGGCGGTCACCTACTCGCTCGCGGTGGTCGGCGGCTCGCTGCTGCTCTACCCGCTGCTCTCCCGCCGCAAGGCCGCCCGCGCCGCCGCCGAGGCCGACGCCGCCGGCTACGGGGTGTCAGGCGACACGCCGGAAACGGGACAGCTTGCAGGGTCCGCCCCCGCCGGTCGTACCGATAGCGTCGACGCATGATCGACAGCTTCGCCCTGCACGTACCCGACGTCGAGCTCGAACCCGAGCCGCTGGACCCGGACCAGATCGTCTCCGGGAACCCCGAGGTCACCGGAAAGGTGGTCTGGGAGTCCGAGGACGGCCGGCAGCTGCGCGGCGTCTGGCAGATCACCCCGGGCGTGGTGACCGACACCGAGGCCGACGAGCTGTTCGTCGTCCTCAGCGGCCGGGCCACCGTCCAGGTCGAGAACGGCCCGACCCTGGAGGTCGGGCCCGGCGACCTGGCCGTCCTGCGCGAGGGCGACCGGACCGTCTGGACGGTCCACGAGACCCTCCGCAAGGTGTACGCGATCAACCTCGGCCGATAGCGCCGGGCGATCGGACACGGCGGGTACAGCACGGCCGCCGGCCGGCAACCGACCCCGCCAAGCACTCTCGAGCAAGGAACCGAGACCATGGACCCCGTCCACTCCCTCCGGGACGTCAAGCCGACCCCGTTCTGGCTGGACGACCCCGGCCGGCCGGAGGCGCAGCCCGCCCTCGTCGGTGACGCGCAGTGCGAACTGCTCGTCGTCGGCGGCGGCTACAGCGGCCTGTGGACGGCGCTCATCGCCAAGGAGCGCGAGCCCGGGCTGGACGTGGTCCTGGTCGAGGGCAAGGAGATCGGCTGGGCCGCCTCCGGCCGCAACGGCGGCTTCTGCGCCGCCAGCCTCACCCACGGCCTCGGCAACGGCCTGGAGCGCTGGCCGAACGAGCTCGCCCAGCTGGAGCGGCTCGGCCTCGACAACCTCCAGGCCATCGAGGACGCGGTCACCAAGTACGGCATCGACTGCGACTGGGAGCGCACCGGCGAACTCGACGTCGCCACCGAGCCCCACCAGGTCGAATGGATCCGCGAACTCGCCGACCTCGCCGGACAGTACGGCACCGGCGGCGAGTTCCTGGACACCGACGGGATCCGCGCCCAGGTCAACTCCCCGACCTACCTCGCCGCCTTCTGGGACAAGGAGGGCGTCGCCATGGTCAATCCGGCCAAGCTCGCCTGGGGCCTCAAGCAGGCCTGCCTCGACGCCGGCGTCCGGATCTTCGAGCACACCCCCGCCACCGACCTCGCCGAGTCCGGCACCGGCATGGCCGTGAAGACCCCCTACGGCCGCGTCTTCGCCCGCAAAGTCGCGCTCGGCACCAACGTCTTCCCCTCGCTCGTCAAGCGCCTGCGCCCTTACACCGTCCCGGTCTACGACTACGCGCTGATGACCGAGCCGCTCAACGACGAGCAGCTCGCCGCGATCGGCTGGCAGGGCCGGCAGGGCATCGGCGACAGCGCCAACCAGTTCCACTACTACCGGATGTCCGCCGACAACCGGATCCTGTGGGGCGGCTACGACGCGATCTACAACTTCGGCGGCCACGTCCGCGCCGAGTACGACCAGCGCCCGGCCACCTACCGCACCCTCGCCCAGCACTTCTTCACCACCTTCCCGCAGCTGGAGGGCCTGCGCTTCACCCACGCGTGGGGCGGCGCCATCGACACCTGCACCCGGTTCTCGGCGTTCTTCGAGACCGCGTACAAGGGCAAGGTCGCCATCGCCGCCGGCTACACCGGCCTCGGAGTCGGCGCCACCCGCTTCGGCGCCGAAGTGATGCTCGACCTGCTCGCCGGCGAGCGGACCGAGCGCACCCAGCTGGAGATGGTCCGCAAGATGCCGCTGCCCTTCCCGCCCGAGCCGGTCCGCTGGGCCGGCATCGGGATCACCAAGTGGTCCCTCGACCGGGCCGACCGCAACGAGGGCCGACGCAACCTCTGGCTGCGCACCCTCGACCGCTTCGGCCTCGGCTTCGACAGCTGACCCTCCGTCCGCACCCGTCGGGGGCCCGGGACTCGTACGAGTCCCGGGCCCCCGACGGCTTTCCCCCGCGGTGCATACCTCCGGCCGGTCGGGGCAACCGACGCCCACCGAGTCCGACCGACGGAAGGGACAGCACAGGCATGGACCTCTGGGAGTACCGCGACACCGCCGGCCACCGCGCCGAGACCGACCTCGTCGGCTACCACGTCGAGGCGACCGACGGTCCGATCGGCCGGATCGACAAACTGTCCGACGCCATGGGCGCCCGCTACCTGGTCGTCGACACCGGCCCGTGGATCTTCGGCAAGCTCGTCCTGCTGCCCGCCTGCACGGTGGTCCGCATCGATCCCGACGAGCACAAGGTCCACGTCGACCGCTCCAAGGAGGACATCAAGAACGGCCCCGAACTCGGCGTCGCCGCCGAACCCAGCCGCGAGGACCGCGAGCGCCACGCCCTCTACTACACGCCCTTCTACGGCGGCCGCCAGATCTAGGCCGCCCGGCCGGATGCTCCTATGGAAATCAGTCCTCGACCTCGACCGCGGCGCGGATCTCCAGCGTCAGCGCGGCCAGGTCCGCGGTCCCGTTCTCGCCGGTGGCGTCCGTGACGATGCCGACCGTACTGCCGTCGGCCCAGGCGCAGGTGGTACGGGAGACGGACGGGTAGACCAGTACCGCGCAGAGCAGCTCGCCACCGAGTGGGCCGGCCGGGAAGGACCGCAGCTCGGTCACGGTGTCGCGCATCGGGTCGCCGCCGGCCATGCGGCCGAAGTACTTCCGCAACTCCCGCTGGGGCTCGGGGAAGCTGCCGGTCAGCCCGACCACGGTCAGGGCCTCCCCGGTGTGTCCGGTGGCCCCGTAGGTGGCAACCGCCAGCTCCCGGTACGGGCCCGGCGCCGTCGTCCGCCGCGCGAAGTCGGCCCGTACGGCCCGGCTGTTGCCGTCGTCCGGGAGCCGTGTCCGGTCGCCGACCCGGTCCGCCAGGACGATCCGGTGCCCCGGCGGGGTGCCCGCGCCCGTCACGGCGGCCACCACCAGGGCGGTGGCCAGGCCTGCGACCACCACGCCCGCCACCACGGGTCCGGGAGACACCCGGCGGTACCAGGGCAGTGGAGCCACGGGCTGGAGGGTGTTCGCCCAGATCGCCCGGAGGCCGGTCAGGTCTGCGGAGGGCTGGTCGGTCTCGGGCGTGGTGCCGGGCACGTCGTCTCGTTCCGTGGAGGCGGTGGAGGAAGCGGGACGGATACTACGTCAGTGCACGGAACGGTCGCCGGTGTCAGGCCACCCAGGTGGTTTTGAGGGCGGAGACGGCGAAGCCCGGGCCGAAGCCGAGGAGGAGGCCGTGGGCGCCGGGGGGTGGTGGGGCGGTGTGGGTGCGGGCGAGGACGTCGAGGACGCTGGCGCCGCCGAGGTTGCCGACCTCGTCGAGGGAGGACCAGGAGTGGGAGAGCTGCTCGTCGTCCAGGCCGAGGCGGTCGGCGAGGTCGGTGAGCAGGGCGGGGCCGCCGGTGTGGGCGACGACGAAGTCGAGTGGCCACGGGCCGGTGGCGGGGCCGCCGTCGGGGAGCGGGCGGGCCAGCCAGTCGCGCAGGGCGGGTGAGGCCTCGGCGACCGAGCGCGGCGCGGATCGCTCGGAGTCGAAGTGCACGCCGGCGGCGTCGGTCCGCTTGCGGTAGCGCAGCGCGCTGCCGGGCAGCAGGTACTCCCAGGTGTCGGCGACGGCGAGGCCCGGCCCGAGCGGGCGGTCGGAGACCAGCAGGGCGGCGCCGGAGTCGCCCCACAACGCCTTGTAGATCATCATTTCCAGGTCGGTGTCGCCGTGGTGGTAGGTGCTGGAGAGCGACTCGGCGACCACCACCAGCACGGTCGTGCCGGGGTGGGCGCGGACGTGGTCCACCGCCGTGATCAGGGCGTGCGCGCCGCCGGCGCAGCCGAGTTGGGTCATCGGGCGGCGGGCGACGTCCGGGCGCAGGCCGAGCTCCGCGACCAGGTGGACGTCCAGGCCGGGCACCGCGTCGCCGGTGGAGTGGCTGGTGACGACGCAGTCGACGTCGGCGGGGGAGAGGTGGTGGGCGGCCAGGGCGCGGCGGGCGGCGGCGGTGCCCATCCGGCAGACGTCCGCGAAGGCGGTGGCGTTGCGCTCGGTGGCGTCGCGGTCGGCGAGGACGGTCTCGAACGGCTGGGAGTACCGCCGCTGCGCGGGCATCCGGCCGAGCACCCGTCGGACGGAGGCGAGGCGGGGGTGGTCGGCGTGGCGTCGCTCCACGTCCTCCGCGATCCGCCGGCGCGGGACCACGTGGCCCGGCAGTTCGACGGCGGGCCTGCCGATGTACACGACCACGCGGGCACCTCGTCCCTTCACGGCGGGCAGACGATCTGCCGAGACGATCAGTCAATCTGCCACAGCCGCGGTCGAACCGTCATCGACCGCCCGCGGACCGATACACACTCCGCCACAACGGGACACGCGCACCGCACACGCGCGGTCAGGCGGCCGCGCGGGGCCAGGTGCGGTGGTGGGGGTCGATGACGTAGTGGTGGTCGTGGTGCCAGCCGCCGGCGGTGGCGGGGCGGGCGTCGGCGAGGTGCGGGTGGCCGGCGGGCAGGTCGGTGTGGACGTGGTCGAGCCGGTCGGGGTCGTGGGCGGGCCACAGGGCGGTGGCGGCGACGGTCGCGGTCAGGGCGAGGACGCCGAGGAGTGCGGCGGTCGCCGGCAGTCCGAGGGCGGCGGCGAGCAGTCCGGCGAGCGGGTAGGTGAGCAGCCAGCAGCCGTGCGAGAGGGAGAACTGGGCGGCGAAGGCGGCGGCGAGGTCGCCGTCGTCCGCGGAGCGGCGGACCACCCGTCCGCCCGGGGTGAGGACGGCGGAGCTCGCGGCGCCGATCAGGGCCCAGGCGGCGAGCAGCCCGGTCCAGGTCCAGGCGGTGGCGGCGGCGGTGGTGAGGGCCGCCGCGGCGGCGAGGACGGCGGGCAGGGCGAACCCGGCGGGGAGCATCACCGCCCGGTCGCCGTGCCGGTCGAGGACCCGGGGCAGCAGCAGCGCGGCGGCCATCGATCCGGCCCCGTACGCGCCGAGGGCGAGGGTGACGGCGGCCGGGCCGCGGTGGAAGTGGTCGCGGACGACGACCACGGTGTCGACGAAGACGAGCGCGCCGGCGGCGGCCACCGCCAGGTCGAGGGCGAGCAGCGCGCGCAGCCGGGGCGTCGCCCGGAAGAGCCGGGAGCCGGCCGCCGTGCGCGCGTACGGGGCGCGGCGGCCGGCGGCCGCGACCCGGGGAAGGACGGTGCCCGCGACCAGCAGCGCCGAGGCGAGGAAGCCGGCCGAGGTGCCGGCGAAGAGCGCGTGGTACGGGACGAGGGTGAGGGCGAGTGCGGCGAGCGCCGGGCTGAACAGGCTCTCCAGGTCGTAGGCGAGCCGGGAGAGCGAGAGGGCGGCGGTGTAGTCGCGTTCGGCGGGCAGCAGCCGGGGGATCGTCGCCTGGAAGGTCGGGGTGAAGGCGGCGGAGGCGGCCTGGAGGAGGAAGACGGCCAGGTAGACCTGCCAGATCCGGTCGACGAACGGCAGGGTGAGCGCGACGCCGGCGCGGACCAGGTCCAGTCCGGCGAGCAGGGCGCGGCGAGGCAGCCGGTCCGCGAACGCGCCGGCCAGTGGGGCGACGGTCACGTACGCGACCATCTTGATCGCCAGGGCGGTGCCCAGCACGGTCGACGCGTCGCGGCCGGCGAGGTCGTACGCGAGCAGGCCGAGGGCGACGGTGGCCAGACCGGTGCCGGCGAGGGCCACCACCTGGGCGGTGAACAGGCGGCGGTACGCCCGGACGCGCAGAACGGAGAGCACCCGGCCATCGTAGCCATCATGTGCGTACCTGTGCACATGTTGGTGCCGGCCCGGACGGGCGGACGGGCGTACCGGCGGCGCCGGCGCGCGTGCCCGCGGGCTCAGTCGTGGGGCGGCAGCGCGCCGATCTGGTGGTCGGCGACGCTCAGCGCCTCGGCGACCAGCCGGCGCAGGTGGCCGTGGCGGAGCGAGTAGACGACCCGGCGGCCGTCGCGGCGGGTGGCGACCAGCCCGGCCAGGCGCAGCTTCGCGAGGTGCTGGCTGACCGACGGCCGGGCGGCGCCGGTCGCGTCGGTGAGGGTGGAGACGTCGGCCTCCCCGGCCGCGAGGCGCTCCAGCAGCGCGAGCCGGGTCCGGTCGGCGAGCAGGGCCAGCACGCCGGCCGCGACCTCCAGCCGCTCGGCGCCCGACGGGTGCGCCGTCGGGTGCTGGTGCGCATCGTGCGCGGCTGCGAGGTCGGTGCGCTTGCTCATCCGCTCATGGTAGGCCGCCGCCAGGGGCGGGAGCGCCCCGCCGGGTGCCCGGCGGGGGCAGGGGCGGATCAGGCCAGCGACCCCGTGAGCGGGTCACGGGCCGTCAGGCAGTACGTGCCGCCCGCCGGGTCGCGCATCACGATCCAGTGGCTGTGCTCGGCGACGAACTCCGCGCCCAGCCGCTCGTGCGCGGCCCGGGTCGCCCGACGGTCGGCGCACGCGAGGTCCAGGTGCGCCCCGGTCGGACGCGCCGCGTCGAGCCGGTGCAGCAGCAACCGGACCGGCAGCCCCGCCGGGCCCCGAACCACCGTGAACTCCGGCCGGGAGCCGGTCAGCACCTCCCAGCCGGTCAGGGCCGACCAGAACTCCACCTCCGCGGGGTACGCATCGGCCGGCAGGTCGATCGCGACCTGGTCCAGGCGTGAGCCGTCCGCCGGCTCCGGACGCCGGGACTCGCCCTGGAACGGCACCGCGCAGAAGAGCATCCCGCCCGGCGAGCGGAGCACCGCCCACTCGCCGTGCTCCGCCACCACGTCCGCCCCCGCCTTCACCGCCAGGCCGACCGTCTCCCGGACGTCGGCCACCGCCAGGTCCAGGTGCACCCCGCCCGGCCCGGCCGCCACCCCCTGCAGCTTCACCCACGGATCCCCGTCGGCCGGCAGCAGTGTCGCGAACTCCCCGCCGTCCCCGCGCCACGGGGACACCCCGGTCGCCCCGGTCACCGAGGCCCAGAACTCCGCGGCCCGCCCGACCACCTCGGACGGCCGGTCCACGAACGCGTACACCCACCGGATCACGGCCGGCTCCTCCCACTCGACTGCCGCCACCCTGCTGCCCGGACCCGTCCGGTGGCAATCCGAATACGCGGCGGCCGTCGACGGGCCGGGCGGGCCGGGCGGGGTTGGCGGGCCGGGCAGTCCTGGCGGGCCTGGCGGGCCGGGCGGGCCGGGAAGGGTTGGCGGGGCGTCAGACGCGGGACAGGGTGATCGTCTCGTTGAAGACCACCCAGCGCTGGCCCGGGTCGGAGGCGTCGCAGGGCTTCACCGACACGTCCGGCTTGCCCCAGGTGTTGGCGAGGCAGTAGGACGGGGCCAGGGTGAGGACGATCTGCTCGCCGTTGAGGGTCCAGTACTGGCCCGGGTCGTTGGGGTTGCACGGCTTCACCGAGGTCTCCGGCTTGCCCCAGGTGTTCGCCAGGCAGTAGGCGCGGGCGTCGGTGAGCGAGATCTGCTGGCCGCCGATCGTCCAGTGCTGGCCGGCGTCCTTGGCGTCGCACGGCTTGCTGGAGATGGCCGGGGTCTGCCAGGCGTTGGCGAGGCAGTAGAGGCCCGGGGTGCGGGCGGCGGAACGGGCGGTGTCGGCGGCCCCCGCGGGCCCGGCCGGCAGGAGCGAGGCGGTCAGCGCCAGGGCGGAGAGGGCGAGCGTCCTGCGGAGGGCGATGGCCACGGGTGTCCCAATCTCTCAGAAGATCGCATGGTTCGTCGGGCGGTCGCCGACCCGGTGTCAGGTCGTGTACGCCGCAGGGAGATTGGTAGCACCGATCGCAGGCGAACCAGCAATCCGCGGAGGGCCGCCCGGATGAACGGCTCCTCGTCAGTGCGTACTGGCGAACGCCGCCCGCGCGGCCCGGCGGTGGGTGTGGCGGATCAGTGACGCGACCAGGTTCGCCAGGGCGAGGGCGTCGGCCGGATCGTCCGCCGCGCGCTGCAGCCGGCGGACCGGGCCGACCTGGTCGAGGGTCACGCCGGCCGCCGCCAGCACGTACTCCAGCGCGAGGAACGCGGCCCGGCCGTTGCCGTCCGCGAACGGATGGAAGAAGCACACGTCCAGGTAGGCCCGCGCGGCGCGAGCGGCCACCGGCAGGCCCGGATCGGCGGCCTGGGAGAGGCAGGCGTCGAAGCGCACCCGGGTGTCCGGGGCGATGCCGTACCGCTCCCGGCCCGCCTTGGCGAAGGCCGCGGTCGTCCGGAAAGCGGGGGCGTCCGCCGTGGCCAGGACGTGCCGCTGCCACGACGCCAGCCGGTCGAAGGTCAGCGGCACACCGGCCGAGGCGTCGGACCGGGCCCGCGCGAGGGCCGCGAGCAGCCCGTCGGCGCGGTCGGCGCCGTGCGCCCGGTCGAAGGTCCGGATGTCGTGCACCGCGCCGTCCCGCACCGGCAGGTGCACGGCCGCCGCCGGCGCGGCCGCCGGCGTCTCGTGCCAGCGCGCGGCCTCCCGGACGCCGAGCCAGCTGCGCAGGTGGTCCTCGGTCACCACGCCGACCCGCCGTCCGACCGGGCGGCCAGCTGCTCGGCGACCTCGGCGACCAGCTCCCGGGAGGGCTGCGCCCAGCTGTGGAAGCGTCCGTCGATCGCCTCGGCGACCATGAGGTCCGCCGCGTCCGGCGCGACACCCCAGCGGGTCAGGAACCAGCCGAGCACCTGCCGGCAGTGCCCGTACCAGGCGTCCCCGGCGCCCGTACGGTCGACCACCAGGTTCACCAGCTGCACGGTGGCGCGCTCCCAGGCGAGCGAACGCTGCCCGGCGGACCCGGAGTCGAGCTGATGGCGCTCGAAGCATTCGGCGAGCTCCTCGAGCCAGGACCGCCACTCGCACAGCGCGGCGGCGACGCGGGCCAGGGTGTCGTCCGGGGTGGTGATCGAGTCGCGGGGGCAGCACCAGGCGCCCACCGGTCCGCCACCGAGGTCGCCCTCGTCGCGGGCCCACCGCCACCCGAGGCTCCACGGCCCGTACCGCTCGACCAGGGCGCGGGTCATCGCCTCGGTCCACTCCCGCCCCTCGGCGTACGACCACGCGATCACCGCCCGGTCGGCGGCCCCGCCCGCCGGGCGGACCGGCACGGACCGGGCCGGCCCGAGCCCGGCGACCGCCACCGGCGCGGCCGCGGCGTCGAACGGGTGCCGTGCGGGATCGACGTCGGCCCAGCCGAGGACGTGCGGTGCGAGGTCGTAGGACACCCGGAGACTCAACAGGCCCGCGCGGGTGGGCCGCAAGGCAATTTCGCCATCCGGAATCCAGTGTCCGGGCGGCAGCCCGAGCGGTGGGACGGCCGCTTCGACGGCTTTGCCACCGGACTCCTGACGCACACTCGGGAATAGCCGACCGCCAGGGTGCACGCCGTCGTCGAGGGCCGGCTCGCCGCGCTGCTGCCGGGCGCGGGGTAAGCGGGGGTGGTCGTCGCTTGCGTTCCGGCCGGGGCGGGGGCACCATCGGCCGATGGTCGAGTTTCCGAAGGACGCCACCCGGCACTCCGCCCCGCCGGCCGGACCCGTCGTGCCGGTCGGCCGTCGCGCCCGGGCCGCGGCGGAGGCCGCCGAGGTCGAGCGGGCCCTGGCCGAGCTCGAACCGCTGTGGACCACGGAGCGCGACCA
Organism: Kitasatospora terrestris; assembly: GCF_039542905.1. Lineage (NCBI taxonomy): Bacteria > Bacillati > Actinomycetota > Actinomycetes > Kitasatosporales > Streptomycetaceae > Kitasatospora > Kitasatospora terrestris. Next base: position 8,329,509 of record NZ_BAABIS010000001.1, read on the forward strand.
CTGGCAGCTGGTGGAGGCCGGCAGCGGCCACCTGCCCCGCCGCCGGGAGGAGCCGCAGACCGTCCTGATGGTCTGTCACGAGGAGGTGGCCCGGCGGCTCACCGCCGCGATGCTCGCGGCCGGTGTGGAGGTCGTCCCGGAGCAGGCCTGAGCCCGGCGCCGGGGGAGTGGGGTCAGGCGGGCTGCCAGAGTTCGATCCGGCGGCCCTCCGGGTCGGTGACCCAGCCGAAGCGGCCGACGCCCGCCATGTCCTGGGTCTCCCCGGCCACGTCCGCGCCCCTGGCCCGCAGCTGGGCGAGCATCGCGTCCAGGTCGCGGACCCGGAAGTTGAGCATGGTCTGCTGGGCGGGCGCGCCGAAGTGGCCGGTGTCCGCCTCGAAGGCCGCGAAGACGGTCGGGCCGGCCTCCTGGCCCCAGAGGCCGTGTTCGTCGAGGTCCAGCCCCAGACAGTCGCGGTACCACGCGGTCAGGGCCGCGGGGTCGGCCGCCCGCACGAAGTACCCGCCGATTCCCAGCACACGTTCCATGCGGCCATCCTGCCAGTCGGCCGACGGCGGGTGCGTCACCCGGGCCGCCCGGCCCGGGTGACGGGGGGTCAGAGCGGGATGACGGCCCCGCGCTCGTTGGCGGCGATCGCCTCGCGGAGGCCGTTGACGAAGAAGTTCCAGTAGCGCGCGGTGGTGGCGTCGGCGGCGCCGTCCTTGGCCTTGCCGTAGCTGCGGCGGCGGCCGGTGATGCTGGAGAAGTCGCCGAACATCGCGCTGCGCATGCTGGTGGTCATCTCCAGCTGGACGCCGCCGCGGGTGTAGGTGCGGTTGCAGATGTTGTCCGGCTCGTTGCCGTTGACGTCCTCGTCGACGCCCGCGGTTCCGATGTTCAGGGCGACGTCGGCCTCGGTGAGGCCGACGGCGTTCCGGTACTGCACCAGCGTGTCGTGGACGCGTTGCATGAACACCGTGTCCGCCCCGCCGATCAGGACCTGCTTGGCCGGGCCCTTGCTCGGCGGCAGGTCGCTGCGGCCGTGGAGGGAGACGGCGTAGGCGCTGCCGCCGACGATCGCGAGGGCGGCCGGGTCGTCGCAGTGGGTGGAGGTGATGTGCAGGGCGTCGTGGAAGCCGGTGCGGAGGGCCTCGAACATCCAGTAGTCGTACTGCGGCGTGCCCGCGACGGCCGTCGCGTCCTCCGGCCGGTAGCCGGCGACGGCCAGGCAGAGCTCGCTGGTGCCCGGCTCGATGCAGCCGCCGTGCGGCGCGATCACGGCGGTGGCCGGGAAGGTGCTGAGGGCGCCCGGCTGGGCGACCCCGCCGCTCCGGTGGTAGCGGCGGGCCCAGTGGTCGCCCTCGGTGTACAGGGTGTTGCGGTACAGGCCGGTGTTGGTGCAGAAGGCGTCGGTGCCGGCGCAGGCCGGGGTGGGAACGCCGGCGGCGGCCGCGGTGGTGCCGCGCCCGCCGAGATCGCCGGCGAACGGCACGGTGGCCGCCGCGGCGGCGAACGCGGTCAGCACGGTACGGCGTGAGGGTATGTTCATGATCGACATTCTCGCCCCGTCCGGACGCCCCGCCGGCCGTTCAGCCGCCCGCGAACACCGTGCCCGCCGCGAAGGCGGTGACGGCCCGGTGGAAGTCGTCCGGGGCCGAGAGGTTGGGGAAGTGGTCGGCGTCGGGGAGGTCGATCCGCCGGGCGTCGGGGAGGCCGCGGGTGAGGCGGTCGGCGCAGCGGTGGGTGAAGGCGGTGTCGTGGCCGCCGATCAGGACCAGGGCGGGCGCGGTGATCCGGTCGAGGTGTTCGATGCCGGGCTCGGCGGCGGGCAGGGGCTCGACGTCCCAGCCGGTGAGGAAGCCGAGCGAGTCGGCGTACAGCCGTTCCAGCAGGGCGCGGTGGGCGGGTGCGGCGCGCGGTGCCCAGACGTCGAGGTCGTGGCGGACGGCGGCGTCGGTGTCGCCGCGTTCGACGGCGGCGGTGCGCGGCGCGAGGGCGGCGCGCAGGGCGTCGAACGCGGCCTGCTCCCCGGTGTCGGGGTCGGGGAGCAGGAGGGCGCACCCGGCCAGGACCAGTCCGGCGACCCGGTCGGGGTGGGCGAGGGCGAAGTCGAGGGCCTTGCGGCCGCCGTCCGAGGACCCGACCAGGACCGGGCATTCGACGTCCAGTGCGTCCAGGACGGTGAGCAGGTCGTCCGTGTGCGACCAGGGCTGCTTCGGGGCGGGCCCGTCGTGCTGGACCCCATGCTGTTCCCCCCGCAGATCGAGCCATCATGTGACGTGTGAAATGACCATATGCCATGTTCGGCCCGGTGGGGGTGGGGATGGCAACGCAGCGTGCGCGGGCGTGACATGATCCTCGTATGGCTTCCAATGTGTTTTTCGACATCACCATCAACGACGAGCCGGCCGGTCGGATCGTCTTCAAGCTCTACGACGACGTGGTCCCGAAGACCGCGCGCAACTTCCGCGAGCTGGCCACCGGCGAGCACGGCTTCGGCTACAAGGGCTCCGGCTTCCACCGGGTCATCCCCGAGTTCATGCTGCAGGGCGGTGACTTCACCCGCGGCGACGGCACCGGCGGCAAGAGCATCTACGGCGAGAAGTTCGAGGACGAGAACTTCCAGCTGAAGCACACCCGCGCGGGCCTGCTGTCGATGGCCAACGCCGGCCGCAACACCAACGGCTCGCAGTTCTTCATCACCACCATCGTGACCAACTGGCTCGACGGCAAGCACGTCGTCTTCGGCGAGGTCGTCGAGGGCATGGACGTCGTCAAGACCATCGAGGGCCTTGGCTCGCAGAGCGGCCGCACCTCGGCGAAGATCGTCATCGCCGACTCCGGCGTCGTCGCCGAGTGACGCCCTGACATCCTCCTGGATGTGACGGCCGGGCCGCCCAGCGGCCCGGCCGCACCTGTTCCTGGGGACGGCGCGCCGTGCCCGGCGCGGGATCCCCGGCGGTCGGCCGGCGCTGCGGCATGCTGGCAGCACCGCCGCCGGCCACGGAGCAGGCGGGACCATCCGGAGCCCGAGGAGCCCGCCGCATGGAGCAGGACCGCCCCCGCCCGTCCTCCACCCCCGAGAACCTGCGGGTCCTGGTGATCAGCGGCTCGGCCCGGGAGGGCTCGCTCAACGCCCGGCTCGCCGCGCTCGCCGCCGACGCCGTCCGGGAGCGGGGCAGCACCGCCGACCTCGCCGACGTCCGCGAACTCGAGGTCCCCGGCTACGACGGCGACCGCGAGCACCGGGACGGACTGCCGGCCGGCGCGCTGCGCCTGAAGGAGCGGCTGGAGACCACCGACGCGCTGGTGATCGCCTCGCCCGAGTACAACGCCTCGGTGCCCGGCGTGCTGAAGAACCTGATCGACTGGACCTCGCGGATCCGCCCGCAGCCCTTCCACAACCGGCACACCCTGCTGCTCTCCGCCTCGCCCTCGATGTCCGGCGGCAACCGCGGCCTGTGGGCGCTCCGGGTGCCGCTGGAACACCTCGGCGCGCACGTCTACCCCGACATGTTCTCGCTCGCCCAGGCCCACCAGGCCTTCACCGCCGGGGGACGGCTCGCCGACGCCACGCTCGCCGCCCGCTTCACCGACAACCTCGTCAACTTCCTCAACCTGGTCGAGGCCGCCAAGCACTACCCGTGCGTCAAGAAGGCCTGGGTCGAGTACCTCGGCGAGCGGCCCGACCCGGCCTTCGACCGCACCGAGGAGACGGTGGAGGCCTGAACGGCCGTCACCCCTCCCGCCGGCCCGCGTACAGCGCCCGCGCCAGGTCCAGCACGCTCAGGCCGAACATCAGGACGCCCAGCGGGACGTGCAGCGCGGGCCGGTGCGCGACGCCCAGCACCACCTGCACGGAGGCCAGCGCGAGGAACCCGAGGGCGTACCCGATCGGCCGGGCCGGGCCGCGGCCCGGGCGCCAGGCGAGGACGGCGGCGAGCACGTACAGCATCGAAGCGCCGTACATCACACGGGCGCCGGCACCGTGCAGCACCTCGCCGTGGTGGGAGACCAGCAGCAGCCCGGCGGTGGACGCCTGGAAGAAGACCGCCAGGGTCTGGAGGGCCACCGAGACCCGGACGAAGGCCGGGTCGCGGCGGGCTGCGGGGACGGTGCGGACGGAGGTCGGGGAGGCCATGGTGACGACACCTCTTCTGCCGTGGGCGGTCGATCGGTACTGTCTCGGAAGACCGACGACGCAGCCCCGCGGAATGTGAGGCGGGGTGACCGGTGTCACAGCGAAGCGCGGACGCGAGGGGGGCCTCCGAGGTGGAAGCGGGCAGTGCGGCGGTGGTCGGGGAACGGCGGCGGCTGATCAACGTCGCGTACCGGATGCTCGGTTCGCTCGCCGAGGCCGAGGACGCCGTCCAGGAGACCTACGCCCGCTGGTACGCGCTGCCGGACGACGGGCGGGTGGCCGTCGAGGTGCCCGCCGCGTGGCTGACCAGGGTCGTCGGCCGGATCTGCCTCGACCAGCTCGGCTCGGCCCGGGCCAGGCGCGAGAGCTACGTCGGCGAGTGGATCCCCGAGCCGCTGCCCGACCACGGGGAGTGGGGCCGCGGGAGCGCCACCGGCACCGTGGACCCGGCGGACCGGATCACCCTGGACGAGACGGTGGACCTCGCCTTCCTCGTGGTCCTGGAGACGATGCCCCCCGCCGAGCGGGTGGTGTTCGTCCTGCACGACGTCTTCGCCTACCCCTTCGCCGAGATCGCCGAGATCGTCGGCCGCACCCCCGCCGCCTGCCGGCAGCTCGCCACCGCCGCCCGCCGCCGCGTCCACGCGGTGCGGACCCCCGCCGCGCCCACCGCCCGACAGGCCGGCGTGGTGCGCAAGTTCAAGGAGGCGTGGCAGGCCTGCGACATCGCCGCCCTGGTCGGGCTGCTCGACCCGGCCGCCGCGATGACCGCCGACGGCGGCGGCGTCGCCGCGGCCGCGCTGCGACCCGTCGAGGGCGCCGCGCTGATCGCCCAGTACCTGGTGCACTTCGCGAGCAGGGCCACCGGTCTCACCCTGCTCGAACGGACCGTCAACGGCCGCCCCGGCCTGGTCGCCCGGCACGGCGGCAGCACCGTCAGCGTCGCCGCCTTCGACCTCGGCCAGGACGGCCGGATCACCCGGATCTGGGCGGTGCGCAACCCGGAGAAGCTGCGGGCCTGGAACGCGCCCGAGGCCGCCGGCCGGCCCTGACCGGCGGCCGGGACCGGTGCGCGGCGGGCCGGGATCGGTGCGCGGCGGCCGGGACCGTACGCGGCGGGCCGGGATCGGTGCGCGGCGGTCAGGCCCGTGCGCGGCGGCCCGGGGTCGGTCAGCGGTAGCCGGTCGGATCGGCCGGCAGCCCCTTGTCCTGGACCTCCACCAGGTACCGCCAGGCGTCCGGCCGGCTGCCGTCCAGATCGGTGAAGCCGTACTCCCGGGCCAGGGCGCCGCTGGACAGCGAGGTGCCGTTGTACCGCGCCACCTCCGGGTCGGCGGCCAGCGCGGCGACCGCACGGCCCACGTACCGGGGCGTCTCGGAGATCGCGAAGTGCGGCTGGTCGGCGAGCGCCTCCCGCCAGGTCTCCTCGGTCACGCCGAACGCCTCCAGCATCAGCTCGGAGCGCATCCAGCCGGGCGTCAGCGCGACCGCCGTCGCACCGCGCGGGCCCAGCTCGTGGCCGAGCGAGAACGCCATCCGCAGCACCGCGGTCTTGGCGAGGTCGTAGAAGAAGGAGTTGCGGTACCGCGAGCCGTTGTACTCCGCCGTGCCGTCGGTCATCTCCACCACCAGGCCGCCCGGGCGGCGCAACAGCAGCGGCAGCGCGAAGTGGCTGGTGATCGCGTGGGTGTCGACCGCCAGCCGGAGCAGCCGCAGACCGTCGTCGAGGTCGTGCTCCCACACCGGGACGTCCCAGCCGAACAGCTTCTCGCCGCCCCAGATGTCGTTCACCAGCACGTCCAGGCGGCCCTGCTCGGCGTCGATCCGCTCCACCACCGCCCGGACCTGCGCCGGGTCCAGGTGGTCGGCGGGCAGTGCCACGCCCTTCCCGCCGGCGGCGGTGACCAGCTCCGCGGTCTCCTCGATGGTCTCCGGCCGGTCGTACTCCGAGCGCCGCCCGACGGTGGAGCGGCCGGTCACGTACACCGTCGCCCCCGCCGCGCCCAGCTCCACCGCGATGCCCCGCCCGGCGCCCCGGGTCGCCCCCGCGACCAGCGCCACCCTGCCCTCGAGCCCTGCCGTCGTCATCCTCGCACCCTCCGTCGGTCCCTGCCGCAGCCGAATCCCCCAGCATCGCGCACGCCAGTGACAATCCCCGGGCCATGGGCCGCAACGACTTCTACCGGCGGCTGACGGCGGTGGTGGTGTCCCGGCCGATCGGCCGCCGAAGCGATGACCCAGTCCGGCTCGCCGAGTTCGAGGCCCTGCCGTCTGCCGTCTGCCGTCTACTGCCGCGCAGCCCTGTGCGCCCGGTGTCCGCCGGCGGGGCGGAGGACCCCCGTCGATCGTGCTCAGAGTTCCTTGCCGAGCAGCCGGTCGAAGACCATGCTCCACCAGTTGTCGTCTTCGGCGAACGCCTGGGGGTCGCGGGCCTCCAGGTACTTTCGGAGCTGCTCGGTGTACTCGTCGGCCTGCCGGTCGTCGACCGCGGCGATGTGCTGGAACCGCAGTCCGAACCGGTACAGGAACTCGATGAAGTCGGCCAGGGTGGTGTTGACGATCTCCGCGGCCGGCTGCTCTCCCAGCGTCAGCAGGATGACGTAGCCGTCCTCCAGGTCGAGGCAGTACCGCATGTCGGGGCTGCCGGTCGGGCCGCCGAGGCAGAGCACCTTGACGATGCCTTCGCCGGTGTCGATCGGTACGAGCGTGAAAGCCTCATGAGCACCGGGCGCGGCGAGGCTGAAGATGACGTCGAGCTCCGCCGGCAGGCCGACCTCGGCCAGGACCTGAGCATCTGCATCCGGCACGCCGCCTGCGGCTGCCTCGCCGCGGGGAAGGGTAATGACGCCTTCGGCTCCGAAGAGCTCGGTCAGTTCAGCGTGCGTAGCCACGGTGCTCCTTGTTCGGCTGGACGGGATGAGTCTGCGGTCGACGTCAGGACGCGAGGCCGCTCAGCTTGAGTAGACGGTACCAATCGCTGTCTGCTGCGACGTCCGGGCTCAGACCGGCCAGGTCCGGGAACCGGTCTCCGACAACCCAGTCGGTGACGAACTCGTCGACAGTGCCGGCGATGCGCTCGAGCCGGCAGCCGGTGTACCAGACGACGCCGTCGTCCGGGACGCGCCAAACGCTGCCGTCTCGCCCGTCCACCAGCAGCGGGTTGCCGACCGCCTGGCCGAAGCAGAAGAAGGGCGCCGCGTCGGTGAGCCGGCTCCCGTCCGGCAGCCGGGCACCCACGAGGTTCTCGGACACCTGCTCGTCCGGGAGATCGCCACTGCTGAACAGCCGGGTCGAGTGGGTGAGATACAGCCCGTCGCTGATCGTCAGCAGGCCGGCAACACCGGGCGGAACGCCGTCCCCCACTGCCTGCAGCTCGCATCCCGCCGGGATCTCGGGCGTCCACAGCTCGTACGGCCGCCGGTGCTCCTCGAGCGCGTCACGAAGCGTCGCGACGAGCCGCGAGATGTCAGCGCCGGTCATTTCCATTTAACCTTGATCTTGATCGGTGTTCCGTCGGGCAAGTCTCTGATTTTAGGCCAGATCTGGTGATTGCCGATGTCGGTATTGGTTTTGCCGTGCAACATCCTAAGGTTTTCCCAGTGGTCGCGGCCGCCCACTTGGAGTTCCTGGATGTGGTCAGGGTGCATGGAGCGGGCGGCCGCGCTGGCCGCATCGGCCAGGTTGGGATTGCCCTTGTGGTTGTTGTTGATGATGCGGATCAGCGCACCCTTGTAGTCGTCCGTGATGTTGGTGTCGCGCGAGACCGGGTTCGTGGCCTTGTACATCTGGCCGCGCCGCCCCAGCGAGTGCAGCTGCTGCGCCTTCCGCGCGAACTGCGACTTGGGCATGCCCGGCTTCCACTGCACCGGCACCGTCTTCGGCTTGAGACTGTTGTCCGGCGCCTTGACGCGATCGGTCCAGCCCTGCCGCGCCTTGTCCTGCGCCTCGGAGCGCTCATGGATGCGGCGGACCATGTCCGCCAGCGTCTTGTCGTTCTGCTGGTGGTTCTGATTCGTCTGGTGCAGGCCCTTCTGAACGTCCCGCAGGTGCTTGCGCAGCTGGCGCTCGGCCTGCTTGACGACGTTGAGGATCTCCTCGGAGCTGTGCACCACGGCGTTGGCCAACGGGTCGCGGCCTCGAGTGGCAGCCATCCGCCGGCGGGTGTTGCGCGTGTGTGCGCCGGCGGTGGTCTCGAGGTGGTCGGCGTGCGCGCCGATCTGATTCGCCAGGCGCGAGACCTCGTCGGGGTTGTGCTGAATGTCCGCCACGCTCACTTACCCCCAGTCAGTGCCGACCCCAGCTGTGAGTTCTTGGCGCCGTCAAGGCCGGCGTCGGCCACCGACTGCATGTCGTAGCCCTTCTGCACGCCGAGCGCGTTGCCGGCCACCTGGATGGCGAGATCGCCCGCCATGTTCGACAACGCGTCGATGATGGGCGCCTTCGCCACGGCCATGAGCTCGGACACGATCGCCTGCTCGGCTTCCTTGAGGAGCCGCTTCACGATCAGTCGCGTCGCCTGCGTAGCACCCAGTGCCCCTACCTCCGACAGGCCGAAGGTGAAGGGCGCGGCCGCCTGTGCGGCGATCACCTCGGCGGCCATGATGCCGAGTTGGACGACCGCGGCGACCTTCGCACCGGCGATGAGGACCGCGGCGCCGTCCAGAGCCGTCGCCAACAACCGGCCGCCTTCGGCCAGGTTGTGGAGGTGCTTGCCGGACACCTTCTCCCAATGGGCCGCGAACGCATCAGTCGCGGGGCCGACGTTCTCGGAGATCATGCGCTGGACGGCGACCAGCGAGTCGGCCCGACCGTTGTCGATCTCCTCGGCGAAGCTCCTCAGCGAGTCCGCCATCTCCCGGAACTCGTCCTCGTCCACGTTCGGCCAGTGAACGCCAATCAGGTCGAGCACCCAGGCCAGTTCATCCGGCAGCACCACGCCCACGCGGATCGTCCCCCTTTGCCAGTGGCCCCGTCACCTGACCCGGACGGTCGCCTCCGTCAGCGCGGTTCCCGCCCCGGGTCACTCACTGTGTGTGCGCTGACCGTTCCCATGACAGCGCCTCACGCACGGTATCACCTGCGTCGTTCCAGCACTCGTGCCACTGCTCGGCAGCATCTACCACATCAACCTGGTCACCGTGTAGGGAATCCGGCTGAAGCGCGGCGGGAACCTGACGGTCCGTAGGGCCGGCAGCGCGGTGGATCTGTGCCTGAGCGGATACCACTGCTTGCTTCCCAGTCGCTGCCTTCTCCGCCGGGGTCCTGCCGGTGGTGGTCTTCTTCACCCGGATGCGTCCGCCGGTCTGCGGGTTGCGGGTTGCGGGCGGTGCGCTGGACGGGCTCGAGGGTGCCGAAGCCGGTGACCTGGACGCGTTCGCCGGCGACGACGGCGCGCACCATCGCGTCGAGGACGGCGTCGACGGCGTCCTCCGCCGCGGTCCGACTGCCGAGCTGGCCTGCGACTGCTTCGACGAGCCGGCCCTTGTTCATGACGCGGGCTCCCTGACAGGTATTTGATGACGATTTGGACTGTTCTCGTCCTCACGGTCGGTCGGCCCCCGCCATTTCGCCTGCGCACGGGGCCGGCGGGCTGGCCCGCGGTGACTTGGCCGGCGACCCGCGGTTGCGCCACGGGGCCGCCCGGGATCATGGCGGTGGCCCGGGTGCCGGGTGCGCGTGCGGGACCTGCGGGAGCGGCTGGTCCCCGGCCGCCGGCATGGTGCGCGGCGGCCGGGGGCCGACAACGCCCCAAGGCCGCCTCCTCAAGATGCTGAGGGGACGGCCTTCCAGTGCTTTCTCAGGGCCTGTGCAGCGTACCGGCAGGTACCGACACCGGCGCCGGGTGCGCCCCGCCGCCGAGTCTGCGGCGGGGCGGCGCCCGACGGGTTCACCGGTGGGCGGTCGGCCGGTCGGCCTCCTGGACGTGGTCGGTGTCCCGGACGATGACGACCGGGCAGGGGGAGTGCTGGACGCAGTGCTGTCCGACCGAGCCGAGCAGCGCCCCCGCGAAACCGCCGTGCCCCCGATTGCCCAGGACCAGGAGTTCCGCGCCCTCGGCTGCCGTGAGCAGGATCTGGGCGGCGTTGCCGCACTCCACCCGTTCACGCACGGGGACCGGGCAGTCCGGGCCGGCCTCCTGGGCCACCGCCTCAGCCAGGGCCTTGCCCGCGTAGGCGGCGACCTCCGTGTCGACCATGGTCATGCCCCAGCCGTAGACGGCCGGGTACTCCCAGGTGATCACGGATTCCACGGTGGCACCGGTCAGGGAGGCCTGCCGGATCGCCCACCGCAGGGCGGCGCGGGACGAAGCCGATCCGTCGACCCCGACCACGATCCGCCGCTGCGCCGTCGTCTCGTTCATCTCGATCCCATCCTGTCCGTCGTTGTGGTGGTCACGGCGCGAGTCAGCCGCGAAGGTCGAACACGAGGCGGGCGGCGACCTTGCCGTCCAGGACCTCGGCCATGCACGCGTTCACGTCGTCCAGGCCGCGCGTCTCGCGAATCACCCGGGTGCGGCCGAGGGCGTGCAGCGCGAACACCTCCGCGAGGTCCTGGCGGGTACCGACGATGGAGCCGACCACCTTGGTGCCGTTGAGCACCGTGTCGAAGACCGGCAACTGGAGCGTTCCGTCGGCCGGCAGGGCGACGAGAACGAGCGTGCCGCCGCGGCGCAGCGCCCCGTAGGCGGCGCGGAAGGAGTCGTTGCTGACGGCGAGGGCGATCGCGGCGTCCGCGCCGCCGAGCTCCTGCACTTCCGCCGCGACGTCCTGGACCCGGGCGTCGATGACGTGGTCGGCGCCGAGTTCGCGGGCGAGGGCCAGCTTGTCGTCCGTGACGTCGACGGCGACGGTCTCTGCGCCGAAGACCCGGGCGTACTGGAGGGCGAGGTGGCCGAGACCGCCGATGCCGGAGACGAGCACGCGGGTTCCCGGGCGGGCGCCGGAGACCTTGAGCGCCTTGTAGGTGGTGACCCCGGCGCAGGTCAGCGGCGCGGCGTCCAGCGGGTCGATCCCGTCGGGGACGGGCACGACGTAGTCGCCGTGCGCAAGGGCGTACTGCGCGTAGGCGCCGTCCACCGAATAGCCGCTGTTGCGCTGCTCCGTGCAGAGCGTCTCCCAGCCGGAGACGCAGTGGTCACAGTGCCCGCAGGCCTCGGCCAGCCAGGCGATGGCGACCCGTTGCCCGATGCGCACGTTCCGCACCAGGTCGCCGGCCGCCTCGACGATGCCGACGCCCTCGTGGCCCGGGACGAAGGGCAGGCCGGGTTTGACCGGCCAGTCGCCGCGGGCGGCGTGGATGTCGGTGTGGCACAGTCCCGAGGCCTCGACCCGCACCAGCACCTGGTGCGGTGCGGGTGCCGGGACCGGACGGTCCTCGACGGTGAGCGGTGCGGTGAAGTCGTGGACGACAGCGGCCTTCATCGGTACTCCTGCTCTGCGAGACGGCAACGGTTGCGTCATGTTCGTGCGGTTCGGCAGGCCCGGAAGCCTGCCGGATGCGCAACGTCTTCATCACACCTCCCGGCAGCCGGCGGCCGCTGGGGCCGACGGGTCCCGACCGCGGGGCTGATGGTCCCGGGTACACCGGCGGGGGTTCGACGGGTGATCACGCGCCGGTGTTGCCGCTGTCGGGCGGTTCGAGCCTTCCGGCCCGACGCCGGCCGCTCTCTCCCTCCGCTGGGGCAGCCCGGGTGCGGGTCGGTGCCGGGGGTTTCGAGGAGTCCGTCGGTGGAGAGGGCGAGGGTGGCGGTTGGGGGGGGGGCTGGACGGTGGTGAGGTACTGGGCGCCGGTCTCGATGTCGAGCAGGGGGCCGGGGTCGAGACGGACGGGCCCGGGCGGGTGGCCGGGCGTTGCTCGTCGACCGCCGGTGCCGATCGCCGTGAGTGCGTGTGTGACCTGCGGTCATTCGCCGGTCGCCTCGAAGGGGGCGTGGGGCGGCCACTGTCCCGTTCACACGGGCGTCTGCGAGAATCGGCCGGTCGGTGGCCGGGGACGAGGAGGCTCGCGTGAGCGGGGACGAGGTGCGGTCGCGGATTCCGCAGCTGCGGTTGGACGAGCTGCTGGAGGAGTTGCAGGCCAGGATCGACGCCGCTCGCGGTACCCGGGACCGGGTGCACAGCCTGCTGGAGGCGGTGCTGTCGGTGGGCCGGGAGCTGGATCTGACGCAGGTGCTGCGGCGGATCGTGGAGGCGGCCGCAGCGCTGGTCGACGCCCGGTATGCGGCGCTGGGGGTGATCGGTCCGGACGGCGAATCGCTCTCGCAGTTCCTCACCGTGGGCCTGGGCGAGGATGAGATCGCCCAGATCGGGCCCTACCCGACCGGCAAGGGCATCCTCGGCGAGCTGATCCGCCATCCCGAGGCGTTGCGGCTGGAGGACCTGTCCGCGCATCCGGCTTCGTACGGCTGCCCGGCGCACCACCCGGTGATGCGGACTTTCCTCGGGGTGCCGGTGCGGGTGCGGGAGGAGGTCTTCGGCAACCTCTACCTGACCGACAAGCGCAACGGGGAGCAGTTCGACGCCGACGACGAGTCGGTGATCGCGACGTTGGCGGTGGCGGCCGGGGTGGCGATCGACAATGCGCGGCTGTTCGAGGAGGCGCAGAGGCAGCAGCGGTGGCTGAGCGCGAGCGCGGAGATCACCCGGGGCCTGCTGTCGGGGGCCACCCGCGGCGAGGTGATGGAGCTGATCGCGCGGCGAACGCTGGAGATCACCGGTGCCGAACTGGTAGACCTGTCCGTGCGCGAGGACGACGGCGACGGGCTGCGCGTCGAACTGGCCCTGGGCGGCGACCCGTCCGCCCGGTCGGGGATCCACCTCCCGCTGACCGGCACGCTCTCGGGGGAGGCGTTCAGCCTCGGGTCCCCGGTGACGACCCTGGACCTGGCGCAGGACCCCCGGCTGACCGGCGGGCCGCGCCGGTTCTCCGGCCAGGGGCCGGCGGTGGCCGTGCCGCTCGGCCGGGCGGACGGACAGGTCGAAGGGGTGCTGCTGCTGGCCCGGCCGACCGGGGAGCGGGCCTTCACCGAGCGCGAGATCGGCCCGCTGCTCGGCTTCGCCGATCAGGCCGCTCTGGCACTGGAGCTGGCGGACCGGCGCCGGGACGCCGAGCAACTGGCCATGCTGGAGGACCGCGACCGGATCGCCCGCGACCTGCACGACCTGGCCATCCAGAGGCTGTTCGCGACCGGTATGACATTGCAGAGCGCGGCCCGGTTCATCGAGCACCCGGGTGCCTCGGACCGGGTGTTGCGGGCGGTCGGGGATCTGGACGAGACGATCAAGATCATCCGTTCGACGATCTTCGGACTGCGGGTGCGAGAGGACTCCGTGGCTCAGGGGCTGCGGTCGCGGGTGGTACGGGTGGTCGAGGAGGCGCAGGCTGCGCTGGGCTTCGCGCCTCGGCTGAGCATGGAGGGCCTGCTCGACACGGACGTTCCGGGGCAGGTGGCCGATCACGTGGTGGCGGTGCTGGGCGAGGCGCTGAGCAACGCGGCCCGGCACGCGAAGGCCGGCCGGGTCGAGGTCGCGCTGCGGGCCACCGGTGCCCGGGTGCTGCTGACCGTGCAGGACGACGGCGTCGGCATCCCGGAGCAGGGGCGGCGCAGCGGGCTGCGCAACCTGGCCGAGCGCGCTGAGAGCCTGGGCGGCGCGCTGGAGGTGTCCAGTCCGCCGGAGGGCGGGGCTCGGCTCGTCTGGGCGGTGCCCCTGGAGGGGTGATCGTGGCGGGGGTGTGGAGGGTGCGCGGCGCTGTCAGGTCCGCGGGGCAAGGGCGGTGGGCAGGAGGCGGCCGGTCACCCACTCGGGGTGGATCCGGACCGGTGGTGGCCCGCAGCAGCACGCTGCCGTCGTTGTCGAGCCGGTAACGGGTCGGCAGGACAGTCGGCAGGGCGCCGACGGTGTGGACGACGCGCCCGACCGGTGCTCCGGCCGGCAGGCGCGGACAGGGCCGCTCCTCGAGCGGCGCGGTGTCAGGTGTCATGGCATCGATGGTCGTCCCGGACCGACACGTGAGGGAGGGGCCGCTGGTCCCCCGGCCGGTGGCCGGGTGGCCCGACCGCAGGTGGCAGGTGTCAGTGGACGCGTCGGCCGGACGCCTGGTCGTGGGCGGCCAGGGCCTGGGTGGCGAGGACGGCGGCTTGGACACGGCGCTCCACGCCGAGCTTGGCCAGCAGCCGGGAGATGTGGTTCTTGACGGTCTTCTCGGCGAGGTAGAGGCGCTGGCCGATCTGGCGGTTGGTCAGGCCCTCACCGATCAGCGCGAGGACCTCCCGCTCGCGGTCCGTGAGCTGCGGGAGGTCGGAGGCCTGCGGGGCGCTGTCGCCGCGAAGGCGGGCCATCAGACGGGTGGCGGCGCCGGGGTCGAGCATGGACTGGCCGGCGGCGACCGTGCGCACCGCGGAGACCAGGTCCGTGCCACTGATCTGCTTCAGCACGTATCCCGAGGCGCCGGCCATGATCGAGTCGAGCAGTGCTTCCTCGTCGTCGAAGGAGGTGAGGATGAGGCAGGCCAGCTCGGGCATGCGCGAGCGCAGCTCGCGGCAGACGGTCACGCCGTCGCCGTCCGGCAGTCGCATGTCGAGGATCGCCACGTCGGGACGGAGCGCCGGGACCCGCGCGAGTGCCTGTTCGACCGTTGCGGCCTCGCCGATGACGGTCAGGTCGGGTTCGGCGTCCAACAGGTCGTGCACACCCCGGCGGACCACCTCGTGGTCGTCGAGCAGGAACACCTTCACCGCGTCGGAGCCGCTTGCCCGGTCCGCCGTGCTGTCCGCCATCAACTTCTCCGTACCTGTCTGGACCCGCCACCGGAGCGGGGCGAGTGGAACCGTCGGGCAGCCTGACGCCCGATCCGGCTCGTGCGACAGGGCCGGACGGCCCCATTGTCCCTTCTCTGGCTCATGGGCGGACGGAACCAGCCGAGGGAGCCGCGGCGCGGGTCGCGCCGTGCGACTGCGGCATGGACGTTGATGCTGCGGGTGGCGCGGTCGAAATGGAATCGCCACGGCCGGCAGTTGTGGGGGGAGGGCCCTGCGCTCGCCGCGGTGATGAGTGCCTGCCCGAGTTCGTCGGCGAGGGGCTGCGGCGTCATGGTCGAGCAGTCCTTCCTCCGGGGCCCGAGGCAGGGGTGGAGCGGGTGCGGGGGGCGGAGATACGCCGCTTTCAGCTGCTGCGAGGGCCGTCGGTGCCGGGCTGTCGGGCGGCGCGTCCGGTCCACACGGGTTCCAGCTCGGCCCAGGCGCGCTGCCAGGCGGTGTCGGCTCGGTGGTCCAGCGATCGCAGGCGCAGTACCAGGCCACTGGCGATGAGGACGAAGAGGAGGCCGATGGCGAGAAGGCCGACGATGACGGCCCTGGAGAAGAGGTCGGCGGTGCTGGGTGGGGCGGCGGTCAGGCGGCCGGTGTCGTCGGCCCACACGTCGACCGTGGAGCCGGCCCGGGCTCGGTGGCTGAGGTTGACCGTGCCCGTTCGCTGCTGTCCGGCGGGGTAGGTCCAGGTGGCCGCGGCCTGGTACCGGGCGGCCACGGCGGTGGTCCGGTCGGCAGTCGTGCTGGTGGCGGTGAGCAGGAGCGCGTCCAGGCGGTGCAGGCGGGACGACGCGGCGGCCGCGCGGTGCTCGGCGGAGTCGAAATGGCTCCAGGCGACGGTGACGCCGAGCACGAGGGCCAGGCCGGTACCGATGGTGGCGAGGAGCCCGGCCCGGCTGCGGGCCCGGTCCTCGGGTCGGGCCAGCTCATTGCGCTCGGCGCCGAGCGCCCGCCGCAGTCCGCGACGCCACGGGCGGACGGGACGGCTGTGGGGAACGTTGGTCATGGTCGGACGGCCCTTCGGTGAGCGGTTGGGAACGGACGGGGGCGGGCTCAGCTGTGCGGGACCACCGCGACCGGGGCCGTGGCGTGGTGCAGTACGGCGTGGGCGACGGGACCGAGTCGCACCCCCGAGGGGTGGCCACCGGCTCGTGGCCCGTGCCTGGAGAACTCTGCCGGTGGCGATCCGACCGGGCCCAGGGACCGACGGGGCCGACGAGTGGGTCAGTGGTCCCTGGCAGCACCGGATCCCGGACAGGTGGGGACCGCGGGACCAGTGGGACGCGGGGAGGGGACCGGTGGCGGCGGCAACAGGGCCCGATGGCCCCTGGGGCGGCCACTGGCCGCGGCCCCAGGATCGTCCCCGTGAGCGACGGACGCACCGGTGTCCGTCTGCCCGGAGTACACCGCAAAGGAGCAACCGATGTCCGCACACGACCGCGGAAGACCACAGCGGAGCAGTGCAGCTGACGAGCCGCGAGCAGCGGGAAACGGCTTCGGCCTGCCGGCCGCGACTGCGCTGGTGGTCGGCAGCGTCATCGGCACCGGGGTGTTCGCGCTGCCCTCCGCGCTCGCGCCGTACGGGCCGATCGCGCTGGTGGCATTCGTGCTGGTGACGATCGGCGCGCTGGCGCTGGCGATGGTCTTCGGGCGGCTGTCGGAGCGGGTACCCGGGAGCGGTGGGCCGTACGTCTACGCCCGTGGGGCGTTCGGTGAGTTCGCCGGGTTCCTGACCGCCTGGTCGTACTGGATCACCGCCTGGGCCGGGAACGCGGCCATCGCGGTCGCCTGGGTCGGCTACGTCGAGGTCTTCGTCGACAAGGGGCACCACACCGGGGGGTCGATCGCGATCGCGCTGGCCGGTCTGTGGCTGCCGGCGATCGTGAACCTGACTGGGATGCGGAACATCGGCGCGTTCCAAGTCGTCACCACGGTCCTGAAGTTCGTGCCGCTGGCGTTCATGGCGACGGCCGGTCTGCTGTTCGTGAAGTCCGGGAACTTCGGCGCGTTCAACGCGAGCGGTACCTCGGCGCTGGGTGCGGTGTCGGCGGCGGGTGCGATCGCGCTGTTCAGCTACATCGGCCTGGAGACCGCCTCGGTGGCCGCCGGCCGGGTCAGGGAACCGAAGCGGAACGTGCCGCGGGCGACCGTGTACGGGACGCTGGCCTGCGCCGCGATCTACCTGCTCGGCACCCTGGCGGTCTTCGGCACCGTCCCGCACGCCCAACTGGGCTCTTCCAACGCGCCGTTCACCGACGCGGTGAACAACATCGCCGGCGGCCACTGGGCCGGCAACCTGGTCGCCGCCGCCGCGATCATCTCGGGTCTCGGCGCACTCAACGGCTGGACCCTGATCTGCGCCGAGATGCCGATGGCAGCAGCCCGCGACGGGCTCTTCCCGGCCGCCTTCACCGGCACCCGTGGGCGCGGCGAGGTACCGGCCTTCGGCATCGTCTCGGCCACGGTCCTGGCCTCGGTGCTGACCGTCGTCAGCTACACCCGCTTCACCAGGGTGTTCACCGAGATCGTGCTGCTGAGCGTACTCACCGCGGTGATCCCGTACCTGGTCTCGGCGGCGGCGCAGCTGTACTGGCTGGTGGTGCGCGGCCGCCGGGAGCTGGAGCGGCGGCGCTTCGTCCGCGACGTCGCCGTCGCGCTGCTCGCCCTGGTCTTCTCGTACTGGTCGATCCAGGGCAGCGGCTACCAGACCGTCTACTACGGCCTGTTCGCCATCCTGCTCGGCATCCCCGTCTACATCTGGCTCAAGCGCCCGAGCACCGCGGCGCGGACCACCGCCCTGGCGGGGCCCACCGAGGTCGAGCCTGCGGTCCCCGCCGCTGTGCCACTGCCGAAGGCGGCCCGCACCGGCCGCCCGGTGGGCCTGCCGACCATCATGCGCCGCGCACTGGCCACGCGTCACCAGCACTGAACCCGCCGAGGAGCACCCACCCATGTCCACCCTGCGTGTCGATTCCGAGGCGGGACGCCTGCGCCAGGTGATCCTGCACCGCCCGGGACTGGAACTGTCCCGGCTGACCCCGCGCAACGTCGACGAGCTGCTCTTCGACGACATCCTGTGGGCCAAGCGCGCCCGTGAGGAGCACGACGCCTTCGCCCAGGTGCTGCGCGACCACCGCGTACACGTCCACCACTACGCCGACCTGCTCGCCGAGACGCTCGACCTGGCGCCGGCCCGGGCCTGGCTGCTGGGCCAGGTCGTCACCCCCGCGACCGTCGGACCGGCCCTGGTGGAGCCGGTCCATGAGCTCTGCCGGCAGCTCGACGGCACGACACTGGCCGAATACCTGATCGGCGGCGTTCTCAAGACCGATCTGCCGCTGCGCAGCCCGCACAGCCTGGCCTGGCACACCCTCGAAGACCAGGACTTCGCCCTGCCGCCGCTGCCCAACCACCTGTTCCCGCGCGACAACTCCTGCTGGATCGGAGGGCGTTACAGCCTCAACCCGATGGCGAAGGCCGCGCGCCGCCGGGAGACGCTGCACACGGCCGCGATCTACCGCTTCCACCCGCTGTTCGCCGAAACCGCTCCGCCGCTGTTGGACGGCACCGCCACGGCCCCGGGCCTGAGCCTGGAGGGCGGCGACGTCCACGTGATCGCCCCGGGCGTGGTGATGGTCGGCATGGGCGAGCGCACCACCGCCCAGGCCGTCGAAGCCCTCGCCCAGCAGCTGTTCCTGACCGGCACCGCGCACCGGCTGATCGCGGTGCGCCTCCCGGAGAGCCGGGCGTTCATGCACCTGGACACCGTCATGACGATGATCGACCGCGACGCCTTCGCGCTCTACCCGGGCCTGGCCGACCGGCTGCGCTCCTGGACCCTCACCCCCAGCCCCGAACGGACCGCCGGATTCGACGTCACCCCGGACACCGACCTCGCCGCCTCCCTGGCCGAGGCGCTCGGCCTGGACAAGGTCCGCTTCCTCTCCGCCGAGCAGGACGACCGCGCCGCCGAACGCGAGCAGTGGGACGACGGCAGCAACTTCCTCGCTCTCGAACCCGGCGTCGTCGTCGGCTACGAGCGCAACACCACCACCAACACCTACCTGCGCAGGCAAGGCATCGAGATCGTCACCATCGCCGGCTCCGAGCTCGGCCGCGGCCGCGGGGGCCCGCGCTGCATGAGCTGCCCGATCCAGCGCGACCCAGCCACCTGACATCGAGCGTCATCCAAGGAGCAGACCGTCATGACCACCACCCTCCGGGGTCGCCACTACCTGCGCGAACTCGACTTCACCGCCGACGAGATCCACTACCTGCTCGACCTCGCCGCCGAACTCAAGGCCGCCAAGCACGCCGGAACCGAAGCAGCGCACCTGACGGGCCGCCGCCTGGCCCTGATCTTCGAGAAGAACTCCACCCGCACCCGCTGTGCCTTCGAGGTGGCCGCCGCCGACCAGGGCGCCACCACCACCTACCTCGGCCCGGACAGCTCGCACATCGGCCACAAGGAGTCCGTGGCCGACACCGCCCGGGTGCTGGGGCGGATGTACGACGGCATCGAGTACCGCGGCTTCGCCCAGGAGACCGTCACCGAACTCGCCGCCCACGCGGGGGTGCCGGTCTACAACGGCCTGACGGACGAGTGCCACCCCACCCAGAGCCTGTGCGACGTGTTCACGATGCGCGAGCACAGCGGCAAGCCGCTGGAGGAGATCTCCTTCTGCTACCTCGGCGACGCCCGCAACAACACCGCCCACTCCCTGATGGTGATGGGCAGCCTGCTCGGCATGGACGTGCGGATCGCCGCCCCCCGCGAGCTGTGGCCCGACCCGCTGCTGGTCTCCGAGTGCCTGCTGCTCGGCCAGGAGAGCGGAGCCCGGTTCACCCTCACCGACCAGGTCGAGGAGGCCGTGCGCGGAGCGGACTACCTCTACACCGACGTCTGGGTCTCGATGGGCGAGGACCACGACCGGTGGAAGGAGCGCATCGACCTGCTGCTCCCGTACCAGATCAACGCCCGGACCGTGGCGGCCACCGGAAACCCGGACACCGCTTTCCTGCACTGCCTGCCGGCCCTGCACGACCGTCGCACCGACCTCGGCACCGAGCTCGCCACCGAACACGGGTTGGAGGGCCTGGAGGTCACCGACGAGGTCTTCGAGTCCCCCGCCTCCCTGGTCTTCACCCAGGCCGAGAACCGCATGCACACCATCAAGGCGATCCTCGTCGCCACCCTCGGGAGGAACTGACCATGCGCATCGTCGCCGCACTCGGCGGAAACGCCCTGCTCCAGCGGGGCGAACACCCCGACGCCGCAGTCCAGCAGCACCGCGTCCACGACGCGGCCCGGTCGCTGGCAGAGCTCGTTCTCGCTGGGCACGAGTTGGTCGTCACCCACGGCAACGGCCCGCAGGTCGGCCTGCTCGCCGCCGAGAGCGAGAGCGACCCGGACCTGACCGCCCCCTACCCGCTGGATGTCCTCGGTGCGCAGACCCAGGGCATGATCGGCACCCTGCTCGCCCGGGAACTCGCCGGCCGCCTGCCAGGCCGCACCGTCACCGCCCTGGTCACCCACACCGAGGTGGACCCGCACGACCCCGCCTTCAAACACCCCGACAAGTTCATCGGCGGCCAACTCACCGACCACCGGGCCAGGACGATGGAGCTCGACCGCAGCTGGACAACCGCCCACGACGGCGACCACCTGCGTCGCACGGTCCCCTCGCCCTTGCCGAAGGCGATCACCGAACTCCCCGCCATCCGAGCCCTGCTGGCGAGTGGCTCAGTGGTGATCGCCGCCGGAGGCGGCGGCATCCCCGTCACCCGCAACCCCGACACCGGCCAGGTGCGCGGCGTCGAGGCCGTGGTCGACAAGGACCGCACCGCCGCCCTGCTCGCCGAACAGCTCGATGCCGACGCACTGTTGATCCTCACCGACGTCACCCACGTGTTCACCCACTTCGGTGCCGCCCACCCCGGTCCGCTCACCACCGTCACCCCCGGCCGGCTGCACGAGCTGGACCTGCCCGCCGGTTCGATGCGCCCCAAGGCGGAAGCCGCCGCAGGCTTCGCCGAGCGGACCGGCCAGGTCGCCGTGATCGGCCCGCTGGACGACGCCCTCGGCGCGCTCCTGGGCACCACCGGCACCACCGTCCGCGCGCTGCCTGCACCGCTGGACCGGGGACCTTCGGCCATGCCGGCGGGACCTTCGACTCACTGCCCGGCCGTACCGCACGCGACAGCCTGAACCCCACGAGGAAGGGAACTGCGATGAACCGCCTGCAGACCGGGCCCGCCACCGACGTCCTGGTGGAGACCCGCGGAGAGGTCACCCTGGCCGCGCCCGACTACGCCCGGACGAAGATGCTCGCCGTACTGGAACGGCTGGACGAGCCGGTCCTCGCCGCCCGGGTGAAGCTCATCCAGGAGGCCAACCACGCGGTGGCCAAGCCCTCGCTCGCCCAAGCCGTCGTCGATCTGAACGGCAGGCCGGTGCGGGCCCACGTGGCCGCAGCCACCATGCAGGAGGCCGTCGACCTGCTCCAGGACCGCCTGACCGCCCGGATCGCCCGTGTCCGCGGCCACCGGGACCACCCCCGCCGCCACGCGACCGCACCGGTCGGCCCGCTGGGCGGCGCTCGGCACGAACACCGCCCGCAGCGCCACGCCCGCCATGCGCAGGAGCGGCGGATCGTGCGGCACAAGTCCTACAGCCTGGCGCAGCAGACGGCCTGGGAGGCGGTGCTCGAACTGGAGGCCATGGACTACGACTTCCACCTGTTCACCGACGCGGCGAGCGGCTGTGACAGCGTGGTCCACCGCGACCCGGCCGACGACGGCTACCGGCTGGCCACCGCGGGCCCGCAGGTCGACCCGGTGCCGGGGTTGCCGCTGAGCACGCTCGGCGCACCGCGGCTCACCGTCGACGACGCGGTCGCACGCCTGGACCTGAGCGGCCTGCCGTTCGTCTTCTTCACCGACGCCGCCACCAGCCGCGGCAACGTGCTGTACCACCGCTACGACGGTCACTACGGCCTCATCACTCCCGTGCTGTAGGGGCGCGGGCCGGCCTGGCGGCTGTAGGGGTTCGACCGGGCACGCAAGGCGGGAGCCGGGGACGGTGAGGGGCCGTCCCCGGCTCCCGCCGTTGTGCTGTCCGGTCGCCCGTTGTGGCCTCGTTCCACGGAGCGCCACGTTGATCGTACGGGGGCCCATGACGATGCCGGCCTGGCAGGATCGGCTCGTGATGAAGAGCTCGGTGACTATGCGCGAACTTGTTGTCGCTGACTGCCACGCTGTTCACGCCTTCGCCGGCCTGCCTGAGAAAGTGTTGGGTAATTGATCAACTGCTTGGCGTGATGCCCTGGCGGTGATCTTTGCGGCCACGGTGTCCGTGAAGATCACCGCCATGTGTGTCTGTGCGTGCAAGCCTTCCTATTCCTCGTCGTTGACGGATGCCCAGTGGGCGGCGATCGAGCCGCTGCTGCCGGTGCGGGATCCGCGCAGGGCGGGTCGGCCGCTGAAGTTCCCGCGCCGGCTGGTCGTGGACACGGTGCTGTATGTGCTGGTCAGCGGTTGCGCCTGGCGGTTGGTGCCGCACGATCTGGCCCCGTGGGACGCGGCCTACCGGTGGTTCCGGGCCTGGACTGCGGACGGCACCTGGAACCGGGTCCACGACACGCTGCGCGAGCGGGTGCGGGTGGCGGACGGGCGGGATCCGCAGCCCTCGGCGGCGGTGCTGGACTCGCAGTCCGCCCGCAGCCACCAGGGCGGGCAGGCGGTCGGCTACGACGCGGGCAAGCGCGTGCGGGGCCGCAAGCGGCACCTGCTGGTGGACACCTGCGGACTGGTGCTGCGGGCGGTGGTGCACTCGGCCTCGGTGCAGGACCGGGCAGGCGCGAAGCTGGTCCTCGCCGGGATCCGGAGCTCGTTTCCGCAGGTCGGGCTGGTCTGGGTGGACGGCGGATACGTGAACGTGGTCGACGCGGGACTGGTCGGCTGGGCGGCCGAGCACGAAGGGCTGGAGATCGTTGCGGTGCCGCGCAACGCCGATGTGAAAGGGTTCCAGGTACTGCCCCGCAGGTGGGTGGTCGAGCGGACATTCTCCTGGCTGGGACGGTGCAGACGGTTGGCACGGGACTACGAGCGCAAGACCGCGCACGCCGAAGCGATGATCAAGGTCGCGATGATCCGGCTCATGGCCGCCCGCCTCGCCGGCGAGGAGATCGAACCGCACGGTCCCATCGAGACCGAAGCGGCCCGCCGCCTCGCCGACGACCTCAAGAACGAGTGATCATCCGATTACCCAACACTTTCTGAGGCGTGCCGCTACCAGGCGTGGGGGCTCAGGAGAACTCGCAGGATGTCGCACAGCACACTTGTCCGGAAGCGCAGCCCGTGGCTCGGCACGTGAAGAGGGCGGTGGACGCCGGGCGTGCCGGGGTCCACCGCCCTCGATGCGGCGGGTGGGTCAGGCGTGCGGGACGACGGCGACCGGGGCCGGCGCGTGATGGAGCACGGCGTGGGCGACCGGCCCGAGCCGCATGCCGGGGTGGTGGTGCGGGCGGCGTCGGCGGCCCACCACGACAAGGTCCGCGTCGGCGCAGGCGTCGACCAGCACGTCGACCGGCGCGCCGCCCCCGACAAGCCCGGCGCGGATCTCCAGACCGGGGTGGGTGTCCTCCACCGCTCGCCTGGCGTCGGAGAGCATGCGCGCGGTCAGGGCACGGACCTCGGCCGGCTGGCCGGCGCCCCCGCAGGCGGCCCGGAGGTCCCCTACCGGGCGTCCGCTCGACCCCCGGCGTTCAGGCGAAGGCGGTTCGCAGTGCGCGCAGGACCGTGGCGGGTTCGGTCAGGGCATGGTGGACCGGCGGGACGGGCAGGTCGAGGCCGAACAATTGGTAGACGGCGTGCATGGCGCCGCGCACGGAGTATTCGACGGTGAAGACGACGTCCTCGGGGATCTCGACGTACTGGCCGAGGAGGGCGAAGTTGCGGGCGCCGTGCGGGATCACGCGCGGGCGGTCGTGCACGGTGCGCGGCGCGAACTGGCTGGTGATGTAGGGCATCATCACGGTGGTGACGGTCGTGGTGGCGAGGACGTCGTCGGTCAGGTCCTCGAAGCCGAGCTGACCCAGGAGTTCGGTGAGGATCTCCCGCCCGGTGCACTCGGCCATGGTCTTGCCGGTGTGCTCGCCGGGGACGTCGATGAACAGGCCGTAGCCCCACAGGGTGAAGACGTCGTCCGGCTGGCCGTCGAAGTGCGGTGGACGGGGGACGACGATCGACATCAGCCAGGGCGAGTCCTTGAACGTCATCAGTGCGCCCGTGCCCGGCGCGTTGCCGCTGAACTCCTCGATCCGCTTCAGCAACGCGGGGCTGCGCATGGTGAGGGTGAACGACTCCCAGGCCGCTTCGGGGATGCTGCCGTTGAACACGGCGGGCCGGCCGAAGTCGGGCGCCTTGCGCGCGAGGGTCTCCCAGAGCGTCCAGCTCCCGTCGCGCTTGTCGCGGATGACCTCGGGTGCGGTGTGGTCGTCTCCGTAGGCGGCGTCTGCGGTCATCGAGCCGAGCGTGATGAACGCCAGGTCCAGATCGGCGAGTTCGACCTCCTCGTGTCGCCCCTCGCGGTCGAGGTGCAGACGCCTGGCGCGGCGGATGCCCTGCTGCTCGACGAAGTCGACGTCGGTGACGGTGACGCCGTGCTCGAAGCGCACCCCGTGCTCCAGCAGCCAGGCGGTGAGCGGCCGGACGATGGAGTCGTACTGGTTGAGGCGGGTACGGCGCACACCGGCGAGGGTGTGGATGCGCGGGAACTCCTGGAGGAAGCGCAGCAGGTAGCGCTTGAGCTCGATGGCGCTGTGCCAGTTCTGGAAGGCGAAGGTGGTTCGCCACATAGCCCAGAAGTTGGTGGAGAAGAAGTGCTCGGAGAAGAGCTCGTCGATCCGGCGTGCTCCGATCACCGACTCGGGCATGACCAGCAGCCGGGTCAGCTCGAGCCGGTCATGGGCGTCGAGGCCGAGGCGGGCGGCGTCGACGATGTGGTGGTCGCGGTCGATCAGCCGGGCCCTGGCGTCGGTCGGCCACGCCACGTTGAAGTCGGTGATCTCTTGGCGGACAGAGACCTCCGGGTCGTCCAGCGTGGGGATCGTCTCCAGCAGGTTCCACAGGCAGGTGTAGGCCTCGTCCTCCAGCATCCGCCCGCCGCGGGTCACGTAGGCCGCCTCCGGCGAGCCTTGGCCGTCGAGCGAGCCCCCCGCGAGCGGGAGCTGCTCCAGGATGTGGATGTTCTCGCCGGGGACCTCGCCGTCCCGGATCAGGAACGCCGCGGCGGCCAGGGCGGCGATCCCGCCGCCGACCATGTACGCCTTCGCCTGACGCCCACTGTTGATCATGTCGTGTTCCGTTCGTCCGCCGGGTCCGCCCCTGCGACGGTCGGCAGGGGGTGCCGCCAGCCTCCGGCACCGCCGGCGGCGGGCGCGCGGGGCCGACCGGCCCCGCTCCCGGGTCGTTGGTCCTCGGCTTGCCGGCCCGTCGGGCCCTGCGGTGGTGCGTGCGAGGTTCGGCTGGGCCGCAGGTCCCTCTCCCAACTGCTGGGCCGTGACCCGGTCGGCCCTGTGCCGGAGCGGGTGCGCGGCGTGACGATGGGTACGGCCCGCCGTCGGCGGCCAGCGAAGCCGACCGAGTCCCGAGGAGACCGCAACCATGACCGTGACCGCCGCTTCAACGCCCGGAGAGCCGACCGAGGCCGAGCTGCGGGCGCTCGACGCCCACTGGCGTGCCGCCAACTACCTGGCGGCCGGTCAGATCTACCTGATGACCAACCCGCTGCTGCGCGAGCCGCTGCGACCCGAGCACATCAAGCCACGCCTGCTGGGCCACTGGGGGACCTCACCCGGCCTGAACCTGGTCTACACCCACCTCAACCGGATGATCTCCGGGCGCGACCTGGACGCCATCTGCGTCTGGGGCCCGGGACACGGCGGCCCGGCGGTGCTGGCCGGCTCCTGGCTGGAGGGCAGCTACAGCGATACCTACCCGTCCGTCACCCGCGACGAGGAGGGCATGGCGCGGCTGTTCCGACAGTTCTCCTTCCCCGGCGGTGTCCCCAGCCATGTGGCACCCGAGACGCCCGGGTCGATCCATGAGGGCGGCGAGCTGGGCTACGCGCTGTCGCACGCCTACGGCGCCGCCTTCGACAACCCCGGGCTGCTGGTCGCCTGCGTGATCGGCGACGGCGAGGCGGAGACCGGGCCGCTGGCCGCCTCCTGGCACGGCAACAAGTTCCTCGACCCGGTGCACGACGGCGCGGTGCTGCCGGTACTGCACCTGAACGGCTACAAGATCGCCAACCCCACGGTGCTCTCCCGCCTGCCCGAACAAGAGCTGGACCAGCTGTTGCGCGGATACGGCCACGACCCGCTGTACGTCACCGGCGACGACCCGATGGCCGTGCACCGCGCGATGGCCGCCGCCATGGACACGGCCCTGGACCGGATCGCCGCCATCCAGCGCGCCGCCCGTGAGGACGGAGCCATCGAGCGGCCGGACTGGCCGGTGATCGTGCTGCGCACCCCCAAGGGCTGGACCGGCCCGCACGAGGTCGACGGCGTGCCGGTGGAGGGGACCTGGCGCGCCCACCAGGTCCCGCTCGACCAGGTCCGCAGCAACCCCGCCCACCTCGCCCAGCTGGAGGAATGGCTGCGCTCCTACCGCCCCGAGGAGCTGTTCGACAAGCAGGGACGGCCCACCGCGCAGGTCCTCGAGTGTGTTCCCGAGGGCCGCCGTAGGCTCGGGGCGAACCCGCACGCCAACGGCGGTCTGCTGCTGCGCGAGCTGCCCCTGCCCGAGCTGGAGCGCTACGCCGTCCCGGTCGACAAGCCCGGCACCAGCCTGCACGAACCCACCCGCGTCCTCGGCGACCTGCTCGAACAGGTGATGGCCGACACCGCCGAACGCCGCGACTTCCGGATCGTCGGGCCGGACGAGACCGCCTCCAACCGGCTCCAGGCCGCATACGGCGTCACCGGCAAGGCCTGGCAGGCCGCCGTCCTGCCGGTCGACGAGCACCTCGCCCGCGACGGCCGGGTGCTGGAGATCCTCTCCGAACACACCTGCCAGGGCTGGCTGGAGGGCTACCTGCTCACCGGCCGGCACGGCCTGTTCTCCTGCTACGAGGCCTTCGTCCACATCGTCGACTCGATGGTCAACCAGCACATCAAGTGGCTGCGCACCAGCCGCGCCCTGCCCTGGCGGGCACCGATCGCCTCACTCAACTACCTGCTCACCTCGCACGTCTGGCGCCAGGACCACAACGGCTTCTCGCACCAGGACCCCGGCTTCGTCGACCACGTCCTCAACAAGAGCCCCGAGGCCGTGCGCGTCTACTTCCCGCCGGACGCCAACACCCTGCTCGCCACCGCCGAGCACGTGCTGCGCAGCCGCGACTACGTCAACGTCGTGGTCGCCGGGAAGCAGCCCTGCTTCGACTGGCTCACCCTGGACCAGGCCCGCGCCCACTGCGCCCGCGGCGCGGGCATCTGGGACTGGGCCGGCACCGACGACGGCGCACGCGAGCCGGACGTGGTGCTCGCCTGCGCCGGTGACGTGCCGACCCAGGAGGTGATCGCCGCTGCCGGGCTGCTGCGCCGTCACCTGCCCGAACTCGCGGTGCGGGTGGTCAACGTGGTCGACCTGGCCCGGCTGATGCCCGCCGAGGAACACCCGCACGGCATGCCCGACGCCGAGTTCGACGCCCTCTTCACCAGCGGCAAACCCGTCGTCTTCGCCTACCACGGCTACCCGTGGCTGATCCACCGGCTCGCCTACCGCCGCGCCGTCCACCCGCAGCTGCACGTGCGCGGCTACAAGGAGTCCGGCACCACCACCACGCCGTTCGACATGGTGGTCCGCAACGACCTCGACCGCTACCGCCTGGTGATGGACGTCATCGACCGGGTGCCCGGCCTCGCCGTGCGCGCCGCAGCCGTCCGCCAGCAGATGGCCGACCAGCGCAGCCGGCACCACGACTGGATCCGCGAACACGGCACCGACCTGCCCGAGATCGCCGACTGGCAGCCGGGCAGCTGACCCGGGCCGGGCGGCTGACCAGGGCCGGGCGGCGCCCCACGGAAGGAAGACGAGCACCACGGACCTGACCGTCACCGTCGGCGGACCGGCACGTCCTCGCGGTGCGCCACCCGGAATTGCCGGTCCGCACCGACGAGGTCCACGGCACCGTCACCTCGGCACTGGTCGCCGCAGGCGAGGGGGCCGAACTGCTGGACCTCGGGGCACGCGGCAGCGGCGGCTTCCCGGGGCTGCGGGTCGGCTCCACCGCCCCGCACCTCGCCGCCCGGCCCGGTGGCCCACGCGGTCCTGCACCATGCCGACTGCCCGGTGGCGGTCGTGCCCGAGGCATGGGCTCAGCCCCTGACCGGGACCTTCGGGACCGGCCAGGGGCTGCTCGGCCCCTGTGGCAGGACCTCAGCAGCCGCGAGCCTGTCCATCAGACACGGGGTTGCGCACGTCGGTGCCGCGACCGGAGAGCGGAGGAGGACGTGATCATGTCTCACGCGGTTGTGGTGGGAGTCGACGGATCGGCGCAGAGCGCGGCGGCGGCCGAGTGGGCGGCCTACCAGGCGTACCGGAACGGCCGGGCCCTGCGGTTGGTCCACGTCGGCGCGCAGCCGGAGTTCTCGGTGGAGGCCGCGGACCCGGCGGAGCTGCTGCCCCGGCCGGTGCTCGCACTGCGGGACCAGATCGTGACGGTGCTGCCGGGCCTCAAGGTCTCCTGCGAGCACGTGCCCGGCAGCCCGGCCGACGCACTGGTCGCCGCCGGAGAGCGCGAAGGACTGCTGGTGCTCGGCTCGCGCGGGATCGGCGGACTCGCCGGGCTGCTGCTCGGGTCGGTCGCGTTGCGCGTGGCGGCGCACGCCGCCTGCCCGGTGGTCCTGGTCGGGACCGGTACGGACGGCCAGGGCGGCGTGAACGGTGACGTCGTGGTCGGGGTGGACAGCAGCCGGCCCTGCGCCGAGCTGCTCGCGTTCGCCTTCGAAAGGGCCGCCGAACGCGGCGCGGTGCTGCGCGCGCTGGAGAGTCGCGAGTTCCCCACCGGGCGGTACGTGACGGCTGCTCCGGTGGACCCGCCGGAGATCACGAGTGCGCTGGCAGCCGCCGCGCAGGTCAGGCTCCAGGACACGCTGGCGCCCTGGCGGAAGAAATTCCCCGAGGTGCGTGTCGAGGCCGAGGTGACCGGCTGGCCGGCCGGGAAGGCACTGGTGGAGGCCTCGCGCAGCGCTTCGCTGGTGGTGGTGGGCCGTCGGAGCCCGAGGATCCGGTCGGCCGCGCCCGGGCTGGGCGCCGTGGCCCACGCGGTGCTGCACCACACACACGGCCCGGTCGCGGTGGTGCCGCACGACTGACCGACAACGCCACGCCGGCCGTGGCAGGACCGGATGCCGGTCCTGCCACGGCCGTTGGCGTGTTCGGCCCCGGGGCGTTCCCGGCCGCGGGAGCCTGCGGGGAGGGACCTTCGGCCCGCAGGCGTACCCCATCGGCCGCCTCCCCGGGTGGCGGAGCTCGGGAAGGCTGTCGGTGCAGGCGCGAGCGACGCCCGCCAGTACCCGGTCCCCGGACGAAAAACCGAAAGGTGGTCCCGACATGTCCCGCCGCCCGCAGACCGAGGAGCCGACTCCTCCCGCCCCGGCCGCCGCCGTTGCCGTTGACGCCCTGGTCGCCGACGCCCTGACAGCTCTTCGGGAGTACGCCGACTTCACCCAGGAGCAGGTCGACCACATCGTCAAGAAGGCGTCGCTGGCCGCTCTGGCCCAGCACACCGGTCTCGCCGCGCTGGCGGTCGAGGAGACCGGGCGCGGCCTGTTCGAGGACAAGGCCGTGAAGAACGTCTTCGCCTGCGAGAACGTCACCCACGTGATGGCCCGCACGAAGACCGTCGGGGTGGTGCACCGCGATGAGATCGACGGGATCGTGGAGATCGCCGAGCCGGTCGGTGTGGTCGCGGGCGTCACCCCGGTCACCAATCCCACCTCCACCACCATCTTCAAGTGCCTGCTGGCGCTGAAGACCCGTAACCCGATCGTGTTCGCCTTCCACCCCGCCGCGCAGCACTGCTCGGCGCAGGCGGCCCGGATCGTGCGGGATGCGGCGGTGGCGGCCGGAGCACCGCGGTCCTGCATCCAGTGGATCGAAGAACCGTCGATGGCAGCCACCCAGGCCCTGATGAACCACCCGGACGTGGCCACCATCCTGGCGACGGGTGGCAACGCGATGGTCCGCGCGGCCTACTCCTGCGGCAAGCCGGCTCTCGGCGTCGGCGCCGGCAACGTCCCCGCCTACGTCGAGCGGAGCGCGGACCTGAAACGGGCCGTCAACGACATCGTGCTGTCGAAGACCTTCGACAACGGCATGATCTGCGCCTCCGAGCAGGCCGTCATCCTGGACGCGGAGATCCGCGATGCGGCGCTCGCCGAGTTCCGCACGCTGAAGGCGCACCACGCGAACGCCGAGGAGAAGGCGCTGCTGGAGCAGTACCTGTTCGGCGCGGGGGAGGGGAGTTCCTGCGCGGGGCAGCGGCTGAACGCCGACGTGGTGGGCCGCAGCGCGCCCGAGATCGCGACGGCGGCGGGGTTCGAGGTGTCGGCGGACACCTCGGTGCTGCTGGTGGACGTCGGGCGGGTCGGCCCGACCGAGCCGCTGACCCGCGAGAAGCTGTGCCCGGTGCTGGCCGTGCTGACCGCCTCCTCGCGCCGAGAGGGCGTCGAACTGGCCTCGGCGATGGTGGAGTTCAACGGGCTCGGACACTCGGCCGCGGTGCACACCGAGGACGCGGCGTTCGTCGAGGAGTTCGGGCACGCGGTCAAGGCGTGCCGGATCATCTGGAACGCACCCAGCTCGCAGGGCGGCATCGGCGACGTCTACAACGCCTTCACCCCCTCGCTGACACTGGGCTGCGGCTCCTACGGGCACAACTCCGTCGCAGGCAACGTGTCGGCGCTGAACCTGCTCAACATCAAGCGGATCGGGCGGCGCAACACCAACATGCAGTGGTTCAAGGTCCCGCCGAAGATCTACTTCGAGCGCAACAGCATCAAGTACCTGGCGAGCATGCCGAACGCCCACCGCATCGTCGTCGTCACCGACCGGACCATGGTGGAGATCGGCCACCTGGAGCGGATCCGCGGCATCCTGGACCGCCGCCGCGAACCCGTCGAGGTCCGCGTCGTCGACTTCGTCGAGCCCAACCCCAGCATCGACACCGTACGGCGGGGCGCGGAGCTGATGCGCGACTTCCGCCCCGACACCATCGTGGCGCTCGGCGGCGGTTCGCCGATGGACGCGGCGAAGGTGATGTGGCTGATGTACGAGCACCCGGAGGTGGAGTTCGCCGACCTGAAGGAGAAGTTCTTCGACATCCGCAAGCGCGCCTTCACCTTCCCGGACCTGGGCGAGAAGGCGAAGCTGGTGTGCATCCCGACCACCTCCGGCACCGGAGCCGAGGTCACCCCGTTCGCGGTGATCACCGACACCGCCACCGGACAGAAGTACCCACTGGCCGACTACGCGCTCACCCCGTCCGTCGCCATCGTCGACCCGGCGCTGACCACCCACCTGCCCAAGGACGTCACCGCCGACACCGGCTTCGACGCCCTCACCCACTGCATCGAGACCTACGTGTCGGTCTACGCCAACGACTTCACCGACGGGCTGGCGCTCCAGGGGATCCGGCTGGTCTTCGAGAACCTGGAGCAGGCCGTCACCGACGGCCCGAACAACCCGCGCGCCCGGGAGAAGATGCACAACGCCGGCACCATCGCGGGCATGGCCTTCGGTTCGGCGTTCCTGGGCGTGGTGCACGCCATGGCGCACACCCTGGGCGCGACCTTCCACGTGGCGCACGGGCGCACCAACGCGCTGCTGCTGCCGCACGTCATCCGGTACAACGGCACGGCTCCGGCGAAGGTCAGCAGCTGGCCCAAGTACCGCAGTTACGTGGCGCCCGAGCGGTACCAGGCCATCGCCCGGACGCTCGGCCTGCCCGCCGACACCCCTGAGCGGGGCGTCGAGTCGCTCGCCACCGCGATCGAGGAACTGCGTGACCGGGTGGGCATCCCGCGCTCCTTCAAGGAAGCCGGCGTGGACGAGGCGGCCTTCCTCGCGGCACTGCCACAGCAGGCGATGAACGCGTACGAGGACCAGTGCGCCCCGGCCAACCCCCGGATGCCGTTGCTCGCCGACATGCAGCAGCTGATGCGCCAGGCCTACTACGGCAACCGGTCCTGACCACCACCCGAGTGAGAGGGACAGCCCGACCATGACCACACAGCAGCAGGGAGCCGCGACCGCCTGGGACGGCTTTCGGGGCAACCAGTGGTGCGACGCCATTGATGTGCGCGACTTCATCCAGCGGAACTACACGCCGTACGAGGGCGGCGCCTTCCTGGCCGGCCCGACCGGGCGGACCCTCGCGGTGTGGCGGCAGATCACCGACCGCTTCCCCGAGGAGCACCTGGACCAGACCGAGCTTCTGCTTCCTACCGCTGCCTCCCACATCGCGGCCGCCCCAGCGGCGGCCCAGCCTCACGCGCCAACTGCACCGCAGCGGGCGAAGTGGTGACAGGGACCCATGGGCCCTGGTGGGCGGCTTCGTCGGTCCCACGGGCGGAAGTTGTCCTCACCGGGGCTGATGGTCCCGGCACGGCGGCCTCCACGACGCCCGGGGCCGTCTCGTGGCACCGGTCCGTGAGGAGCGCGCCCGCCGGGGAGCGCCGGAGGGCTGCCTGCTGCTCACGGGGTGAGGCTGCCTGCTTTCTCACTGCCGGGGCACCGTAGTGCGTCCGGGCGACATCCGGACAGGGCTCACGCCTGGCCGGTCTGCGGGATCAGCTGGTGAGGGCGGTGGGTGCGAAGGCCGCCAGCCAGACCAGTACGAAGGTTCCGCACGTCATCACCGGTACCAGGAAGCGGGTCTCGAAGCGGTTTCCCGTCCGTTTGATCAGTACCAGCTCGAACCGCCGGCCGTACGGCCACAGCAGTGGCACGCCCTGCCGGGTGAGGAAGTCGCCCAGCAGGTGGGCCAGGGTGCCGAGCACCACCGTCCAGGGCAGCCACGCTCCGGTCCCGGGGAGCCAGGTGTCGACCGAGGCCGTTCCGATCGCGGCCAGGCCGATGGTGGTGGCCCGCGAATGGGTGCAGCGTCCGGGGGTGTGCGAGCGCAGGGCGTGGACGGCGAGCAGGAGCAGGGCGAAGGTCAGTCCGTCGGTGAAGCCGCGCTGCCAGCGGGTCACGCCCGCCAGGCTTCCCGCGCCCACCAGCGCGACGAAGAGCAGGGAGTGGGTGGCGTGCCGGTGTCCTCCGGAGAGCCGGGCCACCGCGCGGCAGAGGAGCCGCGTGAACGGTCCGAAGAGGTTGGCCACCGTTCCGTCGTGGTGGTCGAGGTCGGGTAGCAGGGCCGCGCCCGCGCTCAGCAGCGCGCCGACCAGGACCTCGCCGGGGAGCAGGGGGCGTCCGGCCGCGACCGGTGCCAGGAAGGGTGCTGCCGCCGCGAACACGAGTGCTCCGCTCACGGCGTGCGAGTGGCCCATCATGCGTGTCCGCCCCCTGCGTGCCAGCCGCCCGTCGGCGTCCCGGCAGCACTCGCGGGAGGCCCGGCGGGCGGTTTCCGTCAGTGGTCGACTGCCCGTTGACCGGCCGTCCATGCGCGGGCGCGGCGGTCGGTGATCACCCCGGGCCTGCCGCACCGGCCCCAACTCGGCCACCGGATCAGCGGTCACCGCCTGCGACAACCCGGTGATCCGACGCTCCGAGACTATGAATGCACGTGCTGCAGTCCCCACCACGGACGGTCCAACGAGCCGACAGCACACAGGCCACGGCCAACCATGCACGAGATCGTCAGGATCCGCCGATCTCGCAGGTCAGGGCATACTTCCTGCCATGCGAGTCGACTTCGATCCCAAGACCATGCCCCGTGGCGACTTCTACCGGTTGCTGACCGCGGTGGTCGTGCCCCGGCCGATCGCGTGGGTGTCCACGGTCAGCCCCGATGGCTTCACAGCGAACCTTGCCCCGCACTCCTTCTTCACCATCGCGTGCGTGGAGCCGCCGATCGTCCAGTTCACCTCGGTCGGCCGCAAGGACACCCTGCGCAACGTCGAGGCGAGCGGCGAGTTCGTGGTCAGCTTCGCGCCCGAGGAGCTGTTCGAGCAGATCAACGCGACCGGCACGGACTTCCCGGCCGGCGAGGGCGAGTTCGAGGCGGTCGGGATCCGGCCGGAGCCGTCCCTGCTGGTCAAGCCGCCCCGGGTGGCCGCCTCGCCGGTCGCCCTGGAGTGCCGCCTGCACAGCACCGTCCGGCTCGGCGACTCCACCGTGGTCTTCGGCCGTGTGGTGCACGCGGCCGTCGACGACTCCGTCCTGGTCGACGGCCACCCCGAGATCACCCGGCTGCGCCCGCTCTCCCGGCTCGGCCGCAACCAGTGGGGCACCACCGCCGGGATCCGCGAGATCGCCCGGATCCCGTACGGGGAGTGGCCCCGGGGCTGACCCGCCGGGCGGATGCGGTCAGCAGTCGCACCCGCAGTCGCAGCAGTCGCACCCGTCACAGCAGTCGCACCCGCAGTCGCACCCGTCACAGCAGTCGCCGCAGTCGCAGTTGCGGGCACAGAAGCCCTCCTTGCGCTCGCGCGACCAGGGGTCCTCGTGCTCGCAGCAGAGCAGCTGGCAGGTGCAGGCCATCGCCAGCCACACCGCGCAGCCCGAGATCAGCGGACGACGGGGCCTGGGCCCGCGCGGGTGCTGGTGGCCCGGGTTGCCATCCGGCGGAGCGGTCGGCATCACGGCCGCCGGGCCGTTGCCGGCTGGGTCGGTGCCGGCCTGTGCGGTGGCGGTCTGTCCGGCGAGCGAGGGCAGGGTGCAGGACGGGCCGTGGCCGAAGACCCGGTCGACCGCCGCGCCCGTCTCGTGGGCGAGCAGCAGGTGAACCAGGGCGCGGTCGGTGAGTTCCACGTCGCGCAGCGCCAGGCGGATGCCGTGCACCGCGTCCCGGCACAGCCGCTCCGCCTCCGCGCGCGAGGTGCCGGTCGCGGTCAGCGGGTTCCACTGGCCCGCCCCGGCGTCGGCGTCCTGGTCCTCCGCGGCGTCCAGCAGGTGCGCCAGCCGGCCGAACAGCCGGCCCGCCTCGGCGAGCGCGGACGCGTTCCCCGGCCGGCCCGCCAGCACCGCGGTGTGCGCGAACGCCGCCGCCGTCGCCGTCTCGGTCGGCTCGGTCACCAGCAGCACCGAGGAGCCGGTGCCGAGCGAGGCCTCGATCTCCGCCTGCCGGGCCGCCGCGTCCAGCAGCACCGCCGTGTCGAAGCCCAGCACCGAACCGCCGCCCGCGCTCTGCCGGTCCCAGCGCCGGGCGACCGCCCGGGCACCCGCCGCCACCGGACGCCGCGCGAACACCCCGTCGCCGTCCACCACGTGGTCGCGCATCTTCACCGAGGCCAACGCCAGCGACACGGCCGCGGCCAGCCTCGCCCCCTCGCCGCGCGCCACCGACGCCGAACGCATCCCGCGCAGCGGGCACGGACCCGCCGTCCGCCGGTCGCCGCCCGCGGTGCCCCGCGGACCCTGCGCCTCGACCAGGACCGAGATCAGCAGCCCGTCGTAGTTGGTCGCGGTCCGGGCCAGCTGCCCGTGGTCGTCGCGCAGCGCCAGGCACAGGCCGCACAGGTGCGCCAGCCACGACGCGTGCAGCTTCTCCGACAGCCGGTGCCGGCACGGCCTGATGATCCCGAACATGGAGCCCCCTGTTGTGCACCCCCGATGGAGATCGTGATCCTAGCGGCTCCACGGCCCGTCAGGGCAGGTGCGGGGGTGGACGAGGGGGCGGGCGAGGGCCCCCGGCCCGGGTCGCGCCGCGCTAGCATCGGCACTTCGCCGACCACGGGAGACCGCTGCCATGTCCTTGCCGCGCATCGGAGTCGTCATCGTGACCATGGGCACCCGCCCGCGGGAGCTGGCGGCGCTCCTGGCTTCGGTGGCGAGGCAGGACTCCCCGGCGGCGCGGGTGGTCCTGGTGGGCAACGCGACACCGCTCACGGACGTCGCGACGGACGCGACCAAGATCCCGCTGGAGGAGAACCTGGGCTGCCCCGGCGGTCGCAACGTGGCCCTGGAACTGCTGCGCGACTCGGGTGAGGTCGACGTCGTCGTCGAACTCGACGACGACGGCCTGCTCATCGCCGACGACGTGTTCCGCACGGTCCAGCGGCTGTTCGCGGAGGACCCGGAGCTGGGGATCGTCGGATTCAGGGTCGCCGACGAGCACGGGCACACCGAGCGGCGCTGGGTGCCCCGGCTCCGCGCGGACGACCCGATGCGCCGGGGCCCGGTGACCGCGTTCCTCGGCGGGGGCCACGCCCTCTCGATGCCCATGCTCCGGCAGACCGGCCTGTGGGCGGGGGAGTTCTTCTTCGGCCACGAGGAGTCCGACCTGGCCTGGCGCGCGCTCGACGCGGGATGGAAGATCCTCTACGAGCCCGATCTCGTCCTCCAGCACCCGAGGACCTCACCGGCCCGGCACGCGGGACACTACCGGTTCACCGCCCGTAACCGGGTGTGGCTGGCCCGCCGGCGCCTCCCGCTCCTCCTGATTCCGGTCCACCTCGGCGTGTGGATCCTGCTCACCACGGCGCGGACCCGGACCCTCACGGGCCTGAAGGCGTGGTGGGGCGGATTCTTCGAAGGCGTACGGATGCCGTGCGGCCCGCGCAGGTCGATGAGCTGGGGCACGGTCTGGCGGATGACGCGCCTCGGACGCCCGCCGATCATCTGACGTGGAGCGCGGGGGCAGGGTGCGGGGCGCGGGGTGCGGAGTGCACGCTCGGGGCGGGCCCAACCCTGTTGCTAGGGTGATCGAATGACAGTCATTCGACAGGTCCAGGTCACGTTCGACTGCGCGTCACCCGAGCGGGTCGGCCGCTTCTGGTGCGAGGTGCTGGGGTACGTCCCGACCCCGCCGCCGCAGGGATTCGCCAGCTGGGAGGAGTACACCGGCTCCCAGGCGCCCGAGGACCGCGACTCCTGGTTCGTGGCCAAGGACCCGTCAGGGGTCGGCCCGCGGCTGTACTTCCAGCGCGTCCCCGAGGGCAAGTCCGCCAAGAACCGGGTGCACCTCGACGTCCGGGTCGGCACCGGCCTGGTCGGCGACGAGCGGCTGGCCGCGCTCACCGCCGAGAGCGAGCGGCTGGTCGCGCTCGGCGCGGTGGTCGACCGGGTGCTGTACGCCGACGAGGAGAACGAGTCCTGCATCAACATGCGGGACGTCGAGGGCAACGAGTTCTGCCTGGACTGACCCGGCGCCGCCGACTCTCGCGGGCCGGGCCCGGGCGCTACCGTCGTCAGTACGGGGAACGCCGGGAACACCAGGACAGCGGGATGCCGATGAGCCGGACGCGCGCACTGCTCGACCGCCTCCGCGCCCGCGACCCGGGCCGGGAGATCCCGCACCGCGCCGTCCGGGTCACCCTCGCCGCCTGCACCGGCTTCTACACCCTCCGCTACGGCTTCGGCCGGCCCAGCGCGGCGACCTATGCCCTGTTCGGGGCGATCTCGCTGGGCCTGCTCTCCCGGATCGGCGGCGGCGCCCGCGCCCGGGCCCGCACCCTGCTGGGCACCCTGCCCGCGGCCTATCTGCTGATCACCCTCGGAACGCTGCTCGCCGTCCGCTCCTGGGCGGCCGCCCTCGGCATGCTCGGCATCGGGTTCGCCGTCGCCTACGGCTCGGTCGGCGGGCCCCGGCTGGTCGGCCTCGCCAACGGCCTGCAACTGCTCTACATCCTCCCGTGCTTCCCGCCCTACCGGCCCGAGGACCTGCCGCTGCGGCTGATCGGCGTCACCGTCGGGATCCTGCTGCTGGCCGCCGCCGAACTGCTGCTGTGGCCCGTACCGCCGCCGGTCCACTACCGGGACCGGCTCGCCCGCGCCGCCGCCGCGGTCGCCGACCTCGCCGACCGCACCGCGGCCGCCGTCGAGGCACCCCCACAGCGCCCGGTCCGCGACCGCGCCCCGCCTGGCCCCGCCGACGGCAGCCCCAGCGCCGCCGACGGCCGCCCCGACCCCGCCACCGAGGCGGTCGACGAGCTGCGGTTCTCCCGGATCCCGCTGCTGGAGCGCCCCGCCTCGGCGGGCGCCGCCGACCGCGCGCTCTCGCACGCGGCCACCGCGCTGCGCCACACCCGCGGGCAACTGCTGCGGATCGGCCGGGTCAACGACCTCGCCGGACCGCTGCCGCAGGCCGCCGCGCTGGTCCGGGCCACCGCACGGGCCGTCCGCGCGGCGGGCGAAGGCGCCCGCGCTGCCGGTCCGGTGCCCGGGACGGAGCCGATCGAGGCCGCCATCACCGGCTTCGAGACCGCACGGACCACCCCGTTCCGGCCGGACGGCCCCCGCAGCGCCTACGACACCGGGACCGTGTCCGTGACCGAACCCGAACCCGCGCCCGTTCCCTCGGCCGGGCGGATCGGGCCGTACCCCACCTCCGACCCGGCCGAGGCGGCGACCGCCGCCCGGCTCGCCCTCGGGAGCATCGCCCTGGAGGCCGCCGAGGGCGCCCGCTTCCTCACGCTCGCCGTACGGATCAGCCGGCGCGCGCCACTGCCCCCCGACCCGACGCCGCCCGCCGACCGGCCCGGCCCCTTCTGGTACGGCCACGAGCCCGCCGTCCGGCTCTGGTGGGCGCGCTTCCGGGCCAACCTGACTCCGCGCTCGGTGTACTTCCAGAACGCCGTCCGCACCGCCGCCGCCCTCGCCGCGGCCCGCCTGCTGGTCGGCGGCCTCGACCTCACCCACGGCTTCTGGGTGCTGCTCGCCACCCTCACCCTGATGCGGACCACCGCCGCCGACACCGGGATGACCCTGCGCCCCGCGATCACCGGCACCCTCTGCGGGGCCGCCGGCTCCGCGGCCATGCTCCTCCTGGTCGGCGACCGGCCGCTGTTCTACGCGATCGCCCTGCCCGTCGCCATGCTCACCGCCTTCACCCTGGGCCCCGCCCTCGGCCTGGTCTGGGCCCAGGGCACCTTCACCGTCGTGGTCGCCATGGTCTTCGCCCAGCTCGCCCCCGCCAGCTGGAAGCTCGCCGAGGCCCGGCTGGTCGACGTCGCCACCGGAGCCGCCGTCGGCATCCTCACCGGGCTCTGCGCCTGGCCGCTCGGCGGCGGCCGCGAGCTGCGCCGGCGCGCCGCCGAACTGCTCGACGACAGCGCCGCCGCCGTTCACGAGACCGTCGCCGAACTGACCGGACGGCCCGCCCCCGGCGGGGCGGTGCGCCGGGCCCGCCGCTCCGCGGTGCTCGCCGAGGCCACCTACGCCCAGTTCCGCTCCGAACGCCACGACCCGCAGCCCGGTGCACCGGACTGGCAGGCGGTGCTGCTGACCGGGCAGCACACCGTCCGGGGCGCCGAGCAACTGCTCGCCAGGATCGTCCCGCACTCCCTGGCCGGCCGACCGGCCGTCGCCGGGCGCCTCGTCGGTGACGCCGACACCGCGGCCGCGGCCTTCCTCCGGGAGGGCGCCGCCCTGCGGGCCGGGCCCGTCCGGCCCGACCCCGCGCTCGCCGAGGCGCGCACCGCCCTGCTCGACGAGCGCCTCACGGTGGCCCGACTGCCGGTGGCGGACCCGGCGGCACTGCACGCCGTCGACACCGCCGTCTGGCTGGTCGGTCTGGTCGACGACCTGGCGGCCGTACCCGGTGCGAAGGCTGCGCCCGACGGGCGCAGCCAGCCGGAGGAGGGGCGAGGGACGGCCGGGGCGGCGGGCGGAGCGGCCGCGGACGCCGCGACCAGGGGCTCGAACGAGGGTGGGGGAGGGGGAGGCGGCTGAGGTGCCGGGCGGGGTGGTTGCTGAAGGCGAGGCGGTGGCCGGACCGGCTGCGTGGCCGCGACCGAGGGCTGGCCGAGGGGGAGGGCGCACGGGGTCGAGGGGCCGGGGGCGATGGCGCGCGGTGCGGTTGCCGAGGGCGCGGCGGGGGTCGGGAGGCGGCTGGGGTGGCGGGGGCACGGCTGTCGAGGGGGGCCGCCGGGGCGGCGGAGGGTGTGGTCAGGGTTCGCGCTTCGCCGCTTGGGCGGCCGGGCGGCGGGTGGCCTCGTCCTCGGTGGTGACGCGGGTGCCGGGGTGTCCCAGCGCGCAGAGGAACGCCACCGCGAGGGCCGCCGCCATCCCGTACAGCACCGGGCGGTTGGCCGCCGCGAAGTCCGCCCGCAGGGCGGCGAGCAGGTCCGCGTCCACCCCGCTGGGCGCCGAGCCGCCGGAGCCCGCGCCGGTGAGGCTGCGGGTGATCTGTTCGGCCGTGCCGCGCGCCGCCTGCGGCGGGAGCCCGCGCTGTTCCAGCGTGTCGGTGATCCGGTCCGCCGCGGTGTGCAGCAGGACGGTGCCCAGCACGGCGAGGCTCACGCTCGCCGAGTAGTTCCGGACGGTCTGGGTGATCCCGGTGACCTCGCCGTAGGAGCGGCCGATCGCCCGGTTCACCGCGTCCGTGGAGGCGGGGGTCAGCAGCAGGCCGATCCCGGCGCCCGCGAGGACGATCCACACCCACTGGGCGCCCAGCGACAGGTCGGTGATCTTCACCGCCCAGCCCGCGAAGCCCACCGCGCCGACCACCGTGCCCAGCAGCATCGCCGGCCGGGCGCCGCGCCGGTCCAGGATCCGCCCGCCGATCTGCGAGGCCGGGCCGAACCCGGCGAAGAACACCAGCAGGTACAGGCCCGCCTGGTTCGCCGAGTAGCCGAGCGCGATCTGCGCGTACACCGAGGCGAAGAAGAACACCGGGACGAAGGACATCATGGCGAAGAAGAGCACCGCGTTGTCCACCGCGAACGCCCGGTCGGTGAAGACCCGCATGGTGATCAGCGGGTCCCGGCTGCGCAGTTCCGCCAGCACGAACAGCGCCAGCACGGCGAGGCCGCCGACGATGCACCCCCAGGTCGCCGCGCTGCCCCAGCCCCACGCCGCGGCCTGCTGCAGGCCGAGCACGCTCAGGCCCATGCCCACCGCGACGAGCACGGCGCCCGGCCAGTCGATCGGCTCGGGGCGCGGCGTGTTCCGGATCCGGGCGAGGAAGGTCAGCACCAGGGCGACCACCGCCACCGGCACGTTCACCCAGAAGATCGCCCGCCAGCTCCAGCTGGTCAGCCAGCCGCCGAGGATCGGGCCGATCGCGGTCAGGCCGCCGGCGACGCCGAAGAACAGCGCGAGGGCCCGGCCGCGCCGCCGCACCGGGAAGACCTCGACCACCACCGCGAGCGCGGCCGGGAACATCAGTGCCGCGCCGAGACCCTGCACCGCGCGGAAGGAGATCAGCCAGGGTTCGGCCGCCCCGCCGGTCGGCACCGCCCCGCAGAGCGCCGATGCCGCCACGAACACCACCGTGCCGACCAGCATCATCCGCTTGTGCCCGAGGATGTCCGACACCCGGCCGCCGAGCGCGAAGAACGCCGCCAGCGCCAGCAGGTAGGCGTTGACCACCCACTGCATCGCGCCGGCGGAGAGTCCGAGCTCGCGGATGATGCTCGGTGCGGCGATCGACACGATGGTCTGGTCGATGAAGGTCATCGACACGGCGAACAGCATGCCCGCGAGGGCGAGCCGCTCGTCGGTGCCACCGTTCCGTCCGCCGCTTCCGGCCGCCATGCCGTGCTCCCTCCGTCGACCCGCTACCACCCGGACGACACTGCCCGCCCCGCGGCTCCGCGTCCGGTTGCGCCGCCGCGAAGTCATCCGCTCGGCGGATGCCCGCCCCCTGACGGCGGCGGAGGGGACGTGCCTGTGCACGGTGTTCCGCCACCGGCACCACCGCGGACGGCCGCCGGACCGTCACGGTCCCGGTCACGCGCTCCGTGCGGACGCGGACGACCCGTAGTACCGGCCCCTTGCCCGGCAGTTGTGGGGCCGGGGCTTGACGCCCGACTTTCCTCGGCCGTTAAATCTCGGCTTGAAGTAAGCGGTCGGGGGCGAGCGGCCGGGGTCAGGCCGGCCGACCGCCCCCGCATGCCGCCGTCCCCCGTAACCCACCAGACGGGTATGCACCATGACCAGAGCCTCAGGTCCGCACCGCCTCGGCCTCGCCGCCGTCGCCGCCACCGCCCTCGTCGCGGCCCTCACCGCCCCGACCGCGCAGGCCGCGCAGGACGCCGCCCCGCCGCGCGGCGGCGGCGGACTCGGCGACAACGTCGTCGTGTTCGACCCCGGCATGCCCAAGGCCGAGATTCAGAGCCGACTGGACGCGATAGCGAAGGCCCAGGCCGGCAACGAGTTCGGCAGCGCCCGGTACGAGATCCTCTTCAAGCCCGGCACCTACGGCACCGCCGCCGACCCGCTGACCTTCTCGGTCGGCTTCTACGAGGCCGTCGCCGGCCTCGGCCGCAACCCCGGCGACGTGGTCGTCAACGGCTCCGTCGACGTCTACAACCAGTGCGTCGGCGGCGACCAGGCGCAGTGCTACGCCACCACCAACTTCTGGCGCTCCCTCAGCAACCTGACCGTCAACGTGGCGGGCAAGAGCGGCTGCTACGGCAACACCGACTTCTGGGCCGTCTCCCAGGCCGCCCCGCTGCGCCGCGTCCAGGTCAACGGCAACCTGACCCTGATGGACTACTGCACCGGCTCGCCGGCCTGGGCCAGCGGGGGCTTCATCGCCGACTCCAAGTTCACCGGCGGCACCGTCATCAACGGCTCCCAGCAGCAGTTCTTCACCCGCAACAGCAACCTCGACGGCTGGACCAACGCGGTCTGGAACCAGGTCTTCTGCGGCACCACCGGCGCGCCCGCCCAGTCCTTCTCCACCGAGCCCGGCGCCGCGCCCTACACCACCCTCGGCAGCTGCCCCGCCACCCGCGAGAAGCCCTACCTGTACCTCGACGACAACGGCCGGTACCGGGTCTTCCTGCCCGCGCTGCACCGCGACTCGGCCGGCACCAGCTGGGAGAACGGCCCGACCGCGGGCACCTCGCTCGGCCTGGACAGCTTCTACGTCGTCAAGCCCGGCGCGAGCGCCCAGCAGATCAACGCCGCGCTCAGGGCCGGCCGCAACCTGCTCTTCACTCCCGGCGTGTACGAGCTCACCGACGCGATCAGGGTCACCCGGCCCGGCACCAAGGTCCTCGGCCTCGGCTTCGCCACCCTCGTCCCCACCCGCGGCGACGCCGCCCTCCGGGTCTCCGACGTCGACGGCGTCGACGTCTCCGGCCTGATCATCGACGCCGGCCCGGAGAACTCGCCGGTCCTGATGCAGGTCGGCAACCACGGCAGCAAGAGCCGCCACACCAACAACCCGATCAGCCTCAGCGACGTCTTCTTCCGGGTCGGCGGCGCCCGCGACGGCTACGCCACCACCGCGCTGGAGGTCAACGCCGACGACACCCTGATCGACGACGCCTGGATCTGGCGCGCCGACCACGGCACCGGCGGCGGCAACTGGAACACCGCCCGCAGCGACACCGGACTGGTCGTCAACGGCGACCGGGTGGTCGCCACCGGCCTCGCCGTCGAGCACTTCCAGAAGACCGAGACGATCTGGAACGGCGAGGACGGCCGGGTGGTGTTCTTCCAGAACGAGAACCCCTACGAGGTCCCCAGCCAGGCCGCGTGGATGGCCTCGCCGACCCAGAAGGGCTACCCCGCGTTCGCCGTCGGACCGAAGGTCAAGACGTTCGAGGGCTGGGGCATGGGCAGCTACTCGTACTTCAACCAGGGCGTCGACATCCACAACTCGACGGCCTTCCAGGCCCCGAGCCGCCCGGGCGTGAAGCTGCACGACCTGCTGACCGTCTTCCTGAACGGCTCCGGCGGCATCGACTCGGTGGTCAACGGCACCGGCCGCGCCGTCGACTCCGCCTTCGGGGGCCCCAGCAACGTCGTCTCGGCGCCCTGAGACCCGTTGCCGACCCCTGGCACAGCCGGGCCCCCGGACGGTCGATCCGTCCGGGGGCCCGTACGCCCGCCCGCTCCGGGCCTCAGCGGCCCCGCGCGGTGAGGTAGCCGCCCGCCTGGGCGGTGAACAGCGGCCCGTCGGCGGTGGCCACGGCCCAGGGGTGGGCGGGGCCGTCCGGCGCGACCGTCAGGGTGCGGCCGGTGTCGAAGGCGAGGACCAGCGCCCCGGCCGGGGTGACCCGGGCGGCGGCCAGGCGGGCGCCGACCAGCTCGGGCAGCCCGCCGGTGGGCTGCATGCCGAGCCCCGGGTAGAAGTGCTCGACCTCGGCGGGCCCGGCCAGCCGGAAGTCGTTCTCGACGGAGACCTCGACGCCGCCGGACAGCCGGATCAGCAGCCGGCGGCCGCCGGTGAGCTGCTCCACCCGGCGGCCTGACAGCGCGGAGTCGATCGGAGCCGTCATCGCAGGACCTCCCCACTCGGTGATCTCCCCCTCATGGTGCCCGCCACCGAGGGCGGCGGCACCCGCGGCACCCGCGGCCGACCCGTGGTTGACCCGCGGCCGACCCGTGGTTGATCCGCGGCTGCCGCCTCCCGGTCGTCCCCACAGGCCGGTCAGACGGGGAAGCCGTCGTGGAGCTCGACCGGCCCGGCGCCCGCCGTGCCCCCTGCCGCGTCGCGGGCGGCGAGCGCGGCGGTCAGGCGCCGGTGGCCCTGCGGGGAGAGCGCCTCGCGCGCCTCGTCCGGGGTGAACATCCGCCACTCCAGCAGCTCGTCGGCGGGCAGCCGGATCGCCGCGAGGTCCGCCGGGCCGACCTCGCCGCCGTCGAAGAGGTACACCAGGACCGGACGGCTGCCGTCACCCGGCGCGGTCCAGTCGAG
The DNA here is from genome assembly GCF_039542905.1 of Kitasatospora terrestris. Taxonomy (NCBI): domain Bacteria; kingdom Bacillati; phylum Actinomycetota; class Actinomycetes; order Kitasatosporales; family Streptomycetaceae; genus Kitasatospora; species Kitasatospora terrestris. The sequence continues at coordinate 8,374,206 of NZ_BAABIS010000001.1, forward strand.
GGCGAGCAGCCGCCCGGTCGGGCGGTGGCTCCAGCCGAGCTCCTCCAGGGTCTCCCGGGCGGCGGCCTCCCGCGGCAGCTCCCGGTCGGCCTCGATCGAGCCGCCGGGCACGGTCCAGTACGGCGGCTCGTCCGGCAGCAGCGGGCGCAGCCGGACCAGCAGCACCCGGCCCGCCCGGTCGGTGTACAGCGTCCGGGCCTTCGCCCGGATCCGCGGCCGGCTGGCGATGTAGGTCTCGCGGTCCATCGGCGGCGGGGGAGCGGGCCGGTCGCCGCCCGTCAGCGGCACCCCTTCGGCGGCGGTGTACGGCGGCACCGGCGGGTCGGCCGGCAGGTGCTCGGCACTGTGGCCGACCGGGCGGCCGTCCTCCAGCTCCAGCGGGCCGGCCGAGCGCGGCGCCCGCAGACAGGCCGTCACCCGCCGCGACAGCCGCGGCGGGAGCGCGGAGGCGACCTGCTCGGGCGTCAGGAACGCGTAGCTGCTGAGCTCCTCCGCCTCCAGCCGAAGGCCCGCCAGCTCGGCCGGGGTGAGCGGCTCGGCCCAGTACAGGAACGCCGCGATCGGCGGCCGGGACCAGTCCCGCGCCCAGTCCAGGCAGGCGATCGGGCCGAGCCGCGGGGTGATGCCCAGCTCCTCCTCGATCTCGCGGACGGCGGTCACCCGGGGCGAGGCGTCCGGCGGCTCCCAGCCGCCGCCCGGGATCTCGATCGGGTGCTTGGCCTCGTACGACACCCGGACCAGCATGATCCGCCCCTCCCCGTCCGGAATCAGCACCCCGGCCGCCGCCAGCAGCCCGCGTCCGTCCACGTCCCATCCCCCTTCGCCGCGCTCTCCCGACAGGATGCAGGACGACCGGGCGGGTACGGACGGTTCCGCGGAAAAGCGGTGGCGCGGTCGGGTGGCGCGGGGGCAGGATCGTCCGCATGTTCACCGCCGCCATCGCCGAGTTCCCCGCAGTCGCGGGTGCGATGGCCGCTGCCCAGGCAGTCGCGGCCGCGTTCGACGGCGCACGAAGCTGACCTTCCCCGGGAAGTCCCGGGACCTCGGACGGGGAAGGTCGCCCGTCGCTGAGGTCCCGTCACCACGACTCCGGGAAGAGAACACCACCATGGCCAAGCAGGCCTTCGTGCGGACCAAGCCGCACCTGAACATCGGCACCATGGGCCACGTCGACCACGGCAAGACCACCCTGACCGCCGCCATCACCAAGGTGCTGGCCGAGCGGGGCGGCGGCACCTACGTGCCGTTCGACCGGATCGACCGGGCCCCGGAGGAGGCCGCGCGCGGGATCACCATCAACATCTCGCACGTCGAGTACGAGACGGCGACCCGGCACTACGCGCACGTCGACATGCCCGGACACGCGGACTTCGTCAAGAACATGATCACCGGCGCCGCCCAGCTGGACGGCGCGATCCTGGTCGTCTCGGCGCAGGACGGGGTGATGCCGCAGACCGCCGAGCACGTGCTGCTGGCCCGTCAGGTCGGCGTCGAGCACGTCGTCGTGGCGCTGAACAAGGCCGACGGCGCCGACCCCGAGCTGCTGGAGCTGGTCGAGCTGGAGGTGCGAGAGCTGCTCTCCGCGCACGGCTACGACGGCGAGACGCTGCCGGTCGTCCGGGTGTCCGGGCTGCTGGCGCTGGGCGGCGACCCGGAGTGGGAGCGGGCGCTGCTCGGGCTGCTCGGCGCGGTGGACGACCACATCCCCACGCCGGTCCGGTACACCGACGCGCCGTTCCTGCTGCCGGTCGAGAACGTGCTGACCATCACCGGGCGCGGCACCGTGGTCACCGGCGCGGTGGAGCGCGGCCGGGTCCGCACGGGCGACCGGGTGGAGGTGCTCGGCTACGACGGGCGGGTGGAGTCCGTGGTGACCGGGGTGGAGACCTTCGGCCGCACGATGGAGTCCGCGGAGGCGGGCGACAACGTGGCGCTGCTGCTGCGCGGGGTGCAGCGCGGCCAGGTCCGGCGCGGCCAGGTAGTCGCGGCGCTCGGCAGCGCGTCGGTGCACGGCCGTTTCACGGCGCGGATCCACCTGCTCTCCGCCGCGGAGGGTGGCCGCCGGACGCCGGTCACCAGCGGCTACCGCCCGCAGTTCTACCTGCGGACGGGCGACGTGGTCGGGCACATCGAGCTCGCCGAGGGCGCCGGTCCGGTGCCGCCGGGTGAGACGGTCGAGGTGACGGTCACGCTCGGAGTGCCGGTCCCGCTGGAGCCGGGCCTCGGGTTCGCCGTCCGCGAGGGCGGCCGGACGGTCGCCGCGGGCACCGTGCTGACGGTCCTGGACTGAGCGGTCCACACCGGCGCGCGGCCCTGCCGAGAAGGCGGGGCCGCGCGCCGGCGGGTCGGAAGGGGCGGGTCAGAAGGAGAAGGTCTTGGCCACAGCCCGGCCCTGCTCGGCCGCCGTGGCGTAGAACGCGGTCAGCTCGTCGTGCTTGCGGGCGAGCTGCTCCCGGAGCCCCTCGTACGGGTCGGAGGAGCGGAGCCGCGCCCAGGCCTGCCAGCGGTCGGTGAACGACACCTCGCGCAGGAAGGCCGCGGCCCGGACCACCCCGGCCGGGTCGAGCGCCACGTGACCCGGACCGCCGGCCGGGTCGAGGACGTGGTGGCCGCCGAACACCGGCAGCTCGTTCACGCCCACCTGCTCGCCGGGCGGGCAGTAGAGCTCGGCCAGCTGGAAGAAGCAGTCCACCAACCAGGCCGCCTCACCGAGCTCGGCCCACCGGCGCATCTCGTCGAACTCCATGGCGAAGAACGCGTCGAACCCGGCCGTGTCCGCGGGCATTTCGCCGGGCTCGACCGCCCGGAGGTAGACCCACATGCTCATGAGAGGAGAAGCTACCGCGCGGTACGGACATCCCGGTTCCGGTCGGGGGTGCGGCCGTCATCCCGGCGTAACGCGCAGGCAGCGGGCCGGACAAGCGGGTCGGTTACGGTGTCGGAAGACGGTGGATCATCGACCGCCGCACTCCGTACGAGGCCCGAGGAGGACCGTGCGCCGCTCGCAGCCGCCGCGCTGGCTCGCCCATCCGCTGCGCTGGCAGCGCGGACCGGTCCCGTGGGCCGCGACGTTCCGCTCGGCGCTCGGCACCGGACCGCTGCTCGCCGCCGGCGCCGCGACCGGGCACCCCGGAGCGGGCGTCCTCGCCGGGCTCGGGGCGCTCTTCGCGGCCATCAACGACCGGCCCGGCACCCGGCGGACCGGGGTGCTGCACATCGGAGTGCCCGCGCTCGGCGGCGCGGCGGGCCTGCTCGCGGGCACCGTGCACGGGTGGTGGGCGGTCGCGCTGCTGACCCTGCTCGGGCTCGTGTCCGGCGCGGTGAGCGTCGCGGGGGCGGTGAGCTCCGCGGCCGGCGTCCAGGTCCTGGTCCTCGCGGCGGTCGGCAGCGGCATGCCGCTCGCCCTGCCCGGCTGGGCCCGCGCGGGCTGCTTCCTGGCGGGCGCCGCCTGGATCCTGCTGCTGCGCCTGCTCACCCCGCAGGCCGGCGAACGGGCGGCGGTGGCCGCCGTGTTCGACGCCCTCGCGGACGCGCTCGCCGCCGTCGGCACCCCCGGCGCGGAGGCGGCCCGACGGCGGCTCACCGCGGCGCTCGACCGCGCCGACGAGGCACTGCGGATGCGGCGGCTGCTGCGGGTGCGGGGCACGGCGGAGGACGGCGCGCTGGAGACCCGGTTCGCGGCCGCGGCCGGCCTGTGCGAGGCGGCCGTCGCCCTGCTGTGGGAAGGCACCCCGCTGCCCGCCCGCGCCTTCGCCGGCCCCCGACGCCTCGCCGAGGCCGTACGAAGCGGCGGCGCCCCCGGCCCGCTGCCCGTGCCCGTCGCCGACACGGCGGCCCGCACGGCTTTCGACCGAGCGGTACTCGACGCGGGCGTGGCCTTCGGAACGGGGCCCGGCCCCGGCGCACGCGCGAGCAGCAGCGCGCCGGCCGGCGACCGGTGGCGGGGGGTGCGGCCGTGGGGGCCGGCGGGGCGGGAGTACGGGGTGCGGGTGGCGGTGTGCGTCGGGGTCAGCGCGGCGGTGGCGGTGCTGCTGCGCGCCGACCACTGGTACTGGCTGCCCGTCACGGCCGCGTTCCTGGTGAAGCCGGACTACGGGCCGCTCTTCTCGCGGGTGGTCAACCGCTTCGCCGGTACGGCCGCCGGGGTGCTGCTGTTCGCCGGGGTCGGCGCGGCGGCGGGTGGCGGGACGTGGCCGGCGGTCGCCGTCGCGGGCGTCGCCGGTCTGCTGCTGCCCGTCGCGCTGCGGCACTTCGGTGCCCAGACGGCGGCGGTGACGCTGGCGGTGCTGGCGTTCGCGGGCGTCGCCGGTGACGCGCAGGCGGCGCTGTCCCGGCTGGTCGACACGGCGCTCGCCTGCGCGATCGTCCTGCTGGTCGGCCACCTGCCGCGGCTCGCGGACACCCGCGCCCGGGTCGGGCACCGCTCCGCGTACGCGCTGCGCAGCACCCGGCGCTACCTCGACCACGTGCTGGCCGGCCGGGACGGCGAGGAGCGGGGCGAACTGCGGCGGGCCGCGTACCACGCGCTGGCCCAGGCGCGGGGCGCCGCCGAGACCGCGGCCGCCGAGCTGCGCACCGGCCGCGCCGAACGGGACTGGCTGCGCGTCACCGCGCGCGCCGAGCGGATCGCCGACGCGGCCACGGCCTGCGCGGTCCGCCTCGAACACGGCGCGGGCCGCCCCGAAGAGCCCGCCGCGCAGCGGATCACCGCCGCCCTGGCCGCCGTCGCGGACACCCTCGACGGCCACGGCCCGGCGGTGCTCGCCCCCGTCAGCGCCCCGCCGGGCTGCCGGACGCTGGACGACATCCTCACCGAACTCCACGCAATCCACGCACTCGCGGGCACCGGCGGCAACAGCGAACGAACCGGTCGAATTCGTTCGGTCGCCGAACGATAGACTCCCGGGACGCTGACAACGTCGACAGCCAGGACCCCGCCGAACTCCCCCCGCACCGTGGAGCCCCGTCATGCCCCTGGCGCTCGTCGCCCTCGCCATCACCGCCTTCGCCATCGGCACCACCGAGTTCGCCGCCATGGGCCTGCTCCCGCAGATCGCGGACGGCCTGGACGCGACCATCCCGCAGGCGGGCTGGCTGGTCTCGCTGTACGCGCTGGGCGTGGTGATCGGCGCCCCGCTGCTCACCGCGGCCTGCGCCCGGCTGCCCCGCAAGGCCGTGCTGATCGGCCTGGCGGGCCTGTTCACGGTCGGGAACCTGCTGTGCGCGATCGCGCCGAACTTCGCGTTCCTCGCCGTCGCCCGGCTGATCACCGGCCTGCCGCACGGCGCGTTCTTCGGCGCGGGCGCCGTGGCCGCCGCCGAACTGGCGGCCCCGCACCTGCGGGCCCGCGCCGTCTCGGTGATGTTCTCCGGCCTGACGGTGGCCAACATCCTCGGTGTCCCGGCCGCCACCCTGCTCGGGCAGCGGCTCGGCTGGCGGGCCGCGATGCTCGTCGTCGTCGCGATCGGTGCCGTCGGCGCGCTCGCCATCGCCCGGCTGGTGCCCCAGCTGCCCAGCCACCCGCAGGCCGGGCTGCGCCGCGAACTGTCCACCTTCCGCAGCGGGCAGCTCTGGCTGGCCCTGGCCACCGTGGTGTTCGGGTGCGCGGGGCTGTTCGCGTGCTACAGCTACATCACCCCGACCCTGACCGAGGTGGCCGGCTTCTCGGACGGCTCGGTCACCCTGGTGCTCGCACTGTTCGGGGTCGGCATGACACTCGGCAACGTGATCGGCGGGTACGCGGCGGACCGGGCGCTGCGGCCCAGCCTGTGCGCGTCCTTCCTGCTGATGGGCGGCGCGCTGGCGCTGTTCGCGGTGACCGCGCACGCCCAGTGGTCGGCGGCACTGACCGTGGTGCTGATCGGCATGTTCGGCTTCGCGACCGTGCCCACCGTGCAGACCCTGGTCCTGCAGAAGGCCCGCAAGGCGCCCACCCTGGCCTCCGCGACCGTGCAGGGGGCGTTCAACCTGGCCAACGCGCAGGGCGCCTATCTCGGCGGCCTGGCCCTGACCGCGGGCCTCGGCTGGACCTCCCCGACCCTGGTCGGCGCCGTCCTCGCTGTCCTCGGCTTCCTGATCGCCGCCGCGTCCTGGGCCGCCGACCGCCGCACCGCGGCGCCCGTCCCGGCCGAACCCGCCGCCGACCTGCCGGCCCCCGCACCGGCCCACGGCTGAGCAGCGCATGCGGAGGAGGGGGAAGGCCGACGCGGACGCGGCGGGCTTCCAGGACTAATCGCAGTGCACTGGGCTTCAACCCGGTGGTGAAGCGACTCTGGGCCCTGCTCTGATGTCAGCGCTGGGCGCCCTCCAGCGCTGTGGGCGGTGCCCGCTGTCGGCGTCAGGCTGGGCGGTTCTGCTGCTCGATGTACCGGCGGACCACCGACGGGGGTGCGCCGCCGACGGAGCCGGCGAAGTACGAGTCGGACCGGAGTCGCTGTGCGCGCCGGTGGTGCTTGACCAGGTCGGGGAACTCCTGGCGCATGCGGCGGGAGCTGACGCCCTTGAGGCTGTTGACGAGCTTGGACGGGGTGACCTTGGGTGGGACATTCACGAGCAGGTGGACGTGGTTGTTCTCGCCGTTGAACTCGACCGGCTCGACCTCGAGTCGGCGCAGACGCTCCGCGTGATCTCTTCGAGTCGGGTCAGGTGGTGGTCGGCGAACACCTCGTGCCGGTACTTCGTCGCGAAAACCACATACGCATGAAGGGCGAAGGCGCAGTGTCTACCTGTGCGAATGTTCTGATACGCGGCCATGCGCCAGCATTGGTACGGTGCTGTTGTGCAGCTCAGGTACTCCTTTCGCGTCTATCCGACCGCAGGTCAGCGTTCGTCGCTGGCGCGGGCGTTCGGGTGTGCGCGGGTGGTGTACAACGACGCGCTGCGTGCCCGTGAGGACGCCCGTGCCGCCGGGCTGCCGTTCCCGAGGACGGGCGACCTGTCGAAGGCGTTGATCACCGAGGCGAAGAAGACCCCGCAGCGGGCGTGGCTCGGCGAGGTGTCGGCCGTCGTGTTGCAACAGTCCCTGCGGGACCTGGACACCGCGTACCGGAACTTCTTCGACGGGTTGAAGGGCAAGCGGCCCCGCACGGGCGCGCCGCGCTTGAAGTCGCGCAAGGACACCCGGCAGGCCGTCCGCTTCACCGCGAACGCCCGGTGGAAGATCACACCGGTCGGGAAGCTGTCCCTGCCGAAGATCGGCGACCTGGACGTGAAGTGGTCCCGCGCTCTGCCCTCGGACCCGTCCACGGTGACCGTCGTCAAGGACAGCGCCGGCCGGTACTTCGCCTCGTTCGTCATCGAGACCGACCCCGCCGCCGACCTGGCCCGCATGCCCGACACCGGCACCGCGGTCGGCGTCGACCTCGGGCTTGCGCACTTCGCGATCCTCTCCGACGGCACGAAGATCGACAGCCCCCGCTTCCTGCGCCGCGCCGAGAAGAAGCTCAAGTAAGGCGCAGCGCATCCTGGCCCGCAAGGCCAAGGGCTCGAAGAACCGGGCCAAGGCCCGCACCAAGGTCGCACGCGCTCACGCGCGGGTCGCCGACGCGCGGCGCGAGTTCCACCACCAGCTCTCCACCCGGCTGATCCGCGACAACCAAGCGGTCGCCGTCGAAGACCTGGCGGTCAAGGGACTTGCGCGTACGCGCATGGCCAAGTCGGTGCACGACGCCGGCTGGTCGCGGTTCGTCACCATGTTGGAGTACAAAGCCGCCCGGTACGGGCGCACCGTCGTGAGGATCGGACGCTTCGAGCCGACCTCCCAGGTGTGCTCGAACTGCGGCGTCAAGGACGGCCCCAAGCCCCTCGGCGTCCGCGCATGGGCGTGCGGGGCGTGCGGGACCGTCCACGACCGGGACGTCAACGCGGCGGTCAACGTCGCCAAGGCCGCCGGACTGGCGGTGTCAGCCTGTCGAGCGCAGGTAAGACGGGCACCCGTGCCCGCACAGCGCAGCGAAGCAGGAACCCACCCGAAGCAACCCACCCAACCAGTGTGGGAGCAGGCGGGAATCCCCGGCCTTTAGGCCAGGGAGGATGTCAATGGGATCCGGTCCCGACGGCGCGGAAGCTGATCGCGGGCGGGGTGCCGGACCCGTTCCGCGGGGAGTGGGCGGAACGGAACTGGCGCAACGTGCCCGGGCCGTTCTACGGCGCATGGACCGACAGCCTGCAGATGAGCCGCCTGGACGACCCGCTGCACATCGCGTACGACGACGAGTACGGCCCGCTCGAAGGCACCGAGTTCGTCTTCCGGCAGCCCGCGGACGCCGGGGCGGTCGAGGACTTCCTGTGGGCCTCGCAGCTGGGGCACGGCGGCTACGCGATGGACGGCGACGAGCACTGGACGGTCGACGGCGTCCGCGCGTGGTGGGCCGGGCGCGAGCGGGTGCGCGCCTGGGCGCTGGCGACCGCGCACCGGTGGGCGACCTCGTACGACCCGGCCCACGAGACGCACTGGCTGGACGCGGCGCAGGGCCTGCGCGACTACGTCGACGACATCGACAGCGGGCGGCTGGAGACGTACCTGCGCGGCTACCTGTTCTGGCTGGAGCACCGCCGCGCGCCCGGACCCACGGAGGCGCTGCCGGTGCTCGGCGGGCCGGCCGCCGAACCGGTCGGCGGTGGCGAACCGGTGGGCGGTGGCGAACCGGTGGGCGGTGGCGACCCGGTGGTGCTCGGCTACCTGGTGGCCACCCCGGACGAGATGTCCGGCGCCGGACTGCCGAAGGGCGTCCTGCTCACCTCCGCCTCCGACTGCCTCGGCGAGCGGGTACCGGGGGACGGCTGCTGGTTCGGTTCGCCGGAACACGCGCGGGAGGCCTGCGCCATGGTGGAGGTCCCGCCGGCGGCGCGGGTGACGGCCCTGCGGGCGGCGTCGGCGGACGCCGAGGTGCTGGCCCGCGAGGTCCGCGCGGCCCGCACCCACGAACCGGTGCTGCACGCCCTGCTGTACGAGCCGCCGCCGCTCGCCGACGGCGGCGCGGCGCTCGGCTGGGAGGTGCTCGGCTACGACGGCGGCCTCCTGCACAGCTGGCTCTGCAACGACCTGTACCGGGACGCGGTCGCCGAGCTCGGCGTGGAGGTCACCCCGCGCGGGCTGCTGGCGGACCGGGCCACCGCCGAGCGCCTCGCCGGGTGGGCGAACGCGCGGACCGACACCAAGCCGGTGGTCTGGTTCGCCGCCGAGCTGATCGAGTGGCCCGAGCCGATCGAGTCCCGCTCCGTCCCGGTGACCGTCGCGGTACCGGCCGCGGAGCCCGTCACCCCGTGGTGGCGTCGCCTCCTGGAGGGCTGACAGCCGAGGTCGCGGCGGCGGGACCCCGGGGAGGCGGGCGGAGGGTGTGGAAGTCCGCCGGGGCCGGGTCGAGTTGACGCTGTGCAGCAATACTGGACGAGGTTGATTAATCGGCGGTACGGTGCCGCCGTGCCCACGAACCATGCACGGCCGCTGGTTTCCGCGCCGGCCGAAACGACCGTCCTGGCCATGCTGTTGGGCGAGGGACCGCTCAGCCGGGTCGAACTGGCCCGGCGCACCGGCCTGTCCCAGACCGCGGTCACCAAGGCGGCCCGGCCCCTGCTGGCCGACGGGTACCTGTACGAGCTCCCGCCCGAGCGCACCGCGCCGGGCGCGGGCCGCCCGGTCAGCCCGCTGGCCGTCAGCGCGGACCGGGAGTTCTTCGCCGGGGTGAAGATCAGCGCCGACACCCTCTACGGGACGGTCTGCGACCTGCGCGCCGCCATGCGGACCTCCGCCCGGCGCCCGCTCGGCGAGCGGACCCCGGCCGCGGTCTGCGCCCTGCTCGTCGAGCTGGTGGAGGAACTGCTCGACTCCGCACCGGAGTTCCGGGACCGCACCCGGCACCTGGGGATCGCCGTCTCCGGAGACGTGGACCGGCCGGGCGGCACCGTCCGCTACTCGGTGCTCCCCGGCTGGCGGGACGTGCCGCTGGCCGCGACCGTCGCGGTCGCGACCGGCCTGCACGTCACCGTGGAGAACGACGTCAAGGCGCTGACCGCGGCCGAGCACTGGTTCGGCGAGGGGATCGGCACCGACGACTTCGCGCTGGTCACCATCGGCGCGGGCATCGGCTCCGGGATCGTCGTCAACGGGCGGCTGCTGGCCGGCGCCCACGGCGTGGCCGGCGAGCTGGGCCACATCGCGGTGGACCCGGCCGGACCGCGCTGCCACTGCGGCGCGGTCGGCTGCGTGGAGGCGATCGCCTCCAGCGGCGCCGTCCGCGACGCGGTCCGGGCGGTCACCGGCCGCCCGGAGCTGGAGTTCGCGGACGTGACCGCCCTCGCCCGGGGCGGCGACCCGGCCGCCCGGGAGGCCTTCGCCCGGGCCGGGCGCGCGATCGGCGTCGGCATCGCCACCCTGGTGAACCTGGTCGGTCCGGAACGCGTCGTGGTCAGCGGCGAAGGGCTCGACACCTACGACCTGTTCGGCGTGCACATCAGGGACGCGTACGCCGCCACCGCCTTCGGAGCCGCCGCGGCCTGCCCGCTGACGCTCCGTCCGCTCGCCTGGGAGGAGTGGGCCCGCGGCGGCGCCGTCGCCGGCATCCAGGCCCTCTTCCCCTGAGCGGTCGCACCACCACCCTCACCCCGCTCCCGCCCCATGGAGGGAACCACCGTGCGCATCGTCCGAACCGCCGGCCTGGCCGCCGTGCTCGCCGCGGCCCTGGTCGCCGCCGCCGTCACCCCGGTCGCGGCGGCCGAACCACCCGCTCCCGCAGCCGCCACGACGGCCGCGCAGCTCTCCGACTCCTGGACCGGCCCGCTCTCCACCCGGGGCCGGTACGTCGTCGACGCGGGCGGCAACCGCTTCAAGCTGAAGGCCGGCAACTGGGCCGGCGCCCAGGGCACCTGGGAGGGCAGCGGCGATCCGAACGACCCGGCGAACAACCAGGCCCGGCAGGTCTCGCACAACATCCCGCTCGGCCTGGACCGCGTCCCGCTGGCGCAGTTGACGGCCGACTTCCGCGCGCTCGGGCTGAACAGCGTCCGCCTGCCGTTCGCCAACGCGATGATCCACGACACCGCGCCCGTCCCGGACTCCGCCGTCGCCGCCAACCCGCAGCTGAAGGGGAGGACCCCGCTGCAGGTGTACGACGCCGTGGTGGCGGCGCTCACCGCCGACGGCTTCGCGGTGATCCTCAACAACCACACCACCAGCTACCGGTTCTGCTGCGGCCTGGACGGCAACGAGCGCTGGAACAGCGGCCAGTCCGCGCAGGCGTGGATCGACGACTGGGTGTTCCTGGTCGACCGGTACAAGGAGAACAAGCGGGTGGTCGGCGCCGACCTGCGCAACGAGGTGCGCCGCGACACCTGGGACGACCCCAACTGGGGCTGGGGCGACGGCCACGACGAGTACGCCGCGTTCGAGGAGGCCGGCAACCGGATCCTGGAGGCCGACCCGGACATGCTGGTCGTGATGGAGGGCATCAACTGGTACGGCATCCCCTCCGCGCTGTTCAGCCACGGCCGGCCGATGCTCACCCCGGTCCGCAACCTCTCCAACACGCTGATCCGCAGCGGCAAGCTGGTGTACGCCGCGCACTTCTACGCCTACACCGGGCCCGCCAACACCGGTGCGGGCAGCGGCCTCGGGTCCACCAACGACCCGCGCTACCAGGACTTCACGCCCGAGCAGCTGGCCCAGGTGGTCGACGACGAGGCGCTGTTCGTCACGCAGTCCGGCCAGCACTTCACCGCGCCGGTGTGGATCAGCGAGTTCGGTGCCGCCGGACGCGGCTCGGACAACGCCAAGGAGAAGGCCTGGTTCGACACCTTCACCGACATCCTGGTGAAGAACGACACCGACTTCGCCCAGTGGCCGGTGGTCGGCTGGGCCGGCGCCGACGGTACCCCGAACGACAGCTGGGCGCTGCTCTCCTACGACGCCGCCGGCCGCCGGTCGGGGCTGCTGGACGGCGGCGACTGGCGGGCCGCCGACTGGGCGAAGCTGACCGGCGCCGCCGGGAGGACCGGTGCCGTCGCCCAGCCCGAGCGGTGGAACATGGTCGACCTGGACTTCGGCGACCAGAACCTGTCCCTCACCATGCGCGCCAGGCCCGACTGGGCGTACGGCCACCGCAAGGGCAACTGCCCCGACACCCAGCGCCTGGTCGCCCTCGCCCGCAGCTCCAACCGCGGCCTGTGCACCGACGCGGGCGGGCCCGCCAAGGCGGCGGGGGAGTGGACGGCGGTCACCGACGAGCGGTACGTCACCCACGGCGACTGGGCGAGCGGCTACAACAAGCTGCAGTGCCCGGACGGCACCTTCGTCGTCGGCTACGGCGTCAGCGGCAACGCGATGGCCACCCTGCTCTGCGCGCCCTCCGCGAGGCCGCTGCCGCTGACCGGCCGCAACGTCTGGTTCGACCACGGCGACAACCGGCCCGCCACCGGCGGCTCGGTGGCCAGCGACTGGGCACCCGGCCACTACAAGGGCCAGTGCGCCGACAGCGAGTACCTCGCCGGGGTCGCCTTCACCTGGAAGTGGAGCCACGGCGGAGCACCCGACGCGCTGCTCTGCCGGCCGCTGGCCTGACCGGCAGCCCTCCCTTCCGGCGGGCCGCCCGCCGGAAGGGAGGGACGGACCGTCAGCGGTGCTCGACCTGGTGGATCTTCTGCCAGGAGCGCGGCTCGGCCTTCGCGGCGAGCGAGGCGGCGGCCGGGGCGCCCGAGGGCGCGGCCGCGGGCCTGGCGGGGGTGAACAGCCAGGTGTCGAACAGCTCGGCCAGCGGCTTGCCCGAGACCCGCTCGGCGTACGCGCGGAACTGGGCGATGGTGGCGTTGCCGTAGCGGTGCTCCGACTGCCAGCCGCGCAGGATCGCGAAGAAGGACTCGTCGCCGACCGCCGCGCGCAGCGCCTGCACCGCCGCCGCGCCGCGGTCGTACACCGCGAGGTCGAACTGGCCCTCCGCGCCGGGGTCGCCCGGCCGCACGGTCCAGAACGGGTCGTCGGCCGGGTGCGAGGACCAGACCCAGTCGGCGAGCTCGGCGGCCGTGCCCTCGCCCTCGTGCTCCGACCACAGGTACTGCGCGTACCGGGCGAAGCCCTCGTTCAGCCAGATGTCGCTCCACCGCTGCAGCGAGACGCTGTCGCCGAACCACTGGTGGGCCAGCTCGTGCACCACCACCGAGGTGTTGGAGCCGGAGGCGAACTGCCGGGGGCTGTAGAAGACCCGGGTCTGGTTCTCCAGGGCGAAGCGGGTCGGGACGTTGGGCACGTAGCCGCCGGCCGAGGAGAACGGGTACGGGCCGAAGTACCCGCTCAGCCAGTCGACCAGCTCGCCGGTGCGCTCCACGCTGGCCCGCGCCGCGCCCTCGTTGTCGCCCAGGTCGCGGCTGTAGGCGTTGACCACCGGCAGGCCGCCGGCGGTGGTCGAGGTGGTGACGTCGAAGCGGCCGAGGGCGAGGGTGGCCAGGTAGGTGGCCTGCGGCTTGTCCTCGCGCCAGCTGTAGCGGGTCCAGCCGAGCTGCGAGCGCTGGGAGACCAGCACGCCGTTGCTGATCGCCTGGGTGCCGTCCGGCACCAGCACCGACACGTCGAAGGTCGCCTTGTCGGACGGGTGGTCGTTGCTCGGGAACCACCACCACGCCGCCTCCGGCTCGCCCGCCGCCACCCCGCCGTCCGGGGTGCGCAGCCACGCGGTGAAGCCGTAGCGCTTCACCGCCGACGGCGTGCCCGCGTAGCGGACCACCACGGTGGCCCGCTCGCCCTTGCGCAGCGGGGCGGCCGGGGTGACCACCAGCTCCTGCTCGCCGCTGCCGGCGAAGGCCGCCCGGCGGCCGTTGACCAGCACCTCGGAGACGTCCAGCGCGAAGTCCAGGTCGAAGCGGGACAGGTCCTGGGTGGCGGTGGCCAGGATCGTGGTGGTGCCCTCCAGCCGGTCGGTGGCGGGCTGGTACTTCAGCCGGATGTCGTAGTGCGAGACGTCGTACCCGCCGTTGCCGTAGGTCGGGTAGTAGCTGTCGCCGACGCCGTCGGCGCCCGCGGCGGGGGCGGCGGCGGTCGCGGGAGAGGCCAGCAGCAGTACGGCCGTGGCCGCGGCGACGAGGAGCGTCCTGGTGCGCACGGGGGTCCTCCGGTGCGGTCGAGGATCGGATGGTTGACGGTACGTCGAACCCTGTCCCCGGCCGCACCGGTTCACTCGCTCCCGGGCGCGTCGTTATGAAATGTTCACGTCACTTCACGGGGCGGTGACACGGCGTCACAACGGTGCGATCCGCTCCCCGGTGGCCGCCAGCCGCACGCTGATCGCCTCCACCGGACACATCTCCGCCGCCTCGGTCAGCTCCGCCGAGCCCGCACCCGGGCCCGGCCGGGCCTCGGCCCGCCCGTCCGCGCCCAGCGCCAGGTCGTCCGGCGCCGTCGCCGCGCACAGCCCCGTGCCCACGCACCTGACCCGGTCGACCTCGACCAGCACCGCACCCGGGCCCTCCGCGCCCCCGCTCACCAGCTCAGCCCCAGGGACAGCGGGCTGCGGGTCAGCAGGCCCTGCCGCCACTCGATCGAGTCCACCGGCGCGGACAGCCGCATCCCCGGCACCCGGCGGGCCAGCTTGTGCAGGCCGAGCTCCAGCTCCATCCGGGCCAGCCACGCGCCCAGGCAGTGGTGCGGGCCCGCGCCGAAGGTCAGGCTCGGCCCGGCCAACGGCCCGAACAGGTCAGTTTCCTCCGCCGGGTACACCAGCGGGTCGTGGTTGCCGGCGGTGGTGTCCGCCGCGACCACCGCGCCCGCCGGGATCAGCACCCCGCCGACCTCCACGTCCTCCACCGCCCGGCGCAGCATCCCCGGCAGCGCGTCCCGGTCGCCCAGCGGGATCCGGCGCAGGATCTGCTCGGTCGCCGCGGCCGCCGCCTCCGGGTCGGCGCCGATCCGCCGCCACGCCGCACGGTCCCGGTCCAGCAGGTACACCAGCGCGTTGCCGAGCGAGGTCATCGTGGTCTCGTGCCCCGCCACCACCAGCCCGCAGACCAGCGCGGTCAGCTGCTGCTCGCTCACCCCGCCGGTCTGGTCCGCCGCCTGGACCAGGCTGCTCACCAGGTCCTCGCCCGGGCTCTTGCGGCGCTCGGTCAGCAGCTGGTAGCCGAACTCGCCGAACTCCCGCATCGCGGTGGCGATCTCCTCGGCGGAGTACGCGGTGACCGACAGCGCGTGGTCGCTCCAGTGCGCGAGGCGCTCCAGGTCCAGCCCGTCCAGGTCCATCAGGCGGCTGATCACGGCGACCGGCAGCGGACGGGTGAAGTTCGCCACCGCGTCCACCGGCGGCCCCGCCGCCACCAGCTCCTCGACCAGGGTGTCCACCACGCCCGACACCCACGGCCGCCAGCGCTCGATGGCGCGCGGGGTGAACGCCCGCTGCACGGTCCGGCGGATCCGCTGGTGCTCCGGCCCGTCACTGTTGAGCAGGGAGTCCGGGTCGTCCAGGATGTTCGGCGTCACGGTGACCGGCGGCGCGCCCGCGGCGTACAGCGACGAGCGGTTGATCCGCGGGTCGGCCAGCACCTGCCGGACGTCCGCGTGCCGCGTCACCAACCAGGCGGGAGTGCCGGTCGGCAGGGCGACCAGGCGCGGCGGGCCCGGCTCGGCGTGCCGCAGGCAGTGCAACGGGACGAGCGGCGGCGTGTCGGCGGTGGTCAAATCCGTCCTCCAGGCGAGTGCGGCCGAGGGAGCTGCGGAACCGCAGACCCGCCCCCGACCGTACGGGCGCACCCGTCCCCGCGAGAAGGACGCAAACCAGCCAACAGCCGCTGCACGAACCACCCCTGACGGGACGTCCGGGCAGCGGCCGGGGCCGGGAGGCGGTCAGACGCCCGTCTCGGCGGGCAGCCGGCCCGCCCGGACCGCCGCCAGCAGCGCCGCGTGGTCCGCCTCGCTCTGGTCGGCGTAGGCCACCGCGAACGCGGCGACCGCCTCGTCCAGGCGCTCGTCCTTGCCGCAGTACCCCGCCACCGTCGCCGCGTCCGCGGTGTGGGCGTGCGCCCGGGCGAGCAGCGCGCCGGTCAGGCGCCCGTAGTCGTCCAGCTGCGCGGGCAGCAGCGCGGCCGGATCCACACTGCCCTTGCGGTTGCGGAACTGCCGCACCTGGTACGGCAGCCCGTCCACCGTGGTCCAGCCCATCAGCACGTCGCTGACCACCTGCATGCGCTTCTGCCCGAGCACCACGCGGCGGCCCTCGTGCCCGTCCGCCCCGGCCGCCGCGGCGACCGGGAAACCGGCCCGCCGCAGGTGCGGCAGCAGCACCGACGCCCGCGCCTCCTTCACCTGGAGCACCAGCGGCTGCTCCCGCTGGTCGACCAGCAGCACCACGTACGAGCGGGTGCCGACGCTGCCGGTGCCGACGATCCGGAAGGCGACGTCCTGCACGCTGTACCGGGCAAGCAGCGGCTGCAGCTCCGCCGGGACGGTCTCCCGGTAGGCGGCCAGCGACTCCGCGACCCGCGCGGCCCGGGTGTCGCTCACCTCGCTGAGCACCGGCGGCGCCGCCACGAAGCGCCAACCGCCGTCCTCGGTGCGGTCGGTGGACTTCGCGGCGAACTTGGCACTGGTGTTGCGCAGTGCCTTCGCCGACACCGCCGCCAGCACCTCGTTCAGCTCGTGCGCCTCGGTCAGGGTCACCAGCTGGTCGTCGGGGATGGCGTTCCAGGCGTCCAGCGCGGAGAGCTTGGCCAGCCGCCGCATGGTCCGCCGGTACGAGCCGACCGAGTCGAACGCCGCCCGCCGGCAGGTGTCCTCGTCCGCCCCGGCCTGCCGGCCGGCCAGCACCAGGCTGGCGGCCAGCCGCTTGAGGTCCCACTCCCAGGGGCCCGGCACGGTCTCGTCGAAGTCGTTGATGTCGACCGCCAGCCGGCCCCGGGCGTCGCCGTAGAGGCCGAAGTTGGCGGCGTGCGCGTCACCGCACAGCTGGGCGACCACCCCGGTCGTCGGGGTGGTGGCCAGATCGTGTGCCATCAGACCCGCGGAGCCGCGCAGGAACGCGAACGGCGAGGCCGCCATCCGGCCGATCCTTATCGGCACCAGGTGCGGCAGGCGCCCCGCGTTGGCCTCCTCGACGGCGGTCGCCACACTCGGCCGACCGGCCGCCGGCGCGTGCAGCGCGTGCGCCTCGCGCGGGGTGCGCTCGCGCAGCGCCTTGCCGCGGGCCTTCCCGCTGCCCTCCGGCGGCCACGGCGCGAACCCCGCCACCGCGCCGACCCGCGGTCCGGGCGCCCCGTCCCGGCCGCTGCGCAGCCGTGCCGCGCCGCCCTCCCCGAGCCCGCCCGCCACAGCCTCCGCCGTCCCTGCCAACCCCACCACCGGACTCCGTTCCGTTCGTCTTACCGGACCGACGCCGGCGCGCGGCGTTCGGTTCCGGCCGCGGCCGAAACCTACCGGGTCCCGGTGACCGCCCTCGACATTGCCCAC
The DNA here is from genome assembly GCF_039542905.1 of Kitasatospora terrestris. NCBI lineage: Bacteria > Bacillati > Actinomycetota > Actinomycetes > Kitasatosporales > Streptomycetaceae > Kitasatospora > Kitasatospora terrestris. The sequence continues at coordinate 8,391,622 of NZ_BAABIS010000001.1, forward strand.
GTAACATGCCGACATGGCCCATGACCTGCACGCCCTCGACGACGACTACCTGGCCTTCTGGCGCGAGTACCAGCTCTGCACACTGACCACCCTGCGCCCGAACGGCACCCCGCACGTCGTCCCGGTCGGCGCGACCTTCGACCCGCGGACGCTGACCGCCCGGGTGATCAGCAGCCGGGCCAGCCGCAAGGTGCAGAACGTCCTCGCGGCCGGCGAGCAGGGCCTGCGGGTCGCGCTCTGCCAGGTCGACCGGGCCCGCTGGTCGACCCTGGAGGGCCTCGCGGTGGTCCGCGACGACCCGGCGGCGGTCGCCGACGCGGTCCGGCGCTACGCCGAGCGCTACCGCCAGCCGCGCGAGAACCCGGAGCGCGTGGTGATCGAGATCGCCGTCGACCGCGCCCTCGGGCGCGCCTGAGAGCAGCCCGGGACACGCCGCGGGGCGGGGGTGTCGACCCCCGCCCCGCGGCGCCCGCCGGCGGACCGGCTCCGGATCAGCCGACCGACACCGCCGACCAGGCCGCCGCCACCGCCGCGTACTCCGCGCTCGACGCACCGTACAGGTCGGTCGCCGCCCTCAGCGTCGCGGTCCGGGCACCCGCGTAGTTGGTGGTCGAGGTCATGTAGACGCTCAGCGCCCGGTACCAGATCGCCCCGAGCCTGTCCCGCCCGATGCCGGTCACCGACGCGCCGTTGCAGGTCGGGCTGTTGTACGACACCCCGTTGACCACCTTGGCGCCGCTGCCCTCGGCCAGCAGGTACGCGAAGTGGTTGGCCACGCCCGAGGAGTAGTGCACGTCGAGGTTGCCGACGCTCGAACTCCAGCAGTCCGCCGACTTGGTGTCCTTCGACGGCTGGTCCATGAAGCGCAGCGCCGCCTTGCCGAAGCCGGACTTCACGATCTCCTCGCCGATCAGGTAGTCGCCCGGGTCGTCGGCGTTGCCCGCGTACCACTCGACCAGGGTGCCCATGATGTCCGAGGTCGCCTCGTTCAACCCACCGGACTCCCCGGAGTAGTTGAGCTTCGCGGTGCGCGAGGTCACGCCGTGCGACATCTCGTGCCCGGCCACGTCCAGCGACACCAGCGGACCGAAGGTCGTCCCGTCCCCGTCGCCGTACGTCATGCAGAAGCAGCTGTCCTGCCAGAAGGCGTTGTTGTAGTTGCTGCCGTAGTGCACCCGGTTGTACGAGCCCTTGCCGTCACCGGCGATGCCGCTGCGGCCGTGCACGTTCTTGTAGTAGTCCCAGGTGGTGTCGGTGCCGTACTGCGCGTCGACCGCGGCGGTGGCCCGGTCGGCGTCGGCGCCGGTGCCCCAGTGGTTGTCCGCGTCGGTGAACAGGGTGGCGGGCGCCCGGCTGAAGCAGATCGAACCGAAGCACAGGTCCGTCTTGTTGGCCGCGTCGCCGGTGTAGGTGTTGCCCCGGTTCGGGTCCTTCAGCTGGTAGCTGCTGCCCGACTGGGTGGTCTCCAGCGCCACCGTCCCGCTGTAGAGGGACCGGCCGTCGCCGGCGGCGGTCTCCAGGCCGTCCCAGTCGGCGATCCGCTCGCCGCTGCGGGCGTCGGTCAGCACCGTCCGCGCCACCGGGTTGCCCAGGTAGTCGGTGCCCGCGACGGTGGTCTGCCAGGCCAGTCGCGGCGCGCCGTGCGCGGCGTCCACCACCAGCTGCGGGGCGGAGCCGCCGGAGGTCTCGCGGGCGCCCGGCACCGCCTGCCGCAGCGCGCCGCCCGCCTGTGCGGCGGCCGCGTCCGCACCCACCGCCGGGGTGGTGCTCGGCACCGCCAGATCGCCGCCGGCCGCCCGGTCGGCGTCCCGGAACGCGCCGCCCGGGGTCAGGTGCACCACCAGGTCGCCGCCGATCACCGGCAGCCCCCGGTAGCTGCGGTCGAACCGGACGTGCTGGGTGCCGTCCGCGTCGACCACCACGTCGCGGACGGTCCGGCCCTGCGCGGCGGTGACGGCCAGCTGCGTGCTGTGCGCGTCCACCGCCGCCTGGGCCCGGGCCACCGCCGTCGCCGGACTCGGGCGGCCCGCCGCCCGGTCGCCGGGCGCGGAGGGCGCGGCGGCCGCCACCAGGGTGCCGGTGGCGAGGGCGACGGCGGTGGCGATCGCGGTGGTGCGGATGCTGGTGCGCATCGGACTCCTCTGGAAGTGGGGGAGCCCGGGGAGCAGGCGCGGGGTGCCGCCCGTCCCCGGAGGGAGGGAGCGTGGCGCCGAACCTGAGAAGCACAGTGGGACAGTCGTTTTACATGTCCAGGACACCCGGCGTCCAGAGCCGGGGCGGAAATCGGCGTGCGAAACTGACACCGTGTCGAACAACCGCACGCCGCCGTACGGCGTGATCGAACTCTTGGACCCGGACGACAACCGCTGGCACTTCGTCCGCGGCCCGCTCGACCTGCGCGCCGCCAAGCGGCTCGTCCTCACCGCGCACACCGTGCTGGAGGGCTACCTCGGGTGGCCCGACCCCGAGCACCTCGCGGTGGTCGCGGACACCGACCGGCGCACGTTCTGGCAGACGGTCAAGCGCGGGCTGGAGGACGGGCGCGGCGAGGTGTTCCACGTCGCGTACGAGTTCGGCTCCGCCGAGGGTCGGCGGATGGTCTTCCTCGACCGCTACTGCTGACCGGCGCCGGCCTCGGGCCGCGCGGCGACGGGGGCCCTTGCTTCCGGGGCGGGGACGGCATTAACTAGCATTGCTAATTAAACGGTGCCCGCCCCGAGGAGAGGAACGGCTGTGGTGCAGCAGCACGCGGATCAGTACATCGGCGGTGCCTGGCGGCCCTCGCTCGACGGCGGCGCCATCGAGGTCGTCGACCCCGCCACCGAGACGGTCATCGCCACCGTCCCCGCCGGCGCGGCCGCCGACATCGACGCCGCCGTCGCCGCGGCCCGCGCAGCCGCCCGCGGCTGGGCCGCCACCGGCCGCGAGGAGCGGCTGGCCGCGCTCACCCGCCTGCGCGACGGACTCGCCGCCGCCCAGGCCGAGATCGCCGGGACCGTCACCGCCGAACTCGGCAGCCCGATCGGCTTCGCCACCGCCGTCCAGGCCGGCCTGCCGCTCGCCGTCGCCTCCTCCTACCTGGAGATCCTCGCCGGGTACGCCTTCGAGGAACGGGTCGGCAACTCCGTCGTCCACGCCGAACCGGTCGGCGTGGTCGCCGCGATCACCCCGTGGAACTACCCGCTCCACCAGATCGTCGCCAAGGTCGTCCCCGCCCTCGCCGCCGGCTGCACCGTCGTCCTGAAGCCCGCCGAGGACACCCCGCTGGTCGCCCGCCTGTTCGCCCGGATCGTCGACGAGGCCGGCTTCCCGCCCGGCGTGTTCAACCTGGTCACCGGCGCCGGCGCGGTCGCCGGCGCGGCCCTCGCCGCCCACCCGGACGTCGACCTGGTCTCCTTCACAGGCTCCACCGCCGTCGGCCGGACCGTCGCCGAGACCGCCGGACGCGGCATCAAGCGGGTCGCCCTGGAACTCGGCGGCAAGTCCGCCAACGTCGTCCTCCCCGGCGCCGACCTGACCCGCGCCGTCAACGTCAACGTCGCCAACGCCTTCGCCAACTCCGGCCAGACCTGCAGCGCCTGGACCCGCCTGCTGGTCCACCAGGACCAGTACGAGGAGGCCGTCGAACTCGCCGCCAAGGCCGCCGCCAAGTACACCCCCGGCGACCCCACCGACCCCGCCACCCGCCTCGGCCCGCTGGTCAACGCCCGCCAGCTGGAGCGCGTCCGCGGCTACATCCGGGGCGCCCTCGACCAGGGCGCCCGCCTGGTCGCCGGCGGTCCCGAACGCCCCGACGGCCTGGAGCGCGGCCACTACGTCCGCCCCACCGTGCTCGCCGACGTCACCGCCGACATGACCGTCGCCCAGGAGGAGGTCTTCGGCCCGGTCCTGTCGATCCTCGCCTACCGCGACGAGGAGCACGCCCTGGAACTCGCCAACGGCACCCAGTACGGGCTCGCCGGCGGCGTCTGGGCCGCGGACCAGGACACCGCCGTCGCCTTCGCCCTCCGCATGGACACCGGCCAGGTCGACATCAACGGCGGCCGCTTCAACCCGCTCGCCCCCTTCGGCGGCCACAAGTCCTCCGGCATCGGCCGCGAACTCGGCACCCACGGCCTCGCCGAGTACCTGCACACCAAGTCCCTGCAGTTCTGACCCGCCGACCCGTCCCCTGACCGCCGTGCCGGGCCCTGACCGCCGTGCCGGGCCCTGACCGCCATGCCGCGTCCGGGTCCGGCCCCGGGTCTGGACAGCGGTGCGGCGGTCGGCCACTCTTCACCCCCATGACCCTCCCGAACAGCCGGAATTCCCCCGCCCCCGCCGCACCCGTCGTCGAGCGCTCCGCGCTCTTCGAGGCGATCACCGCCGTCGGCGACGCCGCCGTCCCCCTGCTCGGCGACCGCCGGGGTGCCACCCCGGTACCCGGTGCCACCTGGACGGTGGCCGAAGCGGCGGCCCACCTCGCCATGGCCAACGAGCTGATGGCCGGCCTGGCCGCCGGCGAGGACCGGCCGTACGGCGACGGCACCCCCGCCTCGCTCGCCGCCGCCAACGCGGCCTCGCTCGCCGAGCTGCCGGAGCGCGACCCCGCCGTCCTCGCCGCTGACATCGCCCGCCACGCCCGGGAGTTCACCGCGGCCGCGGGCCGACGCTCCGGCACCGAACCCGTCGTGACCCCGCTCGGCCCGATGGACCTCGACACCCTCGGCGCCTACCTGCTGACCCACATGCTCGGCCACCTGTACGACATCGCCGTCGCGCTCGGACGGCCCCACCCCATCGACCGGCGCCGGGTCGAACTGACCATGCCGTTCCTGCGCACCGCCATGCCGCTGGTCGTGGACGCGCGCGCCGCCGCCGGGCACAGCGCCTGCTACCGGCTGCGGGTCCGGGGCCTCGGCGGCTTCGCCGTCACCTTCACCGACGGCGCCGCCGAGGTCGGCCAGGAGCCGCCGCGCCGCGCGGACTGCACCATCCTCACCGAGCCGGTCGCCTTCCTGCTCATCGCCCTCGGCCGCTACACCGCCACCGACGCGCTCACCCGCGGCAAGGTCCTCGCCTGGGGCCGCCGCCCCTGGCTGGCCGCCCGCTTCCCGAGCCTCTTCACGGCCCCCTGACCGGGAGCGGATGAGTACCGCTACTCAGGCGCCCGGCCCGGCCCCTCCGGCACGATGGCGGCACCACCCCGCACCCGGTGGCCGGGCGACCGCACCGGCCGCGCGCCACGAAGGAGCCGTGCCCCATGCTCGCCCGGATCGCTGCCGTCCTGGTCCCCGTGCTCGGCCGGCTGTCCGTCAGCTCCGAGGTGTCCGGCCCCGTCGCCCCGGGCAGCATCGTCGTCGCCAACCACAGCTCGCTCGCCGACCCCGGGGTGGTGCTCGCCGCACTGCGCGAGGTCGGCACCGAGCCGGTCGTCATGGCGACCGCCGGCCTGTGGCGGGTGCCGGTGCTCGGCCGGGTCCTGCGGGCCGGCGGCCACATCCCCGTCCACCGCGGCACGGCCCACGCCTCCGCCGCCCTCGACGCCGCCGCGGCGGCCCTCGCGGACGGCCGCGTCGTCCTGATCTACGGCGAGGGCGGCCTGCCCGAGCGGCGCGACCCCCTGGACGCCGCACCGACCGCCTTCCGCACCGGCCTCGCCCGCCTCGCCGCGATGACCGGCGCCCCGGTCGTCCCGCTCGGCCAGTGCGGCGCCCGCCGCCTCAGCTCGGGCAGCACCGCCAAGCAGATCGCCGGCTTCGCCACCGCCCCCCTGCGCCGCCCCGCCCTCCACGTCCACCTCGGCGCGCCCCTCCACCTCTCCGCCGACATCACCGAGGCCACCACCACCGCCCACCACGCCGTCACCACCGCCTGGCGCGCCGCGGAACAGCACCTCCCCGCCCGCCGCGGCACCGGGCCGGACGAAGCCGCGTAGCCCCGTGCGGGCCCGGGTCGTCGACGTGCGGGATCCACGCGTCGAAGGCGGATTCGCGGCCCGGCAGATTCACGGGTGCTGGGCGCCGCTGACCTCGGGGACCGTCCGGACCGGCGTCAGCCAGGTGGTCTGCTGCCGGTCCGAGTCGAAGGTGCGGGCGGCGTCGAAGGCGCCGGTGAGGTCGGGGTGGCGGCCCAGGATGTCGTGGGCCAGGGTGAGGGCGGGTGGTTCGAGGCGGCGGGTCAGGCCGAGGTGGGGCATCCAGCGGCCGGGGAGGTAGTGCTCGTCGGGGTCGGGGGCGGTGGCCAGCTCCTGCCACACCGCGCGGTGCAGGTCGACCAGGTCGGGGCTCGGCACCACGCCCCAGGTCAGGACCCGGCGTCGGCTGCGGGCGCTGAAGGTCAGCAGCCCGCTGAGCCGCACCGCCACCGGCACCGCCCCGCCCAGCACCGCGCGCACCCGCTCCAGCGCGTCCGGCGTGATCGCCCCGCACGCCGCGAGCGTCAGGTGCGGCCGGTGCCCCGGGTGCGGGTTGTCGGCGACGCTGTCGACGCCGCCGTCCGCCAGCTGCCGCCACACCGCCCGCACGGCCCGGTCCAGCGCCGGTTCGCAGGTCAATTCGATCGTCTGCACCCGGCTACGGTAGATCTTGTCCGAGGACTGTCCCGCACCGGGTCGGCGGTGTGGTTGGTTGGAGGACGTGATGATGACCGAGGGCTCCGTGCCTCGCCGCCGACGCGTCCGACGCCTCCACCTCGTCCGACGCACCGCCGCGCTGCTCGCGGCGTCCGGGCTGGCCCTGCTGCCGAGCGTGCAGCCGGCCGCGGCCGAGGGCTCCCGGACCGAGTTCACCATCGGCGACCCCAGGATCACCGAGTCCAGCGGCCTCGCCGCGAGCCGCGCGCACCCCGGCGTCTACTGGACGCACAACGACAGCGACGACGGCCCGTACGTCTACGCGGTCGACTCCACCGGCAGGACCGTCGCCACCGTCACCCTGCGCGGCATCAAGCCCCGTGACGTCGAGGCGATCTCGCTCGGGCCGGACGGCGCGCTCTACCTCGGCGACATCGGCGACAACCTGGACGGCAGCTGGAGCGAGGTGTGGATCTACCGCTTCGCCGAGCCCGCCGAGCTCCGCGACCAGACCGTGGACGCCACCCGCTACCGGGTGCGGTACGAGGACGGCCCCCGCAACGCAGAGGCGCTGATGATCCACCCGGGCACCGGCCGGGCGTACATCGCGAGCAAGAACGAGCGCACCGGCGGCCTCTACCAGGGCCCGGAGAAGCTCTCGGCGACCGGGGTGAACACCTTCCGCCGGATCGCCGACGTCCCGTGGGTCACCGACGGCGCGTTCTCCCCGGACGGCACCCGGCTCCTGCTGCGCGGCTACTTCTTCGCCGAGGAGTACCGCTGGAAGGACGGCGGCGCCGCCCCGCAGCGCCTGGGCAGCGTGGAGCTGCCCTTCCAGCGCCAGGGCGAGTCGGTCACCTTCGCGCCCGACGGCCGCTCGGTGCTGTACGGGACCGAGGGCAAGAACAGCACCGTCACCCGCGTCCCGCTCAGCGGCGACAAGCTCCCCGACAGCGCGGCCACCGCCACCCCCACCACCCCCGCGCCGACCGCGTCGGGGCCCGCCTCCCCGGGCGCCGCGCCGGCCGGCGGCGCCACCGCCCCGGGCCAAGGAACCGGGAGCCGCTCCACCGGCATCCTCATCGCCGTGGGCGCGGTCGCCCTGCTCGCCGCCGTGTTCCGCCGGCGCTCGCGCTCCCGCGGGGACAGCTGAACCGACCCCGCCCCGAGGTGCCCGCCCCCGTGACCCGCCAGGCCGCCGCCGTCCGCCCCGCCGCCGTCCGCCCCGCCGCCGTCCGCCTCACCGCCGCGGCGGCCGCCCTGCTCACCGTCGCCGCCGGACTCGTCGTCACGTACGCGGGCAGCGGCCCGGTCGCCAAGCCCGTCGGCGACTGCCTGTACACCGTGCTGCTGCACACCCTGATCGTCGCCGCGGCCCCGCGCGTCCGCCCGCTGCCCGCCGCCGGCCTCGCCTTCGCGCTGAGCGCCGGTGTCGAACTGGCCCAGCTCACCGGTCTGCCGGCCGCCCTGGCCGGCCGCTCGACGCTCGCCCGTCTGGTCCTCGGCACCACCTTCAACGCCCCCGACCTGCTCTGGTACGCGGCCGGTGCCGCCCTGGCCGCCGCCGCGCACGCCGCCCTGGCCGCCGCCGCGCGCCGCCGCCGAGGCGGGCAAGCCCGCAAAACGCCCACGGATGCGCGATTCGGATCGAATCAGACATCGGTTGGTAGCTTCTCGCCGAACGCGTCCCGCCGTGCGGAGAGGAGCAGCGGGTGGCAGAGGACAGCACGTCGACGGCCGCGCCGGAGAGCGGTACGGCCGGCGCGGCGAAGCTCGCTCTCCCGACGCTGACCATGATGGTGGTCGGCTCGATGGTCGGCGCCGGCGTCTTCTCGCTCCCGCGCCGCTTCGCCCAGGAGACCGGCGTCGCCGGCGCGTTGATCGCCTGGGCGATCGCCGGCACCGGCATGCTGATGCTGGCCCTGGTGTTCCAGACCCTGGCGGTGCGCCGGCCGCACCTGGACGCCGGCGTGTACGCCTACGCGAAGGCGGGCTTCGGCGAGTACCTGGGGTTCTTCTCGGCGTTCGGGTACTGGGCGAGCGCGTGCGTCGGCAACGTGACGTACTGGGTGCTCATCATGTCGACGGTCGGTGCGATCGCCCCGGCGCTGGGCGAGGGTGACACGGCGTTGGCGATCGTGCTGTCCTCGATCGGCCTGTGGCTGTTCTTCCTGCTGATCCGGCGCGGGGTCAAGGAGGCGACCACGATCAACCGGATCGTCACGGTCGCCAAGCTGGTGCCGATCCTGGTGTTCATCGTGCTGGCGCTGTTCTACTTCGACGCGGACGTCTTCGCCGACAACTTCGCGGGCGCGGACTACGCGGGTTCGCTCTTCCACCAGGTGCGCGGCACCATGCTGGCCACCGTCTTCGTCTTCCTCGGCATCGAGGGCGCCAGCGTCTACTCCCGCCACGCCAAGCGCCGCTCGGACGTCGGCCGGGCGACGATCCTCGGCTTCCTGAGCGTCTTCGCGATCTTCGCCTCGGTCACCATCGTCTCGTACGGCCTGCTGCCGATGGCCGAGATCGCCCAGCTGCGCCAGCCGTCCATGGCCGGGGTGCTGGAGGCGGCGGTCGGCACCTGGGGCGAGGTGTTCGTCAGCGTCGGACTGATCGTCTCGGTGCTCGGCGCGTACCTGGCGTGGACGCTGATGGCCGCCGAAGTGCTGTTCGTGGCCGCCAAGGACCACGACATGCCGCGCTTCCTGGCCCGTGCCACGGCCGAGGACGTGCCGGTGCCGGCGCTGCTGATGACCACGCTGCTCTCGCAGGTCGTGCTGGTGGTCACCGCCTTCTCCGACGACGCCTTCAACTTCGCGCTCGACCTCACCAGCGCGCTCAGCCTGATCCCGTACCTGCTGGCCGCCGCCTACGCGGTACGCGTCGCCCGGGCGGGCGACACCGGGACGCCGGGCGTCCCCGCCGGGCGGACCGCCGACCTGCTGGTGGCCGGCCTGGCGACCGTCTACACGGCGTTCCTGGTGTACGCGGCGGGGCTGAAGTTCGTCCTGGTCTCCTTCATCGTGTACGCGCCGGCCACCGTGCTGTTCGTGATGGCCCGCCGCGAGCAGAACCGCCGGCTGTTCTCGCCGCGCGACCTGGTCGTCCTGGTGGTCTCCACGGCGGGCGCGCTGGTCGGCGTGGTCGCCCTGGCCGCCGGCTGGATCAGCCTGTGACCCCCCGTCCGCCGTCTTCGGCCGCCCGCGCCGCCCGCTGTGAAGGGAATCCCGCATGACCACCACCGCCTCCCCGCTCGGCGTCCACTCCGAGGTCGGCCGGCTGCGGAAGGTCCTGGTGTGCCGGCCCGGCCTGGCCCACCGCCGACTGACCCCCGGCAACGCCGACGACCTGCTGTTCGACGACGTGATGTGGGTGGAGAACGCGCAGCGCGACCACCTCGACTTCGTCAACAAGCTGACCGGCCGCGGCATCGAGGTGGTGGAGCTGCACGACCTGCTGGCCCGGACCCTCGCCGTGCCCGGCGCCCGCGACTGGCTGCTGGACCGGAAGATCGTCCCCAACCAGGTCGGACTCGGCCTGGTCGACCCCACCCGCGCCTACCTGGAGAGCCTGCAGCCCGCCCCGCTCGCCGAGTACCTGATCGGCGGCCTCGCCACCGCCGACCTGCCGGAGGAGTACCGCTCCGGCTACCTCGCGCTGGCCCGCGAGGCGACCGGCGTGCGCGAGTACCTGATGCCGCCGCTGCCCAACACCATCTACACCCGCGACACCACCTGCTGGCTCTACGGCGGCGTCACCCTCAACCCGCTCTACTGGCCCGCCCGGCACGACGAGACGCTGCTGATGAAGGCCGTCTACCTGTTCCACCCCGACTTCGCCGGCTCGACGGTGTGGTGGGGCGATCCGGAACAGGACTGGGGCCAGTCCACCTTCGAGGGCGGCGACATCATGCCGGTCGGCAACGGCGTCGTGCTGATGGGCATGAGCGAGCGCACCTCCCGGCACGCCATCACCCAGGTCGCCGCCGCGCTCTTCGCCCGGGGCGCCGCCCGGCAGGTCGTCGTCGCCGGTATGCCCAGGCTCCGCTCCGCCATGCACCTGGACACCGTCTTCACCTTCGCCGACCGGGACACCGTCACCCTGTACCCCACGATCATGGACGGCGTGCACACCTTCTCGCTGCACCCGTCCGACACCGCCCCCGGCGTCGACGTCGTCGACGAGGGGAACCGCCGCTTCACCGACGTGGTCGCCGCCGCCCTCGGCCTCCCCGCGCTGCGGGTGATCGAGACGGGCGGCGACGCGTACGCCTCCGAGCGCCAGCAGTGGGACAGCGGCAACAACGCCGTCGCCCTCGAACCCGGCGTCGTGGTCACCTACGACCGCAACACCACCACCAACACGCTGCTGCGCAAGGCCGGGATCGAGGTCATCACCATCGTCGGCGCCGAACTCGGCCGCGGCCGGGGCGGCGGCCACTGCATGACCTGCCCGCTGATCCGCGAACCCGTCGACTTCTGACCGGCCCGTGCGTGCGTCGGTCCCCGGCGGTTCCGACCCCGCCGGGGACGCGGGGCGTCAGTACCGCTGGGCCTTGGTGACCACCGCGACCAGCTTCATGTCCGCCGGCTTGCGGCTGAACGCCACCGGCTGCGCCTTCTGCCCGGCCGCCAGGTTCTCCGCCCACACCACGGTGGTGTCCGCGACCTGCCCGGCCTCGTCCTTGAACGCCACCTGCACCGCGTACGAGGCCGTCGCGTTCGTCGAGTTGGTGATCGTCACGATCGCCGCGTGCAGACCGCCGGTCGTCGTCCTCGGCACGCCGGTGATCACGACGTCGCCCATCGCGTTGCCCTCGCCCGGGGCGGCCTGCAGCACCTCGGTCGCCTTGGTCCGGCTCGCGTCCACCTGCTCCGAACCCGACGCCGCGAACGAGGACGCCGCCGCCTCCGCCGACGACTGCGCGGCCTCCGCCGAAGCGAGCGCCGACGACGCGGCCGAGGCCAGCGCCGACGGCGGCGAGCCGGAGAAGTTCGACGGGTTCGGAGCCGCCGTCAGCGACGAACCGGGCGTCGACGCCGGAGACGACGACCCGTCGCTCCCGCACGCCGCCACCGCCGGCACCAACAACGCCAGCACCCCGGCCCCCACCGCGACCCGCCGGCCTCCCGACCCACGCCCCGCGGCACCCCGCGCGCTCCGCACCCGCATCCCAGCCACCTCCACCTCCACGACCCCGCCCACCCGGCACTGGGCAGACCCCTCCATGCTCACCAGTACCGGGCCCCGGGGCACCCGCGACTAACCCGTCCGGGAGCGCCCGGGCCCCACGAGGTCCGGATCCACCCCGAGCGCCGCCAACGGTGCCGGGCCCCGCGGAGAGCCCGGCGGAGAGCCCGGCGGAGCAGGTCCGGTGCCTGGACACCCCCGCCCGGAAGCCGCCCGCCGAGGTCATGCGTCGGCGGGCGGCTTCCGGGCGGGGTACGGCAGGGGGATGCCGTGGCGGGTCAGCTCGGCCTCGTAGGCCGTCAGCATGCCGTCCAGGTCGGCCAGCAGGAACCCGGCGCAGTCCGTCGCCTCGTCGAGGTCGCCCCGCGCGCACGCGGCGCGGATCTCCGCCACCTCCTCGCGGAGGGCGAACAGGGAGTCGCCCTGCACCACCACGCCGGGGAACCGGCGGCCCGGCATCCGCACCACGGCCCCGTTGCCCCCGCCACCGAACTGCTCGACCTCGACCTTCTCCATCGCGCCATCCGACCAGGCGGGGCGGCCAGGGAGCAAACGACTTCCCGCCGGCGCGGCTCGTCGTCGGCGGTCGCCGGCTTGTGCGCATGGCCGACGCCCTGCGCGGCCTGCGCCGCCTGCTGCCCGCCGGGAAGCCGGCCGCGGCGGCCGGACTCCTGCCGCCCGGACGGCCGGTGAGGCCGGACGACCACGAGGAGGGCGCCCAGCCGGTGCTCCGGCTGAGCGACGGTCCCGCGCCCCGCGGGCTGTGGGAACAGCTCCACCGCCTGCATCCGCAGACCGGGCTGTGGCCGCTGCTGCCGGCGCCGCTCAGCCGGACCTGCGGATCGGCCTGGTCGCGGCGGCGACCGGTAGTCCCTCTGGTGGGACTGAGCTTCCGTCATGATCACACGGGGGAGTGGTTTTCCCTGGTGAAGGGCGGTTCCGGGGCCGGTGGACACCTAGAGTGACCGGCGCGGGGGCGGCCCACGGTTGTGCCTCCCCGCGAGCAGCCTGACGACCCATCGGGGGGGCCGGACATGACCGACACCGCACTGCCGGGAGCCGACTCCCTGCTCCGCCGCACCCTCGGCGAGCAGCGGATCGCCCTGGTCGCCTGGCGCCTGCTCGTCCTGCAGAACGCCCACCCCGCTGTCGACGCGGGCGTGGGGCAGCTCTCCACCTACCGCAGCCACCCCTGGCGGCGGATCGAACACACCATGGACAGCGGCCGGCGCCTGTTCTTCTCCGACCGCGAAGCCCTGCGACGCGAGATCGAACGGCTGGAACGCAGCCACCGCCGGATCGAGGGCGTCGACGCGCACGGCCGCCCCTGCACCGCACTCGACCCGGCCGTCCGCGTCTGGGTCCTGGTCACCCTGTACGAGGCGATGACCGCGCTGCCCGCACTCTCCGGCCGCCCTCTGCGACCGGCCGAACTCGACCGGCTGTACCGGGAGTTCCGGCAGGTGTGCGAGGCCTTCGCGCTCCCCGACGAGCTCTACCCGCCCACCGCCGCCGACGTCCCGGACTACATCCGCCGCACCATCCGCGACACCCTCGAACTCACCCCCACCGCGCGGGACATGCTGTTCACCGTCCTCACCCGGGCACCCGCCCCGCGCCGCCTCGGCCGGCTCCGCCCCGCCTGGCCACTGCTGCGCCGGGGCGTCGCCCGCTTCCTCACCGCGCTCACCCTCGCCGACCTGCCGCCGGAGTTCCGGGCCAAAACCGGCCTGTCGCGCAGCCGCGCCGCCGCCGCGCTGTCCTGGACGGTCCACCGCGCCGCCCGCCTGATCGCCGAGCGGCTGCCCGACCGGCTCCGGTACCGCACCCAGCCCAGCGGCGAACGCTCCCGGTCGGCCGCCAGGGTGCCCCGGCCGGTGCGAGCCCCGCGCCGCGACAGCCGGCCGGCCCGGCTCACCGCCTTCTTCCACCAGGTCATGGACCAGACCGGCGACGGCCGCCTCACCGCCGCCGACTTCGCCGCGATGGCCCACAACACCTGCTGGCCGCTGGAACTCGACCAGAAGGGCGAATCCGCCGTGTACGCCGCCTTCGACTCCTGGTGGCGCCACCTGCTCGCCTCCACGGACACCGACGGCGACGGCGAGATCTCCTGCGAGGAGTTCGTGACCGCCATGCTGGCCGGCGCCGACCGCGACCCCGACTACCTGCGCGACGGCCTGCACGTCGCCGTCCGCGCCATGTTCCGCGCCGCCGACCTCGACGGCAGCGGCCTGCTCTGCGCCGACGAGTACCGCACCCTGTTCGGCGGCTCCCGCGTGCACCCCGCCGAACTCACCCACGGCTTCCACCAACTCGACGCCGACGGCGACGGCCGGATCACCGAGGAGGAGTTCGTCCGCGGCTTCACCGAGTTCTTCACCGCCCACGACACCGACAGCGTCGCCGGCACCCAACTCCTCGGCCGCCCCTGACGCCCGCCGGTCAGCCCGGATCGATACGGCGGCCCGGCCGTCCTCGGGGCGGCGCGGGCACTAGGGCGCGTATCTGGTTGTGATCAATTTGCGGGTTTCGCCCTCGCGGTGGGCCCTGGTCCGGTAGATCGTGTTGTGTGACGCGAGTGCAACTGACTGATGCCGAGTGGGAGTTCATCGAGCCGTACCTGCCGATCGGCGAGTACGGCCCGTACCCCGAGCGGCTGCGTCGGCAGTTCGAGGGCGTGATCTGGCGGTTTCGGACGGGCGGCCAGTGGCGGGAGGTGCCGAGCGAGTTCGGCGCCTGGTCGACGGTCCACAACCGCTTCCGGCAGTGGAGGGACGCCGGGGTGTTCGAGGCCCTGCTGGAAGGTGCGATCGCGGAGGCCGTGAAGCGGGGTGAGGTGGACCTGTCGCTGGTCAGCGTGGACTCCACCACCGTCCGGGCCCACCACGACGCCGCGGGGATGCACCTCGACCCCGACACGCTCGCCGACCTGGAGAAGGCCGCCGAGGAGGCGGAGAAGGCCCGGCAAAAGGGGGCGGCCCGGAAGGACAAGACGGGCAGGGCGCCACGGACGACCCGGAGCGGGACGAGCGGCGGCGTGTCCGACGCAGACGCAAGCTCCGCCTGAAGGCTGCCCTGCTCGGGCGCTCCAGGGGCGGTCAGACCAGCAAGGTCCACATCGCCGGCGAGCGCAGGTGCCGCCCGCTGGTGTTCGTTCTGACCGAGGGGCAGGCCGCCGACAGCCCGCAGTTCATCCCCGTGCTGAAGAAGGTCCGGGTCCGCGGGCCGGTCGGCCGCCCCCGCACCCGGCCCGACGCGGTCGCCGGGGACAAGGCCTACTCGTCCCGCAGAAACCGCGCCTACCTGCGCAAACGCCACATCAAAGCGGTCATCCCGGAGAAGAAGGACCAGGCCGCCAACCGGAGGAAGAAGGGCAGCAAAGGCGGTCGTCCCGTCAGCCACGACGCCGAGCTCTACAGAGAGCGGAACACCGTCGAGCGCCTGATCAACAGGCTGAAGGCCTGGCGGGGGATCGCCACCCGGTTCGACAAGACACCCGAGAGCTACCTCGCCGGCCTCCAGCTTCGCGGCGCGATGATCTGGATCAAGGACCTCACCAAGACCACCCATTGATCACGACCAAATACGCTCCCTAGCATCGGCCGGTGACGCGCGAGGGGGCTCGGGTGTCGGGGAGGAGGCCCACATGGGCGGCGGCGGTCACCAGGACGTGCTGGCAGCGGAGTTCGAGAAGCACGTGAGCGGCGGAATAGACGAACTGCGGAGTCTGAAGTACGACCCCACGCAGTTCGTGCTGATGGTCAAGAAGTGGGGCGCGGTCGGCGCGGCCAAGCGTCTGCTGGCCTCCGGCGGTGACGTGTCCTCCGGGTTCTCGAAGCTGACCATGCTGGGGCGGTTGGACGCGAGCATCGAGTACGCCGTGTGCCTGCCGTGGTTCAGCGAGTTGTTCACCGACGAGGAGATCGAGCGGGCGGAGCGGCGGCTGGAGCTGCACGAGTTCGCGGTCGACCGGTTCCAGCGGATGCCCGACCCGCAGTGGTTCCTCGACCTGCCCTCGCACCGGGGCCCGGTCGAGGAGGTGGCCGCGATTCCGGCGGCGCGCAGCTACCGGCAGCGCGTGGAGGTGCTGGAGGCGCAGGAGTCCGCCGCCGGGCCGGCGAGGCGGCCGGCGACGGGGACCGAGATCGTACGGTCCGCGGCGGCCCGGGCGCTCGTCACGGAGCGGTCCGGAGGGCGGTGCGAGAACCCCGACTGCTTCAGCCCCGGTTTCGAGGCGGTCGGGCGCAACGGGGAGCCCATCCTGGAGGTCGACCACGTCCACGGGCTGGCGGAGGGCGGTCGGGACCACCCCGTCAACATGATCGCGGTCTGCCCGAACTGCCACGCCGTCAAGACCCGCGGGCAGGACGGGCAGGTGGCGGCGCTCGGCGCGCTGTTCGCCCGGGTCGCCCGCGAGCGGCACGCGGACGCGCTGGCGCACGGCTGACGGCAACCGGTCCGCCGGCCTCGACCACCATCGGAGACCACCCCCGGAAGGCGAAGCGCGCGGCCGGTGGGGCGGACGGCGTTCCTGGGCGGGCCGATGCTGCGCTAGCCTCGATGCACCGTCACCTCGACGCGTTGGAGGCCGTGATGCGGATGGTGTTCGACCCCACGGAGGCCGAAGGGCTGCGTGCCGCCGCCAGGGACGCCGCGCTGGAGGACCCGACCCTCGCGTACGTCCTGCTGGACCTGGCCGATCGCGGAGTGGACCTGAGCACCTCGCGCACCTGGGAGGAGATCAAGGCCGAGCGCGGCCTCGACGGGCCCGCCCCGGCGGACGGGGACGGGCACCAGCAGGTCGCCTGACTGCCGCGCCGCGCCCCGGGCTCACGGGATCTCGTCCGTGAGGAAGACCGCCAGCCGGTCGGCGAAGCCGGTCAACCAGTCGAGACCGGGGCCGCTGCGGGCGATCCGGAAGCCGTGGCGACGGCCGTGGTAGGCGGCCTGGACGGCGTGGAACTGGGCCCAGCGCACGGTGCGGTGCGGGTCGAGCTCGGCGGCGCCGGTGAAGACGGCGAGGGTGCGGCGGACGGCGCCCGGCAGGTCGTCGGCCCCGATCAGCGCCACCGCACGGGACTTGAGCAGGGTGCCCGCGTCGTACGCGGGGTCGCCGGCCAGGCCCTTCGGGTCGACGGCGAGCCAGGGTTCGCGTTCGGCGCGCAGGATGTTGCGGGCGTGCAGGTCGCCGTGGACCAGCGTCGCCGGCTGCTCGCGGCCGAGCTCGCGGACGGTCGCCACCGCGGCGTCCACCACCCGGGCGGGCAGTGCCCGGGGGAACTCGGCGGCGTCCTTGCGCAGTTGCTCCTCCCACCCGTCGGCCTGCGCGCTGAGCCGGGGGAGCCCGGGCGGCGCGGGGACGGCGAGGCGGCGGCTGAGCCGGCCGGCGGTCTCCGGCACCTCGTCGCCGTCGCCGTCGCCGTCGGCGACCGCGGCCAGGGTGGTGGGGTGGGCGCGCTCCAGCAGCATCGCGTACCGCGCGTCGTCGCGCGCGTACAGCCGGACCGCCCCCTCCCCGCCCCACGCCTGCAGCGCGTCCGGTTCGTGGACGTTCCCGGGGTGCGGGAAGGAGACCTTGAGCACGGCCGGCCCGTGGGCGCTGTGCACCGGGACGACCAGGCCGACCCCGCCGTGCAGCACCTCCCCGTCCGGCGTGCAGTCCCACCGCAGCAGCAAGCGGTCGACGAGGGCGGGCAGTTCGGCGAGCCAGGCCGCGCCCGCCGGGCCCTCGCGGTCGACGGTGCTGCGGGTGAACTCCTCGGGCAGCGGAACCATCCGTGCACCGTACGGCCCGCGGCGGCCGCGGGCCAAGCTGCCACAGCCCGCGTCCGGACATGCCGGAGTGCCGCCCGACCGGTGCGCCCTCCCACCGGGCCGACGCGCCCCCGGAGCGCGCGGATCCCGGCCGGAACGACCATCGCGCCGTCACGGCCCCGTCGCCCGGCGTTGTTACCCTGGCGCCGTGCCGGTCAGTGCCGCCCGGCGGACCGAACGCGAAGATTCGTTGGAGGAGACCTGATGGTGCATCCGCGGGCCGGCCTGCCCACCGCCCCCGAGGACCTGATCGACGTCGCGCGCCTGGTGACGGCGTACTACACGCTGCACCCGGACCCGGCCGAGCCGGGACAGCGGGTGGCGTTCGGGACCTCCGGGCACCGGGGCTCCTCGCTCGACACGGCGTTCAACGAGGACCACATCGCCGCCACCACCCAGGCGATCTGCGAGTACCGCGCCGCGCAGGGCGTCACCGGCCCGCTGTTCCTCGGCGCCGACACCCACGCCCTGTCCGAGCCGGCCAGTGCGACGGCGCTGGAGGTGCTGGCCGCCAACGGCGTCACCGTCCTGCTGGACAGCGCCGACGGGTACACCCCGACCCCGGCGGTGTCGCTGGCGATCCTCACCCACAACCGCGCCCACCCGAACGGCCCGCAGGCCGACGGCATCGTGGTCACCCCCTCGCACAACCCGCCGCGCGACGGCGGCTTCAAGTACAACCCGCCGCACGGCGGCCCGGCCGACTCCGCCGCCACCGGCTGGATCCAGGACCGCGCCAACGAGCTGATCGCCGCCGGCCTGAGCGGCGTCCGCCGCACGCCGTACGCCCGCGCGCTGGCCGCCGACACCACCGGCCGCTACGACTACCTCGGCCGGTACGTCGACGACCTGCCCTCGGTGCTGGACCTCGACGCGGTCCGCGCCTCGGGCCTGCGGATCGGGGCCGACCCGCTCGGCGGCGCCTCCGTCGCCTACTGGGGCCGGATCGCCGAGGCGCACCGCCTCGACCTGACCGTGGTCAACCCGCTGACCGACCCGACCTGGCGCTTCATGACGCTGGACTGGGACGCCAAGATCCGGATGGACTGCTCCTCGCCGTACGCGATGGCCTCGCTGATCGGCCGCCGCGACGAGTACGCCATCGCCACCGGCAACGACGCGGACGCCGACCGGCACGGCATCGTCACCCCCGACGGCGGGCTGATGAACCCCAACCACTACCTCGCCGTCGCCATCGACTACCTCTACCGCCACCGCGCCGACTGGCCGGGCACGGCGGGCATCGGCAAGACCCTGGTCTCCTCCTCGATGATCGACCGGGTCGCCGCCGAGCTGAAGCGCGAGCTGGTCGAGGTGCCGGTCGGGTTCAAGTGGTTCGTCGACGGGCTGATCGGCGGGACGGTCGCGTTCGGCGGCGAGGAGTCGGCCGGCGCCTCCTTCCTGCGCCGCGACGGCTCGGTGTGGACCACCGACAAGGACGGCATCCTGCTGGCCCTGCTCGCCTCCGAGATCACCGCCGTGACCGGGCGCACCCCGTCCGAGCACTACCGCGAGCTGACCTCCCGCTTCGGCGACCCCGCGTACGCGCGCGTCGACGCCCCCGCCGACCGGGCGCAGAAGGCCCTGCTCGGCAAGCTCTCCGCCGAGCAGGTGAAGGCCGACCGGCTGGCCGGCGAGCCGATCACCGCGATCCTCACCGAGGCGCCCGGCAACGGCGCCGCGATCGGCGGTCTCAAGGTGTGCACCGAGAACGCCTGGTTCGCGGCCCGCCCGTCCGGCACCGAGGACGTGTACAAGATCTACGCCGAGAGCTTCAACGGCTCCGAGCACCTCACCCAGGTCCAGGACGAGGCCCGGGCCCTGGTCTCCGGGGTGCTCGGCCAGGGCTGAGGCCGCGGCGGGGGCGGCCGCGGCGGTCAGGACGGCGCCGCGGCCGCCCAGTACCCGGCCGGGGCCTCGGCCCCGGTCCGGGCCCGCAGGTCGGACCGGACCCGCTTCGCCAGCCTGGCGGTGTCCTGCCGGTTCAGCATCGCGCCGATCCCCGCGCCGACCAGCATCGGCGTCAGCGAGGGCAGCTTGCGCAGCGTCGAGCGGGTCAGCCGGCGGCGGACCTTCTGCCGCACCTCAGCCCCGACCGCCAGCCCCGCCACCGCCGCCACGCCCGAGGGGTTCGCCAGCGCCTTGCGGTCGATGCCCCGGCTGTTCGCCCACGCGCCCACGTACGCCGCCGCCCGCTGGGTGACCGTGCCGGCCGCCGGAAGGCCGTACACCTGGTGCAGCTCGGCGATCAGCTTCACCTCCAGCGACGCCACCACCAGCGTCTCCGAGGCCAGCTCCACCAGCATCGCCGGCGGCACCGGCAGCATCGCCACCCCGCCCACCCCGGCGCCCACCGCCGCCGAGGCCCGGGTCGCACCCGTCACCAGGAGGTCCGCCAGCGCCTCCGGGTCCTTCGCGCCGGGATGCTGCGCCCGCAGCGTGGCCAGATCGCGGACCGGGATGCGCGGCGCCGTCTGCAGCAGCCGGTCCGTCAGCGCCTTGCCGCCGATCCCGAGGCCGCGCGCCGTGGCCAGCCCGCTCCGGCCGAGCACCCGGCCCACCGACGCCACCAGCGCGGCCGCCCGGCGGGCGCCGCGCTTGCGGGCCGCCTCGGAGCCCTCCATCTCCCCGGCCAGCGCCGCCAGCTCCTCCGCCGCGGTGCCGCCGGTCCCGTCGCCCGGCAGTTCGAAGGGGCCCGGGGCGGTGGACGGCTCCGCCTGCTTCTTCGGCTTCGGCTTCCGGAAGAGTCCCATGTCCGGAGTCTCCCAGGGTTCGGCCCCCGCGACACCTTCCGGCGACATCTCCCGGCGAGCGGCGAGCGGCGGGCGGCGGGCGGCGGGCGTGTCCGGGCGGGCGGCGAGCGGCGGACGGCGAGCGGCGGACGACGGGCGGCGGGCGTGTCCGGGCGGGCGGCCGTTCGCGCCGGTCAACCGTCGAGGGCGGCGAGCAGGTCGGCGGCGCGTCCGGCGGCGGTGGCGAAGGCGAGGTGGTCGTGGTAGTCGCGGGACTCCACGATCAGGCCGTCGCGCACGCGCAGCACCTGCACGTTGGCGGTGCGGAAGGTGCGGCCGGTGGCCGGCAGGTGGACCTCGTAGTCGAACTCGGCGACCACCAGCTCGGGGTCGTCGGTGTCGCGGATCCGGACGTTCTCGGCCCGCAGCCGGGGTGCGTCCGGGTGCCGCAGCGCGGCGAAGCGCTCGCGCAGCGCCTCCCGGCCGTGCAGCCGGTGCGGCGGCACGGGCGCGAACGGGAACTCCACCTCGACGTCGGGCGCGTAGAGCTCGGCGAGGTCGTCCCAGCGCCCGGCGGAGATCCGTTCGAGCAGGCGCCCGGAGACGGTGCGGGGGGTGGGGGAGGAGTGGTGCGGGTCGGACGAGGGCATGGCTGACCTCCGGTGCGGCCGTCATCGTAGAATCGGATTGGCAACTCCGTTTCCGACGATACGGATAGGCCACTCCGGTTGTCCAGGCGTCGATCGCACGGGGAGCAGAGCTGGTGGCGACAGGTCAGGAGCAGGGCGGCACCGCCGCCAAACCGCTGCGGGCGGACGCGCGCCGCAACCGCGCCCGGCTGCTGGAGGTCGCGGAGGAGGTCTTCGCCGAGCGCGGCCCCGGGGCCTCCACCGAGGAGGTCGCCCGGGCCGCGGGGGTGGGCATCGCGACCGTCTTCCGGCACTTCCCGACCAAGGAGGCGCTGCTCGAAGCGGTCCTGGTGCGGCGCCTGGAGCGGCTCGCCGAGGAGGCGCAGCAGCTCGCCGAGGGGCGTCCGCCGGCCGAGGCGTTCTTCGACTTCTTCAACCTGGTCGTGGACCGCTCGCCGGTGAAGAACGCGTACGCCGCCGCCCTCGCCGACGCGGGCGTGGACGTGCACGCGGCCGTCTCGGACGCCGGACGCGCCGTCAGCGCCGCGCTCGGCGGACTGCTGGCGGCGGCGCAGGGCGCGGGTGCGGTCCGGACCGACCTGGAGGTGCCGGAGCTGACGGCGATCCTGGTCGGC
Source organism: Kitasatospora terrestris (assembly GCF_039542905.1). NCBI lineage: Bacteria > Bacillati > Actinomycetota > Actinomycetes > Kitasatosporales > Streptomycetaceae > Kitasatospora > Kitasatospora terrestris. Next base: position 8,413,178 of record NZ_BAABIS010000001.1, read on the forward strand.
ACCTGTCGGATGCTCCAGCACCTCGACGGTCGGCCCGACGCCGCCCGGCGGGCCCGCCAGGTCGTCCTCGACGGACTGCGCGGCTGAGCCGTCCGGGGGCGCCCGGACGGACCGTGTGGCTGGGCCGTGCCGTCGGGAGGGCTCAGACGCCGAAGTTGAGCGCGTACAGGGCGCGGACCGAGTCGGCCGTGACGAAGTCCATCGGCACCGTGCCCAGGACCGGCCGGCTCGCGTGGTTCAGGCCCGCGACGTACCCGGCCAGCTTGGGCGCGATCGCATCGGCCGCCTGGCGCGGCCACAGGCCCCAGCCGGAGCTGGAGGTGAAGGTCAGGAACAGCCGCTGCGGGTCCGTGGCGGCCCTGGCGGCGTCCAGGTGCGCCGACACCTCGGGCCACTTGCGGGAGTTGAGCTCGAAGATGGTGCCGATCTGGTAGTCGTCCTCGATGTCGGTCAGCGGACCGCCCCAGCGGATCCCGGCCACCCCGCCGTTGTCGGCGATCACCACCACCCGGCCGCGCACGTCGCCGAGCCGGGGGATCCGGTCCCCGCCGAGCAGCAGCCCCGGCCAGCGGGACAGGTAGTCGGCGTAGATCGCGCCGAACTCGGCGTCCGAGACGCCCGAGTACTCCTGCTTCACCCGCATCAGGATCGTCTCGCCGGGGTGCGCGGCGAGGAACTCCCGGCAGCGGTTCAGCACGTCGCCGAAGAAGATCTTCTGGAAGACCGAGCCGTGGTGGATCGCGAACACGCCGTCGATCGCCCGGCAGCGGACGTCCAGGAACCGGACGCCGGCGGCCAGCTGATCGGCGATCTGGAGCGTCTGGGTCTGCGCCAGGGCGCCGCCGTACAGGGCGCCCGAGTCGTGGGTGCCCGGCACGGTCAGCCGGGCGAGCGACAGCTGAGGGTCGAGGGCGCCCATCCAGTCCGCCGCGCCCGGCAGGGCGAGCGGCCGCGGCGCTGCCGAGGCGCGTCCGCCCGCCAGGCCCGTGCCGGCGACGGCGAGCCCGGCGGCCACCGCCGCCCGTCCGAAACCGCGCCTGCTGATCGGAGTCTCGTTCAGGAACACGCCCCCGCACCTCCCCTGATGCACCGTCCGCCACCGACTGGCATGCCCATTATCAGGATGCCCGGCGGCCCCCGGTAGTCCTCGGACCGGACTTTGCTACCGGTCGGTACGCGAAGCCGTTCGCGGGACGCCCGCGGGCCGGCGGAGCTACCGTGGAGCACCGCCACACCGCACCAGGGGGAGCAGCGCCATGAGTGACGCCGAGACCACGGACCGCCGGACGCTGTCGGCGGAGTCCGCCGCGGCCGTCCGGGCCTACGCCGCCACCCACCGCGAACGCGCCGACCGGCTCGCCGCCGCACTCGAGGACCTCGCCCGCAACGGCCTCCCGCACGCCGAGGACTGCACGCCGTGGGAGACCGTCCGCGACCGGCGCCTCGCCGAACTCGCCACCGCCGCCGGTGCCGTCGGTGCCGGTGCCGCCGGTGCCGTCGAAACGGGCAGAGAGCGCTGATGCGCCGCCCGCGCCGCCGCGCCGAGATCACCCTCACCGCCGTCGCCGAACGCCAGGTCGCCCGGCTCACCGACCCTGCCGAGATCCACGCCCTCGACCGCGCCCTGGCCGCCCTCTCCGCCGACCCCGCCCTCGGCGTCCCGATCCCCGGCACCAGCCCCGAACTGCGGGACTACACCGACCCCGTCGACGTCGTCCGGCTGATCTACTACGTCACCGCCCGCCGCACCGTCCTCGTCCTCACCTACCTCGAGGTCGGCTGACAGCCCCTCCGGCACCGCGGGTGGAGCCGGTGCGCGGGCACGGCGACGAGGCCGCGGCCGTCGGGCCGGGCCTCGTCGCGAAGGTCGTGCGCGCGGTGGTGCCTACTCGTGCCCGAGCACGATCAGCGTCACCAGTCCGGCCAGTGCCACCAGCCACGCCCACCAGGTCACCCTCAGGTCCACGTCGACCTCTCCCTCCATCGATTGGCAAGATCCGAGCACTACGACGGGCCCACGTCAAGATCTCCGCACCCCGAATGCTCCGTCCGGGGGACGCCCGGGCTCAGCGCTCGGCGCAGGCGGGGTCGGGGAGCGCGGTGACGGTGTACGGCGGAGTGCCCGGGCGGGAGTCGAGCTGGCTGTTGACGACGTACAAGCGGCCGCCGTGCCGGGCGAGGGTGGTCGGCGAGACGAGCGGGGCGTCGGTGATGCGGTGGACGACCCGGCCGGTGCGCAGGGCGTCGTCGAGGCGGGCGACGTACACGCCGGTCGGGGCACCGTAGTTGAGCACCGCGTACAGGGTGCGGCCGGACAGCACCATGCCGTCCGGGCCGAAGGAGGGCTCGCCGAGGTCGACGGCGTCGATCCGGCGGGTGGCGGTGTCGACCCGCCACAGGGCCTCGGTGCCGTTGGAGGCGACCAGCAGGGTGCGGCCGGCGGGGTCGGCGACGATGCCGTTGAGCAGCCAGTACTGCGCGGGGAAGCCGGGCAGGGCGGGCCGGAAGTCCAGCCAGGGCTCCAGCGGGCCGAGCAGTCCGGCCCGCAGTTCGGCGCGCAGCACGGACGGGTTGGCCCAGTCGGTGACGTACACGGCCCCGGGGGTGACCGCCAGGTCGTTCAGCCGGGGCGGTCCGAGCGGGCCGTCGGGCGCGGTGGCGCGGGAGATCAGCGCACCGTCGCGCCCGTGCACGGAGAGGACCGCGCCGCCGACCGAGACCACCCGTCCGGCCGGGTCGAGCCGGACGCCGAGGGTGCTGGCCCGCTCGGGGATCCCGGCGGCCGGGAAGGGCCGCAGGCGGGGCCGGTCGACGTGGCCGCGGAACAGCCGGCCGGTGCCGTCGGAGCCGACCACCATGGTTCCGTCCGGGCCGATCGCGATGCCCTCGGGCAGGATTCCGGGCTCGTCGGAGACCACGTAGGTCTCCGGGAGGCGGGGCCGGGCGGAGGCGCGGCCGGCCGCCGCGACGGGCAGCAGGCCGGCAGCGGCGGCGGACAGCAGGGTGCGACGGGACAGCGGCACGGGGAACCTCCCGATGGGTGGTCAGGACGCGGACCCGCCGAGCGTGTCACCGGCCCGCCTCGGTGTCGCCGCTTTTCGGTCCTGCCCGAAAAGCCGAGGCAGGCGGCGTGGTGCGGCCGACTTCTTTGTGTCATCCGCCAGTACGGCCGGGCGGCGGGGCGGGGCAGGATTTCGGCCACGACCGCGAGCCGGCAACGGTGCCGGGTGCGGCAGCAGATGGGGGGATGCGTGATGGGCGTGGACCAGTACGACGCGATCGGTGAGGCGTTCGAGGGCTTCAAGTCCCTGCCGTTGACGCGCTTCGGGGAGGTGCCGAGCTTCCTCGGCCTGGTGGGGGACGTGAAGGGCCGGTCGGTGCTCGACCTGGCGTGCGGAACCGGCTTCTACAGCCGGGAGTTCAAGCGTCGCGGTGCGACCGATGTGCTCGGCGTGGACATCTCGGTGGAGATGATCGCCGCTGCGAGGGAGATCGAACGGCGCGCGCCGCTGGGGGTCGACTACGAGGTCGGGGACGTCGTCGAACTCCGCTCCCTGGCGCAGCGGTTCGACGTCGCGACCGGCGTGCAGTGCCTCAACTACGCCCAGGACGTCGCGGAGATGGAGCGGATGTGCCGCAACATCCACCGCAGCCTGGTGCCGGGCGGGGAGTTCTTCCTGCTCGCGCAGAAGCCCGACTACGGGTTCGACTGCGCCTCGCTGGAGACGTACGGCTTCCGCTGCGAGCCGACCGGCGAGGAGCTGGAGACCGGGCCGAAGGTGCGGGTCACCGCGATGCTCGACCCGCAGCCGATCACCATCGTCTCCAGCGCGCCGCGCCGCGAGGTCTACGAGAAGTGCCTGCGGGCGGCGGGCTTCGACGAGCTGGAGTGGGTGCCGCTGCGGATCTCCGAGGCGGGCCTGCGCGAGCGCGGCGAGGAGTTCTGGGCGGACCTGCTGGCCCACCCGCCGCTGGAGATGCTGCGCTGCCGGGCCTGAACCGGCGACGGCCGTCAGGGCGGAGGCTCAGTGCGCGATCGAGCCGATCAGGTCGGCGGCGCCCTGGCGCTTGAGTTCGAGCGCGGTGGCGGTGCCGAGGTCCTCGGGGCTGAGCGAGCCGGCCCACACGTGGGCGTCCAGGACGGTCTTCCCGTCCGGTGAGAACACCCGGCCGCGCAGCGACAGCCGCCCGTCCGCCTCGGCCCGGGCGTAGCCGGCGATCGGCGAGTTGCAGTGCCCCTGCAGCACGTGCAGGAACATCCGCTCCGCCGCGGCCTCCCGCCAGGTGCCGGGGTGGCCGAGCCCGGCGACCGCGTCGATGGTGACGGTGTCGTCCTGGCGGCACTGCAGGGCGAGGATGCCCGCGCCGATCGGCGGGCACATCGCGTCCACGCCCAGCACCTCGGTGATGCGCCGCTGTTCGCCGATCCGCTCCAGGCCGGAGACGGCGAGCAGCAGCGCGTCGGCGTCGCCGGCCGCGAGCTTGGCCAGGCGCGAGTTGGCGTTGCCCCGGATCGGCACGCACTCCAGGTGCGGGTGCGAGGCGGCGAGCTGGGCGATCCGGCGCACCGAGGAGGTGCCGATCTGCGTCCCGGCCGGGAGCCGGTCGAGGGTGAGACCACCCGGGTGGACGAGCGCGTCGCGGATGTCGTCGCGCTCCAGGTACGCGGCGAACACCGTGCCGGCGGGCAGCGGCCGGTCGGCGGGCACGTCCTTCAGGCAGTGCACCGCCAGGTCCGCCTCGCCCGCGAGCAGCGCCGCGTCGACCTCCTTGGTGAACGCGCCCTTGCCGCCGAGCGCCGCCAGGTCGCCCATCCACCGGTCGCCGGAGGTGGTGACCGGCACCACCTCGGTCCGGATCCCCGGGTGCAGCGCGGCGAGCTCGGCCCGGACGCGCTCCACCTGGGCGAGCGCCATCGGGGAGGACCGGGAGACGATGCGGATCAACTCAGCGGAGACCATGCCGAGATGATAGGCCGTCAGGGTCGGTGATCGTTCCACCACCGGCCCGGGCCGGACGCGGCCCGGCGGTGGTACCGGCCGGACTCAGCCCCGGAGGTAGTACGCGTCGACCGGGCCGCGGGCCTCGTCGAAGAGCGCCGGTCCGTCCTGCGGCACCGTCGGCCAGTCGCCCGCCCGCGGGTGCAGCTCGACGAGCTGCTCGGTCGCCAGCGCGAACACCACCCGGCCGAGCCCCGAGCGGACGATCGCGCCCGCGCACATCCCGCACGGCTGGCAGCTGGTGTACATCGTGGTGCGGGCGGCCGTCCGCGGGTCCAACTCGCGGGCCGCCCAGCGGGCCAGCTTCAGCTCCGGGTGGGCGGTGATGTCACCGTCCCGGCGGACCGTGTTGTGGTCCTCGGCCAGGACCGTCCCGTCCGGGTCGGCGAGCAGCGAACCGAACGGCGCGTCGCCCTGCGCGACGGCCTCGGCCGCGATGGCGACGGCGCGCCGGAGCAGGGCCTCGTCGGCGTTGGTGATCATGCTGCGCTCCTCCAGTGCTCGGCAACGGCGGTGAGCGCCCGCCAGGCCTCCTGCGGCCGGCGGGTCTCCTGCGGATCCCCGTCGTAGGGATCCAGGACGACGGCCTGCGCGCCGAGCCGGCGCAGCCGGTCGAGGTCCCCGACGACCTGCTCGATCGTACCTACGCCGGTCGGCCTCCCGGCCTCCTCGACCGGCCCGTCGGTGAGGCGCAGGGCGATCCTCGGGGCGAACCCGGGCAGCGGGTGCCCCGCCAGCTCCTGCTCGGCGAGCACGGCGCCCATCCGGTCGGCCGGCAGGCGCAGCGGATGCCACGCGTCGCCGAACCTGACGGCCCGGCGGATCGCCGCCCGGCTGTGGCCGCCGACCCAGATCGGCACCCCGGGCGTCCCCCCGTCCGCGGCCAGGGCCCCCCGGAGCGCCACCAGGCACTCGTCCGTCAGCCTGCCTCGCTCGGCGAACGGGACGCCGAGCGCCTCGAACTCCCGGCGCGCCCAGCCCACCCCCACACCGAGGACCAGACGGCCGCCGCTGAGCCGCTGCAGGCCGTCGGCCATCCGTGCCACCAGCAGCGGATGACGGTACGGCAGCACCAGCACGGTGGTGCCGAGCCGGATCCGGGTGGTGACCCCGGCGAGCCAGGAGAGCGTGGTGAACGGCTCGAAGAAGGGTTCCGGGTAGCGCTCCGCCACGTCCGGGGTCACCGCCACGTGGTCCGACAGCATCAGCAGGTCCAGGTCGAGCCCCTCCGCGGTCTCGGCCCACGCGCGGAGCACGCCGGGATCGGTCCCCGGCCCGAAGTTCGGTACGTTGACGCCAAGTTGCATGTGCCGAGGCTATCCCCGCGATCGGCCGGGCCGGAACGGAGATCTCCCGGCGTTCGGGCCGTGATCCCGGGGAAATCCCGGTAGATTCGGCGCATGGCCGCGAATCTCGATTCCACCGACTGGGCGATCCTCGAACAGCTCCAGCAGGAGGCCCGGATCTCCCTCAGCGAGCTCGGCCGACGGGTCGGACTCAGCCCCTCGGCCGCCACCGAGCGGGTGCGCAGCCTGGAGTCCCAGGGCGTCATCACCGGGTACGCCGCCACCGTCGACCTCGCCAAGGTCGGCTATCCGGTCCTCGCCGTGGTCCGGCTGAAGTACCCGGGCAACCGGCACCAGCCGCTGCGCCGACTGCTCGCCGAGCGGCAGGAAATCCTCGAATGCCTGCGCACCACCGGCGAGGACTGCTACACCCTGAAGCTCGCGGCGACGTCCATGGAACACCTGGAGGCACTGGTCGACGAACTGGCCGGGCTCGGCAGCACCACCACCAGCGTGGTGTACAGCCGCACCCTGCCGCTGCGCGGGCCCGGACGGCCGGTCCGGTAGCCCTGCCGACGGGCGGGCCGACGGGCGGGCCGACGGGCCCGGTCACTGACCGTCAGGGGTCGTGCGCGGAGCGGTTGTCAGTGGCGGCGGGTACGGTCGGCCGCCATGAGCATCGATCTTCGCTTCGCCGGCGCCGGTGACCCGTCCGTCGACCCCGAATTCCTGGTGGCCGTCGGCGTCTGGCTGCCGTACCCCGACTCCGCCCCGCACCCCGCGCTCGACGGCGAACCGATCGGGTACGTCGCCGCCGGGCTGTGGCCGGAGCTGCGCGGCATGTCCGGCGCGCTCGACCCGGCGGCGGCGCGGGCCGATCCGACCGGCGCGGCGTGCGACCTGCTGCGCCTGCTGGCCCTGTCCGCGGTGCCCGAACGCGGCGCGGCGTGGGGCCGCCGCACCGCCCCGGTGGCCGATCTCGGCCGTCGGCCGGTGCTGTTCCGCCGGGTGGGCAGAGATCGTGGTCCGGTGATCGCTCGAACAGGGTGGCCGGAGGCGGGTGCCGGGGAGTAAATTCAAGTCTCGACAGAAGTGGCGCGGCGCCGCCACCGCTGCGCCGCGCGGTCGCGGTCGGCCTGTCCGCCCACCCGCGCACCGCTGCCGCACAGGAGTACGCCATGTCCGCACCCGCCCGCCCCGCCACCGACCGGCAACAGGAGACCGCCGCCGTCGCACGGCTGCTGCGCGACGCGCTCGGCCCGGTCGACGTGGTCGCGGTCACCGCCCTGACCGGCGGCCTCTACAACACCGCCCGCCGGGTCGAACTCGCCGACGGGCGGCGCCTGGTGCTCAAGTGCGCTCCGGCCGCGAGCCTCCCCGCACTCACCCACGAGACCGGCCTGCTCGGCACCGAGCGCCGCTTCCACCGGCTCGCCGCGGCCACCGGCGTCCGTGTCCCCGAGGTGATCCACCACCAGCCCGCCGACGCGCCGGGCCCGGCCGACCGGCCCGGGGCGCCCGGCGAATGGCTGCTCCTGGAGTACCTCGACGGCACCACCTGGGACCACGAAAAGGAGCACCTCGGCGCCGACCAGCGCGCCGGGCTGCGCCGCCGGCTCGGCGAGACCGCGGCCCGGATCGCCACCGTCACCGGCCCCGAGTTCGGCTACCCCCAGGCCACCGACCCGGCGCTGCGCGGCGCCGACTGGCCCACCGCCTTCGGCCGGATGTTCGCCGCGGTGCTCGCCGACGCAGAACGCTTCGGCGTGCCGCTGCCCGCCGACCCGGCGGTGCTCGGCGCCCTGCCCGCCCGGTTCGCCCGGGAGCTCGCCGAGGTGCGCCGCCCCGCACTGGTGCACTTCGACGCGTGGGAGGGCAACGTCATCCTCGCGCCGAGCGCCGACGGGTGGGAGTTCGCCGGACTGATCGACGGCGAACGCGCCTTCTTCGGCGACCCGCTGGCCGAACTCGTCGGCCTCGACGCCCTCGGCACCCCCGAGGACGAGGACCCCGACCTGCTCGCCGGCTACCGCTCCGTCATGCCGGGGCTGGTCCTCGACCGGGCAGCCCGCGTCCGGCTCGCGCTGTACCGGATCTACCTCGCCCTGATCATGCGGGTCGAGGCCGCACCGCGCGGCTACGCGCCCGACCACACGGCCTGGCTGGCCGAGTGGTCGGCGCAGCGGACCGCCGAGCAGCTCGCCGTGCTCGACGCCGGCTGACCCGGTGCGGTCAGTCGGCGGGGCGCTGCTCCTCGCCGGCGGCCGCCCGGCACGCGCGGCAGCGCTCGACGACCGGCCGGTCGTCGAGCCGCCCGCACTCCGGGCACACCCGGTCCAGCCAGCAGGCGGACTCGCCGCCCTCCGCCCACTCCGTCGTGTCGCTCATCCGTTCATCATTCCAGCTGAGTCCGGTTTCCACTCCAAAGAGTTAGTGTACGTCCCATGGGGATGGGGGAGGACACCCGATGAACCGTCAGGCAGACCTCCAGAACCCCGGGAGCCGCGATGAAGCCCGCCCGCACCCTGCTCGCCCTCGCCGCCGCAGCCACCCTCACCACCACGGCCGCCGCCCTGCCCGCAACCGGCACCGCCGCCGCGGCCGCCGCCCCGCCGCGCATCGCCGCCGGCCTCGACTGCACCACCTGGATCCACAACAACGACCCGCTCTACGGAGGCGTCGACTGCGCGAACAACACGGGCGGCCCGGTGACCGTCCACGCCGACATCGTCTGCGGCCTGGCCCCGGACGTCACCGGCAACTCGGTCACCATCCAGCCGGGGCGGGTGGGCGAGTCGTCCGGCCACTGCGCGTTCTACAGCACCGGAATCGGCCACATCGGCTGGACGGTGGAGTAGCCTCCCGGGCCCGCCGTCAGCGCCCGCCCGTCCCGGCGGGCGCTGACGGGCCCGGAAGGCCGGGCGGCAGGACCGCCTACGGCTGGGGCGGGCGGCGGGTGAGGTGGGCGGTGCGGGTGGTGCGGAGGGTGAGGCGGTCGGGGGCGTTCTCGCGGAGGGTGTCGAGGGCGGCCAGGTCGGCGGGGGCGATCCGGTCCGCGACGGCGTCGCGCAGGCGCTGGAGGAGTGCGGTCGCGTAGCGTGCGGCGGTCGCCGGCAGGGGCGCCTGCAGGTCGGCGGTGAGGTCCTCGACCGCCTCGATGGTGAAGCCGGCGTCGGTGAGCGGCGCGCTCCAGTCGGCGCCGAGGTGGGGCAGCTGTGCCGCGTGCCGTTCGGCGATCAGTTTCCGGCAGCGGTCCTCCAGGCCGTCGGGGATGCCGCCGTCCCGGGGCAGGACGTCCGGCACGCCGTCCGTCTCGATCACCGCGAGGATGCCGCCGGGTCGCAGGGCCTCGCGCATCCTGGCGAGGGCGGCCGCCGGGTCCGTGAGGTGGTGCAGGGCGGCGGCGGTCCACACCAGGTCGAAGGGGCCGTCGAGGTCGGGCCACGGCGCGTCCAGGTCGGCCTCGACGGTGCGGACGCGGTCGGCTGCCCCGCGCTCGGCGAGCCGTCCGCGCAGGCGGTGGAGCATCTGCGGGGAGAGGTCGACGGCGAGGATCTCGGCGTCGGGGAAGCGCTCCAGCAGGGCGAGTGTGCCGGTGCCCGGGCCGCTGCCGAGGTCGAGGATCCGTCGCACCGGCCGTCCGTCCGCGAGGGCGGCGAGCCGGTCGGTGAGTGCGGTGAAGTGCCCGCGCATGACCTCGGCGTCGAGTTCGAGCATCCCGGCGAGTGCCTCGTCGCCGGTGTCGTTCCCACGGGGGTGGTGGTGGGCGGCCGGGTGGTGGCCGTGCCGGTGGGCGTCGTCTGCGGGGTGGTGGTGTGCGGTGCCGTGTGCCATGGCGCCGAGCCTAAGCACCTCTTGCCGAGATCGCATAACCTCTTGCGCATGACGCAAGAAAGCAGTGATCTCGATGCCGTCGTGCGCAAGCGGATCAGGGGTCTGCGGGCCGCGATGGGCTGGTCGCTGGACGACCTCGCGGGCCGCTGCCACCTCAGCGCGTCGACGCTCAGCCGGATCGAGACCGGCGGCCGCCGGATCGCGCTGGACCAGCTGACGGCGATCGCCCGGGCGCTCGGCACCACCCTGGACCAACTGGTCGAGCAGCCGGACGACGACCAGGACGTGATCGTCCGCCCGCGGCGGGACGCGGCGCACGGGGTGAGCAGTTGGACGCTGGAGCGACTGCCGGGGATCACGGTCGCCCGGGTGCGGATCGAGCGGCCGCTGCCGGCGGGGGCGTCGGGCGCGGCGCAGCTGAAGGCGCACCCGGGCCGGGAGTGGTTCACGGTGCTGTCCGGCACGGTGGCGCTGCAGCTCGGTGAGCGGCGCGTGCTGGTGGCGGACGGGGAGGCGGCCGAGTTCTCGACGATGGTGCCGCACGCGATCGGCGCCCACGGCGGGCCCGCCGAGATCCTCGGCATCTTCGATCCGGAGGGCCGCCGGACCCATCTGCACCACGGTGGCTGAGCGTGCAAGCGTGCGGACGGATCGTCAAGTTCTGGCAAGTCCGACGCCCTTGTCAATTGGTATAGGCCAATCGTAGGCTCCTCGGCGGCTGACGGCGCGTCGGGTCCGTGTCGTGCATGCCCCGGGGTCGCGCCCCGGACCGGGTACACCCCATGCCCGGATTCCCCCACAACCGGCCCGAGACCGCATGAGGAGAACCATGTCCTGGACGCGCAGGCTCCTTGCCGCCGGTGCCGTGACGGCGGGCGCCGCCGCCGCACTGGCCACCACCGCAGGCACCGCCAGTGCCCACGGCGCGATGTTCGGCCCCGCCAGCCGGATCGCCGCCTGCTACGCCGAAGGCCCCGAGACCCCCAAGTCGCAGGTCTGCAAGGACCTGGTCGCGGCCAGCGGCACCCAGCCGCTGTACGACTGGAACGAGGTCAACCTCGCCAACGCGAACGGCCAGAGCCAGCAGATCATCCCGGACGGGAAGCTCTGCTCGGCGGGCCGCGACAAGTACAAGGCGCTCGACTGGGCCCGCACCGACTGGCCGGCCACGAACGTCAGCGCCGGCTCCAACGCCTTCAACTTCCGGGTCACCGCGCCGCACCAGGGCGTCATGACGCTCTACATCACCAAGACCGGCTACGACCCGACCAAGCCGCTCAAGTGGTCCGACCTGGACCTGGCCAACCCGGTCACCACGTACGCCACCGCGCGCACCTCCAACAACGGCTACTACAACATCACCGGCAACCTGCCCAGCCGCACCGGCCGCCACCTGATCTACATGGTGTGGCAGCGCACCGACAGCCCGGAGGCGTTCTACGGCTGCTCGGACGTGGTCTTCGGCGGCACCGGTGCCGCCGCGGCCGCCGTCCCGTTCTCCCAGCCGGGCGCCCCGAGCGAGCAGCAGCTCGCCGCGGACGCCTCGAAGTCCACCATCGCGGTGCACAACCACGGCACCGGGACGGCCAACAGCGCCTCGCTGCCCACCGAGGGCACCGGCACCTCGGCCGCGCTGCTCGGCGTGGTCGGACTCTCCCTGGCCGGCGCCACCGCCTCCGGCGTGCTCCTCCACCGCCGGGTCCGCAACAACGCGGTCGCCACCGCCTGATCCGCTCCACCGCACCGGCAACCCCGCCGCGGAAGCGACGAGCGCCGGACGGGGTGACCGCGCCGCCCGCCCCACCGGGCGCGCCGGCACCCCGCCCGGCACTCCGCGCAGCGACCCGGCTACGCCTCCGGCGTCGCCACCGCTGCGCGGAGCTGCCGCGCGATCCCGACGGCCGCGGCCGTGACCGGGACGGCGAGCAGCGTGCCGAACAGGCCGCCGAGCGAGGCGCCGGCCGCGATCGCCAGCAGCACCACCGCCGGGTGCAACGAGACCGTGCGGCTCTGGACCGCCGGCTGCAGCACCGCGCCCTCGACCGCCTGGACGGCGAGCACGATCCCGAGCGTCCACGCCGCCTTCGACAGCCCGCCGTCGGCGAAGGCGACCACCACCGCCACCAGCCCGGACAGGAACGCGCCCGCGTACGGGACGTACGCGCCGACGAAGACCAGCGCGCCCAGCCCGGCGGCGTGCGGCACGCCGAGCAGCGCCAGGCCGAGCGTGATGAACGCGGCGTCGATCGCCGCGATGATCGTGGTGCCGCGCATGAACCCGGCCATCGCCCCGTAGCCGGTGCGGGCGACCGCGACGACCCGGTCGCCCTGCCCCCGCGGGGCCAGCCGGTGCAGGCCGGCCGCCGCCTTCGCCTTGTCGCGCAGCAGGAAGAACGCCAGCGCGAGGGTCAGCACGCCGGAGATCAGCACCTGAGCCGCCAGGCCCAGCCCGCTGAGCACGCCCTCGGCGATCCCCTTGGCCAGGCTGCCGCCGAGCTGGGCGAGTCCGTCCGAGGCGCCGCGGACGGCCTGCGAGAACGGATCCCCGCCGTCGGCCTTCGCCCGGGCCTCCTGCAGCGAGGCGGAGATCCCGTCCGCCGCGTCCGCGATCAGCCGGATCACCACCCACAGCGCGCCGTCGACCACCACCACCAGCACCAGGCAGCCGATCGCCGCCGCCGCGCCGGGGGAGAGGCCGCGCCCGCGCAGTCGCCGGGAGAGCGGGTCCAGCAGTGCGGTGATCAGCAGCGCGATGGAGAGCGGGACGACGGCCGCGCGCAGCAGCACGCACAGGGCGATCAGCACGGCGCCCACCGCGGCGGCGCCCAGCACCGCCGCACCCCACAGCGCCGCCGTCCGCAGCCCGGGCTCCTGGGTACCGGGCCCCTCCGCCGGGCGATCGGGCCCTTCCTGCCGTCCGGTGTCCATCGCGATGCCCGCCCTTCCCCGCACGACCCGTACGGTCCCCGGATCCTTCCCCGCCCGGGGCCGCGCGAGCATCCCGCGCGACGAACCACCCGCCCGGCCCATCCCGCGGCGCCGAACGACCCGGAGGGAGGTTATAAAAGGGACTTTATGCACTTTATTAACTGTTAACCGTCACTAACGTTGAAAGAGGACACCCGACGACCCACGGAACGGACCGCACCATGGCAGCGCTCGCACCACTGGCCACCCGACCCGACCGCCCCGCGCGGCCGGTCATCGTGGCCCTGGTGCTGGTCGCCACCGCGTACGTGATGGTCCCCGTGCTCCAGGCCGCGGCCCTGCCGGTGGTGCGCACCGCGTTCGGGCTCACCCCGTCCGAGGTGGCCGGGACGAAGATCGCCGGTGTGCTGACCACCGTGGTGACGCTGTTCGCCGCCGGCCGGGCCGGCGACGTGTGGGGCCGGCGGACCGTCGTCCTCTGGGCGCTCGGCGCCCTCGCCGCAGGCTGCGCCGTCCTCACCCTCGCCGGCAACCCGTGGACCTACCGGATCGCCCACACCGTGGTGAACGCCGCCATCGCCGCCGTCTTCATCAGCTGCCTCGCCGCCCTCCCGGCACTCAACCCGCCCGGACGGATGACCCGGGTGCTCGGCGGCTGGCTCGCCCTGCAGTCCCTGGCCTACCTGGTCGCCACCAACCTGGCGCCCCGCTCTCCGTCCATGCTCACCCTGCGGCTCATCACCGCGGTCGGCGGGCTGGTGGTGATCGCCGTCCTGGTGACCGTCCGCCGGACGACCCCGCCCGGCCCTCGCGGCGGCGCCGACGCCCGCCTCGACCGCCCCTTCGTCGCCAGCCTGGTCGCCGCCGTCGTCCTGCTCGCCGCCGGACTGCTGCTGGCCCCCGTCCGGAGCTGGACCGACCCCCGCGTCCTCGCCCTGCTCACCGGCTCCGCCGCCACCGCCCTCGCCGCCCGACTCCGGGCCAGGAACCGCGCCGCCCAACGGCAGGAAGCCGTCGCCCTGCCGCGCAAGGTCGCCGCCATGGCCCTCGCCGCCGGACTCGCCGTCGGCTTCACCCAGGTCGTCCTGCAGGTCGCCGTCCCCCTGCTCACCGCCGCCGCCGGCGCCGGCCCCGCCCGGAGCGCGCTCACCGTCTCCGCGTTCGGAGCCGGCGGCGCACTCGGCTGCCTGCTCGCCCGACGGCTGCGGATCACCGCCCTCACCGGCTGCACCCTCGGCCTCCCGCTCGCCGCCGTCGGCCTCGCCCTGCTGCACTTCCTGCCCGGCGCCGCCACCGCCGCCACCGTCACCGGCAGCGTGCTGGTCGCCGTCGTCGGCCTCGGCGTCATGATCGCCCAGGTGCCGCAGATGGCCTGGTTCCTCGCCGCCCTGCCGCGCGCCAGCCTCGGCTTCTCCGCCGCCCTGCACCCCGTCTCCATCCTGCTCGGCACCGTCGCCGCGCAAGCCCTCCCGTACACCTCGGTGCTCAGCGGCAGCGCCGACACCGCCGACGCCCACGAACTGCTCTGGATCGGCACCGGCGTCGTCGCCGTCGCCGCCCTCCTGATCGGCCGCCCCACCGTCGCCCTCGCCGTGGCCGCCGCCGCCGGACTCGAATACCTGCTGGTCCTGGGCCTCGCCAGCCAACAGCACGCCGAGAAGCCGATCACCGTCGTGATCGCCCTGCTGATCGGCGCCGGCGCCGGGCTCCTCGCCTGGCAGCGCGGCCGCACCTCCGACCGGCTCGCCCGCGCCCGAGCAACGGTCGGCGCGCTCCAGGACGCGGTGCTCCACCCCATCCCGGCACGGCTCGGCCGCCTCCACCTCGCCGGCCTCTACCAGGCCGCCACCGCCGACACCGGAATCGGCGGCGACTTCCTCGAAGCCGTCCACACCCCGTACGGCACCCGGATCCTGATCGGCGACGTCCGCGGCAAAGGCCTCGAAGCCGTCCGCACCGTCACCGACCTGCTCGGCTGCTTCCGCAGCCAGGCCCACGAAACACCCGACCTCGGCGAACTCGTCGCCCGGATGGACCGGCAACTCGTCCGCGCCGCCGCCGCGCGCGGCGACGAAGAACTCTTCGCCACCGCCCTGCTCATCGAGGACCGCGACGGCCAGGACCTGCACGTCGTCAACTGCGGCCACCTCGCCCCGCTCACCGTCGGCCCCGACGGCCACCGCGAACACGACGTGCCCGCGCTGCTCCCGCTCGGCCTCGGCCTGCTCGGCGACGACGCGCCCGAACCCACCACCGTGCCGCTCGCCGACCGCGACGTGCTCGTGCTGCACACCGACGGGCTGAGCGAGGCCCGCAACTCCTCCGGCGAGTTCTACCCGCTCGCCGAAGGCCTCGCCGCCGCCGGCGCCACCAGCCGGACCACCACGCCCACCGCGCTCGTCCGCCACCTCGAACAGCAGGTCCACGACTGGACCCACCACCTCACCGACGACATCGCGATCATCGCGCTCACCCGCCACCACCCCGCGGACTGAGCCTGTTCGACCTCTGGCGGGGAGACGCGCGAGTTCCGCCGCGGCACCGGCGCGGCGGCGCCCTCGGGAAGCACGCGGTGCGCGCACGGGCGCGGCCGCGCCGCTGGGGCAACCGGCCTCCGGCCAGGGACGCGGGTGGCTTGAGCGCCGGGCGGTTCGGCTGCCGGACGGGAGGTAGCGCGCACGGGCGCGGTTGCGCCGCCGGGCAACCGGCCTCCGGCCTGAGGGCACCCCGTGGGCGGGGGCGGTCGCGCCGACCGGTGCCCCGGGGGTGGGGGCGTGTCCGGTCGCGGGTCGGCCGGGGTCAGGGGGCGGGTGCTGCCCCGTCCGGGAGGGCTTCGCGGGCGAGGGCGGCGGCGCCGACGAGGCCGGCGTCGGTGCCGAGGCGGGCGGGGAGGATGACGGTGTGCGCGGCGAAGGGCAGGGTCGCGTAGGCGGCGAAGTGGCGGCGGAGCGGTGCGAAGAGGACCTCGCCGGCGCCCGCGACGCCGCCGCCGACCACCGCCGCGTCGATCTCCACCAGCGTCGCGGTCGCGGCGATCCCCGCCGCGAGCGCCCGTGCGGCGCGGTCGAAGGCGTCGAGTGCCAGCGGGTCGCCCGCGGCGGCCGCGGCGGCGACCGCCCCGGCCGAGGTGTCGCCGTCGGGGGAGCGCCACCCGGCCTCGGCCGCGGTCCGGGCGATGGCGGTGCCGCTGGCGAGGCCTTCGAGGCAGCCGCGCGACCCGCAGGGGCAGGGCCGGCCGGTGTGGTCGACGGTGATGTGGCCGAGGTGGCCGGCGTTGCCGGTGCGTCCGGTGTGCAGGCGGCCGTCGATGATCAGTCCGGCGCCGACGCCGGTGGAGACCACCAGGCACAGCGCGTTGCGGTAGGGCCGGGCGGCGCCCTGCCAGTGCTCGGCGGCGGCCATGGCGACGGCGTCGCCGCCGAGGACCACGGGCAGTCCGGCGACGGCGGGGTGCTCGGCGACCTGGGCGCGCAGCGGGTACCCGCGCCAGGCGGGGATGTTCACCGGGCTGACGGTGCCGGCCTCGATGTCGACCGGGCCGGCGCTGCCGACGCCGACCGCGCGGACGTCCGCCCAGCGGGGGTGTTCGGCGAGCAGGTCGAGGACGGCGTCGACGGCGGCGGCGAGCTCCTTCTCGGTGCCGGTGGCCGGGGTGGTCAGCCGGACCTGGTGGAGCAGGGCCCCGTCGGCGGAGACCAGGCCGCCGGCGATCTTCGTGCCGCCGAGGTCGACCGCCGCGAGCAGGCCACTCGGCTGCCCGGTCCCACGGGCCGGGTCGACGGCATCGGCCGTGTCGTAACTCATGGTGACGTCTCCGCAGGTCTCAAGGTCGGTCCGGGTGATTGTCGCGATCATAGACAACGTTGTCCAGTGCTGGTCGGCCGGTCGGATCCGGCCCCTGTGCCGGAGGTACGCTCGGCGCGCCGCTCACTCGCCGTCAGAAAGGGAGCTTTCCGTGCCGTTCGACCTGCCACCCGCCCCGACCGTGCTGTTCCAGGGCGACAGCATCACCGACGCCGGCCGCGACCATGCGGTGCCCGGCTCCCTCGGCCAGGGCTATGCCGCGCTGGCCGCCGCCGCGGTCCGGACCGTCCACCCCGGCGCGACCGTGCTCAACCGCGGCGTCTCCGGGAACCGGATCGCCGACCTTGCCGCCCGCTGGCAGCGCGACACCCTCGAACACCGCCCCGACCTGCTGTCGCTGATGATCGGCGTGAACGACACCTGGCGGCGGTACGACAGCGGTCTCGCCTCGCCCGTCGAGCGGTGGGAGGCCGACTACCGCGGCCTGCTCGACCTGGTGCGCGAACGGGTCCCCCGGGTGCGCCTGCTGCTGATCGAACCCTTCCTGGTCCCGGTCGCCCCCGCCCAGTGGGCCTGGCGCGAGGACCTCGACCCGCGCATCCACGCCGTGCGGCGGATCGCCCGTGACCACGGCGCGCTCCTGCTGGCCGCCGACGGCCTGCTCGCCCAGGCCGCCATCACCGCGGGCGACCCCGCCGTCATCGCCGTCGACGGCGTCCACCCCACGCCGACCGGGCACCGCCTGATCGCCGCCGCATGGGCGGACCTCGCCCTCGGCGGCGCCTGACGCCGCCGCTCCGGCGGCGCGGAGGTCGCGCCGCCGGACCTCGTGCGCCGGGGGCGGGCCATGGACGGAAACGGTTAACCATCTGTTGACAATATTCTGATGGGACTCCTACGGTTTCGGAAATTAACCGGTTAACTAGCTCGGTGAACCCCGGGAGAACCCCCATGCGCAGAGGAATCGCTCTCGTCCTGGCCGCCGCGACCGTGCTGACGGCAGCGGCGTGCGGCGGCGAGGACCGCGGCAGGCCGGGCACCGGCGGCATCGCCTCCGCACCGGCCGACCGGATCGCCGGCAACGTCACCGTGCTGACCAACCGGACCGACCAGATCGCCGACGGCACCCTCAAGCGGTACGCGGAGGCCTTTCATCGCGCCTACCCGAAGGCCACCGTCACGTTCGAGGGAATCACCGACTACGAGGGCGAGGTGTCCGGGCGGCTGCGGACCGGGAGCTACGGCGACGTCCTGCCGATCCCCAACAACCTGCCGCTGGGCGACTACCCGACCTACTTCGCGCCCCTCGGCGACACCGACCTCCTCGGCCAGACCTTCGACTTCACCGAGTACGGGACGGTCGGCCGACAGGTCTACGGCCTGGCCAACATCGGCATCGCCACCGGGTTCGTCTACAACAAGGCGGTGTTCCGGCAGGCCGGCATCGAAGACTGGCCCACCACCCCCAAGGAGTTCCTGGACGACATGCGGGCCGTCAAGGCCAAGACCCGCGCCGTTCCCTACTACACCAACTACGCCGACGGCTGGCCACTGCGCCAGTGGAGCGACGCGATCGGCGTGGTCGGCTGCGACAACACCGCCCGCGACACCCTCGCCACCACCGCCGCCCCGTGGGGCCCCGGCGCCGAACTCTCCACCATCGACGGACTGCTGTACGCGGTCGTGCACCAGCAACTGAGCGAGGACGACCCGGCCGGCACCGACTGGGAGCAGTCCAAATCGTTGCTCGGGGGCGGGCGGATCGGCGCGATGTACCTCGGCTCCTGGGCCGTGCCCCAGCTGCAGGCCGCCGCCAGGGCGGTCGGGCAGAACCCGGACGACATCGGCTTCATGCCCTTCCCCGCGCAGCGCGAAGGGCACTTCTGCACCGTGGTCCAGCCGGACTACCGGTACGGGGTGAGCCTGCACGCCAAGAACCGGGACGCTGCGCTGGCCTGGCTGGACTGGTACCTCACCCAGTCCGGCAGTGCCCGAGGCGAGCAGGCGATCTCGGCCGTCCGCGGCGCCCCGCTCCCGCCTGCGCTCAAGCTGCTCGACCAGCGAGGAGTGCGCATGATCCCGCAGACGCGGCGCAACAGCCTCGCCGTCGGCAGGATCGACAAGGCCGCCGGCATCGGCCTGGACGCCCCTGACTACCGCCGGCGCCTGGTCGACGCGGCCCGCCGCTCGGCGACAGGTGATCCGGGCCCGTACTTCGCCGAGCTCAACCGGGCGTGGGCGCCGGCCCAGCGCGCCAACGCTCCGGCGAACCGGTAGCGCGAAGACGGCCTTCGCGGGCTCCGCCCGGCGTGCGTCGTGCCGCGGGAGCGCCGTGCGTCCGGCCGTGCCTTCGGCCGGGCGGAGCCTGCCGTCCGTCCGGCCGTGCGAGGGGCCGCCGCCCCGCGGGCCGCGGGAGGCCGTGAGGCACCCGTCGGGCGGCCGCCGGTGGTCGTCGGAAGGCCGGCGGCGGCCGTCGTGCGCCGCGGCCCCGGCGCGCGCGGCAGTCGAACCCCCCGCCGCGCGGCCCGGTTCAGCCCGCCTCCGCCGGAGCGGCGGCCCCGTCCGCCGCTCCGGCGAGCACGTACAGCCCCGCCCGGGCGGCCAGCGCCGCGGACGCCGCGGCCCGGTCCGCCTCGGCCGGGCCGACCGGCTCGCCGGTGATGTACATCCGCAGGTACAGCGGTGCCACCGTGGCCCGGATCACCTCGTGGCCGTCCGTCCCGGGCGGCACCTCGCCGCGCGCCACCGCCGCGTGCACCGCCGCCGCCGTGACGTCCCGCCGGTGGGCGAGCACCGAGGCCAGCGCCTCCCGGGCCTTCGGCGAGCCGGGCGCCGCCGCCACCATCGCCTCCAGCCACGCCCGGTGCGCCGGGTCGCCGTTCAGGCGGACCACCGCGCGGGCCACCGTGCGCAGGTCGTCCTCCAGCGAGCCGGTGCCACCGAGCGTGATGCTCACCGCCAGCTCGTCCGCGAGGTCGACCACGATGTTCTCCAGGCTGCCCCAACGCCGGTACACCGTGGTCGCCGCCACCCCGGCCCGGGCGGCGATCCGCTCGATCCGGGTGGCGCCGTAGCCGGACTCGACCAGCTCGGCCAGCGCGGCCTCCAGGACCGAGGTGCGGGTGCGCGCCGTCCGGCCGCCGGGTCGCTGCGTACCGGGCGCGGGGGTGCGGGCGCCCGGGGTCTCGTTCTGCTCCAAATGAAATTCCCCTTGCGTTAAGCAGTGTGGTCTGCCAGGATCCACACTAATGCAGGAATGCCTGCATTACGTCCCTGGGGGGAGTACTTCAGTGCACATGACCATTCCGCGGGTGGAGCACCGCCACGTCGAGGTCGGCGACGTCCGCGTCTTCTACCGCGAGGCCGGGCCGAGGGACGCGCCGACGCTGCTGCTCCT
This sequence comes from Kitasatospora terrestris, assembly GCF_039542905.1. Classification (NCBI taxonomy): domain Bacteria; kingdom Bacillati; phylum Actinomycetota; class Actinomycetes; order Kitasatosporales; family Streptomycetaceae; genus Kitasatospora; species Kitasatospora terrestris. Next base: position 8,433,427 of record NZ_BAABIS010000001.1, read on the forward strand.
GCACGGCTTCCCGTCCGCCTCGCACCAGTTCCGCCGCCTGATCGACGCGCTCGGCAGCCGGTACCACCTGGTCGCCCCCGACTACCCGGGCTTCGGCCACACCGAGGCGCCGGAGACCTTCCCGTACAGCTTCGAGGCGCTGACCGACGTCGTCGAGGGGTTCGTCCGCGCGCTCGGGCTCAGCCGCTTCGCCCTCTACACCTTCGACTTCGGCGGCCCCGTCGGGCTACGCCTGGCCGCCCGCCACCCCGAGTGGATCACCGGCCTGGTCGTGCAGAACGCCAACGCCTACCAGGAGGGCCTCTCGGAGCTGGCCCTCGGTGCCGTCGCCAGCCGCACCGGCGTCCCCGGCGCCGCCGAGGCCGTCCAGGGCCTGTTCACCCTGCCGATGACCCGCGGCCAGTACGAGGGCGGCGCCGGCGACCCCGCCCGCGTCGCCCCCGACGGGTGGACGCTCGACCAGCACTTCCTCGACATCCCCGGCCGCAAGGCCGCGCAGACCGCCCTCGCCCTCGACTACCACTCCAACGTCGAGCTCTACCCGGCCTGGCAGCAGTGGCTGCGCGACCACCGCCCGCCCACCCTGGTGCTCTGGGGCAGCAACGACGCCTTCTTCCTCCCTGCCGGCGCCCACGCCTACCGGCGCGACCTCCCCGACGCCGAGGTGCACCTCTTCGAGACCGGCCACTTCGCGCTGGAGGAGTGCCTGCCCGAGATCGCCCCGCTGATCGCCGGCTTCCTCGACCGCCTCCCCGTGCCGGCCCACACCCCCGCCGCCCGGCCGCTGAAGATCGCCGTCCTCGGCGCCGCCGGCAACCTCGGCAGCGCCGTCGCCGCCGAGGCCGCCCGCCGCGGCCACCAGGTCACCCCGCTCGGCCGCGCCGACGCCGACGCCACCGACGCCGGGGCCCTCGCCACCGTGCTCGCCGGCCACGACGCCGCCGTCGCCGCCCTCAAGGGCCCCGACCACCTGGTGCCGCGCGCCGCCCGGGCCCTCCTCGACGCACTCCCCGAGGCCGGCGTCGACCGCCTGCTGTTCATCGGCGGCGGCGGCAGCCTCGAGTACGCGCCCGGCCGGCGCTTCGTCGACTCGCCCCAGTTCCCGCCCCAGTACCTGGAGACCGCCCGCGACCAGGCCGCCGCCCTCGACCTGCTGCGCGGTGCCGACACCACCGTCGCCTGGACGTACGTCAGCCCCCCGCCCGTCCACCTCGTCCCCGGCGACCGCACCGGCAGCTACCGCGCCGAGGCCCGCGACACCCCGCTCACCGCCGCCGACGGCACCAGTCGCATCACCGTCGGCGATTACGCCTCCGCCGTCCTCGACGCCATCGAGCAGCGCACCTTCGTCCAGCAGCGGATCACCGCCGCGTACTGACCTCCCCCGGGGGCGGCCGTCCGGCCCCCACCTACCCACCGGCCGCCCCCGACGCACCACCGCAACACTCCCTCCTGCCCGCCCCCCGCCGGGCAGGAGGGGCCCACGTCCCGTCCCCACCCGTCCCGGCGGCCCCGTCCCGGCACCCCCGTATGCTCGGCATGACCCGCAGATCCGGCGCCCGCCCCACCATGAAGGACGTCGCGGCCACCCTCGGCGCCACCGCCGCCCGCACCCTCTTCGCCCGCCTCGGCGGCGAGAGCGCCCCGGCCCGGACCCGCACCATCCCGACCCGCCTCATCCCCCGCGGCTCGGCGGAGACCCCGCCGCCCGTCAGGACGGCTTGGGGACCATCCGGGTCAGGCCCTTGCGGTCGTAGTAGCGGGTCATCGCGAAGCCGAAGACCAGGGCACCGACCAGGCCCAGGGCGATCATCACCCAGGCGCGGGCCAGGCCGGCGTCCGCCCGGGCGTCGAAGTAGAGGATCGAGCGGACGCCTCCGACCAGTTGGCGCATCGGCTCGAACGCGCCCAGGAAGCGGTAGAAGCCCGGCGTCGCCTCCAGCGGCACCGTCGCCCCCGAGGAGGGCAGCGCCAGGGCGATGAAGACGAACATCGCCACCAGCTGGCCGATCCCGCCGAACGCCGCATTGATCGCCTGCACTCCCAGGCCCACCGACAGGCAGGCGCAGAAGGAGAACAGCCACAGCAGCGGCAGGTGCGGCGCGTCCATGCCGAGCAGGCCGATCGTCGCCAGCATGATCATCGAGGTGGTGACCAGCGACAGCCCCGCCGTCATGCCCATCTTCACCAGCAGCGTCTGCGTCCGGTCGATCGGCAGCGTCGGCCGCCGCGAGTGCCACGGCCCGATCTCGCTGTCCGCGTACCCGAGCGAGGTGTCCACCGCGTTGTGCACCAGGTTGGCGCTCAGGAACCCGGCCAGCACCAGCAGCAGCGTGTAGTAGAACGCGCTCAGCCCGAGCCCCGTGTGACGCCCGATCGGATGCCCCGGCCTGACCTGGACGTCCACCGGGTCCGCCAGCAGCAGCTGGTCCGTCGGGGACGCCTGCGGGGCCGCCGCCAGCAGTTGCTTGCCGATCTCCAGCGAGGACCGGTGGGCCGCCTGCTGGGTGATCTGGCTCGCCAGCGACGAGCCCAGGCTGCCCACCCCCGGGTTGGTCAGAGCCGCCAGCACCGGTCGGGCCGACGCCCGGTCGGTGGTCAGCGCGGCGACGCTGCGGGTGAAGTCCTCCGGCACCTCCAGCGCGCCGTACACCTTGCCGGACGCCAGCTCGTCCTGCGCCTGCGCGCGCGTGAGCACCCGCCACTGGACCTGCCCGGGCGGGCTGTTCGCGACGATCGAGGCGGCCACCTCCGCGCCCAGCGGAGTGGTGTGGCCGGGCAGCGCCGGCCCCGTGTCCGAGTCCACGAGGGCGATCGGCATCCGGTGCAGGTGGTCCGACGGCGTCAGGATGCCGCCCATGTACAGCAGCGACAGCAGCAGTGCGACCAGGGCGCTGAGCACCCCGGGCACCACCCAGATCTTCGCGTGGCGCAGCACCGTCCCGGCGCGCGCCCCCGGCGGGGGCTGCTGCGGGGGATTCCCGGACGCCATGGCACTCCAGCGGTTCGTCACGCCGGCCCGGGACACCACGCCCCGCGAGCCGGGCCCCCGGGGGCGGGGCGCACCACGACCATAGGCGCCGCACCCGGAGCGCCCCGGCCGACACCTGCACCACTCACCCGAACGCCCGAAGCCTGATCGCCCGAACCCGGATCGCCTGAACCCCGAACGCCCGAAGCCGGATCGCCTGAACCCCGAACGCCCGAAGCCGGATCGCCCGAACCGCGTCCGGCCGCCCGGTTCCCCGGCCCGGGCCGCAGGCCTGGCTACGCGCCGTCCGCCGGACGCAGCTCCACGAACAGGCCCCGGGCCCGCGCACCGTCCCCGAGCCGCCACGCCCCCTCGACGTAGGCGGCCGCCCCGTCCGAGACCACCGAACCCGCCGCCAGCTCCCGCACCACCAGCAGCGACCTGCCGTCGGCCCAGGTCAGCACCGTCCCCGCCGCCGAGTCCGCCACGGTCGGGAGACCCGCGAGCGCGGTGCGCGTCGAACCGACCACCAGCTCGCGGTCCGGGGTGTCGCTCTCGTTCTGGTCCTGCGCCCGCACCCGGCCCTCGACCAGCGCGACCAGCTGCGCCACCGCCACCGGGTCCTGGCACGCGTCGTACGCCCACCGCCGCCCGAGCACCCCGTGCTCCATGGTCCCCACCAGCGCGGCGTCCGCGCCCTCCAGCGGCGCCCCGCGGTAGCTGAGCGGCACCAGGTACGACACCGGCTCCCCGCCCGCCGCGTCGGTGACCACCATGAACTCGATGCCCACCTCGCCCGCCGGGTCGTCCAGCCGGAAGCCACCCGCCTTCACCGGCTCCGGCGCCCCCGCCCCGCCCCGGTACCAGGGACGCGACGGCAGCCACTGCGTCAGCAGCTCCAGCTTCGACGGCTTCAGCTCGGTGTGGTGAATGACAGCCATGTCCTCTGCGCCAACCCCTCGAACGGATCCCACGATGCACCGTCAGCATACGGAGCCCGCCCCGGGGGCCTCCCGGAGCACCCCTGCCCGCCGCACCGGGAGGCCGGAACGGCGGGCAGGGGCAGCCGCGGAGGGTCCGTCAGGCGCAGACCGCCCCGTTCACCGTGAACGAGGCCGGCACCGGGTTCGCACCCGAGTACGTCGCCTGGAAGCCGAAGCTCCCGCTCGCCCCCGGCGCCAGCGTGCCGTTCCAGCCCGCGTCCCGGGCCGTCACCGCACTGCCCGACTGGGTCACCGTCGCGTTCCACGCGTTGCTGATCCGCTGGTCACCGGCGAAGGCCCAGCCCAGCGTCCAGCCGGACATCGTCGTCGTCCCGGTGTTCTTCACCGTGACCGTCGCCGTGAAGCCGTTGCCCCACGCGTTCTCCACCTTGTAGACCACCGCGCAGGAGGCCGCCGGCGGCGCCGAGTCGTCGTCCACCTCCGTCGCCGTGAACGTCGTCCCCTGCACCCCCGACCCGCCGACCGAGAACACCGCACTGCCCGCCGCCGCGTCCGCGTCCTGCGCCGCCGACACCGCGACCTGCTGCGGCGTCGACCAGTTGGCGGCGGTGAACACCAGCGCCGTCCCGGGCACCGACAGGTCGGTGTCGCCCGAGGCCCGCGCCACCGTCACCGTGACGCCCTGCGCGGGCGCCGCCGACAGCCGCACGCCCACCGTCGCCGAACCGCCCTCCGCGACCGACACCGCCGACGGCGTCACCTGCACCGACGGCGTCACCGGCGCCGCCTTGCGCTCCGCCGCGAACGCCGCCAACCACGCCAGCGGGGCGTTCCAGTTGATCGCCACCTCGTTGGTCGAGTACGAGCCGATGTCGTCCACGTAGCACGCCGCCGGCGCGCACCCCGCCAACTGGGCCTTCGCCACGGGGTCCTCCAGCCCCGCGTTCGGGCCGCCCGCGAAGGAACCGGCCGGCGGGTGCGGCAGCGAGGCGTCGTTCTGGTGCGCCCAGAACCGGTGGTGCTGGTTCTCCGAGGCCCGCTCGCCGTAGCCCGTCACGTACGAGCGGTCCAGCGCGTTGCGTCCCAGCAGGTAGTCCAGCGACTCCAGCGCGCCCGCCCGGTAGCGCTGCGCCCCGGTCAGCTCGAAGGCCACCGCCAGCACCACCGCGTTGTTCGCGACCTGGCTGTTGGAGCCCCACACGTAGCCGTCCGCCGGGATCGGCACCGCGTAGCCCTGGCCCGCCATCGTCGACAGGTACCCGTCCGCCGCCGTGGTCAGCAGGCCGCGCACCCGCGCCAGGTCGTCCGCGGCCAGCGGCACCCCGGGCACGGTCGCCAGGGTGATCCGGCCCAGCGTCGCGGTGCCGCCCCACCAGAAGGCGTCGGCCGGCTTGGCGTGCAGCGGGGAGGAGGTCACCGCGTCCCGGAACTGCGACTCGCCGGTGGTGGCCAGCAGTTCGGCCGCCGCCCAGTAGAACTCGTCCGAGACGTCGGCGTCCTCGTACGCGCCGCCGCCGGTCGAGTCCGTCCCCGGCGCCAGCACGTTCGGGTTGGCCCTGGCCGCCGCCCAAGCCCGGCGCGCCGCGTCCAGGCAGCGGGAGGCGAAGGCCGCGTCGTACGGCGCGTAGACCCGTGCGCACTGCGCCGCGGTAGCCGCCAGGTTGAGCGTGGCGGCGGTCGACGGCTTGTGCAACTCGCGTTGCTGGTCGTCGAGTTCGGGGCGGGTCGGCAGGGCGGTCCACTGCGCGTCGTGCACCTTGTGGAAGGCCATGCCCTCCATCGGCCTGCCCGCCGGGACCTGCATCCGGAGCAGGAAGTCCAGCTCCCAGCGCGCCTCGTCCAGCACGTCCGGCACCCCGTTGCCGCGCTCGGGCACCCGCAGGGTCGAGTCGCCCAGCGCCGCCTCGCCGCCCGCGCGACGGGCCCGCTCGAAGGAGTTGACCACCTGCCAGACCGCGATGCCGCCGTTCACCACGTACTTGCCCTGGTCGCCCGCGTCGTACCAGCCGCCGCGCACGTCCTGCCGGTAGTCGCAGACCCCGGCCTGGCAGGGTACGCCGGTGTCGCCCTTGTTCGGGGCCACGCCCAGGTGCCCGGCGGGGCGCCCGTACCCGCTGCCCGCCAGCGCCGCGTCGATCGCGATGCCGCTGCGCTGCTGGTAGAAGAACGACATGCTGTCGGCCCGCAGCCCGTCGTACAGCGCGGACGAGATGTCGAACGGGTGGCTCGCCTGGCCGCCGACCACCAGCGTGAAGCCGGTGCCGGTGCCGGTGTACGCACCGAAGTCCACCAGGTGCGTGGACTGGCCGGACGCCCGGTCGGCGCCGCGCACCGTGCTGTTGCCGGAGGCGACCACCGTGCCGCCGGCGTCCCGCAGTTGCCAGGCGAGCGGTGCGGTCGCCGAGCTGACCACGGTGGCCCGCTTGGGGCCGTCGGGCAGGTAGCCGAGCTGGTTGACCCGGACGGGGACGTCGGCCGCCGCGGCGACCGAGCCGACCGCGCCGGCGGGGGCCGCCGTCAGCGCGGTGGCGGTCAGACCGCCGGCGGCCAGCGCCAGGCCGGTGAGGAGAGCGGCCGCGCGACGCGACACGCGGCGTACGGAAGGGGCAGGAGGCACGGGTGGGAGCCTTCCTCGGGTGGGGGAGTGGTGCGCGGGCGGGGAGCACGGGCGAGGGCGGGAGGGTGGGAGCGCTCCCATGGCGTCCAATCAAGCCAGCCCGGACGGTGCCACGTCAAGACGCCGACGCAGAAAGGCCGTTCACCCGGGACGTCGCACCCCGGCGGCCTCCCGGTGGCCGGCCTCGGCCGGCGGCCGACGGCACCCCGCCGAGCGCGGCGCGGTGAGCGACTCCCAGGCCGGGTCCGGCCGGCCCGGCACGGTGCGGCCGGCGGCGCGCCACTGCCGGACGAGTTCGTGGTAGATCGGCACGTCCCGCTTGTGCAGAACCGTTTCTTCATCCGCAGGCGACTCCATGCCACCGTCAACGACCGACCCGGCCCTCGGGCACGCCGCCGTCAACCCGCCGACCGCCGGGAGCCGGGCCGGCCCGAACCCGGCGCACGTCCCGCGCTCCCGCGCGTCGAGCCGGTCACCCGTCCGAGTGGCCGCCGGACGGCCGGTCCCGGGCCTGCGCGCACGCCCCCGGGCGGGAGAACCGCCCCGATCTGCTTGGATACCCGGGTGACCGACCGCCCCGCGACCCCTCCGTGCCCCTGCGTGCTCTGCGACCCCGCCGCCTCCGCCACCCCCCGTGCCCGGCGGCACCGGGCGGAGCACTGGTCCTCGGAGATGGCGCACGTCCGCGACCACGGCTGGCACGTGGTCGGCGTGGGCGGGGGAGGCGAAGTGCCGAACTGGGCCTTCACCGTCGGCCTGTGGCACTCCCACCGGATCCCGGAGGTGGCCATGTTCAGCTTGGAGCTGCAAGGGCTGATGCACTGGGTCGACGCCGCGGCCGCGCAGCTGCGCGACGGCGCGTCGACGGAGCCCGGCACGCTGCTCCCCGACGTCATCGACGGGTACCGGGTCGAGGTCCGACCGGTCGACGACAGCTGGTACCGCCCGCTGTTCGGCACGGCCGTCGGCTTCTACCGGCGCAGCCCGGTCCCCTTCGTCCAGCTGCTCTGGCCCGACCGCGAGCACCGGCCGCCCTTGGACGGGCGGGCCAGCGCGGGGTGCCGCTCGCAGCCCGGCCTCTGGCTCCCGGTCGACGAGCACCCGAAGGGCGTCTGGACCGACGAAGCCGCCGAAGCCGGCTGACCTCCGGCCGGGGCGGGGCTCCCGGCGGACGGGAACACCGGAGGGGTTGCGGCGGGCCGGCTCCGGTCTCAGGCCTCGCCGACCCGCGTCCCCAGGTGGTCCGACTCCGCGACGAACTCCGCGAGGAGCCGAGCGGCGTCGTCGACCATGGCCGCCAGCACGTAGGTGTCGGGCGCATGGATCCAGTCGCGCCAGAGCAGCACGACCTCCCCGCCGTCGAGGCGGAAGACGTGGCCCTCCTCGTTGTCCTCCGCGAAGTCCGGAGGGCCGAGGGCCTCGGGATTCCCTACCGTGAGGAGACGGCCGGCGAAGTAGTAGGGCCCGGGCCCCCACAGCGAGGTCGCGACGCGTTGCACCGTGTCTCTCCTGGTCAGGTGGTGGTCGATCGGTCGGGCTCCGCACACGCCGGCCGGTCGGCAGGGCCCAGGTGCGGCAGGGTGAACTCGGGCAGCGCGTAGGCACCCGCCTGGGGCGCCGACGGGTCCACCGCCGCGTCCGCGCCGGGGACGTCCGCGGCGAACGCCTCCGCGTCGTCCACCGGGACGTACGGCAGCACCGCCGGGTCCGGCAGCTCCCAGAACCGCCGGGTGTTGGCGGACACCGCGTACACCGCCGCGAAGCGGACCGCCTCCGGCGCCGTGAGCGCCGCCCGGACGAACCCGACCGCGTCCCGCGGGCTCAGCCAGGTCGCCAGCTGCCTGGCGTCCACCGGGGCCGGTTCGAAGCTCCCGATCCGCAGGCACACCACCGGCAGCCCGAACTTGTCCGCGTACAACTGCCCGAGCGCCTCCACCGCCACCTTGCTGACGCCGTACAGCCCGTCGGGCCGGCAGGGCTCCAGCGGCCCGGTGAGGTGCCCCGCCGGGTAGAAGCCGGTCACCCGGTTGCTGCTCGCCAGCACCACCCGCCGGACCCGAGCCCGCCGGGCCGCCTCCAGCACGTGCTGGGTGCCCAGCACGTTCGCCTCCAGCAGCTCCGCCAGCGGGGCCTCGTCCGGCACCCCCGCCAGGTGGACCACCCGGTCCGCCCCCGCCAGGGCCGCCTCCACCGCCGCCGGATCCCGCAGGTCCGCGGTGAGTGCCACCTCGTTCGGGGCCTCCGCCCGCAGCGGCACCCGGTCGACGAGCACCAGGCGCTCCGCCTCCCCGCGCAGCGCCCGCCGCACCACGGCGCCGATCCGCCCGGCCGCGCCCGTCACCACCACCGTCCCCAGCCTCACCGCGGCCTCCCGCTCTCCGACGTCTCCCCGGTCATCCTCCCCCCTGCCCGGTCGTCCGCCCCCGCATCCGGACCGGAATCGGCATGCCCGGGCACGGCCGGCTGCGCTACCGTCCGGACCGTTCGCTGGTTCGAGTCACACCGGGGGAGTACCCGTGCCGCAGATCCTGATCGACCACTCGACCGACGTGGTCCTCGACCGCCCGGCCTTCGCCGCCGCGCTGCACGAGCAGCTCGCCCAGGTCATCGACACGACCGTGGCCGAGTGCAAGACGGTCTTCCGCCCGGCCGCCGACCACCTGGTCGGTGACGGCGGTGAGGGCCGGGCGGTGGTGCTGGTCGAGATCAAGATCCTCGCCGGCCGCAGCGCGGAACTCCGCGCCGAGCTGACCGACCGCACCCTCGCGCTGCTGGAGGCCCACGTCCGCGTCCCGGCGGCCTTCGGCATCGAGGTCACCGAACTCGACCGCGCCACCTACCGCTTCAGCCACCACGCCGGTGGCCCGGGCTCCTCGTGAGCGGGCGAGCGGGCTCCGCCCGAGTCAGCGGCTCGACCCGGCGCGGGTACGCGTGAACGCGGCGCTGGACGGAACGCACTGCCTGTGGCCGGCCTTCTGGCACGGCCTCCCCGGAGGCGCCGCGCACGCTGAGATGCGAGCTGCTGCCGGCACTGCGCACGGGGGAGCGGGTGATGAGCCTGCTGGACGTGCTGCCCGACGAGTTCACCCCGCTGACGAGGGTGACCTCGCGGGGCCGGGGCATGCGGATCGCCCGGCTCCTCGGCCGGTCCCTCTCGGTCCGGGAGTGGCTCGTCGAGGAGGGCGAGGCCCCGGACCGGCCGTGACGCGCCCGGTGGGGCGCTCAGGGTGCCGGGGTCTCCTGCTCGGCTTCGACCTGGGCGTTCCAGTCGCGCTTGGAGGCCTGCCAGCCGTCCTCGTTGTGGCCGAGGCGCCAGTAGCCGGAGATGGAGAGGTCCTCGCGGGGGATGCCGAGGTCGACGCGCAGGAACGCGCGGAGGTCCTTGACGGTGCCGGCCTCGCCGTGGACGAAGGCGTGCATCCGGCCTTCGGGGCGTTCCAGTGCGCGGACGGCCTGGACGAGGAGTTCGCCGGCGGGCCGCTCGCCGCGGTGGAGCCAGGTGACGTCGGCGGCGAGCTTCTGCTCCTCCTCGGGTCCGGCGACCTCGACGAAGGCGTGGACGCGGGCGTCGGCGGGGAGGGCTTCGAGGGCGGCGGCGATGGCGGGCAGGGCGCTCTCGTCGCCGGCGAGCAGGTGCCAGTCGGCGGTGGGGTCGGGGGTGTAGCCGCCGCCGGGGCCCATGAAGCGGACGACGTCGCCGGGCCGGGTGCGGGCGGCCCAGGGGCCGGCGAGTCCTTCGTCGCCGTGGACGACGAAGTCGACGGTGAGTTCCCGCTGTTCGGGGTTCCAGGCACGGACGGTGTAGGTGCGGGTGACGGGCCACTGCTCGCGGGGGAGGTCCTCGCGGATCTTCTCCAGGTCGAAGGGCTCGGGGTAGGTCACGCCCGTGGGGGCGAAGAGGATCTTGACGTAGTGGTCGGTGAAGTCGCCGGCGGTGAACGCGGCGAGGCCGTCGCCGCCGAGGACGACGCGCTGCATGTGCGGGGTGAGGCGTTCGGTGCGGACGACGTGCGCGGTGTGCGGCTTCCGGGGCTTGCGGGCCGGACGCTCTGCCATGGACTGGCTCTCCTCAGATCATCAACTTAGGCTCGCCTAACGTAACACCCGGCGGACCTCGTTCCACGATCTTTTTCGAGTCCGGTCGAACACGTCCGGCGGCTCCGGCCGGGCCCGGTCGGCGGCGAGCATGGTGCCGGGGTGGTCGACGGCCGTCGCGTCGTCACCGGTGGCGCGGGAGGCGGAGTTGAACACCTCGGAGTTGCCCGCGCCGGGGGCGGTGACGTCACGCCCGGTACCGCGACAGCTGTGCCCTGCGGGCCGAGGGGGAACGGCCGACGGGCGGGCACGGCGCCACCCGGACGGCCCTGTTGCGGCGCGGAGCCGCAGGTCGGGTGGGGAATTGGCGGTCAATCCGGGCGACAGGTGGCATGGTGGAGGGAAACGACCCTCGACGAGAAGGCAGCGCCTTGGCAACCGACTACGACGCCCCACGCGACACCGGCGACGAAGGCCGCGACGAGAGCATCGAGGCACTGAAGAGTCAGCGCGACGACAAACAGGGTTCCGCGGTCGACATCGACCCGGAGGCCGTCGAAGGGCTGGAGCTTCCCGGTGCGGACCTGTCCGGCGAGGAACTCACCGTGCGGGTCGTGCCCCTGCAGGACGACGAGTTCACCTGCATGACGTGCTTCCTGGTGCACCACCGCGCCCAGCTCGCCGGAGAGGACCGCAACGGCCAGCCCATCTGCCGCGACTGCGCGACCTGACCCGCCGCGCACGGCGCAGCGCCCGCCGCCCCGCGACGGGACGACGGGCGCTGGGCCGGACCGCTCAGCAGCTGACCGTGCCGCGCCGGATCGCGTGGCCGCCGTCGTTGGCGTCGTCGGCCCAGTAGACCGGCTTCGAGCCGGCGACGCACTCGTCGCAGACCGCCCACAGGCGCGAGGCCTGGGGCTCCCACTGGAGCTCCATGACGCCCGCAGCCGCCGCCGGGTGAGCATCCCGTGAACTCCCCCCGAACGGCCCGCGCTCCGCGGGTCAGCCGAAGAGGCGCAGAGCGCAGGCGACGACCGCCGCGCGCACCTCGTCCCGGTCCTCGACGTGGACGCCGGGGCGGATCCAGACCGGGGACTGGTTGAGGACGCCGTGCAGGCACTGCATCGCCACGTTGATGTTGTCGCAGGTGAACTCGCCGTCCGCGACGCCCTGTTCGACGACGCGCCGGAAGACGGCGTCGTGGCGGCGGCGCATGTCCTTCATCGGCTCCTCGAACGCCTGCGGCCAGGTGCGGGGCCAGGAGAAGGCCGCCGCGACCTCGGGGGCGGTCTCGGTGAGGATGAGCACCTGCTCGTCGACGAGTGCCGCCAGCAGCTCCCGGGCGCCGGCGCCGGTGACCTTCCGCTCCCGGTCGGCCAGGCGCCGGAGGACCTCCTGGGTGAGCGACTCCAGTGCGGCGGCGACCAGTTCGTCCTTGGACGAGAAGTAGTGGTAGAGCGTGGCCTTGGCGATGTCGGTCCGTTCGGCCACGTCCTCCAGGCTCATGCCCTGGTAGCCGGCGTCGGCGAGGATCCGGGTCGCGGTGCGGACAATCTCCGCCTTGCGGCGGTCGCGCCGCCGGGCGACCCGGCCGGTACCCCGGACCGGTGACGCTCCGTCCGCCGGCTCCGGCGCGCCCGCGCCGCCGCCCTCGTCCGCCGTGCCGCTCAACCCAGCTCCTCCTCGGTCCCCGGCCGCGCCGCCGCAGCTCCGCGGTGTCCGCACACCCTATCGCCGGGCCCCGAGGGGGTCGATTTTCCATCCGACCGTATCGGAACATGACCGCTCAGCCGAAAACCCGACCGCTCGGTTGACTTTTTTCGACGCGGGAACCTACGGTCGTGCCAGAGCCCCCGGCCCACGAAATCCGAGGATCCGATGTCCGCTTCCGCCGGCGCCTACTACCGCCGCCTCGCCACGCCCGGCCACTTCCTGCCCACCGAGCACGCCACCGGCGGGTGGTCGCCGACCGAGCAGCACATCGCGCCGATGGCGGGCCTGCTCGTCCACGAGATCGAACGGGCGGTCGGGACGGACGGGCTGCAGACGGCGCGGCTCGGCCTGGACATCCTCGGGGTGCTGACCCTGGACGCGTTCGAGGTCACGGTCGAGGTCCTGCGGCCCGGCCGCACGATCAGCCTGGTCGAGGCACGGGTCGGCCAGCACGGCCGCACCGCCGTGATCGCGCGCGCCTGGCGCCTCGCGGTGATCGACACCGCCGAGGTCGCGGGCGGCGCGCCCGCCGTGCTCCCCGCGCCGGACGCGGTGCCCGCGTGGGACCTCACCGCGCTCTTCGGCGGCGGTTTCGTGCGCTCCCTGGACATCCGGCGCGAGGCCGACGCCGTGCCCGGCCGGTCCCGGTCGTGGACGCGCAGCCGGGTGGGCCTGATCGAGGGCGAGAAAGCCGGCACCCTGGCCTCCTGGATCGCCATGGTCGACACCGCGAACGGACTCGCGGTCCGCGCGTCGCCGACCGACTGGCACTACCCCAACGTCGACCTCACCATCCACCTGCACCGGCAGCCCGTCGGCGAGTGGCTCGGCTTCGAGACCGGCGTGGTGCTGGGCCCCGACGGCCTCGGCATCACCAGCTCGGCCCTGCACGACACCACCGGCCCGGTCGGCCGGGTCGAGCAGATGCTGACGGTCCGCCCGCGCGCCCACGCAGGGCGGGAGCCGGCGCCGGCCGGGTCAGGGGAGGTTCTGCTCGGTCCAGATCGTCTTGCCGCTGTCGGTGTGCTGGGTGCCCCAGCGCTGGGCGATCTGCGCGATGAGCAGGAGTCCGCGGCCGCCCTCGTCGGTGGCGGCGGCGAGCCGCATCCGCGGTGAGGTGGTGCTGGCGTCGGTGACCTGGCAGATCAGGGTGCGCCCGTAGAGCAGGCGCACCCCGATCGGGGCGGCGCCGTACCGGATCGCGTTGGTGACGAGTTCGCTGAGGATGAGCTCGGTGCCGAGGATCAGCTCGTCCAGGCCCCAGGCGTGCAGCTGGGCGTTGGCGGCGGCGCGGGTGGTGGCGACGGCCGCGGGGTCGGGCGGGACGTTCCACTCGGCGATCCGGTCGGGGGGCAGGGCCAGGGTGCGGGCGATCAGCAGGGCGATGTCGTCGGTGGGGTTGGCGGGGAGCATGGCGTCCAGGACGTCCTGGCAGGTCTGCTCCGGGGAGCGTTCCGGGTGGGTGAGCGCGGCGCGGAGCCGGTCGAGGCCCTCGTCGATGTCCTTGGTCCGCGACTCGACGAGCCCGTCGGTGTAGAGGACCAGCTGGCTGCCCTCGGGGACGTCGAACTCGGTGGTGGTGAACGGCAGGCCGCGCAGGCCCAGCGGCGGGCCGGCCGGGGTGTCGGGGATGGTCGCGGTGCCGTCCGGGTGCACCAGGACGGGCGGCAGGTGGCCGGCCCGGGCGAGCTGGCAGCGGCAGGTGACCGGGTCGTAGATCGCGTACAGGCAGGTGGCGCCGATGATGGCGCCCTCGCGGCCGTCGGCCGCCTGCTCCTCGTCGATGCGGGCGACCACCTCGTCGAGGTGGGTGAGCAGTTCGTCGGGCGGCAGGTCGAGCATGGCGAGGTTGTGGACGGCGGTGCGCAGCCGGCCCATGGTGGCGGCGGCGTGCAGGCCGTGGCCGACCACGTCGCCGACCACCAGCGCCACCCGGGCGCCGGACAGCGGGATCACGTCGAACCAGTCCCCGCCCACCGCCGCGTGGGCGGGCAGGTAGCGGTAGGCGGCCTCGACGGCGTCCTGGACGGGCAGACCGCGCGGAAGAAGGCTCTGCTGGAGGGAGACGGCGAGCGGGTGGCCGCCGGTGATGGCGGCGGCGATCTGCTCCTGGCTGGTGTACTTGGCGTCGAAGACGCCGTTGTTGCGGCCCAGCCGCAGGACCGCGATCTGGTCGGCGACGGCCTGGATCTCCTCCAGGTTGTGGCTGATCATGACGACGGCGTGGCCCTGGTCCCGGAGCCGGCGGATCAGGTCCAGGACGCGGGTGGTCTGGTCGAGCGGCAGCGCGGAGGTGGGTTCGTCGAGGACGACCAGGCTGGGCTTCCCGATCAGAGCCCGGGCGATGGCGACCAGCTGGCGCTGCTCGGCGGAGAGCGTCGCCACCGGGACGCGGACGCTCGGCAGGCGGATGGACAGCTGGTCGAGCAGGGCCAGCGACCGCTTCGCCATCTCGATCTCGCGCAGCACGCCGAAGCGGCGCAGCTCCCGCCCGAGGTAGAGGTTGGCGACCACGTCGAGCCGGCCGACCAGCGGGAGGTCCTGGTAGACGGTGGCGATGCCGAGCCGCCCCGCGTCGGCCGGGCGGCGCAGGGCGACCGGCCGGCCCTGCCACTCGACGGTGCCCGCGTCCGCCGGACCGGCCCCGGAGACGACCTTGACCAGGGTGCTCTTGCCGGCCCCGCTGTCGCCGACCAGGCCGACCACCTGCCCCTGGTCGACCTGCAGGTCCACCGCGTGCAGGACCTGGACGGGCCCGTAGTGCTTGGAGATCCCGCGCAGGGACAACAGCGGGACGCCGGGCACGGGGCCACCTCCACACTCTCCACGGACCGTCAGGGCCGCCGGTCCTGCGGCCCCCGCACCGGGGTGCCGACGTCCGGGGCACGCCCGCGGCCCGGGTCCTCCACCCTGACACCGGCGGCGCGGGGGGTGAAGCCGACACACGGGCGGCCGCCCGTTCGGCGGCATCCCCGGCGGCCGCCCGCGGGGCCTACCCGGTCGGCGGGGTGCGCAGGACGCGCAGGCGGTTGCAGCGCCAGGAGAGGCGGGAGACGTCCGGCCGGGGCGCCGGGTGGCCCCACTGCCCGGCGGACACCGACAGGTTGACGATGATCCACGCGCGCCAGGTCGCGGCCACGCCGGCGCCGTCCGCGTACACCTCCCGCCCGTCGACCGACCAGCGGACCGAGTCGGTGCCGAACCGGCAGGCGACGGTGAACCACTGGCCGGGGGTGACCAGGTCGTCCAGGTAGGCCGAGGCGCCCGGCGCGGTGTGGTTGCTGAGCTCCAGCATCCGCGGGTGGTCGCCGTGGTACTCCAGGACGTCCACCTCCCCGTGGCCGGGCTGCGGCCGGCCGTCCGGCCGGTCGCGTCCCCAGGTCCAGATCGCGGGCCACGCGCCCTGGGCGGCCGTCAGCAGGCAGCGCGCCTCCAGCAGGTCGCCGGGCCGCAGCTCGAAGCCGCCCGCGGTGTTCTCGGTGGTCACCAGCGGGGTGCGCCAGCTGCGGCTGCTCTCGCGGACCGCGGCGAAGCGGTCCGCGCTCGGCCCGAAGCCCGGCACCAGGTGGTCGAGCTTGTTGTCGCCGGGGTTGCGCCCGTTGGGCGGGTACGCGGAGGAGACGCCGGCCGCCCACTGCGAGCGGTCGGAGAAGGGGGCGTCGAACACCACGACGGGTGCGTTCGAAGGTACGGATCCGGTCAACGGGTCACTCTCCCAGGTCGAAGGGGCCTTCCGACCTCGGTATCCCCGGAAGAATCACGTCCGGATCGTCCGCTGCCCGGCGCACGGGAGCGCGGCCGCTGCGCCGGGCGCACACGATCCACCCGCGCCGTCAGGCCCGCCCGGCCGGGGTCAGCCGCAGCGTGGCCAGCACCGGTGTGCGCCGCGCGCCAGGGCCCCGGCAGGCCTTTTTTGACGTACCACCAGGCGGGCCCTGCAGAGCCCTCGGTCGTGGTGGGGGACGCCGTCCAGAGTTCGAGTCGGCGAGGTGATGGCGCACGTTCGGTGTCGTCTCAAGACCCCGGCCGCCGGGGCCACCGGGCTCAAGGCCGCGATCTCCTTCACCGACGCGCCGGCCGCCTTCACCGCCCTCGAGCTCGGACCGACCGGCGGCGCCGGCTGGGAGGGCAAGCCCCTCGACCTGTCCGCCTACGCCGGCCGCACCATCGCCCGGATCGGCCTCCAAGCCTCCGGCACCAACCCCTCGGACGACCTGAAGATCGGGCAACTCGCGGTCCAAGAAAGCGCGGTGGCCAGTGCAACGGCGACGAAGGACCCGCCAAGGCCGTCATCGGCACCCGCCCGGTCACCACCACGGCACGCTACGTCCGGCTGGTCGTCACCAAGCCCACCCAGACCACCGACCCCGCCGCCCGGATCTACGAGTTCGAGGCCTGGGGGCGCAACGGTCGGGGCCGGGCCGGGCCGGGCCGCCCGCCGCCGCGCGAGGGGCGACCGCCGTTCCGGGGGTGTTTTCTGGAATGAGGCAGTTCCTGCGGACGGAGACCGGGTGAGTGCCAGGCAGGGTCGCGAGTGGGAGGCGTCGTCGGAGGGCGGGCGGGCCGGGCGGCTGCGGATGCTAGCCGCGTTCGAGGACGAGGGCGACGCGGCCGCACTCCTCGCGGCGCTCCACCACCTGACGGCGGAGTTCGGCGCGCTCGGCGGCATGGCGCACCTGCCGGTGGCCGGCATCGGCCAGGCCGGGCTCCGGCTGGTGGCGAGCAGCGGCCTGCCGGCCGCCTTCACCCGCGCCTGGGACGTCATCCCCTCCAGCGGCAGGCTGGCACCGGCCCGGGTGGTCCTCGACGGCGGCACGCTCTGGCTGCCCGCGGTGGAGTACCCCCGCCAGGAACCGGGCCGCCCCGTCGCCGCCCCGCCCTTCGTCGCCCCCTCGGCGGGCATCGCCGCCGCGGCCCTGCCCGGTCCGGACGGACCGCGCGGCGCGCTGTCGCTGATCACCCCGCCGCTCGCCGAGCCGGACGCCGCGGACCTGTCCTTCCTCGCGGAGGTGGCCGCCTGGGCCGCAGGCCGCCTGCGGCTCTCCGCCCCCCGCACCGGCGGGCTGTCCCCCGCACTGCTGTCGCCCCTGGAAGGGCCTGCCCAGCAGCGCCCGCGGCTGCGGATCGGCACCTGGTCGTGGGACATGGAATCCGGAGACTTCTTCGTCGACCAGCGCTTCCTCGCCGGGATCGGCATCGACTGGCCGCCCGGCGGCCGGATGCGGGAGTGGGCCACCCTCGTCCATCCCGAGGACCGGCCCTACTCGGTGCACGTGCTGGTCGAGGCGATCCGCACCCGCGGGTCCTACGAGGCGGAGTACCGGGTCGCCACCGCCGACCGCGGCTACGCCTGGGTCCGGGTGCGCGGCCGGGTCGACGTGGACGAGCACGGCGAGCCCGCGCGCCTGGAGGGCACCGTCTACGACACCACCGAGGCGCACGCGGCGCTGGAGCCGGTCGGCCGGGCCCTGCGCCACATGACCGACGGCTTCCTCTCCGTCGACAGCGACTGGCGGATCGAGTTCGTGAACGTGGCCGCGGAGAAGCTGCTCGGCTCCGCACCGAGCGTGGCCGGCACGATCCTGTGGGACCTGCCCGCCATCCGGCACGTCCCCCGCCTGGAGCAGCTGTGCCGGGAGGTCGTCCGGACCGGCACACCGCTCGACTTCGACGTCCGCTGGCCCGACGACCGCTGGTACCACCTGCGGCTGGTGCCGGTGCCCGGTGGTCTGACGCTCTACAGCACCGACATCACCGAGCGGCGGCTGCGCGAGATCGAGCGGGCCGCGGCCGAGCGGGTCGCCGCCGACCGGTCGGAGCTGATCGGCGGCCTCACCGCCGCCCTCGCCGAGGCGCTCACACCGCGCGACGTGGTCGACGCGGTCGCCGGCTGCGTCCTGCCCCAGGTGGGCGCCGTCGGGCTCCTGGTGGCCACGGTGATCGACGGGCGCCTGGCGGTCACCGGCGCCGTCGGCTACCCGGACGCCATGCTCGATGCGCTCGACGGCCGCCCCGTCGGCACGGTCCACCCGACGGTCGAGGTGATGCGCCGCCGACGGGCCCGGTTCATCGAGTCGAGAGCGGAGTTCCTCGCCTCCTACCCCGGGACCGGCGGGCTCGTGCGGACCTCGGACAAGCAGGCCTGGGCGTTCCTGCCTCTGAGGGCCTCCGGGCGGGAGGGCGTCTGCGTCGTGTCCTTCGACCGTCCCCACACCTTCGCCAAGGAGCAGCGCACCCTGCTCGGCGAGGTCAGCGGACTGATCTCACAGGCGCTCGACCGGGCCGGCCTCTACGAGGAGGCCGCCACCCGGGCCCGGGAGCTGCAGAGCGCGCTGCTGCCCCGGGAGCTGCCCGCCCTGCCCGCGGTCACGGCCGCCGCCCGGTACCTCCCGGCGGGCCACGGCGCCGAGGTCGGCGGAGACTGGTACGACGTGATTCGTCTTTCCGCCGACCGGGTCGCCCTCGTCGTCGGCGACGTCATGGGCCACGGCATGCCCGAGGCGGCCACCATGGGGCGGCTGCGCACAGCGGTGCGGACCCTCTCCGAGCTGGAGCTGCCGCCGGCCGAGATCCTCGGCCGGCTCAACGACATCGTCGCCGACCTCGGCGACGACTCCTTCGTCACCTGCCTCTACGGTGTCTACGACCCGGTCACCCACGACCTCCGGTACGCGAACGCCGGGCACCCGCCGCCGGCCGTGGTCCGCCCCGACCACACCGTGGACCTCCCGGTGTCGGTCCCCGACCCGCCGCTCGGCACCGCTGTTCCCCCCTTCGACACGGTCACGGTGAGCCTCCCCGAGGGAAGCCTGCTGGTCCTGTGCACCGACGGCCTGGTGGAGTCCGCGGACCGGGACGTCGACGCCGGGCTGGCCCGGCTGGCGGACACCCTGCGCACGGAGCTCCTTCGCCGCCCCGCCGCCACGCCCAACGCGCTGTGCGAGGCCGTGACCGCGGCCCTCGTCCCGGCTGGACGCCCGGTCGGGGACGACGCCGTGCTGCTGCTCGCGCGCGTCCACCACCTCCCGCCCGGCGACGTGGTCTCCTGGGTCCTGCCCGACGACCCGCGGGCGGCCGGCGAGGCCCGGGCCCACGTCCGCGCACAGCTCGCCGCCTGGGGGCTGGACGAGCTCAGCACGGCGACGGAACTGATCGTCAGCGAGCTCGTCGGCAATGTCATCCGGCACGCCAAGGGGCCGATCGGCCTGCGGCTGCTGCGCAGCCGCACCCTGATCTGCGAGGTCTCCGACGCCAGCCTGACCACCCCGCACATCCGGCACAGCTCGGCCACCGACGAGGGCGGCCGTGGGCTGCAACTCGTCGCCGCCGTGGCCGGGCAGTGGGGTGTGCGCTACGACGAGCACGGCAAGAGCATCTGGACCGAGCAGCCGATCGCCGGCTCCTGACGCCCCCGCAACCCGTCGGACTCAGGCCTTGACGCCGCCGGCCGCCAGATCGGCCCGCCAGAACCGCTGCAGCAGCAGGAAGGCGACCACCAGTGGGAGCACGGACACCAGCGAGCCGGTGACCACCAGGTTGTACGGGGTGTGGTCCTTGAGCCCGTTCCAGTAGTAGAGGCCGAGGTTGACCGGCCACAGCTTCTGGTCGGAGAGGGTGACCAGCGGCAGGAAGAAGTTGTTCCAGATGGTGACGAACTGGAAGAGGAAGACCGTCACCAGGGCCGGTGAGAGGATCCGCAGCACCACCGTGAAGAAGATCCGGAACTCCCCGGCGCCGTCCATCCGGGCGGCCTCCAGGATCTCGTCCGGCACCGAGGCCTCGGCGTAGATCCGGCTCAGGAACACCCCGAACGGGCTGATCATGCTGGGCAGCAGCACCGCCCACACCGTGTCGACGAGGTGCGCCTTCGACAGCAGGAGGTACACCGGCAGCGCGAGCAGCGGCGCGGGGACGAGCACGGCGGCGAGCACCGTGTTGAACACGGCCTCGCGGCCGCGGAACCGGAACTTCGCGAGGGCGTAGCCGGCCATCGCCGCGAACAGCGTGGCACCGGCCGCGCCCACGCCGGCGTACAGGAGGGTGTTGAGCATCCAGCGGACGTAGAGGCCGTCGTTGGCGCTCGCCAGCTCCCGGAGGTTGTCGCCGAGACGGAAGGAGGAGAACCAGAACCCGTTGCTGCCGAAGAGGTCGCTGCTGCTCTTGGTCGACGCCACCAGCAGCCACCAGGCGGGCAGCAGGAAGTACAGCGCGAGCACGGACAGCACGGCCGTGCCGACGACGTTCGGACGCGGACGGCGCCCCGACGGGGCGGTGCTCATGAGGCCGCCCGCTCTCCGGTGAAGCGCACCGACAGGCGCAGGAAGACGAAGGACAGGACGCCGGTGGCCAGCGCCAGCAGGACGGCGATCGCCGCCGCCCTGCCGTAGTCGTTGGTGCCGAACGCGGCGTTGTACGCGGCCATGTTCGGCGTGTAGTCGGCGGAGACCGTCGAGGTCAGGGAGTGCAGCACCATCGGCTCGGTGAACAGCTGGAGCGTGCCGATGACGGAGAAGATCCCGGTCAGCACCAGGGCGGGAGCCACCAGCGGGATCTTGATGTGCCAGGCGATCCGCCAGGCGCTCGCGCCGTCGAGCTCGGCGGCCTCGTACAGCTCGCGCGGGACCGCCTGCAGGGCGGCCAGGATGACCAGCATGTTGTAGCCGGTCCAGGTCCAGGTCACGATGTTGGCCATCGACCACAGGACCGTGCCGGAGGACAGGAAATCGGCGCGGATCCCGACGTTCCCCAGGCCGGAGACGAGCGGGCTGGTGCCCGGCAGGTAGAGGAACGCCCACAGGATGGTGGCCACGACGCCGGGGATCGCGTACGGCAGGAAGTACGCGAGCCGGAAGAACCGGGGGAACCGCGCCCCCCTGCCGTCCAGCAGCAGGGCCAGCACCAGGGCGAGCCCCAGCATCACCGGGACCTGCACGACGCCGAAGAGCAGGACGCGGCCGACCCCGGCGAGGAAGGAGCCGTCCCCGAGCGCCGCGCCGTAGTTGGCCAGGCCCGCGAAGACCGTCCGCGCCGGGCCGAAGCCGAGGCCGGAGCGCGCGGTGCGGTAGAGGCTCTGCCACAGCGCGTACGCGATGGGCAGCAGGAACAGGGCGACGAAGAGCAGCCCGAAGGGGAGGAGGAAGCCGAGGGCGGCGCGGTTGCGGGACGGGCCCCGCCGCGACGGCGGGGCCTGGCGGCCGGCCCGGTCCGCCGCGACCTGGGGTGCTGCGCTCATGGGGATGCTCCCTGGTGCGGGGTCAGCCGGTGGTGACCGTCAGGCCCTTGGCCTTCATCGTGTCGACCGTCTTGGTCTGGACGGTGGCCAGGGCGGCCGTCAGGTCGGTGTGGTCGGCGACGGCGGTGCCGAAGGCGTCGGTCAGGTCGCTGGCGGTCTGGGTCATGGTCGGGCCCCAGGTCCACTCCGGTGCCTGCGCGAGCGCCTGCTTGAAGACGTCGAAGATCTGCTGGCCGCCGAAGTAGGGGCTCGGCTTCGACAGCGCGGGCACCGAGGTGCCGGCGGTGGAGGCGGGGTAGATGCCGGCCTTCTCGACGAGGATGCCGACGGCGGCGGGGTCCGTGCTCATCCAGTTGGCGAACTCCAGGGCCGCCCCGGTGGACTTGCAGCCCTTGACGACGGCGGTGGAGGAGCCGCCGTCGTTGCCGACGGACCTGGTGCCGTCCTGCCACTGCGGCATCGGGGCGACCGCCCACTTGCCGGCGGCCTGGGCGGCGTTCTGTTCGAGGATGGTGGAGAACCACACCGGGCCGGCGTAGGCGGCGATGGTGCCGTCCTGCATGTCCTTGTACAGGTCGGGGGTGTAGCTCTGCTCCGACTTGACCAGGCCCTTCTCGACCAGGCCCTGCCAGTAGTCGGCGACCCTGGCGGTGCCGGCGTCGCTCGCCATCGACACCGTCCAGCCCTTGTCGCCCGCCTCGAACCACTTGCCGCCGGGCTGGGAGGACATCCCGGCGAACCACCACGGGTCGTCGGGGTTGAAGACGCTCAGGTACCCGGCCGGGTCGGCGGCGTGCAGCTTCGCGGCGTCCGCGGCGAACTGCTCCCAGGTGGTCTCCGGCTGGAGGCCGTACTTGGCGTAGAGATCGGTGCGGTAGTACAGCGCCATCGGGCCCATGTCGACCGGGATGCCGTACACCTGGCCGCCGACCTTGACCGAGTTCCAGGCGGCGTCGCCGTACTGGGACCGGTACTCGGCCGCCTCCTTGCCGACGTCCTGCAGGGCGCCCTCGACGACGAAGCTGGGCAGCGACTCGTAGCCGACCTGGGCCAGGCACGGGGCGTTGCCCGCTTTGACGGCCGCGAAGACCTTCGCGTAGCCGCCCTTGCTGCCCGGCACGGTCTTCTCGAACCGGACCTGGACGTCCTGGTGGGTGGCGTTGAACCGTGCCGCCGCCTCCTCGTACCCGGGCGCCCAGCCCCAGAACGTCACGGTCGTCGGCCCGGCGGACGCCGACGGGCCGGAACCGCCGGAACCGCAGGCGGCGGCACCGGCGAGCAGGGCGAGGGCCGCGGCGGCAGGCAGCGTGCGGTGCAGGATGCGGGAGGTGGCCATGGGTCCGGTCCTTTGCGGTGCGGCGGTGCGGCGGTGCGGCGGCGGTGCGGCTCAGGGTGGGGGTTCCACGGATGCAGTGTTGCCCGACGGGGGAGGCGGGCCGGTGGTGCGGTCGGGCCCGCACCGTCGGATTCATCCGGTTGGCGGGGCCGGGCACGGGGAGGAATCTCCCAAATGCGCTTATTTGTGCTTTTCCAGTGAGTATTGCTCACGATCGAGCAGATACCAAGCAGTGCCGGCGAGGATGAGGTCTCGGTTTCGACACGGTCGGCGGCCCGTCCGCTCCCGAGCGTCCGTCCAGGTCAGGCCCACGGCCAGGGGCTCGCCGCCGTCCCGCCGTCGTCCGCCGTCATCCCCCGGCGAGCTGTACGGACCGGGTCAGGTTGCGCGGCCGGTCGGGGTCCAGGCCCCGGGCGGCCGCGAGGGCCACGGCGAGGCGCTGGACGCGCACCAGGTCCGCGAGGGGATCGAGGTCGCTCTCGATCCAGAGCGCCCCGGTCGCCCGCACCTGCCGGGCCAGGCCGGCCGGTGCGGGGCCCAGCATCCAGGTGGCCGTCGAGGGTGCGGCGATGCTGATCGGCCCGTGGCGGTACTCCATGGCAGGGTAGGACTCGCTCCAGGCGAGCGCGGCCTCGCGCAGCTTCAGGGCGGCCTCGTGGGCCAGGCCCAGCGTCCAGCCCGAGCCGAGAAAGGTGAACTGGGCGCGGCCGGTCAGCTCCTCCGTCGACGCCCCGGGCAGCGGCTCCGCGAGTGCCCTGCGGGCATCGGCCTCCACCGCCGGGGTGTGCAGGCCGAGGTGGGCCCGCAGCGCGGTGAGGGCGGTGGTGGCGAACCGGGTCTGGATGACGGAGCGCTCGTCCGCGAAGTCCAGGACCGCGACGCGGTCGGCCGCGGTCATGACCGGGGCCTGCGGGTCCGCGGTGATCGCCGAGGTGGGCGTGGTCCCGCGCAGCCCGTGCAACAGGTCCAGCACCTCGGTCGTGGTGCCGGAGCGGGTCAGGGCGAGCATCCGGTCGTACGAGCGGGAGAGACGGTACTCGGAGGCGGCGAACGCGTCCGTCACGCCCTGCCCGCTCGACTCCCGCAGGGCGGCGTACGCCTGGGCCATGAAGAGCGACGTCCCGCAGCCGACGACCGCGACCCGCTCGCCCGCTGCGGGCAGCACGCCCCGGCTCGCCGCCGCGAGTTCGGCACCGCGCCGCCAGCAGTCGGGCTGACTGGCGATCTCGGCCTCGATGAAGGCTGTCACGGTCACCTCCGAGGGGAGGGGTCTCGATCGCCAGTCTGCACCATTTTGGACACGAATGTTGACATCTGCGCTGTTCTGGCGCGGACAATTCAGATTGTTGCAGCTCGCGCGCACCACCCCCTGGAGCTCCCGATGTTCTCTCCGCCCCGCAGACTGCTCGCCGCCACCGTCGCCGCGGCCCTCGCCGCGCTCGCCGCCGGGGTATCCACCCCGGCTTCCGCGGCACCTCCCCCCGGGCCCTACTCGGTGAGCGTCGGCTCGCCGGTGCAGGTCGGTCACCCGACCGACACGCAGGCGTCGCCGTACATCGACAAGGACGGCACGTTCTACTTCCAGCAGTCGGCGGCGCTGTACGGCGCGACCGAGCACCGGCAGTGGGACTTCTACACCGGCACCGACTTCGACACCGCGACCAAGTCGGCGTCGCTGAGCGGCTACGTCAACCCGGCCAACTCCCAGGACCGCAACGACGACACCACCTGGCGCTGCAACAACAGCCCGACCGGCCTGAGCGCCAGCTACGCCCCGGCCGGGTCCAGCTACTCCCAGCGCAACTACTGCGACCTGGCGGGCCTGTGGGTCGACCCGGACACCGGCGACTGGTACGGCCTGGTCCACAACGAGTTCACCCCGCAGCCCTTCGGCACCGACGGCCTGCACTACGACGCGATCGACTACGCGGTCTCCACCGACCAGGGCAGGACCTGGACGATCAAGGACCACGTGATCACCTCGCCGTACAGCACCAAGCGCGGTGACACGGCGGCCTTCCCGAACCAGACGTACTACTACGGCGACGGCGACCAGCGCCTGTTCGTGGACGCCGCCTCCGGCTACTTCTACGTCTTCTACGGCTCCCGGGTGGTCGACAAGGCGGGCGGCTGGAAGGCCTTCCACGAGCACGTCGCGCGCGCCCCGATCGCGAGCAAGATGGCGCCGAGCTCCTGGCAGAAGTGGTACAACGGCGCCTGGACCGAGGCGGGCGTCGGCGGGCGCGAGTCCAACATGGTCCCGGTGAACGGCTCCAGCACCACCGGCTACACCCCCACCAGCGGCGAGTACAAGCCCACCAACACCGGCACCACCGCCCAGCAGGTCGCGGCCGGCACCACCCCCGCCACCTCCCCGCTGTTCGTCATGGACGTCACCTTCAACGCCTACCTCGGCCTGTACGTCGGCCAGCCCCAGGGCGTCGACCAGAGCGGCAACGCCCCGCAGCAGTACTACGTCACCGACAACCTCGCCACCCAGAAGTGGTACCTCGCCGGCGACACCGGCAGCTACCACACCGCCTCCTGGTACCGCTGGTTCCTCGACGGCGCCAACCGGACCGGCTCCCAGATCGTCGGCAAGAACTTCCGCACCTACTGCTACTACGGCTGCTCCAACAACTCCTCCAGCGAGTACGTGCCGGTCACCCTCACCTCCTCCTCCGCGCCGGCCGCCCCGTTCGACCTGACCAAGACCTACCGGATCGCGAACGGCAACGGCCGCGTCCTGGCCCAGGTCTCCGGTTCTTCCGCGACCACCTCCCAGACCTCCACCGACTCCGCGCTCGAAACCTGGACCTTCGCCTCCAACGGCGACGGCTCCTACCGGATCACCAACGCCTCCACCGGCCAGGCGCTCGGCGTCGACTCCACCACCAACACCGGCCGCGCCTGGGGCGCCAAACCCACCGCCACCACGCCGGGCAACGCTGTCGGCCAGCAGTGGTTCGTCATCGCATCGGGCAGCACCTACCACCTGGTGAACCGTTACAGCGGGCTGGACCTGGCCCTCTCCGGGGAGACCGGACGGCTCACCGAGACCACACCCACCCGCACCTGGACCAACACCACCGGCAGCCAGGTCGGCTCGAACCGCACCGCCGCCGAACAGACCCTCACGCTCACGGCGGTCGGCGCCGCACCCGACCTGACCGGCACCCACACCCTGACCGCCTCCGGCAAGGCGCTCGACGACCCCAACCACTCGACCGCGCAGGGCACCCAACTCGTCACCTGGTCGCCCAACGGCGGCGCGAACCAGCGCTGGGTCTTCACCCGCCAGGCCGACGGCTCGTACCAGATCGTCAACGGCGAGTCGAACCTCTGCATGGACGTCAGCGGCGGCTCCACCGCGGCCGGCACGGCCGTCATCCAGTGGGCCTGCACCGGCGGCGCCAACCAGCGCTGGACCGTCAGCGCCGTCTCCGGCGGCTACACGATCACCTCGCAGAGGAGCGGCCTGCTGCTGACCACCGCCTCCACCGCGGACGGCGCCCCGGTCACCCAGCAGGCGGATACCGGCTCGGCCCTGCAGCACTGGGCCACCGGCTGACCTTCCGGCCGTCGTCCCGCTCCCGTCGAAGGCCCGGCGGGGAAGTCGCAAGCTTCCCCGCCGGGCCTTCGGCCGTCTGACATCAACGGGCGCTACGTGCTCATTTCTGCTTGAAGTCGATTGGATTTGAGCATATTCTGGCAACAGGCGGGTCAATCGACCTTCGCGCCGGGAGGGGACCACGCTCCGGACCAAGGAGGACTCCCGTGTATGCCCGTAGCCTCACCGAAGAGTTCGCAACCGGCTTCGCCATCCACCTGATGTACCTCCCCGACGACCCGTACGGCGTCCAGGTGGTCACGGTCGGGCAGGACGTCGACGTCGTCCGGGTCCGCCGCGAGCGGGCCGAGCGGGTCATCGGCTTCCTCGGCGACGACCTCGACGGGATCATCGAGGACATCGCGCACTTCTACTGGCTGGTGCCCGCCGGAACCGCCTGCCTGCAACCGGCGGAGCCGGCCGACGAGGACGTCGAGATGCTCGGCCCCCGCTGGTCGGTCACCATTCCGGGCAGCCGCTACCAGGGGCGGCGCCGCTGGTACGGCGACTACGGGACGCTCGCCGACCCGGGTCTGCTGTGCAAGGCGCTCGCCGCCACCAGGGACACCCGGGCCGTCCTGCGGCGCGTCCCGGAAGCCGGCGGACCCACCGGCGAGCGGCAGCCCTCCCGGATGCCCCGGCGCCGGCCCCAGGACTGCCTCGAAGCACCCGACGCTGTGAAGAGCCTCTCGCCGCTCGGTGCCTGGCTGTGAGTCGGATGTCCGCCCGGAACGACCGGCCGTCTCAGACGCAGATGACGTCCACGCCCTCGGCGGCGAACCCGTCGGCGAGCTCGTCCGAGAGGTCCGTGTCCGTGATCAGCGCCCAGATGTCCTCGACGGCACAGATCTGGGCGAAGGCCTGCTGCCCGACCTTGGTCGAATCCGCCACCACGATCACCTTGTCCGCCCGCTCGGCGAGGACGCGGTTGACCCGCGCCTCGTCCTCGTCGAAGGCCGACGCGCCGTGCACCGGGTCGACCGCGTTCACGCCCAGGATCGCGAAGTCCATGGAGATCTCGCCCAGGACGATCGGCGCCAACGGACCCGTCACCTCGAACGAGCTCTCCCGGACGACCCCGCCGGTCACCACGGTCTTCACGTGGGGCCGGACCGCCAGCTCGCTCGCGATGTTGACGGCGTTGGTGACGACGGTCAGACCGGTGCCGCTCGGATGCTCCGCCAGGTCCGCCCGGACCGCCAGCTCCCGCGCCACCTCGGACGTCGTCGTCCCGCCGTTCAGCGCCACCACCGCGCCGGGCGGCACGAGCTGCGCCGTGGCCTCCGCGATCCGGTGCTTCTCGTCCGCCCGGCGACCCGTCCGGTAGCGCAGCGGCAGGTCGTAGGTGACGCTCCCGAGCACCGCACCGCCACGGGTCCGCGTCACCAACTGCTGCCGCGCGAGCTCGTCCAGGTCGCGGCGGACGGTCGCCGTCGAGACGCCCAGCAGCTCGGCGGCCTCACCGACCTCGACGGTGCCCCGCTCGCCCAGCACCCCGAGCAGTCGGGTCCACCGCTCACGCGCGCCCATGGTCACTCCTCCGTCGTCACTGGCCAAGCCTAGGCTCGCCCGCCGGCGAAACAGCGGAAGCACTGCCGCAGGGTCCGCACGATCGACGCACGCGACCGAACCCACCCGCCGGCGCCGCTGCCCAGGACCGCGGGCCAGCGCCGACGCCGGTCGAGGTGCTACAAAGCCCAGGTGAACGATCAGCCCACGTCCCCGACCCTGCGCGTCTTCGTCGCACTCGCCCCGCCCGACGAGGCGAAGGACGAACTGGCCCGGGCACTGAGCCCCGCGTACACCGACCACCCGCGGCTGCGCTGGAACCGCATCGAGGACTGGCACATCACCCTGGCCTTCCTCGGCGAACTGCCCGCCGCGGCCGTGCCGCCGCTGCGGGCCGCGCTGGCCGAGCGCACGGGCTCGTACCCCGCACTGCGGCTGCGCCTGCACGGCGGCGGCCACTTCGACGAGCGACTGCTCTGGAGCGGCATCGACGGCGACCTGGAGGGACTGCACCTGCTCGCCGCCGATGTCCGGAAGCTGGCCAGGGACTGCGGGATCGAGTTCCGGGAACGCCCGCTGCGCCCGCACCTGACCCTGGCGCGGGCCCGCCGCGACGACACCACCGGCGTGCCGCGGGCCGCCGCCGGGCTCGCGGCCTTCGCGGGCCGCCCGTGGCACACCGAGCGGCTCCACCTGGTGGGCAGCAACATCGGCCGCGGCCCCGGAACGATCCGCTACCGCGACATCGAGTCCTGGCCGCTCGGCGCCGCCGCCGCCCGGACCGGCCCGGTTGTCGGTGGCGGGTGCGAGCCTGGGGCGCACACCAACGTGGAGGCATGATGAAGCTTCTTCTCACGTCCGCGGGCGTCACCAACGCGAGCATCCGCTCCGCGCTGGTCGACCTGCTGGGCAAGCCGATCGAGGAGTCGGACGCCCTGTGCATCCCCACCGCCGGGTACGGGCACCCGATGGGGAGCCCCGCGGGGGCGTGGCGGTTCATCACCGGCCGGTCCTCGACCCCGATGTGCGAGCTGGGGTGGCGGTCGATGGGCGTCCTGGAGCTGACGGCGCTGCCCAGCATCGGCGCGGAGCGGTGGATCCCCTGGGTGCGGGAGGCGGACGTCCTGCTGGTGAACGGAGGCGACGCGACGTACCTGGCCCACTGGATGCGCGAGTCGGGGCTGGCGGACCTGCTGCCCTCCCTGCCCGACAAGGTCTGGCTCGGGCTGAGCGCCGGAAGCATGGTGATGACGCCCCGCATCGGGGCGGACTTCGTGGAGTGGGAGCCGCCCGGCGGCGGCGACCGCACGCTGGGCGTCGTCGACTTCTCGATCTTCCCGCACCTGGACCACCTGGCCCTGCCGGAGAACACCCTGGCCGACGCCCAGCGCTGGGCCACCGACCTGGGAAACCCGGCCTACGCGATCGACGACGACACCGCGATCAAGGTGACCGACGGCGCCGTCGACGTCGTCTCCGAAGGGCACTGGGTCAGGCTCGGGAGCTGAGCAGGACGTCCATCCCGCGCAGCCGGACGAACACGGGGTCCCCGCCCTCGCGCGCGGTCGCGGGCTGCTCCGGCAGCGGCGACAGGAGCGGGCAGTCGTCGGCCGGCGGATTGGGCCGGGCGGGGTCGACGCCGAAGTCGACCGGGCCCGCGACCCGGTAGAGGACCCCGGCGGCGGGGGAGCCGTCCGCGGCCTCGCCGGGCACGGGCGGCGGGTAGGCGGACAGCGACCCGGTCCACTCCGCCGGTTGCCGGGAGACGAAGGTGAACGGTCCGAAATCGTCGCCGCACCGCTCGAAGGCGATGACCATCGGCTGCGCCCACAGGTCGAGCACGCTGCCGTCGTCCTGCGCCCGGAGCGTGCCGGCGCCGCCCCCGCCGTTCGGGGTGCGCAGGACGATCCACCCGAACTGGGGGTGGCGGCTCTGCAGCGCGAGGTCGACGGTCCGGTAGGAGCGTGCGGCCTCGTCGCCCTCGTGGGTCTCGGTGATTTCGAGGGTCCACGTGCCGGTGAACCTGAGGACGGGCGGCGCAGCGGGCCGGTCGACGACCAGGGCCGCTCCGGTGGCGACGACGTCCAGGGTGAATCTCTGCCCCATCCGGGGCAGTTCGGCGGGGGCCGGGTCGGCGGTGGCCGGCTCTGCGGCGGGTGGATCGGCTGCGGTCACGTCTGCGGCGCGCGCCACGGCGGCCGGGCCGAAGAGGCCCGCGCCCGCGCCCGCGCCCGCGCCCGCGGCCGCGGCCGCGACGCCGAGGAGCCGGCGCCGGCTCAGGGAGGAGGTCATGGCGGCATTGTCGGTCGCCCCGGGTGCCGCCCGGCTGATCCACGGCCGCACATGCCCCCGGACGGGCGATCGCGCGCCGGTGCAGAAAACGGATGGACACTGATGGAACACTGGTGATCATGACCGTCGACCGGCGCCCGCTGTGGCAGCCCTTCTCCGAGTCCGCCACCGACCAGCCGTCCCGGGCGGACCACGCGTCGCTGCCCCACGCGGGGCGCTCGCTGTTCCAGGAACCGGCTGCCGCGGATCCCGCGCAGCTCGCCGCAGCGGCACCCGTACCGCTGGGATCCGGAGGGCTCACCTTCACCGCGGCCTGATGGACCCGCGCTCACCTGTACGGCGGGCCCCGCCGCGCCCGCGACGGCATCGAGGCACACGGTGTGAGTGACGGAACCCGTGCTCACGAAGGGCCGCGTGATGCCCCTCCTCCTGCCCCTGATGTCCGCAGCCGTAGCGCTGTGCTCGCTCCTGGACGGGGCGTCGCCGGCACCGCCCGTGCTGCTGGACCGCTTCGAGTACCTCGCCGCAGGCCCGGGCAGGACCTGGAGCACGGACTCGGTGGCGTACGCCTGCCTGCCGACCAACCCCGGCAACTGGAAGCTCGACCACCTCTCGCCCGACGCTCTGGCCACGGACTCGGGCCACCTCACCGTTACGGCCACCCCCCGCTCCGACGGGAGCTGGTCGACAGGCCTGCTGACCACCGACAACACCTGCGACAACGGTGGCAACAAGGCCGCGGTGACCACCGGGGACGTCCTGCTCGCCCACGTCCGCCTCCCGGACTCCGGCAGCGGAGCCTGGCCGGCCGTCTGGACCTGGCGCGACGACGGCAACGAGGTCGACGTCTTCGAATGGCACGAGGACCACCCCGACACCCTCGAGTTCGTCAACCACGTCCGCTTCTCCGTCCACTACCACCGCGCCCCCGCCGTCGCCCCGGGCCACTGGATCTACATCGGCGCCCACTTCGGCGAGCGGAGCGTCACCTGGTACGCCGGCGACTCACCCGACCGGATCCCGGCGGTCCACAGCGACGGCACCGGCGTCGGACCCGGCTTCCGGGCCCACCCGGTGGTCAGCCTCTCGGTGAGCAACGGCCACTGGCACCCCCGGCCCACCGACGCCACGCCGATCGTCCTCGGCGTCGACTGCGTGACCATCCAGCGCCCCCAGGCCGGCCCCGCCGCCGCGGCCCCGGACGCCGTCAGCGGCACGGCCTGCCGCTCCCCGCGCTGAGGCCCGTCCCGCCGACGGTCGAGCCGCCCGATCCGCCGCCGGGGGTCGGAAGGGAGCGGGCGGGGTCAGGCCTCGCCGGAGAAGCGTTCCCAGGCGGACTGGCGGGAGACGCCGAGCGCCTCGCCGATCCGTGCCCAGGTGACGCCGCGTCGGCGCAGCTCCGCGACCCAGGTGCGCAGGTCGGCGTCCAGCTGCTGGGCGAGGGCCGCGACCCGGGGCAGGCGCTCCAGCAGCTCGGGGTCGGTGAGCTCGCTCCGGATCGGCATCCGCAGCTCGACCGGGCCCGGCCGGTACTCGGCCACGATCGAGGCGGCGAGGTCCACGCATTCGGTGCAGATGTTCACGCCCGGCCCGGCGACCAGCTTGGTCACCTCCGCCTCGAGCTTGGCGCAGAACGAGCACGCCCGGCCGTCGCGCTCCGTCGTCCCACCGGCCACGGTGACCCCGCCTCCGTCGGCGGCCTGCCTGTCAGGCCGATCCTGACGGCAGGGTAGGGTCGTCAGGGCACTCCTGACAAGCGTGCGCCGGTGCCGTCAGAGGCAGACGATCACGAGCGCGGTGTCGTCCGTGGCGCCCTCGGCCGGCAGCAGGTCGCCGAGGACCGCGTCGGCGAGCTCGCCCGGGCCGGGGAGGCCGTGGTGGCGGCGGACGGAGGCGACCAGGCGGTCCAGCCCGGTGTCGATGTCCTCGCCGCGGCGTTCCACCAGGCCGTCCGTGTACAGGACGAGGAGGTCGCCCGGCGCGAACGGGACGGCGGCCTGCGGCCGGGGGGTGGGTTCGGGGTGGGCGTCCAACGGGGGATCGGTGGCGCCGTCGAGCAGCTCCGCCACCGCCCCCGTGTGCAGGAGGACGGGCGGGAGGTGCCCGGCGCTGGAGTAGCTGATCGTGCGCCGGTCCCAGTCGATGAAGCAGGTCACGGCGGTGGTCGATTCGGCGCCGTCCAGGAAGTGGGCGTAGCGGCCGAGCGCGTCGAGTGCCTGCGCGGGGCCCGCGGCCACCAGCGAGGCGGCGGACAGGGCGCTGCGCAGCTGGCCCATGACGACGGCCGCCGCCAGGCCGTGTCCGACGACGTCGCCGACGGTGACGGCGATCCGGTCGCCGCCCAGCAGCGGCTCCAGGTCGTACCAGTCCCCGCACACGTTCAGCGCGGCGGTGGCCGGCTGGTAGCGCACCGCCGTGCGGTGGCGGCGGATCGGCCGGGCCGGGGGCAGCATGGCCTCCTGGAGGGCGAGGGCGACCTCGCGTTCGCGGGCGTGGGCCAGGCGCAGGCGCTGGTTGACCTCCTCCAGCTCGCGCAGCCGGCTGTACAGCTCGGCCTCCACCCGCAGGCCGGCGCCGCGCCCGTCGGCCGCTCGGATCAGCTCGGTGACCTCCTCCACCCGGTGGATCACCAGCACCACCCGCCCGTCGGGTCCGAAGACGGGGGCGTTGACCGGGCTCCAGTACCGCTCCTCCCACCGGCCGGGCACGGTCTCGACGTCGTAGCGCTGGACGGGCATGACGTCGCTCGCCTCGCCGTCCAGGACCCGGCGCAGCGACGCCTCCAGGTTCCGCATGCCGGCGGTCTCCGGGTCGTGCGGCTGGCCGGGGAAGGCGTCGAACAGGTGCCGGCCGACCACCTGCTCCCGGGTCCGTCCGGCCTGCCGCAGGAACGCCTCGTTGGCGTCGGCGAACACCAGCTGGGGGGTGAGCAGCCCGATCGCGCCGGGCAGCGACCGGAACACCGCCGCGTAGTCGACACCCGCTTCGGCCATCCGCCTCTCCGCCCTGTCGGTGCCCCCTGGGACCAGGATAGGAGCGACCTGTGCCGCAGGTGCGCAGGTCAGGGCCGTGGCTCGGCCGTCCGGCCGGTGGCCCCGCCGTCCGGCCCGCAGGTCAGCGCGGGCTGAGGAGGCAGAACTCGTTGCCCTCGGTGTCGGCCAGGACCGTCCAGGAGATCGCCGAGGGGTCGATGCCGGTGTCGGTGGCGCCCAGGGCGCGCAGCCTGGCCTCCTCCGCCGCCGGGTCGTCACCCTTGTAGGGGCTGATGTCGAGGTGGACCCGGTTCCAGCCGCTCTTGGTGTCGGGGGAGCGGTGGAACTCCAGGTACGGGCCGACGCCCTGGGCGGAACGCATGACCGCGTGGTCGTCGTCGACCTCGTACAGCTTCCAGTCGATCGCGCCGCCCCAGAACCGGGCCATCTCCCGCGGGTCGGCGCAGTCGACGACCACCGCGGCGATCGGCCCGGTGTCCATGTTGAGCGGGTGGGGGTCCAGGACGCAGAACTCGTTGCCCTCCGGGTCGGCCATGACCGTCCACGGCACGTCGCCCTGGCCCACGTCGGCGACCGTCGCGCCGAGCCCCTTCAACCGGGCGACCAGCTCCGCCTGGTGCTCGGCCGAGGTGGATGCGAGGTCGAGGTGGACCCGGTTCTTGCCGGTCTTGGGTTCCTGGCCGGCGACGATGTCGACGCAGACCGCCGCGGGGTCGGGGTAGCTGAAGCCCACGGGTTCGAGGTTGGTCACGCCGGGCGCCTCGCTGTCGATGCCCCAGCCGAGCGCCTCCGCCCAGAACCGGCCGAGCGCCGCGTCGTCCTTGGCCTTCATGTTGATCTGTACAAGTCGCGTTGCCATGGCGATGATCATAAGAGGTGACGCGTCGTCCGCGTGCTGTCCGTTCAGGCGCCGATCGTCGAGGTCCGCGACCGGGCGGCTCGGGACGGCGCACGGTTGACGCCCGGTGAGGTCGGGGTGCGGCGCACCCGCCAGGCCCAGAGCGCCCCGCCCGCCGCGGCCAGGACCTGGGTGAGGCCGGTGGCGATCAGGACGGGCCCGACCCCGGCCCACCCGATCAGGGCGCCGCCGGCCAGCAGGCCCAGCGAGGCCCCGCCCGAGTGCAGGACGGTCTGCGCGCCGAACGCCGCCCGGCGTTCGGCACCGGAGGTCTGCTCGCTGATCAGGGTGTCCAGGGCGGCGATGCCCCACGGCATCGCCGCGCCGGCCACCGCGGCCGTCACGCAGATGCCCGTCAGGTCCGGTGCGACGGACGGCAGCAGGACGAACGCGATCCCGAGCACCACCCAGGAGAACACCATCAGCGGCACCCGCGGCAGCCGGTGGACGACCAGCGGGACCACGAGCGAGGCGGCCACGGACGCGGCCCCGTACCCGCCCGTCCCGGCGGCCGCTCGCGGGGTGCGCGGTGCTCTACTCCACCATCGACCTGGCCGGCGACAGCGTCCGGGCGAAGCTCTCCGCCCTCGGCGCCACGCCACGGCCCGGCCCCACGATCGAGGCCACACTCCGGATCGCCCACCGGCGCGGGGCCGCCGCACTCGTCCCGCTCCTGGCCGCCCGCTGGTGGGCCGACCCCACCAGCCAGGTCCTGCCGTCCCCCGTCCCCGGCCAGGTCACGGTCTCCCTGATCACCCGGCCGCCCCAACCCGCCGTCCTCACCGGGGCCCTGCCCGCCATCGCCCGCGGAATCCTCGGCGAGGACCGGCCCTGACCCGTCGAACAGCCCCGCGCGACCGGGCCCGGCGGTACCCCCGCGCGCTCCACGCCGGTCCGGCCGGCCCGCCGCTTTCACCCCCAGGGGTGGGAGCGGCGTCCGAACGGGTGGACAGTTGTGCATTCGGCTGCAGCGGACCGCGGACGACGGGCAGGCTACGTGCTCGTCGGGTGGCTTCGGCCCGGAGGGAAGGCGCGTCGAGGGGATCCGCCGTGCAGTGGCTGTCGCTCATAGTCTCGATGGTGGTCGGCCTGATCAACAGCATCGGCCCGCAACTGCCGGACGCGACCTCGGACCTGTCGACCCCGGTGCCGTTCGGGAAGGCGAAGGTGGCCTTCCGGGACACCTTCGACCGCGCGAGCATCGGCGCCGGCGGCACCTGGGGCTGGAAGACCGGCGCCTACAGCGGCAACTGCACCGACAACCCCGGGGACTTCAAGCTCGACCACCTGACGACCGACGCCCTGAGGCACGAGAACGGCACGCTGGTGATCACCGCCGCGCCCGCCGGCAACGGGCGCTGGAACACCGGGCTCGTCACCACCGGCGACTCCTGCGGCTCGGGCGGCAGCGGCGCCGAGATCCGCACCGGTGACATCCTGCTGGCCCGGGTGCGGCTGCCCGCGGCCGGTTCGGGCGCGTGGCCGGCCCTGTGGACGTGGCGGGACGGACGCAACGAGATCGACGTCTTCGAATGGCACGGGGACCGTCCCGGAGTCGTCGAGTTCGTCAACCACGTCCGCGGCGGGAACGGCAGCTACAGCTCCGACGAGATCGAGGCAGGCGCGTGGATCTACGTCGGCGCCCGTTTCGGCGCGGACAACACCGTCTGGTACGTCGGCCCCACGCAGGACCGGCTGAAGATCGCGTTCGAGGACCACACCGGCGTGGGGCCGAACTTCTCGGCCTACCCGGTGCTGAACCTCTCGGTGAACAACGGGCGTTACCACCGGGCCCCGCCGGCGCAGACCCCGATCAGCTTCGCGATCGACAGCATTACCGTCTACCGGCCCGCCGCTGCCTGAGCGGCCCCGGCGGCCGGACGCGAAGCGAAGGGCTCCTGGACGCGGGGCCGGCCGACACCCCGTCGACCGGCCCCGCGCCCCCAGCGGGGTCAGCCGGCCAGCGGCAGGCCCCGCCGGCCCCCCGCGGTGTGCTCCGTGTGCTCCGCCCGGGCCCGGCGCAGGAGGTTGTCCCAGGACTCGACGGTCGGCCGACGCCGCAGCAGGGCGCGCCGTTCGCGGTCGGTCATGCCGCCCCAGACACCGTGCTCGATCCGCTGGTCGAGTGCGTAGGCCAGGCACTCGGTGCGCACCGGACAGCCGGTGCACACGGCCTTCGCGCGGTTCTGCCCCGCGCCGTCGACGAACAGGGCGTCAGGGTCCGAGGTCCGGCAGGACCCGCGCTGGACCCAGTTGGCGTCGATGATTTCCATGGCTCCCCCTCAGGTGACCGTCGCGCGGCGCGGATTCGCCGTCCGACGGAGCCACCGACGCTAGGCCATGGACATGACGGACAGAAAGCGGACCGTCACCCGATCGAGTGGTGAAGCGCCGGTTCCGCAGCCCCGGGCGCCCTCCGCACCCCCGCCGCAAGGGGCGCCGGCCCCCTGTTCCGCCCCGAGCGGGGACGTGAGAGCATCGGCGCTCCTCGCGGGTACGCAATCGGGCGGCCCGCACCGGACGGGTGAGGTGGGCGGCCGTGGCAGGAACGGCGGGCAGCGCGCGGGTGCTGGTGGTGCAGCACGAGGACGGCACCGGGCCCGGCCTGGTCGGTGAACACCTGGAGCGGACGGGGCTGCACCTGCACACGGTCCATCCCTGGGCGGGCGAGGCGCTGCCGGCCCGCCTCGACGGATACGCCGGGCTGCTGGTCCTCGGCGGCGCACCCAACTGCGAGGACGACGCCGCGGCGCCGTGGCTGCCGCGGGTGCGGGAACTGATCCGGCAGGCGGTCGCGGACCACGTCCCGCTGCTGGGAATCTGCCTCGGCGGGCAGCTCATGGCCGTGGCCCTCGGCGGCAGCGTCGCCCCCCGCGGCCGGATGCCCGAGGTGGGCGCGACACCGCTGCGCCGACTCCCGGCCGCCGACCGGGACGCGGTGTTCGGCGGCGTGCCCGAGGGGGCGCTCGCCGCGCAGTGGCACTGGGACGAGATCACCGCCCTGCCGCCGGACGCGGTGGCACTGCTGGGCGGGGACGACTCCAGGCACCAGGCGTTCCGGGTCGGCGCATGCGGGTGGGGCGTGCAGTTCCATCCGGAGGTGCTCGCCGCCGTGACGGCCGACTGGGCAGGCTCCGACGGGCCCGCCGTGAAGGCGGCCGGCGGCGACCCGCAGGCCGCCGTCGACTCCGTCCGCGCCGCGGAGCCGGAGCTGCGCGCGGTATGGGGCGCGATGGCCGAGGCCTGGGGCGAAGTCGTCCGCCGGGCGTGAGCCCCTCGTGGCGTGGACCACGGACAGTCGCAGACGCCGCCCCGCGCTGCGGCCCCGCCCGGGTCGAACCGCTGCCGGCCCTTCCGGGCCCCGGTCGGCAAGGGGCACCGCCGCCCGGGAGAACACCCCGGCGGGGCGGAACGTCCGGGTGGGCTGTTCGGCGGAGCGGGGACGCCGCCGAGGGTGTCGCGCCGCTCGGAAGGGCCCGCGGCCGGGAGAGTGGGGTGGTCCGCCCGGCGGAGGCGGACCAGATCCACGGGAGCCGCCCGCATGGCCCGTTCGACCGGTGTGCCGCACGACGGATACTCCGAGCACCGCTGGAAAGCACTGGCCGGCATGTGCGTCGCGGCCGGCATGGTGTGGCTGTCGTTCGCCGACTTCGGGGTGGCCGTTCCGACGATCTCGCAGGAGCTGGATGCCTCGCTGCCCGATCTGCAGTGGGCGAACAACGCGTTCAGCCTGTCCACCGGAGCCCTGGTGCTCGCCGCGGGCCGCCTCGGCGACGTGTACGGGCGCAAGCGGATGCTGTGCGTGGGCCTGCTGGTGATGGGCGCGGTGTCGTTGGTGGCGGCGTTCGTGCCGGGTGTGACCGGAATGATCGTCGGCCGTGCGGTGATGGGTGTCGGCGCGGCGCTGATCCTGCCCGCCACGCTCGCGCTGATCCCGCCGATGTTCCCACCGGACGAGCAGCCCCGGGCGTTCGGCGCGTGGATGGCCGTCGCCTGGGTCGGGCAGGCGGCCGGTCCCGCGGTCGGCGGCGTACTGACCGGTCTGCTGGGCTGGCGCTCCACGTTCT
Source organism: Kitasatospora terrestris (assembly GCF_039542905.1). Taxonomy (NCBI): domain Bacteria; kingdom Bacillati; phylum Actinomycetota; class Actinomycetes; order Kitasatosporales; family Streptomycetaceae; genus Kitasatospora; species Kitasatospora terrestris. Next base: position 8,471,644 of record NZ_BAABIS010000001.1, read on the forward strand.
GGATCAACGCCCCGCTGGCGCTGGTCGCCCTGTGGCTGGTGCACCGCTCCGCCGAGGAGTCCACCGACCCGAACGCCTCCCGCCACATCGACCTGCCTGGCCTGTTCACCAGCGCCCTCGCGGCGTTCTGCCTGCTGTACGGCTGCACGGCCGGCCAGGAGGAGGGGTTCGACGATCCGGTGATCATCGCCCTGCTGGTCGGCTCCGTCGTGCTGGCCGCGCTGTTCGTGCTGCTGGAGAAGAAGGTGAAGGACCCGCTGATCGACCTGCGGCTGTTCTCCTCGCGCCCGTTCTGCGGCGCCCTGGCGGCCAACTCGGTCATGAACATCGTCTTCGCGGGCGTCAGCTTCCTGCTCACCCTCTACCTGCAGCAGGTCCGCGGCTACGGCCCGGTGGCCGCCGGCCTGCTCCTGCTGCCCTCGACCGTGACGATCCTGCTGCTGAATCCCGTCGGCGGCCGGGTCTCCGCCCGCCGGGGCCCGCGCCTGCCGGTCGTGGTCGGGGTCCTGCTGCTGGGCGTCGGCACCCTGGTGACCGCGCTGATCGGCCGCGACTACACCTACCCGCTGCTCGCCCTCGGCCTGCTGGTGCTCGGCGCGGGCCTCGGCCTGATGTCCATCCCGCTCTCCGACACCGCCGTGGCCGGCCCGCCCGAGGAACTCGCCGGCACCGCGTCGGGCATGTTCAAGGTGACCAGCATGCTGGGCGGGGCGTTCGGGGTCGCGATCACCGTCGCGGTGCAGCAGGCGGTGGAGAGCAACCAGGCCGAGAAGAAGGCGAAGGCCGCAGGCCTGTCCTCCTCCCAGGTGAACGAACTCGTCAACGCCGTCACCGACTCCGACCTCGCCGCGAAGATCCTCGCCTCCGTCGACCAGGCGACCCAGGCCGCGCTCACCGCCGCGTTCCGCGAAGTGCAGGCAGTGGGCGCCGGCCGGGCGATCGCCCTGTCCGGGCTGCTGGCCCTCGCCGCCGCCCTGCTGCTCCCCCTGCTGTGGCGGCGCAGCGAGCCGCCCGGCCCGGCGCAGCCCGCCGGGCCGCCGGAGACGCCCGAGCGGCTGGAGGCGGCATGAGCGAGCGCGACGACTTCCTGCGGTGGATCGGCACGGCGCTGTACGACGCCGAACTGGCCCTCCACAACGGCGACGCCGCCCCGCGCAGGGCGATCTGGTCGGCCACGGAACCGGTGAGCGTGCTCGGAGCGTGGCGCAACGCCGTCGGCACACCCGAGGTCGACGAGCTCTTCACCGCCCTCGAGGAGTCCTTCTCGGCCTGCACGTCCTACCGGTTCGAACTGCTCGCGGCCGACGTCGTGGGGGACATGGCCTACACCGCCGGTCTGGAACACATCAGCGCCTCGGTCGACGGGCAGCCCCGCACCTACACGCTGCGCGCCACCCAGGTGTACCGCCGCGAAGCCGGCACCTGGCGGGTGGTCCACCGACACGGGGACACGGTCACCGGAGACTGACCGGCCCGGACCCGGACCCGGACCCGCGGGGCGCGCATGCCGGGGCCCGGCCGCGGCGGGGTGCCGGAACCGGGCTGCGGGGCCGTTGTGGTGGCCGTCGGGGGTCGGGCTCAGGTGAGGGCGCAGACCAGCAGGGCGAAGGCGGCGACGATGACGGCGACGCGGGCGTAGTGGTAGCGGTCCCAGCGGTTCTGCTGCTCCTTCCAGTCCGCGGGCCGGTTCTCCGGGGTCCAGGTCTTGCTGCGGTTGTTGATCGGGACGAGCAGCAGGACCGACATCAGCACACTCACGACCAGCAGCGCGGCGGCGAGGACGACCAGGCCGGTGCCGGGGTGGTGCCGGCCGGCCACGGCCCAGACCGCGGCGAGGACCAGTGAGCCGATGTACCAGACCGGCATCACGGCGCCGAGCATCCGGCCTCCGTGGGCGCGGGCGAGGGTGGCGCTGTCCTCGGGCAGTCCGGCGAAGATCCGGTTCATCACGAAGGCGACGGAGAGCTCCACCCCGACCATCAGGCCGACGGACACGACGGTGAAGACCTCAAGTGCGGTGAGCATGGTTCCCCTCCAGGGATCTAGCGCTGCTAGCCGGTGAGGCAACGCTAGTACTGCTGCCGCTTGATTGTCTAGCGGTGCTAGAATCGAGTCATGTCGGTACAGGAACGCAAAGAGCGCGAACGGGCGGACCGCGAGCGCCTCATCGTGGCGACGGCCCGCGAACTCGCCGAGCAGCAGGGCTGGGACGCGGTCACCACCCGCCGGCTCGCCGAGCGCATCGAGTACAGCCAGCCCGTCCTCTACAGCCACTTCCGCGGCAAGCGCGAGATCATCGGCGCCGTCGCCCTCCAAGGCGCCACCGAGATGGCCGCGGCGCTGCGGGCCGCGACCGCCGCGGCGACCGTCACTGCGGACGGAGGCGCGGACGGCCTGCGCACCCGGGTCGCCGCGCTCGCCCGCGCCTACCTCGCCTTCGCCGAACGCAACCCGGCGCTCTACGACGCCATGTTCCGCCTCGACGGCGGCCTGGCCTTCGCGCAGGAGGACACCCCCGAGCAGTTGAAGGACGCCTTCGCGGCCCTGCTGGAGACCCTGGCCGAGGCCGCCGGCGACGGCGTCGACCCGGGGCTGTTCACCGAGACGTTCTGGGCCGCCCTCCACGGCCTGGCCACCCTCACCCGCGCGGGACGGCTGCCCCCGCAGGACACCGAACGCAGGCTGGAGTTGGTGGTGGAACGGCTCGCCGTCCTGTGAGCCGCCTTCCAGAGCCGCCCGGCTCGCTCGGCCCGCCCGGCCGGGCAGTCCTCCGAGGAGCAGCCGCCCCTGTCCACTGCGGCTGCGGATCTCCGGAGCCGTGTACGCAGGCGGGGGAGTAGGGCGGAGATCGAGGGAGGGGCGGTGTCGTGGACGCCGCCGACACGGACCGTGCGAACCACGGTTGCCGAGCGGTCGCCTTCCCCTCGCAGCGGACGGCCTGGACGACCGCGACCGTCACTCCTCGCCGTCGTCCGTCCGTCGCCGCAGCCCGTCGAACCGCGGCCGCCGGGAGGGCGGCCCGTCGAACAGGCCCCGCACGTTGTTGGCGACCCCCAGGTAGCGGTGCTCCTCCCCGACGGGCACGATGCGCTCGCTCCGCGCGAGGAACGCCACGACCGCGTTCGCCGGGATCCGGAGCACCGCCGTCGCCTCCTCCCCGCTGAGCGAAATGAACAGGGTGCCCCGCTCCCCGTCCGGATCGGGGCTGGGAAACACCGACACATCGCCCCCGCCGGCCCACGTCGTCGTACCCGCGGACAGCAGGTCCCGGGCGAAGGTCCACCGCACCGGCGCACCCGCGTGCACCTGCATGTCCAGATGCACCGCATACGGCTCCACCGGGTCGTACCGCAGGCAGGTCGGAACCGGCACCGCCAACCCCGGCGCCACCACGACCTCCGCCTCCACCCGCGTCACCACACCGCCCGCCGCGGTGCGCTGACGCGGTACACGCCCGCCCGTCACGACACCGCCCCGATCACCACGACCCGCCGCAACCCGGATCCGGCCGCCCTGCCGCGCTGCCGCCGTGCGGTCGACAGCGGGCCGAACCGGGGCGGCTGCACCAGGCGCTCCCACTCCGGGTCCGCCGTCCCCGGCACCGCGCGGCCGGCGGCACGCCACTGCGCCTCCAACGTCGAGAACAGCGGCCAGTCCTGACGAAACGTTTCCGCACTCGGATTGAAGAATTGATCAATTTCCACACCGCATCCAACGACGCGGGCAGCGGCCGGTCACGCACTCGATGCGCGTGGCGGCGACCAGGGCCGACGGGTGCCGCTACGGCCGGACCACCTGACGGACGTGGGGGCGGCTACCGGCCCGCCGGGCGCCTCCTCCGCCCACCGGACCCGCCGCCCGGTCGAAGCCCCTTGCCCGTCCGGCCGCATGGCTTGGCGGATGCGGCCGCGCGCCGCTCGCGGTCCTCACCGCGACGCGACCGGCAGAACCCATGCGCTGCCGGCCGGTGACGTGGCGTGGAGTCGCAGGTGCCGACGCGGGGTGGAGCAGCTCGGCAGCTCGCCGGGCTCATAACCCAGAGGTCGCGGGTTCACATCCTGTCCCCGCTACCAAACCGGGCCCGGTGCGTGTGAACGCACCGGGCCCGGACCCGCGCCTGTCGCTGGCTACCCTCCCTGCCTGTCGCCTCAGGCGTGGCGGCGGGCCCAGAGAGGGGTGACCAGTCCGATCAGGACGGCGGCGGCGCCGACCTGGAAGATGTGGCGGATCCAGTCGATCCCGTCGGTGTCGGCGACGCCGAACGCGCTCGCCAGGAAGTTGCCGATGATGCCACCGACGATACCGAGCAGGATGGTGAGCCACAGCGGGATCGGCTGGCGCCCGGGAATGACCAGCTTCGCCAGCAGACCGATGACCAGACCGGCGATGATCGCCCAAAGAATCGACACAGGGTCCTCCTCCACTCGCGACGTCCGCGGCCCGTGCGGGCCGCGGACGTCGCATGCCCCTGAAACCGCTCTTGATGCATGCCGAGTCGTCCGTCGCGTTCGCGGCAGTGCTCCGCAAGGGCGGAGAGGAGACGGAGGCGAACGGGCGGGCTCCGACGCGCCGCCTTCCGGGCGGGACACCGTCGACCGGCATCTCGCGCAGAGAGCGACGCCGAGCAGCTGGTCGCCACTCCCGCCGGCCCCGAGTACGAGGGAGCGAGAGCAGTCCCACAAGGAATTCACAGGATCGATCCCCGCGGTGTGGAAAGGGAAGTGATGGCCCGTCACACGCGGGACGCATGGCTCGGTTTGCGCTCCACGAGGCACCCGGGCGGGTCTGCACCACTCGATCCTGAGGGGGGGATCTTGAGCTCAATGCATCGCGGACGCCTGAGGATCGCGGCCGCCGGGGAGTCCTCGTCCTGGCCGCCGGCGCTCTCGCCACCGCCCCGAGCACCGCCGTCGCACTGCCGTGTCCGACTCCGCACCGGTGTCGGACCCCGACGCCGCGCCGCCCGGCGCCGGCGGGTGCCCGACCGTCGTCCTGCCCAGCAGGTCCGAGCCGCCCGAAAACAGCTCGTCGACAGCGCCCCGGCACGTCATCCTGACCTCATGGGAGACAGGGCCAACGTCATCGCGGTCCGCGAGGACGGTACGTACGAGCTGTACCGGAGCGGCTGGGCGGTCGGCATCGACCTCGACCTGCTCGACGGGCCGGAGGCGGTCCTCGCCATGCTGCCGGGACTCCGCCAGGACGGCTGGTGGCTGGACGACACCATGGCCCAGGGCGGAGTCCTGCTCGACCTCGGGCGGAAGGTCCTCCTGTTCTTCGCATGGGAGGGGCCGAGCACCGAGCTGCGCCACCGCGCGGCCACGTTCGAGCTGGTCCGTGCGGCGTGGCCGGGCTGGGAGGTCCGCTGGCTCTACGACGGCGCGGCAGAACTGCGCGCGTACGTCGGGCTGGATCCGGAGTTCGTCCGCGACCGCGGTGCGCGCCTCTCGCGGGCACCTTTCCTCGCCCCGGGAGACGAGGACCTGGCCGGCCCCGACCCGGGCGGTGTGGTGGTCACGGTCGGCGACCGGGGCTGCCACATCGCCTCCGACGCCTTCGACCACCCCGTCCGCGAGGGGGAGCACCTGCTCGGCCGACTGGCGGACGCGCCCGGACACGGCGTCTGCCGCCTGCACGTCAACTCCGGCATCCACCTCGACCCGGAGCACCGCCGACTGGGCTGGTGGTCCCTCTACTCCTCCCCGCAGGCCTACCGGGTACCGGAGTTGTGGCCGGGCTGGACGGTCGAGTTCTGGCAGGACGCATGGGAACGGCACGTCCGGGCCGCCAGCCGCTTCTCCCCGGCGCCGTTCGACGACGGAGCGGAAGCCGTGGCCGCGGTGCTGGCCGAGGCCCAGGAGCGCCGGGACACCCGGGCCCGCCACCGTGCGGAGGTCATGCGCCTGCGAACCGCGTCGGCCCGTCCCCGGGCGGACTGACCGGAACCGGCCCGGTGGAGTTCCCCGACGACGGCGCCGACACCGGGGAACTGCTCGGCGAGTCCACCCCGGACCGCGGCCCGGCCCACGAGGTGCGGGTCTCGCCCGACGGCCGGTACCTGGCCACCTGGCACCTGGGCAGCGCATCCGTCCTCGTCCGGGAAGCCCGCCGCCTCGTCCGCTGACGCCGCCGCCGAGGAGCACCGGCTCCGGAGGTCGGGCGGGTGGTGAAGCGCAACGGCTTCCCAACGGAGCTTCGCGCCGGTCAGCATGGAAGTCCGTCGACGGCCGGGGGTGGGGATGAGCGAGGGTGGGGACGGCCCGGGCGGGCCGCGACCGGAGCAGGTCGGACCCGTGCCGTGGCTGGCGCTGGCCTGCCTGGTCGGGCTGCTTCTGGCCTACGGCGTGTTGGCGAACTTCACGGGAGAGCCGCGGGCGGCGCTGTGGGGCGAGACCGGGACCGTGACCGGAGTCTCCTGCCGGACGTACGACAACACCATGGTCAATGCAGGAGTGACGACGGGCTGCTCGGGCACCTTCACCCCGGACGGCGGCGGCTCGTCGTTCGATGTGAGGGTTGGGGGCGACGTCCGCTCGCAACCGGTCCGTGCCCGGCTGGTTGACGGTTCGCCCGCCACCGCGTACGTCTCGCCGACGCTCTGGTCGGGGGTGCTCCCGGTGGGGATCGCCCTCCTCGTCGCCGGTGTCCCCGCGGCGGCGACGGTGGAGTACGCGCGCTTCGTCCGAGCGCGGCGCGCGAGGTCGATCCCACCCGCCCGGCCCGCTCCGAGCGCGGACGACCCCGGGCTCTCGGACTTCTGATCGCACCGTGCCGCCGGAACCCCAGCAGCGGGCCTCCTGCAGCCCGTCATGTTCGTCCTGAGCGCCGATCCCACGCTCTGGCCGAGCGGCACGCAACACCTCCGGACGCCCCCGGCGCTTGCCCGGCGGGGGCCGGGGCCACATCGCCGGGTTGCTGTGCGAAGCCGTCCCGGCTTCAGGGGCTGACCTTCGCCGCCGACTCGCTGCCGCCCCGCCGTGACCGCGAGGCCCGGTCCGCCCTGCTGGAGCGCACGTTCGCAGGCGTCGGATGGCGCACGGCCGAGTTCCTGACCGCCGCCCGGCAGGCCGAGGACTTCGCGCTGGACACCTTCGACCAGATCCGGATGCCGAACTGGCGCGACGGCCGGGTGGTGCTGCTCGGCGACAGCACCTGGTGCGCGAGCCCCCTCAGCGGCCTGGGTACGGCGCTGGCACTGCGCGGCGCGGCCGAACTGGCCGCGGCGCTGGACGCGGCCGGTGTCCTCGCCGACCCCGGCCGGCTGCCCACCGCACTGGAAGCCTTCGAGCAGGCCATGCGCCCGAGGATCGCCTCGGCCCAGCAGCTGCCGCCCGGCCGGGTCGCCTCCGTGGCGCCCAGGACGGCGCTCGGCATCCGGGTCAACGCGCTGGCGATGCGGCTGCTCCGGTCCCGGGCGCTGCGGCCGCTGGTGCGGCGGGCGATGGCGGGTACCGAGCACGGCCGTACCCCGGGAAAGGTGACGGTGACGACGGCCGCGGCACCCGCGGGGTGACGGGACGGCACCGGGCGGAACCCGAAGGGCGCTGCCCGGCACCTTCGCGCCGCCCGCCGTGCCGTCGGCCGGCCGGCAGCTGTCCCCGTACCGTGCCCAAGGAGGATGACGGCGTGAGCGCGGCCGGGGGACACGGCGGACACGGGGGCGTCGTGAAGTCCTGGACCGGGGGCAGCGTGCCCTCCCTGGTCCTGCAGGAAGCCAGGCCGGCGGTAGCGATCGTCTTCCTGCCGCGTTCCGCCTGCGGAGCGGCACTGGGCGCGCCACACCGGACAGAGACCGGTACGGGCCGGATGGTGTCGGCGGTGTCAGGACGGTGTCGGCGGGGACGGTGCGAGCCGGTTCGCGAGGGCCGTCTTCGCGTCGGGCCAGTCCGGGCTGGTGATGCTGTACACCGCGGAGTCGCGGATCCAGCCGTCGCGCATGACCATGTGCCGGCGCAGGGTCCCCTCGTGGACCGCACCGAGGCGGGCGATCGCGGTCCGGGACCTGTCGTTGCGGACGTCGGTGAGGAACTCGACGCGGTTCATGCCGTGGGTGTCGAAGGCGTGGCTCAGCATCAGCAGCTTGGCCTCGGTGTTGACAGCGGTGCGCTGCCAGGTGCGGCCGAGGAAGGTGAACCCGATCTCGAGTCTGCGGTTCGGCAGGTCGATCGCCATGAACCGGGTCGAACCGGCGACGCGTCCGGTGGCCAGGTCGATCGTCGCGTACGCGAGCTGGGTGCCGGCCGAGCGGGCGGTGAGGGCGTCGTCGATGAACGCACGCACGTCGCGGGGGTGGGGGACCAGCGTCACCTGCAGGTTCCACAACTCGCCGTCGCTGATCGCCTCGCACAGGCCGTCGTGGTGGTCGTGGGTGAGTGGTTCCAGTCGTACGCGGGTGCCCGCCAACGTCGTCGCCTGCAGTTCCATGCCCTGACCCCCGGATGATCGGCCGACTCGGCGTGGACGCTACCGGGGTTGACCGGCCGGGCGTCGGGGCGACCAGCATGCGGGCGGGCCTCCTCGGGCCCGGTACTCAGGCGCCGAGGTGTCGTGAAGCACGCGCTGCCCGCTCCGCCCGCGCCGCGGCTTCCCGCTCCGGATCGCCGTACCACCACCAGTTGTACGCCACCGGCGCGGCCGGGACGGCGAGGAGAACGCCGCCCTCGCGGTGCCCGGACCGGGGTGTCAGGGTGCGGGGGCGGGACGTTCTCCGGAGCGGCGTTCGACGAAGCGGGTGAGGAGGACGACGTTGCGCGGGGCGGAGCGGTCGCCGGCTATCCGGGTGAACAGCAGGTTGGCCGCGGTGCTGCCGATCGCCACCGGGTCCTGGCTGACGACGGTCAGGGGCGGGTCGAGCCGCTTGGCGAGCGGCAGGTCGTCGAAGCCGACGACGGCCATCGGGGCGGGGCGGCCGGTGCTCCGCGGCCCGCCGTCGTCCTCCATGCCGTCCAGGACGCCCTGGGTGATCAGGTCGTTGCTGCTGAACAGGGCGGTCGGCGGTTCGGGCAGGGCGCCCAGCGCGGCGAGGGCGAGCCGGGTGTCCACCGGGGAGCGCAGCCCGTGCCGCACCAGGGCGGGGTCGGTGGGCAGGCCGTGGGCGGCGAGCGCGTCCTGGTAGCCGGCGTAGCGCTCGCTCTGGGTCCAGATGTTGTGGCGGTCGCCGAGGTAGGCGATCCGGGTGTGGCCGTGGCCGAGCAGGTGGGTGACGGCACGTCGGGCGCCGTCCCGGTTGTCGACCGTGACGGTGTCGACGTCGAGGTCCTTCGCGGGCCGGTCGACGCAGACCACCTGGGTGCCCGCCTCCAGGGCGGTGCGCAGGAAGCCGTGGCTGCCGATGGTAGGAACCATGATCAGGCCGTCCACCTGCCGCGCGGTGAAGGCGGCGATCACGTCGCGCTCGCGGCGCGGTTCGTCATTGGTGCTGCCGACCAGGACGACGTAGCCGCGCCGGTGCGCCTCGTCCTCGATCGAACGGGCCATCAGGGCGTAGAAGGGGTTGGCGAGGTCGTCCACGACCAGGCCGATGGCGGAGGTGCCGAGCCGTTTCTGCCGCAGGTTGCGGGCGTTGTCGTTGCGCTGGTAGCCGAGTCGGCGCACGGCCTGTTCGACCTTGGCGGCGGTGTCGGGCGAGACTCCCGGGGTCTGGGAGACCACACGGGAGACCGTCATCAGACTGACCCCTGCGGCCTGGGCCACGTCCTTCATCGTCGGGCGCTTCAACAGGCTTCCTCCTCGGCGGGCCCGGTACGTCCGCTGGCCGGGGCGGGCGTCGGCGGTTGAATCCTACGACGCCCGCCGGCCGGTTCCGGGGGGTCAGCAGGCGGCCCGGTAGACGTACTTGGCTACCGCGGGGTCGTCGATGTTCGCCTTGGTGATGGCGACCATGGTGGTGCCGATCCGCGCGGTGACCGGCTTCCTGCCGATGGCGGCGAGCGCCTGGTCGACGCCCTGGACGCCGATCCCGGCCGGGTCCTGGTCTCGGCCCCGAGCAACACCGGCGGCAACACCGCCACCCGCATCTACGAACTGGAGGTCCACGCCACCGGACCGGGCACCGGGTCCGGGCCCATCACCTCCGGCCTGAACAGCGCGAAGTGCCTCGACGACTCCTCCTCCTCCGCCACCACCAACGGCAACAAGATCTCCCTGTGGGACTGCAACGGCAGCGCCGCCCAGAACTGGACGCCCACCGGCGACACCCTCCGGGTCGTCGGCAAGTGCCTGGACGTCTCCAACTCCGGTACCGCCAGCGGCACCCCGGTCCAGTTGTGGGAGTGCAACGGCACCGCCGCCCAGCAGCGGCAGGCCACCGGTGGCACCCTGGTCAACCCCAACTCGGGCCGCTGCCTTGAGTCCCCAACTCCGACACCACCAACGGCCTGCAGGTGCGCATCTGGGACTGCAACGGCACCGCCGCCCAGAAGTGGAACCTCCCGGCCACCACCTGACCACCCCCCGCCCACCACCTGACCACCCCGACGCCGCCCGCCCCCAGCCGGGGACGGGCGGCACCGCCGTACCCCGTGGGGGCCCGAGCTGTCCTCCCACGACGCGACGCGACGGCTCCGTGCGCCCGTCCGCCTGTGCGTCTGTGTGCCTGTACGCCGACGGGGGCGCGGACCGGAGCCGGTCCTCGTCCGCGGCGGGCACCGAGGCGCCGGGCCCGCGGTGGCCGCGCCACCGCCCCGCCGCAGCTCGCCGTCCGTCCGTCGGCGGACCGCCGTGCCTGTGCCGTCGTTCCTGCCGGCCGGGTCCGGCCCGGTGCGGGCCGGGAGGCGCGGGGGCGTCTGATGACCTGTTGGCAGGGTGTGGTGGCGACGGGGTGCTGCCGGGCGGATGATTCCCGGGCAGCGCGACGGCGCGTTCGGCCGGTTGTCGCGGGTGCGCGGATAGCGTGTCGACGCGGTCCTGCTCCCGGCGGCGGCCGGGCCGGTGCGTGTGCGGGCTCCGTCAGCGGCCTCACCGCACCAGCCGGGTCGGCCCGGTTGCACGGTTCAGCCGGTGGGTGGCGGCCCGGTCCGCGGGTGGCCCCCACCTGTAGGGAGTGAGGGGTAACACCGGTGGAGTCTGATGTCGAGACCGAGCTCTCGCCGACCGCTTCGACGCGTAGGTCGGTGATCCGCGGTCTGGTGGCGGCCGGTGTCGCCGCGGGGCTGGGCACCCGGTCGTCGTCGGCGACGGCGCGCCCGGCCTTCGTCTCGGACGCCTTCGCCACGGACCCTGTGGACGACTGGGACTCCTTCGCCGCCCGGGTGCGGGAGGAGTTCACCGCGATGGGCCTGGTCGGCGCCGCAGTGGCGGTGGTCAGCGGGGACCGGGTCCTGCTGAGCCTGCCGCTCGGTGTACGTGACCCCGAGAGCCGGGCGCCGGTCACCTCGTCGACCCGGTTCCTGGTCGCCTCGACGACCAAGTCGATGACTTCGCTCCTCGCCGCGACCTACGTCGACCGGCGCCGGCTGCCTGGGACCAGCGGGCGGTCGACGCGTGGCCGGGCTTCCGCGCGCCCACGGACGAGCTGACCCGTTCGCTGAGGGTCCGTGACCTGCTGGGCATGGCCACCGGTATCGGGGAGCCGCCGGCGCTGTCCGGCCTGCACGAGGGGGACCCGACCGCGCCTCAGCTGCTCCACTCCCTGACCACCCTTCCGGTGACCGCTCCGCCGAACACCGCCTACCTCTACAACAACACGGTGTACTCCGTCGGCGGCTACCTCCCGCTGCTGGCCACCGGGGTGCCCGGCGACGCGCTGACGGGCAGGTTCGCCGACGAGATGCGGGAGCAGGTGTTCGGGCCCACCGGCATGGCCGGCGCCCGGATCGCGGACGACCCCCGCGGGCTGGTCACCGACTTCATGCGCGGCCACGTCCCCGACCTCACCGGCGCCAACAGGCCGCTCGCCTTCGGGCCGGTCGGTAGCTACGCCCCGGCCGGCGGCACTCTCGCCTCCCTCGAGGACATGGCCGCGTACGTCCGCCTGCAACTGCGGGGCGGGGTCTCGGTGGACGGCCGCCGGGTGGTGTCGGCGGCCAACCTCGCCGAGTGCTGGGAGCCGCACATTCCGGTCCCCGTCTCGCCGGACCTCGACCCGGACGTCACCGCGTCCGGCTACGGGATGGGTTGGATCCGCAACCGGTTCTGCGACGGTACCCCACTGGTCTGGCACAACGGCGGGATCGACGGCTTCACCTCGTACATCGGCTTCCTGCCCGAACACGACCTCGGGCTGGTCGTGCTGAACGGGACGAACCCGAGCCCGACCGGGCCGTACTTCTACCTGTACGTCCTCAACCTGCTGCTCAGCGAACGGTTCGGCCTGAACAAGGGCGTCCCGGAGAAGGTCCACGCCGCGTACCTGGCCGCCCTGGAGGACCTGCGCGCCCTCGGGCGCCGGACCGCGCCGACCGACCCCGGCGCCACCGCGCCGTACCTGGGGCACTACGAGGGCGGATACCGCCTCACCCGGAACGGCCGTGACCTGTTCCTCCAGCTCGGCCCGCGGACCATGCCGCTCGGCGTCCTGCCGGACGGCAGCTACGTGGCGACGGGCGGGCTGCTGGTCGGGAACGAGGTCCGCCTCACCCCCGACGTCGACGGCACCCCTCGGATCGAGGTGGTCGGCTTCGAAACCGTCCGCCGGACGGTCGGACTGTAGACGCCCGCCGCCTGCCCGCCCGCCCCGACGCCCACCCCGCGGCGACCATCACGGCCGCCCCCGTGCCAAACCCTTCTACCTTGCGCTTGCGATGGGGGCGGTGCACGGTGGGAGTGAAGGGCCTGAAAACGCGAAAGGGCCCTCACCGGCGCGGGGCGAATTGAACGACCCGACATCTTCCCGGCTGGTCCACCTCTCACTGCGGCGTGTTCGCGGCGCGGCGCGGTACCGGCGTGTCCGGGCGGGAACACCCGCCGAGCGCCGCATTCCCCGGTGCCGGAGCCATGCGCCCATGCCCAGCAGAGAGGAGCATGATCATGGGCCTGCAGCCTTTCCCCGGCGCAGATTTCTTCCACGACGGACAGGTCAGCCCGATCATCACGGCGATGGGCCAGCGCCTCGTCGAGGAAGGGTGCAGCCGCTACCAGGTGGGGCCCGGCCCCGCGTGGAGCAGCGCCGACCAGGACTCGTACGCCGCCTTCCAGCGCAAACTCGGATTCTCCGACGGTGACGCGGACGGCATCCCCGGGCAGACCTCCTGGGACCGCCTCCACGTTCCGTCCGTCAACGGAGGCCCCCACCGCGCCTCCTCGCCGGTCCCCGGCCACGGCATCACCACCGCCTACCACATCAACGGGCCGCACTGGAGCCTCGGCTACCACACCGGCGCCGACTACGCCGCCGACAACGGCACACCCTGCGTCGCCGTCCTCGACGGCTCCATCAGCCGCACCGGCACCGACGCGAGCTTCGGGAACTACCTCGTCCTGCGCGCCGACAACGGCACGGACTACTGGTACTGCCACCTCTCCGAGCGCGACGTCGGCGACGGCGCGGGCGTCGGAGCGGGACAGCGGGTCGGCCTGGTCGGTCAGAGCGGCAACGCGACCGGCCCGCACCTGCACTTCGAGAGGAGGCCCGCCGGCGGCGGCTTCGGAAGCGACATCAGCCCCGACTGGTGAACCCACGCGCGGTGACCGGGGGCGCCGGCACGCTGCTCCCGGCCCGCCCGGCCGTTCGCGGTCACCCGTGACCGTCCGGCTGTCCGCACAGAGCCCGACGCAACCTCCACGACAGCTCGGGCACCACCGGCCGACCGCCGGGGCAAAGACCGGTGGCAGCCGGCGTCGCACGGCGTGCCGGGCCGTCAGGCACCAAGGGGGTCGAAGCCGAGGATCCGGCCCGGAGCGCGGGCCGCGCCCCGCGCGAAGGCCCGGGCATCGCCGGGAAGGCCGCGGTCGCGGCGCACAGGGCGGCGCGTTCCTCCACGGCCGGATCGAGGTCGTCCGGATGTGTGGCGGGGCCCGGCCGAGGGGGGATTCGGCCGGGCCGCCGCGTCACTCGTGTGCCCCGTGCCCGCGCTTTCATGCGGTGGCGGCATTCGGTGGTGCCCCTTTTCGATGAATCTGCTGGCTTTCCGTCACCGGCGCAAGGGGTGGAAGGCGGGCAAAGAGGTGCGCACGAGTCCGGGTCGCCGGACTCTGGGGACGCATACGGTGCGACCGGCGACCCGGCTGTACGGGAACGGTGCGATGATCATCACCGCTCACGACGTACCGTCAACCGCTTCGGGGGAGTAATGAAGTCCCGCGTTCCCGTACTCGCCGCTGCCGCCACGCTGCTGGCGGCGGCAGCAGTCACCGCCGCGCCACCGACCACTGCCGCGGCCGCCACCCCACGGCCGGTGGTGCGGGTGCTGCCACTGGGCGACTCGATCACCTACGGGGTGGGCAGCTGCACCGGCGCCGGCTACCGCCTTCCCCTCCAGGGCATGGCGGAGACCGGGGGCCGCTACCACCTGGACTTCGTGGGTTCGGCGCAGCCGGCGGGTCACATGGTCGACCCGCAGAACGAGGGCCATCCCGGCAAGGAGATCGCCGAGATCGGCGACGGGGTCCGGCAGGGCTGGATCACCGCGGCCCGTCCGGACGTCGTCCTGCTGCACATCGGCATCAACGACCTGGCCAACAACGACCGGCCCACCGAAGCCCCCGACCGGGCGAAGGCGTTGATCGACCAGATCTTCGCGGCGCAGCCGGGTGTCACGGTGATCATGCAGGGGCTGATCCCCACCTCGCAGGGCTGGGGCAGCAGCCCCGCGAACCTCTCCTTCCTGATCGCCGACTACAACACGCAGCTGCTGCGCTTCCAGGCGACCGAGCAGCAGCAGGGCAAGCACTTCCTGTTCGTCGAAGCGCCCGGCCTCACCCCGCTCGGCCAGAGCGCGCCCGCCGAGCTGGCCGACGCCCTGCACCCCAACGACGCCGGCTACCGCCGGCTCGCCCAGAACTTCTCCACCGCCCTCGACCAGGCCTGGGGTGCCCGCTGGTTCACCGGCACCGCGGGGCTGCCCAACCCCGCCGCCCAGCCCGACACGGTCCACCTGGTCACCGTCGCCCCGGCCCCCGACCGGGCCCTGCGCAACACCGAGGGCGACTACGCGGCCGGTTCGTGGAGCGCCTGGCAGGGCATGGACCGCGGTTCGATCACCGAGGTGGCCTCGGCCGCTACCCGCAGCACCAACCACGTCTTCGCTGTCACCACGTCCGGCCAGCTCCTGGAGAAGGACGGCAACTACGCCACCGGACAGTGGTCCAGCTGGTTCCAGCCGGACATCGGCCCGCTGCGCGAGGGGGTGGTCCCCGCGGCGATCGCCGCGTCCTCGTACGACGACGTGGTGCACCTGGTGGCGGTCGGCACGGACGGGCACCTCTACAACTCCGACGGCGACTGGGCGGCCGGCCACTGGAACGGCTGGACCGACCACGGCGGCAGCTTCACCCGGGTGGCGTCCGCGATGACCGCGGACCGGGTGAACCACATCTTCGCGATCGAGTCGGGCAGCGGCCTGGTCAAGGAACTCGACGGCGACTACTGCCACGGCGCCTGGAGCAACTGGCAGACAGCGGGCAAAAACGGCCTGGCCGCGCTCGACGTGGCCGCCTCGGGGGACGGCGACACCGTCCACCTGAGCGCGATCCGCACCGACGGCGGCTGGTCCACCACCGACGGCGACTTCGACACCCGCAGCTGGAACGACTGGACGCCGATGGGCGACCGGAACCTGGAACGGATCGCCTCCGCCTCCGCCAACCACGTGAACCACGTCTTCTTCACCACCACCGACCACCGCCTGGGGGAGAGGGACGGCGACTTCACCACCGGCAGCTGGAGCGCCTGGGGCGCCCCCACCGGCGCCGGCGACGCGATCGGCATCAGTGCAGCCTTCACCCTCTGACACACCGCCACCCCCCACTGCGGGCCCGGTACCACCGCTCCACGGGCAGCGGTGCCGGGCCTGCTCGCCAACCCTTCCGGGCGTCGCGACGGGCCGGCCCGGCCCGTAGAACGATCTCGGCGGCCAGACGGCGGGGCCGCCCTGGTAGGCGGACACTCCATCAGGGTGGCGGGCATGGTGGCCCAGGACGTGGCGCCGTCATGGATCGACGCCGAGGTGCCGTCCTCGTCGACCGCTGTGGCCACCTCGACGTCGGGCAGGGCGAGGCGCGGGTGGAAGCGCAGCCTCCATCCGCGCCCAGCGGGGCGAGGTCGCTGAGGTCGCTGCGGCGCTCGGCGTCGGCCCGCACCTCGGCGAAGCCCGGCGGCGAGTGGCGGTGCGGTCGGGCACGAACTGCGCGAGGCCCTGGAACCAGCCGGACGCGCTCATGTGATCAGCGGCGACGGTGAGGGCGGCGTGACCGAGCCGGCCCCACGGCACCACTGGGTGTACTGACCACGGAGGTCGGTGACAGGGCGCACGACGTGGTGATCTTGGAATGAGTGAGGGGCTTCTGGCTCGGTGGGGATTGCGACATCTGCACCGGCTCCCAGAAAGGCCCTCGTGCCACACCGTAACGCACCGCTGACCGAGACCGGGCGCCTGCGCCTGGCCCGGTGCGGTGGGCAAGCAGCGCCGCGTTCCACCCAGACAGGCTGGTGCCCGGCTCCAGCACCCGCATGCCCTCCTCGACCTGCGGGGAGTCCAGCATGTCGACCACCAGTGCTTGCGCGGACAGGCTCGAGGTCGGCAGGACCGCGGTGAGCTGGGTGGCCGCGGCCGCATGCGGATCCGCGTACAGCAGCTCCGCCCAACGGGCCGGGCCAGTGTGCCGGTCGACGCCCTGCCAGGCGTGCCCGTCCCAGTGCCGCAGCAGCGCCGGCGCGAACCGGTCCCGCGGAAGAGCGGCGACGGCCGTGCGGATCCACGGCGAGCGCTCCGGCCACAACCCAGCTCTCGCCGTCGCCGCATCCAGACGCCCGCGCCACGCCCCGACGTCCGCCGCGGCGGGGGCCGTCCCGACCGCGGTCACCCTGCGCGCCCCTACTCCTTGTGCTTGCCGTCGCCGGGCGGCTGCGGGGGAGCCTGCCCGTCCGCGTTCCCCGGAGGCGGTGTGCCCTGACCCGGGTCCGGCGCCGGCTTCTCGTGCTCGCGCAGGGTCGTGTCCCCTCCCTGCCGGCGACCGCCCGACATCCCCGGCGACCCGAGGCCCATCGTGCCCGCTGCCCCGCCCGGCGGGAAGAGCGCGTCGGCCGGTCTCACCCGTCCGTGGCGGCAAGTTTCCAAGGGGCGGCCCATGTCGGTCCGCCGGCCCGATACGAGTCGCTGAGACCTCGTCGGCCACTTCGGCCGCTACACCGACCGCGCCGACGGCTGGGCGGAGGCCGGACGGGCGGGGCCGATCGGACGAACCCGGCGCCCGTCGGGGTGACGTACCGTCACCGACCGGCGTGCTGAACGGTACCGCGCGGTGCACGCGTCCCTACTCTGAGACGCCCAGGACCGGTGCGGACCGGCTTCCCGACTTTCGAACGGTTGAACGCATGCGAGTGAAGACCCGGAGCTGGCGGGTGTGGGCCGGCATCGGCGCCGTACTGGTCAGCGTCACTGCGACCACCGGCGCCGCCGTCCCGCAGAAGGGGCCGCGTCAGGACCTCGGACCGGCGATCAGGGCGATCCTGGACAAACCGCGGTACCAGCACTCCCAGTGGGGCATCCTGGAGCAGGACCCGCAGACCGGCCGGACGATCCACGACCTGCAGGGCGGCAAGTTCTTCATCCCCGGCTCCGTCGCCAAACTGATGAGCGTCTCCGGCGCGTGGGACACCCTCGGCGGCGACCACCGCTTCACCACCCCGGTCAACGCCCTCGGCAGCCGCTCCGGCTCCGTCCTCACCGGCAACCTGGCGATGGTCGCGCAGGGCGACCTCACCATGGGCGGGCGGACCGCGCCGGACGGCCAGGTCTCCTACACGCCCATCGACCACACCTACGCCAACGACGTCCCGGGCGCCACGCTCACCCCGGAGGACCCGCTGGCCGGCCTCGACTCCATCGCGCAGCAAGTCCGTTCGGCCGGCATCACCCAGGTCCGCGGCGACGTCGTCGTCGACCCGCGGTTGTTCACCGCCGGGCCGCCGCTCGACCCGGCGCCCACCCCGATGATCGTCAACGACAACGTCATCGACCTGCTCACCACCCCGACCGCCCCGGGGCAGGCCGCTCAGCTGTCCTGGCGGCCGCAGGTCGCCCCGTACCAGGTCACCTCGGACGTGCGGACCGTCCCGGCCGGCGGCACCACCGACATCCAGGTCTCCGCCGACCCGGACGGCACCCGGATCACCCTCTCCGGCACCATCGCTGCCGACGCCGACCCGGTGCTGCGGATCTCGCACGTCCAGGACCCGAACGCGTTCGCCCGCACCGCCCTGATCGAGGCGCTCGCCCGGGCCGGCGTGACAGTCGACGCCCGGCCGGTCGGGCCCAACCCGGTGGACCTGCTGCCCGCTTCCTACCCGGAGGGCTCCCGGGTCGCCGCCTACGTCTCACCGCCATTCGAGCAGTACACCCGCCTCATCCTCAAGGTCAGCCACAACCTCGGCGCCAACCTGGCGATCTGCCTGATGGCCGTCTCCGCCGGCAGCCACGACTGCCTGGACGGCTTCCCCGTCCTGCGGACCTTCCTGGAGCGGGCCGGCGTCGACCTCACCCAGGTCCAGCTCGCCGACGGCCGCGGCGGCGACCCCGTCGACCGGATCACGCCCGTCGCAGTCAACCAGATCCTCGCGCACTGGCTGCGCACCCCCGAGGCCGACACCTTCCGCAACGCCCTGCCGATCCTCGGTGTCGACGGCACCCTCGCGGACAACTGCACCGACTGCCCGGCCAAGGGCAAGGTCTGGGCGAAGACCGGCACCGTCGCCGGCTTCGACCACCTCAACCAGCAGCTCGCCGTCGGCGCGGAGACCGTCGCCGGCTACCTGGACGCGGGCAACGGCCGGCTCCACACCTTCTTCGTCGGCGTCAACAGCACCCAGGCGGCCGACTTCGGCGACTTCCTGGAGGTCATCGACGACGTCACGAACGTCGCCGCGCTCCTCCAGCAGCAGGCCGCCCGCCACCCGCACCACTGACGGGGCACCGCCACCACCGGGGCGCGGACGGCACGGCTGTCCGCGCCCTGCGGCGTGCCGCCGATACCCGGTGGCCCGGCGGCACCGCGCCCGACCACAACGCGGGAAGCGGACCAGGCTGGTCCGGCGGCCCGACAAGGCGTCGAGCGCCCCGGTGTCCCGAGCCGCCCGCCACTCCTGGATGCGGGAGCGGTACAGGCGCCACGGCGCAGCACCGTGCCTTTTTCGCCCTCCGGCGCGGCGTCGTGCTCGGCGACGATCCGCAGCTTGTACTCGGGGCTGAGGGTGCGGCGCTTCGGCTTCGTGAACGGGCAGCACCGCACACAGGCGATGTCGGATGCGGGGGTGGGCCGCACTGTGGTCCTGGGCATGGTGCGGCCGACGTCGTCCTGACGTCGGCGCGTCCCGCTCGGCGGACTGGTCGCGGTCTCAGCCGGATGGCGGTTGTCCTCGTCGGCACCGTTGGCGCCGTTGGCGCCGTCGGCGCCGACGGCGGCGCGCGAGGCTGGAAGGATGCCCTGGTGCGATGGCGCTACGGCCGCGGCGGAGCCCGCTACTCCCTGCTGGAGGCGCTGGAGGCACCACAGCCACTCGCCCACGTAGCCGGTCACGCCGGTGGTGTCGTTGGCCTCGAACACCGGCCCGGCGCACAACAGGACGTGTTCGCGATCCGGGCCGTCGAGCTTGGTGCCGGCCGGAACGTTGTCGCGCCAGAGCTGGTAGCCGGGCTCGTCCACGTCGGTACGGGCTCTCATGATCTTGTCGGCGATGGTCCAGGCAGCTGCGGCGCGGTCCTCGGATTCCTGCTGGGTGGTCATCACCAGCTCCCACGGGCATACCTGATCCTGGCCGCGGGGTTCCCGCCGGGTGAGGTCGACCAGGCGGCTGCCGACGGCGCTGGCATGCTGCATCGCCTGCTGCGCCGGTATTCCCGATCCGCCCCCGCCTTCCGTCCGTGGCCCGGTGTCGGACCGTGCGGCGAAGGCATGCGGTCATCCTGTCGAGTAGGTCGAGCACGGGGCAGTTCGGGTCGGGCCGGCCGGGGAGGGATCCGCCGGGGTGGGATCAGCTGGTGAGGGCGGTGGGTACGAAGGCTGCCAGCCAGACCAGTACGAAGGTTCCGCACGTCATCACCGGTACCAGGAAGCGGGTCTCGAAGCGGTTCCCCGTCCGTTTGATCAGTACCAGCTCGAACCGCCGCCCGTACGGCCACAGCAGTGGCACACCCTGCCGGGTGAGGAAGTCGCCCAGCAGGTGGGCCAGGGTGCCGAGCACTACCGTCCAGGGCAGCCACGCTCCGGTCCCGGGGAGCCAGGTGTCGACCGAGGCCGTTCCGATCGCGGCCAGGCCGATGGTGGTGGCCCGCGAGTGGGTGCAGCGTCCGGGGGTGTGCGAGCGCAGGGCGTGGACGGCGAGCAGGAGCAGGGCGAAGGTCAGTCCGTCGGTGAAGCCGCGCTGCCAGCGGGTCACGCCCGCCAGGCTTCCCGCGCCCACCAGCGCGACGAAGAGCAGGGAGTGGGTGGCGTGCCGGTGTCCTCCGGAGAGCCGGGCCACCGCGCGGCAGAGGAGCCGCGTGAACGGTCCGAAGAGGTTGGCCACCGTTCCGTCGTGGTGGTCGAGGTCGGGTAGCAGGGCCGCGCCCGCGCTCAGCAGCGCGCCGACCAGGACCTCGCCGGGGAGCAGGGGGCGTCCGGCCGCGACCGGTGCGAGGAAGGGGGCTGCCGCCGCGAACACGAGTGCTCCGCTCACGGCGTGCGAGTGGCCCATCATGCGTGTCCGCCCCCTGCGTGCCAGCCGCCCGTCGGCGTCCCGGCAGCACTCGCGGGAGGACCGGCGGACGGTTTCCGTCAGCGGTCGACTGCCCGTTGACCGGCCGTCCATGCGCGGGCGCGGCGGTCGGTGATCACTCCGCGCCGCCGCCCGGCAGCGGATCCCGGACGAAGGTGCAGGGCAGCAGCGGTCCGTGCAGCCCGAGGTGGCAGTCCTCGCCCCACTGCTCGGCCGGCTGCCGCCCGGCGGCGGTGAACTCCTCGCTGCGGTCCGCCTCCACCAGGAAGGAGACGCTGACGAAGTCGTCGCCGCGGGCCCGTTCTCGTGGGCCTCCCGCGCGAACGGGCGCAGCGCCTCCACCGCCTGCACCGCGGCGGTCCCCTCCCGCGCCGAGACCTCCCGGGCCACGAGTTCACCCAGCCGCACCTTGGCGCCGGGGTCGTTGCTCGCCCGGCTCTCCTCGTTCGGTTCCCGCGTCTGGGTGGAGTCGTCCAGGATCTGCCGGAGCATGGCGTCCTCCTCGAACTGTCCCTTGAGCAGGTACTCGGTGCAGCCCGCCAGGTCGTCGAGGCATCGGCGGCAGGTGTCGGCGTGCTCCGCGAGCACGCCCCGCACCTGTTCGCCGTCGGAGGCGGCGGCGCCGAACTGCAGGGCAGGACTGTGCCGTCCGCCATCGGATCGCCATGGACACTGGGGAGACTGCGGCTCGGACCGGGGGGCACGGCCGCATCAACGCGGATTCGGCGATTTGGTCCGCTTGGTCTCAGGCCGCGTAGTCGAGGCGGGCCAGGTCGGCGTGGTCGGGATCCCAGGGTGATGGCGCCGGCTCCCGCTCGTCGTGCGTCAGTGCCAGCTGCGCGGGCAGGTGAACGGGACGCCCCGTGAGGTGGTGCAACCTCCAGCGCGGCCCCGGCGAGGCACTCCCCTGTGCCAGGTCCGCCTCGAAGCAAGCAGGAAGCACCGCCTGGGCCCGGACCCGCACTCCCTGGTCCGAGGCAGCTTCGAAGACACGGTTTGGATCAGTGGTGACGGTCCAGCGCACCGCGGCGGGATCCGAACGGTCCACCGCACCCTGTCCATGCTCAACGGTAGGGCCAGGCCACCGTCCCGTAACAGTGTCCAGGAGTGACATCTGCTGCCGGCTCCCGGAACTGCAGGCATTCCGAATGGTGTTGGATGCGCCGGGTTCCTGTAGCGCGTGCTGGCGTATGTGCTTGGCCGGCAACTTTGCTTTCTTGCCGGGAGGCAGGGAAGTCAACCCCGGAGGTCGTCAAGCGCCGCACGTTCGCTGTCGCGCTGTTCTCCCACACCGGGGGCCGGATCCGGCGACAGGACGAACGGCGGCGGGCACCCCTGCTGGGAAGTGCCCGCCGCCGCGACCGCGCGTGGATGAAGCTCCTATAGATCGTCAAGCGGTCTGAAGGAGCGGTTGGGGGCTGATTGATGGCTGGACGAGGTGCTTGTAGACCTCGCGGGCGATGAAGCGTTTGAGGCAGCGCAGGATGTCCTTCTTGGACATGCCTTCGGCGGTGCGACGGGCGACGTATTCGCGGGTGCGTGGGTCATGGCGCATCCGGACCAGGGCGATGACGTGGAGGGCGTTGTTGGCTTGTCGGTCGCCGCCGCGGTTGAGACGGTGTCGGTGGGTGCGGCCGGAGCTGGCGGGAACTGGGGCGGCCGCGCACAGGTGCGCGAAGGACGCCTCTGACCTGAGCCGGTCGGAGTTGTCACCGGCGGTGATCAGGAGCTGGGCCGCGGTCTCGGTGCCGACTCCGGACAGTGCGACCAGTTCGGGGGCCGCCTGGGTGACCAGCGGTTTGAGCTCGGCGTCGGCGTTGGTGATCTCGTCGGTGAGGTACTGGTAGCGGCGGGCCAGGCGCCGCAGCGCGATCCTGACCGCGCCCGCCGGGTCGTGGGTGTGTGTGCCCGGCCGGGAGCGGGCCAGCTGTCTGATCAGCTCGCTGGTGGGCAGGCCGCGCAGCTTTTCGCGGACCTCTGCGGGGGCGGTGACGATGAGGTTGCGGATCTGGTTGATGGTCTGGGTGCGGGACTTGATGGCTGAGCGGCGGACGACCCGCAGGGACCGGATGGCCTCCACGATGCCGTCGCGGGTCTTGGGTGTGCCGCCGGCCCGGCCGGAGAGCACTGCGGTCGCGGCGGCGTAGGCATCGACGGGGTCGGACTTGCCGTTGGCCCGGCGGGCCCTGCGGTCGGGCCGGTCCACGTCGACGACGGTGACCTGGTTCGTCCGTAGGTGGCGGGCGAGTTCGGCTCCGTAGGCGCCGGTGCCCTCCACCCCGACGGCCATCAGATCGCCGTGCGAGCGCAGCCAGTCCAGCAGTCGCCGGTAGCCGTCGGGTGTGGTGGGGAACGACTCGGTCGCCAGGTGGCGGCCGATGGAGTCAATCACGGCGGCCTGGTGGAAGTCGGTGTGGGTGTCGACGCCGCCGACGACCGCTATGTGGTCTGACATGCTGGGCCCTGCTGTCCTTCCGTACGACGTGCGGGGGGATGGCACGCGCCGGTCGGGCGGCAGGACAAGACTGTGATGGGACCTTTGGCCGGGCTCCTATGAAGTCACAGGCGCCCGACCGGCCGCGTGCATAGCGGCACCGCTCGGACGGTCGACGATTCAACCGAAGGACAGCCGAAGCGTCAGTCAGAGGGAGGGTCAGACCGCCGAGCGATGCGATCTACATCCTCACAGTCAGAGGTGGTTGCGGTTGGTGTAGTAGTCGCCGACCTGCTGGCGGTACGCCGGGTCGTCGGTGTGCTCGTCCTTGTGGAACTCGGGGGAGTTCTTGATCTCCTCCTTGCTGCGGCCGACCCACACGGTCTTCTCGTTCGCGTCGACGCGGGTGATGACGCCCGCCGGGAGGAGCACCTCGCGGCCGAAGATCCACGGGCCGGTGTCCACCACGATGTGTGCGGTGTCGACGTCCTCGGTGTGCTTGTCCACCTTGCCGATGTGGCCGTCGGTGGCCTCCACCCGGAAGCCGGTCAGGTCGCTGCCCGCCACGTAGCCCCCGGCACCCTCGTAGCCCCACAGTCCGCTGCTCACAGCTGCCTCCTCGTCGGCTGGTCCTGCTCTGACGCGGGGGCGGCTACCCGGCGGCCGGGGGCGTATTCGCGCGACTTTCCCGGCCGGCGGTGTGCCGGCCGGTCAGAGTTCGGCGTCGCGACGGTTCGGGCGCCGGGGGGTGTCGGGGCGAATGTACGGGGCAGGCGGTGCGGCACCGGATGTCTGTGGAGGCCATGCTCATGATGTTCCTGATGTTGCTTGCGTTGCTGGCGGTCGTTGCTGTGGCGGCCGTCGAGGCGTCCATGAGCCCGAACGGGCGTCACCGCGGGCGCCGCCGGCTCGTGCACGCCGGGCCGGAGCACCGCGGTCCCGGCCGCCACCGTCGCTGACCCCGGGCCAGAGCGCCGTCCAGCCGCAAGGCCGTCCCCGTCCCCGCGGCTCGTCGGGCGCTGGTGCTCGCCGGGAACGCGCAGAGAGGCGCACAGCGCCCTCCGCTTCGGCGTACTGCCCGCCGTGGGCTCGACGGCGCCGAATGGGCAGTCGTCGTCGGCGGGCAGGGCCTACCGGTGCAGTACGTAGGGCAGGGCATCGCTCGTGAAAACCGGCACCCGGGCAGGCCGCAGTGAACACGGGCCGGCGCCAGGACGGCGAGCGCCTCCCGTGGGTCTCCAGCCGGCCGGGCGGACACGGGCTCCACGCGATCGCGATACTCGCCAGCCGGTGGGGCCACGCACTTCGCGCCGACGGCAGGGGCAAATCGTGTGGGCGCAGTTCGACATCCCCGGCACCTGAGCCGTTCCACCACCCTGCCGGCAGCCGGCAGGGCGCTCCTTCCCCCGTAGGCCACCGCTCGCGGGGTTGGAAGCGGCACTCCGGGTTAGATGGCAGCTCGTGCTGAGACTTCTGTGGATCGCCGGTTTGGTGTGCGGGTCGGTCGTCGCTGCGGCGGCGGCCTTCGTGGTGTCGCCCTGGTGGTGGCTGGCCGCCATCCCCTTGCTGGCGTTGACGGCGCTCGCGGGGGCGGATGTCCTGCAGACCCGGCATTCGGTGCTGCGCAACTACCCTGTGCTGGGCCACCTGCGGTTCGCACTGGAGGGCATCCGCCCCGAAGTCCAGCAGTACTTCATCGAGCGCAACGTGGACGGGCGCCCGTTCGACCGCGACACCCGCAGCATCGTCTACGAGCGGGCCAAAGGGACCGACGCGGAGGAACCGTTCGGCACCGAACTCGACCTGTACGAGAGCGGCCGCGAATTCCTCGTACCGTCCATGGCCCCGGTCGCCGTGCCCACGCGGGCCCCGAGGGTCCGGGTCGGCGGGACGCACTGCACCCGGCCGTACGACATGGCGCTGCTCAACGTCTCGGCGATGAGTTTCGGCTCCCTGTCGGCCAACGCGATCCTCGCTCTGAACACGGGCGCCGCGCTGGGCGGTTTCGCCCACGACACGGGCGAGGGCGGACTGTCGGAGTACCACCTGCGGCCCGGGGGAGATCTGGTGTGGGAGATCGGCACCGGCTACTTCGGCTGCCGCAACCAGGACGGGGACTTCGACCCCACCTTGTTCGCCGAGAAAGCGGCGCACCCACAGGTGAAGTGCGTGTCGCTGAAGCTCAGCCAGGGCGCCAAACCGGGCATCGGCGGCGTTCTGCCAGGGCCGAAGGTCAACGCGGAGATCGCGAAAGTCCGCGGTGTCCCGCAAGGAAAGACCGTCACTTCCCCGCCCTACCACCGGGTCTTCTCCACTCCACGCGAACTGGTGCAGTTCATCGCCCGGATGCGCCGGCTCGCGGACGGCAAACCGACCGGCTTCAAACTGTGCGTCGGCTCCCGCAGCCAATTCCTCGCGGTCTGCAAGGCCATGCTGGAGGAAGGAGTGACACCGGACTTCATCGTCGTCGACGGTGCGGAGGGCGGAACCGGCGCGGCCCCGCTGGAGTTCGCCGACCACCTCGGGATGCCACTGACCGAGGGCCTGATGACAGTCCACAACGCACTGGTCGGCTCCGGCCTGCGTGATCGCATCAAAATCGGCGCCAGCGGCAAGGTCGCCACCGGGAACGACCTGGTGAAACGCCTCATCCAAGGCGCCGACTACACCAACGCCGCCCGAGCCATGATGTTCGCCATCGGCTGCATCCAAGCCCAACGCTGCCACACCAACACCTGCCCCGTCGGCGTGGCCACCCAGGACCCCCGCCGCGCCCGCGCCCTGGACGTGGACGACAAATCCCAACGGGTGCGCCGCTACCAGGAAGCCACCGTCAAAAGCGCCCTGCAGATCATGGCCGCCATGGGAGTCGACCACCCCTCCCAACTGCACCCGCACATGCTCCAGCGCCGCCTCGACCCCCAGACCATCCGCTCCTACGCCGACCTCCACCCCTGGCTGGCACCCGGACAGCTGCTCCAGGACGCGCCCGAATCGTGGGCGCGCGACTGGAACAGCGCCGACCCCGACCGGTTCACTGTCTGACTTTTTGAAGGGACGTCCCGTGGCGGGAGTGTCTGCTTGACGGTGGATCATGGAATGCCGGGCGGGCTGCCGCCTGGGGATGGGGCCACCGTAGTGAGTGACGTGATGGGTCGTTCCGGATGGTGGCCGGCCTGGCGCTGCCTCTCGAGGCGCTCGCCGCGCGCCTGCGGCTGGCGGTGGAGCGCGCCTGGGAGGACCTGGGCGACCTGGACACCGTGATCTTCCGCATCGGCGGCCTGAACTTCGCGCTCAGCCTGCGGACGTACGGCAGTAGGAGACCTGGGTGTGGCTGCACCGCTCCCACGAGGACCGGGCGCCGCCCGGGAGGTTCTGCTGCACGCTCTTGGCGTGGGCCAGGAGGCGGTGGTGTTCACCGGCGGCCCGGAGGGGGGCTCCCACTACCGGGACGGTGAGGGCCCGGCAGAGCCGTGACAGCGGGGGCCGCGAGCCGCCGGCGCCGGTGGAGGGCCCGGGCACCGCCACCAGGCCGGTCGGCGGGCACGTCCCGATCCGTCACCGGGCGTACGGCGCCCGCCTTGGCCCGGGCTTGCTGCGGTGTTCGGACACCTCCGGCGCCGGCGCCTGGGGCGTCGCGGTCGATGGCCGACGCGGGTCTGCGGCGCTGACGCGCTGTCCCTGGCCGTGCGCGCCCCGGGCGGGCAGCCGCGCCTCGGCCGGGACGTGCCCTGGCGGTGTGCGGCTGCCCGTGCGGGGGGGTCAGGCGGCTGTGCGGCGGGCGGTGCGCTTGGCGGGTGCGGCCTTCTTGGCAGTCGTGTTGGTCTTGCGGGCCGGGGCGGTGGTCTTCTTGGCGGCGGTGGCGGGTTTCGTCGGCGCTGCCTTCTTCGCCGGGGTCCTGGCGGTGGTGGTCTTCTTCACCGGGGCCTTCTTGGCCGGCGCGGGGGCGGTGGCCGTGGTGGTGCGCTTCGCGGTGTTCTTGGCGGTGGTCTTCTTCGCTGGGGCGGTCGTGGTGGTCGCCGTTGCACGCTTGGCAGCGGTGGGGGCGGTGGTGCGCTTGGCCGTGGTGGCGTTGGCGCGGGAGGGGGTGAGGGAGCCCTTGGGGGTCTTCGCAATGGACGGGCCCTGCTGGGGGAGCTTCTTGGCGCCGGAGACGAGGTCCTTGAAGCCCTGGCCGGGGCGGAATTTGGGGGTGGTGGTCTTCTTCACCCGGATGGGTTCGCCGGTCTGCGGGTTGCGGGCGGTGCGGGCGGAGCGCTGGACGGGCTCCAGGGTGCCGAAGCCGGTGACCTGGACGCGTTCGCCGGCGACGACGGCGCGCACCATCGCGTCGAGGACGGCGTCGACGGCGTCCTCCGCCGCGGTCCGACTGCCGAGCTGGCCTGCGACTGCTTCGACGAGCTGGCCCTTATTCATGACGGGGGACTCCCTGACAGGTATTTGATGGCGATTTGGACTGTTTTCGTCCTCACGGTAGGACGAGGCCCGCCATTTCGCCTGCGCACGGGGTCGGCGGGCTGGTCCGCGGTGTCTGGGGTGGGGCCCGCGGCCGTGCCACGGACCGCCCGGGATTGTGGCGGTGGCCCGGGTGCCGGGTGTGCGGGGGACCTGCGGGGGCCGTTGGCTCGGGCCCGCACGTATGGTGCGCGGCGGCCGGGGACCGACAATGCCGAAAGGCCGTCCCCTCAAGGTGCTGAGGGGACGGCTTTCCAGTGCTTTCTCAGGGCCAGTGCAGCGTACCGGCAGGTACCGACAACCGGCGCCGGTTCCGCCCCACCGGCACTGTGCCGCAGGGACCAGGGCATTCGATCCGGTGACACGGGCCCGGCACGTCACCGCCGGGCAGCCACCTGACGCCGACCGCAGAGCAGGGGTTGTCCGGCCGGCTGGGGAGGGGGAGCCGACCTGTTCTCGACCTGCAACCGGGGATGGTCGGGCATGATC
This sequence comes from Kitasatospora terrestris, assembly GCF_039542905.1. NCBI lineage: Bacteria > Bacillati > Actinomycetota > Actinomycetes > Kitasatosporales > Streptomycetaceae > Kitasatospora > Kitasatospora terrestris. The sequence goes on from NZ_BAABIS010000001.1 coordinate 8,499,870, forward strand.
AAAGCGTGAGTACGTGGTGGACCGGGCGCAAGGACGCGCTCCTGGCCGCAGTAGCCGACGGCCCGCTGTTCTTCGGCGCCGACCCGATCGACGACCCCGGCATCGCCGAACTCGCCGACACCACCCACACCCTCGCCCTCGAGTACCTGGCCAGTGACCGCGGCCCGGCCGTCCACCGGGCCGGTGACCTGCTGGAGCGGGCCTGCGCCGAGCTCCAGTGCGCCGACAGCTTCCGCGGCACGCTGCCGCCCCTGGTCGTACGCCACCTGCGCATCACCGCCGGCTTGCTGGCCCAAGCCCGGGCCTGCCTCCAACCACCGGCCGGCATGCCTGCGGCGTACGCGCGCGAAGGCGTCTGACGCCCCGAAGCCGTCCGGCAACGGCCGGGTGGGCGCCGGCCACAATGCAGACCTTGCCCCTGCTTCTGCGATTTTCGCGTGCGCCGGTGCCCGCCTCGGCGGGTGCGACAGCACCCGGGAACAGCCGACGGGCCAGGTGCCCCGAGCAGGAACCCGTGCACCGCATGGCCTGGTGGCGTGCCCCGCAGCTCGCCCGGACCACCCGGCCTGATACCGAGCGCCACCCCCAGGACGGTGCAAGGACCGTGGCCGAGCCGGCCGACGACGCACCGGCCCACGCCCACCGCGACCCCTGAGACCCGAAACCCATGAAGCTGTGCCCTGCCGGCGCCACGGTGCCGGGGGCTTGAGGCGTCCGGGTCGGAACGAGTCACTTCTCGTGAGCCTGCTGTACCGAACCCTCTTCGCGCAGCGCGTGTCCAGGGTGGGGACAGGCGGGCGGATGGTGGGCCGGGGATGGAGGCGGTCCCAGGATGTCGGCCTCGCGGTGCCGTAGCGGTCGGTGACCTGGACGGTCGCCGTGTGCGGCTCGCCCCCGGCGAATGGCCCGAGCAGCGTGCGTGAACGGATGTCAACCCCACCGCTTCCGGACGGCCTTCGCGCATACTCGACCGCATGGAGACCGAGCCCTACCTGGACCCCGAACTGGCCGCCGCACTGGCCGCCCGTGGCGGGGTGCCCGCGCCGCTGACACCCGGCGGGCTGGCGGCCTGGCAGCGGCGGGACGCCGAACGGCGGCCGAGGCCCACACTGGACCGACTCGCCGACGGCGGACGGTTCGAAACGGCCGAGCACGACGCGGACGGCGTCGCCGTGGTCTCCGGCCGCCCGGCCGAGGCGGACGGCGTGCTACCCGCGCTGCTGTACCTCCACGGGGGCGGCCTGATCGGCGGCAACGCGTACGCCGTACTGCCGCGCGTGCTGCGGGAGCTGGCGGAGCCGCTCGGGCTGACCGTGCTCTCCGTCGAGTACCCGCTCGCCCCCGCCGCCCGCTACCCCGCCCCGCTGCACGCCTGCCGCACCGCCCTGCGCTGGGCCGCCGCACACGCCGGACGGCTGCGGATCGACCCCGACCGGATCGTGCTCGCCGGCAAGAGCGCCGGCGGCGGACTGGCCGCCGCCCTCGCCCTGCTGCTCCGCGACCGGGGCGGCCCGGCGCCGTACGGGCAACTGCTGCTCAGCCCGATGCTGGACGATCGCGGCACCACCTCCTCCACCCGGCAGGCCGCCGGCCGCGACACCTGGGACGCCACCTCCAACGCCACCGCTTGGCAGGCCGCCCTCGGCCCCCTGCACCGCGCTCCCGACCTCCCCCCGTACGCCGCCCCCGCTCGCGCCCACGACCTCAGCGGCCTGCCCCCCGCCTACCTGGAGGTCGGCTCCGCCGAAACCTTCCGCGACGAGGTCACCGCCTACGCCGACGCCCTCTGGCGGGCCGGCGGCCACGTCGAACTCCACGTCTGGCCCGGCGCCCTCCACGGCTTCGACACCCTCGCCCCGGACGCGGCCGTCACCCGCACCGCGGTTGCGACCCGGCGGAACTGGCTGCGGCGCCTGCTCGGCCAGGGCACCCGGGGGCTTACTCCCCTCGGCAGATGATCGACGCGTAGGGCAGCCGGGGGCTTACTGGGCGTTTTGTCCCTGACTTTGGAGTTCAGGTTCCGCGCCAGCTTGGGGTGGTTTCGCCGGTGAGCCGGCGGGTCATGAAGTTGATCATGGCGACGTGGACCATGGCTTCGGAGCGGGCCGGGAGGGCTTCGTAGTCGCGGGCGAAGACCTTCTCGCGGGTGTCGCAGGAGTTGCCCTGGGTGGCCCAGTGCGGGAACTTCTCGCGGCTGTAGCCGGACATCGAGCCCGCGGCGGCCACCGGCAGGGCGGCGAGTTCGCTGCGGGCGAGGGCGGCGGGCCCGGCCAGGTACCACCGGCCCCTGCCGGGCCCGGTGCGGTGGCGGGGACGGACGGATCGACGCTGCCGGTGGCACCGCCTCCACCCGAGGTGGTGCTGGTGCAGGCGGTGCCCGCCACGGCGAGTGCGGCGATCAGGGCGATCCGAACGGCCCGGGGTGCGGTGCGGGAGGCTGCCATGGGCCACTGATACCCGCCCTGGCCCTGATCATCAGCAACGCAACGCCGCGGACGGGTCAGGCCGGGCGCGGGGGCAGGCCCACTCCGTTGCGCTGACTGCTTCGGCGAACCGGACGACAGGCGCACGGCCGGTTCTGCGGGCGGTTGGCGGCCGATCCGAAGACCAGGCACCCTCTGTGACCACGCACGGGGGTAGTCGGTCTATTCGCAGGCCACGCCGTCGCCGCCGCGGTCCAGGTGGGGGGCGTAGCCGGGGTCGCCCCGGTGAAGGGGAGTGACGCCTGCGGCACGGGCCTCGGCGCAGTTCTTGTAGTACACCGCGGGGCCGGGCGCCCGGTGGTGCCTGCCATGCCGGTCTCGGGTTTCGCGCCATGACGCCTCCCGGGGACACCCATGAGCTGGGGCCTCTCTGCCCAGGATGCGTCTGTCGGCGCCATCCCACCTGCCATGACGAGGGACCGAGGTGCTACCGGACTGCCTCGGTTCTACGGGTGGTGTCCGTGGGGCGACGTGCGAACGGCCGAGGGGTGGTGTTCGTGTTCGCGACCCGTGCCCGAGGGCCGGCGGGGGTCTGGTGGGGGAAGGACGTCGGTGATGGTCAGGTCGATGGTGCGGACGGGCAGGCCCAGGGCGGCGGTGGCGGTGGTGAAGGCGACGCGGCGCACGTGGTCGGCCTGGTCGGGCAGCGGGAGTCCGTAGGCGACCAGGAATGTCATGGCGATGGTGACGTCTCCTCGGGGATCGGGGGTGAGGCGGCAGCTGGCTACTACTGCGTCGGTGGCGGTGTCGACGGCGCGGCGCAGTGCGTCGGCGGCGGTCGTCTCCCAGATGTAGGTGGGGGAGCGGGAGGGGCGTGGTAGGAGTCGCCCGCGGCGGGCGTAGGGGCGGACGGCGGTCAGGATGTGCTGGGTGAGGTCCGGGCGCGGGGCGGTCGGCCGGGTGGTGAGCGCTTGGGCGGCGCGGCGTACCTCGGCCGGGGCGGTGCGTGCCCGGCGGCAGTGGGGGAGCGGCTGCTGGCGATGGCCTTGCCGGTCCCGCCCGGGGCGACAGCCGGGAAGCAGCCCACGGACCGCCCGAAGAACCGGACGGGCGTGCTGAACCTCGACCAGTACGTCGCCGCGAACTACGATCCCCAGTGGGCGGAGACCGCCACCCGCGCGGCCAAGGAACGCGGCTTCGTCACCGCCGCATGCCGGGCGTGGAAGAACCCGGACGGCAGCCAGAGCCAGATGATGCTCGTCCAGTACGCGTCCGCGACCGGAGCGCAGGCCCACTACCGGGGTCTTCACGGGCTGTGGACCGAGGACACCTCCACCACGTTCTTCGACGACCCCGACGACCAGGCCGCAGGCCTCCTCCACACCAAGCCGATCATGGACGGCATGACCTATGCCAGCCTGCTCACCACCCGCGGCAACATCCTGGTCTACGTCACCCACTTCACCCCCAAAACCCCGGACCGCGACACCGCACAGGACCTCTTCCACCGGCAACTGAGCGCCCTCGCAGGCTGACCGCCTCCCAGCGGCAGGCCGGCGAGCCCGTGTCCACAGCCGCCCGGCCAGCGACGCAGGGCCGGCCGCGGTGTCCGGTGTCAGGGGATGGGCGGCACGTCCGCTGCGCCCGGGGGCTGGCGACTACTCGGGGCGGCGTTCGGTGCCCAGGTAGCGCTGCCACGGCACGTCCTCGAACATGCCCAGCCGGACGTCGGCTCGGCCGTGCTCGCGGACCGCCTGCTATGCCTGGTCGTGGTTGAGGATCGTCCTGATGGTGAGGACTACGATGCACGGGCCGGGGGCCGGAGGGGCGGTCAGTCCTCTGCCCCGGCCGGAGGCGTAAGAAGGGGCCGGGACGGTGTGCCGGCGCCGCGATCGCCGGCCCTCGGCTGCTGCGGCAGGACGATGACGGCGCGGCCCGTCTGCAGGTCGACGGTCGAGCGGGGTGGCGCGCCGTCGCCTTCCTCGTCGCGGCGCATCGCCTCGGCGGAGCGTTCGTCCAGCTCGACCGCTTTGCCGGTGTTCACCGATCCGGTGAACACCTCCACGGCCACGGTGGAGACCGAAAGCGGTCCGCCGAGCCGGCCCGACCGGCGGCGGAGCCGGGCCGGGACCAGGCCCGAACGGGCCAGCCGGCGGAACACCGTCGAGGCGAGTGCGAACAGCACCACCGCCAGAGCGAGCCCGGGCAGTGTGAGAGCGAACGCCATGACCATCGACCTGCGACCCCCTGTCGTACGACGCCTGGCGGCGACGTGTTCCGACTGGCGAACGGTTTCTACCCGCACGGTAGTTCCCCCGACGGGCCGTCCGCCCGGCGACAGGGCCTGCAACAACGCGAGCGTCCGCTGTACCGCCCCGCGGCCGACGCAGTGCCGCAGCGCCACCACCGCCATCTGCCACAGGCCTGCTACCTGCTGCTGCGCCCCGCCGGTCGGGTCGCGAAGCCTTCACGCCGACGCCAAGGCTTATGCGGAGACCGTCGCCTCGGACCGGGAACTGAAGCTCCAGGGCTACGAGGTCTTCCGCTTCGGGTTCACCGAGCTGAGCGACGAGCACCGGGCCCGCCCGCTCCTGAAGCGGTTCTTCGCCGAGGTCTTCGACCGCTACGGCGTGGCCGCCGCACCGTGTCAACGCTCCCGCAGGTCTGATCCCACCGCTGCGCCGCGCTGGCAGCCCTGCAGGACGACGCGTCACGTCAGATGGGGAACGGCAGCGGGTGCTGTCCGTGGTCCGCGACCCGGCGTGCGCGGCGCTTGGCGGCCGCGGCGCGCCGTTCCCCGGGGTTGCGGTCCTGTTCGGCCCGCGCCATGCAACGGGAGCACACGGCTTCGCGAAGCCCGTTGTCCAGCGCGTCGGCCAGGCAGCTACCGCCACAGGCCAGATCGAGCCACAACGTCGCCCGGCCAGTTCGGGTCATCCGCCACCGGGCCAGATGATTGACGCGCCCGCCAGTCACCCGGACCACCAGCGGCCACGGGTCGCCCGCCGGACCATTGACCTCCTCCGCCATGATTACCCCCTGCTGCGGCGCCGTGGACCCACCCGGTCGGCCTGGTCGGCCCGTTGGGACCCCAGCGTTGCACTGCCGCCCGCCTGGACACCAGCACCGCCGTCCGCGACGCCACCCGCCGCCGCATCGCCGTCGCCCTCGACCTGCGCATCCACCGGCTGCGCCTGGCGGGCACCACCCCGACCGCCCAGGGCATCCGGGCCTCCGAGGCGGCTTCAGCCGCGGACCTGGTGCTCCACCCGGTGCCGCAGATACTCGTCCGGGTGGGACCGGGCGATCGCGATCGCCTTGTCGACCAGGGGGTGTAGCTCCGCCGGGTATGCGGACGGCCGCAGGGGCAGTCCGGGGAGGATGCAGCGGCGGACGTCCAGGTGCTCGTTGTCCACGAACTCCCGCAATGCTGCCTCGTGCCACTCGCGCACGCCGACCGAGCCGTTGTCGGGCTCCGGACGGTCCCCGGCCGGGCCGGCGGCCCGCAGCTGGGGGTGGTCGAGCGGCAGGGCCGTCCAGTACCAGGCCCGTGCGGCACCCGCCCGCTCCGCGTCCGTGCCCGTCCGCAGGTAGCCGATCAGCCTGGAGCGGACCCGCCCGCGGCCGAACCCGTTCAGAGCCGCTTCGACGAACCACCGGTTGAAGCTCGGGTTCGAGTCGTTTACGGCCGCGCCCAGCAGGACCTCGAACGCCTCCTGGGGGAAGGCCGACTCCCGCTCGCAGGCCTCGCGCAGTGCTGCCCGGACGCGGTGGCCCCACACAGGATCGTCGGTGCCCGGCTCACGCGCCACACCGAGGCCGAGAACCCGGACCACATCTGCCAGGCACTGGCCGAACGGGTCCCTGTCGGCCGCCTCAGGTGCCGGCAGCGCCATGAAGACGCGCACGCCGTCACCCCCGCTCGTATCACGCGTTCCGTCCCCGCCCACGACCGATTCCTCTCCCCGAGCTTCCCTGCCCGCCACCCTAGGGCCAGTATCGGGTTGTGATCAATTGGCGGGTTTCGCCCTCGCGGTCGTGCCTGATCCGATAGATCGTGTTGTGTGACGCGAGTGCAACTGACTGATGCTGAGTGGGAGTTCATCGGGCCGTACCTGCCGATCGGTGAGTACGGCCCGTACCCCGAGCGGCTGCGCCGACAGTTCGAGGGTGTCATCTGGCGGTTCCGGACCGGCGGCCAGTGGAGGGAGATGCCGAGCGAGTTCGGTGCCTGGTCGACGGTCCACAACCGCTTCCGGCAGTGGAGGGACGCCGGGGTCTTCGAGGCCCTGCTGGAGGGCGCGGTCGCGGAGGCCGCGAAGCGGGGCGAGGTGGACCTGTCGCTGGTCAGCGTGGATTCCACCACCGTCCGGGCCCACCACGACGCCGCCGGGATGCACCTCGACCCCGACACACTCGCCGACCTGGAGAAGGCCGCCGAGGAGGCGGAGAAGGCCCGACAAAAGGGGGCGGCCCGAAGGAACAAGACGGGCAGGCAACCGCAGACACCCCGGAACGGAACGAGCGGCGACGCGTCCGACGCAGACGCAGACTCCGCCTGAAGGCCGCCCTGCTCGGCCGGTCCAGAGGCGGGCAGAGCAGCAAGGTCCACATCGCCGGCGACCGTAAGTGCCGCCCGCTGGCCATCGTCCTGACCGAGGGGCAGGCCGCCGACAGCCCACAGTTCATCCCCGTTCTGGCGAAGGTCCGGGTCCGTGGGCCTGTCGGCCGGCCCCGCACCCGGCCCGGCGCGGTCGCCGGCGACAAGGCCTACTCCTCCCGCAGAAACCGCGCCCACCTGCGCAAACGACACATCAAGGCCGTCATCCCGGAGAAGCGGGACCAGGCCGCCAACCGCAAGAAGAAGGGCAGCAGGGGCGGTCGTCCCGTCAGTCACGACGCCGAGCTCTACAGGGAGCGGAACACCGTCGAGCGTCTGATCAACAGGATGAAGGCCTGGCGGGGCATCGCCACCCGCTACGACAAGACACCCGAGAGCTACCTCGCAGGCCTCCACCTCCGCGCCTCAATGATCTGGATCAAGGACCTCGCCAGGACGACACCTTGATCACGACCGAATGCGCTCCCTAGAGTCGTCCGGCCACCGTCCACCTGCCGTCCGCCTGTGCCTCGATCAGCCCCTCGGCCGCCAACGCCCTCAGGACCTGCGCGACCGTCGCCTGGGCAAGCCCATACTGTCCGGCGATCTCACGCCTGTGCGGAAGCTCTGTCAGCCCCGGGTTGGCGGCGATCTCAGCGCGAAGAGCCTCTGCGAGGCGCACCCTCGTAGGCCGGACTTCCTCTGACACTTCGGCACTCCGTTCGTGCGCACAGATCGGTCGTCACGAACATCACCAACAACACGCCTTGATCGCAACCAAATACGTGCTAGGTGTGTCCACATCTCGGGGGTCACCTCATCGGACGGTATTTTCGGTGTGGTTGTCCGGTCTGGTCCGTGGAATTGGGTCGCTCCCGGTGGTCCCGGGCCGTAGCGTCCGGTCATGGACTGGACCGCATGGCACGACAAGTACGACCAGACCGACCACTGGATGACGCGACGGCTGAAAACAGTGCAGGCCCACATCGACGCCGCTCTGTCGGACGCCCCGGACGGCGAGCTGCAGGTGATCAGCCTCTGCGCCGGAGACGGTCGCGATCTTCTGGAGGTCCTGGCCGGACATCCCCGCCGCGACGATGTCAGGGCCAGGCTCGTCGAGCTGGACCCCCGCAACACCGCCGCCGCTGTGGAACGGGCCGAGCGGGCCGGCCTGCAGCGCGTCGAGGTGGCGACCGCGGACGCCGCCCTCATCGACCAGTACGAGGACCTGGCCCCGGCGGACCTCGTCCTCGTCTGCGGCGTCTTCGGCAACATCACCGACCCCGACATCGAGCGCACCATCGCCGCCTGCAACCAGCTGTCCAGGGCCGGCGGGACCGTCATCTAGACCCGACACCGCGCCGCACCCGACCGCGTCCCGCGGATCTGTGAGTGGTTCGACGCCCAGGACTTCGAGTTGCAGTGGCTGTCACCGCCGGACGCCGGCTTCGGGGTCGGTGTGCACCGCTTCGCCGGCACACCTCAACCCCTGCGCCGCGGCACGCGCATGTTCGAGTTCGTCGGCTACGACGTGCTTCGACAGACAGCAGCGGACGAGGCCACCGGCGTCCATGACGTCCGGTAGTTCCGCAGGATGTGGGATAGGTTGCCCGCCATGACCGATCTTGGGCCTGTCGCCTGGCCGCCCGCTCTGATCCGGACCGAGCGGCTCGTGCTCCGCGAGTCCGAGGCCCGGGACCGTACGGCGTTCATCGACCTGTTCGCCTCACCGCAGGTGCGTACCCACCTCGGTGGTGCCCGACCACGCGAGGAACTCGAACGCGGGATGCCGGCAGTGCCCGGCCTACGCACGGGCGTGTTCGTCGTCGAGCGCGACGGGGCGATGATCGGCGTCGTCTCGTTCGACCGGCGCGACGCGCAGCGCCCCGGTCACCTCCGCCCGGAGGCCGGGGAGGCCGAGCTCAGCTACATGTTCCTGCCCCAGGCCTGGGGATCCGGGTACGCAGCCGAGGCGTGCGCTGCGGCACTCGGATGGCTCGCCGACGCCTGTCCCGGTGAGCCGGTGGTGCTCTGCACCCAGAGCGCGAACGACCGCGCGATGCGCCTCGCCGAGAAGCTGGGCTTCACCGAGGTCGAGCGGTTCGAGGAGTACGGCGCCGAGCAGTGGTTCGGCGTACGGTCCCACGTTCACCCGTCGGACCGGGCGAGATAGCCGCACCGGCGCGCGAAGGAGCCTGCAGTCCTCCGGGATCGGACTCCGTATCGCGGGCAGACCAGCCGGAATTGCTCATGTATTCCGTCGCCCGATGATCAGTACAACCGTGGGCGCAGAGCACGGTTGAGGTGTGCTCCATCGGTTGGCGGCTCGGGTCACGGCCGCCCTCGAACGCGAGCCGGGCACGGCAGGGATTGTGGGTCCCCGCGGTGCCCGGCGCGCTCGGAACCCGACTCGCGCCGGCAAGCCCCCGCCAAGGCGAAATGCCGCAGCGGGTGCTGCCGCCTGCCGACGTCGGCTTCCACGAGCGCGTTGCCGACCCAGCGCCCACACCCCCGGTGCCACACGACGAGGCCCCGCCCGTCGGCTGCAGCCGACGGGCGGGGCCTTGCCGTGGTCAGCGGCTGCGCCGCAGCGCTTTGCGTCGCCAGGGTGTTGCAGCGGTGGCGGCGCTGCCGATGACCACGGACACGCCAGCGGCGGTCCAGGCGGGTGTGTCGTGGGTGGGGGTGGCGGTCCAGTCCCACCAGGTGAGGGGGTACCAGATCAGGAGCAGCGCGGACGCCAGCGGCAGGGCCCAGGCGAGCTGGTGTCCCAGGACACGGCGGGAGAGCAGGGCCAGTCCGAGCCAGACCAGTACCGAGCGGACGAACACGATCCCGGCGCCCGTCCCGACCGCGTACGTCTCGGCGGTGAAGGAGAAGGCGCAGACCGTCAGCGTCAGCACCGTGCAGTACACGGCCCGCAGGCGGTGCATGGCCCGGGTGCCGAGGGCCTCGTGGGCCGCCATCGGTCCGTCGAGCGCTGCGGTGAGGAACACCGCCGACAACAGCGGGAGCTCCTGCCGGTAAGGAATCCCCATAGTGACGTCGCCGCTGCCGAACGACGGAATCGGGATCCGGGTACCGCCGAAGAACGCCGACAGCAGCGCGACGACCACCGCCCCGGCCAGCACCGCCGCACCCCGGTGGACCCTGGCGTAGCGGATCAGATCAACGAGGGTCATAGGGCTTGCACCAGGACGCCTCGCGATGGAATTCGGCACTCTCCCCATCCAGCCACACCCGCTGCTCGGCGGCCGGCAGACGCACAGCATCGGAGGCTGCACGCTGGGCTGCGCCGATACCGGCGACATGGAGACCGCTGTCGGCCTCGGCCGGGTCCTGGCCCATGGCCCGGTACTCCAGCCACAGGTGGACGTTGTCGATGGCCTGCCACGCACGGCGCTCATTGCCCGGCGGGACACAGCGGCCGAAGCTGTCGGTGAACACGCGGTGGGCCATGGCGATGGCCGCCGTGCGCACGTGGCCCTCGGTGATGTCGAACCCCCGATCGCCATGTGCGGTGCGCTGCAACCCGAACTCGTCGAACTCCTCCGGCACCACCACCCAGGACTGCCCAGTAGCACCGAGACGCTGCGCCATCAGCACCAGCGCCGGCAGGTATTTACGGTGCTCGGGCCAGACGCACACACGCGGGGCATGACTATCGGTGCGGTCGCACAGCGGCGTGGCAGCCGTGGCCGGGCGCTCAGTGCGCAGTTCGCCGGCGCCGGCGACGCCGCCGAGCGCGACGAGGGAGCACAGGGCCGCCGCGAGCGCCACCCAACGCACCTTCCTCGGCAGGCCGCGGCTGGGCATCCGGTTCTTTGCCCGGGTCGGCAGCGGTGGGGCTGTGACGGCGAGGACGGCCAGGGCGATCGCCCAGCACAGTCGGAGGGCGACCGGGAGCGGGCGCAGGTGGACATCCGGCGAGCCCGCCAGGACGTTGAGCTTGAACGGCAGGGCGAGGAGGCTGATGAAGCAGCCGAGCGCGCAGACGACGGGGGTGAAGGAAGACGAGGGCCACCAGCGGCCGGCCAGGTGCCCCACGGACGCGAACACCACCAGTGTCGAGGCGCCCAGTAGTAGATAGGACGGCCACAGGAATCCGGGACCGGCTTCGCCGATCGACACGCCGGCCGCGGCCAGGCATCCGAGCCCGTAGGCGAGGAAGCCGAGGGTGAGGGTGGCGGCCAGCCGCACACCCTCCATGCGCCATGTGGGCCGGGCGGCCGCGAGGAGCACCTCCGGCATCCCCGCCCGGGAGGAACGGCCGGCCTGCCAGGCGGAGACGGCAGCCAGCACCGGTCCCAGGAACAGGGTGACGACCTGCGCCGCCACACTCGCCTCCGGCCACACGCCGATCCACCATCGCGAGCGTCCGAACAGCACCAGCAGATCAACGGCGACCATCACGGGGAACGCGGTGAGCAGCGGGGATCGCCGCAACTCGATGCGGTAGGCGTTCAGCACGCTGACTCCTCGGCTGCCCGGACCTTGCCGAGAACGGTCATGTAGCCGCGTTCCAGCGCACTGTCCCCGGGCGCCTTCGGATCGGCCAACTCGGCCAGCTGCTGCGGGGCACCCCGGTGCACGACCTCACCCTCCCTCAGCACCAGTACGGTGTCGCAGGCCGCACCCACGTCCTCCACCAGGTGCGTACTGAGCACCACCGCGGCCCCCGCACGCGCCAGCGAGCGGATCAGGTCCCGGAAGTCCAGGCGCTGCGCGGGGTCGAGGCCGACGGTGGGCTCGTCGAGGAGCAGCAGGGACGGGGAACCGACGATGGCCGCGGCGATCCCGGCCCGCCGGAGCATGCCGCCGGACAGGGCCTTCATCTTCTCCCTCGCCCGGTCCTGCAGTCCGACGGCGGACAGCGCCGCCTCGGTCGCCGGCGAGGCCTGGGCGGAGGGGACTTCGCGCAGCCACGCGCAGTAGCGGACGAAGTCGTGGACGGAGAACGCCGGGTAGTAGCCGAAGTCCTGCGGCAGGTAGCCGATGCGGCGCCGTGCCTCGCGGACGTCCCGTTCACCGGCGACCGCCCGGCCGAACAGCTCCAGGACGCCCTCCCGTGGTGGCGCGATGGTCGCCAGGGTCCGGAACAGCGTCGTCTTGCCGGCCCCGTTCGGGCCCAGCAGCCCGGTCACACCGGGCTCGATCGACAGGTCCAGGCCCTTGATGATCTGCCTACTGCCGTACCCCTGGCTGACATCGGCCAGCCGGGCGACGGGAGTGCTTGCCATGGATGAAATCCCCACTTGCGGGCTGTGGGCCCGCCGAAGCGGCGGGCCCACAGCAGCGTCGGTCCTCAGGCCGCAGAGACGTGCGTCCCGCTGATGCTGAACGTGCACTCGTAGGTGTCGTACTTGCCCTCGTAGTCGCTGGACAGCCTGTCGTAGTGCTGGGTGTCGATCTCGTAGCTGCAGTCGTACGAGGTGTAGTACCCGTAGCCCGGGTAATTCGTTGCGTCGTAGCAGTAGCCGTGCCCAGACGTCGAGTACCAGTACCCGCGGCAACCGTAGGACCAGGAGCTCTCGTTGGACGCGCTCGACATCGGAGCCGCGAGAGTAACGGCCCCAGCCGCCAGCGCCGCCACGACAGCACCCTTCGCGATCTTGCTGCCTATCATCCGAGCAATGAAATCAGACATTTCCCCTCCTTGAGAATAGCGGGGCCGGCAAATAAAACAACGACCCCAAATAATCCGTGGCACGACTGCGGGCCGAGCAGAATTAAGAATCTGCGCCGCCACATGCAAACGGTCGAGATGGGTGCCCAAAAGAATAGATTGAGTACCCACAGTCAGCGTGCTGGACGATAGCTCATGACGGTGCATCAGTAAAGTGCGTGGATGGCGTCCCGCCGAGTGGTGTAGCAGCGATCTTGGAGTAGGCCCTGGTCAGCGACTCGACAGCCGCTGTCCGGCCCTTGCGAGCCCTTGATCGACGGGACGTTCCCCTCGCCGCCACCTGTGCCGAGAACGGCAGCGGGTCGCCCCGCGAGCCCCGGTCCAGGAACCTCGCTCCGCCGGAACGTCAGCACACGGAGATTCCACCACCACGCGGGACGCGACCAGTGGGTGTCCACCAACAATGAGAGGAATTGGATATGAATCCGAAGATCGCTCGGCGGCCCCGCCTCAAGCCTCGTGCGAGGCTCGTGCGGGCAGCCAGTCGTAACGCCATCCCATCGAGCCGACGCCACGCGGCAGCGCGGCACCCCAGCCCGTGGACTGGCACAGCGGCGCGGCTCCTGGGGTCGTGCCGGCAGGTTCCGGACGGGGCGCTCTGGTGGCGGCCGTGCGGAGAGTTGGCAGGGGTTACGTGGAGGTGCCGGTTTGATTATTGAGCCTTTTCAGCGTTGAAGCTCGAGGGTGAGTACGGCCTTGGCCACTGAACCTCTTTCATCTTGAGTTTTCGCAGCTGAGGAGGGTGTGGACGGCAGCGACGAGCGGGCCGATGCGGTTGGTCGAACAGCGGGCTTTGCGGAAGATCCGCCATGACTTGAGTCGGGCGAAGGCGCGTTCACCGGGTGCCCTGAGCCCGGATCCACCGGGCTGTGACTGAGGTGGGGACGGGCTGACGCAGAGAGGTGCCTGCTGAGCTGGGAGGATGGGAGTTCTCTACGCTTCCGTCCGGCCCAACCAGCAAGGCACCTCGTAAGTGAAATCCTCCCACAGCTCCGCCGCGCTCACCGCCGCGTTCGACGAGCCGAACCTGGTCGCGGACGCGGGGCTCGTCCCGCTGGTCCGGCTGGCCGAGCGGGTCGGGCTTCCCGGACTGGTCGAAGACAGGCTGAGGCTCGACGGTGCGGGCAACAGCGGCGGTGCCAACCCGGCTGCGAAGGTGATGACGCTGGTCGCGGCGATGTGCGCCGGGGCCGACTCGATCGACGACACCGGCCGGCTGCGGCACGGCGCGATGGGCCGGCTGTTCGGCGGGGTGCGCGCGCCCTCCACGCTGGGCACGTTCCTGCGCGCGTTCACGCACGGGCACAACCGGCAACTCCATGCGGTGCACCGGGACTTCCTCGCCCGTCTCGCACGGGACACCCCGCTGCTGCCCGGCCTGGACCGGGTGGCGTTCGTGGACGTCGACCCCACCCACCGGCGGGTCTACGGACGCGCCAAGCAGGGTGCCGAGGTCGGCCGGTTCAAGGGCGTGCGCACCCTGCACCCGATCCTGGCCACCCTCAGCACACCGACGGCCCGCCCGGTGGTCGCGGCGGTCCGCCTGCGGCGGGGCAAAGCGGCCGACGCCCGCGGCGCCGGACCGTTCACGAGCGAGGCCCTGGCGGCCGCCCGCCAGGCCGGGGCGGGCGGAACCGTGATCGTCCGCGCGGACAGCCAGTTCTACAACGCCGACGTGGTGGCCGCCTGCCGCCGCGCGAGAGCGCACTTCTCCGTGACGGTGCGGATGAACCCCCACGTCGCCGCCGCGATCAGCGCGATCGGCGAGGACGCTTGGACGCCGATCCGATACCCCGAGGCGTTCGTCGACCCGGACACCGGCGAGCTGGTCTCCGACGCCGAGGTCGCCGAGATCACCTACACGGCGTTCACCGGCCGCAGGAAGACCGAGCACACCACTGCCCGGCTGATCGTGCGCCGGGTCCGCCGCCTGAACGCCGAAACGGCTGCCGGGCAGGGCGAGCTGTTCACCGCCTGGCGCTACCACCCGGTGTTCACCGACAGCCCCTTCGCCACGCTCCAGGCCGAACTCCACCACCGGCAGCACGCCACGATCGAGCAGGTCATCGCGGACGGCAAGGGATCGGCCCTGGCCCACCTGCCCTCCGGGAACTTCCAGGCGAACAACGCGTGGCTGACCCTGTGGGCCATCGCCCACAACCTGCTGCGAGCCGCCGGATCCCTCGCCGGGACCTTCCACGCGAGAGCCACCACCGCGACCCTGCGGGCCCACCTGATCCACGTCCCGGCCCGCATCGCCCGCTCGGCCCGCAGGCTGACGCTCCACCTGCCCGACCACTGGCCCTGGCAACACGCGCTCACCGATCTGTTCGACGCCGCCCACCCGCCACCGGCCTGATCACCAACCCGACCACCCGCCCGACAGGGCCCGACCGGAGCAGACGTGGAAAAGCTGGGCAGACCAGCAAACACCCCACACCCACCACCCAGTCACCCCCGCCAAAACCCAGATCCGATCACTCCAGAATCAGGTCGGTGGATTCGGGCTGAGCCGGGCATGGTCGCGGTTGTACTGCTTGTAGTGTTCGGGCAGTTCGTCGTGGCGGTAGTAGGGAGTGCGGACGGTCGCGCCGGCGCCCTGGTAGGCGCGGTCGGCGAGAACCAGGATCTGCCGGGTCAGGCAGGCCTGGACGATGCCGTGGGCTCGGGCGGCGGTGAGATCGTGGGTGCGGCCGGGCAGAGCTCGGGAGAACCACAACGGCGTGCCGTCCGGAGTGGCGAGGACCTGCACGTTCATCCCGTGCTTCCGGTGCTTCTGCGAGTAGTACGGCTCGTCCGCGGCGATCCGGTCGGTCGGGATCAGCGTTCCGTCGACGATCACGAAGTCGCCCTCACCCAGACCCACCAGCGCCTCGCGCAGGCCCGGTGCCCAGGCGGCCAGAAGCTCGACGGTCTCGTCGACGTACCGCCAGGCGGTCGCCTGCGACACCCCGAAGCCGGCTCCCAACTGTGCGAGGGTCTCGTTCTTCCGAAGATGGGCCAGGGTGAGCAGGGCCTGCTTGAAGCAGCTCAAGCGCCGCCAACGCGAATGCAGTTCACGCCTTCGGGCGTAGATCAGCCACGAGACGTGCTCAACGAGCTCGTGCGGGACATCGAGCATGGCAGGATACGAGACCAAGCGAGGCTCCTCGGGCGAAGCGCGGTGCGTAGAGAACACCAGCGCAACGACCAGGAGCCTCGCCTGTTACTCCACCTGTTCTGACCAGCCATTTCACCCCGCCGGGACAGGATGAAAGAGGTTCACTGACGTCAGCCAGTTCGGGCTGCAGCGGGCGTGGCGGAAGATCCTCCAGCGTTTCAGGGTGGCTACGCCGCGTTCGACGGGGTATCGCAGCCGGGCGTGGGCCCGGTTCAGTGATCTCTGTGCGGCAGTGAGCTCCTTGCGGGGCGGGCGCCTGGTCGGCACGGCGAACGTTCCGCCCGCGCCGGTGTAGGCCATGTCGGCCAGGGCCGGGATCCGGAGCCGGACGCAGGTCTTCACGATGCGGTGGGTTCGGGTGGCGGTCAGGTCATGCGTTCGGCCTGGCAGAGCGCGGGAGATCCACACGAGCCTGCCCCTCGGACCGGTGATGACCTGGAGGTTCGCGCCGTGGCGGCGGTGCTTTCCCGAGTAGTCCGCGCGGCCGTCGCCGACCCGGTCGCACTCGGCGAGGGTGCCGTCGACCAGGATGTACTCCGGGTCGGCCTCGCGCAGGGCCTGCGTCAGACCGGGCGCCTTCCGGGCGAGGAGGTCGGTGACCTGGTGGACGTAGGCGTGGGCGGTGCCGATGCTGATCCGGAAGCCGGCGGCGATCTGGGCGAGGGTGTCGTGCTTGCGTAGGTACACGAGCGCGACCAGGGCTCGCTGGGAGGGTCGGAGCTTGCAGCGTCGGTCACCCTCGCGGGTGACGATCAGCATGGTGACCCACTCAACGAGGGCGTGCGGCAGGTCCAGTGCGGCAGGATAGGTAACCACCAGGGCTCCCCGGCAGAAGAGTTGAGACGTCAGATACCTCACTCAACTGCCTGGGAGCTCTGTCCGTTCTTCCCCGGCCCACGACCGCTGGCCGTCACCCGATCGGTGGCCGCTCTGAAAACGCTCAGGTGCGACACGAGGTCGCTCCAAGTAAGTAAGGACAGCCAGGTGAAGGAGGTATCGATCGGCTGAACTTCGGGCCAGTGTCCAAGGCCCGTCCCCACGCTCACATGCGTCGCTGGCAACGGCGGGGTGTGAAGCTGAGCGTTCAAGCCCAAGGGCGCCTCGGCCATCGAGGAGTCACAGGCGAGGGGAAGGCTGGACGGGCGAACGCGAGTGAACCCCTGACGACGCCCCGTGATTTCAAGGCCGCGCGATGGCATGCAAACGGCGGTCACAGGACCCGGTGCTGTGAGGCATCGAGCGACCCTCAGGAAGCTGAGACCTGGGGGGAGGACACCGCTGGTCCCGGGGTAAAGGGGGCGCCCACCCCAGCCGCGTCTTACTGGTGCGGAACGTGGAAACCCCGTCGAGGTCCAGGTGAAGAGCCTGGTAGGCCGACCGCAAGGAGAGCTGAACTCCCCGGCGGGAGAAGGATGATCTGAGCTGCTCTGGCTTTCCTGGAGTCCTTGATGTCTGGGTTTGTTACGATCCAGACGTAAGGAGAACCACGAGCAGTGCCAGCACCCCGTAAGTACCCCGATGAACTTCGTGAGCGCGCCGTGCGCGAGGTCCGCTCGACGGGTCGGCCCGTCGCTCACGTGGCCCGTGACCTGGGTATCCACAAGGAGGCCCTGCGGTCCTGGGTGCGCCAGGCCGAGGCCGACGCCGGAGAGCGCGACGATCGGCTCACGACCGCAGAGCAGGACGAGCTGAAGGAACTCCGCAAGGAAGTCGCCGAGTTGAGGCGGGCCAACGAGATCCTCAAGGCTGCCAGCGTGTTTTTTGCCCAGGAGATCGACCGTCCCCGGACGAGGCCGAGCAGGTGATCGACCACCTGCGCGACGGCTTTGGGGTCGATCCCGTATGCCGGGTGCTGGAGCTGTCGCCGTCGACGTACTTCGCGCGCAAGCAGCGGCCGAAATCGGCCCGCCGGCTCCGCGACGAGGAACTGATTCCGCTGGTCACAGCGGTGTGGGAGGACTCGGGCCGCACCTACGGGGTCCGCCGCATCACGCGGGCCCTGGTCCGCGCCGGCCACCAGGTCGCGCGGTGCACCGTCGAGCGGCTGATGCGCGAGCTCGGCATCGAGGGCGTGATCCGCGGGCAGCGGCGCCGCACCACCGTCCCGGAGCCGGCGGCACCTCGTCCGCCGGACCTGGTCAACCGCCACTTCGCCGCCCAGCGCCCGAACCAGCTGTGGCTGGCCGACCTGACCTACGTCCGTACCTGGTCGGGCTGGGTCTACGTGGCGTTCGTCCTGGACGCGTACTCCCGCCGGATCGTGGGCTGGCAGGCCGCCACCCACATGCGGACCGACCTGCCGCTGGACGCGTTGGAGATGGCGCTGTGGCGGCAGAAGATCAAGAAGGACGTCGGCCTTATTCATCACAGCGACCGCGGGTCGCAATACGTATCCATTCGCTACACAGAGCGATTGTCCGAGGTTGGTGCCTCAGCGTCCGTGGGCTCCGTCGCAGACTCGTACGACAACGCGATGGCCGAGGCCCTGAACGGCACGTTCAAAGCCGAACTGATCGAACATCAGGGACCGTGGCGGGACTTCGACGAGGTTGAGCGGGCCGTCTTCCAGTGGGTCGCGTGGTACAACGGTGAACGACTCCACTCCGCCCTCGACTACATGCCACCCGACGAGTACGAACAGGCATACTGGGCGAGCCTGGACCAACACCCGCAAGTCGCTTGATCACACGATCGCGGACTACACGAAAGCCGGGGCAGCTCAAGGTACTGGATTGTGGACCGGCACTTCGGCAGGTTCCACCCGTCCAGGCAAGACCGGTGGGTCTTCGGTGACCGCGACAGCGGCGCCTTCCTGCCCAAATTCGCCTGGACCGGAATCGTCCGCCACCAGCTCGTCAAGGGCGGAGCGTCCCCGGACGACCCCGCGCTCGCCGAGTACTGGCAGGACCGCCGCCGCAAGAAGGCGCCACCGCCGATGGACAAGACCAGTCTCGTCCTGGCAGTCCGGCAGCAGGGGCTCTGCCCCCTCTGCAAACAGGCGCTGATCGCCGGAGCCGAGTACGAACCGGACAGCCCACGCGAGTGGATCAACTGGTTCGCGGCCTCGAAGAAGATGCTCCACAAACATCACTTCACCTACCGGCGAGACGGCGGCACGGACGAACGGACCAACCTTCGCCTCGTGCACTCCGAATGCCACCGCCAGCACCACGCTGGCGACCGCGAACGGACCACATCAACCTGCTGACCTGCGAAGCCCTCCGTGGCTTGCTTGAGCCGGATGCCGGGATGACTGGCACGTCCGGTTCTGAGGGGGCCGGGTCACGGCAACGTGATCCGGCTACCCGACTACGACCCGCACACGAACAGGCTCACCGACCAGCTGGTCACGCGGTCGACGGCGACGCCGACCAACGTCGACGAGCAGGCCTACACGTACGACCTGGCCGGGAACCTCACCAAGCAGACCTCGACCCGCCTGGGTTCGTCGAGCTCGGTGGAGACGCAGTGCTTCCGATGCGACACGCTCGACCGGCTGAGCAAGGCGTGGACGGCCACCGACTCGTGCGCCGCCACCCCGACCTCGGCCGCGCACGCGACGGTCGGTGACGGCATCGCGGGCGGGGCGTACTGGACGGAGTGGAGCTTCGACGCGCTGGGCAACCGCACTCAGCAGGTCGAGCACTCCACCACCGGCGGTGCGGACGCCACCACCAACTACACCTACAACGGCAACGGCACGAACCAGCCGCACACGCTGACCTCGACCAACGCCAACACCTCCTACCAGTACGACGCTGCGGGCAACACCACCAAGCGCACCACCCCCT
Source organism: Kitasatospora terrestris (assembly GCF_039542905.1). Classification (NCBI taxonomy): domain Bacteria; kingdom Bacillati; phylum Actinomycetota; class Actinomycetes; order Kitasatosporales; family Streptomycetaceae; genus Kitasatospora; species Kitasatospora terrestris. The sequence goes on from NZ_BAABIS010000001.1 coordinate 8,519,530, forward strand.
CGGGCGGCACCCAGACCCTGAACTGGGACGACGCCGGCCGGCTGACCTCGGTCAGCGGCGGCACCGCGGGTACCACCAGCTACGTCTACGACGCGAACGGGCAGGTGCTGCTGCAGAAGGACCCCGGCTCCACGGTGCTCTACCTGCCGGGCCAGCAGCTGACGCTGACCGGCACGGTCCTGAGCGGCACGCGGTACTACCCCCTGCCGGGTGGCGGCACCGCCGTCCGCACGGGCACGGCCGGCGGCTCGACGACCTACACGTTCGAGATCCCGGACCAGCACGGCACCGCCGGACTTGCGCTCGACGCGACCGCGCAGAACCCGACCTGGCGCCAGTTCACCCCCTACGGCGCCTCCCGGGGCACCGTCGTGTCCTGGGCCGACAACCGCGGATTCCTCAACGCGCCCGCCAACCCGGCGACCGGCCTCACCTCGCTCGGAGCACGCCAGTACGACCCCTCCATCGGACGCTTCATCAGCGTCGACCCACTCTTCGACCCCAGCGACGCCCAGCAGCTCGGCGGCTACACCTACGCCAGCAGCGACCCCGTGGGCAAGAGCGACCCGACCGGCCTGCGTACGGACCCCGACGGCATCTGGTGCGACACCCACCAGTGCACCCCGGAGGGGAAGGCCAACGCCGACCGGCTCCACGATCAGCAGGACAAGCGCGACAAGGAAATATCGGAGAACCACCAGAAGCACTCGGACCCCGGCGAGCGGGAGAAGTGGCGGAAGGCCAGGATCGCGTGGCTCAAGAGCAAGGACAACCCGATCGTCGGGGCCTATCTGGCGAGGATCAAGGAGATCAACAAGCGCAACTGCCACGGACCGGCCCGTGACGGCTGCGCCTGGGCGAACCTCGCGGACAGCATCCTGTTCGACGAGTACATCGAGGACGCGGCCAACCGGATCGACGAGGGCGCCTTCGTGTTCGACCAGAAGGAGTTCGACATCATGGTCCGCAAGGGCAAGGACTACCGGAAGGGCTTCAACAACCACGAGTACCAGATGGCCTTCGATCTCGCCGCCGGCCCCAACGGGGTGGACGTCATGGCGCATCCCCAGGGCGACGGCAAGCAGTTCGACGCCTACGTCGACGGAGTGCCGTCGGAGTTCAAGGCGGTGGCCGGTACTCCTTCGTCGATAAACAGCGCCCTGAAGAGCGCCAAGGGGAAGGGTGCCGTCCGGCTCTACATCAGGGCGGCGGACAACTCCTCCGCCTCCGACGCCATGAACGTCATGCGCGGCTTCAGGGGAAGCACCGCGGACTACACTGACTACTATGTGTACGCCCGCGGCGACAACGGCGGATGGAACATCAGCGGCAAGGTCGGTGGCCAGCCCAAGTGCAACGGATGGGGATGCTGATGTCGCTCGATGCCTCCGTCTACATCAGGTCGACCACGCGGGAGATCATCCGCGAGGATCGGGTGGTCGAGCTTCTCGGCCTCTCCGAACCGGACGGCCGGGGCTGGCGGGACTGCACCGGGCCGACCGGGCTGGGCTTTGCGGTGAACCTGAGCAGCGATCCGGAGGACGTCCTCGGACCTGCGGTCGGCGAAGTCGGAGTCCCTCTCGACGGTCCGCTGTACTTGCGCCCCTACGAGGTGTACGGGCACGTCACCCTCACCGAACCGGGCTTCCGTGACCGGGCCGAGGCACTGGCTGCGTTCTGTGACGAGGCGCTCTCCCGGCTCCGGTCGGGGGCGCCCTCCGTGGAGTACCTCGCCGTCCTGGACCGCGCCTATCGGTACGACGCCTTCTTCGAAGGCGGGAGCCCCGATCAGGCCGAGATCTGGGTGGCGGGGGCAGGAGAGCCGGTCGGCGACGAGAGCTGGGTGAGGTCGCTGGTGCGTGACGCCAGGACGGAAGCCCCCCTGCAAGTGAAGGTGTTCCGGGACACTCGGGCCCCACTCGACGGGTACGTGCCGGAGGACTTCTTCAGCGGAGTGGAAGGCGTGGCGGCCCTCTCTCTCCGCGGCTCCGGGGCCGAGACCTCGGACGCCTACCGGAAGCTGGTCTCCGTGCTGCGCCTGCGCGAGTCGGAATTCGAGCTCGCCCTGGTCGAGGCCCGCCGGATCAAGCACTACCGCTGCATCGCGGGAGACTGATCGAAGGTTCTGAGACGGCAGTCGGCCGGGATCCTGCGGGATCCCGGCCGCCTTTTTCGTTGCGTCGGCCATCGGGCGCTTCGTCCCTGACTCCGAAGGTCGGGTTCCGCGCCAGGTCGGGGTGGTCCCGCCGGTGAGGCGGCGGGTCATGAGGCCGATCATGGCGACGTGGACCATGGCTTCTGAGCGGGCCGGTAAGGCTTCGTAGCCGCGGGTCGGTCGCCGGTTGGTGATACGACGGCACCGCCGAGCGCATCCACGACGCCCTGCGAGGCAAGGTCGGTGAAGCCGACGGGCCGCGACGCGGAGCCGAGCACGGGGGCTGATCGGCTCGCAGTCCGTGTCCCCGAGCGGGCGGTGCTGCTGCGCAAGGCGGCCGCCCCGGAGTGACGGCCGGCCGGGTGCGCAGCCGTCCTGCTTGCGCCTCGGCCGGTCAGCCTCGCGGTGGATGTCACGCGGCCGGGGCCCGCTCCGTGTACGGATGTGGACCTTGTTAATATGCCCTGCTTGGCACAGCCCCATCTAATCCTTGGATCATTGATGTCACTGCCTCTCAGCCCCACGCAACGAACCCAGCGGCTGGACTCCCTCACCGGCCTCCGATGGTTCGCGGCGCTGGCGGTGTTCATCTACCACAGCGGGCAGATATGCAAGGTCCCCTATATCGGGGACTACACCCTCTACGGAGACTCGGGGGTGGCGTTCTTCTTCGTGCTGTCGGGCTTCGTGCTGGCCTGGTCGTTCTCCGACGAGACCACGATGCGGGTGTTCTACTGGCGCCGGCTGGTACGCATCTGGCCCGCCCTGGTGGTGAGCGTGGCCTTCGCCTACGTGGCGCTGCACCAGGTGTGGTCGGTCGCCCGCCAGGACGTGTTCCTCGCCGTGAGCCTGCTGCAGGCATGGCATCCCAACGTGCTGCTGACCGGCAACCCGGTGTCCTGGTCGCTGTCGGCGGAGGCGTTCTTCTACCTGATCTTCCCCTTCGTCATCCGCCCCATCATCAAGTCCAAGCCGGTCGTCCTGGCCGCGCTGGCCGCGCTGCTGGTCGGCCTGGACCTGGGCTTCCGCAAGTGGGCGTTCGACTACTATCTCCCGCACCACAACGACACCTTCCACCTCTTGGTGGTGCTGCGCATTCCGCCGTACCGGGTGCTGGAGTTCCTGCTCGGCATCGTGGTGGCAGCCGCGATGCTCAGGGGCTGGCGGCCGCGCATTCCGATGAGCGTCGCGCTGCTGCTGGTCGCGGCCGACGTCTACGCCATCAAGTGGGCCATGGAGCAGCAACTGCTCGGAATGTTCTGGTGGAACCAGCTGATGACCCCGGCCTTCGCGGTGCTCATCATCTCCGCCGCGGGGCGAGACCTCGCCGGAAAGCGCTCCGTGTTCCGTTCCCGCTCGCTGGTGGCGCTGGGGACCTGGTCGTACGCCTTCTACCTGATCCACCTCACCGTGATGAAGTGGCTGGAGCCCCACGTCAAGATGGTGCCGGGCCAGCACTGGCGCAACCTGGTGCCCCTGTGGACCTTCCTGTCCGTGGCGGTCGTGCTGTCGTGGCTCTGCTACCACTTCATCGAGCATCCCGCGGACAAGTGGCTGCGGCGGATCGGCCCGAAGAACCCCCGCCGCCCTGCCGCGCACGCGGTGGGCGTGCCGACCCCGGGCCCGCTGTCCGAACCTCCGATCGCCACCCCGGTGGCCCAGGGGGCAGCCGCAGGAGGCCAGTAGACCCTCAGCCAGCCGCACGCCCTGCACCACGACAGCCGACAGGCCGGTACGGCGGTCACAAGAATCCAGGAACGGCAGGAGCTGCAGGCAGCCGCGCCAGGAGCGTCCACCGGCTCATCGGGCAGCCCGGGTATCCACCACCGCCTGCCGGCACGTGAGCACGTGCCGGCAGGCGGTGGCGTGAGTGGACGGGGCCGCCGAAGCACACCGCGCGGTCTGCCACCGGGCCCCGCCCCAGGCCGTCCCGCCACCGACGGTCTTCCACCGGCTCTTGGTCTGAAGTGCCTGCATGCCCATCAGCGGGGCGAGGTCATGAGGTATGGAGAATGTCCGGTGGAAGTGATCGGAACGAGCCGGGAGACGGATGTCCTCCGCGGCTTGGTGACCGACTCCGTGACGGGGTACGAACCGTCGGGCTATGCCGACTGGTGCTGGATCCTCCACGCGATCTGGGAGCTGGACGACGAGGGGCGTCGTGTTCGCTGGGTCCGTTGGGCGGACCTCGTCTCCGGGGCGGGTCGGGACCTGAGCCAGTGGGGTCAGACGCTCTCCACGAGGGTTTTCGAGGGCATTCCGACGGAGGGGATGACGAGGCCGGAGACGGTCGCGCCGGATCGCGACAGCTTGACCGGCTTGATCGAGATTCTCGCGCGGTTCAGCCCTGACGGCCTGGACACCGGGTGTTTCTGGGCGCAGTCTCCGTTGGAGAACATCGGCGAAGCGGTCGAGCTGCGGCGAGGCCCGCTCGGCGAGGCGGTCCCGTTGCGGGACGGAATCGGCTCCGCCGGCTTTCCGTGCTCGTTTCCTGTCAACTGGTGGCCCGCTGACCGGTCGTGGTTCGTGTATTCGGACAGCGATCTCTCCGCGACCGAGGTCCACGGTTCGAAGGAGCTCATCGCGGCGATCCTGGCGGATTCCTCGTTCGAGGCGGTGCGGTACCCGCACGTCTCGGAGCCCGAGGTTTCCGCCCCCGAGTCGGCTCGACTGATCTCTGAACCCAAAAACCCCGGTGGGCCTGCCATCGGCGGGCCCACAGCTCGCACTGTTCGAGCTCACCGCCGCGCGCTTCCCAGGACGCACCGCGCCGGACGGCGAGGCGATGCTCCTGGAAGACCAGGCCCGCCGCCGCTGGAACCGCTCCGCGATCCGTTGTGGCCTGGCTGCCCTCGGCCGGGGCCTGAGCCCGTACGGTCTCAGGGGCGTTTCAAAGTCCTGGTGATCACGCGAGTCCGCAGGTCGTGGCGGTGCGAGGGGTGCGGCCTGGGCCGTCACGAATGCATCGAAGCTTCGGTTGAACGGGGTGACCTTCCCAAGTCGTCCTGAACCACTGGAGCTTCGATGTGCCGCCAGTCTGCCACCATCTGCTTGACCAAGTCGCCCTCGCTGGGCGATGTGTCGGGATTGTCGCTGGTGGAACGGCTGCGGGTGCTGCCCGATCCGCGTCGGCGTCGAGGGGTCCGTCACCCGTGCGTGGCGGTGCTGCTGGTCGCCGCCTCGGCGGTGGTCGCCGGAGCGCGCTCGTATGCGGCCATTGGCCAGTGGTCCGCGAACGCCCCGCAGCACGCCCTGGCCCGCCTCGGTGCCCGGGCCGTGGGCGCGTTGGGCGTGCGGATCGCACCGAGTGCCGCCACGATCCGGCGGGTCGTCGCCCTGGTCTGCCCCGGCGGCCTGGCCGACCTGACCGGCGCCGATCCCGCCGGCTCGGACTCGGTGGCCGTGGACGGCAAGGCCACCCGCGGCTCCCGGCACGGCACCTCACCCGCCGCCCACCTGCCGGCCGCGATGACCAGCGACGGCCGCACCGTCACGCAGCTGCGGGTTCCCGGCAAGACCAATGAAATCACCTGCTTCGCCGCGCTGTTGGAGCCCTTCGACCTGGCCGGGGTCACCGTCACGGCCGACGCCCTGCACACCCAGCGCGCCCACGCGCGCTTCCTGGTCGAAGAGAAGAAGGCCCACTACCTGCTGGTGGTCAAGGCCAACCAACCCGAACTCCACCGCTGGCTGCGGTCGCTGCCGTGGAAGGACGTCACCGCACGCCGCTACGACCGCGAGATCGGCCATGGCCGCAGGGAGACCCGCGTGACCAGGGCTCTCACCGTCACCGATCTCGGCCTGGACTTCCCCCATGCCGCCCAGGCCGTTCGCGTCCTGCGCCACCGCACCGACCTCAAGACCGGCGTGGTCAGCCGCCAGACCGTCTACGCGATCACCGACCTGACCTCACAGGAAGCCTCGCCCCAGCGACTCGGCCGGCTCGCCAGGTCGCAGTGGACCATCGAGAACCGGCTCCACTTCGTCCGCGACGCCACCTTCGCCGAGGACTCCTCGAAGATCCGTACCGGCCGCGGCCCGGAGAACATGGCGACCCTGCGCAACCTCGCGATCAACATCCTCCGCGCCGCCGGGCACCGCAACATCGCCGCCGGTATCCGACACGCCTCCTACGCGCCCTTCACCCGCCCGCTCGACCTGCCGGGCATCATCTGACCAGCGCGATTACAAGATCACAGGACTTTGCAACGGCCCTGGGGAAACAAGGCAAGCGCGGGAATCGACGCGCGACGAAGTGAGAAGCAACTGCCGGCTCCCGGCTGCGCGGAGTGCGGGGCCGGGCTGCGCTCCACCGGGCTGGGCCGGCACCCGGTCTACTGCGGCCGCTCCTGCTCCTCCAGGGCCTACCGCCGCCGCCGCGAGATGCACCAGCAGGACGCCGTCGCGGATGCCCTCATTGCCTCGCGCGTCGAAACAAGCGACACCGGAGCGGCGGGCGACGACCGGTTCCTGGAGCTCGCCGTCGCTGTCTAGCGTAGTGCCGCCCGGTTCCTCGAGCGCCTGGAGCAGGCCCGTCGCGGCGAGGGCGATGATCCGCGCTGTATCCAGGCGCTGGCCATGCTGGAGACGCAGCTGGAGGGTGCCGCCCAGCGGATCCTGCGCCAGGCCGGCTACCTGCGCTACGAGATGGCCACCGCGCGGCTGCGCGCCGAGCGTGGCGCCGCCGGCGCTCCGGCCGCCGAGCTCACTTCCTCGCGCGTCGAAACTGCAGCTCTGCCCGGCGCCGCCCCGACGGCCGGCACGGGCGCTGCGCACCTTGTTCCGTCGCGCGTCGAATCACCCGCCACGGGCGGCGACCCCTCTCCGGCTGTCGAGCGGGGCGGCCCGTTCCTTGTTCTGTTGCGCGTCGAATCATCCGCTGTCGGCGAGACGCCGGTCGCCGAACTCATTTCCTCGCGCGTTGAATCGCCCGCTTCCGGCGAGGCGCCGGAAGCGGAGCTCACTTCCTCGCGCGTCGAATCGAGTCGTCCTCGACTTCGACACCGCACCCGCAACGGCTGGCGCTGCTCTGGCAGCAACCGCCCCCGCGGCGCGCTCCGGTGTTCGCGCACCCGCCGGTCCGCAGGACGCCGTGTCGTGGGACAGCGGTGCCCGCTGCGGTCCCGGCGGTTCCCGGGCAGCTGCGCCTGGCGCTCGCCGCCGACTGCACCGCCACCTCTCCGGCCGCCCGCGGCCTCGGCCACCCGACCTCCACCTGGACCGTCCCCGACACCGACCTCCTGGTCGAGGGCTGGGACTGCGAGCCCGGCGTGTACGCGGTACACCGGACCGACCGGGTCCTGTTCGGCTGGATCGCCCAGGACACCGGCGGCGGCTGGGCCACCAACATCCAGGGCCGCCAAGTCGTCGACGCCACCGACCGCCGGCCCTGGCTCTCCCGGGACGCCCCCCACGCCATCTCCCTGCTGCGCGCCGCTCTCGACCGGCTGGCCACCTGAGCCACCGCCACCGCCATCGCCTGCGGCCGACGGCCCCGGTGGCCGGGCGGCCGCATCGTGCGAGGTGTCTTGTCGGACGCCGTGCCGGGCGCCGTGCCGGGCGCCGTGCCGGACGCCGTGCCGGGCGCCGTGCCGGGCGCCGTGTGGGGTGTCTTGTCGGTTGTCCTGTTGTGCGCCTGCCGATTCGCCCCGGGGCGCTTACCCGGCGCGTGGCTGCAGTCGGGCTCGCTGGAATGGGTGGGGCCTGGTCAGAGCCAGCCTTTGTGGGTGGCTTTGATGCCGGCTTCGAAGCGGCTGGTGGCGTCGAGGCGTTCCATGATGGAGGCCATGTGGCGGCGGACGGTGCGGGTGGAGATGCCGAGGCGTTGGCCGGCGGTGTCGTCGGTGGCTCCGGTGCCGAGCAGGCGCAGGAGGTGGCGTTCGGTGGGGGTGAGTCCGGTGTCGGGGTCGCCGGGTTGGGTGGCGCCGAGGGGGATGGCGGTGTTCCAGGCTTGTTCGAAGAGGTCGGTGAGGGCGGTGAGGATTCCGGGTTCGGTGATGTGGAGGGCGCCTTTTCGGTTGTCGGTGGGGTCGATGGGGACAAGTGCCTGGGCGCGGTCGGTGATGATGAGTCGTTGGGGGATGGTGGGGGCGGTGCGGACTTCGCCGCCGTGGCTGAGGAGCCAGTGGGCGTAGGCGGCGGTGTGGGGCTGGTGGCGGGTGGCGTCCTGGTAGAGGGTGCGCATGGCCACGCCGCGGGCGAGGGCTTCGGTGTCGGCGGGGCGGGAGGCGTGGAGGTCTTCGGGGTGCTGGTTGCCGGGCTGGACGGCGAGGACTTCGAAGGTGGCTGTGCGGCCCATGTGTTCGAGGCGGGCGTGGATGGCGTCCATGCCGAGGAGGCGTTCGCCGTGGGTGGCGCGGTGTTCGGCGCGGTCGGCGACCATGCGGGTGACCGCGGCGCGTGATGCGGCGAGGGCGGCCTGGCGGGCGGCGAGGTCGGCCTCCTGGCGGGCGACCATGTCGGCGAGTCCGATGGCGGGGTCGACGGCACGCATCTGCCCGGGGCGGTCGGCGGAGGCGCGTACGAGCATGAGTGCGCCGAGTTCGTCGAGGCTGTCGTGGACCTGTACGGGGGTGAGTGTGCAGCGGGCGGCCAGGGCGTCGACGCCGTCCTGCGGGTGGTCGAGCATGGCGCGGTAGACCGCTGCTGCCGTGGTCGACAGGCCGAGTGCTTCAAGCATGGGATCCCCCCGGATCGACGTGACGGTGTCGGCATCCTTTCAGTACGACCGATTCCCATCAAGATCTTTAATTTGCGCTTCGTCGCAGTTCAGGGGGTATGTCGATGAATTCTGGCGTGTGTGCATATCGCCCTGAATGGCCTCTGGTGGGCGCAGGAATAGGCAAGGACTTTCCGGGATACTTCTTGGCGTGTCCTTGTCATGATGTCCGGATGGGGACTGGCCGGTTGGTGACGCCCTGGATCTCTTTCGCCTGTCCGGGGCGGGCGGCGAAGCTAGTGATCGCCGCCAGGGAGACAGCCCGGAGCGGCAGCCGGACAAGGCGTCAACCGCGGGACGCCTCACCGGGAACCGACCACCGTTCTTCGAATTGGCCAGAGGACTCCTGACATGATCCGTATCGCCCGGGCCGCCGCGGTCGCCGCTCTCTCCCTGACCGCCGCGCTCACCGCGACCGTGGCGGCCACTGCGCCCAGCACGAACGTCTCGACCACCGTGGTGGCCGGCGACAGCCTCGGTTGGGGCGGCTGACCCCGCTCGTGGACCTCGTCTACGCCAGCCTTCAGCGCAGGCGCCCCGGGCCCGGCTCGAGCGGCGAGAAGGCCGAACTCCTCGCCGCCCTGTGGGCGCACGCCCTGCCCGACGACGGACTCCAACACGCCACCGCACGCGTCGTCGAGCCGGATCGGGTCGATCTCCTGCTCTACCTCCTCAGGCCCGGCCCCACGGCCGACCCGGCGCCGCCGGCCGCGGCCGCGTACGCCCTGATCGCCCGCAGCCACCGGGCTTCGCCCCTGCTGCGCCGGCGCTACCTGACGCCGGTACCACCGCCCGGCCGCTGACCTCGCACCACCTGCCTGCGAGCCGGCTCCAGGCCGCGCCGACCCGACCGCTGTTCCTGCAGGACAGCCGTCCGCCCCGCGCACGCCCTGCCCGCCCGGCGCATCACCTTCTTCCGGCATCCCGATGCCACTGCCGCCCGCCTCTGTCACAGGAGATTCCGCCATGCCTTCTGCCAGCTCCAAGATCGCCCGCTTCGCCCTGGCCGCCGCCATCACCGCCTCGGGAGCGATCGCCACCACGACGTTCACCGCCACCGCCGCCCACGCCGCCTCCTCCGTCGGCGGCCAGATCACCCGCTCGGAGGTCATCGCCCGTGCCCAGTACTGGTACGGACAGAATCTCATCTACGACCAGGGTGGCTCGGCCCCGGACTCCTCCGGAACCATGTACCGGACTGACTGCGGCGGGTACGTGGACATGGCCTGGCACCTGGCCGGCGGAAGCAACGGCCCGAACACCGACGGCCTGGTTGCGTACTCCACCGAGATCGCGCGCAGTGACCTGAAGCCGGGCGACATCCTCGACAGCCCCGCGCACGTCGTCCTGTTCGACCACTGGGACGACAGCAACCACACCACGTTCTCCTACTACTCGTTCGGCTCCACGCCCCTCAAGCACGTCAGCGGAGCCTCCTTCAACGACGACATGCTGAGCAGCCACAAGATGAGCACCTACACGGCCCGCCGCTACAACAAGATCGTCGACTCCGCGTCGTCGGTGGGTGTGTTCCGGCCGTCGAATGCGACGTTCTATCTGAGCAATGGTGGTTACGCGTCGTTCGGTGCGAACGGTGATGTGCCGTTGTCGGGTGACTGGAACGGGGACGGGAAGGACACGTTCGGTGTGTACCGGCCGTCGGACCAGAAGTTCTACCTGACCGACAACAACTCGACCGCGGTGAAGCAGCCGAAGTACGGGAACCCGGGCGATGTGCCGCTGGTGGGGGACTGGAACGGTGACGGTGTCGACAGCATCGGTGTGTACCGGCCGTCGGACCAGACGTTCTACCTGACCAACGACGACAACGCGACCGAGGTGTACCACGTCAAGCTGGGCGTCCTGGGCGACAAGCCGATCGTGGGCGACTGGAACGGCGACGGGAAGGACACCGTCGGGATCTACCGGCCGTCGGACCAGACCTTCGCGATGACGGACTCCACCACCGGCGGCACCACGACCACCCACAACTTCAAGTACGGCAACCCGGGTGACGCTCCGATCAAGGGCGACTGGGACGGCGACGGCCGTGACGAGGTCGGCGTCTACCGCGCCCAGTACTCCGACTTCATCGAGGCGACCTTCGACGGCGGCGGCGTCTACAGCAGCCCCCGCTACGGCGTGAACGGCGACATCCCCGTCATCGGCCAGTGGTAACCCAGTCCCCCTCGTGAAGCGCGCGGCGGCACCACCGCCGCTGCGCGCTCCCTCCTGCCCCGCGCCCCGACCAGCCTTCCGCAGAGGACCCGCTGATGATCCGCAAGAAGACCCGCACCGCTGCCGCCGCCGCTGTGGCCCTCGGCATCGCCACCACCGCACTCGCCATCTGCGCCGGCCCCGCCCAAGCAGCGTCCGTCGCCACCTGGGACAAGGTCGCCCAGTGCGAGAGCAGCGGCAACTGGGCCGCCAACACCGGCAACGCCCACTACGGCGGTCTGCAGTTCGACCTCCCCACCTGGCAGGGCTACGGGGGCACCCAGTACGCCGCCTACCCCCACCAGGCGACCAAGCAGCAGCAGATCCTCATAGCGGAGAAGGTCCTCAACGGCCCGCAGGGCTACCATGCCTGGGAGTGCTGGCCGAACACCGGCCTCGACACCGACCGCACCAACCCCTATCCGGCCGCCGCGTCGTCGGTGGGTGTGTTCCGGCCGTCGAATGCGACGTTCTATCTGAGCAATGGTGGTTACGCGTCGTTCGGTGCGAACGGTGATGTGCCGTTGTCGGGTGACTGGAACGGGGACGGGAAGGACACGTTCGGTGTGTACCGGCCGTCGGACCAGAAGTTCTACCTGACCGACAACAACTCGACCGCGGTGAAGCAGCCGAAGTACGGGAACCCGGGCGATGTGCCGCTGGTGGGGGACTGGAACGGTGACGGTGTCGACAGCATCGGTGTGTACCGGCCGTCGGACCAGACGTTCTACCTGACCAACGACGACAACGCGACCGAGGTGTACCACGTCAAGCTGGGCGTCCTGGGCGACAAGCCGATCGTGGGCGACTGGAACGGCGACGGGAAGGACACCGTCGGGATCTACCGGCCGTCGGACCAGACCTTCGCGATGACGGACTCCACCACCGGCGGCACCACGACCACCCACAACTTCAAGTACGGCAACCCGGGTGACGCTCCGATCAAGGGCGACTGGGACGGCGACGGCCGTGACGAGGTCGGCGTCTACCGCGCCCAGTACTCCGACTTCATCGAGGCGACCTTCGACGGCGGCGGCGTCTACAGCAGCCCCCGCTACGGCGTGAACGGCGACATCCCCGTCATCGGCCAGTGGTAACCGAACCAACCTGAAACGCCAGCCGGACTCCCGAGAAGACACGGTAGGCCCAGGCTTCGAAAGCGCAGCCAAAGCTGTCCGTACGCCCCGCTCGGGCTGCCGATCGGATCGATGGGCGGCCTCCGTGTCGCCAGCAATGAAATTCCCGGCCACCTTCATGAGGCCGGGAATTTCATTGTCCATCCATGAATTCCCGACAGCGCCCGAGGAGGGTCGGAACGCCACGCGGCCCGGTTCCGGCCGTGCATCGGCGCGTGAGGCATCGATCGTGCGTCCGCCGACTTTGATCGCGTGGCATCCGCCGGTGGCGTCGAGGTGCCCGGCCCTCGCGGCGACCTGCTGGACGCCGGCCTCGGTCGCGACGACCGCCGGGTGCCCGCCGCCGAGCCGCCGGGGGCATGGAACTCCCCGCCTCGCGCGAGGCGGGGAGGCTTCTCGGTGTCGACAGCGTCGATATGTTGAATTCGTCGTGCGAGGCATGGGATGGGGTCCCGGGGACTCGCGTGGTGCCTCGCGCGTGTCATTGAACCTCTTTCATCCTGTCCCGGCGGGGTGAAATGGCTGGTCAGAACAGGTGGAGTAACAGGCGAGGCTCCTGGTCGTTGCGCTGGTGTTCTCTACGCACCGCGCTTCGCCCGAGGAGCCTCGCTTGGTCTCGTATCCTGCCATGCTCGATGTCCCGCACGAGCTCGTTGAGCACGTCTCGTGGCTGATCTACGCCCGAAGGCGTGAACTGCATTCGCGTTGGCGGCGCTTGAGCTGCTTCAAGCAGGCCCTGCTCACCCTGGCCCATCTTCGGAAGAACGAGACCCTCGCACAGTTGGGAGCCGGCTTCGGGGTGTCGCAGGCGACCGCCTGGCGGTACGTCGACGAGACCGTCGAGCTTCTGGCCGCCTGGGCACCGGGCCTGCGCGAGGCGCTGGTGGGTCTGGGTGAGGGCGACTTCGTGATCGTCGACGGAACGCTGATCCCGACCGACCGGATCGCCGCGGACGAGCCGTACTACTCGCAGAAGCACCGGAAGCACGGGATGAACGTGCAGGTCCTCGCCACTCCGGACGGCACGCCGTTGTGGTTCTCCCGAGCTCTGCCCGGCCGCACCCACGATCTCACCGCCGCCCGAGCCCACGGCATCGTCCAGGCCTGCCTGACCCGGCAGATCCTGGTTCTCGCCGACCGCGCCTACCAGGGCGCCGGCGCGACCGTCCGCACTCCCTACTACCGCCACGACGAACTGCCCGAACACTACAAGCAGTACAACCGCGACCATGCCCGGCTCAGGGCACCCGGTGAACGCGCCTTCGCCCGACTCAAGTCATGGCGGATCTTCCGCAAAGCCCGCTGTTCGACCAACCGCATCGGCCCGCTCGTCGCTGCCGTCCACACCCTCCTCAGCTGCGAAAACTCAAGATGAAAGAGGTTCATTGAGCGTTTTCAGCGCGGGCACCGATCGGGTGACGGCTGGGTGACGTCAGCGGGCAGCGAAACGAGCGAGGCTCTCCGGCGGTTGAGTGAGATGTCTGACGTCTCAACTCGGTGGCCGGAGAGCCTCGTTGGTTGTCTATCCTGCATCACTTGACCTGCCGCACGCGCTGGTGGAGTGGGTCACCATGCTGATTGTCACCCGTGAGGGTGACCGGCGCTGCAAGCTCCGGCCGTCGCAACGCGCGATCGTCGCGCTGGTGTACCTGCGCAAGCACGACACGCTCGCGCAGATCGCGGCCGGGTTCGGGATCAGCGTGGGTACGGCCCACGCCTACGTTCGTGCGGTGACCGGGCATCTCGCCCGCAAGGCGCCGGGGCTGACCCGGGCCCTTCGCGAGACGGACGGGGCATACGTACTGGTCGACGGCACCCTGGCCGAGTGCGACCGGGTCGGCGACGGCCGTGCCGATTACAGCGGCAAGCACCGCCGCCACGGCGTGAACCTGCAGGTCATCACCAATCCCGTTGGCAAGCTCGCGTGGATCTCACGACCGCTGCCGGGCCGAATCCACGACCTGACCGCGGCCCGGCACCACCGGATCGTCGAGACCTGCGCCCGGCTGCGGATCCCGGCGCTCGCGGATCTGGCCTATACCGGAGCCGGCCCAGGCGTCGCCGTTCCGGTTCGCCGCCGGCCCAAACGCGAGCTGACCGCGAAGGAGAGGTCCCTGAACAAGGCCCATGCCAGGCTCCGCTGTCCGGTCGAGCGCGGCGTCGCCACCCTCAAGCATTGGCGCATCTTCCGACACGCCCGCTGCAGCCCCAACTGGCTCACGTCAGCCGCCAGGGCGGTCCTCACCCTGGAGAGGCAACGCTGAAAATGCTCATTGAGCGTTTTCAGGGCGGCCACCGATCGGGTGACGGCCAGCGGTCGTGGGCCGGGGAGAAACGGACAGAGCTCCCGGGCGGTTGAGTGAGACATCCGATGGGGATAGCGGTCAAGCCGCGATGGCAAGTTCGAGCTTGGGAGGGGCCGGAAAGGCGGTGCTCTCGCTGTAGAGCGTGCCGGTCGCCAGGCAGTGGTGGAGGCAGCCGAGGAAACGGTTGTAGAGGTTGCGCTGGGCGGAGCTGTGGCGGTCTCCGGCCTTGCGGCAGCGGTCGTAGTGGGCTCGCGCACTGGGCGAGGCGGTGAGCGAGGCGAAGGCCCAGACGTAGCCGGCTGCGGCCAGGCGTTGGTTCTTGACCCGGCGGACCATGACCGCGTGGCTCTTGCCGGAGGCGCGGGTGACGGGCGCCGATCCGGCGTAGGCCTTGAGTGCCTTGGCGTCGGCGAAGCGGGTGCGGTCGTCGCCGATCTCGGCGAGGACCCGGGTGCTGTTCGAACAGCTCGACCGAGGCCTCGGCAAGGTCGTCCGCAGCGGCGCAGGCGGCCTCGCCGACCGGATACCCGCCGCGGCCGACCGCCTGGAAAACATCGCCCACACCCCGGGGCCGCGCCGCGAACGTGCGGGAGCCCTGCTCACCCTGGCCGACTGGGGACGGGACACCGCAGCACTGCTCACCGACGAGGACCCGGCGGTGCGCACCTGCGCCGCGCTCGGCACCGCCGGCCCGTCGGCGGTCGACCATCTGCTGGCCGCGCTTGCCGACCCCGGTGCGGTGGACGGCTGGTTCGACGAGCCGTTGCCGCAGATGGACGGCTGGTTCCGCTTCACCGTACTGGACGGGCTCCTCGAGCGCGCCGAGAGCTTCGAGCGGGTCCTTCCCGCCGCGCTCGCTCTCGTCCCGCTGTGCAGCCAGTACACCGTCGACCGGGACTGGGGCCCGCTGCTCGCCCTCGCCTTCCGAGAGTCCTACATGGCCGAAGCCGGCCTGACACCGCCGCAGAGCGCCTTCCTGACCGCCTTGGTGAAACACGAGCCCTGTTGGGGGACGATCGCCAACCGGGATACCTGGCTGCGCGCAGCCGGGCTGCCCGCGGACCGCGAGGAACTCCGAGTCCTCGTGCAGACTGCGGGGGAGTAGGAGCGCCTTTGGGGGCGGTGTTTCCCGCCGTCTGGGCCGGGCCGAGCAGTCGCACACCCGCGAGCAGCACCACCGGCCCGGCTGCCGGATGCCCGGCGCGGTTGCGTGGGGAGAACCGGTGCTGTCCCGGCACGCGCTGGGTGGTCATATGTGGCGTTTCGGCAGATCAGCCCCGGTATTGCCCTTCTGTCCTGACACTTGGTCGACGTCACCGCTGGGCCCTACAGTGCGCGCATGAATCTCCGTACCAAGAAGACGTCGGCTGCCCTGCTCAAAGGCGCGATCGTGCTCACCGGCGTGGCCCTCTACCGCGCGGCCAGAGGCTGGCAGCTCGAGGCCGATCCGGTCTTCTTCGTCTTCGTAGTCCTGTTCCTGGGAAGCGTCGGGTACACGTGGTGGTGGTACGGGGACTCTCCCAAGGCGGTGGCTGTACGGGCGAACGCAGAGGCCAAGAAGGCCGCCCGGCAGCAGTTGGGGTGAGCGCGCCCCGGCTCTCTTGTTCACCCGCATCCGCTTGTCACAAGCGTCCGTTTCGACCACGCCACTCCCCGGGATTCTCAGAACAGACTCCGGCGCGTGCGGCCTTGCGCGTTCGGGCGGGCTACGGGCCGCGGCTTTTCCTGCCGTGAGGGCCGGGTGATTCGGCCAGAGGGGGACATTGCGGCTGTCATGGTCGTGTCGGGGCTCGAATCGGTGATGGCGCGGACAGGGGGCCTGAGCGGGGACCGCGTGGATGTGGGGTGGTTGATCGGCGTGTGACCAGGCGGGATACCTTGACCTGCTCGTTCGCGGCAGTCAACCATTGTGTTGGTAGTGGCACTGCGGGGTGGCCCGGCATGTCACCATCTCGGTCGGCTGTGTCAGCCACCTGCGCGTCCTGGGCGTCGCGGGCCGCAAGACCGCGGCCCTGGCCGGGTCGCTTCGTGTGTCGGCTCTTCGGCTTCCACGGTGTCGGCATCTCCGCCACCGGCAGGCACACCAAACGCCGGTGTCGACGGGCGTGGACCATCAGAGGGGAACGAGTGACCGTGTCCGAGCAGTGTCCGCAGTGCGGAGGAACAGACAGCACCCTCAGGGCACGCCAGGCCTACGAGGGTGATCCGCCCGCTGTCGAAGTGGCCCCGCCGGCCGCGCCGCCGGTGACCGAGATCGCCACGGCCGAGCCCCGTTGGAACCCCGCCACGCGGACGGTGGCGCTGATCGTCGGCGGGTATCTGGCAGTCGCCCTGGTGGCGGTCCTGGTCGCCGATGCCACCGGGGTGGGTGTGGGGGCGGTGCTGGCCGGTGTGCCGCTGCCCGGTCTCGGGTTCTGGGTGGTGCTTCATCTGGCGCGTGGCCGGGATCCGCTGCCCGCTGCCAACGCGGAGCAGGTGTCCTTCCACAAGGTCATCTGGACCCGGCGGATGCAGGTGTGGGAGCACGCCTGGTTCTGCTCGGCCTGCCGGGTGGCGTTCTGGCCCGCCGGGGCGTTGAAGCCCACCTTCCCGGCCTCGCCGGCTGTGCCACCGCACGAGTTCCCGCTGATGGTCGCCACGATGGCCGACCGGGCCTACGCGCAGGCCTGACGTCCCGCCAGGCCCTCCTGGTGGGAACGAGCGTGCAGCGGGCTGCGCCGCGGTCGCGCCTACCGTCAGGACACCACCGGCGTGGGAGCAAACGCTGCTGTGGCATTGCACCCGGTCCGTGCTTCCGCTGGTGGGCGGGGAGCCGTGCGGTTCGCTCGAAGGCCTGCAAGTACGCCGCCGAGCGGATGCGCCGACCGTGGGACGCCGTCGCCGCTGCGCTCCCCTTCGCCAATCGGGACCTGCAGGGGTCTGTCTGCCGCAGGCCCGGCCCGGTCATGGCCCCCCCCGAGCGCTCGTATCCGTTCGGCGGCGGCTTGGTCGAGTAAGCCCAGGTGAGCCGCTGCTCGTCCGCCTCAGACACGGTGCGGCCCCGCCCACCTGTGGTGGGCGGGGCCGTATTGGGGAGTGGCCGGGTGGTCAGCTGGTGTAGAGGTTGGTGACCTGGGCGGGGGTGAGTGGGTAGGGGTAGGTGCGGACGTCGCTGACGGCTCCGTGGGTGACGTTGGAGGGGGGGTAGTTGGCGGCGGCGTCGGCGCCGATGGTGACGGGGCCGGTGGCGTTCCAGGGGGTGGGGTTGTAGGCGGAGCCTGCGTAGGTGCCGTTGACGTAGAGCGTCATGACGTGGGAGGCGGCGTCGTAAGTGCCTACGAGGTGGGTCCAGGTGTCCAGGGTGGGCGGGGTGAGCTGGAATGCCGCGTTGTAGACGCCGGTGTTGGCGTGGTCGTCGCCGGGGGCGACGAACGCCCAGGCGCTGTAGGACCGGGAGTACTGGAGGTAGTAGGAGCCGCGTTCGTTGCCGTTCTGGGTGACGAAGGTTTCCCAGTTGTTGGTGTCGGAGAGCTTCACCCAGGCGGAGACGGAGTAGCTCTTGCTGGTGTCGACGGCGGGTGCGGCGGTCTTGAAGTAGTTGCCGTTGATGACGGCTGCGCCGTTGGCGGTGCCCTTGTGGTCGGTGGTGAAGGTGGGTGTGTTGGGGTTGCTGATGCCGGTGGCGGGGTTGGCGCCGGTGGTGTCGGTGGCCTTGCCGTTGGTGTAGGTGGCGCTGGTGAGGGGCCACTGGTTCGCGCCGGCGGCGGTGGTCAGGCCGGTGGGGATGGGGGTGGTGTTGTCGTACGTCCAGGTGGGGGCCTGGGCGGTGCCGGTGAGCTTTCCGGTCAGGATGTGGATGTCACCGGTGGTGGTGATGGCCCACAGGGTGGGGTTGCCGTTGCCGGTCAGGTCGCTGTCGGAGCCGATGCGGGGGTAGGTCGTCGCGGAGACGGTGCCGCTGACCGCAGTGGTGGCGATGCCCGTGATCACGTCGTAGGTGATGGTGCTGCCGAAGGGGTCCTGGACGCTGTCGGTGCCGGTGGTGAAGGTGATCTGGGAGAGGGCGCCGGTGGAGCGGTTGCGGGCCCAGATGCCGGGGTGGCCCTGCTTGGCCCAGTCTCCGGCGGAGATGAGGTCGACGTTCAGCCAGCCGGTCGCGGCGATCCGGATCGGGTGGCCGAGCTTGGTGTCCTCCGTGGCCGGGTAGTACCAGAGCGACCCGTCGGTGCCGGCTGCGTTCTTCTCCACGGTCAGCAGACCGGTGCGGTTCTTGAAGTTCTTGGCGGGTGTCAGGTCGGTCGCGGTGGGGTCGCCGAGGGCAGCGATGGAGAGGGTGTTCGCCCAGTCCGTGTTGTTGTGGCCGGTGCAGTCCGGGGTCAGCGTGGTGACCGTGCAGGCGGGCCGGGCCAGGGTCTCCCAGCTGCCGAGGACGCCGACAGGCTTGTTGTTGCCTGGGTTCCTGTAGAGGTACAGCACAGCGTCGCTGTCCTTGTGGACGATGACGTCGTCGACGTGGGTGCCGCCGCGCAGGCTGCCTCGGTGGGTGATCCGGTAGTCGACCTGCGTGGGGTCCGTGCCCCAGGAGGTGCGGTTGGGGGCATCGGCAGGACCTGCGGTGAGGGTGCTGGTCGCGCTGGTCGCGATCGGGTTGCCCGGGACGGTGTAGGAGCGAAGGTTGCCGGCACTGTCCGGGGCGAGGATGTCGGGGACGCCGTCGCCGGTCATGTCACCGAACACCGGCGCGGGGCCGGCCGGGTTCCACGGCACGTAGAACGCGTACGGCGCGATGGGGGAGAGGTTGCCGGCGTTGTCCTTGGCCTGGACGTAGAGCCTGTTGGTGCCCCACTGGGTCGGGGTGATGCCGATCTGACTGCTGGGGCGCGCCGCGCCGCACTGCCAGGCGGCACCGGCGAGCTGCGGGTCGTAGCTCCAGCGCAGGCAGGCCAGGCCGGAGGTGTAGAGACCGCTGGGGTTCGGGTCCGTGGCGGTGAAGGGGACGCTGCCGCTCTTGCCGACGGACAGGGTGGTGGTCTGGCCGTTGCCGGCCGGGGGGAACTGGGTGGCGGGGTCGCTTACCGTGGTGGGGAAGGTGACGGTGGGCGGGGTGAGGTCGGCCTTGAAGTGGCAGGTCGGCGTGGAGGCGGACCAGGACACGCCGGGGAGCTGGTCGGTGGCCATGATGCTGAAGCCGTAGGAGTGGCCGTCTGTGATGACGCCCGCCGGCACGGAGTACGGAGCGTTGCTGCCACTGGCGACCAGCGGTGACAGGCCGCCGGCAACGTCCGGCATACCTGACTTCTGGTAGTCCCAGATGTGCGACCAGGAATACAGCTGGCTCTGGGCGGGGCTGGAGACGGTCGCGTTCAGGACGGTGCCGCCGGCCTGGTTGGCTCCCGTGCCGACCCAGGCCCAGTTGTTGGCGTTGTCGTCCGCGCAGGCCTGGTAGGTCTGGCCGGTGCCGGCGATCTGCGGCGTCGGCGAGACACCAGGGTTGGTGGGGGTGTTGGGCACGCGGTCGTACTTGATGGACAGGGACGGCTGCGGGGTGAAGCGCTTGAAGCCGTTCGCGTCGGTCTCGTTGCCGTACAGGCCGAACGTCAGCTGCCCGTTGTTGGTGTACTGCTGGAGAGTGCCCGTGATGTTGTAGCTGAAGGAGAGGTTGCTGGAGCACCCGGAGCGGCCAGAGCCGCCGAGGTCAAGGGTGCCAAGAGCGCTGCCAATCTGAGGAGGCTGGTTGTTCCAGTTCGTCTGATCGCTGATCGCACCGGTGTGGTAGAGGCTGACCGGGTATTTGGTAGTGCAGGACCAGTTCGCGGAGACGGTCTGCTGAAGGTCCAGCGACGCCGCGTTGACGACCGCGCCGCTCAGGGCGCTGATGTCGAACTGGTAGAACGTGCGGTACTTCGACGTGGGCGAGCAGCTGCCGCCCGCTGCGTAGGTTCCGCAGAAGCCGACGCCCGGGTAGTCGCTGCTGTCGCTTCCCGAGCGCCTCCAGTTCGAGGTCATCGTGGGGTAGGCGGACTGGACCCAGGTCCAGGAGCTCGCCGACGGAGCCCACGCGAGCCAGTCCGGGTCGATGTAGTACGGGGCCGTACCGGTGGCCAGGAGGTTCTGGTCGGGTGTCAGCGTGACACCTGCGGTGTCGGCGGTCACCGGCATGACGGCGGTCTTGGCGGCCGCGCTGGGCACGTCGGCCGTGCTGACGGCCGGCACGGCCTCGTCGGCGGTCTCGTCGGCCGTGGTGGCCTGGGTGAACGAGGCCTTCGTCGCCGTCGCCCCGCTGGCGGCGGCCGGGGCAGTGTCGGTGGTGGAGCTGTCCCACATGCGGGGCGCGGACGCGGTCCACCGAGGCTTGCCGTCAGCAGCCTTGGCGATGAGTCCGCCGCCGGCATCCTTGCTCACAGTGACGCCGTCCGCCTCGGTACCGAAGCGCAGGCTCTTCAGCACCGGGCTCGCCGCGGCGGCCTGCGTCTTGACGACAAAAACCGTCGTGACACCGCCGAGCTTGCTGACCGTGGCCTTGAGATCGATGTCAGGCGCGACCTCGGGGTAGACCAGGCCGTCGCCGTCCTCGTCGATCCGAGGCGTAGTCAGGGTGAACGGAACGGTCAGGGACAGGCCCTTGCCGTCCGCACTGGTCATCGTGGCGAGCTTCGTGCCGCCGCCCTTGGACAGGCTCACGCCCGTGGCCGACGCCTTCGGCGAGAACGAACCGTCGGCGTTCACCACCAGGTGGTCGTCGAGCGCGACCCACGAGGACCCGCGCTTGACCCGCTGCTGATCGGGATGGGTCCGCAGACCCAGGTGCCCGTCAGGGGTAGCCGCAGTCTCGCTGAACTCTGTGGTCAGCGACTCGACCGGCACCTCCTGACCACTCTCCTTCGCCTTCGCGATCGCCTGCTCGACCTCACCGGCCGGCGGCTTCTGCTGCGCCCGTTCCGCGTCGATCGCGGCGATCTCACTCGCCGACGGGAACGTCTGGGCGGCGGCTGGCACGGCTGTGCCGAGCAGGGCGACGACGGCGGCGAAGGCGCCGCCGGCGGCTGTCAGGCGTTGTGCGGCGGGCCGGCCGCGGCGGCGTCTGGTCACAGAAGAAACTCCCACGTACTGATGCGCCCTCAACATGCCAGTGCACAGAGGTAATACGGCACACATATCTCCACATCCCCCCCCTCGCACAATGTGACTTACAGTCAGATAGTCCGTTTTGCAACGGTGGCAAACGGTATGCGAAGCGAGTGATTTAAGTCACAACCTGACTGACTGTCAAGCCATTGACCTGCACATATGTGATCTTGATAAGCTCGCCCGCCCAATTCATGATCACTTTCCGAGATTAACTCGGGAGTAGGGGAAACTCTGTGTCACCACTAAATCGGGTAAATAGGAAACGACTTACCCAGTCATCAGCAATACGCAGACTGTCCGTAGTGACAGCGGTCGGCCTGCTTGCCTCACTCGTCGCGCCGGTGTCGGTCGCCGTCGCGGCAGGGCCCGACTACTCGCGCAAGTGGACCCCGTCCAACACTGCGCTGCCCCGGACGAAGTCCGTGAACGGCAAGGACGTCCAGCCGGTCGCGGTGACCAAGCCCGCGCACGAGGTGCCGCCGACGTGGCAGCCGCCGAAGAGCCCGCGCAAGGCCCCGCAGGGTCACGCCGAGGTCCGCCTGGGCAAGGCCCCGGCCGCGGCAGCCTCCCGTGCCGCCGGCCAGGCGCCGTCCACCGGATCGGCGACCGAGGTCTCCGGCCTGCCGGTCACGCTGGCCCCGCTGGCCGGTTCGTCGGCCGGCGAGCAGTCCGTCGGTGTCGACTTCGTGGATCCGAAGACCGTCGGCGCGGCCGGTGTCCCCGGTCCGGTCCTGAAGCTGACCCGTGGTGAGGCGAAGAGCCCCCCGGGCCCGGTGCGGGTGAGCCTGGACGTGTCGAAGCTCGCCGAGAGCTACGGCGCCGGCTGGGCCGCACGCGCACGGATCGTGGCGCTGCCGGAGTGCGCACTGACCACCCCGCAGGTGGCGGGCTGTCTGCAGCAGACCCCGGTCGAATCCCACCTCGACGCCACGACCGGCAGGCTCAGCGCCGACGTCACGCTCCCCGGCGACGGTGTGTCCGGGCAGACGCGCATCCAGTCCGTCCAGGCCGGCACCGCCGCGCAGCCGATGGTGCTGGCCGCGGTCGCCGGCACCACCAGTGGTGCGGGTACCTACTCCGCAACCCCGCTGAACATCTCCCAGGCATGGGCCGCGGGCTCGTCCTCGGGTTCCTTCACCTACGCCTACCCGATCCAGGCGCCGTCCTCGCTCGGTGGCGCTGCGCCGCAGGTGGCGCTGGGGTACGACTCGTCGTCGGTGGACGGCAAGACGTCCGCCACGAACTCGCAGGCGTCGTGGATCGGTGACGGCTGGGACTACAGCTCGGGCTTCGTCGAGCGGACCTACCAGCCCTGTTCGAAGGACGGCATCGCCGGCTCCGGCGACCAATGCTGGGCGGGTGCGAACCTGACCCTCTCGCTGGCCGGGCACTCCGGTGAGCTCGTCCCGGACGACGCCTCCTGCCAGGCCGGTGCCGCGGCCACGATGGAGCAGTCCGCGTGCACGTGGCGGCTCAAGGGCGACGACGGAAGCAAGGTGCAGTTCCTCACCGGCGCCTCCAACGGCACCTGGAACGGCTCCTACATCAAGGTCACCGACACCAGCGGCACCGTCTACTACTTCGGCCTGGCGCACCTGCCCGACGCGGCCGGCAACCCGTCCACCAAGGGCCCGGACTCCGGGTCCGCGTGGACTGTTCCGGTGTACTCGCCCAACAGCGGCGACCCCTGCTACGACTCGGCCAAGGGCAAGGCGTCCTGGTGCCAGACCGCCTGGCGGTGGAACCTCGACTACGTCGTCGACCCGCACGGCAACCT
Organism: Kitasatospora terrestris; assembly: GCF_039542905.1. NCBI lineage: Bacteria > Bacillati > Actinomycetota > Actinomycetes > Kitasatosporales > Streptomycetaceae > Kitasatospora > Kitasatospora terrestris. The sequence continues at coordinate 8,542,946 of NZ_BAABIS010000001.1, forward strand.
GATCACCTACACCTACACGCCCGAGGCGAACTTCTACGCCCGCGGCGCAGGCCAGAACAGCGGCACCGGCGTCAACAGCTCCTACACCCGCGGCGGCGTCCTCACCTCCATCGGCTACGGCCAGCTGCTCTCCGACCAGATCACCGCGAACGGCGCCTACAACCCCGCAGCGAAGATCGTCTTCACCTCCGACGAACGCTGCGTCACCTCGGTCGCGGCCTGCGCCCCGGCCAACCGCACCACGGCGAACGCCGCGAACTGGCCCGACGTCCCCATGGACCAGCAGTGCGCCTCCACCGGCACCTGCACCAACTACGGGCCCTCGTTCTGGACCAGCAAGTGGCTGAGCAGCATCACCACCCAGGTCCGCAACAACGGCACCTACCAGGACGTCGACTCCTACGCCCTGACCCACCGGTTCGTCAACGTCGTCAACACCACCGAGTCCACCCAGGTCCCCTGGCTCGGCTCCGTGCAGCGCACCGGCAAGGACACCCAGGCCTCCGCCACCGCGATCACCCTGCCGCCGGTCTCCTTCACCGAGATGCTCCTGGCCAACCGGGTCGACGGCACCAACCTCGTGCCCTCCCGCCCCGCCTACAACCGGCCCCGCATCCAGCTGATCACCACCGAGACCGGCAGCACCATCGGCGTCGACTACTACCCCGCCGACTGCTCCCGCACCAACAACGTCATGCCGGCCACGGCCGACACCGACACCCGCTCCTGCTACAACGTCAAGTGGCACCAGCCCAACGAGCAGCCCGGCGCCGACCCCGTCGACGACTGGTTCCAGCGCTACCCGGTCAAGACCGTCACGGTCAACCCCGGCACCCCGGGCGCCGTCCCCATGACCACCGCCTACACCTACGGCGCGGCGGCCTGGCACCGCAACGACTCCCCCCTCACCGACACCAAGGACCGCACCTGGGACCAGTTCCGCGGCTACGCCAGCGTCACCAGCACCGCTGGCAGCGGCACCGACGGCCCCAAGTCCCAAAAGTCGACGTACTACCACCAGGGCATGTACGGGGACGTCACCACCGCCGGTACTCGGACCTCGACGGTCGGCGGCCCCAAGAGCGGCCAGGTGACCGACTACGACTGGCTCAGCGGCCAGGTCGTCGAGGACGACACCTTCACCCAGGCCTCCGGCACCCTCACCGCCTACACTCTCAACACCAGCAGCAACCCTGTCACCACGGCCACCCACAGCCGGGGCTCTCTCCCCGCGCTGATCGCCCGCTACGGCGCGACGAGCACGGTCTCGACCTCGAAGTCGCTGAAGGCCGACGGCTCGTGGATGGCTGCCTCCACGACGACCACCACGGACAGCGCGCACGCCAACCGCACGCTCACGCTCCTCTCCACGGCCGACGGCGTTCCGGACGTGTGCGCGCGGTTCTCGTACGCGTCGGGGCCGGACCCGCAGGTTGCGGCCCTCGTCTCGGAGCAGCTCAGCGTCACGGGCAGCAACGCGTGTACCGCCACCCCCGGGACACAGAACACCGCGTCCTGGAAGCGCGTCTACTACGACGGCCAGAACCTCGGAGGCCTCGCTGCGAAGGCCGAGGTGACGTCAACGACGAGCATCGACAGCTTCAACGGAGCAACGGCGGTGTTCACCACCGACGCGAAGCTCACCTACGACGGCTACGGTCGTGTTCTGACCATTACCGACCCGAAGACGGTCGACAGCGCGCATCTCAGCGGCGCCACCGTCACGACGGCCTACTCGGCACGTCAGGCGGGTGAGCTGCCGAACTCGCTGTCCGTGACCAGTCCCGCTCCGGCCGGAGCGAGTGACGAGGGCACAGGGCGCACCACGGTCACCGCGCTGGACACGGCCCGTGCCCTGCCGAAGAGCGTGACCGACCCCAACGGGCGGGTCACCACGGTCGGCTACGACGCGCTCGGCCGCACCACCGGTGTGTGGCTGCCCGGCCGCGCCACCACGCTGTCGCCGAACACCGCGTACAGCTACGCGGTGCCGGGCATCGTGGCCGGCAAGGCCGTTCCGCCGACCACGACCACCACCAGCCTGGTGGGTGTCGGCACCGGTGACACCTATACCTCGGTGTCGTCTACGCAGATCATGGACGGTCTGGGCCGGACCATGCAGACCCAGTCCCCTCCTGCGGTGACGTCGTACCACGGCCGGATCATCTCCGACACCGTCTACGACTCCCAGGGGCGTACGGTCCGGGTCAACAACCCCTGGTACAACGACACTGCCGCGCCCGGCACGACGCTGTACCAGACCACCACTGCAGAGGTCCCGAACCAGACCCACACCGTCTACGACGGCCTCGGTCGACCGGTGACTACGGAGTTCGTCGCCTATGGTGTCGTCCAGACGGCCACGACCGCGGCCTACCCCGGTGTGGACCGCACCGACCTGACCCCGCCCACCGGGGCGACGCCGACCAGCACGGTGACCGACTCCCGAGGTCGCACCGCCCAGCTGTGGCAGTACAAGACCGCCACCGCGACCGGCATCGCCACCGACGCCGACGTCACCACCTACACCTACACGGCGGCCGGACTGCCCGCGACCCGCAAGGACGCGGCCGGTAACACGTGGACCTACGGCTACGACATCCGTGGCCGGAAGACCACGTCGACCGACCCCGACACCGGCACCAGCACCACCGCCTACGACACCGCGGGCCGGGTCTCCTCCACGACGGATGCCCGCGGCCGCACCATCACCAGCACCTACGACCTGCTCGGCCGGCCCACCGCCACCTACGACGGCACCGCGGTCGACTCGTCGAAGCAGCTGACCGCCCGCACCTACGACACGATCCTCAAGGGACTGCCCTCCACCTCCACCCGCTACGTCGGCGGAGCCGCCGGCAACGCCTACACCTCCGCCGTTCTGACGTACGACACGGCCTACCACCCCACCAAGAGCACTATCACGATCCCCGGCACGGAGGTGGCACCCGCCTCCCCGCCGCCGGCTCCGTTCACCTACACCTACCAGGCCGCGTTCGACCCGGTGACCGGTCTGCTGACCGCAGACAACCGCTCCACGGTCGGTGACATCGCCGGTGAGACCGTCAGCTACGGCTACGACGGCTGGGGACTCCTCGGCCACTACGGCTCAGCGAGCACGACCTACGACCTGGCGAACGACTACGACGCCTACGGCCGCTCCAGCCGCACCACGGTCAACCCGTGGGGCACCCAGATCGTCGTCACCAACACCTTCGACGAGTCGACGGGCCGTCAGCTGGCCCAGTACGTGGACAAGCAGACTGCCGCCACTGGCGCGGTCCAGCAGACCACCTACGCCTACGACCCCTCGGGGCGGATCACCGCGATCCGCAGCATTCCCGACAACACCCCGTCCGCGACCGACCTGCAGTGCTTCAGCTACGACTACCTCAACCGGCTGACCACCGCATGGACCGACACCGGGGCACTGGTCATGCAGCCCCAGCCCAAGGTCGGCGGACTCGGCGCCTGCGCCAACACCACACCCACCAGCGGCGCCGTCGCCCCCGCCAAGACCACCGCCGGCGGCAGCGTCCCCTACTGGCAGGACTACACCTACGACCTCACCGGCAACCGCAAGACCCTCACCCAGCACGACGTGGCCGGTGACACCACCAAGGACGCCACCACCACCCAGGCCTTCACCTCCACCGGCACCGTCAACAACGGCAACGGCTACGGCGGGCCCCACGGCCTGATCAGCGGAACCACCGTCGTCAACGGCTCGACCAGCAACTACCGGACCTACACCTACGACGCCGCCGGAAACACCGCCACCCAGTACTCATACGCCACCGGCTACGACAACTTCACCTGGAACAGCGAAGGCAAGCTCGACACCGACCGCCCCTCCGTCCAGATCCAGGGCGTCGGCGGCAAGTGCCTCTACATGCAGGGCAGCCTCAGCACCGACGGAACCCCCGCCGAGATCACGAGCTGCAGCACCAGTGGCGCCCAGAAGTTCGCCACCACCGGCGGGCGGCTCAAGATCATGGGCAAGTGCCTCACCCCCATGGGCACCACCGACGGCTCCGCCGTCCAGCTCCAGCCCTGCACCGGAGCCGCCAACCAGACTTGGACCCCCCGCGCCGACGGCACCATCCTTAACGCCGGCACCAACCTGTGCCTCGCCGTCCCCGGCGACGTCACCACATCCGGCACCGACACCGTCGTCAACACCTGCGGCACCACCGTCCCGGCCGGCCAGAAGTGGACCGTCCCCGACAACGCCACCACCTACGTCTACGACGCGGACGGCAACCAGCTGATCCGCCGCAACCCCGGCAAGAACACCATCACCCTAGGCGGCGGTGACGAACTCACCTACGACACCGTCGCCAAGACCACCAAGGGCACCCGCTACTACCAGATGCCCGGCGGCCTCACCCTGGTCCGCCAGGGCACCACCTCCACCTGGCAGGTCAGCGACCACCACGGCACCGCAGGCCTCGCCCTCGACGCCACCACCCTCATCGAGACCCGACGTCCCACCGACCCCTTCGGCCAATCCCGCGGCACGCAGCCCACCACCTGGGCCGGAACCCACGGCTACGTTGGCGGCACCAAGGACGACACCACCGGACTCACCAGCCTCGGTGCCCGCCAATATCAACCCACCACCGGGCGCTTCATCAACCCCGACTTCATTCTCGACCCGGCCGACCCCCAGCAATGGAACGGCTACGCCTACAGCAACAACAACCCGGTCAACCTCAGTGACCCCAGCGGACTCCGCCCCGAGGGGACTTGCGGTGGATTTGGACAGTGTCAAACCCCGGAGGGGCAGCTCGTTCAAGAAATCTGGGCGCCGACAGATCATGGCGGCTGGAGCGTAACAATATCTAAGACTCAAAAAGCAATCCTTGGTAACGGGGTGAAGATTTCACCCACCAGCATGTTCAAGAAGCTTTCAGAAAAGACCAACGACTACGTTAGGGACTATCAGAAGAAGAACCACTACGTGTTCGGGGAGGACCCGACCGAGGATCGCCATCAGTGGGCGGCATCTGCCCTTAACGCCTGCCAGAAGATGCCCGAGTGTAAGAATTCCCCCACTTTTCAAGAGCTCTGGGAGGAACTCAGCAATTGGGAATGGGAGAATCTTCCCGTATTTGAGGGCGGCGACGTTGCATTTCTCACCTCGGTCGTCGGAAAGGGGCTAGCTAAGCTCAAAAAGATCGATCCGCGACCGGGAAGGGAGTCGAAGGGGTGTCCTAATAGTTTTCCGCCAGGAACGTACGTGCTTCTCGCCGATGGAAGTGCGAAGCCGATAGAGGATATTGGCGAAGGTGATGTCGTTCTCGCGGCTGATCCTGAGAATCACAGATCTGGTACTGGACGAGTCGCAGCTGTCATCTATACCCCCGACGACACCGAATTCACCACACTCAGCGTCATCAACGCTGAAACTCTGGCAATAGGTACCATCACTTCAACAACTCACCACCCTTACTGGAATGAGGCCAAGCGCCGCTGGACCGACGCAGGCGACCTGAAAGTCGGCGATCGAGTAAAAACGACGACTGGCGCGGCAATGGTCGTTGCGGTTAGCTCCCAGATCGTCCGCGCTCAACCCGCATATAATCTTGCAATTGCAAATATTCATACATATTATGTGCTGGCGGGCGAGACTCCGATCCTCGTGCACAATTCCGGCTGCTTCGAGCTAACGGACATCGGAGGTGGCAATTTGCAGACTCCCGCCGGCTTGATTTACGGGCCAATGAATGGCGGAGAGAAGCATCGCATATTCCATCTTGGCGCCCACACGGCAGAGCCTGTGAAGAATAAGAGCAATCACAGCATTTTTTCTGGAAATGCGAGCCCGCTAGAGCTTGTGGATGAGGCGTGGACGCGAAGGGGTGCTGCCGAACCTGGGGATCCTGGCGCGTATGTTGTTAATATGGGGCGAGTGGTCGGAAGTGATGGTCAAATGTCGATCAGGATCATTGTAAAGCCAGGCACAACTGAAGTCATCACCGCCTACCCATACTAAAATATTGATTGGAGCTTCAAGTGGTTGAATGCCCTAGGTGCGGTCAGGGAGTTATTGAGAGGGTTAAAGTGACCCGGTTCTCTCTGTCGATTGCAAAGTGCTCGGAATGTGACGCGATCTGGCCAGCTGAAGGAACTATCCAGCGGTCTAATTTCGTTCAGTTCCAGACCTTCTTGGACCTGCTGGGAGAAGCTGAATCAGATACACTTTACGAGTATCTCGGGCAGCTCTAGCGCAATATGATGGCGGCCCACCACTTTAGTGGTGGGCCGCCATCATATTAGCCTGGAACGGGTAATTTTCCGGCGGAGTGTGAAGGATCTGATGGGTCGCGCGCGTTGATACTCCAGTGAGAGTTCTTCGTTTTCCCTTGTCAGCGGCCCGGTGGCGGTGAGTGTAGCCGGGCCGCGCCGGGGGTGGAGGGGTGTTCGCGGGGATGTCGCGCGAACGAGTGGCCGCGGCGCATGTAGTGGCAGCGCCGCGGACAGACCCTCAGTGTGAGCGACGATCTGACGGATGTGTGGGACGGGAACTGACCGAACTCTTCCTGCGGATCGGGGCTCGCTTCACGCGGGTGGAGCCGCGGAGGCGGATGCGGGACTACGTGTGCGGACTGTTGGGTCCGGTGGGGCGAAAGAACAGCTGGCAGCAGTTCGCCGGGCACCCGGCCCCGCATCGGCTGCAGCACCTGCTCGCCCGCGCCTACTGGAGCGCGGATGAGGTCCGCGATGACCTGCAGGCCTACATCGGTGAGCAACTCGGCACCCCTGACGGTGTCCTGATCCTCGACGACACGAGCTTCGTGAAGAAGGGCACCGTCTCGGCCGGCGTGCAGCGCCAGTACTCGGGCACTGCTGGGGCTTGTATCTGAATAACTGTCAGGTTGGATCTCCCTTGCCGGCGGACTCGGGCAGAAGGGTTTGGAGCTGTTGGAGGGTTCGGGCGGGCGGTCCGGGCAAAGGCGTGACGTCGATGCAGTGCAGGTCCAGGAGCCGGTGGCCGTCCTGGAACTGGTTGGAGAGGTTGGTGCGGGTGACGCCCAGCAGCTGGGCCATGAGAGTGCTGGTGATCGCCCTGCGGCGGCGTAACAGGGCTGCCAGGAGGCGGTGGTAGTGGTCGATGCTGCTGGTCTGCGGGTGGAGGTAGCTGCGGGGACGGTGGAAGCGCCGCTGGAAGGCGGCCTCGGCGAGGGCGTCCCAGTACGGCTCGGAGACTGCCACCAGGCGTTCTAAGTCGGCCGGCGGCATGCCGGTCAGGGCCGGATTGCTGAGCATCTCGGTCAGGCCGGGGTCGATCCGGCGGGCGGCCGGCGTGGCCTGTAGAGGTCGGGGTGGAACTACCGCTGCCCGGAAACGGACCTACCTGGCCTCGTGGAACATCGGCTGATGGTCGCCAGCGACAGTTCTGGATGAGTGAGCATTTTCAGCGTTGCCTCTCCAGGGTGAGGACCGCCCTGGCGGCTGACGTGAGCCAGTTGGGGCTGCAGCGGGCGTGTCGGAAGATGCGCCAATGCTTGAGGGTGGCGACGCCGCGCTCGACCGGACAGCGGAGCCTGGCATGGGCCTTGTTCAGGGACCTCTCCTTCGCGGTCAGCTCGCGTTTGGGCCGGCGGCGAACCGGAACGGCGACGCCTGGGCCGGCTCCGGTATAGGCCAGATCCGCGAGCGCCGGGATCCGCAGCCGGGCGCAGGTCTCGACGATCCGGTGGTGCCGGGCCGCGGTCAGGTCGTGGATTCGGCCCGGCAGCGGTCGTGAGATCCACGCGAGCTTGCCAACGGGATTGGTGATGACCTGCAGGTTCACGCCGTGGCGGCGGTGCTTGCCGCTGTAATCGGCACGGCCGTCGCCGACCCGGTCGCACTCGGCCAGGGTGCCGTCGACCAGTACGTATGCCCCGTCCGTCTCGCGAAGGGCCCGGGTCAGCCCCGGCGCCTTGCGGGCGAGATGCCCGGTCACCGCACGAACGTAGGCGTGGGCCGTACCCACGCTGATCCCGAACCCGGCCGCGATCTGCGCGAGCGTGTCGTGCTTGCGCAGGTACACCAGCGCGACGATCGCGCGTTGCGACGGCCGGAGCTTGCAGCGCCGGTCACCCTCACGGGTGACAATCAGCATGGTGACCCACTCCACCAGCGCGTGCGGCAGGTCAAGTGATGCAGGATAGACAACCAACGAGGCTCTCCGGCCACCGAGTTGAGACGTCAGACATCTCACTCAACCGCCGGAGAGCCTCGCTCGTTTCGCTGCCCGCTGACGTCACCCAGCCGTCACCCGATCGGTGCCCGCGCTGAAAACGCTCACTGCCAGCGGCGAGCCTCTGCTCTGCCCGGCCGCCGACGCAGCCCTTGCCCTGCTGCGCCGCGCGCTCGGGGAACACCTCACCCGTTGGTAGGCCGGACCCACCGCCGCGACCGCGCGCTGGCCCGCGCGATGGACAGCTCCAGCAGCGCGGCGCGCCTATGGACAGACTCTGCAGAGTCCGCTGCACGTCACCGCGATGGTGCGGTCGACGCGCGCGTTCCGCACCTACGCCAATTCGAGTGCAATCCGATCAACTCCCCTCGGCGGCAATCCTCTTGTGGGAACCTGTCCGCACCTTGAATTCCCACCTTGGGGGGCGTAGTGAATCGAGCACTGGGGTCGGTGGATGTCGGCCTGGTCTTCAGTGATCCGGACGGCGTGGAGGCAACCGAACGCGAGATGGAGTCGCTGCTCGAAGAGCTCCATCAGCTTCCACTGCTGCACTTGGAACACGCTCCGGCACCGCTGGCTCCCCACGGCACTCGGGCTGCTGACACCACCCTCTACAGCTCCCTCATCTTGAGCCTGGCGGGAGCGCCTGCCGTCCGATCGCTGATCCTGCTGGTCCAGGACTGGCTGGCCCGCCGCACCTCGGGCAAGGTCACGCTCCGGATCGGTGACAACGAACTGATCCTGGAGTCAGGATCACCCGCCGAGCGCCGACGGAACGTCGAAGCCTTCCTCGCGCACCTCGCTTCCACCAGCGGCGCGGAGGCATCCGATGGCTAGGCGGGCCCTGGTGCTGGCCACCGAGACATACGACGACCCCAAATTCGACCCCCTTCCTCGTGCAGCAGCCGACGCCGCACAACTCCAGGGCGTTCTCAGCGACTCTGCGATCGGCGAGTTCGAGGTGAACGTCCTGTTCAACGGCTCGGCACGAAGCTGGATGAAGTCGATCGAGCATTTCTTCAAATCCGCTACCAGCGAAGACACCCTGCTGTTGCACCTGTCCTGCCATGGACACAAGGACCTCCGTAACCGGCTGCACTTCGTCACCAAGGACAGCGAGTTCGACTCGCTCGCTGCCACTTCGGTCAGCGCCGACTTTGTTGCCGACTGGATAGATCAGAGCCGTAGCCGGCGCATTATCCTATTGCTCGACTGCTGCTACAGCGGAGCTTTCAACAGAGGAATGCGTGCCCGCGGCGACAAGCAGGAGAAAATCGAGCTCACGGAGACCTTCGAAGGCAGTGGCCGGGTCGTCATCACCTCCTCCACCTCACTTCAGTACAGCTACGAATCCGCACCCGGAGACAACCTCGCCAGCAGAGCCAGGGGCGAAGCCTCGGTATTCACTTCCGCAGTCGTACACGGTCTGCGAACTGGAGAGGCCGACCTCGACGAGGACGGCATCGTCAGCGTCGACGAACTGTACAGCTTCATCAGCAGCTGGGTTTCCAAGCGGATACCAGCCAGACACCAACGTGGAGCGTCACTTCAGCCGAGGGAAAGCGCTTCGCGCTGGCCCGCAACCCGAATGCCGCCAGAATGGCAGAACTGGCCGAAAAAGCACTTGACCAGGCGATCAACGGCGGCGGCGAGGTGTCCAGTCCCACGGAACGGCAGGCACTCGCCATAGCCGCCCGCCGAATGCGGGAGTCAGAAGCCGAGGCAGCCGAGCTGAGGGCCGCGAGCGAGAGGGACCGAGAAATAGCGGCCCGCAGCAACAGTTCTCGGGCCCGAACCTTCCGAGAACTGCTGCGGGTCCTGACCCTCCTGTTCGGGGTCGTCGGAGGGGCGATCGGATTGTGGACGGCATCGTTCTGGGTTCCCGGCTTCACCCTGCCCAACAATGGCGGTAAATTCCTGGCACTGGCGATCTGCGCCGCAGTCCTCAACGCCACCTCTTTCGCCGTGATTGTCGGAACGATCAAGGCGTCAGTCTGGGGGGCAGAGAGCATGAAAAGCTTGATCGTGGAGGAGCAAATGCGTTCCTGGGGAAAACCGACCCGCCGAAATCCCCTCCGCCGCCTCTTGCTCGGCGCCGCCATGGCACTCCCGTTCTTCGCGCTCGCCGCCGAGGTAATCTGGCTGGCACCCGCGAGCCTCCGCCTCGGAGGATGGATTTCTGGTCTTGCGGCATTCCCCGTCGGTCTCCCCTCCGGCTGGGGCGGCGTGCTAGTCACACTGTTCGAAACCGTCGGAGTAACCATCGTTGGAGCCATAGCCCGTGCACGCACACCAAACCATGAGGTCCACGAAGTAAAAGGACCCGGCTACATGCAGCGGGTCGAATACAGGAAGTTCGGTCCTTTCCGCCTGAGGACAGAGCACCGGCAGGGCCGGGACATTGACTTCTTCTAACCCGACCGCGGCGAATTGGGCGTCGTGCAACGGTGTGCGCTCGACGCCCACGCCTCGGGCATTCGTCCTATCGTCGGTGGAGAAGATGGCGCTTGCTGCGATCGGCTCCGCGGCACTGTCGCCGCCCACCAGCTCAGCGTTTACTGACTTCGGCTCGTCAAGGTGAAGCATCCCGGTTTGCCTGGGTTTGTTGCGGTGGCGGTATCCGACGGTGTGACTGGGCGTTTTCGTCCCTGACTTCGGAGCTCAGGTGCCGCGCCAGGTCGGGGTGGTCTCGCCGCTGAGTCGGCGGGTCATGAGGCCGATCATGGCGATGTAGATCATGGCTCCGGAGCGGCCGGGAGGGCCTCGTAGCTGCGGGCGACGCGTCGGTGGAGCCAGTCGGCGAAAGGCCCTACCCGACTTGGTGCAGAGAAGATCGAGCGAGCACCACACTCCGGGCGGGGTGGTCGTCCAGATGGCCAGGCACTAACCCGTCTGTCCGGCCTGGGCGCGCCGGTAACCACCAACACGGTGACCGGGCGGCCCGCGGGTGCGGGTGTGCGCGGTCCCGGCCCACGATGGCCGACTCTGCCTGATCCGCCGCCTTCGTTCGGCCGGCCTCCAGCACTCACTGCCTGACTGCCTGACCGAGGCCGTCGCCGCGGTCGAGCAGAACGCATCAGACCGCGCACCGGGAAAACCCGAGCGCCCGTCCGCGCCAGCTTCTACAGTCCTGCCATGGCTCCCACCTCCGATCTGATCGCCCGCGCCGCACGCAACGCCATTCGGGGGCTGATGAGCGGCCTCGCGCAGGCCGCCATCTGCGAGTACTGGGAGAACGAGCACTTCGCGCCGAATCCGGACTTCACCGCCGAAGGTGAAGGAGGCGTCCGCAAGCAAACCTTCGACTCCTACGCCTCGGCCGTCGATTGGACCGACGAAGACCAAGCCCGGCGTGCCCTACGCGTCTTCGAGAGTCTCCTGCGCAGGGTGGACCGCGACGTCAGACGGTTCAACGACACCGGACTGGACTCCGACACCCTTGCTGACCTGCGGGAGGCTTTCGCCCGCACCGGTTGTCTGCTCGACGATGACCTGCGTATTCACCCCCCACGCGTCGCCGGCCTCACCGTTCGGGCAGAGGCGCTGTCAGGCGCCTCCGGAATCAAGGCCGAGCTCGACCGTCTGCGCCGCTTCGGCGCCGACTACCCCGACGACGCCATTGGCGCAGCGAAGCAACTGATCGAGGCCACCGCCAAGTTCGTCCTGCTGCAGCGAGGCCTTCCCGTCGACGATCGCCATGACGTTCCGGCGCTCGTCAAGCAGGCCCAGCAGTCGCTGCTCCTCCACCCCGGGGCGCTCCCCGGCCCTCGGTCCGGTGACAGTCCCGACAATGCGGAATCCATCAGGCGAGTCCTTGGCGCTCTTACCTCGGCGGCGGTGGGGGTGGCTGAACTTCGCAACCGCTTCGGCACCGGCCATGGCCGACTGGTGGCTCCGACGGGCCTGGGGCCGCGCCATGCACGCCTCGCCGTCGGTACCGCGGCTACCTGGTGCGAGCTGATGCTCGACACCCTCGCTGACCCTGACGCGCCCTGGCGGAAACTGCCGGTGCAATCTGCTGACGGCACGACCACCTGAACCCGGCTGGCTGAGGTTCACCAAGGACGCTGCGGCGTTCTGCGCGAAGGTCAGTATCGGCGCCGTCGACCAGAAGGCGCTCGCTCTGTGGGCGGAGGTACCGGCAAGGCGCCCTGGAACTGACGTAGCCCGGCCGCCAGTCGCTGTCTCGTGCGTACGCGGGCGCAGCCACCCGGCACTGGCCTGGGGCCGTCCGGGAGAAGCGCAGCGACCGGGTTCTGGATATAAGGCAGCACCCACGCTGCCAGGGTGGCAGCACCGGTGCTGCCACCCTCTTGCTTCGTCGGGGGCGATCGAACGGGCCGCGGGCCCGGGTCGGGGGACTCGGCGGAGGCCGGCCGGGATCGCGCGTCGCGCGCGTAGCCACCTGTAGGGGGCCTTCGGCGCCCGAGAGGGGCTCTCATAGGGATGTCCGGCTGGTGGGGAGGCCCCCTTCGTCAACGGCGGGGCCTGTGACGGAGCACCGTACTTTGCGAGTGATCGTTTAGAACCTGCTGGTCAGCACCATGGCGGTGCAGGGCAGTTTGCGAAGGAGGAGCGCGATGCCTTGCGAAGCGGTGCCGTCCGGTTGTTCGCCCGCCGTTGCTCCGCGCGGCCGACTGCGCTGCGGCTTGGCTGCCTATTCGGGATCGTCGGTCTCTGCGGGGATGGTCCAGCGCAGCACGGTGGTGGTGCCGGCCCGTTCCAGGGTGACGGCGTAGACCTGGTCCCAGGCACGTTCACCGCGGTGGCGCATGGAGTGATCACCCGGCTCCCAGCCCAACTGCAGGACCTGGGACCCGTCGAGCTCGATCTGCCCGGCCAGCAGGGGGTGAATCTCGCCGTCCCGCTGGAGCAGGTGGAAGTGGGTGCGCGCATCCATGGAGACCACCAGGCCGGAGCGGGGCGCCCAGCTGCGGATCCGGTCGGCGAGCTCGTGGGCCTCGCGCAGCGGGAGTTCGAGCCTCCCGTAGGGCCCCTGGCCGCCGTATTGGGGGGTCCGTTTGCCGCCGAAACGGGCGTGGGCGTCGTCCTCGTACTTCCCCCAGTAGGTGACATCGGCGAGCCCGTCGATCGACTCGCCGGACAGCCCGACGAACGAGTCGAGGGCGCGGGCATCCCCGAGGACCATGCCGCACCGGTCGACCGGCAGGTCACCGAGACGGACCGGCTCTCCGCCAAGATCGCCCGGCCAGGGCAGGCCGAGGTCGACTTCCAGGAGAGCGATGACCTGCCCGTCGTACGAGTCCCACGTCTGCGCGCGGACCTTCAACGGCCGACCGGCCGCGGCCGGCACCGCGACCGCCTCGCAGAACCACTCCTGGCTCGGGCCGTCCTCAGGCTCGTGGAGGTGGCCGCCGCCCTGCTCCGCCGCAGCCGTTGCCCGCACGGACAGCGGGTCGCCATGCTCGGGCCACTGGTCGATCCAGCCGGCCATCCCCAGGACCAGCACGCCGGACGGTGTTGTGACAACTGCGAGGTCGACAAAGGGCTCGCTCATCCGTTGATTCAACCAGGAGCGGATCGGCCGACCCCTCCGGCCTTGGCGATGCGGAACCGAAGTCGCACACCAAGCTGCTCCGCTGGCAAACTGCGGTGCTCCGTCACAGCTCACCCCACGCAATCCAGTGAATCAACGCCATCTCTATGGAATTTGACCATGCAATATGGATAGGGTGTCGGCATGGCACTCAGTACGTTGGAAACGTTGCGGCTCACGGTGGCCGCGCTGCGGCAGCGGACCGGGGAGAGTCAGGCTCAGTTGGCCGCGGGTGTCGGTCTGACGCAGGACAAGGTGTCCCGTCGTCAGTCGGGGGCGCAGGCTTGGACCCTGGATGAGGTCGACGCCCTGGCCGCGCACTGGGGGATGGCGCCGCTGGACCTGCTCGCCGGCCCCACCCACGCCGTCCTGTCCCTGACCTGGCCCCCGCACGCCGCAGCACCGCAGGCCGTCCCGGCCAGCTTCACCACCACCCCGACCGAGCCCGTCCCGCCCGCCGTCCCGGCTGCCGCACCGGTGCAGCCCCCCGCCCCGGCCCCCGTTGCCGAGCAGCTCTCGGTGCCTGCGGACTACGACCGCGGCCCGGATGGCGAGATCCTGGACCACGAGGCGGCGCCGTGCGAGCGCTGCGCCAAGCCGGTCCGCCACCGTGTCGCCGGCCGCCCGATCCACCTCGGCGGCTGGTGCACCCCCGCCACTCCCGCTGCCGCCCCTGCCTCCGTTGCCCAGCTTGTCCAGGCCGCCCCCGCCGAGGCGCCGGCCGCGCTCGTCCAGGCCGCCACCGAGCACGCCCCGACCACCCCCGCCCCGACCACCCCCGCCCCGGCCGAACAGCCCCCCACGGCCACCCCGGCGCAGGCGCCCGCGCCCACCCGGCCCGCTGCGCCCAGGCCCGCGGCCCGCCCGGCTCCCGCGGCTGCGCCCCGTCCGGCGCCTGCCGCTGCCGGGTTGTCTCGTTCGGAGTACGCGGGTACGGGTCGGGATCTCGGCTACTACCTCGACATGATCACCTCGGCGGTGGATCAGGCCTTGGAGGAGCACGGCGGTGACACGGAGGCGGCTTCGGCGGCGTTGGAGAAGAAGGCGATTCCGAACGGGATGGCGTTGTTCGAGGCGACCCGGGTCGGTGCCGCGTACGAGCACACGGTGTATCCGGACCGCCTGGAATTCCTCAGCAAGAAATCCCGCAGCGGCGCGGACGACGTGTGGGAGGGCCGCCACAAGTGGGAGAACGTCCCGCTGATGGAGGCGGTGCGCCGCGGCGAGGGCGGGGTGGTCGTGGATGTCCTGGACACCAACGCCGCCTACTGCAGCGCGCTCAAGTGCCACCTGCCGATCGGCAGCCTGGTCCACCAGCCCGACGGCGGGTTCGACCCCAAGCGCTCCGGCATCTACCTGCTGCCCAAGCGCCCCGTCTGGGACCACCCACACCTGCCCGACCCGATCGGCAACCGCCACGAGACCGGCCCGGTGCTCCTGGACGGCGCCACCGTCCGCCTGCTGGCCCGCTGCCACAAGCTCGGCCTCGCCGACGCCCCGCACATCACCGAGGCCTGGACCTCCGGCGCCTCCGAGGGCCTGCTGGAGAAGTTCCGCCGCGTCCTCACCCAGGCCCGCGAGAACGCCATCACCGACGGCGACACCGTGACCGAGAAGTACGTCAAGGCCATCTACGCCAAATTCGCCTCCACCATCGGCGAATCCACCTACAACCGCGACATCCGCCGACCCGACTGGATGCACATCATCCGCTCCCAGGCCTTCGCCAACCTCTGGTACAAAGCCCACCGCGCCCACACCGCCGGCCTCACCGTCGTCCGACTGCGCGGCACCGACGAACTCCACGTCACCGGAGAAACCGACTGGCGCACCGTCTTCACCGAAGGCCGCCTGACCACCCAGATGAAACTCAAGGACCAGTACACCCTGCCCCCGAGCCGGAAGCGGAGCGCCTGAACGTGTCGACCGACGGATGGAAGAACTTCGGCCGCTACGGCGCGAACCTGGACCCCGGCAACATCCACGGCAAATTCGCCCTCGCCCGCGCCCTGGAAGACGCCCTGGAGCGCCTCATCATCGAGGGCGGCATCAAGTCCCCCGCCACCAGCCGCCGCGGCCTCATGGCCCGCCTGCGCTACCTCACCGAGACCAAGGGCGGCGCCCAGGCCCTCGCCGACGCCGGCGTCACCGTCACGCCCGCCACCGTCAAGGCCTGGCGCCGCGGCAAGCAGCGCCCCAGGCCGGCCACCCTGGAGGCGATCGACACCGCCTACTGGAACCTGCGCGCCGCGAACGTCCTCGCGAACTCCGGTGCGTTCAAGCAGCACCTCAACCGCGCAGGGCGCGGCACCCGTGTCGAGATCCACCCCGTCAACCAGGACGTCGTCGACGAGCCGCGGCGCCGCGAGAACCTGCGCGTGCGCACCTTCCAGGTCCGCTACGTCTGGGACGACGCAGTCGACGCCCTCACCGCCGGCGACACCGACAAGCTCGAAGAGATCTGGGACGACATCATCGCCGACATGGACTCCGACTGGGGCGCCTACACCTACGTCTCCCACATCGGCCTCGGCGCCTGACCCGGCAGCACCACCCCCCGGGCCACAGAGTGCGGAAGACGCCGAGCCCGCTGTGGCGGCGATCCCTGCAGACGTCGGGGATCTTCGTCGGCGGCGGGCACGCGGTGTGTCAGAGGTTGGGCAGTTCCTCGCCGAGGCGCGGCTCGCGGCCCTCGGTCAGCCAGAACAGGTAGCCGCGCAGGTAGGTCTCCAGCCCGTCCTCCAGGTAGGCGGCGTACCGGTGCAGGGCTTCCGGCTCGTTCCGATCGTCGGCCGCCAGTTCCGCCGTGATCCAGTCCCGGACGTCGGCCCGGCGGGCCCACCATTCTCGTACCGCCTGCGGGGTCCAACGCTGGTCGCCGTCCCATGCGTAGCCGCCCATCGGCTCGCTATGGGCGATCTCCAGCAGGCCGGCCACCTCGCGCGGGTTGGCGGGCTGGCGGTAGACGAACTCGTAGTGCTCGTCGCTGGAGAGCACGTGCTCGGGCAGGTAGTACGGGCCGTTCAGTCCGGTGTCGGTCACGCCGGCGTAGAACGGTCCCGGAACGTTCAGCCAACTGCGGTCCTCCCAGCGCCCTTCGCCCACCGAGCCGGCCATGTCCCGGGCGGTGGGCAGCGGATCCCAGTACGCCAGGTCCTGCCACCGCCCCTCCACGGGGTGCAGGAGAAGCCGCCCGCGCATCCGCGCGGCCGCCTGCCGCAGCTCCCACTGGTGGGAGAAGGGCCTATCGGGTCGGCGGACCCCTGCCCAATTCTTGATCCGGGACCACCAGCCGACCGACCTGCTCACGTGCGCCTCTTCCATGCCGCCCACCCTAGGACGCGGCACTGCACCGGCTCTGACGCCCGCCGCGGTCCGGTCGCACATCAATGGCGTTGAGCTTCCGGGCGCCGCTGCGCCTCCGGGGCGGGTATCCGGCGGCCGGATCCGTGCCCCTGCGGTCTCCTGGCGGCTCGCCCGGTGGTGTCCGTAGGAATGGGTCCGCAGGGCGCCGTGGGGGCCGCCCTGGGGAGGGTGGTACCGCTCTCCGCGGCTGGCGAGGCGACGGGGTCGTCGCAGCTGGCCGCCCTGAACCGCGCGCCGGGCACGGCCCCAGTCCGGGGGACCGCTGTCCTGCCCGGCGCGCGAAGGCATCCGCCGGGGTGGCCCGAGGCGCTGGCCGGTGCAGTTATGTCCAATGCTCGACGGAGTTCAGTTTTTCGATCATCGGCGCCAACCGGATCCACGACCTCGCCCCGACCACCTGGACCACGGCGCTGCGCACCGGCGACGACACCACCCGCAAGAGCGGCCTGGAGAGCCTTGCGGTCGGCACCTGGAAACTGGAGCCCTGGGTCTGGCGGCACACCGTCCTGCGCTCCCGCTTCGACACCACGGGCGAGTGGTTCTCCCTCCACCACTTCCAGACCCCCGCAGGCGAGCCGCTGCGCCTGTACGTGAACTTCGAGCGCCCCGTGACCCGGACCCGCATCGGGATCGACACCTTGGACCTGCTCGTCGACCTGGTGGTCGAACCCGACCTCTCCTCGGCGACGTGGAAGGACGAGGACGAGTACGCGCACGGCCGCCGCCTCGGCTTCATCACCGACACCGACCATCGAGCAGTCGAACAAGCTTGCGAGCGCGCCCTCGCCCTCCTCCAGGACCGGGCGGGCCCGTTCGCTGCTCCGTGGCCCGCTTGGACGCCGGATCCCACCTGGCCCCTGCCCGAACTTCCCGACGGTGCTGACAGAACGGCCCGGTAGGGTCACCGCGCAACCCAGCAGCCCTCACCGGCCCGGGCCGGCCGTGGCCTCGGCGGCCGCGCGCAGCCGGCCCGCCGTCGCCGCAGCCGCCTCGCGGACCACCGCGTCCTGGCTGTCGGCCAGCAGCCCGAGCAGCTCCACCGCCGCGGTCAGCGCCAGCACCGGCACCGCCGCCTCGCGCAGCAGCAGGAGCTGCTCGGCGGCCCGGTGGCCGGCAGCCGTGGCGGGAGCGGCAGCGGGCAGCATCGCGGTCAGCCCGCTGCCCAGGCCGGGCCGCCGAGAAGAGATGGAGGGGTACGTCATGCCCGCACAACCACCCCCGGCCCGCCTACGTCGAGGCTGTTGGCCCGACCGGTCGGCTACGCGCTCAGTAGTCGGTGGTGTTGATCCTCCGCGGCCCGTACGGTCGGTCCATGGTGATCAAATCGGGCGAACCCCGCAGGCTCGGCATCCCGGCCCCCGAGGCGCGACTGCGCTTCGAGACGGAGCGACAGGAGACCGGGGGCGGGCCGGGGCGCAGGTTGCTCGTGGTCAAGGGGGAACCCGCTTTCGAACTCAGCCCGTGGTGTGGAACGTGCCAGTTCCTGTTTCGTCGGTTGGTGACCTCCAGAGAGACGCTGTCGCTGGAGAGCGTGCAGGAGAGGCTCACCGGCACGCTGACGGATCCGGACGACGATGAAGTGGTCGGCGCGTTCGGCGCGCTGCTGCCGGAGGGCGAGTACCTTCCGGTCCTGCTCCAGGTGAAGCCCCGCCTTGTCGTTCCCGGCCGGGAAGGCGACTACTTCAGCGGTGAACAGGTGGCCACGTGGGGGCTCGACCAGTTCTGGGGCCTCCCGGAGCACCCACACACTCCGTACTACCGGTCCTTCGAGACGGCAGTCGATGCGTCCACCCATCTCTATGAGTTCGTCGTGCCCATGGTCCCTCCAACGTGGAACGAGAGGGAGCGCGTGGAGGAGTACGTCGAGCTCATGAACCGGGGAACGGTCCCGACAGCTGTGGCGGTCTCAACACTGGACGTTTGCCAGCCCGCCATCGACCTGGCGGCCGACTACTACCTGCACTGGGGTCTGACGCACTTCCTCCTCGACGGCCACCACAAACTGGAGGCTGCCGCCATGGCCGGCCGCCCCGTGCAGCTCCTCTCTCTCCTGGCCCTGGGGGAGGGCCTGGCTGGGGCTGAAGACTGTGCTCAACTGCCCGCCCTGCGCGGTCAACCTCGCTCGATCCGGGCGATCAATACCTGAACCCGGCACGGGCCGTACGAGGATGGCAAGCCCGAGCAGGAAGGCATTTTCAACCGACCGGCTGACCGCCTGCACCGGGCGCTGGACAGACCCTTTTGGCTCCCGGAGAGGCCAGCGCCGTGCAGCCGCCGACGATCGGATCCATGGCCTTGCAGCCCCGCAGCGTGGCTTTGTTCACGAGTTCCGCCCTTCTCGCGAACAGAGCAAGCAGCGTGTTGATGGTCGAGTCAGTGGGGGGAGATGTTCACGGGTCTGCGGATGCGGCAGTTCGAGCACACCTTCGCCCGCATGAAGAACCACAAGATCCTCCGCGACAAGGTTCAGCAGGGAGGCTCGAGAGCGTAGCCGTGGTCGTCGGTGGGGACCGGTGTCTTTGCTTCTTTCGCCGCGCGTTGCTCGGCGACCATGGGCAGAACGGCGAGCGCCTCGGCGGCGCGACCATGGGTGGCCAGGATTTCGGCCAGGTCCGACAAGTGAGCGGTTCCGCCGGCCCGGAGCAGCGCGAGGGCTTCCTCGACACGGCCCGAGTCCGCGAGCAGCCAGGCCTTTGTCTCCAGGAGGCGGTATTCGTCTGCGGGCAGGGTCGCGGCGTACTCGAGGGCTTCGTCGTACCGGCCGGCCTCGCCCAGCAACCACAGCCGGTTCGAGGAGAGCCAGGAGAAGTGGTCCTCGACGAACTCGGTGCTGCGTTCGTCGAGGAGCGCCAGGGCGTCCTCGGGACGCCCGGCCTCCTGGAGGAGGTGGATGACGCCCTCCAGGAGGCAGGCATCGTGGTAGTCGAACGTAGGACGTCCCACCTCGACGGCTTCGTCAAGGCGACTCCGGCGGGCCAGCAGTTCGATCAGGGGCCAGCGGAAGCGGTCCGGATGCTCGGCGGAGTCGATGAACTCCCGCAGGACCTGCTCCGCCTCCTCGGCCCTCCCGGCGTCTTCGAGGGCCCGCGCGTAGTACCGGAGAGCGACGCCCGCCCGCGGTCCGGTGCCCAGTTCGCGCAGCGCCTCGACGTGCCCGTGCCGCAACAGGAGTTCGGCGTACGCGGTGAGGGTGTTCTGGACCAGGAAGCGGCCTGCGGCTACGTCTTCGCCGAGGATCCGGATCGCCTCGTCGGCACGGCCGGAACGTTCGAGGACAAGGGCCTGCAGCTCCTGCGCATTGCTGCAGGGATGGTTCCACCGCGCCTTGCCCCGGGCGTGCCGGGCGCTCTCCGCGAGTGGGTCCAGCAGCTCCAGCACCCGCTCGTCCCGGTCCTGTCCTTCGGTGATCTCGACCAGGGTCGACGTCAGCCACCAGCCGCCGAGGCGGGGCAGCAGGAAGTCGATCGCTTCGTCCACGCGCCCGGCTGCGGGCCAGGAGTTTGACGAAATCGAAACACGCGCCGTCCGACTCGGGGCCGGTGTTGTCCGGGCGGGCCAGTTCCAGAGCCTCGTCGATCCGACCACACCGGATGAGGGTGTGCGCCATCGCCAGGACAGCGGACCGCTCGCCCGCCGCGACGAAGGGCTCCAGGACGCCGCGGGCCCGCTCGTGTTCTCCGACCCGGCACAACTCACGGGCGGCCGCCTCAGCACAGGACCACTCGCCCTGCTCGTACGCGGCCCGGATCACCAGCTCCAGGTGCCCTCCCTCCAGCAGGAGGTCCACCAGCCTCCAGGAGTCTCCACGGTCGATCGCCGGCCATTCAAGATCATCGATGCTCACGGCCGCCAGCGTAGAGAGGCCCGCTGACACTCAAGACGGTGGTTCAGGTCGCGGCTTTGATGGGGTGAGGCGCACCCGCCCCACCGGCTGCGCCTTACCGGTATCACTGGCCAACTGTGGTCATCGGCCGAGGGGGCCGGGCCGACGCATGGCCGATCAAACCGGTTGAACAAATGTCTTACACGATTGTCCCACTCCGGGTTATGCTCTTCCCGTCGATCAAGCCGTCGACCACATCCGACTCTTCGGGGGACCAGACATGACCAACCTGACCGCGACCACGCCCGCCACCGCTTCCCGGGCCGAACTGTCCATCGGCGGTCGCCGGCTCTCGTACCTGGACTTCGGCGGCACGGGCCGGCCGCTGGTCGCCCTGCACGGGCACCTGTCCGAGGGCGCCACCTTCGCCGACCTGGCCGCGGCGCTCGGCCCCCAGTGGCGGCTGATCGCCCCGGACCAGCGCGGCCAGGGCGAGTCCGACCGCGCCGCCGACTACTCGCGCGACGGCTACCTCGCGGACCTGGAGACCCTCCTGGACCACTTGGACCTGGGCGGGGTCGTCCTGCTCGGCCATTCCCTCGGCGCCATCAACGCCTACCAGTTCGCGGCCCGCCACCCCGAGCGCGTCGCCGCGCTCGTCAACGCCGAGGGCCCGGTCGCGCTCGGCCTCGACGGCACCAACCCGTTCGGGTTCCTGCTGAACCTGCCCTACGACGCGCCCACCCGCGAGGCATTGGTCGAAGGGCTCGGCCCGGCCGCGCCGTACTTCTCCGACCGCCTGCGGGAGAACGCCGACGGCACCTGGCGGCTGCCCTTCCACCCGCAGGACATGTACAGCTCCGAGGACCAGGTCCACGGCGACCACTGGGCCCAGTGGACGGCCACGAACTGCCCCGCCCTGCTGATCCGCGCGACCAAGGGCACCCTGCCGGCCGACCAGGCCGCCGCCATGATCGAGCGCCGCCCCGGCACCGCGTTCGCCGAACTGGACGCCGACCACCTCCTGTACACCACCGCCCCGGACGCCTTCGCCACCACCGTCCGAAACTTCCTCGCCACCCTCTGACCCGACCCGCGCAGGCCGTCCCGCCCCGAAGTGCGGCTGGCTGACGGGCGACTCTGGAGGCTTGCCGTGCCACCCCCAGGCCGGCGCCCTGGGGGTGGGGAGACCTGGTGAGCAGGTCTGTTCCGAGCCCGAGTAGGAGGTGGGGACTTTCAAGGTTCTGGCCGCGATTCCCTGAAGCCCAGAGCGGATCGTGAACGAAGGAACTTTCACTCGGGGCACTCCTCGATCATGGGGCCCCGGTCGAAGACGTGCTGTCCCCGGGATCGATGTGCGGTTGGAGGGCCGGGGTGTCACCGCTGCGCCGTGTCCCTGAGCCGGGCCGGCTGCAGTCGCGATGCCGCGTCTGCCCAGCGGACCCGGGGGAAGCCTCCATTTACGGCGTCTTCTTCGTACCAGCCTCGGCCGTCCAGCCACGTCCCGAGCCACTCGGCGAGGCTGCCTCCGTCGACGAACCACGCCCTGGACACGTCCTGGCTGCTGATCGCGTTGGGATCGAAGAGCAGGACGGTTCCGTCGTCGCTGCGGCAGTCCACGCACGCGAACATCGCGCAGCCCCAGTCCAGCACCGGGACAACCCCTTCGGGCCATGACCACCAAGTGTCCGATCCCTGCGGAGGGATCCTGTCCGAGTACCCCTGCACCACCGAGGTCTCCCAGTCCGCGTTCGGCCCGCCGGAGAGCGGCAGAACGGAGTCCGAGGGGCCGAAACCGCCGTTGCCGACCCTTCGGTAGAGCGCGGCGAGCAGAGGGTGCAGGCGAAAGCCGAGCTTCCGCTCGGCCTCGGCCAGCTCTGCGGCGGAAACCGGGGATCGGAGCAGGTCACTCGCGGCTGACGCAGCCACGACTCGGCTGATCAACTCTTCGAAGTCGTTCACGGCCGCATCGTCTCCGACGCATCCGACAGGTCAAGGATCGGGGCCCGCTCAGCGATATTCACGCAAGCGCGGGCAGAGCGACTTTCAACGAGCCTCACCACCCTGGCGCCCCGCAGCGGCCCTCTCCGGACCGGGCCCGGAGAGGGCCGCGCAGTACGAGGCGCAGGACTCGATAGAAAGAAGTGGCCGTGATGGCCTGGACCGGAGTGCTGTCCGGCCTTGCGTTGAAGCTCTGGCGTGTCAGTCGCGGCGCTGGCCCTGCGACCCGGACCGCCCTCAAGTCGTTGCCGGCACTCAGAGGCAGCGGCCCGGGCGGGTCCGGCTCGCAGGAGGGTCAGCCGCCGTGAACGGCCCGGGGCCGCCGCCGGACTACGGCCACGCCGAGAGCAGGCCGACAGGCCCGCGAATCAGTGCAGTGGGTCAGGGGATGGTGTAGCCGACCCAGTTGTGCTTCGTGCTGTCCGCCTGGCATGTCCACTGGACCGCGTCGGCGCCCTGAGTGACACTGCCTCCGTAGATGGTCAGACAGCGCCCGCTACCGCCGTTGATCATGATGGCGCCTCCGGCGGTTCCAGGAGACAGGTCCCAGTGCTGGGCGGCGCTGCCGTTGCAGTCCCACTGATTCATGACGGCACCGTCGGAGATGCTGCCGCCGTAGACGGTCAGGCAGCGGTTGCTGCTGAAGTTCCTGATCTCGTTGCCGTTCCAGTACCAGTTCTGAGGACTGCTGCCGTTGCAGGCCACTGGACGATGTTCGCGCCGTTGTTCAGGCTGCCACCGTACGGGGTCAGGCACATACCGCTGTTGACGTTCTTGAAGCGGACGGTCGTTATGGAACGGGCGGTCGGCGCAAAGTCGAAGACGAGCCGCTGGGGCAGGGCACGGTCCAACTGGCCGACCTCGTTCACGCCGCGGATCCGGCCGGTGGAGGAGTCCCAGTCGAGATTCTGCGTCATGTCGGGGACCGCAGTCAGGACACTCGTGGAACCGCCAGGCGAGCCCTTGTGCACGCACGCGCTCTCCCGGTATCCGTTGTCGAAGCTGCCGGGGCAGGCCGCGCTGATGTAGAAGGTGCGTTGACGTTGACGACGCCCTGCATCTTCCACACCGGCGTGGTCCAGGCGCCGAGCGCGGAGGTGCCCGTCCTGGGCAGACCACTGCTGAGGTCGAAGGACCACCGGATGATGCGGCCGTTCGCGTTGTCCGGGCGGAATTCGCTCGACAGCAGGGCGCCATTGGCGCGGTCGAAGCTGAGTGAGGTGAGGCACGGCGTGTTGCCCGTCTCGGGGACGCACGCGCTCGTTGCAGTCGCGACGGTGCGGTAGAGGTAGGCCCGGGGAAGGACGTAAGTGAATCCCGTCCCAGCCAGTCCGACCGAACTGTGCATCAGGTCGCCCAGCCGGAAGACCTGGACAAGACCGCCCGTGCCGATGAGGAGGTTGTTGTCGTACCAGACCACGCTGTCGGCGTGGATGGGAAGAGGAGTGACCGTCCCGTCCTGAGCCAGGGTAGCGAGGAGAACGTCCACGTACCGCGGGGTGGCGCTGGCCCGGTCGACGAAGCGCAGCTTGGCGACGCTGTTGTCCCCGTTGTGCCAGGAGACGACCTCCCAGCGCCTGCCTCCCCACGCTCCGTCGGCCGCGGCGGAGTGCGGAACGGAGAAACCTTGCGGGTACCAGCCGGCCGAACCGCTGTCGTCAGCTGTGTTGCCCCAGCAGTAGCCGTCGGCCGAGACACCCGGATTGAAAGGGGTCGGGTAGCACAGGCCGTCCTTGCCGGAGCTGAAACTCCCGGCAGGAACGGAGGACAGACTGACGGGGTTCAGGGAACCGTTTGCGGCCTCGCCGGCGCTGATGTCACTGGTCGAGCTGGAGTCGAGAGTGAGCTTGAAGCCGCTCGCGGTGATCGGCGCGATCGTCGACGACGCATGCGCCGTGCCGGAAATGGTACAGGTACCGGCCAGAACCATCACACCGACCGTGACCACACGCCCAGCACGTCCGATACGCCGACGTAGGCCAGAAGAGAATTTCGAAAAGTTCACGGCGCAAATCATGGCACGCCCCCAAGCCCGCTCCGGCCTGAGGATTCCCAGTCTGAATCACATCGGTGATCTCGGCGCAAGGATCGGCAGCGACGACCGGTGGAAGGAACGCCTGCGGCGGCCGGCGCCGGGGAACTTGCCCCGCGCCCCGATCGCCGCAGGTCCGCTCCTCACCATGAGCTGACGAACGAGGATGACACCCGCGTCCCAAGATCAGTAACCAACCACCCCAGGTGTACAAGGTGAGAACCCAGACTGGCTACCCACTGCGGCCTGGCGGGCATGCCAACCGCGCGCCAAGCGCACAGCGCCGAATGCGGTCAGCCCGGGATCAGGACTGAATATCCCCGAGAAACCACCTCTGAGCCGGGGAACCGTTGCAGTCCCACAGCGTCATGACGACGCCGCTGCTGCTCTGGTCTCCACCCTTCGAGGTCATGCACTTCCCGGATCCCGCGTGATTGATGGTGTAATTGCCGCTGTAACCGCCCATATACCACTTCTGGGCTGCGGAGCCGTTGCAGTCCCACTGGGTGAGGTACGTTCCGTTGGCAGTGGACCCCCCGTACAGAGTGATGCACTTATTGCTGTTCCTGTTCCGGACCTGATATCCGCCCGGAATCTCGTCCCACGACCAGTTGTGAGCCGTTATATTGGTGACAGTGTCGCAGCGCCACTGAACGATGTTGGCGCCATTGCTGGTGCTACCACCATAGGGGGTCAGACACACGCCGGCGCCATACGAGTAGATCTCATCCCAAGTGTATGCCGATGCCGTGCCTGCGTTCACCGTGCCCAACGCCAACGCGCTGGCCAGTGCCCCAGCAACCGTGAGTACCCTAGATACCTTATTCTTCATTTTCCGCACTCCTTTTATTCCGGGCGATCCCAGAATGGACCCACCCGTGTGGAGATTCCCTGGAAAGGCCAGAGATCGTAGACCCTGTGTCGGGAAGTTCAGATGCATCGCGCGTGCAGAAAGCTCATGCTGACCGCCCCGCCGTACACTCCCCCTCCATGATCAGTCGGCCATACTGCACGAAGACTTACGCATGGTCAACTTGAATGTTTTTTACCGGCACATCTGTCAGTCAGAAGTCAGTACTCAAGGGGCGATTGCGCGTCGCGGCCACCGCCAGCCGTCCCCATCCCGGCCTCGACACCCCACGGAGAAGCACCCCACAGCGACGAGCCGGACCGGCACGCACAGTGCGAGGGCTGACAAGGACCCGGGCGGGTGGGAGTGTAGGCTGCGGATGGCGACGCCCGTCCGTTTCCGCAGCTCAGATCAGGCTTTCGCTGATCTCATCAGCCCGACTGCCTCTCTGTGTGCCTGGTCCTGGTAGTGGGAGATTGGCGGGTGCGGCGCGTCGGTCTGGGCAGGGCGCTCACCGGCGCTGGCCCGAGGGCGGAGGCCAGCGCCGGTCCGCCACCATTCCGTCGGCCTTATGGTCAATTTCCATGGGGGCGGCGGCATCTCCGGATGGAGCCGGCTTTGTATATGGGGGTTTTTGCATGAGGCCGGGTTGGTGTTGTGGTGGAATTTCTTGTCATATCGTCAACGGTCAGACCGGGATGTTTCGTGGGTTGTTGACGGCTTGTCCGAGCGGTTTTCTGGGCCGTTTTCCTGATGGTTCGGCAGGCCGGGCAGCTAAGGGCTTTCCGGGTCAGGGGGTTGCGGAATGAGCTTTTTCAGCTCCTACTCGGCAGGGTGAGACATTGTCTACCGTTGACGACCACCCGGGCCAAGGGGAACGCGGTCAGCCGGATCGGCTGCCATGTCCGCCTTGTCACCCGATCGGTGGGTGCCCTGAAAAGGCTCAATGATCGGATGACAGGTGAATTTGATAGGCCCTTTTCGGGGCCATGGGTGGGTTTTCAGGCTCGGATCGGGCACCTTTGGGTCTAGACCAATATTGGAGGTGTAGACCACTGTGCTAGTGGTGCTGCATGTTCGGCTCCGGGGTTACCCGGCCCGGCTGCGGTGACAGAATGTGCCTGCAAGATAGGGCGGGCCTGGCGCCCGCCGCGTACTGGCCGGCACCTCTCGCAGCAGCGCCAGCAAGCTCCCCCAGTCAGCCCGGCGCACGGAGTGCACCAAAACTCCAACTGACCTGTACAAATGATGTCAGGCTAGCCGGTCTCCGGCCCCGGGGCGGAGCCACGGGGCCCGTACGAACCCACGCTGCGATAGGCCGGCACCAGACTCGGGCCCGGCGGCGCGAAGCGTCGCTGACCACCCTCCGTCACTGCGTGACGGAGTCACGCAGCGTCATTCCGTCACGTTAGTGACGGCGCGTCATGTCTGCGGAGCAGACGGCGCG